>NZ_JAGGPB010000065.1 GCF_018614055.1 Streptomyces sp. ISL-98
TCAATTATCAGACAGGCCTTAGACGACGGGCCGGGTGTGGAACGGATGGTGCTGACGCAGTCACCGGTCCCCACCCTGCACTGAGGTGAAGCATGAACGCCAGCCCGTCGGATCCCACCCGCCGAACCAAGAAAACCGCCGCCCGGAAGAGCTCCGCGGCGAAGAAGACGACCCCCGCCCGGAAGCAAGCCACCGCCCGCAAGGCGACATCCTCGCGCAAGGCGAACGGCAGCGGCGAATACCGGTCGGGACCGGTCGTGGGGACTGCGCTGGTGGACGGCGCGACCTTCCGCGCCAAGGGCCTCCAGTACGCCGAGGTGGACGGCATGGCGATGTTCGAGGGCGACATCGTCCTCGGCACTGTGCAGGAGATGGAAGAGCTGGCAGCCCAGGGGCCGGTGCTCGAGTCGATCGGGATCCCGGCCGTCGAGGCCGGGCAGCAGCGGCGCTGGCCGAATGCGACCGTGCCGTTCGAGATCGACCCCGCCCTTCCCAACCAGCAGCGCGTCAGGGACGCGATCGCTCATTGGGAATCCCGTACCCGCATCCGGTTCGCGGAGCGGACATCTGCCAACGCGGCGCAGTTCCCCGATTTTGTGCGATTCGTTCCGGGCGACGGGTGCTCTTCGAACATCGGCCGACGGGGCGGCAGGCAGACCATCACACTTGGGCCCAACTGCACCACCGGCAACACCATCCACGAGATCGGCCACACGGTGGGCCTGTGGCACGAGCAGAGCCGAGAAGACCGTGATCGCTTCGTCGCGATCGTGTTCACGAACGTCGACCCGGACATGCAGCACAACTTCCTGCAGCACATCGCGGACGGCGACGACCTGGGACCGTACGACTACGGATCGATCATGCACTACCCGCCCGGGGCGTTCGCGATCGACACCACCCGGCCGACCATCATCCCGCGGAACCCACTGCCCCCCGGTGTCGTGATGGGCCAGCGCACAGAACTGTCCCAGGGTGACATCGACGGCGTGCACATGATGTACCCGGTGACATCTCCCACGCTCAAGGAAATCCCCAAGGATCCGATCCACGAGCCTGTCTTCACCCTCAAGGAACTCGCCAAGGATCCGATCCACGACGTGCCCGCCAAGCTCCCCGGTCTGGACCTTCAGAGCCAGCCGACCGTCAGCCCGTTCGTGCTGGCCACGCCGCACCAGTCGCCGGCCATGGCCGGCCCGTCCGACGGGCTGGCCGAGCAGGTGCGCCAGCTGAGCCAGATGATCGGCACACTGCAGCAGGGGCTGTCCGCGGTCGTGGCGAGCCACAACAGCCTTCTGACCCAGATCGGTTCCGCTCTCCCCGGTGGCGCCGGGCAACCGCGATGATCCTGGTTGTCTCGTACGACGAGGACCACACCCTCGCGGTCGTACGCCGACTGGAGGCGGACGGCCACGAGGTGGTCCACGTCGATCTGGCCGACTTCCCCGCCCGCGGCGAGATCACACTCGATTACGCTGCGGCCGGAGGACCGGCCCACACGCTCACGACGCCGACGGCCCACGCCAGACTCGACCGGTGCCGCGCCGCATGGTGGCGGCGCGTGCGCCCCTTCACCGTCGACCGGGCGCTGGGCACCGCCCGGGACCAGAACTTCGCGATCAGCGAAACCGGCCAGGCGCTGCACGGCCTCTTCCACTCGCTCAACTGCACCTGGATCAATCCGCCGGCGCTGGACGGGATCGCCCACCACAAGCCGTACCAATGGGAAGTGGCGCGTCGCATGGGGCTCACCCTGCCACGCACCCTGGTCACCAACCAGCCGGAGAAGGCACGCCGGTTTATTGAGGAGGTGGGCGTCGGCCGCACCGTCTTCAAGGCCTTCATCGCCTCCGCCGACGCCTGGCGGGAGACCCGGCTCGTCCGCACGGAGGACCTGGCCACCCTGGACGCCGTACGCTACGCCCCGGTGATCTTCCAGGAGTTCGTGCCGGGGGCCGACCTCCGTGTGACCGTGGTGGGCGACCGTCTCTTCGCCGCCGAGATCGATGCCTCGGCGACCAGCTACCCCGTGGACATGCGGATGGTGCTCCACGAAGCCGGGCTACGGCCGGTGTCTCTCCCCTCGGCCCTCACTGACCGGATCCTCCGCTTCATGCGCAGCCTCGGCCTCGTGTACGGTGCCGTCGACCTTCGTCGGCGCCCGGACGGGCAGCATGTGTTCTTCGAGGTGAACCCCGCCGGACAATGGCTGTTCGTGGAGGAGCGGACCGGACTGCCGATCACCGCGGAGATCGCTGCGCTCCTGTCACGGCTTGACGGCCGGGAGCCAGGGCGGGCGACAGCAGTACGGTCCCCGGCGGCGAGGGCGGGATGACGCGCTCCGTCACGGGCTTCGTGTCTCTGCCTCCCAACGCGCCGGCAGGCCCGGCTGCCCGCGTGCTTGTGGAGGTTCGCGACGTCTCCTCCGCCGACGCACCCTCCACTGTGGTCGGGGAGCAGGTCCAAGCAGACATCCAGCTGGCTCCGGGCGGCCGTGTCCCCTTCCGCGTGCAGGTGCCCGATCTCGACCCAACCGCTGTCTACGGACTCCGCGTTCACGTCGACCTTTCCGGATCCGGAATTCTGGAAGCGGGCGATCTGATCACTACTCAGGCCACCCCGGTCCCGGCAGAGTCCACCGACAGGCTGATCGCACCCGTCACAGTCGTGTGAACATGCCTTGCAGTGGGTCCTGATCCCCCGGCCGTGGAGCCAACCCCACACTTGATGCCGGCTGGGCATTGCCCCGATCAGGCTTGAAGAATCGGTGCGGCTATTGTCGGGCCGGGGGTGGCCGTATGCGTGGATCTGTGAAGGGCGTATCACTCGCCGGGGGCGCGGCGGTAGTAGCCGTACTGGCATCTCTGGCGGCCAACGCGGCCACGTCCGACGACCGTTGGCCGGGTGCGCTCGACGGGATTCGGCAGCATCCCTGGTACTGGGTCGCCGGGCTCGCAATGGCCGCTGTACTGACAGCGGTGGTCATGGCCTGGCGGCAGGAACGGCCCGCCGCCGGGGCCGCGGACCCGCCCCCGCCGCCCGTACAGCCCGTGCCGGAGTGGGTGGTCGGCCGTACGGAGGGCAGCCGGGCGATCGCGGCCGTGTGTCGCACGCGGCGCGGGCGCAGGGCGGTCGCGATCACAACCTCGCTGGAAGGCGCGGGCGGTTTCGGGAAGACGACTCTGGCCGCGGTGGTGGCCGCGAGTCTTCGTGTGCGCAGGCATTTTCGCGGCCGGGTCTATACGGTCACGATCGGGCGGGACGTGCGGGGCCGGGCGGCGGTGGCGGCGAAGGTCGCGGAGGTCACCCGGTTCATCACAGGGGATGCGACCACTTTCGACGATCCCGACCTCGCCGGTGACCACCTCGGGCGGCTGCTCGACCAGCGGCAGCGGACTCTGCTCGTCCTGGACGACGTATGGGAGGACGAGCAGGTGAGGCCGTTCCTGCGGGGCGGGGAGCGATGCGTGCGGCTGGTCACCACCCGGGTTCCCGCCGTACTGCCGCCGGGCACGGAACGAGTGCGGGTGGACGAGATGACGCCTGCTCAGGCTCGTACCGTCCTCACCTGGGAGCTGCCTCGACTGCCGGAGGAGCTGGTACGGGGGCTGCTGCGGGCCACCGGCCGCTGGGCGCTGCTGCTGCGCCTGATGCACGCTGCAGTTCTGGGACGAACGAACACTGACCGGCACCGCCCTCCTAGCCGGGCACAACGGGCCGGTCACGGCGGTGGCGGTCTCCCCGGACGGGACGTGGCTGGCCTCTGGCGGGGAGGACGGGACCGTCAGGCTGTGGGACCTGGAGTCCGAAGAACGCCGCGCCCGCGCCGTCTACGTCGGCCACACGGGACCGGTCAATGCCGTGGCGATCGCCTCGGACGGGAGGTGGCTGGCCAGCGCCGGTGTCGACAGGACGGTACGGATCTGGAATTCCGACATCCCCGGACAGGCCCGGGACATGAGCCGTACCGGACAGATGGACAGGGTCGATGTTGTCGGGGACGGGAGGTGGCTGGTCACCGTGCACCGCGACGGCCGGGTGCTGTTCTGGAACCCGGAAGCGGGAAGCTGGACCTGGGTTCTGAGGGCTCGTCCGAGAGACGAGGTGGGAGTTGTAGCGGTAGCGCCGGACGGCAGCTGGTACGCCAATGCGTACAGACCGTCGAGACAGGTGGAGCTCTGGGACCGGGAGACCGGAACCCGGACGGCCCGCCTGGACGTCGCGGGAGAAGCGATGGCGATCGCGCCCAACGGGACCTGGCTCGCCATCGCGGACGGCAACGGTGCGGTCCAGCTCTGGGACCGGGCAACGGGTACCCGTACGGCATCCCTGTCCGGCGGCAACCGCCGCGCGCACGCCGTGGCCATCGCCCCTGACGGCTCGTGGCTGGCCACGGTGGAACACGTGTGGCTGCCCGGGGAGAGAAGAGACGAGGGCACGTTGAAGGTGTTCGACGTCGCGTCCGGTCGGTGCACCCACGAACTCCACTGCGGGGAGAAGCTGACCGGCGTGGCCATCGCGCCGGACGGCAGGTGGCTCGCCACGGCCGGTGCGGACGGAGTGGTGAGCCTGTGGAATCCCCTGACGGGAGCGCTCATCGCCTCTTTCACCGATCCCGACGGATCGGTCGGCTCGCCAGCGATCTCCCCGGACGGGGCCTGGATCGCCACCGCCGGGTCCATGCTGCGGGTGTGGGACCGTATCGCCGGCCACACGGTCGCCGCCGTTCGCGCCGAGACGCCGCTGACCTCATGCGCCTGGATGCCGGACGGGCGCGGGCTGGTGGCCGTGGGTGAACGTGGCCTGTACTCCTACGAGTTCTGCCCCTGAGCGGTATCGCCGACAGGGCTCCATGCCGTCATTGGGCTGATCTCGTTGGCCTATGGCGGTGCGGTCATCGGGTAGTTGGCCAGGCGCGGGCGACCGGGATCTGTCACGTGCGGAACCGGGAAGGGTAGTCGTTCGCCGCGGCCTTCTGGCCCAGGTCTTCGTCATCGGGAAACAGCTTGAGCGCTTTGTCGATGAGTTGCTTCTCGGTTTCGCGCTTGTTCTCGTTCGGTACGCAGCACTCCACCGGGCACACGGCTTGGCAAGCGTAGGCGTCGTAATAGCCGACGCACTCGAAGCATGCGTCAGATTTGATCACATAGAATTCGTCGCCGTCAGTGAAGGAGATGGCCTCCGACGGGCACTCGGGTTCGCATGCTCCACAGTTGATGCAGTCTTCGGTGATGGCGGCCGCCATGATCTGCCTTTCCCTCGAACGATTGAGCCGAGCGTGAGCTCGCAGAGTGAGCGCCTTGACGTGGCCATGGAGAAGTTCCCGCGATCGCGCTTCCGGAGCGGTCCGCGAAAGCCGTGCTTGACCAGGTGGTCGATCGGCTCAGCTCGCGAGCCGCACGCGCTCCGTCAGGGCTTGTCGACGCTGATGAGTTCGAGCTGGTCCTCGCCTCCCTCCACCTGGATTTCGCGGATAAGGCCGACGTCCTTGGCGTAGTACTTGTGCTCGACCACATCGGGTTCGAGCGGGGTGTCGTCCTTGGTCTTGAGGACGTTGTCGTACGAGCCGTACGGCACCTTGACCTTCTCGGTCGTGCTCAAGACCTCGCCCCTGTCCTCGGCGACGCCCTTGTAGTACTCCTGGCGGTACTTGTCGCCGACCTTCGGCTTCGCCTTCATCACGATCCCCGGCTCGGCGCCGTCCTTGCCCGCTTCCCAAGATCCTTCGGTGCTGACGACCTTGCCGTCCTCGATCTCCTTCGAGTCCTCGCCGAAGTACCAGACGTTGCCTTCGCGGTCCTGGGCGAACCAGTCGAAGGTGTCCTCGACGACTTGGCCGTCCTCGCTGACGGTGTCCCGTACGACGACCGCAGTGACGCCCTGGATCTTCTTCGTCCGGCGGGTCACCTCGACCGCGACCGTCTCCGTGCCGTCCTCGGTGGTGCCCTCGTAGCGGAACTTCGTGCCGGGGACGAGCGGCATGTACGGATTGTCGATGGTCGTCACGAAGTCGGCGGGGTTCACGGCCGGCGTTTTCGACGCCGTCGGAGTGGGTGCGGAGGCGGGGGGCGTCTGGCCGTCCCCGCCGTCGTTGCCGCACCCGGTCGCCGTCGCGGTCACGAGTAGTGTCGTGACAGCCAGTGCGAGGCCCCGATGCCGTGCTGTTCGGGTCACGATTTCCTCCAGTCGTCGTCTGCGCCGCTTCGACCCTGCCCTATGGGAAGGGTGGGGCGAGGGCACCGCGCCCGAAGCGTGCTGCAGCCGAGTGAAGGCAGTTTCACCTGCAGGTCAGGCCGGTATCACGGCACGGAAGACCTCGCTGGACGGTTGTGCCCCGGCTGCCGCACGGCAGCCGGGGCACTCTCGCGGTCAGGCCGCTTCGGGGAAGTGGCACGCAACCTGCCGCACCGCGCCCGGCGCCGCGTCACGCAGTGAAGGTGCCTCGGTGCGGCAGATCACCTGTGCCTTGGGGCAGCGCGGATGGAAGGTACAGCCGGGCGGTGGAGTGGCCGGGCTGGGCGGGTCGCCGAGCAGGGTGATCCGCTCGCGGGCCCGTTCCGCGGCCGGGTCGGGCAGGGGCACGGCGGACAGCAGCGCGCGTGTGTACGGGTGGGCCGGAGCGGCGTAGACGTGTTCCTTCGCGCCGATCTCGACGATACGGCCCAGGTACATCACGGCGACCCGGTCGCACACCCGCTTGACGACCGACAGGTCGTGGGCGATGAAGAGGTAGGCCAGGCCGAGTTCGTTCTGGAGCCGCTCCATCAGGTTGACGATCTGGGCCTGGACGGACACGTCGAGGGCGGAGACCGGCTCGTCGGCGACGACCAGCCGGGGGCCGGTGGCCAGAGCGCGGGCGATGCCGATGCGCTGGGCCTGACCGCCGGAGAACTCGTGGGGGTAGCGGTCGATGTGTTCGGGGATGAGCCCCACCAGCTCCATCAGCTCGGCGGAGCGCGTGCGTGCGTCCGCCGCCGAACTGCCCTGTACGAGCAGCGGGTCGGAGATGATCCGGGCCAGCGTCTGGCGGGGGTTGAGGGAGGAGTGCGGGTCCTGGAAGACCATCTGCAGGTCCTTGCGGAGCGGCTTCAGCTCCCGCTGTGACAGGTGGCTGATGTCGCGTCCGTCGTAGGTGACGGAGCCGGCGGTGGGTTCCAGGAGCCGGACGATCGCGCGGCCGGTGGTGGACTTGCCGCAGCCGGACTCTCCGACCAGTCCCAGAGTCTCGCCCGCCGCCACGTCGAAGGTGATGCCGTCGACGGCCCGGACCGGGGCGGATCGCCGCCGTCCGGGGAATGTCATCGTCAGGTTCCGTACAGCCAGCAGGGGTTCGATCGACGTCATGAGGCCATGCCTTCGTACGCGGGGAAGTGGCAGGCGGCCGGATGTCCGGCCGGGCCGTCGAGCAGAGGGAGTTCCGTCTCGCAGCGTGAGCGCTCCTGGGTGGAGGCGCGGGCCGGCCTGGGGCAGCGGGGCGCGAACGCGCAGCCGGGAGCCGGGGTGAGCAGGGACGGCGGGGTGCCGGGGATCGCCCTCAGCGGTTCGTCGTCGCTGTCGTCAAGGCGGGGAAGGGAGTCGAGCAGGCCGCGGGTGTAGGGGTGGGCCGGTGCCGTGAACAGGGCGTCCACGTCGGCACTTTCGACAGCCCTGCCCCCGTACATGACCAGCACCTCATGGGCAACGCGGGCGACCACGCCCAGATCGTGCGTGATCATAATGACGGCCAGCCCCCGCTCCTGCTGGATCCGTGCGATGAGCTCCAGGATCTGCGCCTGGACGGTGACGTCCAGAGCTGTGGTCGGCTCGTCCGCGATCAGCAGCTCGGGTTCGCAGGACAGAGCCATCGCGATCATCACGCGCTGACGCATGCCGCCGGAGAACTGGTGCGGGTACTCCCGCGCCCGGCGTCTCGGCTCGGGGATGCCGACCTCGGCCAGCGCTTCCACGGCCCGCTCACGGGCGGCCCGTCTGCCGCTGCCGAAGTGCACGCGGTGGTGCTCGGCTATCTGTTCGCCCACGGTGTAGTACGGATGGAGGCTGGAGAGCGGATCCTGGAAGATCATCGCCATCCTCCGGCCGCGCAACCGGTTCAGCTCGCGCTCCGGCAGACCCGTCAGCTCCCGGCCGCCCAGCGTGATGGAGCCGGAGACCGAGGCGCCGGTGTGCAGGCCCATCACTGCCAGGGAGGTGACGGACTTGCCGGAACCGGACTCGCCGACGATGCCGAGGGTCTCTCCGTGCCGCACCTCGAAGCCGAGACCGTCCACGGCCCGCACGGGACCGTGCGGAGTGGGGAAGGTGACCGTCAGATCCCGTACCGAGAGCACGGGTTCGGGAGCGCTCATCAGTACCTCACTCGGGGGTCGACGACGGCGTACAGCAGGTCGACGGCCAGATTGGCGACGACGATGAAGGTGGCGGCGAGCAGTGTGACGCCGAGGATGACCGGCTGATCGCCGGTGGAGAGGGCTCCGTAGAAGAGCCGCCCGATGCCGGGGATCCCGAAGATGGACTCGGTGATCACCGCGCCCGCGAGCAGTCCGCCCAGGTCCATTCCGAAGAGGGTGAGGATGGGTGTCATACCGGCCCGCAGCCCGTGCTTGACCACGACCGTCCGGCGCGGCAGACCCTTGGCGCGGGCGGTGCGGATGTACGGCTCCGCCATGGTCTCGATCATCGAGTTGCGGCTCTGGCGCGCGTACATGGCCGCGTACAGGATGGCCAGAGCCAGCCAGGGCAGCAGCAGGTTCGAGGCCCAGTGGAGGGGGTCGGAGGTGAACTCCACGTACTGCGGGTAGGGGAGGAGGCCGGCGGTCCGGATCAGCGCGTAGATGAGCATCACCGAGGTGAAGTAGACGGGCAGGGAGGCGGCGGCGACCGCGCCGACCATCAGGGCCCGGTCGGTGAGGGTGTCCTTGCGCAGGGCGGCGGTGACTCCTGCGGTCAGGCCGAGGAACAGCCAGATCACCGCGGCGCCCAGGGCGAGTGAGGCGGAGACCGGGAGCCGGTCCATCAGCAGGTCCCACACGCCTTGGCTGTTCTCGTACGAGTAGCCCAGGCACGGGAAGTCGCAGTGCAGCGCGTACTGGCCGCTGCCCATGGTGCGGCCGGTGAAGATACCCGTGACGAAGTCCGCGAACTGTCGCCACAGCGGCTGGTCCAGCCCCATGTGGGCGCGGATCGCCTCCAGGCGCTCGGCGCTGCACGACTTGCCGCAGGCCGCGGCGGCCGGGTCCGAGGGCAGGACGTAGAAGATGGTGAAGGTGACGGCCGCGATGGCGATCAGGACGCCGATGACGCCGAGCATCCGGCGGCCGAGGTAGACGATCACGTGCGGCTTCCTCTCGGGTCGAGGACGTCGCGCAGCGCGTCGCCGAGCAGTGTGAACGCGAGCACGGTCAGGAACAGACAGAGGCTCGGGATGACGAGGTACATCGGATCGGTGTCGTAGAAGGCGACGCTTTCGGCGATCATCTGCCCCCACGAGGGGGTGGGCGGACGGACGCCGACGCCCAGGTAGCTCAGGGCTGCCTCGGTGGCGATCATGCCCGGGACGATCAGAGTGGTGTACGCGATGACGGGCCCGGCGACGCCCGGGAGGATGGACCGGCCGATGATCCGCCAGGGCCCCGAGCCGGCGACGCGTGCTGCGTCCACGTATTCGCGATGCCTCAGCGAGAGTGTTTGGCCGCGCACGATGCGGGCGATGCCCGGCCAGCCGAACAGGCCGATCACGGCGGTCATCAGGACGACCCGGTTGACGTCCCTGGCCACGGACATCATCGCGATCATGAAGATGAGGGACGGGAAGGACATGGTGAGGTCCATCAGGCGGGAGAGCACGGCGTCGGTGCGGCCGCCGAAGTAGCCGGCCGCGATCCCGGCCACCGTCCCCGCAATGACGACGATCGCGGTGGCGGCGAAGGCGATGAGCAGGGAGATCCGGGCGCCGTGCACGACGCGGGCGAACAGGTCCCGTCCCGTGACGGGTTCGACGCCGAACCAGTGCTCGGCCGAGACGCCACCGAGCGGACCGATGGGCTGTCCGCCCAGATAGGGGTCGACGGCGGACTTGTCGAACTCCTCGGGGGACCAGCCACCCAGCGCGCTGAGCAGGGGCGCGGCCACTGCCATGACCGCGAAGAGCGCGACCACGACGAGGGAGACTTTCACAGAGGGGCGACGGCGCAGTTCCGCGCGGGCGAGCTGCCAGGGGCTGCTGCCCACCGGAACGGAGACGGTGGAAGCCATGAGGTGACGTACCTTCAGTTGCTGCTCTTGGAGGGGTTCTTGAGGCCGACCGTGGCGTAGTCGATCTGGCCGCCGAAGGATGTGTGGCCGAACGCGCCCGCGACGTTGGTACCGAGCAGGAGGGGCATGCGCTCGATGACGGCGGGCGCCGCGGGGGCCTTGGCGAGGATCTGTCCGTCCAGCTCGCGCCATGCCTTGCCCGCCTGCTCCGCATCGGTCATGGCGGCGATCTCGTCCATCCGCTTCATGGTCGCCTTGTCGCGGAAGAGCGAGTGATTGCCGGAGTTGCCCTTCTCCTTGATGTAGCGGCCGTCGAAGACGAAGGGCAGGAAGGTGGATCCGGAGGGGTAGTCGGGGCACCAGCCGGTGTAGACCAGGTCGGTGCGGTTCTTGGTGTCGCCGATGGTGTCGTAGAAGGCGGACGGGTCCACCGTCTCGATGGTGACCTTGATCCCGGCCCGGCCGAGGGACTGCTGGATCGCCTCGCCGACCCCCTTGTCGCCGTTGGAGACGGTGATGCTGGTGGAGAAGCCGTCCGGCTTGCCCGCCTCCTTCAGCAGCTGCTTCGCCTTCTCCACGTCACCGGTTGCGGGGATCTTCAGGGTGTCTGGCTGATTGCCGCCGAAGAGCGGGCCCGGCATGTAGGCGGTGGCCATGTCGTTGAGAGCGGGCCCGCCGGAGGCGGTCAGGACGCCCTCGCGGTCCAGGGCGTACTGCACGGCTTGACGCACCTTGACGTTGTTGTACGGCGCACGGCCGGTGTGCATCTGCACCATCTCGGTGCAGTTGGTGGACTCGGCGAGCAGCCGCTTTCTGACGTCGTCCTTGGTCAGCACCTTGGGGGTGCTCTCGGGGCGCAGCTTGCCCCAGGGCACAGCGGAGGCGTCCTGGCCCTGGCCGGCGATGAGCCGGTCGTCGATCTGGTTGGCCTTGAGCCCCATCACCACGACGATCTTGTCCGGATACGCCTTGCGCACGGTGTCGGTTCCCGGGTCCCAGTGGGTGTTGCGGACCAGCGCGAGCTGCTTGTCCCGGTCGTACGACTCGATCTTGTACGGCCCCGAGGAGAAGGGGCGGTTGTCGTACTGAGGCCCTTTGTCCTTCGCCTTCGGCACCGGGGCGAAGGTGGGCAGGACTGTCGCGTAGGGGAACTCCGCGAAGGGCTTGCGCAGTTCGAAGACGATGGTGTGATCGTCGGGGGTCTTGATGGAGTCGAGGTGCTTGCCCTGGGCCGGGCCCTGGTAGCCCTGCGCACCGGCGAGGTAGCGGGCCGCGTAGTCGGGGCCGCCGGGGAGGTCGGGGGAGAAGGACCGCTCCACGTTGTACTTGATGTCCTGGGCGGTGATCGGCGAGCCGTCCTCGTACTTCAGGCCCTTCTTGAGCCTGAAGGTCCACGTCTTGGCTCCGTTGGAGGAGACGCCGAGGTCATCGGCGAGGTCGGGGGCCAACTCCCCGCCCTTGGCGCCCGGTTCGGCCTTGTACGTGACGAGGGTGCGGTAGAGCAGCCGGGTTCCGAAGTCCATGTCGCCCATCACCCAGTTACGGGCCGGGTCGAGGTGGGTGAAGTCCTGGTTGGAGAGGACGGTGAGGGTGCCGCCCTTCTTCGGCGTCCCGCCAACCACCTTGCCGTTGTTGGTCGTTGCGGGGTTCTTGCCGTTGCGGGCGCCGCTCGCCTGCGGCCCGCCGGAGCAGCCGGCTGTGCCGAGGGTGAGGGCCGCCACCAGTGCTGTGGCGAGAGCGGTACAGGTGCGCTTGTCCATGAGTGGTCACTCCGGAAGCAGTTGGACAGCCGAGGGCGGCTGGAATGTGACCTGTAACATAGTAATGTGAAATTGCACTGACAAGGCGTCGGGCGCCTCGTTATCGACCCGTGTCCGAAGGGGTGGTGGAGGCGAAGAGGTGGTGCTGCGGTCTTGGCAGGGCCAGTGCAATGTGAAATATTACTGCCGTGCTCACGAGAAACTCCTCGGACGTCATCGTCGTCGGCGCCGGTGTGGTCGGCGCGGCCTGCGCCTACTACGCCGTCGGCGCCGGTCTCCATGTCACCGTGATCGACCGCGGTTCCGTTGCCGGCGGCACCACGGGGGCCGGTGAGGGCAACCTCCTTGTCTCCGACAAGGAACCGGGCCCCGAGCTGGAACTCGCCCTGCTGTCCACGCGGTTGTGGACCGAACTGGCCGGGTTGCTGCCGTCGCATATCGAATACGAACCCAAAGGCGGTCTGGTCGTCGCCTCGGACGAGGCCGGGATGGCCGCACTGAGGCAGTTCGCTGCGCGGCAGCGGAAGGCAGGCGTCACAGCCGAAGAGATCTCCGGCGGCGGGCTCCACGACCTGGAGCCGCACCTTGCCCCCGGTCTGGCGGGCGGCTTCCACTACTCCGGGGACGCCCAGGTCATGCCGGCACTCGCTGCCGCGCATCTGCTGCGCGCCTGTGGCGACCGGGTGCGTCTGAGGCTGGGGGAGGAAGTCACCGGACTTCTTGTCGGCGCCGGTGGCGAGGTGCGCGGAGTGCGGACACCGAGTGGGGAGCTCCACGCTCCGTACGTGGTGAACGCCGCCGGCACCTGGGGCGGCGAGTTCGCCCGCCTCGCGGGTGTGGACCTTCCGCTGCGGCCCCGCAGGGGGTTCGTCCTCGTCACCGAGCCGCTGCCGCGCGTCGTGCGCCACAAGGTGTACGCGGCCGACTATGTGGCGGACGTGGCGAGCGGGTCCGCCGCGCTGCAGACCTCGGCGGTGGTCGAGGGCACTCCGGCAGGACCGGTCCTGATCGGCGCCAGCCGTGAGCGGGTCGGATTCGACCGGACGCTGTCGGTGGAAGCGTTGCGGCGCCTCGCGGCCGGGGCCACGGCGCTCTTCCCGGTGCTGGCCGAGGTGCGGGCCATACGTACGTACGCCGGTTTCCGCCCGTATCTCCCGGATCACCTGCCCGCGATCGGCCCCGACCCGCGCGTCCCCGGCCTGCTGCACGCCTGCGGCCACGAGGGGGCGGGAATCGGACTGGCACCGGCGACGGGGCTGATCGTCGCCAGGTGTCTGGCCGATGGTGAACCGCCCCTCGACATCAGCCCCTTCAGGCCCGAACGGTTCCCTCCGGCCGCGCCGAGTCCTCTTGCCGATGCCTGAACCCGTTCGACCCTTCAACCGCGCCCGTCGAGAAAGGAGGCCCGCAGTGGCCCGTACACCCGCCGAGCTGGTCGGGGCGCAGCCCGATCCGCCGTTCGAGATCACCTTCGACGGCCGTCGCATCACCGCCCGGCCCGGGCAGTCGGTAGCCGCCGCACTCTGGGGAGCCGGGATCCTGGCCTGGCGTACCACCCGCGGTGAAGGCCGCCCGCGAGGTGTGTTCTGTGGCATCGGCCAGTGCTTCGACTGCCTGGCCACCATCAACGCACAGCCCAACCGCAGAGCTTGCCTGGTGCCCGCGCGTCCCGGCGACGTGATCACCACACAGGAGGGACACGGCCATGACCACCTCGGAAAGTGAGCCGTACGACCTGGCGGTCCTCGGAGCCGGATCCGCCGGACTGGCCGGAGCCGTCACGGCCAGTGAACTCGGCCTCTCCGTAGCTCTGTTGGACGCCTCCGCGCACACCGGCGGGCAGTTCTACCGGCATCCCGCGCCCGCCATGGGCGCCGTGCGGCCCGAAGCCCTGCACCATGACTGGTCCGCCTACGCCGACCTGCGCGGACGGCTGGCGCAGAGCGATGTCAGTCATCTTCCCGGCCACCACGTGTGGAGTGTGACGCAGGACGATGAGGCCACCGGCATGTGGGCCGTGCACGCCGTCACCGGAGCCGACGGAGGCGAAGAGCGGCCGGTGCGCGTGCGGGCCCGCGCGGTGCTGCTCGCGACCGGGGCGTACGAACGCCAGCTGCCGTTTCCCGGCTGGACCCTGCCCGGTGTCGTGGCCGCCGGTGGAGCGCAGGCCATGCTCAAGTCCGGTCTGGTGCTGCCCGGCCGGCGGATTGTCGTGGCAGGAAGCGGCCCCTTGCTGCTCGCGGTCGCCTCCTCGTTGGCAGCCGCCGGTGCGACGGTGCCGGCCGTCGTCGAGGCGTCCGGATATCTGCGGTACACGCGGCACCCCCGGGCACTCGTCACCAATCCGCACAAGGCGGTCGAGGCGCTGGTCCACGGAGCCGCGTTGCTTCGGCACCGGGTGCCGGTGCGGCTGCGCAGCGCGGTCACCGAGGTGCACGGCACCGACCGGGTGGAGGCCGTCACCGTCACACGTCTCGACCGTGACTGGCGTCCCGTACGAGGGGCGGGACGCCGGATCGTGTGCGATGCGCTGGCCGTCGGGCACGGTCTTGTCCCCCAGATTGAACTGGCCACGGCGCTCGGCTGCGCCACCCGCTCACTGCCCGACGGCACCAGGGCCCTGGCCCTGGACGGCCTTCAGGAGACCTCGGTGCGCGGCCTGTGGGCGGCAGGCGAGACCGGGGGAGTGGGAGGGGCGGGGTTGGCCCGCACGGAAGGCGAGCTGGCGGGGATTGCCGTCGCTGCCCGCGTGCTGGGACGCCCTGCCCATGGCGGCCGCGTCGGGGAACTCCAGCGCCGCAGGGACCGGATGCGTACCTTCGCCGCCGCGATGGCCGCCGCTCACGCGCCCGGCCCCGGGTGGTCGCGCTGGCTGGCGGACGACACCGAGGTGTGCCGTTGCGAGGAGGTCACCGCCGGGCGTGTCCGTGAAGCGATCGAGGACCTCGGAGCGCGTGACGCACGCACCGTCAAACTGTTCACCCGCGCGGGTATGGGCTGGTGCCAGGGGCGCATGTGCGGTCCGGCGGTCGCCTGCCTCGCGGCCCGGGGTGAGGACGCCGAACCTCCGCCCGAACGCCGCCCCTTCGCCGTCCCCGTGCCCCTCGCGGCGCTCGCCGCGCTCGACGACCCTGTCGTGCCTCGGCATGACGTCTGACCGAGGTCCCTCGTGGACATCGCACGCATTGTGAAATGTCACATTCCATAGAGAGGTTGCACTGAAATGACCGGCACCACCTGGAACAGCACCCGCCCCTGGCGGGGCATCATGGTCGCCACCGCCCTGCCCCTGCGGGACGACCTGTCCGTCGACTACGACGCCTTCGCCGAACACGTCGCCTGGCTCATCGCCAACGGCTGCGACGGCGTTGTGCCCAACGGCTCGCTGGGCGAGTACCAGACCCTCACCGACGAGGAGCGGGCCCGCGTGGTGCGCACCGCGGTCGAAGTGGCGGGCGGCGCACGGGTCATGCCCGGCGTCTCCGCCTACGGCAGCGCCGAAGCCCGGCGCTGGGCGGAGCAGGCTGCCGAGGAAGGCTGTGGCTCGGTGCTTCTCCTGCCCCCGAACGCCTACCGGGCCGACGAGCCGGCCGTGCGCGCCCACTACGCCGAGGTCGCCCGGGCCGGCGTGCCGGTCGTCGCGTACAACAACCCCATCGACACCAAGGTCGATCTCACTCCCGGCATGCTGGCCCGGCTGCACCAGGACGGCAGCATCGTCGCCGTGAAGGAATTCACCGGTGACGTCCGCAGGGCGTACGAGATCGCCGAACTCGCTCCGGAACTGGACCTGCTGATCGGCGCCGACGACGTGCTGCTCGAGCTCGCCGTCGCCGGTGCCGTCGGCTGGATCGCCGGATACCCCAACGCGTTCCCCGCCAGCTGCTCCACGCTGTACCACGCCGCCGTCGCCGGCGACCTGGCCACGGCCCTCTCGCTCTACACGTCCCTGCACTCCTTGCTGCGCTGGGACTCCAAGACGGAGTTCGTCCAGTCCATCAAGCTGTCCATGGACATCGTCGGCCGGCCCGGCGGACCCACCCGCCCCCCGCGCTTCCCGCTCACCGGGGAGACCGAGGCGGGAGTGCGGGCCGCCACCGAAAAGGCCGTCGCCGACGGCCACCGCTGACCACCGCGCCCACTGACCACTCCGCCCACTGACCCACCGCCCCAACTGACCACTTCGCCCGCTGACCGAAGGGAAGCCCATGCGTACACGCCATGTCTTCCATGCAGTCGACTCACACACCGAGGGCATGCCCACGCGCGTGATCACCGGTGGCGTCGGCACCATCCCCGGTGCCACCATGGCCGAGCGACGGCTCCACTTCATCGAACACATGGATCATCTCCGGACGCTCCTGATGTACGAGCCGCGCGGCCACGCCGCCATGAGCGGCGCCATCCTCCAGCCGCCCACCCACCCCGACGCCGACTTCGGAGTCCTCTACATCGAGGTCTCCGGGCTGCTCCCGATGTGCGGACACGGCACGATCGGCGTCGCCACCGTCCTGGTCGAAACGGGCATGGTGCCGGTGACCGAACCGGTCACCACGGTCCGGCTCGACACCCCGGCGGGACTCGTGACCGTCGAGGTCCAAGTGGCGGACGGCGCGGCCACAGCGGTCACGCTCACCAACGTGCCGGCCTTCTGTGCCGCTCTGGACAGCAAGGTCTCCGTACCCGGATACGGCACGGTCACCTACGACCTCGCGTTCGGCGGGAACTTCTACGCCATCGTCGAACTCGACGCGCTGGGGCTGCCGTTCGACCGCACGCGCAAGGACGACCTGCTGGCCGCCGGGCTCGCCATCATGAAGGCGATCAACGCCTCGCCCGAGCGGCCCGTGCACCCCGAGCTCCCCGAGATCGCCGGAGTCAAACACGTGTACCTGGCCGCTCCCGGCTCCGACGCCCGCCACTCACGGCACGCGATGGCCATCCACCCCGGCTGGTTCGACCGCTCTCCGTGCGGCACGGGCACGTCGGCCCGGATGGCCCAGCTGCACGCACGTGGGCAGCTGCCCCTCGGCCGCGACTTCATCAACGAGTCCTTCATCGGTACCCGCTTCACCGGCCGCCTGACCGAGGAGACAACCGTCGGCACGGTGCCCGCCGTCGTGCCGACCGTCACCGGACGCGCCTGGATCACCGGCACCGCCCAGTACTTCCTCGACCCGGACGACCCCTTCCCCGGAGGTTTCCTCCTGTGACCGCCACCGAATCTCTCATCACCTCACGCAATCCGGCCGACCCGTCCGACGTACTCCTCCAGGTTCAGGCGCCCGGCGCCTTCGCAGCGGTCGACGCCGTGGAACGGGCGCGCGCCGCCCAGCCGGGGTGGATGCTCGGCGGTGCGGCCGCCCGCTCGGCCGCACTCGGGTCGGTCGCCGATGCCATCGACGCCGCGGCGACCGAGCTGACTGCGCTCGCCGTCCGGGAGGTGGGCAAGCCCCTCGCCGAAGCCCGTGCCGAGGTCGCGCGCACGGCTGCGATCTGGCGCTACTACGCCCAGGCCCCGTACGAGCCCGTCGGCGCGGTCCACGAGACCGCTGCGGGCCCAGGCCTGCTGCTCACCCGCCGACGGCCGCACGGCGTGGCCGGACTGATCACGCCCTGGAACTTTCCCTTCGCCATTCCGAGCTGGAAGGCCGCACCGGCGCTCGCGGCCGGGAACGCGGTCGTCCTCAAGCCCGCCCCTGAGGCCACCGCCTGCGCCGGGCGCCTGGCCGAGATCGTCCAGCGGGCCCTGCCGGCCGGGGTGTTCACCGTCCTGCCCGGCGGGGCGACGGAGGGCAACGCGCTCGTCTCCTCCGCCGATGCGGTCTCCTTCACCGGGTCGACCGCCGTGGGACGGGCTGTCGCACGCGGCGCCACGGCCCGGGGCGTCCCGGTGCAGGCCGAGATGGGCGGTCTGAACGCGGCGATCGTCCTTCCCGACGCCGACATCGAGCAGGCCGCGGCTCACATCGCCGCCGCGATCGCCGGGTACGCGGGCCAGAAGTGCACCGCGACCAGCCGTGTCATCGCGGTGGGTGCGGCTCTGGATCCCCTGCGCGAGGCGCTCTCCGAGGCGCTGCGGGCCGTTGTGGTCGGCGATCCGTCCGATGCGGCGACCGTGAGCGGGCCGCTCATCAACCAGCACGCCCGCGAGCAGGTCTGCGACGCCTGGCACGGCCTGAGTGTGCTGACCGGCGGCAGCATGCCCGACGGGCCCGGCTGGTACGCGGCCCCGACCCTGGTCGAGAAGGTCCCCCCGGGACACCGCCTGCTGAGCGAAGAGGTCTTCGGACCCGTAGCGGCGCTGCTGCCCGCCGAGGACGTGGCCCACGCGGTGCGGATCACCAACTCCGTGCCGTACGGCCTGGTCACTTCGGTCCACACCGCCGATCTGAACACGGTCCTGTGCGGACTCGACCAGCTCGACACCGGAATGATCAGGATCAACGCACCGTCCACCGGCGTCGACTTCCACGTGCCGTTCGGAGGCGCCAAGGCATCCAGCCACGGGCCGCGCGAACAGGGCCGGGCGGCGCTGGAGTTCTACACCTCCAGCCGGACTTACACCCTGTCACCTGCGAAAGCAACGTGACATTGTACGGTGGATTCGTACCGGACCGAAGGGATCATGACCTCCATGGGGCACCTGAAGCACACCGATCTCAACGCCACCCGGGAGCGGCTGCGCGACCAGGTGAGCAACGCCCTGCGGGCAGCACTTATCTCCGGTGAGCTGCGTCCGGGCATGGTGTATTCGGCTCCCACGCTCGCCGAGGACTTCGGCATCTCCGCCACCCCCGTGCGCGAGGCGATGCTCGACCTGGCCCGTGAGGGCCTGGTCGAGCCCGTCCGGAACAAGGGGTTCAGGGTCACCGAGGTCAGCGAGCGCGACCTCGATCAGTACACGGAAATCCGCGCACTGATCGAGATCCCCACGGTCGGCCGGGTCACCCGCAGCGCCACGCGCGAGGAACTGGAGGCGCTGCGCCCGGTCGCCGAGGAGATCGTCCGGGCCGCCCGTGACCACGACCTCATCGGTTACCTGGAGGCCGACCGGCAGTTCCATCTGTCGCTCCTCGAGCTCTCCGGCAACGAGCGCCTCGTCGAGACCGTCGGCGACCTGCGCAAGCGGTCCCGACTGTACGGGCTCACCGTCCTGGACGAGCGCGGCGAGCTGATCCCCTCGGCCGAGGAGCATCTGGAACTCCTCGACCTGATGCTCGCGGGCGACGCGAAGAGGGCTGAGAAGTGCATGGCCAGGCACCTGGGTCATGTCCGCTCTCTGTGGGCCGGCAGCGGCGGCCCTTCACAGGCCGGAACCACCGGAACCAAGCGAGCGGCGCGAGGTACCGGGAAGCGCTCGGCCTGAAGCGGCACGGGTGGCCCCATAACGCGGGGCCCTAACGCGGTGCTATGCCCGAATGAGAGCTCCTCGGAACGGGGTCGCTGATTCACGCTACTCAATGAAATGTCACACGTCACCTGGCGCTAGCGTGCTGTGAAAGGGACCTATGAACCCGGCGTACGCCACCACCGATCACTTCTTCACCGTCCCGCTGAACCACTCCCTGCCGGTGGGCGGCCAGACCATCCGGGTGTTCGCGCGCGAGGTCGTCGACCCGGCCCGCACCGGTGACCAACTGCCGTGGCTGCTCTATCTGCAGGGCGGCCCCGGCGGCAAGGCACCGCGCCCTTCGGCGGGTTCGCCGACGTGGCTGCCTCAGGCGCTGAAGACCCACCGTGTGCTGCTTCTCGACCAGCGCGGCACCGGCCGCTCCACCCCGGTCACAGCTCGCACGGCCTCCCGGTTCGACTCCCCGGCCCAGCTGGCCGCGTACCTCGCCTGCTTCCGCGCCGACGCCATCGTGGCCGACGCGGAACTGATACGCCGCCGCCTGTGCGGCGACGCGCCCTGGGAGACGCTCGGCCAGAGCTACGGCGGCTTCATCACCCTCACCTACCTCTCCCGGGCCCCAGAAGGCCTGCGGGCCTGCTACGTCACCGGCGGACTGCCCGGTCTGACCGCGACCGCCGACGACGTGTACGCCCGCACGTACCCCCGGGTGCGGGAGCGGGTCCTCGGCTTCTACGCCCGCTACCCGGACGACGCCCCCCGACTCCGCAAGATTGCCGACCTCCTCGCGGCCGACGACATCCGGCTGCCGGGAGGGGACCGCCTCACACCCCGCCGCCTGCGCACCCTCGGACTCGCCCTCGGCATGGGTGACGGCTTCGAACGGATCCACTGGCTGCTCGACGAATCCCTGGACGGGCACGGCGAGTTGACGGACACCTTCCTCCACCAGGCCGAGGCCCTGACCGGCTTCACCGACAATCCGCTGTTCGCCGTCATGCAGGAGACTCTGTACGGGCAAGGGGCCGGCCCGACCGGCTGGGCGGCCTCCCGCGCACTCGCCGACTGCCCCGAGTTCGCCGAGGAGGCGGACCCTCTCCTGCTCACCGGGGAGATGATCTACCCCTGGATGTTCCGGGAGATCAATGGCCTGCGCCCCTTCGCCGACGCCGCGGACCTCCTGGCCCGACGCACCGACTGGCCCCCGCTCTACGACCCTCGCCGCCTGGCCGCCAACCAGGTCCCCCTGGCCGCGGTCGTCTACCACGACGACATGTACGTCGATGCGGATCTCTCCCTGCGCACGGTGCGCGAAGTCGGTGCCAGCCGTGCCTGGGTCACCAACGAGTGGGAGCACGACGGCGTCACCGCCTCCGGCGGCCGCGTACTGGCCCGCCTGATGGACCTGGCCGCAGGCCGCGCGTAGCCCACTCGTTCCCCGTTTCTTCGCCTCCATCCCCTCTCAGACATCGCTCGCCTCCGACGGGAGTCCCATGCCTGCCCTGCCGACCTGCCCGCGTTCCGTCGCCGTAGCTCTCGCCCTCGCCTCGTGCCTGACCGCCGCTGCCACGGCGAACGCAGCCACCCCATCTCCCGCGCCCCGGTCTGCCGCGCCCGCCGCCGCGTGCGCGCTCCCCGGAAAGACCGGGTGGACCGACGAAGGCCACGACACCGATCGGGTCCAGTTCCAGCCCTCCACAGGAACCCGGCGCGTACTGACACTGTTCGTGGACTTCCCCGACGCCCGGGCCACCGACTCCACCGGCGCGTACGCCGCTCAACTCGCCCCGGCCGCCGACTGGATCCGCAAAGCCAGCTACGGGCGCTCGCGTCTCGCCCTCACCTCACTGCACCGCTGGATCCGCATGCCGGCGGATTCGGACTCGTACGGCTTCGAACGCGGCCTCACCTTCGAGAGCCACGAAAAGTACGTACGTGACGCGATCGCGGCCGCCGACCCGTACGCGGACTTCTCCCGTTACGACATGGTCTACGTCGTCCCCACCAGGGCGGCGTCCGCGATCTCCTTCTCCCCGACCTACCTCTACGACCCCGCATCGTCCGGCGTGATCGCCGACGGCACGCGTGTGAAGTGGGCCGTGACCTTCGGACAGGACCTCTGGCGCTGGGGCCACAAGGTCGTCGCTCACGAAACCGGCCACACCTTCGGCCTCCCGGACCTGTACTCCTTCACCGGCGCCACTCATCAGTACGTCGGCGGCTGGGACGTCATGGGCAACATCGCCGGCCATGCTCCCCAGTACCTGGGCTGGCACTCCTGGAAGCTCGGGTGGACCCGTGACACCCAGGTCGCCTGCCTGACCGCTCCCGGACAGCGCACCGTACGACTGACCCCGGTGGAACGGCCGCACGGCACCAAGATCGCCGTGCTGCGCACCAGCGAGACGACTGCGTACGTCGCGGAGTCCCGCCGAGCCGAGGGCAACGACAGGAATGCGTGCTCCGCCGGCGTCCTCATCTACAAGGTCGACTCCGCGACCCCGACCGGTGAGGGACCGGTCCGGGTCATCAACGGCAACCCGGCCTCGACGCCACCCACCGGGTGCACCGGGCTCGACCTGGCGGCCTACGCCCCGGGCCAGACCTTCACGGACCCCGCCGACGGCGTCCGCATCGACGTCCTTGCAGGTGGCAGGGCGGGGGATGTGGTGCGGCTCAGGATGTCCTGACGAAGGCAGGCTGACCGGAGTTCGCACCCTGACCGCTGACCGGCGCGTTGCGCGGGGGACCGCCACTGGTTTCGGCGATCCTGGTAGGACGATGCGGATCACTCTGGTCATCGCGGTACTCGCTGCCGTGCAGGTGTGGGCCAATCGGCTCGCGGCCGACTGGTACGTCCCCCTCTGCGCCGCCACGACCGCCGTTCTCCTGCTGATCGCCCGGTGGGACGGCCTCAGCTGGGCGGACCTTGGCCTCGGAGCCAGCTCCGCCCGCCGGGGACTGCGCTGGGGTCTTGTCCTGGTCGGTGCCGTCATGGTGGTCTATCTGCTGGGTCTGGCCGTGCCGTTCACCCGGGAGGCCTTCCTGGACGAACGCGCTGCGAGCCTCACCCCGGAACAACTGGTGTTCCGCGTGCTGGTCCGTGTACCGCTGGGCACCGTACTGCTCGAGGAGATCGCGTTCCGGGGAGTGCTGTGGGCCATGGTCGAGCGGAGGTGGGGACACACCTGGGCGACCGCCGCGTCCTCGGTGCTCTTCGGGCTCTGGCACGTGGAGCCCTCGCGGGGGCTCACGCGCGCGAACGCGGCTGCCGAGGCTGTCTTTGGCACGGGCCCGACAGGGGTCGCCCTGTCTGTGGCAGCAGCGGTGGCCGGCACCGCCCTCGCCGGCGTATTTTTCTGCGAACTCCGCCGCCGATCCGGCAGCCTCATCCCACCCGTCGCACTGCACTGCGCCCTCAACAGCGCGGGCTATGCGCTCGCCTGGGCGGTCGCCCGCTGGTGAGGCGCGGCAAGTCTTGTGGCCAGTTGTGCACGTCGGCATCCCTTCTGGCTGCATGCATGCATGCATCGCGACGGGAATGTGGATCACGGACATGGCGACACCGGCTGAGAGCGGAGCGGCACAAGGCCACCTAGGGGCAGATCGTGGTGACCACCTCGCGCTACCGCCTGGAGGCCGAGTGAGCCCACACACCTTGCTGGCGTATGGCGCACTGGTCAGCGCAACGGATCACCCTCGACGGTGAGTTGAACGCCCGAGCTGTCTGATCCGCAAGCCGTCAGCACTTCAAGCGCGGCCGCGGCCAGCGCTCAAAACAGTGTCAGGTGAAGGGCCACGTGTGCGGGACCCCCGAACGCCGGTCCGTGCGGACCGGCGGGGCTTCGCCATGCCTCGACCCCAACCAGTCGGCCGCCACCCCCTGTCGGTACGATCAGAGCAGAATTTGAACACGTTCAAAGGAGGAACAGGTCATGCCTGAGCCGACCGTGCCCGACCGAACCGACACACCCGCCGTCGCCCTAGGCCCCACCGCACTTGTCCTCGGAGCCTTCTCCGCCATAGGTTCATGGGTGCCCGCGCTCGTGCCCACGCTCCCATGGGGGTTCATCGCCGGAGCCCTCGCCGTCACCTTCGGCGCAGCGGGCATCCACTACGCCGTCCACGGCACCGGCCGCCTGTGGACCGCCATTGCCGGAACCATTCTCGGCACCGTCGGACTCGTCGGCACCATCACCCTCATCTGGGCGTTCAGCGCCTAAGGCGTGTTGTGAAAGGCGTGTTCAGAAGGCTTCACGATGCTGATTGAAGCCAGCTGCCGTCCAGGAACTCTGTGGGGACGTCGTTCTCCGACGGGTTGATGCCGAGGACCTCAGTTCGTCGAACCACCGGTCCCGCTGAGACGCGGGGAGTTGCTGACCACACCACGCACGAGGCCAGGTGTGCCAGGATCCGCTCGTGGGGCCGGGGGGATCTGACAGACCAACAGTGGTGGTGGCTGGAGCCGCTGTTGGCTCCGATAGCGAAGATGGGTCGGCCGCCGCGGAATCGGCGGCAGGTCTTCGACGAGGTGGACCGGAACAGCAGCACGTCAGCGGTACGTCAGCGGAACGGCAGCGCAGGGCCCGAAGCTATGAGCAAGCCGTACTGATTGCATGACACGGGGAGTCCCCACACGTGTACCTCCATCCATCGCTCTGGCCTTGCCGGTGGCCGCGGCCGTTGCCGCCCTCAGCCTGGCGCTCACCGCCTGCGGCGGCTTCGGGTTGGGCCCACGGGGTCGGGGTGCGTCGGGAGCCCCGATCGGATGAGCCGGCCACGGGCGAGGTCGGCAACGCCAAGCGATCCGCAGCTACTTCTCCGAAGCCTGTCCTAGCTCCTAGCTCCTGGCAACAGGGCACTGAGCGTTTTCCCAACCTGATGGTGCCGGCTCAGCACCTTTCCGTTCCTACCGGAGGCATCATGCAACGACGCACGTTTCTCACAGGCACCCTGCTGGGCGCAGCGTTCGCCGCTGTGCCACTCGACGCCCTGTTGCCGACCAGCGCGTCGGCGGCCACGACGACGGTCAGTTCCCTGGACGCCCTCCAGAACGCGATCGACCGCGCGGTACCCGGCGACCGGATCGTCCTGGCCGACGGCACGTACACCGTCCCGTCGGGGGGTGCCATCAGTGTCTCGGGCAAGAACGGCACCAGCAGCGCGCCGATCACCATCGTCTCGGAATCTCGCGGCGGCGCGGTGCTCCAGGGCCGGCGCAGCTTCGTATTCAGCAACTCGAGCAACATAACCCTCAGCGGCTTCGCCTTCCGCCAGAGCACCACTCTGGAGATTCCGGCGAGCTGTCCCCGCATCCGACTGACCCGCAACGACTTCCGTTTCGCCGACATCAGCGGGCTCGACTGGGTCGTCGTGCGGGCCGACGACGTCAAGATCGACCGGAACCGCTTCCACGACAAGACGACCGAAGGCATCTTCGTCGTCGTCGACGGCCCCGGCTCGACCGCGATGGCCCAGCGTCTCCACATCTACAAGAACCACTTCTCCGGCCACAGCTACGCCGGCGCCAACGGCGGCGAGCCGATCCGGCTCGGCGTCAGCAGTCGGGCGCTGTCCAGCGCGCACGCGATCGTGGAGTACAACCTGTTCGAGCGGTGCGACGGAGACCCCGAGACCATCTCGGTGAAATCCTCGGACAACAGCATCCGCTACAACACGATTCGCGACAGCCGCGGCGGAATCGTGCTGCGCCACGGTAACCACTCCACGACGGAGGGCAATTACCTGATCGGCGGTACCGACGGGCTGCGCGTCTACGGCAACGATCATCTGGTCGTCAACAACTACCTCGGCGGCCTGTCGGGCCGGGCCTTGGTGATCGGCAGCGGCACCACCCGCGACCACCACCCCGGCGAGACGACCGAAGAAAGGCGCGGCAACGACGCGTGCGACCGCGCGGTGATCGTGCACAACACTCTGCTCGGCAACGCCGGAACGCTCTCGGGCGAGACCCGGGACTACGAGCCCCGTGACGTGGTCATCGCCGACAACCTCCTGGTCGGCAGCGCCGGCAGCCTGGTCGCGGTGGGGAAGACCACCGGCTTCACCTGGCAGAGCAACATCCTGTGGGGTGCGGCGTCCAATGGCAACATCCCCTCCGGCACCTACCGCCGGGTCGACCCGCTCCTTCGGCAGGAGTCCGACGGTGTATTCCGGCTGTCGGCGGGCAGCCCGGCGATCGGCGCAGCGACGCTGGGGAGCCCGTCCGTGGCCGATGACATCGACGGCCACTCGCGCGGCACCACCCGTGACATCGGCGCCGACGAGTACTCGACACTGGCTCCTCTCCGCCGTCCCCTCACGGCGGCGGACGTGGGTCCGGACGCATCGTGAGCGGTCACGGGTGACGGGGCGCCCGTGAGGTGGGCGCCCCGGTCCGCTCCGGCCGGTCTGCCACGCGAGGGGCCCAACGCCTCTGCACCTGGGCTCGTACGCCGACACCATGCGAGGTGCGCCGTATCTGGCGTCGAAGAGGCAAGCTGAGGTCTCCGCGCCACGCCTGTGCGTCACGACGGATCCGGGTCGATCGGCCCCACCCCGCGCCGGGGCCGATCACCGGTCCGCTCGGTTCGCTCAGCGCAGTTCCAGGCCGAGTCCCGTCTCCAGCACGGCAGCCTGTTCGGGCGTGGCGAAAACGAAGTAGCTCTCGTAGTTGGCGTCCCTGAGGCGCACGAAGCCGACCAGGTAGAACCGGCGTATGTCGTCGCCGGGGTCGGGATCGACGTGGTCGATGAACTCCGTGATCGCCAGGTGGTCGAGGTAGTCGTCCGACATGTGCTCGGTGTGTTGGGTCACCAGGACGCCGTTGCGGGCGAACTCCAGGACGTCGCCGTACTCGCCCCCGTGCAGCCTGACGTCGGTGATGGTGACCGCGCCGTCGGTGAGTGCCGCGGCCTCCTCCAGGATGCCCGCGTAGCTCTCCTCGAGATCGTCGACATCGTCCCCGTGGGCCGAGATCGCCACACCGAACGCTTCGAGCGTGGCAGGCACTTCGTGGGGTGGCAGCTCGTCGTGCGCGAACTCGACGTACTTCGTGAGGACGCTGTCGACCTTCTCCCGAGCCACCATGCCCATCCGCTTCAGGAGCGCCCCCACGTGTGCGTACGAGGACGACCTGAACCAGAACAGCACGTCCCGCAGCGTGTCCTTGCGCTCCTTCGGTTCCCCGTCCACCTCCTCTTGGAGGAGCAGTTCGCGCAGGCACCCCAGCGGAATCGCCGCGCCCCCGACCCGCTTGTCCGGTTGATCCACGAACGGCACCTCGGTCCACACGCTCTCCCGCGACCCCGGGGCCCCGGGCTCGGCGTCAGGATCGAACGGGATGTACTGCCACACCGCCCCCTTGTTCCGCCGGATCACCTCGCCCATGTACCAGCAGGCGCCCTGTACGAACGGCTCGTCCCGTGAGGCGTCGAATTCCTCCACCGTGGCGAACCGCCGCCTCACCACAACTTCCAGCCAGTCCAACGTGTCGGGGTGGAAATTCCACCTCCACGCTCCGTCGAACGCGTCCTCGGCCCAGACGGAGAGCGCCTTCCTCCGCTCGGCCAGCCACGCTGTCAGCACCGGATCCTGCGGCAGCGGCGCACTGGGGTCCACGCGTGGCGTGTGCTCCTTGACCGGCTCCCACCCCGGAACCGCATGCTGCCGTGCCGCCACGGCCTGCCGCAGCCGCTCGATCTCCTCGGCGAACGCGGTCCCGGTGCGGACTCGGAGGGCGTACGAGATCAGCAACATCGGTGCGACGGGTGAGAGTTCAAGTTCGGGGTCCGGCCAGACGACGGGCTGCCCCGGGAGATCGTCGACCGGCCGAGTATTCCAGCCCCAAGCACCGCCCGCGATGCCGAGCAGGATTTCGCCGAGATAGGCCATCGCACTCTCCACGAACTCCGTCCGCTTCTCGGGGACTTGGGCGGATTCGTAGCGCTGCAGCAGGCGAGCCTCCAAAGCGTCCAGCGACTTGGGGGAGTAGTCGAAGGGAAAATCGTCGGTAAGGAGCACCTTCTCCAGGAGCAGCAGCTGATACGGCAGGTCGCCGATCCACTTCTGAAGCAGATGCTGCGGGGCGCTCTCAGGCTGTGTCTCAGGGATCATGCGGTCACTGTAGGGGCGCACACTGACAGCGTCCGTTTCGGCGGGTGGTGAGCCGAAGGGGAGCTGAACGCCCGGACCACAGCCGCAGGTTGTGTTGTCTCCGTGGGGTTGCGGCTGTGATCGATACAAAACCGGGATGACCGGCGAGGACGTCGATCTGCGGTGCCAGGCGTTCCTGCGCAGGGTCGAACTTGAGCACTGCTTCAGTGCGATCAAGCAGACGCTCGTATGGACCCGGCCGAAGATTCGCACCCCCGAGGCCGCCGGCGGCTGGACAAGGCTGATCATCACCGCCCACACCGGCTCCGCCTTGCCTGCCCACTCGCGGCCGACCTCCGCCGACCCTGGGAACGGCCCGCCGTGCCCGCCCGGCTCACCCCGGCCGGGGTCCGCCGGGGATTTCGGAACCCGCGCGCACGCCTGTCCTGCCCGGCCCGTGCACCGAACCCTCACGACCGGACCCGGGAAGACAACTCGGCTCGAAGAACCGCGCGTCCGATGACTTCGCGGCGTGGATGCGTTCTACCCTGTACGACCGAATGCCGAGGACGAATGCCCGGAAGGGGTGTCGGCGATGCGCAAGCTGATCGTCTGCAACATCATCTCGCTCGACGGTTACTTCACGGGCCCGGGCGGTGACGTCATGGCCATGCCGTTCGACCAGGGGTTCTCCGAGTACAACGCCGAGCGGCTGCGATCAGCGGACACCCTGCTGCTCGGCCGCACGTCGTACGAAGGGTTCAGGAGCTACTGGCCGGCGATCGCCGACGATCCTGACGCGCCACCGCTGGAGCGCGAGATCTCGCGCCGTAACAACGACATCGACAAGGTGGTCGTCTCCGACAACCTCACGCCCGACCCGGCCGCGCCGTGGCAGAACACACGCATCGTCGGCCGCGCCGATGCGCACGAGCAGATTGCTGAGCTCAAGCGCGGCCAGGGCCGCGACATCATCGTCTTCGGCAGCCACACCCTGTGGAACGACCTGCTGGCCCACGGCCTCGTCGACGAGCTCCACCTGATGATCGGCGCCGGCGTTCTGGGCGCGGGCACCCCCGCCTTCGAGAGCCGGCCGCCGGTCTCCCTGCGGCTGCTCGGCACCCGTACCTGGGAGGGTTCCGGGCTCGTCCTCGTCCAGTACGCCGTCGAACCGGACCGAGAGCGGTGACTCGCGGCGGGAGGCGCGGCAACTCCACTCAAGAGGAGCCGGCGCGGCACACCGTCGGGCGATGTGCCGGGCGGCTGCCATTGCCACGGCGTCACGGTGACGGTGCCTGTCATTGACGGATTCAGTGTCTCCGTCGGGACATCGAGCCACGTTCAGGTAGTCGGAGGACCTGACATGGTCGTCACGCTGCTGATTGCCGCTTTCGAAGCTGGCTGCCTCCGTCACGACTTTCACCGACAACTCTTCTGCAAGTTCGGAAACATTGATCCAGCCATGCTTGATAGTGAAGGTGCCGCGGACTGGGAGCAGCCCGAACATGGCACGCGCGTCGAAGCCAACCGTCGATGCCGCCGGGTCGATCTCGTACGTACCTGCGGCTGCTAACGACTGTTGCCCATGGCGTGCGTCATGGCCGCCCGTACGTCAGTACGCGCCGAACGACCAGAAGATACCCACCTCGTCGTCGCTCACCGCGATCAGGCCCAGGTCCTCGAACAGGTCGAGGCCGCCGAGGTACTCGGAGGTGAGGAAGAGATGGGAGCGGGTGTCCTGGAGGCATGCCGCGAGGACCTGGATGTCCCCGGCCTACCCGGAGTCACCCGCCGGGGAGGCACTGGCCCTGCACCTGCGCGACGCCTGCGAGGCCCTCCCCAGCAGCCTGACCATGACCGTCGGCCTGCGGACGGAATGAGTCGGCGACCGCGGGCGGCGCAGGATCAGGTCGACGGTCTCGGCGCGACGGTGTCTGCTGTTCGGCGGCGCGTGCGCACAGCGAAGCGCGAAGCCCCGGGAGGTCATGGCGAATTCCCGGGGCTTCGTGCTGTCGGCAACGTCCCTTGTGGAGCCAGGCGCTGTGGCGGGTCAGCCGCCGACGTGGATACCGGGGCGGCGGTCGGGGTCGGGTTCGTGACTGCGGATGATTTCGCGTGTGACCGGAGCGGTGTCGCCGCGGCCGAGAAGGAAGTAGCGGAACATGTGCCGCAGGGGGCTGCCTTCTGCCCAGGCGAAGTAGCAGTGCGGCCGGACACCGGTGGCGTCGCGCAGGGCGAGCAGGATCGCGGCGATGGCGTTCGGCGCGGCCGGGGCCTCGGCGCGCAGGATCCGGTATCCGCCGACTTCGACGCCGCGGACAGTGAGGGTTTCGCTGAAGTCGGACGGGTCGACCACGTCGATTTCCAGGAACAGCACATCTGCCGGGCCGGGCACCGGGTTGGTGCCGCGCTGCTCGCGCTCCTTGTCGGTGTACTCGGCGCTGTCGCCGGCCTGACGCCGGTTGGCGATGATGTTGATGGAGTTGTCGTGGGCGAGCGTGTCGGTGATGAATTGGCGGGCGGCCGGGTCGAAGACGAGTCGGTCGGCGCGCAGTTCGGTGGTGCGCGAGACCCGGGAGATCAGCGACACGGCGATGATGCCGGCGATGAACATGCCGGAGATGGCGATGCCGTCGGGCTTGTCGACGATGTTGTACACCAGGGCGTAGAGCAGGATCGCGGTGAGCAGCGCGAAGCCTGTGGCGGTGGCGCGTCGGCGGCGGCGTACTGAGGAGACGGTGACGGCGAAGGCGCCGGAGACCATCATGGCCAGGATGCCGGTGGCGTACGCGCCTGCCTGAGCATCGACATCGGCGTCGAACGCGATGGTGATGATGATGCAGAGGGCGGTGTAGACGATGACGACGGGGCGTACTGCGCGTCCCCATTCGGGGGCCATGCCGTAGTCGGGCAGGTACCGCGGGACGATATTGACCAGCCCTGCCATCGCGGATGCGCCCGCGAACCACAGGATCAAGATGGTGCTGATGTCGTAGAAGGTGCCGAACGCCTCCCCGACGTTCTCGTGGGCGACCCAGGCCAGGGCGCGGCCGTTGGCCGCACCCCCCGGCTCGAACTCCTTTTCGGGGATGAGGACGGTGGTGACAAAGCTGGCGGACAGGAGGTAGACGCTCATGATGAACGCGGCGGTGGTCAGCAGCCTGCGGGTGTTGCGGATCCGCGAGCGCAGCCGCTGCTCGGGGTTGTCACCTTCGGCTGCCACGAGCGGCATCATGCTCACGCCGGTCTCGAATCCGGACAGGCCGAGCACCAGCAGCGGAAACGCCAGCAGCGCCGGCCGCATGAGATCGCCCAGGCCGCCTCCCTCCTCGCCGAGTGCGTCCGTCCACGCCGACCACGCCCCCGGCGTGGTGAACACGTCCACCAAACCGACACCGATGACCACCGCGTTGAGCACGAGGAAGACCGCGACCAGCGGGATGGCCACGCTGACCGCTTCGCTGAATCCGAGCAGGAAGACCCCTCCGAGCACCAGCAGCAGCGCCACCGTGAGGGCGACCTCGTGGCCATGCAGGGCCTGGGGGAAGAAGGGGTTCTCCACGACGTGCACGGAGGCGTCTGCCGTGGACAGGGTGATCGTGATGATCCATGACGTGGCCACGAACCCGAGCAGGATCAGCACGAACAGCTTGCCCCGCCAGAACGGGAGCAGGTCCTCCAGCATCGCCACTGATCCGGCTCCGTGTGGGCTCTCCTTGGCCACCCGCCGGTACATCGGCAGCATCCCCAGCAGGGTCAGCGCCACGATCAGGAGCGTCGCCAGCGGTGAGACCGCCCCGGCGGCGAGTGCCGCGATCGCCGGTACGTAGGCCAGGCTGGAGAAGTAGTCGACGCCGGTCAGGCACATCACCTTCCACCAGGCGTGCGGCTCGGCGTGCCCCTCATCGGCCGCCGGTCCGACCGGCTGAACCTGGTGGCGCAGCAGCCACCGCGCCACGCTCCCGGTCGGCTGCGCCCGCAGTGCGGGACTGTCCACCACCTCCGGCAACACCGGTTCCATCGCGTCGTCCTTCATATCCCCCATCAACCTTTCCTGGTCGGCTGCTGCTCATCACCGCATCACCGCATCACCGCATCACCGCATCACGACACCGCAACGATCACTGAGTATGCGACCTCTTGGCAGCGCCGACGCACTCCGGGGTGGACACGCGAGGTGATGGGCCGTGCGTTGCGAGCGCAAGGTGTAGGAACCTCGTTGGTGCAGTCAGCAGGAAACCCAGGTCAGTGGTGCGTGCCGACGTCGCTGCTCTTGCGCGTGTTGTTGGGTTCTCCACGGCGGACGGCGCCGGGGGCGCGGGCTGCGGGGCGGTCGGCGTGGGCGGAGGAGGTGAGTTGCCAGGGGACGCTGGTGACCATCACTCCGGGGGTGAAGAGCAGGCGGCTCTTGAGCCATAGTGCGGACTGGTTGTGGAGGAGGGTTTCCCACCAGTGGCCGACGACGTACTCGGGGATGAAGACGGCGACCACGTCGCGTGGGCTTTCCCGCCGGATGGAGCGGACGTACTCCACGACCGATCTGGTGATCTCGCGGTAGGGGGAGTCGAGAACCTTCAGCGGCACCTCGATGCCGTAGTGCTCCCACTGCCGTTTGAGCTCGGTGGAAGCGTCGCGGTCGACCGCGACCGTGAGGGCTTCGAGGCTGTCGGGGCGGAAGGCACGGGCATAGGCCAGCGCCCGCAGGGTGGGCTTGTGAATGGTGGAGACCAGTACGATCGCCAGCACCCGGGAGGGCGCCACCATCTCGCGGTGCGGATCGGTGACCGCCAGCTCCGCGGAGGTGGCGTCGTAGTGGCGGCGGATGCCGCGCATCATCACCCAGAGCAAGATCGCGGCGAGTACCGCCAGCCAGGCGCCCTGTGTGAACTTCGTCGACAGCACGATCACCAGGACCAGGCCTGTGACACAGGCGCCCACCCCGTTGATGACCCGCGCGACCTGGTGGCGGCCGCGCACGGCCGGATCTCTCTCCACGCGCAGCTCACGGTTCCAGTGCTTGACCATGCCCGTCTGAGAGAGCGTGAAGGAGGTGAAGACACCGAGGATGTAGAGGTGGATGAGGTCGGTGACGTTCGCCTTGAACGCCCACAGCAGCAGGCCGCGACGATCGCGAGCGCCACGATGCCGTTGGAGAAGGCGAGCCGGTCGCCGCGGTTGTGCAACTGCCGTGGCAGATAGCGGTGCAGGGCGAGGATCGAGGCGAGCAATGGGAAGCCGTTGAAGGCGGTGTTCGCGGCGAGGATCAGGATGAGCGCGGTCGCTGCCTGAATGTAGTAGAAGCCGAAGGTGTCCGAGCCGCCGAAGACCGAGGCAGCCAGTTGGGCGATGACGGTGCGCTGGGAGTACGAGCCGCAGTCGGCGAGTCCGGTCAGGTGGCAGGGGTCCTCGACGATGTGCACCTTGGCGACGATCGCCAGCGTGGTGACACCGGCGAACATTGTGATGGCGATGGCGCCCATGGCCAGCATGGTGGCGGCCGCGTTCGCCGACTTGGGCTTGCGGAACGCCGGTACGCCGTTCGAGATCGCCTCGACGCCCGTCAGCGCCGTACAGCCGCTGGAGAACGCCCGCAGCACCAGCATCAGCAGTGCGAACCCCGCCAGATCCGCGTCGCCGGGCTCCGCCTCAACGCCGTAACGGGCGCTCTCCGACACGGGTGCGTCACCCACCAGATAGCGGAACAGGCCGGTGCCGACCATGATCAGCACACCACCGATGAACAGATACGTCGGGGTGGCGAAGGCCCGGCCGGATTCACGCACGCCGCGCAGATTGATCGCGGTCAGCAGCGCGACGAAGCCCACTGCCATCAGAACTCGGTGCTCGGCCATGTCCGGCAGGGCGGAGATGATGTTGTCAACGCCGGAGGCGACCGACACAGCGACGGTCATGACGTAGTCGACGAGCAGCGAGGCGGCGACGACCAGCCCGGCCGACGGGCCGAGGTTCGTCGATGCGACCTCGTACGATCCTCCGCCGCTCGGATAGGCATGCACGACCTGGCGGTACGAGAGAACCACCACGGTCATGAGTGCCACCACAGCGACGGCGATCCACGGGATGAAGTGGAGGTAGGCGAGTCCGCCGAGGTCAGTACCAGCAGGATCTCCTGCGTGGCATACGCCACCGAGGACAGCGGGTCGGAGGCGAAGATCGGCAGTGCGATGCGCTTGGGCAGCAGGGTCTCGCCCAGCTCCTCACTGCGCATGGCCCGGCCGATGACCAGCCGTTTGAGGATCCCCGTCACGTTGAGCACGGCGCGAGCGTAGGCCGCCCCGCCTGTTCGGCAGCACGACCGCACTACCAGGTGAGGACTCAAGAACTCGTTAGGGATCCGCCGGGCGGCGTATACATGCTGCAGTTGGCCCCCGGCGGCCGACCGGAGTCGGCAAGCCGCGAGTGACCAGCTGACGCTATTGCAGGCCGGACACCTTGAAGACCGTCTGGGCGGTCTCGCCGTCGATCCGCTGCGACAGTTGCTTCAGGGCGGTCGCACCGCACAGCAGCGTGCCCCGGCCCAGCGACGTACGGGCGCCCGCGTCCAGCAGACGCCACAGCGGTGGATTGGCGACGAGCACCAGTGGGTCCAGCTCGACCCGTCCGCCGTCCAGGTCCCGCAGGACGAGGCGTTGCGCGACGCCGTCGGACCAGCGGACGGCCACCAACTGGTCGGTCCGTACGCGCCGCTCGCACAGGAGGCTGCGCGAGGCGAGCCAGCCCTCGCCCGCTGTCACTCGTGCCGGAAACAGCACCACGAGCAGCAGGACGGCGAGTCCCGTCCACAGGACGGCACGCGGGGCAGTGAGGCTGCCCGATCCGCCGTCGATCAGCAGCAGTAGAACGACAAGCAATGCGGCGCAGCCGGCCGCGGACCGTAGATCACCGGCCCAGCCGGCATTGGAAGCGTACGTTCCGGGGGGCTCCACTCGGTCGCGGGCGCGCCCCGGAACGAGTCGTGTGCTCCGTCTCATGCAGCCGACGCTAGGGCCGTTGAGGGCGGGTACCCGGATCATTGATGAACCGCTGACGAGGCGTCGGTCAACTTTGACGCCCTCGTGACGGCTGTCGTCAAGAACGCGTGAAGGCATCGCCGTTTCGCGCCAAGAACGCGCCAGGGCCGGGCAGGACCGGCCGGATTCGGGCGCACCCTGAGCGGACCTGCAACAAAGGAGCCCACCCGCATGTCCGCCATGACCACCGAACCCGGAACTGCGCCCCGCGCGGAGGAACCCCCGGATACCGGCGCACGGCACAAGCTCACCGCCGTGACCGGCCTGGCCGCGCTGTCGCTCGATGCGATGGCCTCGGTGGCGTACGGGCCCGAAGCGATCGTCCTGGTCCTGGCCGCAGCGGGCAGCTACGGACTCGGCTTCACCCTCCCCGTCACCGTGGCGATCGCCGCGCTGCTGGCGGTGCTCGTTGCCTCGTACCGACAGGTGATCGCCGCCTTCCCGGACGGCGGCGGGAGTTACGCGGTCGCCAAGGCACATCTGGGCCGTCGTGCAAGCCTGGTCGCGGCAGCGTCCCTGGTCCTGGACTACGTCCTCAATGTGGCCGTGGCCGTCACCGCAGGCATGGCCGCGCTGACGTCGGCCTTCCCCGAGCTGTACGGCGAGCGGCTGTGGCTGTGCCTGGTCGTACTGGTCCTGATCACCGCGGTGAACCTGCGCGGGATCGTCGACTCGGCCCGTGTGTTCATCGTGCCGACGATCGTCTTCATCGGCTCCATCCTGGGCCTCATCGCGGTGGGCCTGTTCCGCGCAGCCCCGGTCAGCACCGAGGCGGCCGCCGGCCACGCCTCTGTCCTCGCGGACAACGCCATCACCGTCGGAGCGCTCCTCCTGCTGAAGGCTTTCGCCTCCGGCTGCTCGGCGCTGACGGGTGTCGAGGCCATCGCCAACGCCGTCCCGTCCTTCCGCGCCCCGGCCGCCCGCCGCGCCCAGCGCGCCGAGGTCGCCCTCGGCGCGCTTCTCGGCGTGATGCTGATCGGCCTGTCCGTACTGATCTCCCGCTTCGGATTGCAACCGGCCGAGGGCGTGACCGTGCTCGCCCAGCTCGCCGACGCGTCCTTCGGGCACAATCTCGCCTTCTACGTCGTCCAGTTCGCCACCATGGTGTTGCTGGCGCTCTCCGCGAACACGTCTTTCGGCGGGCTGCCGGTCCTGCTGAAGCTGCTGGCCCGCGACAACTACCTGCCGCATGTCTTCGGGCTGAAGGCCGACCGCCAGGTCCACCGGCACGGGGTCCTCGCCCTCGCGGCCGTCTCCGCCGCGCTGCTGGTCTTCTCCGGCGGCGACACCAACACACTCGTCCCGCTCTTCGCGATCGGCGTCTTCGTCGGCTTCACCATCGCCCAGACCGGAATGGTCCTTCACTGGCGCGAGGTACGCGGCCCGTTGTGGGTGGGTAAAGCCCTCCTGAACGGTCTGGGCGCGGTACTCACGGGTGTCAGCGCGGTCGTCGTCACCGCCACCAAGTTCCACGACGGTGCATGGCTCATCGTGGTCGCCCTGCCGCTGCTGGTCGTCGGGTTCGAGTGCATCCACCGTGCGTACGGCAGGATCGGCGAGCGCCTCGGGGTCGGCCGTATCCCCGAACCCCCGCACTGCGACCGCTCGCTGGTACTGGTCCCGGTCTCCTCCCTGACCCGGCTCACCAGCGAAGCCCTGACCGCAGCGGTGTCGCTCGGCGACGAGGTGCGCGCGGTGACGGTCTGTCACCCCGATCCCGATGACCGCGAGCAGACCGAGGCCCTGGAACGGGACTGGGCGCTATGGAACCCGGGCGTCCCGCTGATACGCGTCGCCTCGGCCCGCCGCACCGTCGGTCGCCCGATCGCCGCGTACGTACGCGAGTTGGCAGCCGCCCGACCGGGCACCCGGATCACCGTGCTCATTCCCGAGGTCGAACCGGCCCGGCTGTGGCAGCGCGTGCTGCAGAACCAGCGCGGGGCGGTCGTCGCGCACGCCGTCCGCCGGGACACGGACGCCGTGATCTGCCGACTGCGCTTCCGGCTGCAGAGCCACTGACGTCTGCGGCCTTGAGTGGCCGGCCTGGACCCGGCGTCCCGAATAGGGCCATATGATCCTTTTCTGACGGATCGCCGCTATTTTGGTGACGGTGTCGGCGGCGAAGGGACACGGCATGGACCGCACGCGATGGGCAGCGCTGCTCGCCCGTCCGGCACTGGTGGTGGTCGGTGCCTTCTCTCTGGTCATTGCGTTCGGCACCGCGCTGCTTGTCCTCCCCGTCTCGGCGGAGAACGGGCGGGCGTCGAGCGTGGTGACCGCCGTGTTCACCGCGACCGGCGCGATGTCCGGAGGGCTGTCCGTCGTCGACACCGGCAGTCACTGGAACACATTCGGTGAGGTCGTGGTGCTGGGCCTGATCCAGCTCGGCGGCTTCGGCATCATGACGTTCGCCTCGCTCCTCGGGCTGCTGGTCTTGGGCCGGATCCGGCTGGGCCTGCAGCTGACTGCGCAGGCCGAGACGGGGAGCCTGGGCATCGGGGATGTCCGCAGAGTCCTGCTCGGCGTCGCCAGGATCACCGTGGTCGTGGAACTGGCCGTCGCTGCATGGCTGATGCTGCGCTTCCGCTTCGCCCACGGGCAGCCGATCGGGGAGGCGGCGTACTACGGGCTGTTCCACGCGGTCTCGGCGTTCAACAACGCCGGCTTCGGTCTGCGCCCCGACAATCTCGTCGGCTACGCCTCCGACATCTGGGTCATGCTGCCGATCGCTGTGGCCTGCATCCTCGGCAGCATCGGCTTCCCCGTGCTGCTGGAACTGCTGCGCAGCGGCCGCTCGGGCGCGTTCGTGCGGTCCGCCCGCCACTGGTCGCTCCACACCCGGCTCACCCTCCTCACCACCGCTGTCCTGCTCGTTGTGGGAAGTGTGTTCACCTGGCTGCTGGAGTGGTCCAACCCCGGGACCCTCGGACCGCTCACCTGGCCGGACAAGCTGTCCAACGGTTTCTTCAACGCCGTCACCGCTCGCACGGCGGGCTTCAACAGCGTCGACGTCGGGGAGATGAAGCCCGCGACTCTGCTCGTCACCACCGTGCTGATGTTCATCGGCGGTGGCAGTGCGAGCACCGCGGGCGGAATCAAGGTCACCACCTTCGCGGTGCTGGGCACGGCGATTCTCGCCGAGGTGCGTGGCAACACCGCCGTGGAGGTGATGGGCCGCCGGATCACATCCTCCGTACTGCGCCAGGCGCTGACCGTCGCGCTGCTGGGTGTGGGCGCGGTCATCGTTTCCACCATGGTTCTGCTGACGATCAGTGACGAGCCGCTGCTGGCGGTCCTCTTCGAGGCCACCTCGGCGTTCGGCACCTGCGGACTGACCACGGGCATCACCGGTGACCTGCCGGAGGCCGGGCAGCTCATCCTGGTCGCACTGATGTTCATCGGCCGGATCGGCCCGATCACCGTGGCCTCCGCGCTCGCGCTGCGCGTACGCGGCCGCCTCTACCAGCTGCCCGAGGAGCGGCCCGTCATTGGCTAGTGCTCTGACCGCGTAGGTTCGCCGGGTTGGGGGTCGTGGCGGTTGGATGTGTGGTGACGTCCGATCCGACCGCTGGAGGCGCGGTGGCCGAGCCTGTCCGTGTGCGCAGACTGACCGACCAGGAGGGGCAGCGGCTGCAGCAGATCGTGCGCCGGGGCAGCACGAGTTCGGTGCGATACCGGCGCGCGATGATGCTGCTGGCCTCGGCCGGCGGGAACCGGGTGCCGGTGATCGCCCAGCTGGTCCAGGCCGACGCCCGCCACCGCGACGTCCTGGCCGCCGAACGCCGAGAACGCGCCCGCATCCGCAGTGAGAAACGCATCCGCTGGGGCGGACGCCCCCCTCAAGACCGCGGCCTGAGCCAACTGGCGACCCAATGAGGTCACAGCATCAGCAGTCGAGCGGGGACGAAGAAGTGACGGACAGGTGGTCCTGGTGCCGGATGGGGCCTCAACGCCGCGCGTGGCGGATCTTCAACCGTCCGAACCCCATGGTTCCGGAGATCCGGATCCTCGGCCCGCCGGGGCGGGAGCGCCGCCGGGTCTTGTAGAGCGAGTCTTTCCACCCGGTGCGCAGAGCCTCGACGTCGACGATCGCGTCGCGAGGCACCGTGATCTTGGCCCTGCCGGTGCCGAGTTGCAACTCGATGTCGACTACCGGATGCTCGATGACCGCCCGGGACAGGTCCAGGTGCACCCTTCCGAATGCGGACTCGACCTTGAGGATCCGAGGTACCCGCCATGCGCCGCGCCGCCGGATCCGTCCGCCGGCGGCGGCAATCCTGGACGTGGTGCCCGCATTCTCCTCCGGGAGCGAGGCCAGAGGCGACACGAGCTCGCTGCGTGTCTTGGCGGTGAGCACCTGGTGGAGGCGTTCGTCCAACTCCTCGTGCGAGATGTGCCCTTCGGCGTACGCCTCCTGCAGGCGCTGCACGGCCGTGTCGCGGTCGTCTTCGCTGATCAGCGACGGCGGGTCTTCCGGCAGAGAGGTCACCGTCTCACTCTAGTGCCGTGCCGACGATGCGAACACGCCAAGGCCCTTAGCGGGCAAGGCAATTGATGGGGATGCCAATCGCTCGTCTTCATGGCCTTGATCGCCCAATCCGGCGAACCTATGCGGTCACACTGTTACGTGCACCGACTGTGCCGCAGCACGCGCTGCATCCGCCGAACTCGGCGCCGAACCGGTGCGCCGCATGCTCACGCGGAGATTCTCGCGCCCCGCATGCGCTGTGAGGCGGACTTTCCGGTGGCGTAGTGGATGTACTCGCTCTCCAGCCGGAATCCGGCGGTCCAAGCCAGCAGTCGGCTCGGGCGGTTGTCGCGGGAACAGGACCAGCTCGCGGTGCGGCCCCGTTCGGTGATGTCCGCGCACAGCGCGGCGACGCACGCGAGGGCGAGGCGTCTGCGCCGGTGGTCCGCAGTGGTGACGCAGGCGATGTCCTCGTAGGCGCTTCCGAGGAACCGGGTGCAGGCCAAGGCAAGGACTCGGCCCTTGTGGAAGGCGGCCCAGCCGAGCCCGGAGGCGGCGAGGCCGGTCGGGCCACCCCAACTTCCGTGGATCCAGGCCAAATCGGCGTCGAGTGCGACGAGCGCCGGGGTGTCCTCGGGGACCAGCCGGCGCACCGTCACGCCACGCGGCGGGCGGGGTGCCTCTGCGGGCGCGCGGTGTACGTACACCATCCGTTCCCACGGTACGACCTGGGCGAACGCGGCACCCAGGGCCGGAAGGAAGCGCTCCGGGGCCTCGATGTAGCTGTCGGCGAGATGCGTCAGGGAATCCGGGGTGAGGGCGCGCGGATCGCCTCGGAGCAGCACATGGTCCGCCCAGGCGACCGCGACAGCCCGCGGCTGGACGGCCCGGTCCGCCCAACACTGTCCGGCCCCGGTGGCCAGGACATGTTCGGCCAGGGCCGCGGCGCCGGGTGCCCCGGCGGGGAACCAGTCGGCGAGGGCGGGGAGACGGGGCGTCTGAAGCTGGATCACGGGAGAGACCACCTGACTTCGGCTGTGGGGTGGATCTGGTCGGACGTGGTTCAACGAGGGCTTCGGTCTCATCGCTCTTCTGGGCCCCCGGTCCCACCGGCTGACCGGTGGGACCGGGCACCGGAGCCCCTGCGCCAACGCCACATAGGGTGATGGCGCAGGGGCAGCGTTGTCCCTTCTAGCGGTGTGGCCGACGAGGACGTCGGCGAGCTTGTTGAGGCGCTTGACCGTGCGGACTTCGGTGGCGGCCGGAGCGGGCTCGACGCGCTCGTCGCGGTCGTAGTAGGCGCCGTTGACGATCTCGACCGCCGGGTCGCAGAGCCGTACGACGTGGGCGGCGCCGTCGGCAGCAGTGGCCCCCTTGAGGGCGTACAGCGGCAGCAGCGCGGTGTCGCAGATGCCGGGGTGGAGGGAGGCGGCTGTGACCCGCGGGTCGGCGGCGAAGACGGTCAGCGCCAGCTGTGACTGGGCGTAGGCCGCGAGACGCGAGTAGCGGCGGGCGCGGTTGGGGTCGCTCCACTGGATGGAGCCCGTGCGGTGAAGCGAGGAGGAGACGTTGATGACGCGCCCGCCGGGTTCGCTGGTGAGGGTCTCCTCCAGCAGGCCGGTGAGCAGGTAGTGGGCGAGGAAGCTCACCTGGAAGGCGATCTCGTTGCCGTCGTCGGTGACGGTGTGGCGCTCGGGGGCGGCCATGGCGGCGTTGTTGACCAGGACGTCCAGATTCGGGTGCTCCAGGACCACGCGGGCGGCCATTGCCTCCATTTCATCCAGGCGTGTGAAGTCGGCGGCGAATGCGCACAGGTGGGTGGCGTCGACCCCGGCGGTCGCGGTCAGCCGGTCGATCGTGGCCCGCGCCTCTTCGGCGATGCGGCCGTGAACGAGGACGGTGGCGCCGCGCTCGGCCAGCTGCCGGGCCGTCTCGTAGCCGATGCCGGAGGTGGCGCCGGTGACCAGCACGGTCCGGCCGGACAGGGATGCAGAAGACATGATCAGTTCCTGGGAACGGGCACGCGCCGATGCCCTCGCTGTGGAACGAGAGCACGCGACGTGCGAAGGGTGTGGGTACGTACGCCCTTCAGGGAGCGGGCGTACGGGAAAGAAAGCGGCCGCCGTCAGGAGGCCGCGGGCAAACGGTGCGTCACCGCACCGGCGGGTGAGCAGCGCGCACGGCCGGGGGCACCCTATGGGGTGGCCGGTCGTCATGGCGCAGGCTGCTGTTCACGCCTTCATGCAACTGGCTTGCGGGCACGGGCTCAAGAGTCCCGTGCGGTCCTTGACGGTGCTCTGATGGGTGTCAGCCCAGACCGGGGATCGTCGAGACGAGCAGGTCGATCAGCTTGATGCCGAGGAAGGGCAGCACTAGACCGCCAAGGCCGTAGACGGCGAGGTTGCGGCGCAGCAGGTCGTGCGCGGACGCCGGGGTGTAGCGCACGCCGCGCAGAGCGAGCGGGATGAGCGACACGATGATCAGGGCGTTGAAGATGATCGCCGAGGTGATCGCGGACGTGGGGCTGTGCAGGCCCATGATGTTGAGCGCTTCGAGGCCCGGATACGCACCCGTGAACATCGCGGGGATGATCGCGAAGTACTTCGCGACGTCGTTGGTGATGGAAAAGGTGGTCAACGCCCCGCGTGTGATGAGGAGTTGCTTGCCGATCGAGACGATCTCGATGAGTTTGGTGGGGTTGGAGTCGAGGTCGACCATGTTCCCGGCTTCCTTGGCGGCGGAGGTGCCGGTGTTCATCGCGACGCCGACATCAGCCTGGGCGAGGGCGGGGGCGTCATTCGTACCGTCGCCGGTCATGGCGACCAGCTTGCCACCGGCCTGCTCGCGCTTGATCAGGGCGAGCTTGTCCTCGGGGGTGGCCTCGGCGAGGAAATCGTCGACACCCGCCTCCTGCGCGATGGCGCGCGCGGTCAGCGGGTTGTCACCGGTGATCATGACGGTACGGATGCCCATGCGGCGCAGCTCCGCGAACCGCTCCCGGATGCCCTCCTTGACCACGTCCTTGAGGTGAACGATCCCGAGGACTCGCGCCCCGTCCCAGTCGTGCACCGCCACGAGCAGCGGGGTGCCGCCGGAGGCCGCGATGGAGTCGGCGAACATGCCGGCCTCAGCCGGTACGGTCCCGCCGCGCATCTGCACCCAGTCGGTCACCGCGGACGCGGCGCCTTTGCGGATGTGGCATGCCGCGCCGTTGTCCCAGGCCAGGTCGACGCCCGACATCCGGGTCAGCGCGGAGAAGGGCACGAACTGCGCATGGCTCAGCTCTCCTTCGGCGGGCTCCCGCAGACCGTACTTGCGCTTCGCCAGTACGACGACCGAGCGGCCCTCGGGCGTCTCGTCGGCCAGCGAGGAGAGCCGGGCGGCGTCGGCGAGGATCAGCTCGTCCACGCCGGGCAGCGGTACGAATCCGGCGGCCTCGCGGTTGCCGAGGGTGATGGTGCCGGTCTTGTCGAGCAGCAGGGTGTTGACGTCGCCTGCGGCCTCGACCGCGCGGCCGCTCATCGCCAGCACATTGCGCTGGACGAGCCGGTCCATACCGGCGATGCCGATCGCGGAGAGTAGGGCTCCGATGGTGGTCGGGATCAGGGTGACCAGGAGGGCGACGAGCACCGTGGTCGACTGGGCGGCGTGCGCGTAGGCGGCCATTGGCTGGAGTGCCACGACCAGCAGCACGAAGACGATGGTGAGCGCCGCCAGCAGGATGTTGAGCGCGATCTCGTTGGGGGTCTTCTGCCGCGATGCTCCTTCGACCAGGGCGATCATCCGGTCCAGGAAGGAGTGACCGGGGCGGGAGGTTACCCGTACGACGATGCGATCGGAGAGCACGGTCGTACCGCCCGTGACACCGCACCGGTCGCCGCCCGACTCCCGGATGACGGGGGCGGACTCGCCGGTGACTGCGGACTCGTCGACCGCCGCGACCCCGTCCACGACGTCGCCGTCGGCCGGGATCAGCTCGCCGGCCTCGACCAGCACGAAGTCGAACAGGCGGAGGTCGGTCGCGGCGACGGCCTCCGTCTCGGCACGGTTCAGGTCGATGCCGACGCGCCAGGTCCGCAGTCGCAGCGCGACCGTGTCCGTACGCGCGCGGCGCAGGGACTCGGCCTGCGCCTTGCCGCGGCCCTCGGCGACGGCCTCGGCGAGGTTGGCGAAGATCACCGTCAGCCAGAGCCAGACACTGACGACCCAGGTGAAGACAGAAGGGTGGAACAACGCCGAGAGAGTGGTCAGCACCGATCCCGCCGCGACCACGAACAGTACGGGCTTCCTGACCAGGGCCCGTGGGTGCAGCTTGCGGACGGCCTCCGGGAAGGACTTCAGCAGCTGTACGGGATCGATGAGCCCACCCTGTCGGCGCCGGCGACGAGGAGGCCGGTGGTCCGGCCCACTCCCTGGGGTCCGGCCTGTGGGAGCCGTAGGGGCCTGCTGAGGAGCGGCGGGAAGCATGGATGAGACCTTCTGATGGGTCCGGGCCCCGCATGGGGTGGGCCGGGGGAGTCGGCAGGGGACGAACCGCGGGCGAACCCCAGGGGTGCTGTCATGCCACTGACGTCCGCGACCTTGAGCGGCCACAGGGAATTTAGGGGCCAAGGTGCGGTCAACTCGCCTTGTTCCCAGGGAATTTACGGCCCTCTGACGGCTTCCCCGGCCTGGCGTCAAGCGTGTGTCAAAAAGTACTGAAAGGGCGTCAGGGAGCGGTAAGTGCCCCGGCCGCCCGCTCCTCGGCGGTGACCGGAAAAGGTCGCGGCCAGTGGGTCACACCCTCGCGGTCGGTGTAACGGCCACCGGTTTCTCCGCAGGTCGGCCGGGGCGGGCGTAAGAGAGTCGTCAAGAGCGCGCCAATGGCCGTAAGGGACCCGTCAACGGCGCCGGTGCCGGGTCGGAAACAGGCTTTGCTCTGGGGGTCCGAACATTCCCGCACCTCTCTCAGGAGCTCACGATGGCCGACGTGGCCTTCGTCGTCACCACGATCGCGGTCTTCGCGTTGGTGGCACTCATCGCCAAGGGGGTGGCAAAGCTGTGACCGCCGAGAACATCGTCGGCCTTGTCGTGGCCGTCGCCCTGCTGGGTTACCTCGTCCTCGCCCTTGTGTACCCGGAGAGGTTCTGAGCACAGTCATGAGCCCCTTTCTCGCTGGTGTGCTCCAGCTGCTCGCGCTGATAGCCGCGCTGGCACTGGCATACCGTCCTCTCGGCGACTACATGGCCCGCGTCTACTCCTCGACCCAGCATCTGCGCGTCGAGAAGTGGATCTACAAGGCCGTCGGAGCCAATCCCAACGCCGAGATGCGCTGGTCCGCGTACCTGCGCGGCGTCCTCGCCTTCTCCGCCGTCAGCGTCCTCTTCTTGTATCTGCTGCAGCGGATCCAGGGCTCGCTGCCCGGATCTCTGGGCTTCTCCTCGATCGACCCGGACCAGGCGTTCAACACCGCCGCGTCGTTCGTGTCGAACACCAACTGGCAGTCGTACTACGGCGAACAGGCCATGGGCCACGTCGTCCAGACCGGCGGCCTCGCGGTGCAGAACTTCGTCTCGGCGGCCGTCGGCATCGCGGTCGCGGTGGCGCTCGTACGCGGCTTCGCCCGATCCCGCACCGGTGAGCTCGGCAACTTCTGGGCCGACCTGGTCCGTGGTGTCGTACGCATCCTGGTCCCGATCTCGGTGATCGGCGCGATCGTGCTGGTCGCCGCCGGCGCCATCCAGAACTTCTCCGGGATCCACGAGGTCGGCCAGTTCCTGGGCGGCTCTCAGCAGTGGAACGGCGGCGCTGTCGCCTCCCAGGAGGTGATCAAGGAGCTGGGCACCAATGGTGGCGGTTACTTCAACGCCAACTCGGCCCACCCCTTCGAGAACCCCAACCCGTTCTCGAACCTCTTCGAGATCTTCCTCATTCTGCTGATCCCGTTCTCGCTGACCCGGACGTTCGGCCGGATGGTCGGCTCGATCAAGCAGGGCTACGCGATCCTCGCCACGATGGCGACCATCTGGGTCGGCTTCGTCCTGCTCATGATGTGGACGGAGTTCGCGGGTCACGGTCCGGCGTTCGAGGCCGCGGGCGGTGCGATGGAGGGCAAGGAGACCCGCTTCGGCATCAGCGGCTCGGCGATCTTCTCCGTCTCCACCACGCTGACCTCGACGGGTGCGGTCAACTCCTTCCACTCGTCGAACACCGGCCTGGGCGGCGGCATCAACCTGCTGGGCATGCAGCTGGGAGAGATCGCCCCTGGTGGCACGGGTTCCGGCCTCTACGGAATGCTGATCATGGCGATCATCGCGGTGTTCATCGCGGGCCTGATGGTCGGCCGTACGCCGGAGTACCTCGGCAAGAAGATCTCCACCCGCGAGATCAAGCTCGCCGCCTGCTACATCCTCATCACCCCCGCCCTGGTGCTCTGCTTCACCGCCGCGTCGCTGGCGCTGGACACCCCGGCCGACTCGATGACCAACTCGGGCGCGCATGGCTTCTCCGAGATCCTCTACGCGTACACCTCGGGCGCCAACAACAACGGCAGCGCATTCGCCGGCCTGAACGCGGACACGCAGTGGTTCAACACCACGATCGGTCTCGCGATGCTGCTCGGCCGGTTCCTGCCGATGGTGTTCGTCCTCGCCCTGGCGGGTTCGCTCGCCGAGCAGAAGCCGGTCCCGGCCACCGCGGGCACGCTGCGTACCGAAAAGCCGCTGTTCACCGGGCTGCTGGTCGGCACGATCATGATCATTACCGGTCTGACCTACTTCCCGGCCCTGGCGCTGGGTCCGCTCGCCGAGGGGCTGGCGTCATGACCACCGACATCAAGAAGCATGAGGAGCCCGGCTCCATGTCCACCGCCACTCCGACCCGGGCGCCGCACTCCGACGTGCCGACCGGTCACAAGACCGAGCCCGGACGTGTCGGCGGGGGTCTCTTCGACCCCAAGCAGCTGCTCAAGTCCTTCCCGGACGCCGTCCGCAAGCTCGACCCGCGGGTGATGATCAAGTCGCCCGTGATGTTCGTGGTGCTGATCGGCTCGGTGCTCACCACCGTGCTGGCGCTCAAGGACCCCGGCGACTGGTTCGGCTGGGCGATCACGGCCTGGCTGTGGCTGACCACGATCTTCGCCAACCTCGCGGAGGCGGTGGCCGAGGGCCGGGGCAAGGCGCAGGCCGACACCCTGCGCAAGGCCAAGACCGACACCGTCGCCCGTCGTCTGGCCAAGGGCGGCGAGCCCGGCAAGAACGAGGAGCTGGTGCCCGGCACCGAGCTGCGTATCGGGGACCTGGTGGTCTGCGAGGCCGGCGACGTCATCCCCGGCGACGGAGACGTCGTCGAGGGTGTGGCGTCGGTCGACGAGTCCGCCATCACCGGTGAGTCGGCCCCGGTCATCCGCGAGTCCGGCGGCGACCGCAGCGCGGTCACGGGCGGTACGAAGGTGCTGTCCGACCGCATCGTCATCAAGATCACGACGAAGCCGGGCGAGACCTTCATCGACCGCATGATCAACCTCGTCGAGGGTGCTGCCCGGCAGAAGACCCCGAACGAGATCGCGCTCAACATCCTGCTCGCCTCACTGACGATCGTCTTCCTGCTCGCGGTCGTCACCCTGCAGCCGTTCGCCATCTACGCCGGCGCCAGGCAGTCCCTGATCGTGCTGACCGCCCTGCTGGTCTGCCTCATCCCGACGACCATCGGCGCGCTTTTGTCCGCGATCGGCATCGCGGGCATGGACCGGCTCGTACAGCGCAACGTACTGGCGATGTCCGGCCGCGCCGTCGAGGCCGCGGGCGATGTGTCGACGCTGCTGCTCGACAAGACCGGCACGATCACCCTCGGCAACCGCCAGGCCGCCGAGTTCGTCCCGGTCAAGGGCACGACGGAGGCCGAGCTGGCGGACGCCGCCCAGCTGTCCTCGCTCGCCGACGAGACCCCCGAGGGCCGCTCGATCGTCGTACTGGCCAAGGAGAAGTACGGGCTCCGCGAGCGGCACCAGGGCGAGCTCGTGGACGCGGAGTGGGTGGCCTTCACCGCCCAGACCCGCATGTCCGGCGTCGACCTCTCCGAGGACGGAGAGGCCCGCAAGGTCCGCAAGGGCGCGACCGGCTCGGTCGTCGCCTGGGTCAAGGAGCGGGGCGGCAGTGTCTCGGAGGACACCCAGGAACTCACCGACCGGATTTCACAGGCTGGTGGTACGCCGCTGCTGGTGGCTCGTCAGGATGAGCGCGGCGCACGTGTCCTGGGCGTCATTCACCTCAAGGACGTCGTCAAGGAGGGCATGAGGGAGCGGTTCGACGAGCTGCGCCGCATGGGCATCAAGACGGTCATGATCACGGGTGACAACCCGCTGACCGCCAAGGCCATCGCGGAGGAGGCGGGTGTCGACGACTTCCTCGCCGAGGCCACCCCCGAGGACAAGATGGCCCTCATCAAGCGCGAGCAGGCCGGCGGCAAACTCGTCGCGATGACGGGCGACGGTACGAACGACGCGCCCGCACTGGCGCAGGCGGACGTCGGAGTGGCCATGAACACCGGCACCTCGGCCGCCAAGGAGGCCGGGAACATGGTGGACCTGGACTCCAACCCGACCAAGCTCATCGAGATCGTCGAGATCGGCAAACAACTCCTCATCACCCGGGGAGCGTTGACGACCTTCTCCATCGCCAACGACGTCGCGAAGTACTTCGCGATCATCCCGGCAATGTTCGCGGTCGTATATCCGGGCCTGGACAAGCTCAACATCATGAACCTGTCCTCCCCGGAGTCGGCGATCCTGTCGGCCGTCGTCTTCAACGCGCTGATCATCGTCGCGTTGGTGCCGCTCGCCCTGAAGGGCGTGCAGTACCGGCCGATGAGCGCCGACAAGATGCTGCGCCGCAACATCGGGATCTACGGACTCGGCGGCCTGGTCGCACCGTTCATCGGCATCAAGATCATTGACCTGCTCATCTCCCTCATCCCTGGCATCGGGTGACGTCATGAACAACTCTTTCAGCGGCACCACACGGCTCATCGGGGCAGGGCTCCGCGCCCTCCTCGTCCTGACCGTCATCTGCGGCGTCATCTACCCGCTCGCCGTCACCGGCGTGGCACAGGCTCTGTTCAACGACAAGGCCAACGGCTCCGAGATCAAGTCCGGCGGCAAGGTCGTCGGCTCGGAGCTGATCGGGCAGACGTACAACCTGCCGAAGAAGAACCCCGACGACGCACAGGAAGCGGCGGTCCCGGACCTGAAGTGGTTCCAGCCGCGTCCGTCCAACGGCCTGGGCTCCAACAGCGTCAACACGCAGTACTCGCTGATCCTTTCCGGCGCGACCAATCGGTCCGGCGACAACAAGGAACTGATTCAGTGGGTGACCGACGCCAAGAAGGCGGTCGTCGCAGACAACGAGGCGAAGGGTTACAAGCCCAAGCCGTCGGACGTGCCCGCCGACGCCGTCACCTCCTCCGGCTCCGGCCTGGACCCGCACATCTCCCCGGAGTACGCCAAGATCCAGGTCCACCGCGTCGCCGAGAAGAACAACCTCGACGTCAAGCAGGTCGACAAGCTCGTCGCGGACAACACGGACGGCCGGATCCTCGGCTTCATGGGCGAGCCCCGGGTGAACGTCCTCAAGCTCAACATCGCACTCAAGGAACTCACCGAGAGGTGAGTGTCTTACGCCGATGGGCGGGAGCCCGAGGCCCGAGGAGTCTCCTCGGGCCGACGGCTCCCTCCCCAGTCCATGACGACACGCTCCTCGTGCACAACGGAAAGGCGGCACACCGATGACTCGGGTGCTGGTGGTGGAGGACGAGCCACAGCTCGTACGGGCTCTCGAAATCAATCTCAAGGCACGCAAATACGAGGTGGATTCAGCGCCCGACGGAGGCACTGCTCTCCGGCTGGCCGCCGCCCGCCACCCCGACGTCATACTGCTGGACCTCGGCCTGCCCGACATGGACGGCATCGAAGTGATCACCGGGCTTCGCGGCTGGACTCGTGTGCCGATCCTCGTGGTCTCCGCCCGCCGGAGCTCCGACGAGAAGGTCGCAGCGCTCGACGCGGGGGCCGACGACTACATCACCAAGCCGTTCAGCATGGACGAACTGCTGGCCCGGCTTCGGGCCGCATCTCGCCGGACGACGGCTTTGGCGCCTACCGAGGATCCGGCGAGTGTCGCGACCGAGGACTTCACCGTCGACCTGATGGCCAAGAAGGTCAAGCGGGACGGGCGCGATGTCCGCCTCACCCCGACCGAATGGCACCTGCTGGAAGTGCTGATCCACCATCGCGGGCGGCTTGTCACCCAGAAGCAACTGCTGCAGGAAGTGTGGGGCCCCACCTACAACACCCAGGCCAACTATCTCCGCGTCTACATGGCTCAACTGAGGCGCAAACTCGAACCAGACCCTTCGCATCCCCGGTATCTCATCACCGCCCCCGGTATGGGCTACCGCTTCGAGATGTGAGGCCCTCCGCGGTCCAGCAGGCCGTTGTGAACGCGGAGCGGCAAACAAGCCTTTGACTGCAAAGATCGGAACCATGGGACGCGGCAAGCTCCGGATCTACCTCGGCGCGGCACCCGGCGTCGGCAAGACGTACGCGATGCTCTCCGAGGCGCACCGCCGGACCGAACGTGGCACGGACTGTGTGGTCGCGTTCGTGGAACACCACAACCGGCCCCGCACCGAAGTGATGCTGCACGGCCTCGAGGAGACTCAGCGCCGCGAGATCGAGTACCGCAACACCGTCTTCACGGAGATGGACGTCGACGCGGTGCTGGAGCGCCGCCCGGCCGTCGCCCTTGTCGACGAGCTCGCCCACACCAACGTCCCGGGCTCGCGCAACGCCAAGCGCTGGCAGGACGTCGAAGAACTGCTCCAGGCCGGCATCGACGTCGTCTCCACGGTCAACATCCAGCACCTGGAGTCGCTCGGCGACGTGGTGGAGTCGATCACGGGAATACGGCAGCGCGAGACCGTCCCCGACGAGGTCGTCCGCCGCGCCGACCAGATCGAGCTGGTCGACATGTCGCCCCAGGCACTTCGCCGCCGGATGGCTCACGGCAACATCTACAAATCCGACAAGGTCGACGCGGCCCTGTCCAACTACTTCCGGCCCGGCAACCTCACCGCACTGCGCGAGCTGGCGCTGCTGTGGACGGCAGACCGCGTCGACGAATACTTGCAGGAGTACCGCACCGAGCACCGGGTCTCCAAGATCTGGGGCTCCCGCGAACGCATCGTGGTCGGTCTCACCGGCGGCCCCGAGGGGCGCACCCTCATCCGCCGCGCCGCCCGGCTCGCCGAGAAGGGCGCCGGCGGCGAGGTACTGGCGGTCTACATCGCCCGCAGCGACGGCCTGACCGCCGCCTCGCCCAAGGAACTCGCCGTCCAGCGAACACTGGTCGAGGATCTGGGCGGAACCTTCCACCACGTCATAGGCGACGACGTCCCGTCCGCCCTGCTCGACTTCGCGCGCGGGGTGAACGCCACCCAGATCGTGCTCGGCGTCAGCCGCCGCAGGACCTGGCAATACGCCTTCGGCCCCGGCGTCAGTGCCACCGTCGCCCGTGAATCGGGACCCGACCTCGACGTTCACATCGTCACCCACGAAGAGGCAGCCAAGGGCCGGGGCCTGCCCATGGCCCGCGTCGCCCGCCTGGGCCGAGCCCGGATCATCTGGGGCTGGCTGATCGGCGTGGGCGGCCCGGCACTGCTCACGTACCTGCACACCAGCATCGTTCCCGCAATGGGCCTGCCCAACGACATGCTGCTGTTCCTGTCGTTGACGGTCGGCGCCGCGCTGCTCGGCGGACTGCTTCCCGCCCTGGCATCGGCCGCCTTCGGCTCGCTGCTGCTGAACTACTACTTCACGCCGCCGCTGCACCTGTGGACCATCGCCGACCCCAAGAACATCGTCGCCATAGTGGTCTTCTTCGCGGTGGCCGTCTCGGTCGCCTCCGTGGTGGACCTGGCGGCCCGCCGCACCCACCAAGCCGCCCGGCTGCGCGCCGAGTCCGAGATACTCTCCTTCCTCGCGGGCAACGTGCTGCGCGGCGAGACAAGCCTGGAAGCGCTGCTCGACCAGGTCCGCCAGACCTTCAACATGGAATCCGTGGCGCTGCTGGAGCGCGCCGGCGACGTCGAGCCGTGGACCTGCACCGGCAGCGTGGGGATGGCCCATCCGCTCTCACGCCCCGAGGACGCGGACGTCGACATGCCCGTCGGTGACCACATGGCCCTGGCCCTCTCCGGCCGCCTGCTGCCGGCCGAGGACCGCCGGGTACTGGCCGCCTTCGCGGCCCAGGCCGCCGTGGTACTGGACCGTCAGCGCCTGGTCGGCGAGGCCGAACAGGCCCGCGAACTGGCCGAGGGCAACCGCATCCGTACGGCCCTGCTCGCCGCCGTCAGCCATGACTTGCGTACGCCACTGGCCGGCATCAAGGCCGCCGTCTCCTCCCTCAGGTCCGACGACGTGGAGTGGTCCGACCAGGACCGCGCAGAGCTCCTCGAAGGCATCGAGGAGGGCGCGGACCGCCTCGACCACCTCGTCGGCAACCTCCTCGACATGTCCCGCCTCCAGACCGGCACCATCACCCCGCTCATCCGGGAGATCGACGTCGACGAAGTCGTCCCGATGGCGCTCCGCGGCGTACCGCAGGACAGCGTCGTTCTCGACATACCCGAAGACCTTCCGATGGTCGCGGTCGACCCGGGCCTGCTGGAACGCACGGTCGCCAACATCGTCGAGAACGCGGTCAAGTACGCCCCCGACGGCGAGCCCGTGGTGGTGTCTGCCAGTTCCATGGCGGACCGTGTGGAAGTCCGGGTGACAGACCGCGGCCCCGGTGTCCCGGACGAGGCGAAGGACCGTATCTTCGCCCCGTTCCAGCGCTACGGCGACGCCCCGCGCGGCGCCGGGGTCGGCCTCGGCCTGGCGGTCGCCCGCGGCTTCGCCGAAGCGATCGGCGGCACGCTGTCCGCCGAGGACACTCCCGGTGGCGGCATGACCATGGTCCTCACGCTCCCCGCCGCGTCCGGCCACCCGCCGACCCACCCGGACCTCCCGGCTACAGCCACATCCTGACGGTCCGCCCGTCGCTGTGTGCTGGGTCAGGGCTGTCGTGCGCGGTACAGATCGCGTATCAGGGCGATCTCGGCTCCGTGGTGCAGGACTTCCTGGTTGACCCACCACACGATGTCGATGAACGGCTCCTCCGGGTCGCTGCCGTGCGGATAGGTGCAGTAGCCGACGGTGTCGAGTGCGGCGTCGTCGATGCTCAGCAGCGCCTTCCGCCAGGCCGTGGCGCCGGCGTCGAACTCAGCGACGGCACCTGCCACGTTCCCGCTGATGCGGTAGTCGTCCCGGGTGAGGGTGTGGCCGCCGGCTGTGTGATCGGCGCGGAGGGACAGCATCTCGCTCAGGTGGCTCAGGCGCCACGCGATGGTGGTGAAGGGCGGCGGCCAGGGGTGCGGGTAGGACGCGGTGTCACGTCCCCAGTCTCCGGTGCCGGCCAGGAGGGTCGCGCGCGGACCCGGTCCGGCCGCACGCAGCCGGACCGACCAGCACTCTTGCACCGGCTCCCAGAAGTACTCCTCATCGGTCATAGGGCCGACCTTGGTCTCCGAACCGTCACCGCTGTCCATCACCGGCCCTGCCATGCGGTTGGCCAGGCGCTCACATGCGAAGTCGAACTGCTGCAACAACGGGGTCAGGCGAGGTGCTGTCATGGACGCTCCCATGGCGAGCTGGCTGGTAGGTGCTTGGAGGAGGGACGAACTGATGCCCCGCCAGTGTGGCCCAACCAGCAGCACCCCGCCTCTCATTTACCGAGGGCCCTCACCGCAACGTGCCTGAGCGGCGGCCGGCCCGGCCAGCAGTTACGGGACACCTTTAACGTCCCACTTCCGGTGGGAGTGGGACGCGTGCACGACCGCGCGGGGCGACGCATCGTTCGAGTTGTGCGACGCGCTGTTGTGCCCGGACGGTCCGGTGCGGACGCTGGTCGATCTCGCGCTTGCACCCGGACACCGTCGCAGTCACTTGGCGGCGTCGTACGCGGCGGGGCCGGTGGCACGGTGGGCGGCGGGAACGCGCCCGGAACCGGCCCCCGTATCTGCCGCCGCACAAACTGCCTGAGCCCAACCGGCAGCCCGGGCCCGTGTTCGCGTCGGAAGGGCTGCCTGCTGTTTGACCTCGTGTCTCACCTGGTGCGGAATGCTTGGCGGTAGGCCGTAGGCGAGACACCGATCGTGGTGGCGAGGTGCTGGCGCAGTGAGGCGGCGGTGCCGAAGCCGGCGTGGGCGGCGACCTCGTCGACCGGCAGGTCGGTGGCCTCCAGCAGCCGTCGCGCGTGCTCGACACGCTGCTGGGAGAGCCACTGGCCGGGCGGCATGCCGACCTCGTCACGGAAGCGTCGACAGAATGTCCGGACGCTCATTCGGGCGTGCCCCGCCAGCTCGCTCAGGGCCAGCGGGCGGTGAAGCTCTCGCAGAGCCCAGTCGCGCGTCGCCGCCGTGGTGTCCGTGGAGGGCTCCGGCATGGGGCGTTCGATGTACTGGGCCTGGCCGCCCTCCCTCCATGGGGGTACCACGCAGAGCCGGGCCACCCGGTTGGCGATCTCGCTGCCGTGGTCACGGCGTACCAGGTGCAGGCAGAGATCGACTCCGGCTGCCACTCCCGCCGCCGTGAGGACCTGGCCGTTGTCGACGAACAGCACATTCGCATCGACCTCCACCTGCGGGAAGGCGCGCTGGAAGTGGTCGGCCTCGTTCCAGTGCGTGGTGGCGGGGCGGCCGTCGAGCAGGCCGGCGGCGGCGAGGACGTAGGAGGCGGTGCAGATGGAGACGATTCGGGCGCCGGCCGGCAGGAGGGCCAGGGCGCGGGCCACTTCATCGGGCAGCCAGTCGCGTTCCTCGTCGGGACCGCAGGTGAAGGGTGGGATGACAAGGGTGTCGGCCGTCCGGAGCGCCTCGCTCCCGTGGGTCACGGTGATGGCGAAGTCGGCGCTGGTGGTGACCGGGCGGCCGTCCAGGCTGCAGGTGGTGATTTCGTACAGCGGCTCACCGTCAGGTCCGGCGGCGCTGCCGAAGATCCTTACGGGAATGCTGAGTTCGAAGGGATAAACGCCTTCGAGGGCCAGGACCACGACACGGTGCATGGCAAGATTCTTTCAGATACTGGCAATCTTGCCGCTCGTTCTGGGCGCTGGAAAGCGAGAAGCTTGATCCAAGCGAGGCCGCAACGGCCCGAATGGACAAGGGGGATGACGATGCGTGCGATTGGTCAGGACGGTTTCGGCGGGCCCGAGGTACTGAAGATGATCGAGGTGGAGCGCCCGGAGCCCGGGCCGGCCGAGGTGCTGGTGCGGGTGCACGCGGCCGGGGTCAACCCGACCGACTCCTGGCACCGGGCCTCCGGTGGGCTGGCAGGTGCCGTGATCCGGCTCGGCTGGGACGTCTCCGGCGTCATCGAGTCCGTCGGCCCGGGGGTGACCACACTGGCTCCTGGGGACGAGGTGTTCGGCATGCCGCGCCACCCGCTTCCGGCCGGTACGTACGCCGAGTACGTGTCGTCCCCGGCCCGGCACCTGGTGCGCAAGCCCGCAGGTCTGACCCACGTACAGGCCGCCGCGCTGCCACTGGCGGCGCTCACCGCCTGGCAGGCCCTGGTCGACGTCGCCGAAGTGCGGCCCGGCCAAAGGGTATTGATCCATGCGGCGGCGGGCGGCGTCGGCCACCTTGCCGTGCAGATAGCGAAAGCCCGCGGTGCCTACGTGATCGGCACCGCCCGTTCGGCCAAGCACGACTTCCTGCGTGAACTCGGCGCGGATGAGCTGGTCGACTACACCAAAGCCGACTTCGAGACGGCCGTCGAACCGGTCGACGTGGTCATCGACGCGATCGGCGGCGCCTACGGGCCGCGCTCCCTGCGCACCCTCCGCCCCGGCGGCGTACTCGTCTCCCTCGCGTCCCCGGCTGAGGCGTACCTGACCGACGAGGCGCGCCCCCTGGGACTGCGCGCCGCTTTCATGGCCGTGGAGGCCGACCAGGCAGGCATGCGGGAGATCGCGGCCTTGGCCGAGGCGGGCCTGCTGCGGCCCGAGATCGACACCGTGCTTCCACTCGAGGAGGCGGCGAAGGCTCATGAACTCGGCGACACCCGCCGCACCACCGGCAAGATCGTCCTCTCCGTCACCGACTGACCACCCAAGGGATGTTCCGATGACCACCTTCGTTCTCATACCCGGCGCCTGGCACGGCGCATGGACCTTCGAACCGCTGGCCCGGCAGCTACGCGCGCACGGACACGATGCCTACCCCCTGACGCTCACCGGAGTGGGGGAGCGCAGCCACCTGCTCACCGCCTCGGTCAACCTCGACACCCACATCGATGACGTCGTCAATCTCCTGACGGACCAGCAGATCGCTGACGCCGTGCTGGTAGGACACAGCTACGGAGGCATGGTGATCACCGGCGCCGCCGACCGCGTCCCGGACCGGGTGGCCGGACTGGTCTACATCGACGCCATGGTCCCCGAAGACGGCGACTCCTGCTGGTCCCTGGTCACCGATCAGGAGCGGGCCTGGTACCTCGACGGGGCACACGAGACCGGCTTCACCAGCGCCCCCCTGCCCTTCTTCGACCCCCGGGCCACCCCGCACCCTCTGGCCTCCCTGCTCCAGTCAATCCGTCTGGAAGGCGGCCTCGACCGGTACCGGAGCCGGGACTACCTCTACGCCACCGGCTGGGACGGGCAGTCTCCGTTCACCCCGCTCTATGAACGGCTCGTCGACGACCCCGCCTGGCGCACGCACGCCGTCGCATCCGGCCACAACGTGATGCGCGACGCGCCTGACGAGCTGCTGAAGATCCTGCTGGCGGCCGCGCAGAACCTGTGACGAACCCCCCTCCGGCTCGACGGGGGGTTACTCCTCGGGCCCGGGCATCCCGGCGAGTTGCCCGCACAAGGCCCGGCAGGCCGACAGAACGTGCTCCTCCGCGGCTTGTTGCAGCGCCGGGATGTCCCCTTCGCCGATCAGCCGTACCAGCTCGCGGTGCTCGTCGACGACGATCGCGCGGTAGGCCTCGTACCCGAGCCGTACGCGGGTCAGCTGAAACAGGCGGACCTGTGAGCGCACGCCTTCCCAGCCGTCGTACAGGCGGCGGTTGCCGGCGAGGCGGTAGATCCGGTCGTGGAACTCCAGGTCGAAGGCCAGCAACCGAGGACCGTCGGCGCCTTCGGCGAGTTCCGCCGCCATCGTGTCCACGATCCCGTTCAGCTCCGCGATTTGCTCCTCGGTGGCCCGCTCCGCGGCGAGGCGCGCGGCCAGCCGCTCGAGCGCCGCACGGACGGCGTACACCTCCTCGGCCTCGTCCGCTGTCACATCGATGATCTTCGTGCCCCGGTGCCACGCGCTGCGGATGAGCCCCTCCCGCGCGAGCACGGCCAGCCCCTCGCGGACCGATCCCCTGCTGATGTCCAGCGCCGCCGCGAGCTCGACCTCGCGCAGAGGCGCACCAGGCGGAAAACGCCCGGCGAAGATCGCCTCTCGAATGCAATCGGCGGCCTCTTCGGCCAGGCCCCGCCGCCGCGCTCTGCCCACAGCCGGGTTCTGACCCCCAACCGGAACTCCAAGTATGTCCATAAAGCCTAATGTTGACATTCAGTCATGCGGAGGGTCAAAGTCATGACGACAACCCGACAACCACGGAAGGAGCCTCGTATGAGCCGCCCCTGCTTTCACGTATTCCAGGACGAGTCGGACGAGTCAAAGGTGTTCGCGAAATGAGCCGAGGCGTACTGGTGACCGGCGCATCTCGGGGAATCGGACGTGCCGTAGCCACAGCGTTCTCCCGACAGGGCGATCGGGTCGCAGTGCACTGCTCCACCCGGCGGTCCGACGCGGAGGAAACCCTCGCCGGCCTCGCCGGGAACGGCCACACACTCGTCAGCGGGGACCTCACCGACCCCGCGCGCGTCGAAGCCCTGGTCGCCGAAGCCGACGAGGCACTCGGCGGCGTGGACGTACTGGTGAACAACGCTGCTGTGATGATTGCGCACCCGCCGGCCACTACGTCCTACCCGGACTGGCAGGACGCATGGCAGCGCACCGCCGCGGTGAATCTGTTCGGCACGGTCAACGTCACCTATTGCACCGCCCATCGCATGATCGAGCGTGGCCGGGAGGGGCGGATCGTCACCATCGGCTCGCGCGGCGCGTTTCGGGGCGAGCCCGACCACCCGGCATACGGCGCCACCAAGGCGGCGCTGCACGCCTTCGGGCAGTCACTGGCCGTCTCCCTCGCGCCCCACGGCATCGCGGTCGCCGCGGTGGCGCCCGGCTTCGTCGCCACCGAACGGGTCGCCGACCGGCTCAGTGACGCGGAGGGCGATCGGATCCGCTCACAGAGCCCCTTCGGCAGGGTCGCCACACCGGACGAGATCGCCTCCGCCGTGCTCTACCTGGCCTCTCCCGAAGCCACTTGGTGCTCGGGCGCGGTACTGGACGTCAACGGAGCTTCGTATCTACGCACCTGAACTTCTACCTCTGATCTTGGCCAGTGCTTCGCCCTTCAGGGGGGAAGGGTCATCCTTGGGCCGGAGGGCTCTGCGCCTGCGTGGTGACGGTCAGACGGGGCGCTGCTGGTTTTCGATGTACTGCTTGACAACGGTCAGGGGTGGCCCGCCGCACGATCCGGCGAAGTAGGAGCCGGACCAGAAGTGTCCGCCCCACAGGTACCGGCGGACACGGCTGTCGTACTCCTGGCGGAGCCTGCGGGAGCTGACGCCCTTGAGGGAGTTGACCAGCTTGGAGAGCTGGACCTTCGGCGGGTAGTGCACGAGCAGGTGCACGTGGTCCTGTTCTCCGTTGAACTGTTTCAGCTCGGCTTCGAAGTCGGCGCAGACCTCCCGCATGATCTCTTCGGTGCGGGTCAGCATGGCGTCGGTGAACGCCTTCCGCCTGTACTTAGTGACGAAAACCAAGTGAACGTGCAGGTTGTAGACAACATGGCGACCGGTTCTGGCATCGGGATTAGGGTTCCAGCGCGGTGACATAAAGCTAGGCTCTCGATTGTGAGTCAAGATACCCTGGTCAAGCGGCAGTTCGGGCATCGTGCCCGGCTTGTGCTGTCGCCTGCCGAGGTGTTGAAGGCCGATGACCAGGCGCACGCGGCTCGCACCATGTGAAACCTGCTGCACGCCTGGTGGCAGATGATGCCGAAGGAAGAGCGGACTCTCGGACACGCGGACGCCGCGATTCGCCAGGCCCGCGAGGACATCGACTTCCTTGCTGTCCTGCCCGCGCAGGCCGCGCAGGCGGTGCTCAAGACGTACTTCCAGGCGTGGAAGAACTGCTGGGAGGGCCGGGCTGATGCCCCGAACTTCAAGGGCCGGTTCCGCACGGTGATGTCCGTGGACGTCCCGCAGGGCCGGG
>NZ_JAGGPB010000066.1:0-3545 GCF_018614055.1 Streptomyces sp. ISL-98
ACCAGGGAAAGGCCGTACTCGCCCACAAACGTCTGCTGCGCGTCGGCCAGCTCGTCCGGGCCCAGCGGATAATGCGCGCCGTCCTTCCCCAGCACCGGCAGGCCAGCGTTGGGCATGCACGAGATCGGGACCCGGGAGTGGCGGGCGAGGTAGCGCAGGTGCTCGCTCATCTCGGCCGGACCGGTGGCACAGTTCAGACCGATCATGTCGATACCCAGCGGCTCCAGCGCGGTCAGCGCCGCCCCGATCTCCGAGCCCAGCAACATCGTGCCGGTCGTCTCGACCGTCACGGAGCAGATCAGGGGGACGGTGTAACCGGCGCTCTCCATCGCCCGCCGGGCGCCGATGATCGCCGACTTGGTCTGGAGCAGGTCCTGGGTGGTCTCCACCAGCAGCGCGTCCGCGCCGCCGGCCAGCATGCCCTCCGCGTTGATCTGGTAGGCGTCGCGCAGCGTGATGTACGGGGCGTGACCCAGGGTCGGCAACTTGGTCCCCGGACCCATCGAGCCCAGCACCCACCGCTGCCGCCCGTCCTTGGCCGCGAACTCGTCCGCGACCTCGCGGGCAATCCGCGCCCCGGACTCCGACAGCTCGAAGTTCCGCTCGGGGATGTCGTACTCGGCCAGGGCGGCGAAGTTCGCGCCGAACGTATTCGTCTCGACGCAGTCGACACCGACTGCGAAATACTCCTTGTGCACGTTGCGGACAAAGTCCGGGCGCGTGATGTTCAAGACCTCGTTGCAGCCTTCGAGGTTTTCGAAGTCCTCAAGGCTGGGGTCCTGCGCCTGAAGCATCGTGCCCATGGCACCGTCCGCCACCACCACCCGGGTGGCAAGCGCCTCACGGAGAGCCTCGGCTCGGGACTTGGCGTCAGACACGGAGTTCGGCAACGAGGCCATACAAAAGCTCCCAGGGTTTGCGACGGCTGTCGGCTTTTTTTGCACCCTGCGGACCGACACGTGCCGGATACCTGGCCCGGTGGAAGCGTCTGCAAAAGCGGCGAATATCGCGGCAGAGCAGAAACACCTTGAATCAGGAATGACCGCCGTACCGAATAACGACCACCGGAGCTTGCGCGAGGCGCTGGAAGAAAGCCTCTGCTTTTCGGGGGAGGGCGTCAACGCATGCCTTGTCAGATCTCAGTGAAGCTGGTTCACAGGGAGGTCAATGTTCGGTGGCGGCACCGTGGGACCCAGAATCCCCCCGACAGCAGTCGCTCGCATACGGCCGGCTTCGCGCTGGCACCCGGCGCCGCGGCCCTGGCCGAACATGTCCTGGCCACCGGGCCGGGCAGTGTCGGGCGGACCGGGCCGTCCAGCCGCGGGCTGTCGCGGTCGCCTGTGCGGACCACGTCACCTTTGGGCTTCTAGAGATAACCAGGTACTGTGCAATGCATGGAACCTGACATTGCAGGTAAGCCGGTCGCAAGCAAGGCGGAGAGCCAGCTCCGCAAGGGGGTGCTGGAGTACTGCGTGCTTGCGATCTTGCGGGATGGCCCGCGCTACGGCGTGGAGCTGCTCGAAATCCTCGGCGCGGTGAACGTCATGGTCACGAGCCAAGGGACCATCTACCCCTTGCTGTCGCGGCTGCGTCGTGACGGACTGGTGGAGACCCGCTGGCAGGAGTCCCCCAGCGGGCCGCCCCGGCGCTACTACGAGCTGACACCGCCGGGGCATGCGGCGCTGAAGGAGTTCACCGCTGTCTGGCCGCACTTCCGTGACGCGGTCGACCACTTCATCACCGACTGACAGGAGACCACCATGACGATCACCGAGCACCCGCTGGTGAAGAAGTACCTGGCCGCCGTGGCGCGTGAATCGGCCGGACTCGGCCCGGAACGCCGCAACGAGCTGCTGGCCGACCTGGAGGAGCACATCGCCGTGGCACTCGCGGAAGAGTCCGCCTCCGGCGACGACGAGATCCGCACCGTGCTCGCACGCCTCGGCGACCCGCGCACAATCGCGGCCACCGCACTCGGCGAGGAGCTCCCCGCTCCGCAAGTGAGCCGAGGACGCACCCTCGCCCTGCTGGGACTGCTGGCGGTGACCGGCCCCCTGACGGTCTTCGGGCCCCTGCTGGGCGTCCCGGCCCTGATCGGCGCGATCTGGTGGCTGTGGACCGCGCCGCAGTGGCGCAACCGCGACAAGGCGATCGGGACGGCGGCCGCCCTCGTGCCGCTGCTGTTCGTGGTGTCGCAGTGGGTGGTCCCCGCGGGCACGCTGAACTTCGGTCTCGGAGCATTCGTCCCGGTCCTCCTGGCCGTCCCGGTGCTCCCGGCCACCGCCGGCGTCTATCTGCTGCGGGCGGCGAGGCGCCAGGCGTGAGGGATCTACCTGCTGCCGATCGGTACGGCCGCGCTGCTCTTCCCCGCGCCGGCCATCGTGATGTTCGTGCCGACGGCGATCATCCTCTACTAGCGGCACGGCGCCATGATCGGCGCCTGCGTGAGGGCCATCCGCCGCCACCCGCAGGGCCTGGGCTCGCACGAAACCCTCGCCGGCATCCGGAACCATGCCCTCCCACACACGCGAGCACGCACCAGCCCGGACTCGCCCGAGCCAGCCGATCCACAGATGCCGGCGCCGGTGGCTGCGGCCGATGGCTCCCGCACAGGTGGGTAACCGCCTCTCCGCCTCCACCCACACACCTGGTGCGCCACTCGCCCCAACCACCGGTCACCACGCATCCAGCCCGACCGACGAACTCTGAGAATCCCCCCACCAGCAAGAGGAGAGAACGATGCAGACACAGCTCACACACCAGATGGCCCTTGCCCCTACGGGCGACATCATGATCGCCTGCGCAGGAGCTGCCGTGGTCCTCGGCGCTCTCGCGTTTTTCTTCGGCGCTCTGCTCAGCATCGTCAGGTCCGACCTCACCGGCGGGATGAAGCTGGTCTGGCTCGTTTTCGCCTTGATGGCCCCCTTCCTCGGGTGCCTGCTCTGGTTCCTCGTCGGCCGCAGCAGCGCCCAGCGTCGCCCAGGCATTGCCTGAGGCGCCCCATCGACGGTGCCTAGCCCCGCATCGTGAAAAGGATGCAGGTCAAGACAGACGCGGCCAGGCATATCGAGTGGGCGGTGTCCGTCGACTCGACGATCTGCCCGGCCCACCAGCACACTGCCGGCCCACCCGGCTAAGGGGCGACTGTCGGGGGGCCTTGGTCTCGTTTCACATAGGCGATCACGGCGGAAACGGCGGCGGTCACGGCGAGGCTCCCCACCATGACCATCCCCACGCCGACCATAAAGAGGCCGCTGGCGTCGTCCGACCAGTCGTAATAAGCGGCACCGGTCAGGCCGACCGTGATGCCGAGCACAGCGCCTGCGATGTAGCGCCGGGATGCCGCCCAGTACACCGGCGCCAGCAGAGACAGCACCAGCCCGATCACCTGCCACGCCTCGTACGGGCCGGTCGTCGAACCATCAGGTTGCACGTCACGATGCTGGTCCCAGCCCAGCCAGGCAGCCCACACCGCTATGGTCACCACAGCCAGCACGAGGATCGCCAACAGCTGGGGAACGAGTTTCATTGGTCGTTGTCGCATG
>NZ_JAGGPB010000066.1:3618-14609 GCF_018614055.1 Streptomyces sp. ISL-98
TGTCGCATGTGCGGGTGACTCAGTCCTGGAGTGCCCTGCGTCGGCGCATCCACCACACGGCGGTGCCGCCCGCGGCGAGGAGGACGGCGGCGAGGCCCGTGATCAGGCCGACCGGTGTGTCGGAACCGGTGTCGGCCAGGTCGCCGTCCGGGTCGGGCCGGTTGGCGTCCGGCTTCGTCCCGCCCGGGTTGCTGGTGTTGGTGGGGTCCGGCCCCGGGGTCGACGGGTTGTCGGTCGGGCTCGGTGTCGGCGTGGGCATGGGCCCGTCGTCGTCCCCTCCGCCGCCGGTTCGGGTGTCGGCGCCGCCTCCCAGGAGCAGAAGATTCTCCCTCTCGGCGTCGTCGGCCATGGAGTCGGCGGCGAACTTCGCGGTGCGCGGCAGGTGGCGGTGCCGGGCGGTGAACTCGATCTTGGTGGTGTTGCGCTTGGGAGCCTTGGAGAAGTCGACGCCGCCCATGACGCAGGTCTTGTTCTGTCCGTCGACCTCGCAGGGGTAGGAGTAGTCGCCTTCGGTGAAGGACTTCACGTAGGCGTCGAAGGTCTGCTTGGGCTTCCAGTCCTTGTTGGCGCCGCGCAGCGGCCACTTGGTGACGTTGTTGCTGTTGATCACGGGCCGGTAGTCGGTGGCCGTCTTCCGGTCCTGGGTGCGGATCCACTCGGCGGCGACCCGGGCGGTGTAGGCGCGGCGCAGGTCGGCGTAGGCGGCGCCGGTGTTCACCTTCTTCTCCACCTCGGGGATGATGTGCCGGTTGACCAGGCGCTGTGAGGTCTTGCGCTGGGCGTCGGTGAGTTCGCAGTCCCCGTTGGGGCTGGGGGTGTCGACGCTGGAGGCTACGGACTTGACCTTCAGCGGGGCATCGAGGATGTAGAGGCCGCCGTCCTCCTCACGGACCTTCGCCGGTTCGGGGACGATCCAGTTGCGCACGACCGTGCCGCAGGGGATGCCCCGGGCGGTCATGGCGTCCCAGTAACGCTTGCCGGGCTGCTTGCGCGGGTCCATGAGCTTGGCGTAGTCGTGCTTCATCTCCAGGTCGGCTTCGAGCAGTACGCGGCCTGCGTCGGTGGTGCCGAACTTCTTGTCCATGATCCGGTCGGGCTCGTCCGGGTTGAGGTTGACCCAGAACTTGTCCGGAGTCAGGGCGAGCCAGGTCAGGAAGGAGTCGGAGATGAGCTGGGACTTCGCCTTCCCGCCGTAGCCCAGACCCTCTTCCTCGTCCACCTTCCTCGCGGAGAAGGCGTACGGCAGGCCCTTGCCCTTGACGGGCGTGCCGACGTAGGAGAGTTCGAGGGTGGAGAAGTTCACACCGCCGGCGCCCCGGCCGCGGTTGCCCATGGGGTCGTTGGCGCGGATACGGTCCATCCGCTCCTTCATGTCCCTCGGGGTGGCCGCGGAGCCGTCGATGACGCGGGAGGCGCCGCCGGAGGCCCGGTTGTTGCCGCCCGGGGAGAGGTTGGGGTCGGGCTTGGAATACTTCCCGCGCGTGTAGTCCGGGTTGCTGTTGGAGCGGTGCTCATAGGCGGTCACCCGGGGACGTCCCGTGTTGTCCATCCCTGCCGACTTGGCGAGCTCGCCCAGGTAGCGGCTGGTGGCCCTGTCCTTGGACTCGCCGTTGACGTAGGTGATGCGGGCGTTGCTGCGCTTGAGGTCCTCCAGGAACGTCTTGTTGGCGAAGTCCTGCTTGGTGTCCCTCGTGGGCCCGGCCTTGAACTCCATGAACTGGTTGGTCTTGTAGTTCACCGCGTCGAACTTGCGGACCACCGGCTTGCCGTCCTTGTCCAGAACCGGCTTGCCGTTCTTGTCCCGGACCTGAACTTCTTCCTGGCACAGCCAGTCGGGGCCCAGGAGCCCCATGTCCTTGACGACCTTCCGCTCGAAGAACCAACCCTTGCGGTTGTTGTTGTTCGGAAGGATCCAGGCGTCCTTGAGCCACTTCTCAAAGCCGCCGTAGCGGGTGTCCTTCCAGTCGTTGCGTGCCAGGTAGTCCCGGTACTGCGCGTAGACCCGGTCGGGGCTGTTCTTGGGGTACGTCTTGTAGTCGTCGTCGAGGTCTTCCAGGAACGCGCGCTGCTCCTGGAAGTGCCCTTGAGGGTCAGGCCGTCCATGGACTGACGCGGGGCATCGAAGTTGTACGAGTCCCAGTACCTGGGGTCGCGGACATGGATGTTCTGGTCCCACGGGAAGTTCGAGCCCGGCCGACCGGTCAGCTTGAACGTGTCGTCACAGCGCTTGCCCTTCGCCGCGTACGCGGTGCCGGACAGGCCGTCGATCCCGGGCAGGCCGGTGAAGGTCAGCACCCCGGCGCAGGACAGCGCGAGCACGGCGCGCGTCCACATACGCCGCGGGCGCAGCGGTATTCGATTGGTCACGGGTTCTCCATCGGGAGCCCTGAGTACAGAAGGCATGCGGCGCCAGGGGCCCCCGTGACACGTGTGGCGCCGCAACTGCCTTACCGTAACGACCTGTTGGGGCGACGCAGCGTGGTATCGGCCGCGCGTTGCCGGATCAACTCGCTTCGCTCACAGGAGCGTCACGGCCCTGTGAGCACCTGCTTTTAGGGTGATTCGATGGATGACATCGACACGCCCGCATGGGCGGACAACCCCCGCCTGAACGCATGGTTGGCCACCCAGCAGGCTGCCTTCCCCCAGTGGGCCGCCGACCACGGAGGCGGCTGGGACTTCAGCCCCGAATCGCTGGGCCGGCTCGAAAAGCTGATCCGCAGCCGGTTCACGACCTGGGAGGAAGCCGACCAGGCACGCGACACCGTCCTCATGTCGGTAGCAACCTGGTACCTGGGCGAAGTCCAGGTCCGCCACTGCGGCGCCTCATGGCGATGCGTCCCGGACGAACCCGACGAGCCACCTGTGGCGGGCGGCTACCCGCTCGTGACCATCGCCCGCGAGCACCTGACCGACACCGAACGCGACCTGCTCGACGCAGACGACGCCGAGGACGATGACGACCTCCCCTCCGTGCCGCTCATCGATCCCGCGGCCAAGATCCGCTCCCTGTGCGCCAACCCCCACAGGCACCTGACCGACGTACTCGACTGGTACGCCCGGTTCACGGCGTGGCGCCGTAGCGTGGCGGGCTGACGCCGGTTACTGCTCTGCGCCGAAGCGGGCCACGGCCGCGGGCATCCCGCCGTCGTGGAGGCGGCGTAGCCCCTGCGTAGGATGCGGGCATGAGTCAGCAGGCGTTGCGCACGGCCCGGCCCGGTGGGGCGCGGGCGTACGTGCTGCTTGTGCTGGCCGTTCTGGTGGGCGTGGTGGCCATGCACGGCCTGGGGCCTGCCGTCCCAGTGCCGACCCACGCCATGCCGGAAGCACGCCACGCCGTCGCGGCGGCGGCCGCGTCGCACGCCGACGCGACGGGCTGTGACGACTGCGTCCACGTCGATCACGACGGCGGCAGTACCGGCGGACACGCAGAGCACGCCGACGCCACTTGCGCGGCCAGTGGCACGAGTGGGGCGCCCGCACTGCCTGACCTGTCTCCGGTCGGAGTGGTCACCTGCCCTGCGGCCGACGTGCCCGGCGCAGGTCCCGCGGCGACGCTGGGCGGACGTGCCCCGCCCTCATTGAGCGAACTCCAACTCCTGCGCATATAGGGCAGCCCCGGTGTGCCCCGGCCCCTTGGCCGGAGCCGCCGCTGAGAGCCATGCCTGATTCAGCGCACACACAGGAGTCGCACCACCATGACCGCACACCGTTCCCTGATCCGTCGCGCCGCCGCCGCGGCAGCCGCGGCCACCGCCGCCCTCGTACTCGCCGCCTGCGGCGGAAACAACGACAGCTCGGCCGGCCACAGTGGCCACAATGCCTCCTCTCCGACCGCGTCGCCCACTGCCGAGCAGGGTGAGCACAATGCTGCCGACGTCACCTTCGCGAAGGGCATGATCCCCCACCACCGGCAGGCCGTAGAGATGGCCGCACTGGCCGAGAGCCGGGCCCGGTCCGCCGAGGTCAAGAAGCTGGCCGGAGAGATCAAGAAGGCGCAGGCCCCGGAGATCAAGACCCTGTCCGGGTGGCTCACCTCCTGGGGCGAGGAGGTCCCTAAGGAGGACGAGAGCGCAGAGCACGCCGGGCACTCCATGTCCGGGATGATGACGAACGACGAAATGGACAAGCTGGAGACGTCCTCCGGCAAGGCGTTCGACACCGCGTTCATGGAAATGATGATCAAGCACCATGAAGGCGCGATCGAGATGGCCGAGACCGAGCAGTCCGACGGGGCGTACAAGCCCGCCAAGGACATGGCCGGCAACATCATCGACTCGCAGAGTGCCGAGATCACCCGCATGAACAAGCTGCTCGGCAAGAGCTGACCACTGCGGCCTCACGCACCTGCAGGCCGCCGACACCAGCGACACGTTCTACGAGTCGAAGGCACCCCGGGGATGTTCAGGACTGTCCCCGGGGTGCTGAGCCTTCAAGCGCCCCGGTCCCCGCCCCCACCCGTCCGACCTCGGGCGCCGGACTGCGCACGCTCACCACCGAGGACCACAACCACGCAATGCTGCGCATGATCGACCAGATCGAGGCGAGGCTGAACCTGCTGCGCATGACAGCCCCGGAGAGGCTCACCGCCACCGGCGTCGACCTCGAAGCCGCCCCGGCCGTCTTCGAGGCGGCCCGTGCCGCCGTCACCGACGGCGCTCTCGGGTACGCCCTGCTCGTCGCGGTGAAGTCGCCCTGAAACACATGCGGCCATCAGCGCGACCGGGAGGATGTCAGTCCGTCCGGGCGGGCCGCGTGCCCCGGCCGCCGGGCTTTCCCCAGTTCTCCTACCTCTACGCTTGTGCCCTCCAGATTGTGAATTGACGAACAGTTACAGGAACGGGGACTGCGGTGACGGCGGGGGAAGCGAACGGCGGCGAGCTGATCGGGAAGGTACTCGGGGGGCGTTACCGGGTGACCGCGACGGTCGGGCGCGGCGGTATGGGCGTGGTCGCCCGGGCGGTGGACGAACTGCTCAACCGAGAGGTCGCCGTCAAGATCCTGCGGGCCTACACCGACGCCTCCGCGACCGAACTGGCCGATCTGCGAACCCGGATGCAGCGGGAGGCACAGGCCGCCGCCCGAATACGGCACAGCGGCGTGGTCACCGTGCACGACGTGACCGAGGAGGAGGGCCTGCCGGTCATCGTCATGGAACTTGTCGACGGGCCCTCGCTCGACGATGTGCTGACGGAACGCGGCACGCTGGACCCGCGCGAGGCCGCGGCGATCGGCGCCAAGTTGATGGACGCGCTCGACGCCGCGCACCGGGCCGGTGTACTGCACCGGGACGTCAAGCCCGGAAACGTGCTGCTGGAGCGCGGTGGCCGGGTCGTGCTCACCGATTTCGGCATCGCCAGCATGGAAGCCTCCGACGACGACGCCATGGCCAAGCTGACCCAGAGCGGTCAGATCGTCGGCTCCCTCGACTATCTGCCGCCGGAGCGCGCGCAGGGCAGGGAGCCGGATCCCGCGTCGGACATCTGGTCGCTCGGCATGACGCTGTACGCCGCGGTGGAGGGCACTTCGCCGTTCCGCCGCACGTCCGCGTGGTCCACGTTGGCGGCGATCGTCACCGAGCCGCTGCCGGAGCCCCGGCGGGCGGGACCGCTCACGCCGGTGCTGCAGGCGCTGATGGCGAAGGAGCCGGAGAACCGGCCCACCGCCGACCAGGCGCGCGAGATGCTGGAGCAGGTGGCCGCGGGCAGCACGGTGAACCTCGCGCCGTCGGCCCTCATCCCTACGCCGACGGAGGCCATTGTCCCGACGCCGCCGCCCGGGTTCGGTGCCGCGCCGGCTCTCCACCAGGCTTCCCCGCAGCCTCCGCACACCGGCTATGCGCCGCCCGGCCAGCCGCACACTGTTCCGCATTCCGGCACACCCGTCGCGGGCCGCGCTCGCGGCAACCGCCGCTCCGCGGCCGGCCGTGCGCGGCGCCGCAGCCGTACCGTCGTCGCAGCGGCGGCCGCCGCCGTTGTGCTCGCCGGAGGCGGTGTCACGTACGCCTTGATAGGCGACCACGACGGTACGAGTGACGAGGTGCAGGCGGCGCCGCTCGGGGTCAGCTCCCCGGGGGCAACGCGATCACCGGCATGAACTCCCCGAGCGCCTCGTCGTCCGCGAGCTCCCACGGGAAGCCGTCCGGGGCGCCCTCCCAGCGGCCGGGCGAGGACGACGACGGCAAGGACAACGACAGCAAGGGCGACGACACCAAGAACAGCGAGACGGGCCCCACGAAGACGCCGAGCAGTGATGGTGGCGGCGCGGCCCCGCACTCGTCGGCCTCTCCGACGACCAACCCCAGCGCCGTCTACCTCAGCTACGACTACAGCGCGCTCTGCGCCGGTGCGGGCAACAAGACCACCAACGGTTCGAAGGTCATCCAGTGGGGATGCACCAACGCCCAGGACGAACGCTGGGTGTTCAAGGACGCCACCGACTCCAACGGCAAACGCGCCTACTTCCTGCAGAACGCGTACTCGGGCAAGTGCATGGGCCCCGCGTCGAGCCTCGCCAACGGCGCAGGCATGATCCAGTACACGTGCAACGGCGCGGTCGACCAGAAGTGGTGGTACGACCCCGGCACGCGCGAACTGCGCAACGTCTACTCCGGCAAGTGCCTCGGCCTCGGCTCCAACGCGACCAAGGGATCCCAGCTGATCCAGTGGACCTGCAACGGCGCAGCGGACGAGAAGTGGTCGAAGACGGCGCGCTGAGCCAAACAGCCGACCGACCTCAGGGGCACCAGGCACCGGCCCTGGTGCCTCCACGTGCCAGGCAGCACGGGTCGGCGTGGTCGAGGACCGACCCCTCCGGCGTACGGTTGGCCACGTGGAAGCTTTGCCTGTTCCCGTGGCCGAGGCGCCGGTCATGTTCGGTGTGCAGATGCAGCCGGGGGAGTTGCTGCCCTGGACGTGGGCGGTCGAGCGGCTGGTCGCGGCCCGCACGTACTGGATCGCCACGACGCGCCCCGACGGCCGGCCGCACACGCGTCCCGTCTGGGGGGTCTGGCTGGAGGACGGGTTCTGGTTCAGCACGGGGTCCGTCGCCCGGCTCAGCCTGCCCCGTAATCCGGAGATCACCGTGCATCCGGACGACGGTGACCGGCCGGTGATCGTGGAAGGCACGGCGGAGGCGGTCTCGGGAGTGCGGGCACTGGCACGGTTCGTCGCCGCGTACAACCCCAAGTACGACTGGGACATCGCTGCGACCAATGACGGCGTCGCCGACGGCTCCGGCGCCGCCGGGCCTGCGTTCCGGGTCCGGCCCCGGCTGGCCTTCGGCTGGGACTCCGAGATGCGGGCCCCTACGCGGTGGCGGTTTCCCAGCACGTAGAGGGGCTCGCACAAAGCTTCGGTGGCAGCCGCGCCCCTCACTGCGGCCTTCGTTGGACATGTCGTGGGAGGGTCCACCGTGACTGATCGCGGCTGAGGTCTCGGCCCCGACGACGCTGATCACTGCTCAGACGCCCTGGCTCCGCAGGTGGCCCAGGGCATCTGCGATTGCCAGGTCGTACTGATCCTTATCGTCCTCCAGCGAGACATGACTCTGACCGCGGCCTCGGCCATGTCCGCAGGGAGGCCAGCAGTACGGAGCGTCTCGGCGATGTCCGGCATCTCAGGGCCCAAAGCCAGGCCCGTGCTGCCACGCTGGGCAGATAGGCGGGCTTCATGACCTCCGCCTCGGCCATGAGCTGGTCGCCGACTCCGTAGGCGTCGCACGTGCATGAGCGACGCCGGCGAATATTTGGGCGACCGTCGGGTAGTCGGCGAAGGCCATCTTCAAACGACGACGGTTCGAGCCTTGCGCCATCCGCCCGTAGGTGGAGCACCGGACCAAATCACCTGGCCAAGTAGCCGAGCCTCCGTCCATGGACCGGAAGAACAACCCTGCTCAGGGCTTCCAGGCACCATCCACCAGGAACGAGACCATCGTTCCCCCGAACCGGCTCGGGCCTGCACTCCATGAATCGGCAAGAGCGTTGACCAGGCACAGCCCTCTGCCGTGCGCTTCATCGGCAGCGGCACACCGCATCCGCACCTGGGCCGGAAAGCCAGGGTTGTGCACATCGACTCGCAGCGACTCCCCCACGCGCCACCAGTCCACCCGAACGCGCCAGGGCTCCTCCGCTTCGCCGTAGAGAATGGCGTTCGTAACCAGTTCGGAGATCATCACCAGGCACTCGTCCATCGAGCAGTTCAGCTCGTACGGGTCCATGAACTTCCGGAACCAGCGTCGAGCCCGCGATACAGACTCGGGTACTGGATACAGGGTCATGCTTCCGATCGAAACGGGTTGGTCGCCCGCCGTCCACCGGCCCCCAGCGGCATCGCTCATACGCGTCACCTCTCCCTACCGGTGCCGTCACAGTCCGGACGGCGCCACTTGGACGTGGTACGGGCGCGACGTTCCGTAACTCCACGCCCGCCCCTGAGTGGCCTTAGCCACTTACTGGATGGTGGCATTGGCCACTCAGTGTGGCAAGCGATTCACGGAGAGAGACGCAACTGTCTAGCCGATCGGGTAACCGTGCTCGAACGCCCAACGGCCAGGCGGATAAGTCGCCTCGGCGAACTCAAGCGGCCGATCCCGCAAGTCGTAGACGGCGTGATGGACGATCAGCACCGCTGAACCGGACACCAACTCCAGGTCTGCCAACTCTTCTTCGGTCGCCAGCCGGGCACACATCCGGTCCTCGGCATAACTGCCCTGACGGCCAGTCATGCCCTCGATGTACATGAGCGTGCCTTCCCGGATCCGGTCCGGGTCAAGGAGCTTCGGCGCATGCTCCGCCACATCGGCACCGAACCAGGATGTGGAGAGAGCGATGGGCCCAGACTCATCCTTGGTCACTCGTCGGCGGTGAACGGCACGGGTCCCAGGTGCCAAACTCAGCGCTTCAGCAACGTAGTCGGGAGCCTCCAGCCAGCCCGCGGAGGTAATCACCGCGTACTCCCCAGGCGTATAGATCTTGCCTGTCTGCTTGGCACGGCCGTACAGCTCGCGCGCGCGGCGATTCACTTCCAGCCGACGGACGTACGTGCCCGATCCCTGCCGCTTCTCGACGAGGCCCTGATGGCTCAGCGCTTCCAGCGAGCGGGCAGCCGTCGGCCGTGACACATTCCAGTCAGCTGCCAACTGCCGTTCCGACGGGACCTCGTCACCGGGCCGCAAGTCGCCCCGCAAGATCTGATCGCGGATGTAATGCGCGATCTGCAGGTACTTGGGCTGGGCCTCTTCAATCTTCGGCAACCGAACCCCTCCCCCATCCCGTAGGTGGCTATTACCAGTGGCCACTATAGGTGAACGGCCAGCCTCGCAGCCGTACGCTGGTGCGCGTGACGCGCTTGATCGTGGCAGCAGGAGGAGGGGGCGACGCAGTCGCCGCCTCGATGCTCCACGCCGCTCTCTACCGCGAAGCCAGCCCGGCGGTGATCTTCACGTACGCGTGGGACCGCCTCTTGATCGACCCGGTACCCGGCCCCCGAGGGCCGGCCAACTTCACCGGCCTCAGCCCGCTCACCAAGAGCGTCCAAGCCGTACCGCCTGACGCGAAGCCCGTAGCCCCAGCAGGCTCGACCCTTCCCAGACTCGCCGCAGAACTCCGTCAGACACTCGCACTCATCGACCCGCACCACGGGGCCGAGGGCATCACCCGCCAGCTCGAAGAACTCGTGGAGCACTTGTCCCCCGAGTCGATCGACCTCCTGGACGTCGGCGGCGACATCCTCGCCCGGGGCGACGAGCCCACACTCCGCAGCCCGCTCGCCGACGCACTCACGCTCGCAGCATGCTGCCAAGTCAACACGCCCGTAAGACTCTTGGTTGCCGGCCCGGGCTTGGACGGCGAACTCCCCGCTGACGTTGTGCGCGACCGCATGGGTCCGTCCATCCTGACGCTCACGGCCGGAGACGTCGCGCCGATCAGCTCGGTACTGGAATGGCACCCGTCCGAGGCCACGGCCATGCTCGCGGCCACGGCCCGAGGAGTCCGTGGCCTGTGCGAAGTCAGAGACGCGGGCCTGCCGGTCCCGCTCACCGACGAGGGACCCACCGTTCACGAAGCCGACCTGGACACTGCGCTCAACCGCAACGAGCTCGCCCGCGCAGTCCTCGCGACGGAAAGCCTTGACGCAGCCGAGCAGCACAGCCGTGAAGTCTGCGGATACTCGGAGATCGACTACGAGCGGAAGAAGGCCAGTCGGCTCGGCAACAAGCTCGAACAGCAGCTCGATGCTGAAGCCACGCTCCGCCAACTCGACCAGTTCCAGGCCAAGGCCCGCAGCCGCGGCATCACCCATACGACGTTCCGCCGTATCACCGAAGCCCTCGGCCTCAACGGCAGCCAGCGCCAGGACCTCAGAGACCTGCTTCTCAACCGCCGTTCAGAGCAGTACGCGGCACCCCTGTGGCGCATCACCCCCTGAAAGCACCCGCCCAGGGGTGTCCTGCGCCCCATGTGGACCACTTCAGCTAACGCCCAAGGAAGTCACCGAGCGGATGTCCGAGCTCCATGCGGATCAAGGCCCGCGCACAGCGCGGGCTCGCGCCGCCTCTGCAACACGGCCCTGCCTCCTGCCTCCGCCCCGGCTAGCTGCGCCCGTCGGCGTGCTTACGTGCGACGGGCAGAAGTTGGGGAAACCCTTCCGAGACTCGGGCGGTCGCCTCCACGGCTTAGCCACTTCCCCGGTTCGGGTCTCGCGTCGAGCAAGACCAGGGGCCACTCGTTCAAATTCCAGGCGGGATCACAGCCTGCACGAGTTGCCGGCTAAGGGCTGTCCCGTAACTGCTGGTCACGGGTGAGATGATCTTGGTGTGGCTGGTGTGATCACGGCGTCGGAGCCGTCTTGGATAGCCCCGTTCGCCGGGCTGAGCCCGCGCTGTTTCGGGAAGCTGCTGACCGTGCTGCGGCGCGAGGGTGCGGATGCCGTCCGCAAGGGCCGGCCGTGGAGCCTTCCGCTGGAGGACCGGGCTCTGCTGGTCGCGGCGTA
>NZ_JAGGPB010000067.1 GCF_018614055.1 Streptomyces sp. ISL-98
GCGCGGCATGAGCCTGTCGCAGCACGTCGGCGGGGATCGGCCTGGACGGCTCCTGCGCCCAGTCGGCCACCTGCTGCCGCCAGTGCCTCAGTGTCCGTCGGGCCTCGGCGAGGGCGGAGCTGGTGACCGTGACCGGCGTGCGGAAGCCGTGGCCGAGCAACAGCATCCTCACAGCCAGCGGATCGGTCCCCTCCGGGGCGAGGAGATCGCCGCGGTCGGGGGCGCCCTCGTCCGGGGGTGCTGGGCTGACCTGGCCCACGTCGATCCAGACCCCGCCGACGGCGTCCCGTCCGGGGGTGCCGTGAGCGAGCAGGTGCACATCGGCAGCGGCGCAAAGCATCTCGGCCACATCGTGAACACCGACGGTGGCGGGCGGGTGGATGCCGAGAAGGGCCATGGCGCGATCGAGCGCCTGGGCTTGCTCATGCGGCAGGTCCGGCACGGTGAGGACCGTGAGGGACTGCAGGCCATGCAGCTCCGCGGTGCGCGCCAGTACGTCACCGGTCAAGGGCGCCCGCAGGTGCACCGCGCCGATCCCGGCGTCGATGACCGGCAGATGGACGCAGATGCGCAGCAGGTGGCGGCTGGCGGAAGGAATCTCCACGAAGCGGCCGGTGCGGGTGTCGGCGATACGCAGCATGATGCGGAGGCTAGTCCTGGAAACCTCCGGTACTGCGGAGGACCTGACCAGGATGCCGACGTGGTGGAATACCGCGCGTCGGGCGGTCGCGAGGCCGCCATTTCAGTCCAGCTCTATGCCTGCAAGCCAGCAGGCGCGTGCCCCATCCATGCCCTTAGTGGCGGTGAACAGCGGTCAATACGGGCGCGGCATGACCCTCGCGGCGAGCCGCCTGGCAGCGAATATTCGCAGGTCAGGAGGCATGCCGATGCCTCAGGCGTTTCGGTGATTCCCAAGCTCAGAGCGCGAGTTCGATTCTCGTCACCCGCTCCAGACCGATTTCGACCACCAGGCCCGGCGCGGACTCCCAGCCAGCCACTTGTCGGCCTGGCCGGCAACGACGGGCCGGCGTCCGCGATCCTGCCTCGGAGGCGGAACTGTCAGGACGGACCTACGGTGGTTTGAGGGAGCACCATCGAGCCGAACCAGGCGTCCAGAGGAGGCCGCGATGGGGGAACAATTCTCCTGGCGGACCTCAGAGGCGGAGACGCGGCGGCATGAGGCCATGGCCCCTTACGTCGTCGAGGAGCGGGAAGCCCTCTACCGCGGCCCCAAACACTGTCCCAGTGCGGTAGCCGGTAGCTCCCCATAAGCCGTGAACCGAGCTGTGAGGTGGCCGATGAGCACTCTCGAAGAGCAGATCGACATCGGTGTTCCGATCGAAGTGGCCTGGGACTGCCTGCACCGCGTGGAGACGTATCCGCGGTTCCTGCAAGGAGTACGCGAGGCTCGCCCGCAGGGCGGGAACCAGGCGCGCCTGGATGTCGACGCGGGCGGTACGGCTCAGGAGTTCCAAGCCGAGATCACCGACCGTGCCAAGGAAAACAGGATGGAGTGGCAAACCACGGACGGTCCCGACCTGGCGGGCAGCTTCTCACTGCTGCCCATCGACCGGGAGCACACCCGACTCCAGGCCCGGGTCGAGTACGACCCGGCAACCCTCAAGGAAGCGTTCGGCGGGCCGAAGGGGTTCGCCCAGGCGACCGCGATCGAACGACTCGTACGGGATGACCTCGAGCACTTCAAGGAGTTGGTGGAACGGGAACGGTGAGGGCCCCGACGCGTCGTTGAGCCGCGTCATTGAGCCTCGGGCTCAGTCGGTCCGCTGTCACCCAGCGTGTGCCGCTGCATCGCCCGGGAGATGTCCTTCGCGGCTCGCTGGCGTTCGTCCTCGACTACAAGCGGATCGCCCACGCCTGGGCGCGCGGCATCCCGGGCGTCACCTACTGCGCTGACATCGCCGACATCCACGACGCCCTGGTCCAGCTCGGCTGGGATGGCCGGCGCCGCGTACGCGTCGCGGACGAACTCGGCATCGACGCCGACCCGGACGCCATCGGCTCGCGGCTGCTGATCCTCCTCGAAGAAGTCAACGCCACCATGCGGCAGCTGGCGCGCTACTGGGACAAGACCCGAAGACGTCCCCGGCGATCGACGCGCTCATGGAGATCCTGTTCATGGGCCGCCGGTCCGCATGCACGTGCTCCTGGTCGCGCAGTCCGCGACCGCCCGCGCCCTGGGAGGTCCGGAGGTCCGCGAGCAGTTCGCCACCCGCATCCTGGCCCGCTACAGCGTGAACGCCTGGCGCATGCTCGCCCCCGAGATCCACCCAGCTCCGAAGTCCACGAAGCACACCGGCCGCGCCCAGGTCGTCATCGGCGGCACCGCGCGGGAGACGCAGGTGCTGTTCTTCACCGACGCCGAAGCTCGCGAGTGGGCCACCACCGGCCCGGCCACCGCCGCCCGCAAGCACGCGCCCGTCCCGGCGTAGCCAGGCCCGGTGCAGCTGCAGAAACCGAGCGTCCCCGACGCAATGCCCGCCGACTTCCTCGCCGACGGCTGGAACATAACGCGCCCAGCCCCGGCCGCCGACCCGGCCAGCACCACGGCGCCGACGTCGCCGGCGAACCCGGCCGTGGACGACGACAAGGCGGTCGGGCTGCGCGAGGCGTTCGAGCAGTACGTACCGGGGATCGCCAGCCTCGCCGCGCTGCGCACCGCCCGCGCCACCGATCCCACCTTCCCGGCCTCGGTCGACAAGCGCGGCGCCGAACTCCTCTACCGCGTCGGCGACCTCAAGCGCTGGGCACGCAACACGGGCCGAGCAGGAGCAATCCGTGGCGGCCCTGGTGGCCGACTGCCCGGATGCGATGGGTCGTTCGCTTCGAACACGACTGGGATCTGGCCCGAGCGTCCGATTTTGAGGAGAGGCTTCGCCCGGCTCCCTCTTCTGCCACCCTGTGGTGTCCATGAACGCGATGCATTCCACGAACCAGCGCAACGCCGTCGGGCGTCGACTACGTACTGCCTTCGTCGTCGGCGTCCTGTGTGCCGTGGCTGCGTGCGGTGGCGGACACCCGTCCGAGGGCAGCCGGGCAATCAAGCCGAAGGCCCCGGCCGAGTCCTTCCCGGAGACCCCCACCGCCAGGTTCCAGGGTGCCTGGCCCTCCCCGGTCAGCGAGAACGATCTGGCCGACGTGGTGACGCTGGGGGCCAGCCTTGCCTATACCTATGACCAGGACGACGTCGGTGTCACCGCCTTCCGGCTGGACTCCGGTGAAATCGCCTGGCACACGGCCGTCCCGGACGGCGGGACCGTCACACAGGCGCCGCGCCTCTCGGGCGAAAAGGTGATCGGCGCCTTCGCCACCACGGAAGAGGGCAGCGGGACTTACGCCGACCGGCGCGGCATCACCGTCGTCGCCTTGGACGCGGGCACCGGCGCCACCCTGTGGACGCGCGAGATCTCCGTCGACAAGGACGCGGACCCCACGGCCGTCCCCCATGTCGTCGGCGCCGATGCCCGGCACGTCCTGGTCGCCTCGGACGCGCCGGGCTACTCCGAGGCGCCGCCCCTGTCCGCCCTGCTCGACGCGCGGACCGGCCGGGTCGTCTGGACGGACACCGACTTCGAGGGCGTGGACCTGGAGCGGTCGGTGGCCGTCGGCGTCCGCGACGACGGCGACTTCGTGGGCAGGTCCACCGCTGACGGCGCCCAGCTGTGGAAGCGGGACCTCCGGCTCGGCGAGGCCCGGACCTCGGACCCCGGCCCCGGACTGACCTGGGCCGACGGCGCCGAGGCGGGCGGCACCCTGCTGATCGACCCCGCGACCGGCGCGACCCGCCTCGACTCGGGTGACACGTCGCTGGGGGAGTGCCACTACGACGGCTAGAACACGACGATCTGCGCTGGGGCCGACGGTTCCGGCAACGCGGCTGATTGGGCCGTGGACGTGCACACCGCGCACGTCCTGTGGCGCCTGCCCGATGAATCGGCGAACCGGATCGCGCCCGAGATCACCTCGGCGTGGCATGGGGTGGTCTACGCCCAAGCCGATCAGGCCATGACGCTCGACGCCCGTACAGGCAGAGACCTCCGCACGGGCATCGGTCTTGTCTCCCCCACCATGGTCAACGATGGCTACGGCTTGGTCTACGATGTCGCAGCCCGGGTGGTCGACGTCTACCAGGCCGCCGATGTATCCGCCTCCGGCTGAGCGCATACCGGGCAGTGGTTCCTCAGCCCCAGTCCTTCCGTCCGGCAGCCGCAGGCGAAGGGGGTCGGCCCAGCGGCGCCCGCACCACCTTGGGGTCCTGAGGCGAGCAGGAGTTGCCCACCGCCGGACGGAACACCCGCCGAAGCGCACTCACAGTTGGTTGAGAATCACCCGATAGAGAATTTGCATGGTGGTATCGCCATGGTCGTTTGCTCTGCTGTGCTTGTCGCATGTCTGATCAGGCCCTAGGCAGGGCGTCCGTGTTGCCGTTCAGCCCGACGCGGGTGGCATTCCCCGAGCAAGTTCCGTATGCCTTTGGCGTCCTGGATCCACTCGTAGATCGTGTTCACACCGGACGTAACCGAGCAGCGGGAGCCCCAGGAGGAGCCGGGTTTGGCCTAACCGGGCTTGGCACTTCGGCGGCCAGGGTCGCTGGACGAGGGGGACCGGTATCTGGGGAACCCACCGAATTGGACGTGCTTTGGACGCGTAAACGTGTGGCCGGGTCGCGATTGGCAGCTCACGTCGCTTCGGTGCGCTGCCGGTCGGCCCGGACCACAGCACCAGCAGAGCAACGGGGCGGGTGGGTCTATGACCCGGAGGCAACGCTCACGAACATGTCGCAGGACCCGACCGCGTGGGGGGAGCGATTCGAACCATGGATGCGCGATTGTGCCGAGATGGTCGAGCACGGGCAGGCCCTGCTCGCTGAGATTCGCAGGATCCGCCGCAGCGGTGTCGGGATGGGTGGACAGGAACGGGTCGGTCTGGTGCCGGTCATGGTCGGTGTGGATCCGGTGGGGGCGCTGATCGCTCGGGCTCGGCTCGGGGAGAACCTGGGCCGCTCCACGAAGTCGAAGCTGTCACGATGCGGTGCTGCGGAGTGGAGCGACGTCATGGCGGAGTTCGGGCTTCAAGGGGTGGCGGCGTACCCGAATTTCGCTCTGGGGTCCTGGTGGATGGGCCTGCTACCGGGCGACTACGGTGACTGGCGCCAGGATTACATCGCTATTCTCGACTACTCCTTCTACGTCGAATACAACGTCGACACTGCCTATGGAGATCAGAACGATCGCTTGACGCGCGAGATCCTGGCGCTTTGGGATATTCCAGCTCTTCCCGCCGACCTGCAGGCGCGTCGGGCGCATGTAGCGGCCGACCTCGCCTACTTCGACACCAAGCGCCGAGACGAGGCCGATACCAGCAATCTGCCCACGACGGGCCTCACGGCCTGGGTCTACCGTGACCGGGACCACTGGCGCGACCTCAAAGCCGTCGACAGCGGGATTTTCGCGCATTACCTCTCGTTTGTAGCTGGCCCCGCCGGGCGCGACGACATGATGCTGACCGGCCTCACCAATGACTGGGTCGACATCGGGCCCGACCTGCGCCATCAAGAATGCGGCCAGTCAGTCCTGGCGCTGACCAGAGGATCGCTGGTCATGTCGGACCTGCTCGATTGCTACGAGCGAACCGTGTGGATGCTCAACGCACAATGGACGGATACGGGCAGCGTTCGCGCGGAGCGCTACGCCGCATGCATGGAGACCCTGGGGACCTGTCTGTGGCAGATGGGGAACCACCGTCAGGACCTGTGGCGCTACTACGCCCTGGGTTTCGACTTGTGCCCGGCGGCACAAGAGCGAGAACTGTACGCAGTGGGCCAACTTGCGGACTGCTACGCCCAGGATCTCACCCCCATCACGCCGATCAGCGAACTCCGCCTACGTGTCCCACGCCGGGATCTGCCCTTCACGGTCGACGTCGGCGGCATCCGGCACACCGGCACGGTCAATCTTCACACCGCGGTCCGCGACGCCGTAGAGACCGGTGTCCTCTCCATGGCCATTGTCGAGTACCAGTTCATCATTCCCTGGCTGCTCCGGGAACGCAGAATTTCTCCCGAGACCTTCCTCAACCACATGGATCGTGCCTATTGCCGCCACTTCGCGGAGGTCATGCGGTCCGGACACACGAACGACTTCGGACGCTCCTACGGCGAAGCGGTCGCGGCGTTGGTCATGGAACAGTGGTGGCACGGCATGTACTTCGCGATCGGCGCAGGGAGCCTGGTCGAAGCCCAGCCTGACCAGGTCGCGGGTGACCGGATGCATGGGGCGGGGAACTGGTCGCCCCCGGGATGAGTACCGCAGCTCACGCAAGCTCTGGAACGGGGGTCTACGACAGACCTGGCCCAAGCACGAAGCCCCCGGCGGGTGCCGGGGGCGGTGGGTGTCTCGCTCGGGTTGAAGGGGGGCGGTGACGTGGTGCAGGGAGCGGCGTCTTTGGTCGTTGTCCGGGGGAGCGGTACGTGGGTGTCCGCTGGTTGACGGTGGAGTCGTCTGCTGTGGGTTGTTGGGGTGGGTGAGGTGTGGGTGGCTGGCTGTCGCGCAGTATTTGCATGGCCTCACCCATAGGGGCGGCGAGGACGAAGAGCGGTGCCCATCGGGCGGGCGCGACGTCGCCGCCGGCGCCCGCCAGGCGGGATGGGCCGTGAAGTTCCGGTGAACTCTCCCGCCCCACGGGATCGCGCTTTTTACAGGTCAGAGCCGGTGTCCCCTGTGGGGATGTTGAGCGTCGCGAAGGTTCAGCCCGGGAACGCCTGGCGGTACTACCTGCGGGGTGTGGCCGTGGGCGACGGTGTCCGTTCGGCCCGCAAGCCGCTGACGGACGCCCAGAAAGGCCATGGAACTGGCCCTGGATCGCGCCCGTGAGGTGCGGGGCCTGGGTGCCGGCGCAGTCGACGTCGGTCGGGTCCCGGCCGCGCGGATGACCGGGTTGGCCCGGTATGGGCTGACCTCGAAGGCTCCGACGCTGAAGCGGCTGGAGGTCACGAGGCAGACCGCGACGCTGCTGGCGACCGTGCGGCACCTGGAGACCGCGACGGTGGGCGACGCACTCGATCTGCTGCACGCGCTGATGGCCACCAAGCTGCTGGCGAAGGCCGAGCGGATGGGCAACGACGCCAAGCTCAAGGCCCTGCCCCAGTTACGCAAGGCGGCGAAGAAGGTCGCCGCGGCAGTCGACGTACTGATGACGACGCCCCCGGCGACCGAGTCCGGCGAGATGGTCTCCGTGGTGGACGCGTGGTCGGCGATCGAGCAAGTCGTCCCGCGCGAGCAGCTGGCCGAGGCGCTCGCCACGATCGCCGCGGTGGTCCCGGACACCGACGGGGACGACGACGCGGAATGGCGGGCCGAACTGGTCGCCCGCTACGGCACCGTGCGTGGCTTCATCCGCCTCCTGGTCGAAGTCGATGACCTCACGGTGCTCGCCGAATACGACGCTGGTCTCCTGGACAGACATCACCGGCCACCACGCGAGTCACCGCGAGTGCCTGACTGCGTCCGGTCGGCTGAGCCGCTGTCAGTGGGTGGAGCGCAGTGTCGGGTGGGGAGTGAGGGCGAGGTAGAGGCCTGCGGCTGCTTGGTCGGGGGTGGTGGGGAGGGGAAGCATGTGGCTGGTTCCGTGGCCGCCGAGGCCGTGGGGGCGGTGGCCGTCCAGGGGGCTGCGTAGTTTTTCGTAGAGGAGGTCGAGGGTTTTTCCTTGGGCGTCGTGGAGGTCTTCGGCGCCGGTGACGATGTTGAGGAATGACTCGTGGAGGCGGAGTCCTCGTTGGTCGCGGTGGCTGAGGGCCTGGGCTTGTCGGAAGTAGGCGTCGCGGCCGTCGTGGATGCGGTAGAACGCGCCGACCAGGATCAGGAGGCGTTCGTAGGCGTTTTGGTAGGCGGTCTGGTAGAAGCGGCGGGCGGCGCTCTCGTCGACTTCGCCGCGTAGGACGGCGGCGATGGCTGCGGCGCTGAGCAGGCCGCTGTACATGGCCAGGTGTACGCCGGTGGAGAGCAGGGGGTCGAGGAAGCAGGCGGCGTCGCCTGCGAGGTAGTAGCCGGGTCCGCAGAACGCGTCGCTCGTGTAGGAGTAGTCGCTTTCGATTTTGAGGGCGGAGGTCTGCTGGGCGCCGTCGAGGACGCGGGCCAGGAGCGGGCATTGGGCGAGTGCCTCGTGGTACACCGCGTCGATCGAGCCATGCTTGTCCCTGGCCTGGTTGAAGGAGCGTTTGTCGGTGACCAGGCCGACGCTGAGGGTGCCGTCGTGGAGCGGAATGGCCCAGAACCAGCCGTGGTCGGGCAGGGAGAAGACCCCGATCGATCCTTCGGGGGCTTCCGGCAGGGGGGTGGCGCCGTGCCAGTATCCCCAGGCGGCGACGTTTCGGAACACGTCGTGCACGCGCCGGGTGCCTAGCTGATGGGCGCCCAGTACCCCGGCCCGGCCCGAGGCGTCGACCAGGTAGGTGAAGTCCATTTCACCCTCGCGGCCGTCCTTGGTGGACCACGAAGCGGTCCTCGCGCGGCCGCCGGGCGTGGCGATGTGACGTACTCGGGTTTCCTCCCGTACGTCCGCTCCTTGGTGGCGGGCGTGCTCGAGGAGGAGTTGGTCGAACTGTGAGCGGATGACCTGGAAGCTGTGGGTTGCCGGTCGGCCGGGGTCGTCGAAGCGCAGTGCCCACTCCTGGCCGCTCCAGCCGTAGAAGGCGCCGGTCTTGCGGATGAAGCCGTGTCGTTCGACGACGTCGCGGGCGTTCATGATGTCCAGGATCGGCAGGAGGGAGGGCAGGAGGGACTCCCCGATGTGGTAGCGAGGGAAGCGCTCGCGTTCCAGCAGCACCACGTCGAATCCCTGCTGCGCCAGCAGCGTGGCCGCTGTGGTCCCCGCGGGCCCGCCCCCGGCGATCAGTACCTGTGTCCGCTCGCGCACGTCCCGCTCCAGGTGAGTCGAGAGAATGACGCCTTTGCGTTTCTGCATGGGTGCTTACCGCACGTGACAGCATGGTCACCATGACGAGTAGAGGGCAGACGTCGGCCAGTACACAACAGCCGGTCGCGAGCCATGGCCGAAGCCGGCCCCTCTCAGGAAGAACCGCCCCGCTGACGGTGGGAGCGGAGGAGGAATACCTGCTGGTCGATCCGGTGTCACGTGAGTTGAGCGCCGAGGCCGAAAAGGTGGTGGCCGAAGCCTCGCGCGAACTCGGCGTCCGGGTCACCACGGAGATCACGCGCTACCAGGTCGAGGTACGCACCGACCCCCACACCAGCCTGGCCGGCTTCGCCGAACAGGTCCGCTCCACGCGGCAAGCAGTCGCACGGGCCGCCGCGCGTCAGGGCCTGCGCATCATCTCCAGTGCAACGCCCGTCCTTGGCCGGCCCGGCCCGCCGCCGCTGACCGACGGCCCCCGCTACGCCCAGAGCGCTGCGATGTTCCGGGCCCTGGACGACGAGCAGAGTGCCTGCGCCTGCCACATCCACGTCGGCGTTCCCGATCTGGCCACGGCGCTGCAGATCAGCAACCACCTGCGCCCGTGGATTCCCCTCCTCATCGCCATCACGGCCAACTCGCCGTACTGGGCCGGGCGGGACACCGGCTACGCCAGCTGGCGCACGACGATCTGGGGACGCTGGCCGGTGGCCGGCCCCCCGCCGTACTTCGAGTCCCCCTCCCACTTCGAGGACCTCGTCGCCGGCTTCCTCGCCACGGGCACCGTCATGGACCGCAGCGGCCTGTACTGGGACATCAGGCCCTCCCACCACGTGCCCACACTGGAATTCCGCGTCGCCGACGCCACTGCCACCGCCGACGACACCGTACTCCTCGCCGGCATCGTCAAAGCTATGGCCGCCACCGCTCTGGAGGCCATTCACGCCGGAGAACCGGCGTTCCGGCCCCAGCCGGAAATGCTGCGCGCCGCCTGCTGGCGCGCAGCACGCGACGGCCTCTCCGGCGAGGGCATCGACCTGTCCACCGGCCGCCTGTCCGCCGCCACGACCCAGGTGAACCAGCTCCTGTCGTGGCTGCAACCCGCGCTCCGGCAACACGGTGACTCCGAGCTCGTCCACACCCTCTGGTCGCGCCTGCGCGCCCATGGCAGCCGAGCCGAGGGCCAGCGCGCCGCCTACCAGCGCCGCGGCAGCCTCACCGACGTCATTGACCACCTGATCTCCACGACCACCTCAGCCGGCCACAACCACAGTCGGCCGACCTGAGGTGTCGCGGCTGCGCCAGCGGTGGTGCACCGGGTGTTTGTAAGCACTTGTTTGGGACCAGAGTTCCGAGTTCTTTTGGCTCCAGTCCGGCCGTGTAGGGGGCGCTTGAGAGCTGCTTCGCGCCCCCAGTTCCAACTTGTTTGGCCCCACCTCGATCGGGTGGTTCTGGTGGCGGAGAGGCGGGTGTGCGGCGGTAGCGTTGTGACATCGGATCGGCTGGCTGACGCGCCCCCGACAGGCATGGCGGCCGGGCGATCTTGACCCGTGTTCGATCCGGGACCGACGGTTCTCCGTGCCGTGGTGGACGACGAGGCGGGGTGGTTTCGGCCGGAACGGTTCACCGCAGAAACGATGCCCCTGCCCTATCGCAATCGCTCTGCCTGCGCACCACTCTCGAAGCCATGGGCCTGGTCTGCGGCGGTCGCGCGTGACGTGACCCGCCTGCGCACGACGTCCGGCTTGCTGTCGGCCCTGCGTGAGGCGTGCTGGCGGCGAGAGCGCCGAGGCTTACCCCGACAGCGGACTCCAAAAGCGGCGCGTCTTCTTCCTCTCGTGCCCGGGCCCGCTGCGCGGAGGCGGTCGGGACAGCGTGTCAGTGTGACGGAAGGGGTAACTCTCCGGGATGACGAAGAAGAAGCGTCCCCAGCCTGGCGTGCGGCTGACGAGGCAGAGACTGACGGAGGGCTTAGCCGGGCCGGATGGAACACGCATACGTCTTGCACGGCCGGAGGAGAGCCATCGTGTCGGCGAGCTGCTGAAGCTGGCGACCGATGAGATCGAGCAGGGCCATATCAACGGCCTGGCTGCGGGGCAGTGTGGGAAGTGGCTGCTGGATGGGCTTTCCGGTGTCGACAGGGCCATGACCGAACCCCTGGTGCGCGCGGCTGCTGGCGGGCGGTTACAGGAAGGCGCCCTGTCGCTGTCGTTGCCGCTGGTCGCCCAGGACCGGGGCGGCGAGCTGGTGGGCGCTCTGCTCGCCGTTCCGCCCGGCATGGTGGTGCAGACCGTCCGGCAGGCCGGCTACGAACAGCATGCTCTCCTGGCGATGCTGAAGTACGTCAAGATCAAAGCGCTCGCGGTAGCCGAAGACGCGCGGGGCCGCGGGCTGGGTGCGGCACTCCTGAAACGCTGTGCCCAGTTGTACTGGCAGCTCGACTTCATGCTGCTGTATGGGGAGTTCGAGATCGAACGGGCCCTCGATCCCTATTACGCGCGTCAGGGGTTCACCGTGCTGGATCCGGGAGCGACCACCGACGTTGGTGTCGTCTTGACCGGGCGGCCGATCGGCCTGGGGGCCGGGCCGGGCGAGCAGCTCTTCTTCCGCTGGAGGAAGAGCTGACCTTGCGGCCCGCCGGAGAACATCCCGACGACCTCCTCAACGACGAAGAGACGGCCGCCATACTCGGCGTTACGGCCAGCACCGTCCGCGCCTACGCGACCCAGGGCTACATCTCAGCAGGTAAGACCCTCTATAGCGTCCGCGTGTGGCCCCGCTGTGACATTGAGGAGCGCCGGAAAAACCCGCCCGGACAGGGAAAGGGAGGCGGCCGTCCACCAGGCACAGGAAAAGGCCCGCGCAAGGCACATGCCTACGAGGGCGATCCCCGCCTGCACACCGCGACCGCAGCCCTCAGCACTGCCGGCCACACCCCCCGCCATCACATCGCAGCATCCCTCGCCCAACAGCACGGCGGGTCAACACGCACCTGGGAACGCCTCCTCACCCAGGCCAGCCAGACCTCCCCACCCGGCTGATCCCGTCGATTAACACGACTTGTAACGTGCTTCCACAGGATGTGACGGCCGGGCATGGGGGAGCGGACGTGGACGACGAGGAGAAGATCGCGCGAGGAGTGGCCCGGGGCATCGCCAGGCACGAGGCCGCGCGGGCGGACGCGCAGGGCCGCCAGCTGCTCGGCTGCCTGCTGCTGCTCGCGGTCTTCGTCGGCGGCTTCATAGCGCTCGTCACGTACGGCGGCTGAGCGGGACACGCCACTTACTTGTCCCCTGGTGTCCGCCCGACATTACGGGCCTGGGACGGTCGTCGGGTGTCGCCGCTGCTGCCCGTTTGCGGTCCACCACGAGTGGCGGCTCATCACATGGCGACACCCCGCCCCAGCAGCACCCGGCGAAACTGGAGCAGGATCAGCGACCGCGCCACCGGGCGACCGACGAAATCCGCCTAAGTGCGGTTTTCTGACCCTGGGTTGGTTAGGGGGCCCGTGTTGAGTTCGCCCGATTCCCTGGAGAGACGCGTGCGGGGGACGTCGTCGTTGCACCGGTTGCTGAAGCGCCGGGCTGATTGCTGGGGTGGGTTAGGCACTGTTTCTCGGATC
>NZ_JAGGPB010000068.1 GCF_018614055.1 Streptomyces sp. ISL-98
AAAATTGTATTAGAGACAGTTCCAGGGGTTATTGGGCTTATTGGGTCGCCTCGGCGCGTGCGGGATGGCAGCATCGGCGGCATGGAACACGTGATTCGGCCCGTGGGCGCCGGGGAGTGGGAGAAGGTGCGCGAGCTGAGGCTCGCCGCGCTTCAGGATCCGGTCGCGCACCTCGCCTTTCTGGAGACGTACGAGAAGGCCGTCGCTCAGCCGGATTCGTACTGGCAGGAGCGTACGGACAAGGCTGTCCAGGGCGTCGAGGTACGGCAGTTCGTCGCGGAGGCGCCCGACGGGCGGTGGGTGGGGTCGGTCACCGCGATCGTCGAACGGGCCGGTGCGCCGGCGAGTTTCGTCGAGGCGGCGGAGGTCGACCAGGTGCATGTGGTCGGCGTGTTCATACGGCCCGAGACGCGCGGCGCCGGGCTGGCGGAGGAGCTCTTCCGGGCCGCGCTGGAGTGGGCGTGGTCGCTGAACGAGCCGCGGATCGAGCAGGTCAGGCTGTTCGTGCACGAGCGCAACACGCGGGCGGAGGCTCTCTACCGGAAGGTCGGGTTCGTAACGAGCGGTGCGACAGCGCCGGTTCCGGGTGACGCTTCCGCGAAGGAGATCGAGATGGTGGTCCCGCGGCCTTCGGTGTCCTAACCGGTCGTCAAGGTGTGGTCCGGCCAGCGGGCTCGGCCCTGTTCCTGCGAGCGGAGCAGGACCAGAGCCGACAGACCCTGGTCCTGGCCGGTCGACAGCAGCTCCGGAAGCAGGGGAAGCGGTGCCACAGCCGCAACGTCGTCGAGAACGAACGTCATTGGTGGGTCGAGCCGACCGTCGGTTGACCGTGCGGCCATGCGGCGGCCGTGCTCGACCACGCTTGATGCCAGTGCGGTGAGCAGAGGCATTGCTCCCGGGCGCGACTTGGGGTCCTCGATTGCTTCACCCACCACATAAAGGGTGCCCCCCTCGTCGATAAATGATTCCAAAGTGAGCGAATCGGTTCGGTTCGGGGTGCAGGCCTCGCGGATGTGGATCGAGGACAGCGCGGCGAGAGCACGGACCGTCAACTCCTGTGCGACTTCGCGACGTTCGGGGTACGCCGTGAGCGCCGACTCCAGGAGGCCCGCGGCGCCGCTCGACGCCTTGGGATGCGTACGGAGGATACGTACCGCCTCATGTGCACTGCTGCCCTGCGCCCAGCGGTGCACCTGCCGGAAGGGGCGCCCGTCCACGGCGGCGGCATGCAGCCAACTGCTCAGCAGCGTCTCGGCGGTGTCGGCCATGGCGGCGTCCAGGCGGGCCTGGGGACGTACGGGCGCCAGGAGGGCCACTGCCCGTGCTGCTGCCACGTCGGGGTGCTCGCAGCCGGTGGTGGGGGACCAGTGGAGGCGGGCCGGGGTGTCGCAGAGGTGGCCCGGGTCGTAGACGAGGACGGGGCCGAGCTTGGCGCGGGCGTCCTTGGTCTCGGCCCACACGGTGGGGTCGGAGGTGACGACGAGCGCGGCGCCTTCGGCGTCCAGGACGGCCTGTACGGCGCTGGGGCGGCGGGTCTCGGGGCTGCCGTAGAGGACGCGGGGGATGCGGGGCGTCGGGACGGCCGGGGTTGTTGGGGCTGCCGGAGCGGTGGGGACGGTTGCGGTGGTCGGGGCCATCTGGACCGATGGGACCGGGGGGATGGCCGGAGTGGTCTGGTCGGTGGGCGTCGTCGCCCCGGGTTCCGGTCTGCTCTGCGCCTTGTCGTCCACCCCGGCGTCCACCCCGGCGATCACCTTGGTGTCCGCCCTGGTGTTCTCGACTGCGGTCGGCGGTCCGGCGACCGCACCCGCGCCCGCCATCGCACGCTCCCGGGTCACCGCTCGCTGCACCTTCAGACGCGCCAGCACACCCAGCACGAAGATGGTCAGTACCACCAGGACCATCAGCTCGCCGATCAGCAGGCCCCAGAACAGCCCGTACCCCGAAAGCTGGTCCGCCGGCGCGTCCGGCCATGCCCCCGGGATGTTGTGCGGGGCGCCCATCAGGTGGCGCAGGGCCAGTGGCGTGCGGGTGAAGGTGACGCCGTCCGGCCACGCGCCGTGGGTGAACAGGGCCGCCAGGCCGGTCGCCAGCCATGTCAGTACCGTCAGGGCCAGCAGGAATCCCAGCAGGCCGATCAGCAGTGAGTCGGGAATTCCGCGTTCCGGCGCTCTCCGGCGCTCGCTGTCGTACATCTCAGGCGACCGTCGATTCGTTCGACTCGTTTATCTGCTGCTCGATGAGTGTCGCCCTCTGCTCCGCCTCCAACTCCGCGGCTCGCATGTCGTCGGAGATCATGTTGTCGCGGATCATGTCCGCCGAGGTCTCCGTCATCGCGCGGTCCGTGAAGACCAGTGGTCGTTCCGCCTCTGTGATCAGGTGTTTGACCACCTGGACGTTGCCGTTCACGTCCCACACCGCGATGCCGGGCGTCAGGGTGGGGATGATCTCGACCGCCCAGCGGGGCAGGCCGAGTACCCGGCCCGTCGCCCGTGCCTCGTCCGCCTTCTGGGCGTAGATCGTCCTCGTCGACGCCATCTTGAGGATCGCCGCTGCCTCTCTCGCCGCCGCGCCGTCCACCACGTCCGACAGGTGGTGGACCACCGCCACGAAGGACAGACCGAGTCGGCGGCCGAACTTCAGCAGCCGCTGGAAGAGCTGTGCCACGAAGGGCGAGTTGATGATGTGCCACGCCTCTTCCACCAGGAAGATGCGCTTCTTGCGGTCCGGCCTGATCCAGGTGTGTTCGAGCCATACGCCCACGATCGCCATCAGGATCGGCATCGCGATCGAGTTGCGGTCGATGTGGGAGAGGTCGAAGACGATCAGCGGCGCGTCCAGGTCGATGCCGACCGTCGTCGGGCCGTCGAACATGCCTCGCAGGTCACCGTCGACGAGACGATCCAGGACGAGGGCGACGTCGAGGCCCCAGGCCCGTACGTCGTCCAGGTCTACGTTCATCGCCTCGGCCGACTCCGGCTCCGGGTGGCGCAGTTGCTCGACGATGTCCGTCAGGACCGGCTGCCGGTCGACGATCGTCTCGTTCACGTACGCGTGCGCGACCTTGAGCGCGAAGCCGGACCGCTCGTCGAGGCCGTGGCCCATCGCGACCTCGATGATCGTACGGAGCAGGGCCAGCTGGCCCGTCGTAGTGATCGCCGGGTCGAGCGGGTTGAGGCGGATTCCGCCGTCGAGCGCCGCCATCGGGTCGAGCCGGATGGGGGTTATACCCAGCTGCTGCGCGATGAGGTTCCACTCGCCGGCGCCGTCCTCGCCCTGTGCGTCCAGGACGACCACCTGCCGGTCCTTGAAGCGCAACTGGCGCAGTACGTACGTCTTCTCCAGCGCCGACTTGCCGTTGCCGGACTCGCCGAGGACCAGCCAGTGCGGCGCGGGGAGCTGCTGTCCGTACAGCTGGAAGGGGTCGTAGATGTACCCCTTGCCGCTGTACACCTCGCGGCCGATGATCACGCCGGAGTCGCCGAGGCCGGGCGCCGCGGTCGGCAGGTAGACGGCCTGGGCCTGCCCCGTCGACGTACGGACGGGGAGTCTGGTCGTCTCCACCTTCCCGAAGAGGAAGCTGGTGAAGGCATCCGTGAGGACGGACAGCGGATCTCGCATGGCGGGTCTGCCCTCTCGGCTAACGACGGATGCCGGTGGCGAACGGCAAGGTGTTGACGAACGCCCGGTGGTGCTCTCGGTCGCACCACTCCAGCTTCAGATACGACTTGCCCGCCGAGGCCCTGATGGTCCGCTTGTCACGGGCCAGCGCCTCGGGCGAACGGGACGACACAGTGATGTACCCGACCAGGTTCACCCCCGCCGCACCGCTCGCGAGATCTTCACCCCGCTGGTCGAGCCGGCCGTGGGCCGCGATGTCGCGCGGGTCGACCGTCCGGTTCATCTTGGCCTGGCGGCTGGCCTCCGCCTCGTCGTTCGTCTTCTCCGTCAGCATGCGCTCGATAGCGACCTCGGTGGGTTCGAGGTCCATGGTGACCGCGACGGTACGGATCACGTCCGGGGTGTGAACGAGCAGCGGCGCCAGGAAGTTCACACCGACCGGCGTCATCGGCCACTCCTTCACCCACGCGGTGGCGTGGCACCAGGGTGCGCGTGTTGACGACTCACGCGTCTTGGCCTGGAGGTACGTCGCCTCCATGGCGTCCAGCTCGGCCGGCCAGGCGTTGCGCTTCGTCATGGCCTGGATGTGGTCGATGGGGTGGTCCGGGTCGTACATCGAATGGACGAGGGACGCCAGCCGTCCCTGTCCGAGCGGCTGGCGGACCCGGATGTCGGCCTCCGCGAGCCGCGCGCAGATGTCGGTCAGCTCGCGCGCCATGACGACGGCGAGACCGGAGTCGCGGTCGAGCTTGCGGCCGCTGTGGGGGCGGGCGGCGCGGGCCATGGCATGGGCCTCGGCGGCCAGCTCGCGGGAGTAGTGCATGCAGGCGACGAGGTACGCGCGGTGCTGCTCGCTCGATGTCGACACCATGGACTGGAGCTGCTCGTACGACTCCTGCAGCCATCCGGGGGCATGCGCGTCACCGCGCTGGGCGACGTCCTTGGCGTGCGCGTCGGGGTCGGCGGGGAGGGTACGGGCGAGCATCTGAAGGCGGGTCACAAAGCCGTCGCCGTTCGCCACATGCTTCAGCAGTGTGCCGAAACGGTCCACCAGCGCTTCTTGGTCCTCGCTGTCGCGCAGGCCGACGCCCGGGCCCTCGATCTCGATGGCGGCTGTGACGGTTCTGCGGTCGGCGTGCAGGAGTACGGCGATCTCGTCGGGGCCGAAGGGGGCGGCGAGCCAATTGATACGCCCGATGCCGGGCGGGGGCCCGACCTCGACCTCGCGGCCGTCGCTGCGTACGCCCGCTTCCATGGCGGAGCTGCGGTACGTCGTGCCGTTGCGCAGGGTGCGCTTGTAGCTGCGGTTGATCTCGAACCACTTGTAGAAGGTGCGGTGCTTGAACGGGACGTACACCGCCATCAGTGCGATCAGCGGGAAGCCCATCAGCAGCACGATCCGCAGGGACAGGACGGGGACCAGCAGCCCGCTCATCATGCCGAGGAACGCGCCGGCGATGATCAGCGCGATCTCGCCGGTCTCGCGGTTCTTGCCGACGATCGCGTTCGGCCGGGCTCGGCCGATCAGATACGTACGGCGGGGCGCGATCGGTTGGGACTGGGTGGTCAACGCCCTCCACCTCCTGCTCCTGTGCTGTTGGTGCCGGTACCCGTGTTGCCGGTACCCCGGTTCGTGTGGGTGCTGTTGCTACGGGCCGAGGGTGCGGCGGAGGGGACAGTTCCGCCGCCTCCTCCGGTCCCGCCGCCGCTGGCGCCGGAGGCGCTGGGTCCGGCGGAGCTGCGGGCGCTGTGGGCGGCGACGCCGCCGCTGACGGGGTTGGCCTGGCGGGGCGGCGAGGTGCTGCCACCCTTGCCGCCGTCGCCGCCTCCGCCGCCTCGGCTGCTGTGGGTCTTGATGCCCTGCGAGACGAGTGCGGCGGGGGAGCTGATGACGGCGGCCGCCTGGGCGCCGTCGGTGGCCTTGTTGCGGTTGCTGCGGGCGCTCGCGATCTCGTCGCCGAAGCCGGGGACGAAGCGGTAGATCATCCCGGAGGCGAAGATCGCCAGCAGGATGATGGCGAGGCCGGACACGACGGCGGAGAAGGCGTTCGGCCCGTCGTCGGAGGAGAGGGCCCCGGCCAGGCCGAGGACGATGACGATGACCGGCTTGACCATGATGATCGCGATCATGATGCCGGCCCAGCGGCGTACGTGACCCCACATGTTCTTGTCGACGAGTCCGGCGTAGACGACCACGCCGAGGAGTGCGCCGACGTAGAGGAGCAGCGCGCGGATGAACAGCTCGAGGAAGAGGATGCCGGCGGCGAGGACGGTCACGAGCGAGACGACGATCAGCATGATCGGCCCGCCGCCGATGTCGTCCCCCTTCTTCAGCGCCTCGGCGAAGGACCCGAAGAACACGTCGGTCTGGCCGCCGCTGCTGGAGGCGATGACCTCGGTGATGCCGTCGGTGGCCGATACGACGGTGTAGAGGATCAGGGGCGTGAACGCGGACGCGAGGACGGTGAGCCAGAGGAAGCCGATGGCTTCGGAGAGCGCGGTGCTGAGGGGCACGCCACGGATGGCCCGCTTTGCGACGGCCAGGAGCCAGAGGACGAGCGTCAGGACGGCGGAGGCGGCGAAGACGACGGCGTACTGCTGGAGGAACTTGGGGTTGGTGAAGTCGACGGTCGCGGTCGACTTCACGGCTTCGGAGAGCTTCCCGACGATCCAGGCGGCGGCGTCGGCGCAGCCTTTGGCGAGGGAGGAGAGGGGGTCGAGGGACTCGGCGGGGTCGGTGGGGGCGCGGAGGCGGGAGCCGCCGCCGTCGCCGCCTTCGCAGTAGTCCTTGGCGGGACCCCGGATGAGGTCGCAGGGATCGTCACTCTTGTCGGGACCCGGGGTTGGGGTCGGCGCTGCGAACGCACGGCTCGCCATCAGTACGAAGGCGGTTTGCACGGCTGCTGCCACTGCCGCGAGGGAGAGGACGCGACGGGATCGCTTACCTGGCATAGGTGAACCCTCCGAACTGTTCCACGGCCTCGGCCATGTCCTCTGCAGTGGAGGCGGCTTGATCCCGGCCGACAGGCGCCGGGCCGTCCTTCTGGGTGAAGTCGGCGACCTTCCAGTCCCCGTCGACCCACTTCAGCTTGAAGGTGTTCGTGTACCAGCTCTCGGCCACGGGGTTCTTGGACCCCTCGCCGGCCAGCCCGAAGAGGGCCGAGTACCAAACGGAGACGCTCGCGGCGTCGCCTGTGAACTCCTCGGCCTTCGCACCCACGGGGTTGAAGCGCGAGATGAAGGTCAGGCCCTTCGGTGCGGTGCCGTCTGTGTTCAGCCCGATGCTGGTGAGGAACGCCTTGTCGGAGTACACCTTGTCCAGGTCGGCTTCGCGGGCAGCGGCCACGTCAGGCGCATAGACGGTGTCCACGATTGCACGGCGGCGGTTCTTGTCGTACATACCGTCAGAACCGAGGGCGATGAGGTAATTGGTCGCAGCTGACTGCGCGCCCTGTTCGTTCTGCGCGAAGCCGGAAGGGATCGTCCCGTTCTTGTTCGTGACCGGTCTCACGCCCGACGCCGCCGTCGGTTCCGCCCCGCCGCCCCGCTTCGCCTCGTCGACCGAGCCGTCGACGCCGCCGTCGCCCCGGTTCGCGAATGCGATAGCCGCGATCAGCAGCACCACCACGCCGACCACCGTAATCAGGGAGCGCGAGGTCCGTACGGGCCGCCGCGCACCCCCGTACACGTCGCTTCCACCGCCTCCGGGCAGGCGTGTGCGGGTCTGGCCGGAGCCGCCGACACGGTCCGTACGACCCGTGTCGCTGCCGTAGCCGTGCTCGTCGCCGAGACTCATGCCGCGTACGCCCCCTCAACCGTTTGCAGTTCCGCGTAGTACGACGGTAGCCGTGCTGGTTCCCGCGCGGGCGCGGTGTGGTGACTCGACATCAGGGAGACGCAACCTCAGCCGGTGGGCACGACGGACGGGTGGGGTGGGGGAGTGGAGCCGGGAGCACCGGTGATGGCTGACGGCGCGTTAAACAGCCATCCCGTACACGATGGTGAAGAGCGTGCCGAGCGAGCCGATGATGAAGACGCCGGTGAGACCGGCGACGATCAGCCCCTTGCCCTGCTCCGCGCTGAACGTGTCCCTCAGCGCGGTCGCCCCGATCCGCTGCTTTGCCGCGCCCCAGATCGCGATGCCGAGGCAGAGGAGGATGGCGATGGCCATCACGACCTCGATCATGACGCGGGCCTCGTTGCCGAGGGTTCCGAACGGACCCCAGTTCGGGGCGATTCCACCGATGATGGTGGTGATGTCGCCCTTTTCGGCTGCCAGGTTCATGTAAGTCACCGCCCCTGTTGGGTAGTTCGTCGCCCCCGTCGCACGACAGGGGTCACGTCCTATCTTCGCTGATGAACCGCACTCGTATGTCGACTTGGCGGCGGTCTTTACCCGAGCTCCGCACGTATCGCCGGCCGGACCGCGCTGACCTGCGGTGCCGACCGGTGTATGCGCAAACGCGTATGGTCACTCTGTGTATCACGGAGGGTGACTCCGGGCAATGACTGGCGTTATGCACCTTTACGCGGTGCCCGCTGTGGCGTCAGTCCTCGCCGAGGCTGAGCAGGTCGCCGGGCTCGCAGTTCAGCTCGCGGCAGATCGCGGTCAGCGTGGTGAAGCGGATCGCTTTGGCCCGGCCGTTCTTCAGGATGGAGAGGTTTACGACCGTCACGCCGACCCGCTGCGCCAGCTCGGCCAGGGTCATGCCCCGGTCCCCCAGTAGCTGGTCCAGGTGGACCTTGATCCGGTGTTCTTCCTCCGGCGGCATCAGACAAGCCCCTCCGTATCGGCTCGCAGCTTCGCACCGCGCGTGAAGGCTTCGGCGAGAGCGAGGATGAGGAGGGCGGCGAGTACGGGCAGGCCGGAGACGGTGTACGAGAAGGGGATCTCCTCCGCGGCCGGCGTTCCGCTCACCAGGGCGTCCGTGGTGGCCGCCGTCAGCAGGGGGACGGCGTAACCCAGCAGCAGTGCCGTGACCCCGATGATGCGCAGCCGTCGGGCGTTCTGCGGTACGAAGACGTCGCCGTCGCGCAGGGTGTGGGCCATGCGGAGCAGCAGGCTGAGGATCAGGACGATCAGCAGGCTGTCGACGATCTCGGGCAGCGCGAGCAGCAGGCGCTGAAGTGCGTCGGGGTCGTCGAGGACGAGGTCTGCGTTGCGCGTGCCGACGAGGGACACCTGACCCTCTGTCACCGGGCCCGCCAGCTGTGTCGTGCCGTCGATTGCGACCTCGCGGACGTGTATCGGATCGAAGGGGCCTGTCACTCCGAGGACGGGGAGGAGTACCCCGAAGAGGCTCACGAGCAGGATGGCCAGAGCCAGGCCGCCCTCCAGGAGCCGGTTGTCCGTGCGGCTCCACCATGACTTCGTACGCATGACGCTCCCCCGTGCTTGCCCTTGCCCTTGCCCTTGCCCTATCGCTTATCGATACTATCGATAAGCGATAGGCGGCTCAAACGATGGGAGCGCCGCCCCCGTCACCCACACGGGTCGAACTCGTGGCATATGCGCATAGTGCGACGCTCCCGGACACGAACCTCTCCGGCACTTCAGCCAAATCGGCTTCAAACAGGGAGAGTTGCTCATGCTCACACCTCATCGGGTCGCCCTCGCCACCGCCGCAGTCCTCGGCGCGCTCGTCATGTCCGTCGCACCCGCCGCCGCCCATTCCGCAACGGCCGCCGCCCCTGTCTCTGCCGCCCAGCTCGCCCCGCCCGGGTACTGCGGCTACTACGACGGCACTGCCACGACCCAGCGCGGTGATTTCGGCGACCAGGTCCGGGAGGTGCAGTGCCTCATCAATCTCTGGAGCGGCTACGAAGCGCTTGCCGTTGACGGGACTTCGGGCCCCGTACCGAGAGCTGGATCGTCCACTACCAGGACGTGAACGGCCTCCAGGTCGACGGCATCGTCGGTCCCCAGACATGGGACGCCCTGCGCGCTCTCTGACCCGTAAGCAACCAACGCCGCGTCCGCCGCCCTGGCGGGCGCGGCGTTTTGGCTGAAGGAAGAGCGGAGTCGGCGGGCGCGCGGCGAAAACGGTAGTGAACCCGGACCGCATGGGGGAGGGTTGTGGGGTGCGAAAAGTCTGGGTGGCCTCGGGGGTCGGGATAGGGCTCTGCTTGAGCTTTGTCGCGCTGCTCGTCGTCGGGACCTTCTCCGCCGCCGCGGGGCTGGCCGGCAGTGCGGGTGGCGGGCGGGCGGTCGGGCTGGCCAAGGGGGCTGTGCCCGCGCTCTATCAGCCGCTCGTACAGAAGTGGGGCAACCTCTGCCCGGCCATCAATCCGGCCTTGCTCGCCGCGCAGTTGTACCAGGAGAGCGGTTGGAATCCGCAGGCCAAGAGCCCGGCGGACGCCCGCGGCATCGCGCAGTTCATTCCCGGCACGTGGGCGACCCACGGGGTGGACGGGGACAAGGACGGGGACCGGGACATCTGGGATCCGGCGGATGCGATTCCGTCAGCGGCCTCGTACGACTGCGAACTGGCCGGGTATGTGAAGAAAGTGCCTGGGGATCAGACCAAGAACATGCTGGCCGCCTACAACGCGGGCGCGTACGCCGTCATCAAGTATGGGGGCGTACCGCCGTATCGTGAGACGCAGAATTATGTGAAGGTCATCACCACCCTGGAGCAGAGCTTCGCGAAGCCCGTCGGGCGGGTGCAGCCGTCGCGGCAGGCCGCTGGGGCCATCTACTTCGCGCAGAAGAAGCTCGGCACGAAGTACCTGTGGGGCGGGAACGGGACGCCCGAGCAGGGCGGGCGTTTCGACTGCTCCGGGCTCACGCAGGCGGCATACCGGACCGTCGGGATCGAACTGCCGCGCGTGGCGAACGACCAGTACAACGCCGGGCCGCATCCTTCGAGGGACGAGCTGCTGCCCGGGGACCTGGTGTTCTTCTCGGACGACCTCACCAACTCGCGTGAGATCCGGCACGTCGGGCTGTACGTCGGCGGCGGCTACATGATCAACGCGCCGTTCACCGGCGCCGTCATCCGCTTCGACAAGATCGATACGCCGGATTATTTTGGTGCCACCCGGGTCACCGAGGATGGCGCAAAGGCGCTCCCGAAGAAGCGTCCGGAGTAGGAACACACCGGTGGCACCCTGTCCTGAGCTGCGACTACGCATCTCTCTTCGATAACGTCATGGTGATCTTTCGGTGGAGAGTGGAACGGCAGGGGCGGGCGGAGCGTTCCCTGAAAACGGGACAACTGCACTGACCATGCACTGACCCACCGCACAGCAGCAGACACGGACCACCGGGGGATTCGCAGAAGCGGCACGCACACGCGCGTGCCGCGCAGCAGGCAACAAGGCAAGGGGCCGCGGCAGATGGCTGGACTCGCACTCGATGGGGCCAACCCCGATGTCAGTCTGCTCTACGACATCAACGGACTGGCTGCGGACGCCCCCGGCTGGTTCGACCGGGTCATGGAATTCATCGGTGAGTACGGGATCATGCTCGGCATGGTCCTGGTGGCGCTCGGGTGCTGGTGGAGCGTGCGCCAGCGCGAGGACGCGGTTGCCTCGGTGGCCGGGCTCGTCTGGGCGCCGCTCGCGGCGGGGATCGCGCTGCTGATCAATATTCCGATCCGTGGGTTTGTCGAGCGGCCGCGGCCGTTCAAGGACCACACGGGGCTCGAGGTCCTCGTCGCGGGCAAGACGGACTACTCGTTCGTCAGCGACCACGCGACGATGGCGATGGCGATCGGCGTCGGAGTCTTCATCGCCAACCGGAAGTTCGGGCTCGCCGCGATCGGGCTGGCCGTGCTCGAGGGCTTCTGCCGCGTGTACATGGGTGTGCACTACCCGACCGACGTCGTGGGCGGCTTCGCGCTCGGCACGGCCGTGGCCCTGCTGCTCGCGCCGCTCTCGATGGCGCTGCTCACGCCGCTCATGGCTGCCATCTCGCGCTCGGAGAAGGTGGGTTGGCTCGTACGGGCGAAGGGGGCGGCGGCTTCGGAGGGTGCGGAGCCGGAGGGCGTGCCCTCGTTCCCCGGCCAGCGGGTGGCCGGGGACGACGAGCGCAGCGATCTCGCGGCGTGACGGTTTTTACGTTCTTGATGTGCCGTACGTAAGTCAGAGTGCCTGTGGGAAGTTGAAGAGCCTGTCGGGGTCGTAGCGCTTCTTGAGGTTGGTGAGGCGGCTGGCTGCCGGGCCGTAGTACGCCTTCCGCCAGTCCGTCAGGGTCGCGTCCGTGTAGTTCTGGTACGCCGCCCCCGAGGCGTACCGGCGCATCGCCCCGTGGGCGTTTTTCAGCCAGGCCTGCTGGGCTGTGCCGGCGGTGCCTGCGCGCCATGAGCCGATGTACTGGGCGAGCATGCGCGAGCGGCGGTGCACGAAGGCCGTCGCGAGCGGGTCCACGCGGTTCACCGCACCGCCGAGCGCGGTCAGCGCGATGCTGCCGCCGCCACCGCCCTGGTCCACGGGGATGCGGGTGAAGGCCTCCGCCTGGGCGAGCAGGGCGCGTATCCCGGCGGGCGAGAGTGAACGGTTGAAGAAGTCGGAACGGGCGGCGTAGGTCTCCCGGCCCAGGGCGCCCTGCGGGGTGCGGCCGGGGGTGGTGCCGGGGAGGTGGCACTGGGCGTCGGTGAAACCGGCGCAGCCGGCGTAGATCAGCATCGACTCCTGGTACGTGCGGCGGCGCAGGGAGACGGAGCGGGCCGGGGCGCCGATCTTGTCGGCGAGGCGGTCGACGGCGTTCTGGAGGTCGGTGTACGTACCGAGGGAGAACGCGGAGATGCTGACCGTGGGCTGGCGGCCGCCGGCGCCGGCGGCGAGGTGCGCCGACGACCAGATCTCGTCGGGCTGGGACGGGCCCCATTCCTGCCAGGCGTTGATGACCGCCTGGGCCTTTGACCAGGGCCAGGAGAGGAATGCGGTCACCGCGGCGGGGGCGGGGTGGGTGCGGAAGGTCAGGTCGGTCACTACGCCGAAGTTGCCGTTGCCCGCTCCGCGCAGGGCCCAGAAGAGGTCCGCGTTCTCGGTGGCGGTGCAGTGGAGGCGCTTGCCCGCGGCGGTGATGAGCGTGGCGGAGGTCAGGCTGTCGCAGGTCAGGCCGTACGCGCGGGAGGCCACGCCGTGGCCGCCGCCGAGGGTGAGGCCGGAGATGCCGACGGTGGGGCAGGAGCCTGCGGGGATGGTGCGGCGGCCGTTGCGGGCGAGGCCCTGGTAGACGTCGATGAGCTTGGCGCCGGCGCCGATGGTGGCGGTGGTGCCGTTCGCTTTGATGCGGGCCAGCTTGGATACGTCGATGACGAGACGTCCGGTGCCGGAGGACCAGCCGGCGTAGGAGTGGCCGCCGTTGCGGATGGCTACGGGGGAGCGGTGCCTTCTGGCGAAGGCCAGGCACTCCTTTATGTCCGCCTCCGTGGCCACGTAGGCGACTGCGGCGGGCTTCAGGTTGTCGAAGCGGGTGTTGTAGAGCTGGCGGGCGGTTTTGTAGGCGGCGTCGCCGGGGCGGACGAGGGGGCCGTCGAGGCCGCGGGCCAGGGCGGTCCAGTCGGGGGTGGCGGCGGTGGCTGCGGTGCGGGTTGCTGTGCCTGTGGCCGTTGTTGTGGCGGTGCCTGTGCCTGTGGCCGCGCCGGTGGCCGTCCCCGTGGTTGTGCCTCTGCCCGTCGCCGTGCCGGTGCCTCCGGTGCAGGCGGTTGCTGCTGCGGTGGCTGCGATCGCCGCTGCCGAGGTGAGAAGTGTGCGCCGTTCCATATGTTTGTTGCCTCCCGGAGGTCGAGACGGCTTTGCGGGGGAACGGGTTCCATGTGCCCGGCGCGGGGCTGCGGGTACAGCGGTGGAGTTTCCCCAACCCCGCCCCTTCCCGAAACCGTGGGCAAGCCCCCGGACCCCCGGGTGGGTGGCGCCGGCACGGTGCGCGAACGCCCCGGCCCAGTGCGGCCGCTCCGCGGCGCACGGACCCCCGGTCGGGTGGGGCTTGGGTGGGTGGCGTCCCCGGCCCCGGTGCCGCCGCTTCGCGGGTACGCGGACCCCCGGGTCGTGGGTGGCGTCCCCCGGGCCTGGTGCGGCCGCTTCGGGGCGCACGGGTGTGCGGGCAGGTGTGGGGCTTCCGCGTGCACTGGCGTGTGCGTCGGGTGCGTGTGCTCGCCTGGCGGGTGCTTCGTGCTGCAGGGGGCCGGACAGGTGGCGTCGCGGTGCGGGGCGCTTGCGGTGCAGGTCAGGGGGTTGTTTCGTGCAACTCTGCGTCGGTACGTGCCCGTTCGCGGGAGCGGCGGGCCGGACCTCGCCAGCCGCAGGTGCAATGGGCGAAGCAGAAGGAGCCGCGTTCGGTTGTGCCGGTGCGGTGGGTGGAGGCGTCCGGAGAGGCTTCTTGGAGCACGTGCCTACGGTACCGGTGTTGCGCTCGCCGGTCGCCGGTCGCCGGTCGCCGGTCGGAGGCCGGCTTAGCGGTTGGAGTACGTGCCTGCGGTGCCGGTGTTGCGCTCGCCGGTCGGAGGCCGGAGGCCGGCTTAGCGGTTCGAAGCTCAGGAGGCCCGCAGAGCGCGTTGGGGAGGGGCGGCTTCTTGGAGTACCTGCCTGCTGTGCCGGGGGCGGGCTCGGTGGTCTGCCCGTCGGGGGTTCGGGGGCCCTGGGGCGTGTGGTGCGTGGGGGGTGTCGAGGGGGCGGCGCGTGACCGGGAGTGGGCCGTGGTCGTTATGCAGGGCGGGATCTTACTGGTGCGTTGGGGGTTGGCGGCGATGGTGGTGCGGCAGCACAGGGTTAAGGGTGGCGCGGTCGCCGTGACCGTCGTCGTGGGGCTGATCGCGTCCGCCGGGTGCTCCGGTGCCGGTGCGGTGGACGGGGATCAGCGCGGCGGCGACCCCGTCGATGCCATGCGCCGGGCAGCCGATGTGCTGGCCGCCGCCGGGAGTTCCAAGGCGCGTACGTCCATGGAGATGGCCACCGGCGGTACCCGGGTCACCATCCGGGGCGAAGGGGCGTACGACTTCCGGAAGCACGTGGGGCGGCTCAAGGTGCTCCTGCCGCCCGATCCCGCCGGGGCCGACAAGCGCCGGCCCATCACCGAGCTGCTCGCGCCCGGCGCGCTCTACATGAAGAACCGGGGCGCGGGCGTGCCTGCCGACAAGTGGGTGCGGGTCGATACGACCGGGCTGGCGGACGGGAATCTTGTTACGGGTGGGGCTACCGATCCGCTGGCCGCTGCCGAGTTGCTGCGGGGTGTGAAGGATGTGGCTTATGTGGGGCAGGCCACGCTGGGCGGCGATGACCTTCGGCATTACCGCGGGGTGACCGACATCGGCCGCGCCGCCCGCGCCGCCTCCCCACACGCCCGCGCCGCGCTCGCCGCCGCGGCGAAAGGCTTCGCCAACGACGTCGTCGCGTTCGACGCCTACCTCGACGAACGGGGGCGGCTGCGCAAGGTGCGCCACCGGTTCAACTTCGTCAACGCCGGGCGCAGCGTCGCTGTCGCCTCGACGACCCTGCTGTACGCGTTCGGGGCCGCGGTCGAGGTGCGGCTGCCCGCCGGACGGGACATCTTCGCCGGGAAGATCCAGTCGTAAATGGTCCGTCCGTGCCATGCGCGGTGCGTGTCGTGCTGCCTACGCTAGGAATTCGACGACGGCTGAAAGAGGTGATGCACGTGGCTCCGATGCGCAGTACGCCCGTCCAGGACCACATCGCCCTCGCCGAGATCGAGCTGTGCGGTGAGTTGATGATCGCGGCGTCCGCCGCGGACGGGGAACGGCTCAGCCCGGACCGTATCGACGAGGTACTGAAGGTGGGCGCGGACGTAGTTGTCGAGTGGCCCCGCCAGCGCCGCCGCAGCTGTGGTGGTGGCGGCCGGAGCTGACCGCCGGTCCTGACGGCCCGGGAGGGGGCGGTGCGCCGCCGCCCCCCGGAGCCGGGCCGTAGCCCTCAGGTCCGCAGCAGGCGCGCGATCGCCTTCGTCGCTTCCTCCACCTTTTCGTCGATCTCGCCGCCGCCCTTGACCGCCGCGTCGGCGACGCAGTGCCGCAGGTGCTCTTCGAGGAGCTGGAGCGCGAAGGACTGGAGCGCCTTCGTCGACGCCGAGACCTGGGTGAGTATGTCGATGCAGTAGACGTCCTCGTCCACCAGGCGCTGCAGACCGCGGATCTGGCCCTCGATCCGGCGCAGGCGCTTGAGGTGTTCGTCCTTCTGCTTGTGGTAGCCGTGGACTCCTGCTGAGATTTCGGAGGGCGCTTCGGTCGTCGTCGCGCCGGTCGCCTCGGTGGTAGACATCGCGTCCTCCCGTTGTCCTGAAAGGGGCTGTATACCCCTCGTGGGTATATCGTAACGAATTTTGCGGGTAGGGGCTCGGGGGCCCGTACGGAGCACTGTGCCTGATGGGCGACACTGAAGAACGCCGGTTAGCCGTGGCCGGATGATGCGCCTAGCATCAGCCTGACCAAATCCAATGCACCCCGAGGACCCCACGTGCGCTTTCGTCTGACCCCCAGGGAGACGAGCTTCTACGACATGTTTTCCGCATCCGCGGACAACATCGTCACGGGCTCCAAGCTCCTGATGGAACTGCTCGGTGCGGACGCCTCCGCCCGGGTCGAGATCGCGGAGCGGATGAGGGCAGCGGAGCACGCGGGGGACGACGCGACCCACGCGATCTTCCACCAGCTGAACTCCTCGTTCATCACGCCGTTCGACCGCGAAGACATCTACAAGCTCGCTTCGTCCCTCGACGACATCATGGACTTCATGGAGGAGGCCGTCGACCTGGTCGTGCTGTACCAGGTCGAGGAGCTGCCGAAGGGTGTCGAGCAGCAGATCGAGGTGCTGGCACGGGCGGCCGAGCTGACCGCCGAGGCCATGCCGCACCTGCGGACCATGACCAACCTCACCGAGTACTGGATCGAGGTCAACCGCCTCGAGAACCAGGCCGACCAGATCCACCGCAAGCTGCTCGCGCACCTGTTCAACGGCAAGTACGACGCCATGGACGTGCTCAAGCTGAAGCAGATCGTGGACGCGCTGGAGGAGGCGGCCGACGCCTTCGAGCACGTCGCCAACACGGTCGAGACGATCGCCGTCAAGGAGTCCTGACCTCCGGTGGACACCTTTGCGCTCATCGTGACCATCGGGGTCGCGCTCGGATTTACGTACACCAACGGCTTTCACGACTCCGCGAACGCCATCGCGACTTCGGTTTCCACGCGGGCGCTGACCCCGCGCGCGGCCCTCGCCATGGCCGCCGTGATGAACCTCGCCGGTGCCTTCCTCGGCAGCGGCGTCGCCAAGACCGTCAGCGAGGGGCTGATCGAGACGCCGCACGGCGACAAGGGGATGGGCATCCTCTTCGCCGCGCTGGTCGGCGCGATCGTCTGGAACCTCGTCACCTGGTACTTCGGTCTTCCTTCGTCCTCCTCGCATGCGCTCTTCGGCGGCATGGTGGGTGCGGCGCTCGCGGGCGGGACCGAGGTCATCTGGTCCGGGGTGCTGGAGAAGGTCGTCATCCCGATGTTCATCTCGCCGTTCGTCGGGCTGCTGCTCGGCTACCTCGTGATGGTCGTCATCCTGTGGATGTTCCGTAAGGCCAACCCGCACAAGGCCAAGCGCGGCTTCCGTATCGCGCAGACGGTTTCCGCGGCCGGCATGGCGCTCGGGCACGGTCTCCAGGACGCGCAGAAGACCATGGGCATCGTGGTGATGGCGCTGGTCATCGCCGACGTCGAGGACCAGGGCGACGCGATCCCGATCTGGGTCAAGATCGCCTGTGCGCTGACGCTTTCGCTCGGTACGTACGCGGGTGGCTGGCGCATCATGCGGACGCTGGGGCGCCGGATCATCGAGCTGGACCCGCCGCAGGGCTTCGCTGCGGAGACCACGGCCGCGTCCGTGATGTACACGGCCTCGTTCATGTTCCACGCGCCGATCTCGACGACGCATGTCATCACCTCCGCGATCATGGGCGTCGGCTCGACCAAGGGGTCGCGTGCGGTGCGGTGGGGCGTCGCCAAGAACATCGTGATGGGCTGGTTCATTACGATGCCGGCCGCTGCGTTCGTGGCTGCGGCGAGCTACTGGATCGTGCTGCTGGCCTTCGGCTAGTTGCCGGTTGCAAAAATGGGCCCGCCCCCGCTCCTTGTGAGGAGTTGGGGCGGGCCCTTTGCCTTGCGGTGGCACCGCCATGCAGCACCGCAGGACATCGAGTGCCGGCTCAGCCGAAGCGGCCGGAGATGTAGTCCTCCGTCGCCTGGACGGACGGGTTGGAGAAGATCCGCTCGGTGTCGTCGATCTCGATGAGCTTGCCGGGCTGGCCGACCGCCGAGAGGTTGAAGAACGCCGTACGGTCCGAGACGCGCGCCGCCTGCTGCATGTTGTGCGTCACGATGACGATCGTGAAGCGCGACTTGAGCTCGCCGATCAGGTCCTCGATGGCGAGGGTCGAGATCGGGTCAAGGGCCGAGCACGGCTCGTCCATGAGCAGGACCTGCGGCTCGACCGCGATCGCGCGGGCGATGCACAGACGCTGCTGCTGACCGCCGGAGAGGCCGGAACCGGGCTTGTTCAGGCGGTCCTTGACCTCGTTCCAGAGGTTGGCGCCGCGGAGGGACTTCTCGACGACCTCGGCCAGCTTGTTCTTCTTGTACGAGCCGTTCAGGCGCAGGCCGGCCGCCACGTTGTCGAAGATCGACATGGTGGGGAACGGGTTCGGACGCTGGAAGACCATGCCGACCGTACGGCGCACGGCGACGGGGTCGACGTCCTTGCCGTACAGGTTCTCGTCGTCCAGGAGGACCTTGCCCTCCACGCGGCCGCCCGGGGTGACCTCGTGCATGCGGTTGAGCGTGCGCAGGAAGGTGGACTTGCCGCAGCCGGACGGGCCGATGAAGGCCGTCACCGAGCGGGGCTCGACGGTCATCGAGATGTCGTCGATCGCCTTGTGGGTGCCGTAGTAGGCCGAGAGGCCGCTGATGTCGATTCGCTTGGCCATCTGAATCACTGCTTCTTTCCTGAGCCGCGTCAGCGGCCGGTGCTCGGGGCCTTCCAGCGGGCGATGCCGCGGGCCACCAGGTTGAGGATCATGACGAAGGCGATCAGGACCAGGGCGGCGGCCCAGGCGCGGTCGTACGACGCCTCACTGCCGACCCGGTACTGCTCCCAGATGTAGAAGGGGAGCGAGGACTGAGCGCCGTCGAAGGGGTTCGAGTTGATCAGCTGGCTGCCGAAGACGAGCAGCATGATCGGCGCGGTCTCGCCTGCGATACGGGCGATCGCGAGCATCACACCGGTGGTGATGCCGCCGACCGCCGTCGGCAGGACGACCTTCAGGATCGTGCGCCACTTCGGTACACCGAGGGCGAGGGACGCCTCGCGCAGCTCGTTCGGTACGAGCTTGAGCATCTCCTCGGTGGAGCGGACCACGACCGGGACCATCAGGATCGTCAGGGCCAGGGCGCCCATCAGGCCGGACGGCTGGAGGTCGGCCATCAGCATGATCGACAGGATGAACAGACCCGCGACGATCGAGGGGATGCCGGTCATGACGTCGACGAAGAACGTCACGGCCTTGGCCAGGCTGCCCTTGCCGTACTCCACCAGGTAGATCGCGGTGAGCAGACCGATCGGGGCGGCGATGACGGTGGCGAGGCCGACCTGCTCCAGCGTGCCGACCAGCGCGTGATACACGCCGCCGCCGGTCTCGATGCTGGGGACACCCGCCATCGAGTGGGAGAGGAAGTACCCGTCCAGGACCTTCAGGCCGCGGCTGAGGGTGACCCAGATCAGGGAGAGCAGCGGGACGATCGCGAGGATGAAGCAGACCCAGACGACGCTGGTCGCGACGCGGTCCTTGGCCTGGCGCTTGCCCTCGACCACCGAGGCGACGGTGTACGTGATGAGGACGAAGAACAGGGCCGAGATCAGGCCCCACTGAATGCGGCTCTCCCAGCCGGCGACGGAGCCGAGGCCGCAGCCGAGCACGACGGAGACGACGGCGAAGGCGGCCGGTGCCCAGCGGGGCAGACCCTTGCGGGACAGGCTCTGCGGGCTCACGGAGGGAGTGGGGCGCTTGTCCTGTATGGCTACGTGGCTCATGCGTTGGCCCCCGAGTACTCCTTGCGGCGGGCGATGATGAGGCGGGCCGCGCCGTTGACCAGCAGAGTGAGCAGGAAGAGGACGAGACCGGACGCGATCAGCGCGTCGCGCCCGAAGCTGTTGGCCTCGTCGAACTTCGCGGCGATGTTCTGCGCGAACGTGCCGCCTCCCGGATCCAGCAGATGGCCGGAAATGAGGAAGTTCGGCGAGAGAACCGTGGCTACGGCCATCGTCTCGCCGAGTGCGCGGCCGAGGCCCAGCATCGAGGCGCTGATGACGCCCGAGCGGCCGAAGGGCAGCACCGACATGCGGATGACTTCCCAGCGCGTAGCGCCGAGCGCGAGTGCGGCTTCCTCGTTCATCTTCGGGACCTGGAGGAAGACCTCGCGGCTGACGCTGGTGACGATCGGCAGAATCATGATCGCCAGCAGGATGCCCACGGTGAAGAGGTTCCGGGCGGCGCCCATTTCCGTCTTCTCGAAGAGGTACGTCCAGCCCAGGTACTCGTTCAGCCAGGAGTTCAGGCCGTCGAGATAGGGGACGAGGAAGAGCGCGCCCCAGATGCCGTAGATGATGCTCGGCACTGCTGCCAGCAGGTCCACGACGTAGGCGAGGGGCGAGGCCAGCTTGCGCGGCGCGTAGTGGGAGATGAACAGGGCGATGCCGACAGCGATCGGAACCGCGATGACCATCGCGATGATCGAGCTGACGACGGTGCCGTAGAGCAGGACCGCGATACCGAAGACCGGCGGGTCGCCCGCCGGGTTCCAGTCGAAGGTGGTGAGGAAGTTGCCCTCGTCCTTCGAGATGGCGAGTACGGAGCGGTAGGTCAGGAAGGCGGCGATCGACGCCATGACCACCAGGAGCAGGATGCCCGAGCCGCGGGACAGGCCCACGAAGACCTTGTCGCCTGCGCGGCCCGTGGACGTACCGCTCGCTTCTATGACTGGCGGTGCCAGTGGAGAGTTCGTTGGGGTAATAGCCATGGTCTTTCCGGTCTGTGGTGGGGGAGCGGGGCTCCCCTGGCGGCGGTGCACCGGATGGGTGGTGGCGGCCGGCCCGGGATTGGTGCTCCGGGCCGGCCGCCGACTGCGTGTCAGGCCTTAGGAGAGGGAGCTGACCGTCTCGCGGACCTTGGTGTTGATCTCGGCCGGGATCGGCGCGTAGCCGGCGTCGGAGAGAACCTTCTGGCCCTCTTCGCTCGCCGTGTAGGTGAGGAAGGACTTGAGCGTGCTCAGCGTCTCGGCCTTGTTGCCCTTGTCGCAGGCGATCTCGTAGGTCACCAGGACGAGCGGGTACGCGCCCTCCGCCTTGGTGGCGTAGTCGAGCTTCAGGGCGAGGTCCTTGCCCTGGCCCTCGATCTTGGCGGCGGCGATGGCCTTCGAGGCGTTCTCGGAGGTGGCCTCGACGGGCTCGGCCGCACCGGTGTTGATCTTGACGGTGTTGATGTCCTGCGAGGATGCGTACGAGAGCTCGAAGTAACCGATCGAGCCGTTCTCCTGCTTGACCTGCGCGGCGACACCGGCGGAGCCGGAGGCGGCCTGGCCACCCGGGGCCGGCCACTTCTTCTCGGCCTCGTAGGGCCAGTCGGCCTTGGCGGTGGCGCCGAGGTACTTGCCGACGTTCTGCGTGGTGCCGGAGTCGTCGGAGCGGTGGAAGGCCTGGATCGCCGTGTCCGGGAGCTTGACGCCCGGGTTCAGCTTGGCGATCGCCTTGTCGTTCCACTTCTTGATCTTGTTGTTGAAGATCTTGGCGACCGTGGCGGCGTCGAGGTTCAGGTCGTCGACACCCTCCAGGTTGAAGCCGATCGCGACGGGGCCGCCGACCATCGGCAGGTTGATGCCCTGGCCGCCCTTGCAGATCTTCTTCGACTCGGCGACCTCGTCGGGCTTGAGCGCCGAGTCGGAGCCGGCGAAGCTGACGGTGCCCTGGTTGAAGGCGACGATGCCCTCACCGGAGGAGGAGGACTTGTAGTTGACCTCCACGCCCGTGCAGGCGGCCATGTAGTTCTTGACCCAGAGGTCCATGGCGTTCTTCTGCGCGCTCGAGCCGGACGCGAGGAGCTTGTCCTTCGCACCGTCGCACTTGATGTTGCTGGCGGCCTTGGTGTTCTCACCGGAGCCACCGGTGGAGCCGCTGTTGTTGTCCGAGCCGCACGCCGTGAGGACCAGGGCGCCGGAGACGGCGAGGGCGCCGAGCGCGGTGGCGCGAAGCCGGTTCTTGCGCTGAAGCTTCACTTTCGGGTGTTCCTTCCAGGAGCCGCCGGTCCGTATGTGGCTGGCGGCGTGCGAAGAGGTGTTTTTTCTCGGTGTTCAGCTACCCAGCGGCGGGCGTCTTGCGATGCGCCTCGCACTGTGCACGACCGAAATTAGGCAGAACAGGTGAAGCGGCCGACGGGGGAGAGTGAACGGAAGGTGAACCGTGCCGAACGGTGTGGTGTGGCTCCGCTCGGCTGATCCCCCCCGGAGCGCCGCCGAATGCCGCAGCGCTGCCGCCGAATGCCGCCGAGCGTCACTGCGTGTGGTGCAGGGACTCCAGCAGGGCGGCTATCAAGTGGCGGTCCCGCGGTTGCGTCAGGCGGTTCCCGGCTGCCATGGGCGGGAGCCAGACGATGCGGTCCACCTCGTTACTCGGGGCGAACGTGCCGTCCGTGGCCTCCGCCGCCCAGTACAGAACCCGCTTCGGGCGGCCGTGTGCGACGTAATACATCGTGGGGAGCGGTGCGCCGGGCGTGCAATGGTGGCCCGTCTCCTCCAGGACCTCCCGAATCGCCGCCGCCAGCGGGTCCTCGCCACGCTTGAGCTTGCCCTTGGGGTGCGACCAGTCGTCGTACTTCGGGCGGTGTACGAGGCAGATTTCCACGGCGTCGTCGAAGGGGGACCGGCGCCACAGCACGCAGCCCGCCGCCTGGACGGTGCCCTCGTTCATGAGGTCGCCACCGCCGCCCCCTGCCACACCTGCTGGAACGCGAAGCGCGCCGCCTCCACCTCGTGCCGCTGGTCGGCGTGCAGGACGCCCAGTGCGTACGCCGTCGCCGGGGCGATGCGCGGCGTACGGGCCGCCGACGCCGCCGCACCCGCCGCCTCCGCCGCGTCCCGGTGGCGGTCCAGCGCCTGGGCGGCCAGGAGTGTGCCGGCCGGGGCTCCGACGAGCTCCTGGGCGTAGCGGTGCATGCGCAGCAGCAGACGCACCTGGTGCCACGGGGCGTCCTGTGCCTCGCTGGTGGGCGCGGCGGCGAGACCGTGGACGAGGGCCTCCGCGTTGTACGGGTGCGCGGCACGCCCCAGCGGCAGTGCGGCCACCGCTTCCAGCAGCCGCTGCTCGGCGCCGACCGCGAGGGGCGAAAGCACCTCGGCGGCGGGCGCGGCGGCGGCAGGGCCGAGCGGAACGTCCGAGGCCAGTAACGCCACCGCGTCGGCGACCGCGTGGAACCGCGACGAGCCCAGGGCCTGAAGCGCCGCCGAGTGCGCCCGTGTCCTGGCCAGCGTCAGCTGCCGCTCCAGCAGTGCCCCGGCCCGCGCGGCCCCTACGGTCAGCGAGCCCCCGGGCTGCGCACCGCCGCCACTGCCGCCGCGCGCCCCTGGCACCGGGCCGGCCTGGGGCGGAGGCTGCGAACCCGGCCCCGACAGGCGGGTCAGCGCGTCCAGGAGCCGTGCCAGGCGGGCCGCGTAGGCGTGCTCGCGGGCCAGGGTACCCGAGAGCCAGGCCAGTTCCGTGCGCAGGGGGTCGGCCCACGCGGTGTCGGTCAGCGGGCGGAACGTATGCAGCGTCCCGCTGATCCGGCGTGCCGAGCGCCGTAGCGCGGCCGCCGCCTCCACGGCGCCGGCCGCCCCCTGGGGGTCCTGGCCGCTCTCGCGGTGCAGGCGCAGGCTGCGCAGGAAGTCCGATGCCTGCGCGTGAAGGTAGGGAGCCAGGACCTCGCCGGCCACGACGTCACCCCGTACGAGGTCGCCCGTAACGAGGTCACCCATTGCACCCTCCCCGGTTGCGACGTCGCGGGCTCGCGATGCGGTCTCACGGTGTTGCACGCCGGCGCCTCCGGGCGTCTATGAGCATCTCCTGTACGTTCCGCAGCGGCTGCCCGTCCGAGTCCGTCGCGTGCCGCGTCCAGTTGCCGTCGGGACCGAGGTGCCAGGAGGACGTGGTGTCGGACATGCCGGTCTCCAGGAACCGGCTCAGGGCCGCGCGGTGGGCCGGGTCGGTGACCCGGACCAGTGCCTCTATGCGACGGTCGAGGTTGCGGTGCATCATGTCGGCGCTGCCGAACCAGACCTCGGGCTCGCCGCCGTTGCCGAAGGCGAAGACCCGGGAGTGTTCGAGGAAGCGGCCGAGTATCGAGCGGACCCGGATGTTCTCGGAGAGTCCGGCGACCCCGGGACGTATCGCACAGATACCGCGCACCCAGATGTCCACGGGGACGCCGGCCCTCGCCGCCCGGTAGCAGGCGTCGATGATCGCTTCGTCGACCATCGAGTTGACCTTGATCCGCACGTACGCGGGGCGGCCCGCCTGGTGGTGCGCGGCCTCCTTGTTGATACGGGCGACCAGGCCGTCCCGCAGCGACTTGGGCGCCACCAGCAGCCGTCGGTAGGTCTCGCGGCGCGAGTACCCCGACAGCCGGTTGAACAGGTCCGACAGATCCGCGCCGACCTGCGGGTCGGCCGTCAGCAGCCCCAGGTCCTCGTAGAGCCTCGCCGTCTTCGGGTGGTAATTGCCGGTCCCGACGTGCGAGTAGCGGCGCAGGGTGTCGCCCTCCTGCCGGACCACCAGCGACAGCTTGCAGTGCGTCTTCAGCCCGACCAGCCCGTACACGACATGGCAGCCGGACTCCTCCAGCTTGCGCGCCCACTTGATGTTGGCCTGCTCGTCGAAGCGGGCCTTGATCTCGACGAGGACGAGGACCTGCTTGCCCGACTCGGCGGCGTCGATCAGCGCGTCGACTATCGGGGAGTCGCCCGACGTCCGGTACAGCGTCTGCTTGATCGCGAGGACGTCCGGGTCGGCCGCCGCCTGCTCCAGGAAGGCCTGGACGGAGGTCGAGAAGGAGTCGTACGGGTGGTGCAGGAGTACGTCGCGCTCCCGCAGGGCCGCGAAGACGTCCGGCGCGGACGCCGACTCGACCTCGGACAGATCCCGGTGCGTACCGGCGATGAACTTCGGGAACTTCAGCTCCGGCCGGTCCAGCGCGGCAATCCCGAACAGCCCGGTCAGGTCCAGCGGACCCGGCAGCGGGTACACCTCGGCGTCCGACATCTTGAGCTCGCGGACGAGGAGGTCCAGGACGTACGGATCGATGGACTCCTCCACCTCCAGCCGCACCGGCGGCCCGAAGCGGCGCCGCATGAGCTCCTTCTCCAGGGCCTGCAGGAGGTTCTCGGTGTCGTCCTCCTCGACTTCGAGGTCCTCGTTGCGCGTCACCCGGAACATGTGGTGCGCGAGGACCTCCATCCCCGGGAAGAGCTCTTCGAGGTGCGCGGCGATGACGTCCTCGAGCGGTACGTACCGCTGGGGCGACGCCTCCAGGAAGCGGGACAGCAGCGGCGGGACCTTGACGCGGGCGAAGTGGCGGTGGCCGCTGACCGGATTGCGTACGACCACGGCGAGGTTGAGCGACAGCCCCGAGATGTACGGGAAGGGGTGCGCGGGGTCCACGGCCAGCGGTGTCAGGACCGGGAAGATCTGCTGCCGGAAGAGCGTGAAGAGGCGTGCCTGCTCCTTCTCCGTCAGCTCGGGCCAGCGGATCAGGTGGATCGACTCGTCGGCGAGGGCCGGGGCGATGTCCTGCTGGAAGCAGGCGGCGTGCCGGGCCATGAGCTCGCGCGAGCGGGTCCAGATGAGCTCCAGGACCTCGCGGGGCTGCAGACCGGACGCGGAACGGGTAGCGACTCCGGTCGCGATGCGGCGCTTGAGTCCCGCCACCCGGACCATGAAGAACTCGTCCAGGTTCGAGGCGAAGATCGCGAGGAAATTCGCCCTTTCGAGCAGCGGAGTGGCCGGGTCCTCGGCCAGTTCGAGGACGCGCTCGTTGAATGCCAGCCAGCTGCGCTCCCGGTCGAGGAACCGGCCCTGGGGCAGCTCGGCGTCGGCCTCCGCGTCCTCGACGTACGCATCCGGATCGGAGTCCAGGTCCGGGTCCAGATTGGGCACCCGCGAGGCCGCCACGGTGTGCGAGCGGTGCGCGGCGATGGACCCGACGGACGGCTGAATGTGCTGGACAGGGGCATCGGCGCTCGGCTGCTGGCTCATGACCCCATTGTTCCGCGCCGGAGGGTCGGCAGGCGCGTCGAGAAGGGGTGATGTGCGGGCGGCTCTCCCGTTCCGGGAGGGTGGCACAGCGGGCTGCATTCCGAGAGGGTCGCAAGCGCGTCTGAATGCCCGGTAACGGGGACATGACGTCCGGGATGCGACGCAGGGGCTCACGGGGTGCGTTTCTGCGTCCCCGGGAGCCCTTGTGCGCTGGGTCGGGCGGACGTCAGGCGTGGCGGCGGCGCACCACGTAGAAAGCGGCGGCGGTGGCCAGGGCGGCGATGGCGAGCGCGATGCCGGTCTCTACGAGCTGGAGCGGCCAGAAGTGCGAGGCGGGGTGGTACTCGATGACCGAGCCGGTGATGTTGTGGACGTCCAAGCACTGCTCGAAGTCGTCGACATTCCAGCAGGCGTCATCGGAGACCCGCTTCCCGTCGGCGGTGGTCATCCACTCGCCTACGGGCATGGCGTTGTCGGGGAAGATGTCCAGCGCGTCCGGTTCGGTACTGGTGGCCGTCCTGGTGGCCCAGAGCCCGTCACGCGCGGTGCCAAGGACAAGCAGCAGGAACCCGGTGACGAGCCCGGTGGCAGCCATGGCGGGCACGGTGCGGCGCACCAGCAACCCGACGAGCGCGCCGATGGCGGCACCGAGGAGGCTGTTCGCGACGGCTACGGGGCCGATCGCCTCGTACACCTTGGACTCGTACCAGGGGCGGTACGCCTCCGACACTTGCGCCCAGCCGAGCCGGAAGGCCAGGACCAGGATCGTCGCGCCGATGACCACGACGACGGCGGGCAGGGCGAGCTTCGTCGCGAACCAGCGGACGGGGGTGACGGACTGCGTCCACAGCAGCTTGTACGCACCGCTCTCCAGCTCGCGGGCGATCATGGGGCCCGCCACGAACGCGCCGACGAACATCGGCAGGAGCACCATCGCCGTACCGCCGTAGTCCACGGCGATCTGTACGCCCCCGAGGGCCTGGTTGTAGTGGAGGCTGTCGGTGCCGAACATGTCGTCCCGGGCTTCGGCCAGCCACCAGCGCAGGCCGGCCATGGCGCCCGCCGACAGCACCAGCAGGGCGAAAACGATCTGCAGGGCGCGCCGGTGGGCGCGCACGGCCACCCAGGCCGGGCCGCGCAGTGCGAGCGCGCTCATTCGCTCGCCCCCGTCGCACTGGTGGTGAGCAGGGCAGGAGCTCCGGGGGAGCGGAGATGGGCGAGCAACAGTTCCTCCAGGGAAGGCTCCATGGTCTGCCAGTCCTTGTCGACGGGACCTTCGCGCCGTACCAGCGCGGTGAGCTGACGGCCTGTTGTGCGGGACTCGACCACCGTGTGCGGGGCAAGGTCCCGTACCGGACCGGTCAGCACGGCGTGCGCGGCGAGGATGTCCTCGGTCTCGCCGCCGAGCCTGACCCGGCCCCCGTCGACGAGCAGCAGGTAGTCACAGGAGCCCTCCAGCTCGGCGAGGACGTGCGAGGACATCACGATGGTCGTGCCGCTCTCGGCGGACTCCGCCATAAGCGCGCCCATCAACTGATGGCGGGCGAGCGGGTCGAGGTCGGCCATCGGCTCGTCCAGCAGCATCAGTTCGGGCCGCTTGCCGAAGGCGAGGGCGAGTGCCAGACGCGTGCGCTGGCCTCCGGAGAGGGTACGGACGCGGGCGCGCGGCTCCAGATTTCCCTCCCGTACGATCCGGTCCGCCACTGCCGCGTCCCAGCGCCCCGCGTTGAGTTCGAGCCCCATGCGCAGGGTTTCCCCCACGGTCAGCTGCGGCAGCAGCGGCTTGTCCTGGGCAACGTAGGCCACCCGGTCGCGAGCGGCGGCCGGGGCGGTCCCCAGGACCTGGACGGTGCCCTCGGTGGGGCGCAGGAGGCCGGCCGCCTGGGCGAGCAGCGTCGACTTGCCCGCGCCGTTCGGTCCGACGAGTGCGCAGATACGTCCGGTGGGCACCCGGAACGAACAGTCCCGCAGCGCCCAGCCGCGGCGCCTGCCGTAGGTCTTGCCGAGGCCGGCTGCCTCGATCGCCGGTGTCATGCGTCGTCCCCCAGGTTGTCAACAACGGAAGTGAAGAGCGCGGCCATGTCGTCCTTCTCCAGACCCGCCTTGCGGGCCCGCGCCACCCACTCGGTGAGCTCGGCGCGCAGCGGAGTGTCCGATGCCTGCGCGCCGAGTGAGCGTGTGACGAACGTGCCGAGCCCCCGCCGCGCTTCGACCAACCCCTCGCGCTCCAGCTCGCGGTACGCCTTGAGCACGGTGTTCGGGTTGATCGCGGTGGCCTCGACGACCTCGCGGGCCGTGGGGAGCTTGTCGCCCGGCTCCAACAGGCCCAGGCGGAGGGCGTGTTTGGTCTGCTGGACGATCTGCAGATAGGTGGCGACGCCGGAGCGCCGGTCGATTCTGAACTCGACCACGTGCTTGCACCCCCCTTTCACTAATTAAGTAGTGGAAGCATGATCCAAAGAAGGGGGCGGTGTCAACCGACCCCGCCCCCTTGGCCGTTCGCGGGCGCTACGACTCCGTGCGGTACATCAGATCCGTCTCGTGCGTGACGAAGCCCAGCCGTTCGTACACCGTCAGCGCCGCCGTGTTGTCCGCGTCGACGTACAGCATCGCCGTCGGCACCCCCTGCGCCGCCAGGTGCCGCAGGCCGGTCAGCGTCAGGGCCTTGCCCAGGCCGCCGCCCTGGGCGTCGGGGCGGATCCCGAGGACGTACACCTCGCCGAGCTGCTCCTCGGCGTGGACCTTGGTCCAGTGGAAGCCGACGAGTTCGCCGCCGCGCTCCGCCAGGAAGAAGCCCTTCGGGTCGAACCACGGCTCGGCCTTGCGGTCGTCCAGGTCCCGCTGGGTCATGCCGCCCTGCTCGGGGTGGTGGGCGAAAGCGGCGGCATTCACGGCCAGCCACGCCGCGTCGTCCTGTCCCGGCACGAAGGTACGGACGCTCACACCCGCCGGGTACACGGGCTCGGGCATGTCCGCCGTCGTCAACGGGCGCCGCATCTGCCGCAGTTCCCGGAAGAGGCTGAGCCCGAGGACCTGCGCGAGGTGCCGCGCCGCCGACTTCCCGCCGTGCGCCCAGACGCGCAGACGCTTCCCCGACGCGTCGAGCACGGTCGTCCCGAGCGTGCGCCCGTGCCCGTGCCCGCGGTACGCCGGGTGTACGACCAGCTCGGCGGCCGGCGCCTCCACGGGGTCGGTGTCCTCCAGCTGGGCGTAACCAAGGAGGGCGCCGTCGCCGACGTACAGCAGAAAGTGCCGGATGCCTTCACGGTGACCGCCGCGGAGCTGGAGCCTGCCCTGCTCGGAGACGGCCTGCATGCCGTCGACGCGGGCGGCTTCGTCGAGGAGGTCGATGACCTGCTGGGCCTGCTCCTCGGTGAGCTCGTCGAGGGTCTCGATCTTCCTGAGGGGGGCGGGGGCTGGTGGGTCAGTCGTCATGAGTACGAGCCTACGGCCGCCGCAAGGCAACCAGCTTGTAACCCGTCACCCCCTGTTGCGCTACGCGCGTTGACTTTAGGCTGCGGCTCGACCTTCACGCTGAACTCACAAGGGGACCGATGTCAGCGAACCCTCGTACGCACCACCGCGCGACCCGGCGAATACTCGCCTCGGCCGCCGGACTCGCCACCGCAGGCGCGCTCGTCGCCGCGATGCCGGCCGGCGCCGCTCCGGACAGCGCGCCGAGCCACAAGACCAAGCCGTCGCGCACCGTGGACGTGCAGCTGCTGTCCTTCAACGACCTGCACGGCAACCTGGAGCCCCCGGCGGGCTCGGCCGGCACCGTCACCGAGACGCAGGCCGACGGAACGACCAAGGCCGTACCGGCCGGTGGCGTCGAGTACCTGGCCACCTCGCTGCGCAAGGCGCGCGAGGGCCAGCGGTACTCCGTCACCGCGGCCGGCGGCGACATGGTCGGCGCAAGCCCGCTCATGTCCGGGCTCTTCCACGACGAGCCGACGATCGAGGCGCTGAACAAGCTCGACCTCGATGTGACGGCCGTCGGCAACCACGAGTTCGACGAGGGCGCCACCGAGCTGGCACGCCTTCAGAACGGTGGCTGCCACCCGGTCGAGGGCTGTTTCGAGAAGGGCAAGGAGTTCGAGGGAGCGGACTTCCCCTACCTCGCCGCGAACGTCACGAACGAGAAGACCGGCAAGCCGATCCTCAAGCCGTACACGGTCTGGAAGAAGGACGGCGTCAAGGTCGGCTTCATCGGGGTCACCCTCGAAGGCACGCCGGACATCGTCACGGCCAACGGCGTCAAGGGCCTCAAGTTCCACGACGAGATCAAGACCGTCAACAAGTACGCCAGGGAACTGGACCGCCAGGGCGTCAAGTCGATCGTCGCGCTGATCCACGAGGGCGGCTCGCCGGCCAGCGGCTCGTACAACTACAACTGTGACTCGCCGGGCGCGGGCGACGGCATCTCAGGACCGATCGTCGACATCGCCAAGGGCATCACCTCGAAGGTCGACGCACTGGTCACCGGGCACACGCACCAGGCGTACGTCTGCACGGTCCCGGACCCGGCGGGCAAGCCGCGCATGGTCACTTCGGCGGCCTCGTACGGCAAGCTCTACACGGACACCACGCTGACGTACGACCGCAGGACCAAGGACATCGTCCGTACGTCGGTGACGACTGCCAAGTCCGCGAACCACATCGTCAGCCGCGACCAGCCGAAGGCCGCGGACATGACCGACCTCATCGGGCGCTGGAACACCCTCGCCGCCCCGATCGCCAACAAGTCGCAGGGCTACATCTCCGCCGACATCAACGGCCGCGGCGCGACGACCCCCGAGAAGCCGCTCGGCGACCTGATCGCGGACGCGCAGCTGGAGGGCCTGGCGCCGGCCGACAAGGGCGGGGCGCAGATCGCCTTCATGAACCCGGGCGGGATCCGCTCCGACCTCGTCCACAAGGCGAGCGGCAGTGAGGGCGACGGTGTGGTGACCTACGGCGAGGCGTTCACCGTCCAGCCGTTCACCAACATGATGAACGTCGTCGACCTGACCGGCGCCCAGCTGATCACCGCGCTGCAGCAGCAGGTCAGCGGCCCGAACGAGGCCTCGCCGAAGATCCTTCAGGTCTCGAAGGGCTTCACGTACACGCTGGACATGACGAAGACGGGCGCGGCGCGGATCGACGCGGCGTCGGTGAAGCTGAACGGCGTGGCGCTCGACCCGGCGAAGACGTACCGGGTCGCGATGAACGAGTTCCTCGCGGGCGGCGGCGACGGCTTCCCGGTCTTCAAGGAGCACAAGAACAAGCTGGTCGGCGCATCCGACCTGGAGGTCTTCAACGCCTACCTGGCGAAGAACTCCAGCGCGGCAAGCCCGATCGCCCCGCCTGCGGCCGACCGGATCACGGTCGTCAAGTAGGCGCTGCGGAGCGATAGTTCAACGCGGGGCGGCATCCGGGAAACCGGGTGCCGCCCCGCGCTGCTGTTCACGCGGTCTCGGGCGGCGGCGTCGGCGCCCCCGGCAGCCTGATCAGGGCCTCCGTGCCGCCGGCTCCGTCCCTCGGGCGCCGCAGCGTGATCGCGCCGCCCGCCTGCTGGACCGTACGGGCGACGATCGACAGGCCGAGACCCGAACCGGGCAGGGCGCGGGCGGACGGGGAGCGCCAGAAGCGTTCGAAGACGTGGGGGAGTTCGCCTTCCGGGATGCCGGGGCCGTGGTCGCGTACGGTCAGCTCGCCGTGCTGGTTCAGCGCCACGTCGACCTCCCCGCCCGGCGGGCTGAACTTCACCGCGTTGTCCAGGACGTTGACCAGCGCCCGCTCCAGGGCCGCCGGCTCGGCCCGTACGTACCACGGGGAGAGGTCCGCGTTGATCGTCAGCTCGGGGCCGCGCAGCCGGGCCCGCTCCAGGGCGGCGGCGGCGATCTCGTGCAGTGCTACGACGCGCAGCGGGCTGCCCTGGTCGGCCGTGTCGGGGCGGGCCAGCTCCTGCAAGTCGCCGATCAGGGAGGCCAGCTCGGTCATCTGCGCCTTGACGGACGCCATGAGCGCGGCCCGGTCGTCGGGCGGAATGGCCCGCCCGGTCTCGTCGCTGCGCGCGAGCAGCTCCACGTTCGTACGCAGCGAGGTCAGCGGGGTGCGGAGCTCGTGGCCCGCGTCGGCGATCAGCTGGGCCTGGCGGTCACGGGAGGACGCGAGGGCGCTGGTCATGGCGTTGAAGGAGCGCGAGAGGCGGGCGATCTCGTCCTCGCCCTCGACGGGGATGCGTACGGTCAGGTCCTCCGTACGCGCCACATGCTCGACGGTGTCGGTCAGCTTGTCGACGGGACGCAGGCCCGCGCGGGCGACCCACAGCCCGGTCGCGCCCGCACCGAGCACTCCGATACCGGAGAGAACGAGCAGCACCCAGGCGAGCGAGCCCAGGGGATCGTCGACCTCGCTCATCGGGCGGGCCACGGAGACCGCGAGCGCGGAACCCGGGAACAGATTCTCCGGGCCGTCGTCGAACGGATAGGTGTACACCCGCATCTCCGCGCCGTCGTCGGCATCGGTGGTGTGCAGGGCGTCGCCCTGTCGGCGCGTGGCCACGGCGATGTCACCGGGCTGTGCGGGGATCGGCGAGGACCTCGGGGAGGTGCAGGTCTCGCCCGAGGCGAAGACGATCTGCACCCGGTAGGAGCCCTCGGGCGGCACGATGGGGGTGCCGCCCGCGCAGGCCTGCCGCAGGTTCCGCACATAGGCGTTGTCGACCTTGACGTTGCGCAGCGAGTCGTCCAGCTGTTCCTGCAGTTCCGCCCTGGTCACGAACCAGCAGGACGCGGCGACCGCCGCCACCGCGACCGCCACCGCCGTCGCCGTCAGCAGCGCCAGCCGGGACCGCAGCGGCAGCGCGCGGAATCTGCGCAGCGGACCGCTCACGCCTCACCCCCGCGCAGTACGTAGCCGACACCGCGCACCGTGTGCACGAGGCGCGGCTCGCCGCCGCCCTCCGTCTTGCGGCGCAGGTACATGACGTACACGTCGAGCGAATTCGAGCTCGGCTCGAAGTCGAAGCCCCACACCGCCTTGAGGATCTGCTCGCGGGTCAGCACCTGGCGCGGGTGCGCGAGGAACATCTCCAGGAGCGTGAACTCGGTGCGGGTCAGTTCCACCCGTCGGCTGCCGCGCGTCACCTCGCGCGTCGCGAGATCCATCCGCAGGTCGGCGAAGGACAGGATGTGGCCGGGCGGCTCCTCGCCGCCCGGACCCGTGGCCGCGTACGAACTGCGCCGCAGCAGCGCACGGATGCGGGCGAACAGCTCGTCCAGTTCGAACGGCTTCACCAGGTAGTCGTCGGCGCCCGCGTCGAGCCCGGTCACGCGGTCGCCGACCGTGTCGCGGGCGGTCAGCATCAGGATGGGGATGGTGTCGCCGGAGGACCGGATGCGGCGGGCGGCGGTCAGGCCGTCCATGCGCGGCATCTGGATGTCGAGGACGATCAGGTCGGGCTCGTACGACGCGGTCTTGGCGAGCGCGTCGATGCCGTCGACGGCGACCTCCGTCCCGTACCCCTCGAAGGCGAGGCTGCGCTGGAGGGCCTCGCGCACGGCGGGCTCGTCGTCGACGATCAGGATGCGCTCGGCGGGGCTGCTCATCGGTCTTCTCGGTCTTCCTCGGGATGGGGACCGGGACCGGGATCGGTCTCGGTCGCTGCGCGGGTCATCCAGCGTCGCACGGGCGTGCGGCGGCGCCAGTCGTCGTCAGTCGCTGTCGCCCGCGCGGAGCTTCGCCAGGTCGGCCTTGACCGTGTCGACCGGGATGGCGAAGCCGAGACCGACGCTGCCCGCAGTGGACCCGGTGGCTCCGCTCGGGGCGTACATCGCGGAGTTGATGCCGATGATCTCGCCGTTCATGTTGATGAGGGCGCCGCCGGAGTTGCCGGGGTTGAGGGAGGCATCGGTCTGGATCGCCTTGTACGTCGTCTTCGACGACCCCGTGTCGCCATTGAACTCCTGCCCGCCGAACTCGAACGGCCACTGGCCGCCGCCCTGCTGCCCCTGCCCTTCCTGGCCCTGCCCCTGGTCCTCCTCCTTGGACACCGTCACGTCCCGGTCGAGCGCGGAGACGATCCCGCTGGTCACGGTCCCGGTCAGTCCCTCGGGCGAGCCGATCGCGACGACCTGGTCGCCGACCTTCACGTCCTCGGAGCTCCCGAGCGTGGCCGCCTTCAGCCCGCTCGTGCCCTGGAGCTTGATGAGGGCGAGGTCCTTGTCCGGGTCGGTGCCGACCACATCGGCGGTGTACGTCTTGCCGTCGCTGAGCTTGACCTTGACCGAGGAGGCACCGGACACGACGTGGTTGTTGGTGATGATCTCGCCGTCGCCGGTGATGATCACCCCGGACCCGGTGGACGCACCGGACGCCGACGTCGCGCTGATCTCGACGATGCTCGGGCTCACGGCCTGCGCGACCCCGGAGACGGTTCCCTTGCTGCTCTGCGCGACGTTCGTACCGGTGACGCCGGTGCCGGTGCCCGAGCCGTTGTCCGTGAGGCCCCGGGCGAAGGCCCCCGCGCCGCCGCCGATCGCGGCGGCGACGATGGCGACCGCGGCCAGCAGGGCCACGGGCCGCTTGGCCCGCTTGCGCCCGGCCCCGGGCCGGGCCTCGGGGGTGCCGGGGTGGGCCGGTTCGTATACGGGCGGCGGCGGGTACGCGGCGGCGTACGCCTGCGCCGCGCGATCCGCGTCGTACCTGGCGCGCTGCCACGCCTCGTCGCCTGATCCGTAGGAGGGCTGCTGCTCGGGCTCGGGGTACTCGCCGCTGCGGCGGGGGCTCTCGGTCATGTCCCAGAGCTTCGCCAGCGCTCATGAGAACCGTCTGAGGAGCCGCTGAGAAGCCCGACAGAACCGCGTATGCCCGATGTAAAGGACCGCCGGAAGCGGTTACGTCGTCCGACAGGCCCTAAGACAAGCGGCGCGTCTAGAGGCTGTCGCAGCCGCAGGAGCGGCGTACCACCAGTGCCGACGGGAACTGCTTCAGCCGCTCCCGCCGCGACCCCGCCACCCGCAACGCCTCGTCCAGCACCAGGTCCACCGCCGCCCGTGCCATCGCGGGCCGGTCGGAGTAGACCGTCGTCAGCGGCGGATCGGTCAGGGCCGCTTCCTTCACGTCGTCGAAGCCGGCCACCGCCAGATCGCCCGGTACGTCGATACGCAGCTCACGCGCCGCGCGCAGCACACCGATCGCCTGGTCGTCCGTGGAGCAGAAGATCGCGGGCGGCCGGTCGGGGCCCGCCAGCAGGGTCAGGGCGACCTGGTAGGCGTCGTACCTGTTGTACGGGGCCTGGAAGAGGCGGCCCTCGGTGGCCCGCCCCGATTCCTGCATCGCCCGGCGCCAGCCCTCGACGTGGTCGGCCACCGGGTCGCCGACCGCCGGTGTCGATTCCACCCCGCCCAGGCAGGCCACGTACGCGTGACCGTGTTCGAGCAGGTGACGGGTCGCGAGCTGAGCGCCGCCGATGTCGTCGGTCACGACCGCCACGTCGTCGATCGCCTCGGGCCGCTCGTGCAGCAGTACCACCCGCGCGTCCCACGCCTCGATCTCGGCGGCGGCCCGCTCGCTCGGGCCCTGGCTGACCAGGATCAGTCCGGAGACCCGCATTCCGAGGAAGGCCCGCAGATAGTGGACCTCGCGCTCGTCGCGGTAGTCGGAATTCCCGACCAGGACCATTTTTCCGCGGTCGGCGGCGGCCCGTTCGACCGCGTGCGCCATTTCGGCGAAGAAGGGCTGCCGCGCGTCCGGGACGATCATGCCTATGAGGTCCGTACGCCGGGACGCCATGGCCTGCGCGACCCGGTCCGGCCGGTAGCCGAGCTCCTTGATCGCGGCGAGGACACGCTCGCGCGTGGCCGGGGCGACCGGCCGGGGTCCGTTGTTGATGACGTAACTGACGACCGCGGTCGAAGTCCCCGCCAGTCGTGCCACATCGTCCCGCGTCACCTTGGCCACGCGCGGCAGTCTACGCGTGGTGACCTACCGCTGGGCAGGCCGTACGGCTGCTTCCTCCAGGGAGGCCGTGTCCGCCACATGAGTGACGGGCGAAGCGGTCGCGGCCGCGGGCTCCGACGCGGCCCGGGAATCGGCCTTCGCCTTCGCCTTGGCCTCCTCGGCCGCCGCCGCGCGCTCGACCTTCTCGGGCGTCACGAAGCGGTAGCCCACATTGCGTACGGTCCCGATCAGCGACTCGTGCTCGGGGCCGAGCTTGGCCCGCAGCCGCCGTACGTGCACGTCGACCGTGCGCGTACCGCCGAAGTAGTCGTAGCCCCACACCTCCTGGAGGAGCTGTGCGCGCGTGAAGACCCGGCCGGGGTGCTGCGCCAGGTACTTCAGCAGCTCGAATTCCTTGAAGGTCAGGTCCAGGACCCGCCCCTTGAGCTTCGCGCTGTACGTCGCTTCGTCGACCGACAGGTCTCCGTTGCGGATTTCCATCGGGCTGTCGTCCGAGGTGATCTGCTGGCGGCCCGTCGCGAGCCGCAGCCGGGCCTCGACCTCGGCCGGACCGGCGGTGTCGAGCAGTACGTCGTCGATGCCCCAGTCGGCGGTGACGGCCGCGAGACCGCCCTCCGTCACGACGAGGATCAGCGGGCAGCCGGGTCCGGTGGACCTCAGCAGCTGGCACAGCGACCTGACCTGCGGGAGGTCGCGGCGGCCGTCGATCAGGATCACGTCGGCACCAGGGGTGTCGACGAGGGCCGGGCCCTCGGCGGGAGCCACCCGCACACTGTGCAGAAGCAGGCCGAGGGCGGGAAGCACCTCCGTCGACGGCTGGAGGGCATTGGTCAGGAGCAGTAGAGAACTCATCGTCGGCCACCTGCCCGGGTCGTCCGGTCATGCACGTTTCGCTCGCCCATTACGTCGGTTCCTCCTCGGTCCCTGCGAGGACGTATGCGGCACTGCTTCGTACGATGCGGCTTCGCGCCCTGGAGCCGCCCGCGTCATCTGTCCGTAACAACGGTCAGAAAACACAAAAGGACCCGGGGGCAACATTGCCCAGGTCCTCTTGCCATCAGAATAGCTCACATGGGTTCCGAGGCAGAGGGGCAAAACCGCAGATCAATTGTTCCCTTGATCACGCGCAGGCCCCGGCGCACGACTCTGCGTACGGATGACGGCGTACGTATCGAGGCGCTGTACGAGCCGTGGGACGGCACGCCGGGCGGCCTGTCGGGGGGCGCCACGGGGGAGTTGGCCATCGTGGTCGCGCACGGCTTCACGGGGTCGGTCGACCGGCCCGCGGTGCGGCGCGCGGCGCGGGTATTCACGCAGTATGCGGCGGTAATCACATTCTCGTTCCGCGGCCACGGCGGCTCCGGCGGCCGCTCCACGGTGGGCGACCGCGAGGTGCTGGACCTGGCGGCGGCGGTGCGTTGGGCGCGCTCGCTGGGATACGCGAGGGTGGTGACGGTCGGCTTCTCGATGGGCGGCTCGGTGGCGCTCCGGCACGCGGCGCTGTACGGGAACGGGCCGGGTGTGCACGGGGGGCGCACAGAAGCGCGTACGGCCATGGCTGTGTCGTCGAGCGCCCCCGCGCACACCGACGCGGTCGTGGCGTCGAGCGGCCCCGCCCACACCGACGCGGTCGTAGCTGTCAGCGCCCCCGCCCGCTGGTACTACCGCGGCACCGCCCCCATGCGGCGGCTGCACTGGGTCGTCACCCGGCCCGTGGGGCGCCTCGTCGGGCGCTTCGGGTTCCGTACGCGGATCCACCGCCGGGAGTGGGATCCGGTGCCGCTCTCGCCGGTCGAGGCGGTGGCGCGGATCGCGTCGGCCACGCCGCTGCTGATCGTGCACGGCGACCGCGACCCGTACTTCCCGCTGGACCATCCGCGCATGCTGGCCGCCGCTGCCGCCGGCACCTCCGGCCTGCACGAACTCTGGATCGAGCCCGGCATGGGGCACGCCGAGAACGCGGCCCACGAGACGCTCCTCACCCGCATCGCGGCCTGGCTCGCCGGGGTCACGGCGGCATAGCCCATCATGGAAGCCGAACGGACCCCGACGTAAGGAGCGCCGCCATGGCAGTGGGCACCATCCGCTACTGGGCCGCGGCCAAGGCCGCCGCCGGGATCGCAGAGGAGCCGTACGCGGCCGGGACGCTCGCCGAGGCGCTCGACGCCGTGCGCGAACGCCACCCCGGGGAGCTGACGCGCGTACTCCAGCGGTGTTCGTTCCTCATCGACGGTTCCCCCGTCGGGACCCGCGGTCATGAGACCGTACGGCTTGCCGAGGGCGGCACGGTCGAGGTGCTCCCGCCGTTCGCAGGAGGATGACCCCCAGATCATGAGCAACCAGCAGCCTTACCCGCACGAGGGGAACGACGGGTACCCGGAGCAGCAGCCGTACGCCCAGGAGCCCCACACGCAGACCTGGGACGCCCAGACCTGGGACACGCAGCACCAGCCGGTCCAGCAGCCGTACGGTCAGCAGCAGCCGTACCAGGCGCAGCCCCAGGCCGCCGACACCGCGTACTTCCCGCCCCAGAGCGGCGCCTACCCGCTGCCGCCCGAGGCGCCCTCGCCGACCACGTACGCCCAGGACCCGGCGCCGTACGAGCCCGTCCGCGCACCGGAACCGGCCGCCGCCTCCCCCGCCTCCTCCTCCGCGGCGTACAGCTCCCCGACCACCGCGGGCAACGCCCGGATCACCGACGCCCAGCGCGCCCGCGCCGAAGGACGGTCGCCGATCATCGCGCCCGGGATGCAGCCCGCCGCGCTGACCGCCGCTCTTGCGCTGCTGATGGCCGTGGCCGCGGCCGTCGGCCAGTACGCCCTCGTCGTGCCGCTGGTGCTGCTGCAGGCCGTCACCGCCGCGGGCTGGTTCCGGCTCAACGGGATGTGGCCCGCCAGGCAGGGCATCGCGCTCGCCTTCCTCGGCGGCGTCACCGCGGACATCGCGCTGCTGGCGGTCGGCGCCGAGCACGCGCCCGCCGCGATCCTGGGCACGCTCGGCGTCTGGGTGCTGCTCGCGCTCGTACTCCAGCTGCGCAATCGCGCACCCGCCGACGAGCGGATGTACGGCCTGACGGCCACCGTCACCTCGGCCGCACTCGCGGTCGTCGCGGCCGGGCACCTCGCGGCGGCCCACGAGGCCGTGACGGTCGGTGGCGTGGCCGTCGCCGTGGCCGTACTGGCCCGCGCGCTGCCGCTGCCCGGCATCGCGTCGGTCGTCGTCGCGCTGCTCGCCGCCACGGGCGCCGGTGTCGCGGCCGGCGGGATGACGGACGTGGGCACCGGGGGTGCGCTGCTCGGGCTCGGCGCCGGGGCGTGCGCGCTGATCGGGCTGCGGGTGGCGAGCTACGACTATCCGTCCCGGTTCGTCCATATGACGGCCGGTGTGGCGCTGCCGCTCACCGCCGCGGCCCCTGCCGTGTATCTGATCGGCCGGGCCGTCGCCTGAGCCCGAGTGGTACCTACCAGTAGGCTCGCAAAGGTCAAGGGGGCGTGAACGGGCCGTCGTACGGCGGCCCGGCGAGACAGGTGGGGGAACCGCAAGCAATGCGTGCACTGCGAATACTGCTGGTCGTCGGCGTGATCCTCGGCGGCATCTTCGTCGCCCTGGACCGCTGGGCGGTCAGCATGGCCGAGTCCGAGGTGGCGGAGCGGGTCCAGGCCCAGCAGGGGCTGGCCGGTGGCACCGAGGTGTCGATCAAGGGCTTTCCCTTCCTGACCCAGGTCATGTCCAAGCGGCTCGACCAGGTCGACGTCACCCTCGAAGGCATCGAGGCGAACGCGGCCGGCCGCAAGGTGCGGGTGAGTGAGATGACCGCCCAGCTCCACGACGTAAAGCTCCAGGGCAGCCTCACCGGCTTCTCCAGCGCGAAGGCGGCGCGCGCCACGGGCACGGCGAATGTCTCGTACGAGGACCTCTCCGAGGCATCCGAGAGCGACGTGACCCTCTCGTACGGCGGCAACGGCAAGGTGAAGGTCACCGGCACCGTCGCCATCCTCGGCCGCAATGTCACGCGCAGCGTGCTCTCCACCGTGAGCCTGGTCGACGGCAATACGATCCGGGTGCGGGCCGACGCGGTTCCGGGTGAGGGCATCCCCGGGCTGGAGGGAATGGTCCGCCAGAAGACCGACTTCGACCGTCAGATCGGCGGTCTGCCCGACGGGCTGGAGCTCGAAAAGGTCCAGGCGGCCCAAGGTGGCGTAGAGATTTCCGTCACGGGTACGGATGTGAACCTGGCCGGATGAGCCGGCCGGAAGACCATATGGCCGGATAGTGAGACGCAGGCGTCCGCCCCTCAGATGACGGGCGGACGCGGCGCGTTCGGGGGCATGGCCGGCGGCCCGCACCCCACCTCACATCCCGGAATGTGGACGATCGCGTCTCAACATCCGACACACCGGTGACACGTCGGACGTGACGTCCCTACGATCGGACCCATGCAGAAGCGACAGGCGGACCTCACGAAGCGGCGGGCAGTAGACCTGTGCCGCGTCGCCGCCATGCTCTGTCGCACTGTCTGAGTGGGTTTGTCCGGAGAAGCGGAAGCCTCCGAAACCCCGCGTTCCCCGGCCCTCCCGACCTACGAAGGTCGCCTCAGGGCCACCCCGGTACGGCCGTACGCCCCTCGCTCGGCGTACCCGCACACCCGCACCCCCCTCGCGCATAACCGCCGCACACTGCCCCGGAGGAGAACAGCATGAGCCGCAGCGACGTACTGGTAGACGCAGACTGGGTCGAGGCCCACATCGAGGACCCGAAGGTCGCCATCGTCGAGGTCGACGAAGACACCTCCGCGTACGAGAAGAACCACATCCGCAACGCGATCCGCATCGACTGGACCAAGGACCTCCAGGACCCGGTCCGTCGCGACTTCATCGACCAGGCCGGCTTCGAGAAGCTCCTGTCCGGGAAGGGCATCGCGAACGACACGACGGTCGTCCTCTACGGCGGCAACAACAACTGGTTCGCCTCGTACGCCTTCTGGTACTTCAAGCTCTACGGTCACCAGGACGTCCGCCTGCTCGACGGCGGCCGCAAGAAGTGGGAGCTCGACTCCCGCGACCTGGTCGCCGAGGTCCCTCAGCGCCCGGCCACGGACTACAAGGCCAAGCCGCAGGACACCTCGATCCGCGCCTTCCGCGACGACGTCGTCAACGCGATCGGCAACACGAACCTCGTCGACGTGCGCTCCCCCGACGAGTTCAGCGGCAAGCTGCTCGCCCCGGCGCACCTCCCGCAGGAGCAGTCGCAGCGCCCGGGCCACGTCCCGTCCGCCCGCAACATCCCGTGGTCGAAGAACGCCAACGACGACGGCACCTTCAAGTCGGACGAGGAGCTCAAGGCCCTCTACGAGGACGAGCAGGTCGACCTCTCGAAGGACACCATCGCGTACTGCCGCATCGGCGAGCGCTCGGCCCTGACCTGGTTCGTGCTGCACCAGCTGCTCGGCCAGGAGAACGTCCGGAACTACGACGGTTCCTGGACCGAGTACGGCTCGCTCGTCGGTGTTCCGATCGAGCTCGGCGCCAACAAGTAATCCCCCGACCTTCGAGAATCTGGAGAACAACATGTGTGGAGCGAAGGCCGGCGGCCCCGACGCCTCGACGATCAAGCCCGGTGAGACCACCATCCAGGGCAGCGTGACCCGCAACGGCGAGCCCGTCACCGGTTACGTCCGACTGCTGGACTCGACCGGCGAGTTCACCGCCGAGGTCCCGACCTCGGCCACGGGCCAGTTCCGCTTCTACGCGGCCGAGGGCACGTGGACCCTGCGCGCACTCGTCCCCGGCGGCACGGCCGACCGTACAGTCGTGGCGCAGACGGGCGGCCTCGCAGAGGTGGCCATCGCAGTCTGATTCCTGCGAATCCTGCGCGAATACTGGCCGAAGGGCCGCACCCCAGGGGGTTGGACGCTACCTGGACCGGGTGCGGCCCTTCGGTCGTACCGTGGAGGTATGTACGCGCGGCGCCGTCGCAACTATTTCCTGCTGATGGGCGGATGCCTCTTCCTCTTCGTGTCCGCCTGGTCCGTCGTGCGCCTGTGGTCCGTGCCGGTGGCCGTCGGGATGTGCGTCGTCGCCATGGTCATACCGCCGATCGCGGCGATGATCGCCAACCGGCGGGGCCCGGAGGACCGCTGGTGGGACGATCCGTCCGGGGACCCGAAGTCCGACGAGTGGTGGGACGAGCTGGACGGCAAGAAGCACCACCCGTAAGCCGTCGCTCAATACACCAGCCGCTCAGTACACCAGCGCCTGGACGCCTTCGCCCATGATCTCGCTGACGAAGACCTGCGCGCCCGCGATCCGTACGCCTTCGATCACGTCCTTCTCGGTGATCTCGCGCCGCGCCGCGCATTGCGTGCACAGCGTGATCTGCCCGGTGGCCGTGATCGACTCGATCAGATCCGGCAGCGGCGCCGCATGCGGCAGTTCGAACTCGGCGGCGCGGCCCGGCAGCGCGAACCACGAGGACTCGCCGGTCAGCCAGAGCGAAACCTCCACCCCACTGGCCACGGCCACCGCCGCCACCGTGAAGGCCTGCGAACACCGCTCCGGGGCATCGGCCCCGGCAGTCACCTTGATCACGAGCTTCTTCGCCATGTCCGAACTGTAATCCGCCTGTACGACGAGTCGACGCCGCACGGTGCCGTGCACGTCCGGCACGCGTACATCTCCTGCAGAACCAGCTGCTCGGCCGAGCCCCCGCACGCCCCTCGCAGAGAACGCCGGGCCCCCGCCCATTAAGCTGGGGCCCGGTCCCGTACCGCCCACCGCTCACGCAAGGAGCACCCCGTGACGATTTTCTTCGAAGCTCTGCTGGTTCTGGTCTGCGTCGGCGTTCTCGCCTTCACCGCCCTGGCAGTGAAGAAGCTCTACCAGGGTCAGCGCTAACCCACCCCTCCCCTCACAGATCGCCTGAGCAGCTCATGATCGAGATCCCGTCCGACCTCCACCCGGACCTCGTCCCCCTCGTCTTCCTCCTCGGAAACTGGACGGGCGCGGGCGTCACCGACTTCCCCGGCGAGGAGAAGGCCAACTTCGGCCAGGAAGTCACCTTCAGCCACGACGGCCGTGACTTCCTGGAGTACGTCTCGCACTCCTGGATCCTCGACGCCGAGGGCAACAAGGTGAGGCCCCTGGAGACCGAATCCGGCTACTGGCGCATCGACAAGGACCGCAAGGTCGAGGTCGTCATGGTCCGCGACCAGGGCGTCGTGGAGATCTGGTACGGCGAGCTGGCCGACCAGAAGCCGCAGATCGACCTGGTGACGGACGCGGTCGCACGCACCGCCGCATCGGGTCCGTACAGCGGTGGCAAGCGGCTCTACGGGTACGTCAAGAGCGACCTGATGTGGGTCGGCGAGAAGGCCACCCCGGACGTCGAGCTGCGCCCGTACATGTCGGCGCATCTGAAGAAGGTCGTCACGCCGGAAGAGGTCGAGCAGATGGCCAAGAGCCTCGGTGACCTCCCGGACGACGGCATCGCCTTCTTCAAGTAGGCCTTCACCCCGTCCCCCTACACTGGGGGCGTGGTGAGCACCGACTGGAAGAGTGATCTGCGGCAGCGCGGTTACCGGCTGACACCGCAGCGCCAGCTTGTCCTCGAAGCCGTCGACGCGCTGGAGCACGCGACGCCCGACGACATCCTCACCGAGGTGCGCAAGACCGCGTCCGGCGTGAACATCTCCACCGTCTACCGGACGCTGGAGCTGCTCGAAGAGCTCGGACTGGTCAGCCACGCGCACCTCGGGCACGGGGCGCCGACGTACCACCTGGCCGACCGCCATCACCACATCCACCTGGTCTGCCGCGACTGTACGAACGTGATCGAGGCCGATACCGAGGTCGCCGCCGATTTCATCGGCAAGCTGCGCGAGACCTTCGGCTTCGAGACGGACATGAAGCACTTCGCGATCTTCGGCCGCTGCACGAAGTGCGCCGCGGCGGCGTCGGCCGCCGAGTCGTAGGCAAGTCGTAGGCTGACCGGTATGAAGAGTCCCCTGCTCTCCCTGCCCGGCGCCGTCCCCGCCGAAGGGCGCGACGAAGGCGTCGCCGCGCACTACGGCGATCTGTTCCGCGAACAGCGCGCGCTCGCCGGCGGCACCGGTTTCGTCGACCTCTCGCACCGCGGTGTCGTCACCGTCACCGGCGACGACCGGCTGAGCTGGCTGCACCTCCTGATCACGCAGCACGTCAGCGAGCTGCCCGCGGGCCGGGCCACCGAGGCGCTGATCCTCACCGCGCACGGGCACGTCGAGCATGCGATGTATCTCGTCGACGACGGCGAGACGGTGTGGATGCATGTCGAACCGGGCACGCAGGGCGATCTCATCGCGTACCTGGAGTCGATGAAGTTCTTCTACCGGGTGGAGACCGCCGACCGGACCGACGACTTCGCCGTCGTCCACCTCCCCGCGGGCTCGATCGCGGAGGTACCCGAAGGCGTGGCCGTACGGGAGACCTCGTACGGCCGTGACCTCTTCCTGCCGCGCGGCGACCTGGAGTCGTACGCCGAAAGCCACGGGCCCGCGATCGGCATCCTGGCGTACGAGGCCCTGCGCGTCGAAGCGCACCGGCCCCGCCTCGGCTTCGAGACCGACCACCGCACCATCCCGCACGAGCTGGGCTGGATCGGCAGCGCCGTACACCTCCAGAAGGGCTGCTACCGGGGCCAGGAGACCGTCGCCCGCGTCCAGAACCTGGGGAAGCCGCCGCGCCGGCTGGTCTTCCTGCACCTGGACGGCAGCGAGGTCCTGCTGCCCGGTCCCGGTACTCCGGTGCGGCTCGCGGCGGACGGCGAGGAGGGGCGCCAGCTGGGGTTCATCACCACGTCGGCCCGCCACCACGAGCTGGGGCCCATCGCGCTCGCGCTCGTGAAGCGCAATGTGCCGGTCGATGCCGAGCTGCTGGTGGGGAACACCGCAGCCGCGCAGGAAGTCGTCGTAGAGCCGTAAGCCCGTGGAAGAGCCGATCCGTCGAAGCCGTAAAGCGGGCCCTACACCTCGACGATCACCGTGAACGGGCCGTGATTCGTGAGCGAGACCCTCATGTCCGCTCCGAACCGGCCCGTCTCCACGTGCGCGCCCAGCGCCCGCAGCTGCGCCACTACCTCGTCGACCAGCGGTTCGGCCACCTCGCCGGGCGCCGCGGCGTTCCAGGTGGGGCGGCGGCCCTTGCGGGCGTCCCCGTAGAGAGTGAACTGTGAAATGACCAGAAGCGGCGCATTCACATCGGAGCAGGACTTCTCGCCCGCAAGGATCCGAACCGACCACAGCTTGCGGGCGAGCTGTGCCGCCTTGTCCTTTGTGTCCTCGTGGGTCACTCCCACCAGCACACACAGGCCTTCGCCGACGATCTCGCCGACCGTCTGCCCCGCCACGACGACGCTCGCGCCGTCCACCCGCTGAACCACTGCACGCATACGGACCAACCTATCCGGGGCTGAACGGGCGACGAGCGCCTGCGTACCCCCCGTCAGGAGTGGCACGATGCACGGAGGCGGTGCGCGCCGCACCGGTGCGCACCGGTCGAGGGGACGGAACATCCATGAGCACACCTGGCATCGGGCAGCCACCCGGGCCCGTACCTATGCCGCTGATCCAGCTGGCGTCCGCCGCTGCCGCCTCCGCCGCACGACCACCGGCGCAGCGGACCGGCGACAGCGATGCCGGTGTCCTGTCACTGCTCCGGCTGCCCGAACTGCGCGCACTGCGCCGTGACTCGCAGCGGAACGAGGCGGACCTCAGCTATGTGCGGCGCCTGCTGCACGGGCGGATCGACATCCTCAGGGCCGAGCTCTCACGGCGTACGGGGCCGGAGTCCCCGGTCGTGGACCGGCTTTCCGAGATCCTCGCCGACGCCCCGTCGAGCCACCGCTCCTCCGCCCGGCACGTCACGATGTCCACGCCGCACAGTGAGGAGTCCCGGCTGCTGGCCGCCGAGATGCTCGCGGATGTCGAGCTGTCGGACCTCGGCGCGCGTACGGACGAGGAGCTGCACGAGGCGATGGGACGGCTGGTCCGTTACGAACAGCAGGTCTCGCGGCGCAGGCAACAGCTTCAGCGGACGGCGGACGATTGCAGTGCCGAGATCGCCCGCAGGTACCGTGATGGGGAAGCGCAAGTAGACGACCTGCTGACCTGAGGCACTGACCTGGCCTTACGGGGAGCCTGGTCCAGCCCTCCTCGGAAGGTCGAAGATGTCATCGAGCACCGCCGTCCCCGTCATATCCCCCTCCCCGGTCCTCGCCGAAGTCGTTCGTTCCGGTTTCGTCGAGGGCCATCACCGGGGATCGCTCGTCGTTCTGGCGGCGGACGGCAGTGTGGACCTGGCGGTCGGTGACCCGTACGCCCCCGTCTTCCCGCGCTCCAGCAACAAGCCGATGCAGGCGGCCGCGGTGCTGCGGGCCGGTCTGGAGCTGTCGGGGGAGCGGCTGGCGCTGTCGGCCGCGAGCCACTCCGGGGAGCCGTTCCACCTGGATCTCGTACGGAAGATGCTGGCGGAGGCGGGGCTCGCGGAGTCGGACCTCCAGACTCCGCCGGACCTGCCGCTGGACCCGGTGGAGGCGGAGACGTACCTCGCCGCGGGCGGGGTACGCGAGCGTCTCACCATGAACTGCTCGGGCAAGCACGCCGCGATGCTGGCCGTGTGCGCCGTCAACGGGTGGGACGCAGAAACGTACCTGCACCCCTCGCACCCGCTTCAGCAGCTGGTCCTGAAGGTGGTCGAGGAGGCGAGCGGCGAGCGCGTCACGGCGGTCGGGACCGACGGCTGTGGCGCCCCGCTGATGGCCATCAGCCTCACCGGCCTCGCCCGTGCCTTCCGCCACTTCGTCGTCGCCGAGCCGGGCACGGCGGAGCGCCGCGTCGCGGACGCGATGCGCGCCCACCCCGAGTACGTCGCCGGTACGCGCCGCCCCGACACGTGGCTGATGCGCGAGGTGCCGGGAACGCTCTCGAAGATGGGCGCCGAGGCGGTCCAGGCGGTGGCTCTGCCGGACGGCCGCGCCCTCGCGTTCAAGATCGATGACGGTGCGACGCGGGCACTCGGCCCGGTGCTGGCCGGCGTACTGCGCAAGCTCGGCGTGGACGGGCCGGTCGTCGACCGCATCGGGCGGTCGCCGCTGATGGGCGGGGCGGCGGAGGTCGGGGAGATACGCGCGGCGCTCTGAGGACCTGCCCGGGGCCGACGGCCGGGGCGTGGGCTCGGAGCGAGGGCGTGTAATTTGCGGGCGTTTCAATACGGGCGACAGGCGGCGTCTCGTGTGCCTAGCGTGTGCGCATGAGTGTCGACGTCCGTACGATCACCGCGTCCGAGTACCCCGACTGGCTCGCCGCCCTGGCCACCGGCTTTCTCCGCCGGACTGTCGCCTCGGAGGCCGAAGTCGCCGAACGCATGGCGTATACGGGCCTGGAGCGTGTGCAGGGCGCGTTCGACGACGGGCGGTGCGTCGCGACGTACCGCTCCTTCGCGCAGGAGCTCACGGTGCCCGGCGGCGCACAGCTGCCTGCGAGCGCCGTGTCCAACGTGACCGTGACGGCCACGCACCGCAGGCGCGGTCTGCTCAGCCGGATGATGGACACGGACCTGGCGGCGGCGAAGGAACGCGGCGACGTCCTGTCGACCCTGATCTCCGCCGAGTACCCCATTTACGGGCGGTACGGATTCGGGCCTGCTGCCGGCTTCACCGAGTGGGAGGTCGACGTGTCCCGGTCCGGGCTCGACCCGCGCTGGGCGGGGCCCGACGACGGCGGCCGGGTCGATCTGACCGACGGGGCCGACGTACGCAAGATCGGGCCCGAGCTGTACGAGCGCTTCCGGGCGGTGCAGCACGGTGCGATCGACCGGGACGAGCGCTGGTGGCAGCTCAACACCGGGCAGGTGACCCAGGCGCACCAGCCCTGGAGCAAGCCGTTCTACGCCGTCTACCGTTCGGCGCACGGCGAGGTCGAGGGCCTGATGGTCTTCGATTCCGACGAGAAGTGGGCGGACGCCAAGCAGCCGCTGAACACGGCGACCGTACGCGGCATGATCGCGGTGACGCCGACCGCGGAGCGTGCGCTGTGGCACTTCGTCTGCGCGGTCGACTGGATCACGTCGGTACGGTCCGGATACCGCGCCACTGACGATCTGCTTCCCCTCCTGCTCCCGGATCCCCGGGCTGCCAGAATCGTCAGTCAGGCAGATTTCCTGTGGGTGCGGCTGCTGGACGTCGTACGGGCCCTTGAGGCCCGTACGTATGCGGTGCCCGCCTCGCTCGTGCTGGAGGTGCACGACGCGGCGGGGCTTGCGGGCGGGCGCTTCCGGCTGGACGCGGCGCCGGACGGGGCGGTGTGCGTCCCGTCGTCCGAGTCGCCCGGTCTGACGCTGGATGTGCGGGAGCTGGGTGCGCTGTACCTGGGTGAGGAGTCCGCGGTGCGGCTGGTGGCGCTGGGGCGGGTGACGGAGGAGGTGGCGGGCGCCGCCGTCATTGCCGACGCCTTGTTCCGTACGTCCAGGCGGCCGTGGTGCCCGGACATCTTCTGAGACCCGGCTAACCGAACGCGGGCTGTAAGAGCAGGACCAGAACGATGGCGCCGAGGCTCAGGCATGCCGTGTTCTTGGCCTTTACGCCGATGGACAGCAGGGCGACGGCGACCAGACCCATGGCGCCGAACTGCCACTGGATGAGCTCTTCGAGGGTGAAGAAGACTGCTGCGAGGAGGATGGCGATGAGCGGCATTGCGGTCCCTCCCTGGGATTCGTCCCACTTGGCAGCTGGTTGGCCAGGTTGTTCAAGTTGGCCACCAACTCTAAGGAAGTTGTCCCCTACTTGGACCGAGAGGTAACCATTCCGCTTCCAACTCCCGCTAAATGGTGCGGAGTTGGAGAAGTTGTGTCGGAGATGTGGTTCAGGCCGTCGGGCCTGTCACCTGCATGGCGATCACCACGGCGCCGATTCCGGCGCAGGTGGGACTCTTGGCCTTGACGCCGACGGCGATCAGCAGCAGCCCTACGGCGCTGAGGGCGCCGTACTGCCACTCGGCGAACTTCTCGAACCCGACGACGACAACGGCGGCGAGCAACAGGAGTGCGGGCATGGTGGTCCCTCCTTCGGGGCGGGGCTGCGAGGGGCTGGTACTGGCATCGCCAAGTCGGGTCGAGTTGGCAACCAACTACACCAAGTTTGTGCCCACTTGGCCGGGGTCAATAAACAACTTGCAAACAACTCCCGCTAGATGGCGAGTAGTTGTAGCGTCGAGTTGTGAACCAGGAGAAGCTGACAGTGAACGGCAGAAAGCTCTCGTACGTGGAAGTGGCGGACGCCCTGCGCGAGCGCATCCACAGCGGTGACCTCAAGGCCGGGAACCCCATGCCGACGCAGACCCGCCTGGCCGGCGAGTTCGGCGTCGAGCGCGGCACGATCCGCAAGGCGCTGCGGGTCCTCCAGGAGGAGGGCCTCCTCACCGGTGTCACACGCGGCGCTCCGGCCCGTATCGCGGACGCACCGCCCGGCGCACCTGCGGCGCCGGAGCAGGCGCAGCCGACGATGGTCAGCCTGGGGCCGCGCATCACCACGGCCTTCGCGGAGCCCCAGGTGCGCATCGACGCGGTCAGCCTGACCTCGGAGTCGCTGACGATTGCGCTGGGTGAGCCGCTGCGGCTGATCCACGAGGGCCGCATAAGGCCGGAGACCGTGGAGGCCCGGATCCTGCTCCCTAGCCGGGAGATCGCGCTGGCCTTCCCCACCCCGGTGGTGGACCCGACCGACGACGGCCCGGTCCACGAGCGCTGGCTCGCCCAGCGCAACTCCCAGGGGCAGGTGCTGCGCCACAACCTGCTGGCGCTGCGGCGCTCGCACGGCATCGACGTCAGGGTGACGTTCCGGGCGCTGCCGTTCACGCCGCCCGTGAAGCTCTACCTCCTCAACGGCTCCGAGGCGCTGTTCGGCTACTACATGATCCAGAAGCGGGAGGAGGAGATCGAGGACGTGACGACGGAGATGTACGACACGCTCGGCCTCAAATCGCTGCTGTTCTCGTTCGGTTCGGACGAGGGTGCGCGCAACGCCAAGTTCGTTGAGGAGTCCCAGACTTGGTTCAACGCACTCTGGAACACCATCACGTCGGACCTGACACTCTCTTAGTGACTTCTGACGCGACTCAAACCGGACAGGCGGCATCGGTGATCGAAAAAGTGCGGAATTTGATCACGGGTGCGGAGTGTGTGCTCTTCGATTTCGACGGCCCCATCTGCCGGCTGTTCGCCGGCCACCAGGCGCACCAGGTGGCGGACAGCCTGGTCGACTGGCTGGAGAAGCGCGGCCGGCATGTGCTGCTGACGGAGGAGGAACTGGCCTCGGACGACCCGCAGGACGTACTGAAGGCCGTGGCCCGGATGCATCCCGGCAGCGACCTGGTCGAGGCGCTGGAGGAGAAACTCACCCGCGAGGAGCTGCGGGCGGCCGCCACCGCCCGCCCCACGCCCTATGCCGACCCGCTGATACGCACCTGGCGCGCTGTCGGAAGCCGCCTCGCGATCACGACGAACAATTCCCCGCTGGTGGCCGAGCAGTACCTGACCGGCCGCGGCCTCGCGGACTGCTTCAGACCCCACATCTACGGCCGCACCACAGACCTGGACCGGCTCAAACCGGCCCCGGACTGCCTCAACCGCGCCCTGACCGCGCTGGGCGCCCGCCCCGCCGCCTCCCTGATGATCGGCGACACGCCTTCGGACCTGATCGCGGCCCGGCGGGCGGGCGTGAGGTTCCTCGGCTACGGACGGGACCAGCCGCGCATGGAACGCCTCCACAAGGCGGGCGCGGACACGGTCGTCGACGATCTGGGGCAGGTACTCCACCTGGTACGGACGCTGGGCCGGGCCTGAGCCGTCACCCGTACCCCGTTCGGAGCAGGCGTCACCCGCTAGGCCTAAGGTGCCCCAAGTCACGGTGTAACCAAGGAACTTCGCAGTTACTCTGTGCGCATCGTCATAGATCCCCCCGCGCGAGTATCCAGGAGAGGCCCGTGGGCAGTCTCCCTGCGGCCGTGGTGATCAGGACCTGGCAGGATGAAGCCCAGGTCCTTGCCGCCGTCAGAAAGGTGCTGCCCCACGCACCGGACCCTGTGCATAGGTATGCGGAAGGCGTGCGGCTCTCCAGCATCAGTGAGAACGGCAAGCCCGTCGACTCGTGGCTGATCCAGGCACTGGCCGGACTCCTCGCGCAACTGGCCGTACTGCGCCGGGAGGACCTGCCCAGGCTGCCCCCGGAGTGGCCCCGCGACGGACACGGCCGGTCGTTCCTCCGCAAGCTGGCCCTGCTCACCGAACAGCACGTATGCCGGCCGAACCGGCCCGAATTCGGCGGGCTGTTCGCGGCCCTGGGAATCCCGGAGGACGCGCTGACGGCGTTCGCCGCGCGGGTGCCGCCCATGGTCGGCCGCCCGTTCGGCCTGCTCCACACCGACCTGCACCGGGACAACGTGATCGTCTCCCCGCATGCGGACCCGCCCGTGACCTGCGCCGACTGGAGGCGGGCCACGTACGGGGATCCGCTGCACGATCTGGCCACCCACCTCGTGCGGATGCGGTACCCGGATAAATCTCAGCGGCAGGAGGCCGAGCGCGCCTGGTACCGGGCCATGCTCCGGATCAGACCGGCGGCCGCCAACGGCCTGGAATCCGACCTGCGCCACTACGTGGACTTCGAGTACGCGCAGTCCGTATATCCGGACGTGATGCGCGCGGCCAGATCCCTGGGGCGGGAGCAGCGGCCGGAGGGACTGGAGACGGCGGCGGAGGCCGTGGAGCGGGCGCTCGGCCTCGCGCTGCAGCCGCTGAGGCTGTCCGATGTGCCCGGCAGAGCCGAGATCGAGAGACTCCTCTACCGCTGGCACGCGGCCCGCGTCGGCCGGTCCGGCACCTGCCTGCCCGCATCCTCGCCCGCCGTCTCCTGGGTGACGGACGAGCACATCCCCGAAGACCCCGCCTTCCCCTGGAGGGCGGTGACCGAGGCCCTCGCCGCGGAGGGCGCCGCCCCCGCCCGGCGGGTGTTCAAGGGCACCGGGCACCTCAATACCGTCGTACAGGTCGAGAGCACCAGTGCCACCGTCGTCGTACGCCGCAAACTCAACGCCGCCGGTCGCAGGGAGCCGTGCTTCCTCGACGAGCATGTGGTGCTGAAGGCACTGGAAGAGCTGCGCGGCAGGGTGCGGGCGCCCAGGATCTACGCGACGGGCGTCAGCGCACTGTCGGACCGGTTCGCCGTCCACTCCTACGAAGGCCCCGCCGACGGGTCACGGCCGCCGAACCACCCGGTCAACGGCCTGCTGCCGCACGAAGCCGACGATCTCGTCGACCAGCTCTGCGCCCTGGTCGACGTGGACGCCGCCGCCCTCGACCCCACCATGGGCAAGGACGGCTTCTATCACTGGCTGAGCGACCGTCTCGTGGAGATGGTCGGAGCCCTGCCCAAGGAATCCCTCCAACTGGCCCGCGTTCTCGGGCTGCCCGGCGCACAGCGGCTGAAGCAGATCCTGGCGCGGCACACCGTCACCCCGCGCGCCCCGGTGCTGCTGCACGGCGACCTCAACCCCTGGAACCTCGTCCGAGGCGACAGGTCCGGCCAACTCGTCCTCATCGACTGGGAGATGGCGATGGTGGGCGACCCGCTGTACGACCTGGTGCGCCATCTGCACCTGACCCCGCACCGCCCTGAGATCCGGCGGCGGATGTACGAGCGCTGGGAACGCAGGCTGGGGACGCGCGGCGACGCGTACGTGGACGGCTGGGAGCAGGACTTGCGCACGTACCGCTGGATCGAGATCGTCCGCTCCGCCTACGTGGACCTCGACCGCCTGGTGACCGGGGCGAGCCTGGACGCGCCCAATGTGCGCCGGGCCGTCGACTCGTACTCGATGACCTTGCAGGCGGCCACGGCTTCCCTCGGCCTGCGTGGCGCCAGGACGAACAACCCTTGCCTTGCCCTGGCGACACTTGCGCCGTCCGCCTCCTGAACAGCCTCTCCGGTTTCGAGTTCTCCTTCGGGCTCGACCGGCTGCTGGACTGGGTCGAGGTGCTGGTGCGGAAGCGGAAGCGGGCCGGAGGGTAGCCGGAGTCGCGCTGCCGGGGCAGGTGGCGGGGCCGGTGGGCCCGCATGTGAGACACGTTCGGGTGCACTCTTCATCTTATGTGATTGACATATGCCTGCTCATGGGGAAATTCACGGTCCTACCCGGCCGCAGACGAGCGGTAGCCCGTACGGGGCATCGCATGACCTTGAGGGGCGGTCCGATGGCAACGCTGTGCAGACCGGCTGTTTCCGTACCCGAGCACATCATCACCGTCGCGCAGACGCTCGACCTGGCCCGGACGTTGCACGCCGATCATCCTCAACTCGCCCTGGCACTAAGGCTGATCGAAAACACCGGCGTACGGAAGCGCCACCTTGTCCAGCCGATCGAGGAGACCCTGCGCCATCCAGGGCTCCGGGCACGCAACCTGCGATACGAGTCCGAGGCGAAGGCGCGGGTGCCGGAGGTCGTCCGGCGCGCGCTGGACCACGCCGAACTGCGGCCGGCCGACATCGGCCTCATCGTCTACGTCTCGTGCACCGGCTTCATGATGCCGTCCCTGACAGCCTGGATGATCAACACCATGGGGTTCCGCTCCGACACCCGGCAGATGCCGATCGCCCAGCTCGGCTGCGCGGCGGGCGGGGCGGCGATCAACCGGGCCCACGACTTCTGCACCGCCTATCCGGGCGCCAACGCGCTGGTGGTCTCGTGCGAATTCTGCTCGCTCTGCTACCAGCCCACCGACATCGGCATCGGATCGCTGCTCTCCAACGGGCTGTTCGGTGATGCGGTGGCGGCCGTCGCCCTACGCGGCACCGGAGGCACCGGCATGTCGCTGGAGCGCAACGGCTCCCATCTGGTGCCCGACACCGAGGACTGGATCGCGTACAGCGTCCGCGAGACCGGATTCCACTTCCTGCTGGACAAACGGGTCCCCGGCACCATGGAGCCGCTGGCCCCGGCACTCAAGGAACTGGCCGCCCAGCACGGCTGGGACGCCGGACAGCTCGATTTCTACGTCGTGCACGCCGGCGGTCCGCGCATCCTGGACGACCTGTGCCGCTTTCTCGACGTACCCCCCGAGGCATTCCGCTTCAGCCGGGCGACGCTGACCGAGTACGGCAATATCGCGAGCGCCGTGGTGCTGGACGCCTTCGGCAGATTCTTCGACGAAGGCTCCGCCGTCGACTCCGCGCGGGGTCTCATCGCGGGCTTCGGGCCGGGCATCACGGCCGAGATCTCCCTCGGCAGCTGGGTCACGGACACGGCCCCTGCCCCCGTACGCACCTTCCTCTCCCCGGTGACCGCCGGGCTGCCTGCGGTCGCGGTGCTGGACGAGGAATGCCCCGCAGTCTGAACACAGGACCGTGAACCCAGGCCGTGAACTCAGGACCGTGAACTCAGGACCGTGAACTCAGGACCGTGAACTCAGGACCGGAGATGACCGAGTTGCTTTCCCCCACCGTCACCACACCTCCCCCGGTCCACCCCTGGGACCTGGACGACGTACCGGAGCTGGAATTCGACCCCTTCCTCGCCCGTCAGCTGCGCGAGGAGCCCGTCTCCCGCATCCGGCTGCCGTACAGCACCGGCCACGCCTGGCTGGTGACCCGCTACGAAGACGTCCGGCTCGTCACCTCCGACCCGCGGTTCAGCCGGACCGCGGTCGCCGGGAAGGACGTCACCCGTATGACGCCGCACCAGATCGCGGCGAACGAAGCCGTCGGGTACGCGGACCCGCCCGAGCACACCCGGCTGCGCCGGACCGTGGCGAAGGCGTTCACCTCCCGTCGCATGGACAGCCTGCGGCTCCGGGCCCGCAGGATCGCCGACGAACTGGCGGACACCATGGCCGACCACGGACCGCCCCTGGACCTCGTCGCCCATCTGCACATGCACAAGCCGCTCCTGCCGGTCGTCTGGTGACTCTCGTCAGCCCTCCGGAGGGCCTGGTCGTGCCGCCGGGCGAGGGGCGCACTCTGGCCGCTGCGGCGCAGCGGGTGACGTTCAAGGTGACCGGGGAACACGCGCGCGGCGCCTCCAGCTTCGAGGTCGTCGTCCCGCCCGGGTTCGATGTCGGGGCGCACGCGCATGCCCGCAGCGAGGAGTTGTTCTACGTACTCGAAGGCGAGCTCGACGTGCTCGCCTTCGAGCCGCGCGTGCGGACGCCCGACAACTGGCGGGAGTGGGAGTCCGCGTCCGGGCGCCGGTACGTACGGGCCACGGCGGGCACGGTCATCCTCGTCCCGCCGGGCTGCCCGCACGCCTTCGCCAACCCGACGTCGGACCCTGCCCGGATGTTCTTCCAGGCGTCGCCGCCCCCGGACCACGAGAAGTACTTCGAGGAACTGCTCGACATCCTGAACAGTGCCGGTGACTCGGGCGTCGACCAGGCGGCGATTGCCGCTCTGCGCGTGCGCTACGACATCGAACAGATCACGCCGCTGCGGCACGAGGGCTGAATGGTGCGGCGCGCTGCTGGGGTGCGTTGCGTGGCTTGGGCCCCTTGCGTGCTTGGGCTCCCCGCGCCACTTGGACCCCTCGCGCTACCTGCGCAAGGTGTCCTCGCCGACCGTGAGCAGCGCCTTGCCCGCCACCGACCGCGCCTCGATCGCCCTGTGCGCATCCGCCGCCCCCTCCAGCGGGAATGTCGTGGCGATCACCGGGCGAAGCCGTCCCGCCGCCGCCTCTGCCAGCGCCCTCGCCGACAGTCGCGTGATCGTCTCCGCCGTGAACTGGACCTCCGCGATGCCCCGCAGCGTGATGCCGCGGCGCTCCGCCTCGCCCGCGTCGATCGCCGCGAAGCCGCCGCTCGGTGCGCCGTGCGCCGATACGCGGCCGCCGTCGGCCGTCAACGCGAAGGCTGCGAGGCCGAGTTCGCCGCCCACACCGTCAAGGAGGACATCCGGGCCGGAGCCGCCCAGGGCCTCGCGGGCCCGCTCCGTCCAGCCCGGCTCGGAGTAGTCCACGACCGCGTCGGCTCCCAGCTCCCGTACGAGGTCCAGCTTCTGCTTGCCCCGCGCCGCCCCCACGACATGCGCCCCTGCCGCGTGTGCCATCTGCACCAGCAGCGTGCCCATGCCGCCCGACGCGCCCAGGATCAGGACCCGCTCGCCCGCCCGGATGCGTATCGCGTCGAGGATGCCGGTGCCGGTGACGCCGTCGTGGGCGAGTGCGGCGGCCTCGCGCAGGCCGAGGCCGTCCGGGACCGGCGTCAGCCGGTCGACGGGGGCGACGACCCGCTCGGCGTACGTCCCGCTGACACCGGGGCCCGCCACGACCCGGCGCCCGACCCACCCCGGGTCCACGCCCTCGCCGACGGCCAGCACGGTACCGGCGGCCGCGCCGCCCGGCACGTAGGGCGGGGTGACGTCGAAGTACTCGCCCCAGCCGCCGCGGATCTGCGTCTCGACGTAGAGGGTGTCGGCCACCGAGACCCCTACGACGGCCTCGCCCGGCCCGGCCACCGGATCCGGCAGCTCGGCCGCCACCAGTACCTCCGGACCGCCGAATTCCGTCACCTGAATTGCGCGCATGACGCTCTCCCCCACTCACTCGGTGCGTGTGTGCCTGTGTGCTGCGCCCGAGTCTGTGACCTCAAGTCCGATTGAGGTCAAGCACGTACGCTCCTGGTCATGGGTTTGCGGGAGCGTAAGAAGCAGCAGATGTACCGGGTGATCTCCGACGCCGCGATCGCCCTCTTCCTGGAGAAGGGCTTCGACAACGTCTCCGTGGCGGAGGTGGCCGCCGCGGCCGACATCTCCAAGCCGACCCTCTTCCGCTACTTCCCCTCCAAGGAAGACCTCGCGCTGCACCGGTTCGCCGACCACGAGGACGAGCCGGCCCGGGTGGTGCTCGCCGGGCGGACCGAGGGGCTTTCGCCGCTGGACGCCCTGCACCGGCACTTCGTGGCCCGGCTCGAAGCGCGCGATCCGGTGACCGGGCTGAGCGATGCCGCCGAGGTGCTCGCCTTTCATCGGCTGCTGTACGGGACTCCGAGCCTCGTCGCGAGGCTCTTCGCCTACGTGAACCGTTCCGAGGAGGCACTGGCCGCCGCCCTCGGCGGGCCCGACGCACTCGCTTCGCGGCTCGCCGCCGGGCAGATCGTCGCCGTACAGCGGATCCTCGCCGAGGAGAACTGGCGGCGGATCGAGGCGGGGGAGCGCGCGGAGGCGTTGCTGCCGGGCGCGGTGGAGGTGGCGGACCGGGCGTTCGGGCAGTTGCGGGAGGGGCTCGGGGAGCAATTTTAGGGCTCGCTCTATTTTGTAACTCGGTAACGTTATTCTGGGTGGATGACGTCACCCGACCACGCACTCAGCCATGCACTCAGCCAGGAACGGACCTTCCACGACGCCTGCCGGGCCGCCCTGACCCGGATGACCGAGGACGCCGGTGAACAGGTCGTCACCGGCGAGGACGTCTCCGCCTCCGGCGCCGACGCCGAAGTCCTCGGCTTCCATCTGCGCAGCTATGCCAAGGAGTTGCGGGAGGAGCCCGAGAGCCCGCTCTTCTTCGGACGTATCGACCTGGCCGACGGGCAGAGCCACCACATCGGCCGCCGCCGCATCGCCGAGCACCCGGCGGATCCGCCGCTGGTGATCGACTGGCGGGCGCCTGTGTCCCGCGCCTTCTACCAGGCGAGCGTGCGCGACCCGCAGGGTGTCGTGGTGCGACGCCGGTTCGGCTGGGCGCCGTGGAGCAAGGGGGCGTCGGAGGATCTGACGGGGCTGGAGGACGAGTGGCTGGTGGAGGGCGCTCCTGGTGGCGGCCCCGGTGGCGTACGGGATGGCGGCCCCGGTGGTGCACCGGGTGGCATCCTCGCCGGGGAGATCGAGCGGCCCCGCGTCGGCCCGATGCGCGACATCGCCGCCACGATCCAGCCCGAACAGGACGATCTCGTACGCTCCGAGCTCGCCGCGTCGGTGTGCGTACAGGGCGCACCCGGCACCGGGAAGACCGCCGTCGGGCTGCACCGTGCCGCGTACCTGCTCTATACGTATCCGCAGCGCCTGCAGCGCAGTGGGCTGCTCATCCTCGGGCCCAACCGGACCTTCCTCTCGTACATCTCCGAAGTGCTTCCGGCTCTTGGCGAGGCGGGCATCCGGCAGTCGACCGTCGACGACGAGCTGGCCCGCCATCCCGTCCGCGCGCAGGACGAGCCGGCGGCCGCCGCCGTCAAGCACGATGCCCGGATGGCGGCCGTGCTGCGGCGCGCGCTGTACGGGCGGGTGTCGGCGCCCGTCGAATCCGTTGCCGTACCGGACGGCTCGTACCGCTGGCGGATTCCGCTCGGCGAGCTGGAGCGGATCGTCGCGGAGGTACGGGCGGAGGCGCCGCCGTACGCCGTCGGCCGTGAACGCGTCCGTACGCGTGCCGTCCGCGCCCTTCAACTGCAGGCCGAGCGACGGGCGGGGCCGCCGGGGAACGAGTGGCTGAGGAGGATGGGGCGGGCTCGGGCGATCGGGGCGTTCGTGGACTCGGTGTGGCCGAAGGTGCGGGCGGAGGAGGTGGTGGCGGGGGTGCTCGCGGACCCCTGCGACCCGCTTCTTACGGACGCTGAGCGGCGGGCGATCCGGTGGGCCGGGCCGCCACGCTCCTGGAAGAGCGCCAAGTGGTCGGCCGCGGACCTGGTGTTGATCGACGAGGTCGCGGGCCTGATCGAACGCCCCGAGAGCTACGGCCACATCGTCATCGACGAGGCGCAGGACCTCTCCCCGATGCAGTGCCGGGCGATCGCCCGCCGCGTCGACTTCGGCTCGGTGACGGTGCTGGGCGATCTTGCGCAGGGTACGACGCCGTGGGCGGCCCGTACGTGGCCGGAGCTCCTGGCGCACCTGGGCAAGGACACGGTCGCGGTCGTCCCGCTGACCACGGGGTTCCGCGTACCGAAGGCGATCGTGGCACTGGCGAACCGGCTGCTCGGGGCGCTGGACGTCGACGTACCGCTCGGGCGGTCGCTGCGTGGGGGAGGGGAGCTGACGGTACGTGAGGTGACGGATGTGGTGGCGGCGACGGTGGATGCGGTGCGGGCGGCGCTGGCGAAGGAGGGATCGGTGGGGGTGATCGCGGATGCGGGGGAGGTGGGGGCTTTGCGGGAGGCGTTGGGGGCGGCGGGACTGGCTCAGGAGGCCCGGGTGTCTGTGGTGGCTGCGGCGATGGTCAAGGGGCTGGAGTACGACCATGTCGTGGTGGTGGAGCCGGCTGCGATCGTGGGGGCCGAGGGGCGGGGGTTGCACCGGCTGTACGTGGTGCTGACGCGGGCGGTCAGCCGGCTGGTCGTCCTGCACAGGCTTCCGCTGCCGGGGGAGATGGCGGGCTGAGGTCGTCCGTCGGGTGCGGGGTCGGGCCGGTGGCCCATCCGGCCCCGCTCGCTTGGCGGTTGGTCCGTTAATGGCTCGACAGGGGACCTGGGGCCGAAGACTATTCAGCTCAATGACACGAACCGACATGCCAACGACGTTCGACGAGCGGGCCTCGTTGACCACCTTCCTCGACTACGTCAGGGACACCGCTCGCGCGAAGTGCGACGGCGTATCGGCCGAAGACGCGCGCAAGGCGCCGCTGCCGGGGTCGCCGCTGATGACGCTCTGCGGGCTGATCAATCACCTGCGCTGGGTCGAGTACTACTGGTTCCAGGTGGCGTTCCTCGGGGAAGAGGACCAGGGACCGTGGACGGACGAGGACCCCGACCGCGAGATGCGGATCGCCGTCGACATCCCGCTGGCGGAACTTCTGGCGGAGTACGAGGCACAGAGCGCCCGTTACCGAGAGCTGGTCGCCGCGACCGATCTCGATGCGAAGGCCAAGACGCCGTCGCGCAACGGCACGCACGTCAATCTGCGCTGGGTCATCCTGCACCTGATCGAGGAGACGGCCCGGCACAACGGCCATCTCGACATGCTGCGGGAGCTGGCCGACGGTCAGACCGGCGTCTAGGAGGGCCGGGATACGGCCTATCCGGTGGCGTAGGACACTATTGCAAGCGTTCGCTTGCAATAGTTAGCACCGATGGCGCACCATCGAGGTATGGCATCACTCAACGTCGGCAATCTCGGTGAGTACCTGCGCGAGCAGCGGCGCAGTGCGCAGCTGTCGCTGCGGCAGCTCGCCGAAGCCGCCGGGGTGTCCAATCCGTACCTGAGTCAGATCGAACGCGGCCTGCGCAAGCCGAGTGCGGACATCCTGCAGCAGCTTGCGAAGGCGCTGCGGATCTCCGCCGAGACGCTGTACGTCCAGGCCGGGATTCTTGACGAGCGGGAGCGCGAGGAGCTGGAGACGCGTGCCGTCATCCTCGCCGACCCCTCGATAAACGAGCGGCAGAAGCAGGTGCTGCTGCAGATCTACGACTCGTTCCGGAAGGAAAACGGAACGGATCCCGCCGGTAGTGATGCCCCCTCACCCTCGAACGAGAACTGAGATCCGGGAGGACCACAGTCATGGCCATCACCGATGACCTGCGTAAGACCCTCACCGACCCGACTCCCCTCTACTTCGCGGCCGGCACCGCGGACCTCGCCGTCCAGCAGGCCAAGAAGGTGCCCGCGCTGATCGGGCAGCTGCGCGCCGAGGCTCCGGCCCGTATCGAAGCCGTGCGCAACACCGACCCCAAGGCCGTACAGGAGAAGGTGGCCAGCCAGGCCAAGGAGGCGCAGGCCACCGTCCAGGCGAAGGTCAGCGAGGTGCTCGGCACCCTGGACACCGACCTGAAGAAGATGGGCGAGCAGGCCCAGCACCTGGCGCTGCGGAGCGTGGGCGTGGCCGCCGAGTACGCGGTCAAGGCGCGTGAGACGTACGAGAAGGTCGCCGAGCACGGCGAGCAGAGCGTGAAGGCGTGGCGCGGCGAGGCCGCCGAGGAGCTCACCGAGATCGCGGTCGCAGTCGAGCCCGACACCGAGCCCAAGGCGGAGTCGGAGGCCAAGGCCGAGGAGCCCGAGGCCGCCGAGTCCAAGGCCGCCCCGGCCAAGAAGGCGCCCGCGCGCAAGCCGGCGGCGAAGAAGGCCACGCCGCCCGCCGACAAGTAGGCAGGCGGGGTCAGCTCTGCCGGGGTCAGCTCTGCGGCGCCGGGGTTAGCTCTGCGGCGCGGGCCGGGCACCTTTCTGGGTGTCCGGCTCGTTGTCCAGGTACCTTGGCCGCGAGGCGCTCATCCACTTTTTAGGCGGTGCACAGCATGTTGCTCTCGGGATTCGGCAATCTGGTGTCGTTGCTCTACCTCGCCATGCTCGTCCTCGCCGTGGTGGCGCTGTTCTTCGCCGCGACGTCCCGTGAGGATGCGTACCGTGCCGCCGACAAGCAGACCAAGGTCTTCTGGCTGGTCATCCTGGGCGTCACGGTGGCCGTGAACCTGTTCGTTCCGATGCTGTTCCTGCAGATCGCGGGGCTGGTCGCGACGATCGTCTTCATGGTCGACGTACGGCCGGCGATCAAGCAGATCTCGGGCGGCGGCGGCCGCGGCGGACGCCGGGGCGGCAGCAGCAGCGACGGCCCCTACGGGCCGTACAACGGCGGGCGCTGAGCGCCCAGGGCCTCGGGCGCTGAGCACCTCGGGGCCGGGAGTGCCTCGGGCTTTTGAGGACCTCGGGGCCGGGAGCGCGTCGGGCCTTTGAGGACCTCGGGCCCTGGAGGACCTCAGGCCCGAGTGCCTCGGGCCCTGGAGGGCCTCAGGTCCTCTCTGCGGTCGAGCAGCAGGAGCGCCACGTCGTCCGTCAGCTCACCGCCGTTCAGGTCCCGCGCCTCGTTGACCGCGGCCTCCAGGAGCGCCTCGCCGCCGAGACCGGCCGCCAGCTGGCGGTTGATCATTTCGACCATTCCGTCCTGACCGAGCCGCTGCTTCGCCTCCGGCGGGCCGACGCGTCCCTCTATCAGGCCGTCCGTGTACATCATCAGGCTCCAGGAACCGCCCAGTTCGACCTGGCGGCGCGACCAGCGGGCACGCGGAAGCAGACCGAGCGCGGGGCCCCCGTCGTCGTACGGGAGCAGCTGCGCGGGCCGGCCGTGGCGGGCTATCAGCGGTGACGGGTGGCCGGCCAGGCACATTCCGGCCCGCCGTCCGTCCGGCGCGATGTCGATCGTGCAGAGCGTCGCGAAGATCTCGTCGTTCTCCCGCTCGTGCTCAAGGACCTGCTGCAGCGTGGAGAGCAGCTCGTCGCCGCACAGGCCGGCGAACGTCAATGCCCGCCAGGCGATCCGCAGTTCGACGCCGAGTGCGGCCTCGTCCGGGCCGTGGCCGCAGACGTCGCCGATCATCGCGTGGACCGTGCCGTCGGACGTACGGACCGTGTCGTAGAAGTCGCCGCCGAGCAGCGCGCGCGAGCGCCCCGGCCGGTAGCGGGAGGCGAAGCGCAGGTTGGAGCCTTCGAGCAGCGGGGTCGGCAGCAGGCCGCGCTCCAGGCGGGCGTTCTCCTGGGCGCGCAGCCGCGACTCGGCCAGCTTGTGCTGCGCGGTGTCGGCGCGCTTGCGCTCGACCGCGTACCGGATGGCGCGGCTGAGCTGGCGCCCGTCGAGCTCGTCGCGGAACAGGTAGTCCTGCGCGCCGACGCGCACCGCGTCAGCGGCCCGCTCGGCGTCGGTCTCGGCGGTCAGCGCCAGCACGGCGTGACCCGGCGCGAGCCGCAGTACGTGCCGCAGCGTGGCCAGCTCGTCGCCCTCGTCGGCGCCGGACGGGGTCGGGAGGGACAGGTCCAGGAGGATGCAGTGGACGTCGTCCGTGAGCAGCCGCTCGGCCTCGGTGAGGTTGCGGGCGGTGCGGATACGTACCCGGGTCCCGGCGGCGTCGAGCAGCGAGGGCACGGTGAACGTCCCTGCCGGGTCGTCCTCGATCACCAGCAGGGTGAGGTCGTGCTTGTTCGCGGACACGGCAGAGACGGCGGACAGGGCGGGCGCGGTGGGCGCCGTGGCCTCTCTGCCGTCCAGGGCGCTCCCGGTTTGCTGCTTCGGCAGGACGGCCTGACCGTTCTCCACGGCCGGACTCTGTCGCTGCCGCGGTACGGGTACGGGCATCGGTTCGGTTTCCTTCCCTCCCCCCGAGGGCGCGGCGACACATCGATCGACGCGCCGCCAAACGGGGACCTTAGCGTTACCGGGCGCCGCAACGGAATGGCGATCTGAAAGCCGCCGCAGTCATATGCCGCGTCCCGCAACGCATCCGGAGGGGTTGGGGCGGAACAGCCCCATGACGAACATCACGCCCGGAGCGCCCGTCCAGGACGCCCCGCGTGATCCCCGTTACTCCCGTTTCTCCCTTTTGCGCACCGGCTTATTCGCCCGGCTTCACCTGTCCGATTTCACCGGCGCGATTCACCTGTCCGGCCGTACGACGCCGAGGATCGGCATCGAGCCCGCCCCCGCGATCGTCACGTCCCGGCCCGGACGCGGGGCATGGACCATCGCTCCGTCGCCCACATACATCCCGATGTGGCTCGCGTCGTCGAAGTACACGATCAGGTCACCGGGGCGCATGTCCTTCACGTCGACGCGCGGCAGCCGCTTCCACTGCTCCTGCGACGTACGCGGTATGCCGCGCCCGGCCGCCAGCCACGCCTGCGACGTCAGGCCCGAGCAGTCGAAGGACCCCGGGCCCTCCGCTCCCCACACGTACGGCTTGCCGATCTGCGCCGTCGCGTATGCCACGGCCGTCTTCCCGGCTTCCGAAGCCTCGCCGCCGATGCCCTTGAGCGCGCCGGAGTCGAGCCAGGCGGTCTGCGCCTTGTACGCCGCGTCCTGCTCCATCTTGAGGAGCCGCTCGCGCTCCTCCTTCTCCAGCGTGGCTTCGATCTTCTCGGCGGCGGAGATCTGCTTCTTGATCTCCTTCTTCGCCGCTTCCTTCTTCTTGCGGCCGGCCTCCAGCTGCTCCCAATGGGAGGTCGCGTCCTTGGTGTAGGCCTGCAAGTCGGCCTGTGTGCGGGCCAGTTCGCCAAGGAGCCCCTTGGCCGCCTGCTGGCCCTCACGGATCCGGCCCGCCCCGTCCAGGAAGTGGCTGGGGTCGCCGCTGAGCATCAACTGGGCCTCGGGCGGCAGGCCGCCGTTGCGGTACTGCTCGCGCGCCTCGGCGCCCACCCGCTTCTTCAGCCCGTCGATCCGCTTCTGGCCCTTGACGATCTCCTTGGCCAGTTTCACGATCTCGGCCGACTGCTTGTCGGCCCGCTCCTCGGCGAGGTTGTACGCGTCCGTGGCGGCCCCCGCCTTGCGGTAGAGGGCGTCGATCTCGCCGCGTACCTCCTGGAGGCTCTTCTCGCTTCTCGGAGGCTTGACCGGCTTCGGGTCGGCGAACGCCTGCCCAGGTGCCGCCAGCACGGTCAAGGCGCAGACCAGCGCGATTGCGGCAGCGGCGCTGCGACGTCGGTTCACGATCTCCCCCCGGGTCCCAAATCCCACATCCCGAATCCCGAATGTGATTTACCGTCAGTAACTTGGCTGGCAATGCCGTGATGCTGCCACGCCGCCCGTAAAAGCGACAGAGGCCCCCGCCCACAGGTTTCTGACGAACAGGCAGCAGTCCGCGTTCCCCGTTCCGGGTGACCTTTCGAGTGATCCGATCCGGGTTTCAGGCGGTGCGGGGCTGGAGAGATGCCCAGTTCACCGTGACTTCGCCCTGCCGCCACCGGCGCTCCCCGTCCGCCAGTGGCCAGTCCGCCGAAAGGTCACGCACGGCCTTGATCCAGCGCTGCCGGGCGCCCAGTGAGGCGTACGGAGCTGCCGCCGCCCACGCCCGGTCGAAGTCCCGGAGGAAGGCGTGCACCGGCTCGCCCGGCACATTGCGGTGGATCAGCGCCTTGGGCAGGCGCTCCGCCAGATCGGACGGGCGGTCCAGCGACCCCAGCCGGGTCGCGAAGGTGACCGTGCGCGGTCCCGCCTGGTCGAGCGCGACCCACACGTGCCGCCGCCCGATCTCGTCGCACGTCCCCTCGACCAGCAGGCCGCCGGGCGCCAGCCGCGCGCACAGCCGCGCCCAGACGGCGGCGACCTCCCCCTCGTCGTACTGCCGCAGGACGTTCGCCGCGCGGATCAGGGCGGGCCTGCGGCCGTCGGGCAGGGGCACCTCGAAGCCGCCGTGCCGGAAGGTGAGGCCGTCGCGCTCGTACGGCCTCGCGGCGGCCACCCGGGCCGGCTCGATCTCGATGCCCACGACCTCGGTGGCGGGCGCGGCGGTGCGCAGGCGGCCGAGCAGCTCGACGGCGGTCCAGGGTGCGGCCCCGTACCCGAGGTCGACTGCGACCGGCGCCGCGGCGTGGCGGCGCAGCTCGGGCCCGTGGACGGCGGCTATCCAGCGGTCCATGCGGCGCAGACGGTTGGGGTTGGTCGTCCCGCGGGTTACGGCGCCGACGGGGCGCGACGCGGGAGTGCGGGAGGCCATGAAGCGAGGGTAAGCGTCCGTGAGGCCGTGCCCTGCCGCGTATTGCCGCCTCCTGCCGCGTAAAGGTTGAGCCAGCTGAAGTAATGATTTGGCAAAGCGGAAATGGGAAGGGGGCATTCCGCTGTTTGGCCTGATCGGAGGGGAACCACGCGCGGGAACCTGCGTCGCCTCCGTGCCATGCCCCGAGTGCGAGGAGGACCGCCGACGTGAGCCAGTACGTCTCCCGACTCGCCGGCACACTGGCGACCCCGCCCCGACTCCGGCTCCCCGGCGGCCACCACCGCAAACCGCGCCGGGTCGCCATGCTCAGCGTCCACACCTCCCCGCTGCACCAGCCGGGGACGGGCGACGCGGGCGGCATGAACGTCTACATCGTCGAGCTCGCCAAGCGCCTCGCCGCCATCAATATCGAGGTCGAGATCTTCACCCGGGCGACGACGGGCGGCCTGCCGCCGAGCGTCGAGCTCGCGCCCGGCGTCCTGGTCCGCCACATCGACGCTGGCCCCTACGAAGGCCTCGCCAAGGAGGAGCTGCCCGCCCAGCTCTGCGCCTTCACGCACGGCGTGATGCAGGCGTGGGCCGGCCAGCGCCCCGGCTACTACGACCTCGTCCATTCCCACTACTGGCTCTCCGGCCACGTCGGCTGGCTCGCCGCCGAACGGTGGGGCGTTCCCCTCGTCCACGCCATGCACACCATGGCCAAGGTCAAGAACGCCGCCCTCGCGGACGGTGACACCCCCGAGCCCGCCGCACGGGTCATCGGCGAGACGCAGATCGTACGGGCGGCCGACCGGCTCATCGCCAATACGGACGAGGAGGCCGACGAGCTGGTCCGCCACTACGAGGCCGACCCGGGCGGAGTCGCCGTCGTACACCCGGGAGTCAATCTGGAACGCTTCCGTCCGGCCGACGGCCGGGCAGCGGCCCGCGAGCGCCTCGGGCTGCCGCAGGACGCACTGATTCCGCTCTTCGCGGGCCGCATCCAGCCGCTGAAAGCTCCCGACATCCTGCTGCGCGCGGTCGCGCTGCTCCTCGACGAGGACCCGTCGCTGCGCTCCAGGATCGTCGTACCGGTGGTGGGAGGCCCCAGCGGCAGCGGCCTCGCCAAGCCCGAGGGCCTCCAGAAACTCGCCGCACGCCTCGGCATCGCCGACGTCGTCCGCTTCCGCCCGCCGGTGGGCCAGGACCGCCTCGCGGACTGGTTCCGCGCGGCGTCGGTGCTGGTCATGCCCTCGTACAGCGAATCCTTCGGCCTCGTCGCGATAGAGGCGGAAGCCTCCGGTACGCCGGTGGTCGCGGCGGCGGTGGGCGGCCTTCCGGTCGCCGTACGGGACGGCTCGACGGGCTTCCTGGTCGAGGGCCACGACCCGGCCGGGTACGCACGGGCCCTGCGCCGCTTCATCGACGACCCCGGCCTGGTGAACCGCATGGGCGCGGCGGCCGCCCGCCACGCGCAGTCCTTCGGCTGGGACACGGCCGCGTCCGGCACGGCCGACGTGTACACGGCCGCGATGCACGAACATCGCCGTCGCGTACGCTCGCACCATGGCTGACGCACTCCCGCCGATCACGCAGATCACCGAGACGCTAGAGCAGGCGCTGAAGGACGCGGAGCTGGAGTGGGAGAGCCCGGAACCCGGCTCGTACGTCGTAAAGCTCCCCGGCACGCGCAAGCTGTCCACGACATGCTCCCTGCGCCTGGGCCGCCATTCCCTGTCGATCAACGCCTTCGTGATCCGCCACCCGGACGAGAACGACGCGGCCGTCCACCGCTGGCTGCTGGAACGCAACCTGCGCCTCTACGGGGTGAGTTACGCGATCGACAGCCTCGGCGACATCTACCTCGCGGGCAAGCTGCCCCTCGCCGCCGTAACCCCGGACGAACTGGACCGCCTGCTGGGCTCGGTCCTGGAAGCCGCGGACGGCAGCTTCAACACCCTGCTGGAACTGGGCTTCGCGAGCGCGATCCGCAGGGAGTACGCGTGGCGGGTGTCGCGCGGCGAGTCGACGAGAAACCTGGCGGCGTTCACACACCTGACGGAACGCCCGACCGACTGACCACCGCCCTTCAGGGCCAGGTAGTTGACCCACTGGAACGTCACCGTCACGAACGCCCGCGCCGGGCTCGTCAAAATCGACCGGATCGCCCCGTACAGCGCGACCGTAGGCATCAGCGAGGTCCGCGAGTTCGACCAGACCGACGTACCGGACTTCACCGGCGGCCTCCACACACGTCTGGAGGCGTACGGCACCCCCGTGTCCGTACGCCCCCAGAACCTTTACGAGGCGCAGCGCGCCCTTATGCGCTGACTTCCTTCGAGGCGACGGGATTCGAGGCGACGGGAGAGGAGGGGGACGGAACAAGGGCCTCCCCCTCCGACTCCTCCTCCGGCAGGCTCCGCATCAGTAGCCAGTACCCCAGCGCCGCCCCCGTCCCCAGCACCGCGCACACGCCCCACAGCCAGTCCGCCCCCAAGCGGTCGATGACGAAGCCCGACATCAGCGGGGCGACCAGCGCCGCCGCCGACCAGGACAGGGTGTACATCCCCTGGTAGCGGCCGCGTCCGTGCACCGGCGAAAGCCGCACGACGAGCCCGGTCTGGGTCGGCGCGTTCACGATCTCGGCCAGCGTCCATACGCACACCGTCAGCGCGTACACCGCGATCGACCCGGCGAAGGCGGTGAGCCCGAAGCCGTACCCCGCCACCACGGCCGAGATGATCAGCAGCTTCCGCGGATCCCGATGCTCTATGAAACGCGTCACGGGGATCTGCAGCACCACGATGAGCACGCCATTGACCGCGATCGCCAAGCCGAAGTCCGCCGCCGAGAATCCCGCCTCGCCCATCGCCACCGGCAGCCCCACATGAGCCTGCATAAAGATCAGCGCGATCAGGAACGACAGACCCACGACACCCATGAAGCGCCGGTCGCGCAGCACCGTCCCGAGCCCGACCTCCGGCTCGGCCTTCGCCCCCGCCGAGGTATCCCGTACGGGCCGCGTTTCCGCCACCTTGACGAAGACCAGCACCGCACACGCCAGGGTCAGCGCGGCCTCGCCCAGGAAGCCCGCGAGATAGCTGTACTCGGCGATGAAGCCCGCCGCGGCCGAGGAGATGGCGAACCCGAGATTGATCGCCCAGTAGTTCAGCGAGAACGCCCTCACCCGGTCCTCGGGCTTCACAATGTCCGCCATCATCGCCTGCACGGCGGGCCGTGACGCATTGCTCGCCATACCCACCAGGAAGGCGACCGCGGCGATCGCCATCGGATCGGTCATGAAGCCGAGCAGTGCCACCGAGAGCGCGGTCGACACCTGCGCGATCATCAGGGTCGGCCGACGCCCGAGCCGGTCGGTCATCACGCCCGCGCCGAGCGAGGAGACGACCCCGCCGAGCCCGTGGAGCGCCGCGACGAGACCGGCGTACGAAGCCGAATACCCCCGCTCCACGGTCAGGTACAGCGCCAGGAACGTAGCGACAAACGCGCCGATCCGGTTGATGAGGGACGAAGTCCACAGCCACCAGAACTCGCGGGGCAGACCCGAGACGCTCTCTCGTGCGGCCCGTCTGAGACTGGCGACAGACATGGCGGTTCCCCCGGTTTGTAAGTGGCGTGGCAAGCATCCGCAAGTTACCCACCGCCACTTCTCGCCCGCCAGTCAATTGACGGCAACCGTCAAGCGTCGACCGCCCACAAGAGGTCGATTAGGCTCGTCCGCATGGCCGAAGCACCGTACAAGCTGATCCTCCTCCGCCACGGCGAGAGCGAATGGAACGCGAAGAACCTGTTCACCGGATGGGTGGACGTCAACCTCACCGAGAAGGGCGAGAAGGAGGCGGTGCGCGGCGGTGAGCTGCTCAAGGACGCCGGCCTGCTGCCCGACGTACTGCACACCTCGCTCCAGAAGCGCGCCATCCGCACCGCCCAGCTCTCGCTGGAGGCCGCGGACCGCCACTGGATCCCCGTCCATCGCTCCTGGCGCCTGAACGAGCGGCACTACGGCGCGCTCCAGGGCAAGGACAAGGCGCAGACCCTCGCCGAGTTCGGCGAGGAGCAGTTCATGCTGTGGCGCCGCTCGTACGACACCCCGCCGCCGGTCCTCGAGGACGGCACGGAGTTCTCGCAGAGCGACGACCCGCGCTACGCGACGATCCCGAGCGAGCTGCGCCCCCGCACCGAGTGCCTCAAGGACGTCGTCGAGCGCATGCTGCCGTACTGGTACGACGGCATCGTCCCCGACCTGCTGGCCGGCCGCACCGTCCTGGTCGCCGCCCACGGCAACTCCCTGCGCGGCCTGGTGAAGCACCTCGACGGCATCTCCGACGAGGCCATCACCGGCCTGAACATCCCGACCGGCATCCCGCTCTACTACGAGCTCGACGCCGACTTCCGCCCGGTCACCCCGGGCGGCAAGTACCTCGACCCGGAGGCCGCGAAGGCCGCCATCGAGGCCGTGAAGAACCAGGGCAAGAAGAAGTAAGCACCGCAAACGGAAGGGCCCCGTCCGAAAGATCGGACGGGGCCCTTTTCCGTTTACGTACGGTCAGGCGCAGCAGCCACCACATCGGCACGGCGCACCCGACTGGCAGCCGCAGCCGCAGCCCGAGCCGCAGCCGCAGGCACCGAGGATGGGCAGGGTAGGCAGGAGGGTGACTTCGACGTGCGGTTCCTGCGTGGGCGTGGGCGTGGGCGTGGGGGAATCGGCCATGGGGTTCCTCCTCGAAGAGGTACGCGGCGTACTCCTGTTGCCCATTCCATGCCCATTCCGGCGGGCGCATCAACGGCGCACACGCGCAATGACGCGTTACGCCCTTGGATGGGCCGTTACTCAGGCCCCTTCGGCCGGTGCCGCGGCCGCCGCCTGGATCTCGTCCGCGACCCCTTCCTCATGCGTCCCTCGCACTGTTCGGCGCCGTGGGCGCCTCGCAGGCTTCGGGGCGCTGCGCCGGACTCCGTCCGTCGGGCCGTGTGGCTCAGGCCCCTTCGGCCGGTGCCGCGGCCGCCGCCTGGATCTCGTCGGCGTACTCACCCGTCACCAGGTACACCACCCGCTTCGCGACCGACACCGCGTGGTCGGCGAAGCGCTCGTAGTAGCGGCCGAGCAGCGTGACGTCGACCGCCGTCTCGATGCCGTGCTTCCAGCGGTCGTCCATCAGGTGCTGGAACAGCGTGCGGTGCAGCAGGTCCATCTCGTCGTCGTCCTGCTCCAGCTGGAGCGCCAGGTCGACGTCCTTCGTGATGATGACCTCCGCCGCCTTCGCCATCAGGCGCTGCGCGAGCTGGCCCATCTCCAGGATGGTCGCGTGCAGGTCGTTCGGCACTGCCGTGGCCGGGAAGCGCAGCCGGGCGAGCTTCGCCACGTGCTGGGCCAGGTCGCCGGAGCGCTCCAGGTCGGCGCTCATCCGCAGCGACGTGACAACGATCCGCAGATCCGTCGCCACCGGCTGCTGGCGGGCCAGCAGTGCTATCGCTCGGGCCTCCAGGTCGTGCTGCAGATCGTCGACCTTCTGGTCGCCGGCGATCACGCTCTCGGCGAGCTTGAGGTCGGCGTCGAGCATGGATGTGGTGGCCCGCCCGATCGCCGAACCGACGAGCCGGGCCATCTCGACCAGGCCTTCGCCGATCGAGTCAAGTTCCTCGTGGTACGCGTCGCGCATGAAAGTCCCTCTCTCGTCCTTCTGAGGCCTCTGAACCCCACGCTCCCACGTTCTGTCCGTTACGCGTCCGTTTCCGGCACCACAAGTGAACCAGCCCCATCCCCTCGGTGAACTCTGAGCGACGAGTGTTCGAGCGGCCACCCGTTTGGCTGGGGGACTGTCCGAGACCCCGCTTAACCTGGGTGCATGGACGTGAACGCGGCAGTCGCCGCAGCAGCAGCGATCGCCGGTCTGTGCACCGGCGTGATCGCCGTGCTGACGTTCCGCTGGAGTGAGCGCGAGCAGGCCAGGCCCACCCGGTCCTCCCTGCGCCCCGACGTCAACGCCGTGCTGCCACCGGGCGTCGACACCGTGCTGTCCGTGCTGCGCTCCTCCGCCGTCGTACTGGACGAGAGCGACAGCGTCGTCAAGGCCAGCTCGGCGGCGTACGCCCTGGGGCTCGTCAGGGGCGGAAAACTGGCGGTCGACCCCATGCTCCACATGGCCCGCGACACCCGCCGCGACGGTGAGATACGACAGGTCGAGCTGGACCTGCCACGCCGCGGCACAGGCCGGGGCGACGCCCTGGCCGTCTCCGCCCGCGTCGCCCCGCTCGGCTCCCGCCTGGTGCTGCTGCTGGTGGAGGACCTCACCGAGGCCCGCCGCATAGAAGCGGTACGGCGCGACTTCGTCGCGAACGTCAGCCACGAGCTCAAGACCCCCACCGGCGCGCTCTCGCTGCTCTCGGAGGCCGTCATGGACGCCTCCGACGACCCCGAGGCGGTCACCCGTTTCGCGGGCCGCATGCAGATCGAGGCGACCCGCCTCACCAACCTGGTCCAGGAGCTCATCGACCTCTCCCGGGTCCAGAACGACGACCCGCTGGAGGACGCGGAGCCGGTCCGCGTGGACGAACTGGTCGCCGAGGCGATCGACCGCACCCGCCACGCCGCGTCCACCAAGAACATCACGATGGCCGCAGGCGGCACCGCGGACCTGCACATCTGGGGCAACCGCGGCCAGCTCGCCGCCGCACTCGGCAATCTCGTCGAGAACGCCGTCAACTACAGCCCGGCCCGCACCCGGGTCGGGATAGCCGCCCGCCGGGTCTCCGCGCCCGGCGGCGACCTGATCGAGATCGCCGTGACCGACCAGGGCATCGGAATCTCCGAGAAGGACCGCGAGCGCGTTTTCGAGCGCTTCTACCGCGTCGACCCCGCCCGCTCCCGGGCAACCGGCGGTACGGGACTCGGCCTCGCCATCGTCAAGCATGTGGCTGCCTCGCACGGCGGGGAAGTCACAGTGTGGAGCTCCGAGGGACAGGGCTCCACGTTCACCCTGCGGCTGCCCGAGGCAGCCGCACCGCGCGGCCGGTCGACGGCCGCCGCACCGGACGACGGCGTCGATGAGGACGACGGCGGCCCGCACGAGACCACTGCACGCGAACCCATTCCTGCCCCGGAGGTCCTTCCGTGACCCGAGTGCTCGTCGTCGAGGATGAGGAATCCTTCAGCGACGCCCTGTCCTACATGCTGCGCAAGGAGGGTTTCGAGGTCGCCATCGCGGCCACGGGCCCCGACGGGCTCGACGAGTTCGAGCGCAACGGCGCCGACCTCGTCCTGCTCGACCTCATGCTCCCGGGCCTGCCCGGCACCGAGGTCTGCCGCCAGCTGCGCAGCCATTCCAATGTTCCGGTCATCATGGTGACGGCCAAGGACAGCGAGATCGACAAGGTCGTGGGCCTGGAAATAGGAGCCGACGACTACGTCACGAAGCCCTTCTCCTCGCGGGAGCTGGTCGCCCGCATCCGCGCGGTCCTGCGCCGCCGCGGCGAGCCGGAGGAGGTCACGCCGGCGGCCCTGGAGGCGGGCCCGGTGCGGATGGACGTCGACCGCCACGTGGTCACGGTGGGCGGCGGCAAGGTCGACCTCCCGCTGAAGGAGTTCGACCTCCTGGAGATGCTCCTGCGCAACGCGGGCAGAGTCCTCACCCGCATGCAGCTGATCGACCGCGTCTGGGGCGCGGACTACGTGGGCGACACGAAGACGCTGGACGTCCACGTGAAGCGCCTGCGCGCCAAGATCGAACCCGACCCGGGCGCTCCGCGCTACCTGGTGACGGTGCGAGGCCTGGGCTACAAGTTCGAGCCGTAAACCGACTCCGACCCTGAAAGCCGGACGGAGTCCGGACGCGGCTTTGCACGGCCTGTACGTAATGGGGGCGCCCCGCCGGAGATATCCGGCGGGGCGCCCCCATTACGTATGTGTACGGGCGTCAGTGCCCGGTTCCCGCGTCGTGCTCCTCGGCGGACCCCTCCGTCGGCGTCGAGGACGCCGAGTGGCCCTCGCCACCGGCAGGCGGCTCCGTCGGCGTCCCGGTCGGCGTGCCCGAGGGCGTCGCGGTTGCCGAGCCGGTCGGCGTGGCGGCCGGCGGCTTCGGCGCCTCGGACGGGCCGAAGCCCTTGAAGTAGTGCGTCGCCGGGGTCACGAAGGCCCGCAGTTCCACCGAACCCGTGGAGCTGAGCTCGAAGACCACGGGCTGCGCGTCGCCGTCCCTGGCGGCCTCGCGGCCCTTCTCGATCACGGCGGAGGCGTTGCCCTCGCCGCCGAGGAGGAGCGAGCCGCCCGCGGGCACGGTCACCGGGCCCGAGCCCTTGGCGGGCTTGAGCTTCACGGGTACGTCGGTGCCCGGCAGCTTGATGGACTCAAGGGTCTCGGCCTTGGTGCCGTTGTTGAACAGCTTCGCGGTGACGACCGCGGGCCCCTCGGCGTCGAGCTTCGGCTGAGTGACGATCGCGGCGTTCTGGATCTTGATGTTGTCCACGGAGGTCGCCGCGTTGTCCGGCTTGACCCCCAGCGACTGTGCGTCGTTGCCCGCTCCGCAGGCGGCGAGCGAAGCGATCGAGAACACGATGGCGGTGGCGGCGAGGGCACCGCGTCGAAGGCTGCGGCTCACGGCGGCGGCATCTCCTCTTGACGGGGTCGAGCGGCGTTGAGCCGCCCAAGGGGTGTTTCGGCGCGCTTAGGTTACCGAGCCGTCGCCCGGCCCTTGCACCCGACCCGCCCCACCCGGCCCGTCCGTACAGGTCCTGCCCATGGACTTGTCGTAGTCCTGCCGTGGTCCTGTCCGCCCGTGCGGTCGGTTTCGTACGCCGTTCACATATCGCGGGGACGGCACGAGAGCGACCCGAGTGCGGATTATCCGTAAGGAATGTATGGGGGTACGGAGAATTGATCACGGCGGCCCCGTGATCAATTCTGGATTCGGGCCGAACGGGTGACCGATCTCCGAACGGAGTACTCGAAGTTCACCGCTTCGAACCCGGCAAAACGGGACGTTCGGTCCGTCATGAGGGGTTCGCGGTGCGTGTACCGTACGCGTTTCTCTCGCCCCGCGCAGCCGCTCCGACCTGCGAATACCCGCTTCCGGAAGCCCTGCGCAGCACGTTCCTGTTGCTGTTGTCAAGCCCCGAGATATGCCCTGACCTGCGGAAACGCCATTCAGAAGAAGCCTCATCCGTGTTACTCTGGATAGCCACGGAAGGGGTACCTGTCACATGACGTTCAAGGTTGGCGACACCGTGGTCTATCCCCATCACGGGGCCGCGCTGATCGAGGCTATCGAAACTCGCCAGATCAAAGGCGTGGACAAGACCTACTTGGTGCTCAAGGTCGCCCAGGGTGACTTGACTGTTCGTGTGCCTGCGGACAATGCGGAGTTCGTCGGTGTACGCGATGTAGTCGGTCAGGAAGGGCTCGACCGGGTCTTCGAGGTGCTGCGCGCACCGTATGCCGAAGAGCCGACGAACTGGTCCCGACGCTACAAGGCAAATCTCGAGAAGCTTGCCTCGGGCGATGTCATCAAGGTTGCCGAGGTAGTGCGCGACCTGTGGCGTCGTGAGCGTGAGCGCGGTCTCTCCGCAGGTGAGAAGCGCATGCTCGCCAAAGCGCGCCAGATCCTGGTGAGCGAGCTCGCACTCGCGGAGAACACCAATGAAGACAAGGCCGAGGCTCTGCTCGACGAGGTCCTCGCGTCCTGACTCCGGGTCCGGGGGCGCTCCCCTGACACGCAGTGATTTGATGCCGTGGTGCCCGCTGACAAGGCCGTCCAGCCTTTGTCGCCGGGCACTGCGGCATCTCTCCGTTCACCCCGAGGTACCCCTGATGAAGCTCTGGCGTGCCGGGCCCGGGCAGCTGGCTCGACCAGTCGTCACGGAAGGGGCCGGTCAAGGCGTCGCGCCCGGCACGCTGTGGCCATACCCACCTCGGGCGCGGACACAAACCTGGCGGAGCCAACCCGTCCCCGAAGCCAGTCGGCCCCGGAGCTACCGATGACAGACGTACCGCGCCCCACTCCCTCTCCCCGCACCGCCGCCGTGATCCCGGCGGCCGGCCGCGGCGTACGGCTCGGCCCGGGCGCCCCCAAAGCGCTCCGCATGCTGAGCGGCACCCCGATGCTGATCCACGCGGTACGCGCCATGGCCAACTCCAGGGCCGTCTCCCTCGTCGTCGTGGTGGCCCCACCGGACGACGCCGTCGAGGTCAAGAACCTCCTCGACGAACACGCCCTGCCCGAGCGGACCGACTTCCTCGTCGTACCGGGCGGCGACACTCGCCAGGAGTCGGTGCGCCTCGGCCTCGACGCACTGCCCCCGGGCATCACCACCGTCCTCGTGCACGACGCGGCCCGCCCGCTCGTGCCCGTAGACACGGTCGACGCGGTCATCGAAGCCGTACGGGACGGAGCGCCCGCCGTCGTACCGGCCCTGCCGCTCGCCGACACCGTCAAGCAGGTCGAGCCCCGGGAGAAGGGCGAGCCCGAGCCGGTCGTCGCCACCCCCGAGCGGGCGCTGCTGCGCGCCGTACAGACCCCGCAGGGCTTCGACCGGGCCACCCTCGTCCGCGCGCACCAGGCGATCGCGCCGAACGGCGAAGGAGCGACGGACTGCGCGGGCATGGTCGAACAGCTCGGCGTGCAGGTCGTGGTCGTACCCGGCCACGAAGAGGCATTCAAGGTGACCCGGCCCCTGGACCTCGTCCTGGCCGAGGCAGTACTCGCCCGCAGGAGGGCCAACGATGGCTTCTGAGAACCACCGGGCCGAGATCCCGGCTCTCCCCCCGCTGCCCCTCGTCGGCATCGGCACCGACATTCACGCTTTCGAGGAGGGCCGCGAGCTCTGGTGCGGCGGCCTGCTCTGGGAGGGCGAGGGCCCCGGCCTGGCCGGCCACTCGGACGCCGACGTCGTCGCCCACGCCGCCTGCAACGCGCTCTTCTCCGCCGCCGGCCTCGGCGACCTCGGCGCCCACTTCGGCACCGGCCGCCCCGAGTGGTCCGGTGCGTCCGGCGTCACACTGCTGACCGAAGCCGCCCGGATCGTACGGGCCGAGGGTTTCGCGATCGGCAATGTCGCCGTCCAGGTCGTCGGCGTGCGCCCGAAGATCGGCAAGCGCCGCGACGAGGCGCAGAAGGTGCTTTCGGCCGCCGTCGGCGCCCCTGTCTCACTGTCCGCCGCCACCACCGACGGTCTCGGATTCACCGGCAGAGGTGAAGGGCTCGCGGCCATCGCCACGGCGCTGGTGGTCCGTACCGGTTGAGTTTCCCCCACCGGGCCACCCGGGTATGAGAAAGGGTCGCAGGGCACTGTCGTGCGCCCACTACCCTGGTGTAGTGACTATTCGGCTGTACGACACCAGCGCCCGGCAGACTCGCGACTTCTCCCCGCTCACGCCGGGCTGCGTCTCGATCTACCTCTGTGGCGCTACCGTGCAGGCCGCCCCGCACATCGGCCACATCCGGTCGGGGCTGAACTTCGACATCATGCGCCGCTGGTTCTCCTACCGCGGCTACGACGTGACGTTCATCCGCAATGTCACCGACATCGACGACAAGATCATCCACAAGTCGGCCGTCCAGGACCGCCCCTGGTGGTCCATCGGGTACGAGAACGAGCGCGCCTTCAACGACGGCTACGACGCCCTCGGCTGCCTCCCGCCCACCTACGAGCCCCGCGCCACCGGCCACGTCACCGAGATGGTCGAGATGATGCGCGGCCTCATCGAGCGCGGGCACGCGTACGAGGCCGACGGCAGCGTCTACTTCGACGTGCGGTCCTTCCCCGAATACCTGGCCCTGTCCAACCAGGACATCGACGACCTGCGCCAGCCCTCCGAGGACGGCATCACCGGCAAGCGCGACCCGCGCGACTTCGCCATGTGGAAGGCGAGCAAGCCCGGGGAGCCCGACTGGGAGACCCCGTGGGGACGCGGGCGCCCCGGCTGGCACCTGGAGTGCTCGGCCATGGCGCACAAGTACCTGGGCAGCGCCTTCGACATCCACGGCGGCGGGCTCGACCTGATCTTCCCGCACCACGAGAACGAGATCGCCCAGGCCAAGGCCTACGGCGACGACTTCGCCTCGTACTGGGTGCACAACGCCTGGGTCACCATGAGCGGCGAGAAGATGTCGAAGTCCCTCGGGAACTCGGTGCTCGTCAGCGAGATGGTCAAGCAGTGGCGGCCGATCGTGCTCCGCTACTACCTCGGCACCCCGCACTACCGCTCGATGATCGAGTACAGCGAGGAGGCCCTGCGCGAGGCGGAGTCCGCCTTCGCGCGCATCGAGGGCTTCATCCAGCGCGTCGTCGAGAAGGCGGGGGGCGTTGTCGAGCCCGCCGCCGAGGTGCCGCTCGCCTTCGCCGAGGCGATGGACGACGACCTGGGCGTCCCGCAGGCGCTCGCGATCATCCACACCACGGTGCGGCAGGGCAACTCCGCGCTGGCCGCCGACGACAAGGAAGAGGCCGTCGCCCGGCTGGCCGAGGTACGGGCCATGCTCGGCGTCCTGGGCCTCGACCCGCTCGACGACCACTGGTCGGGCGGCGGCGCCGACCGCGGCGAGGACCTCCACGGAGTCGTCGACACGCTCGTACGGCTCGTACTCGACCAGCGCCAGTCGGCCCGCGACCGCAAGGACTGGGGCGCGGCGGACGCGATCCGCGACCAGCTCCAGCAGTCCGGCCTCGTCATCGAGGACAGTCCGTCGGGCCCGCGGTGGACGCTCGGCCCGCGCTGACCGGCGCCGTTCGCCGCACACCTTCGAGAAGCGGCACACTCTTAAATACGTACGCACGTCTGAAAGCAACGAAACAGGTAGGTCATGGCCGGGAACAGCCAGCGCAGGAACCGCCGCACGTCCAACAAGAAGGGCATGCAGGTCGGCAGCGGTGGCCAGCGACGCCGCGGCCTGGAGGGCAAGGGCCCGACGCCGCCCGCGGAGGCCCGTACGAAGCACAAGAAGAACCGCATCGCCACGGCCAAGGCCAAGCAGGCCGCGGCCCGCCGCCCCGCGCCCCGGCGCGGCGGTGTCAAGGGCACGTCCGAGATGGTCGTCGGCCGCAACCCCGTCTTCGAGGCGCTGCGCGACGGCGTCCCGGCGACCACGCTGTACGTCCAGCAGTACATCGACAACGACGAGCGGGTGCGCGAGGCGCTCCAGCTCGCGGGCGAGCGCGGCAACATCAACCTGATGGAGGCCCCGCGTCCGGAGCTCGACCGGATGACGAACGGCCTGAACCACCAGGGCCTCGTCCTCCAGGTCCCGCCGTACGAGTACGCGCACCCCGAGGACCTGACGGCCGCCGCGTACGACAAGCACGAGGACCCGCTGATCGTCGCCCTCGACGGCGTGACCGACCCGCGCAACCTCGGCGCCATCGTCCGCTCCGTCTCCGCCTTCGGCGGCCACGGCGTGGTCGTGCCGGAGCGCCGTGCGGCGGGCATGACGGCGGGCGCGTGGAAGTCCTCCGCGGGCACTGCCGCCCGTACGCCGGTCTCCCGCGTCACGAACCTGACCCGCGCCCTTGAGGGCTACCAGAAGGCCGGCATCACGGTCGTCGGCCTCGCGGCGGACGGCGAGCACACGGTCGAGGACCTGGAAGCGCTGGCCGGCCCGGTCGTCATCGTGATCGGCAGCGAGGGCAAGGGCCTGGGCCGCCTCGTCGGCGAGACCTGCGACTACCGGGTACGCATCTCGATGCCGGGCGGTGCGGAATCGCTCAACGCGGGCGTCGCGGCGGGCATTGTGCTGTACGAGGTGGCACGCCGCCGGGGGTGACGCAGTCGCCGGGCGTCGCGCGTCCTGGCTCGCCCCGAGGCGGCAGGCAGAGGTGACGCGGCGCAATGCTCTGGGCTGGGCGGTATGTCCGGTAAGGGAGGCTTGACGGGTCTCGGACAGATCCGGGGTGTCAAAGCAGTGTCCTAACCACACGTCACTCGGTTAGATGAGTGTGGACACCAGAACACCCGGGTTCGACGATCAGCCCGCCCTGAGCATGGTCAAGGTGCCCTGCGATCCGGCGCAGGTCATCGTCAACCATGCCAGCTTCCGCGTGCAGCTCGCCCCGACCAAGAGTCGGCGCCCCACCCCGCCGTACGGGGGCACGGGTGGCGCGGGCAGTGGGATGGGGGACACCGCGCGTATCCCGGCCATGAGCAGTGCGGCGGGCGCCGGGCGCCGTCGTGCGCCCGTCGTGTGGAGCGGCAGATCCGAACCGGGAGACCCCGGCGCGACCGGGCTGCTCCAGGCCGTACGCGACTCCACCGCCGACGGCCGCTACGACGCGGGCGCCACCCAGGTCATCCCCCGGATCGACACGGGCGAGGACACCGCGGCGATCCCGACCGTCGTCGGCCCCCGCAGCTCCGAGCCGTCGATGACGCCGATGGTGCCCAGGGTGCGGCAGGCGGTCGGCGCGTACGACCACCCCGAACCGGACGGCGAAGGCGCCTACGGGGACGCTGAGTTCGCCGAGTTTGACGACTTCGACGAACTCGACGACGACGACGCCGTGGACGAGCGCGGCCAGCGGCACGGCGCGGACACCGTCCGGCACGCCTACTACCCCGGGCGGCGGATGAACCTCGGTGTGGTGCTGCTGCCGCTCCGCGTGTTCCTCGGCTTCATCTCCGTCTACGCCGGCATGGGCAAGCTCTGCGACCCCGTGTACTTCGACGGCGGCGAGCGCGGCTCGATGGTCAAGTGGCTTACGTCGCTGCATCCCTGGGCCCTCGCCGAGCCGCTGCGCGACTTCGCGCTGACCCACCCGGTGGGCGCGGGCCTGACCGTCGCGTTCCTCCAGGTCGTCGTCGGCGTGCTCACGGTCCTCGGGCTCTGGCAGCGGGTCGCCGCCTGCTTCGGCACGCTGCTGTCGGCCGCGCTGATCATGACGGTGAGCTGGAAGACCCTTCCGGCGTACGACGCTCCCGACATCATCTACCTCGCCGCCTGGTCCCCGCTGATCATCGCGGGCGCCCCCGTCTACTCGATCGACGGACGCCTCGCGGGCGAGGCCTGGCGCAAGCTCGGGCCGCGCTCCGAGCTGTGGGAGCTGCGGCGGCGCGTACTGCGGCGCGGCACCGTCGTCGCCTCCCTCGTGGTCGGGCTGACGCTGCTCATCGGCTCGATGCTGGGCGGGGCGGTACGTTCCTCGGACCTGGTGACCGTGCCCGGCCCGAACGACGACCCCACCAACCACCTCCCCGGCGCCCCCCTGCCCCGCCAGACCGGCGGCACCGGCCGCGCCTCGCAGGGCCCGACCGGCCAGAACCCGTCGCCGTCCGTCAGCAGCTCCGCACGGCCGTCGGCCCCGGCGACGACGCCCGGCGCCGTCCGCGAGAGCGCCACGGTCGGCAGCGACGCGCAGCTGCCCAGCCCGACGCAGGGCAGCACGGCCGGCCAGGCGCCCCCGCAGCAGCCCGCACCGCCGCCGCAGGCGCCCACCACCAGCGCGGGCCCGACGTCGACCGGCGGGGCCGGAAGCGGCGGCACTACGGGCGGCACTACGGGCGGCGGCACCACTGGCGGCACGGACGGCAGCACCGGAGGCGGCAGCAATGGCGGCGGAGGCAGCGACGGCGGCAGCGGCCGGGTGATCGGCGGCCTGCTCGGCTAGGACCCGCGAGGTACGAGAGAAGGGCCCGGCGCACATCCCGTGCGCCGGGCCCTTCTCTCGTACCTAAACGGGGGAGCAGGCTCAACCGCGCGCGGCGGCGAGTTCCTTGGCGGCCTCGCTCAGGTCCTTCGCGGTGTCGATGGCCCGCCAGTACGCGCCGTGCGGCAGCGGGAAGCCCGCCAGGCGGCGCTCTCGCGCCAGCCGGGGGAAGGTGGTGCGTTCGTGGTCCCCGAGGTCCGGGAGAAGCGCTCTGAAGGCCGCTGAGAAGACATACACGCCCGCGTTGATGAGATACGGCGAGGGCGGCGACTCGATGAAGTCGGTGATGTGGCCGAAGGTGTCCGTCTCCACCGCACCCCACGGGATGCGCGGGCGGGCCAGGGCCAGGGTCGCGACGGCGTCGCGCTCGGCGTGGAAGGCGGCCATGTCGCGCAGCGAGAAACGCGTCCAGATGTCGCCGTTCGTCGCGTACCAGGGGCTGCCCGGGTCGGGAAGATGAGCGGCGGCGTACTTGAGGCCGCCGCCGCGCCCCAGCGGCTCGCTCTCCACCACGGTGGTGACGCGCAGGGGGAGGTCGGCCGATTCCAGCCACTCCTGAAGGACGCCGGCGAGATGGCCGCAGGAAATCACCGCGTCGGTCACGCCCTCGTCAGCCAGCCAGGCAAGCTGATGGCCGATGATCGGGGTCCCGGTTCCCGGGATCTCGACCATCGGCTTGGGGCGGTCGTCGGTGTACGGGCGCAGCCGCGAGCCCTGGCCGCCGGCCAGGACCACAGCCTGCGTCGGAGACGTAGTCATGGACGAAGTCATACGGGGCACGATATGCGGCGCGTCGTGCGGGCGCCGATGCCCGGCCCCGGTGGGCCGGTTTCAGCGTCGCTCAGCCGGCCTGCTGCGCCACGCCCGAGGCGTACGAGGTGTCACAGACGGGCCGCGAGTACGACTGGGCACGCGTGGGGCCGTAGTGGACGACCGCGGCGCGGCCGAGGGCGCGGGCGAGCGACATGCAGTGCCGGGCCAGCGAAGGACGGCGCTCGACCTCGCGCTGGAGGTGCGTGAGCGCCACGCCCGGGTCCTTCTCCTGGAGTTCGAGGAGAAGCTTCTCGCGCAGGATGTCCTGCGGAGCGCGGGGCTTGGCGCGTACGTTTACCTTCTCGGAGGAAGCGGTAAGGATCTGCGACTCGGGTCCGCTTGTGGACCACGGGACGCGGGTGACCGCGAGGGTCCCGGAGAGGACCAGGACGACGGGCAGGACGAGAGCGAGAGTTCGGCCGATTCGGCGGGCTGTGTGCGTCACGCGAGTGAGCGTAGCGGGCCGTAATGATATGGCGACATTTAGTCACTCTCGCGGGGGATGGTTCGAAGCCTCTTTTCGAATTACGCGTTGACGCGGGAGTCCGAAATGGCCGGTGTGCCGGGGTATTTGTCGACACGCGAGAGCGCACGCAGACGGCCCCGCACCAGGGGTGCGGGGCCGTCTGCGGGTGGCGCATGTGGCGCGTGCGACGTTGTCAGTCGCTGAGGCGCTCGCCCGTCGAGGTGGAGAAGACGTGGGTCTCGCCCGGGCGCGGAACGACGTGCAGCTCGGCGCCCTTGTCCGGTACGGAGCGGCCGTTGACGCGGACCACCAGGTCCTTGTCCTCGCCGCCGACCCGCGCGCTGCCGTAGACGTAACCGTCGGCGCCGAGCTCCTCGACGACGTTGACGGTGACGGCCATGCCGGCCGGGGCGTCCGCGCTCTCCTTGGACAGGGCCTTCGCGGCGGTGCCGTTCTGCTCGACGATGTCGAAGTGCTCGGGGCGGACGCCGACCGTGACGGTGGTGTCGCCCTTGTCGGCGGCGGCGCTCAGGGCCTCGCGGCTGACCGGGATGACGCTGTTGCCGAACTTCACGCCGCCGTCGGTGATCGGGACCTCGACCAGGTTCATGGCGGGGGAGCCGATGAAGCCGGCGACGAAGAGGTTCGCGGGGCGGTCGTACATGTTGCGCGGGGAGTCGACCTGCTGGAGCAGACCGTCCTTCAGCACGGCGACCCGGTCGCCCATCGTCATGGCCTCGACCTGGTCGTGGGTGACGTACACCGTCGTGATGCCGAGACGGCGCTGGAGCGAGGCGATCTGCGTACGCGTCGAGACACGGAGCTTGGCGTCTAGGTTCGACAGCGGCTCGTCCATGAGGAACACCTGCGGCTCGCGCACGATGGCGCGGCCCATCGCTACACGCTGACGCTGACCGCCGGACAGCGCCTTCGGCTTGCGGTCCAGATACTCGGTGAGGTCGAGGATCTTCGCGGCCTCTTCGACCTTCTTGCGGATCTCGCTCTTGTTGATGCCGGCGATCTTGAGCGCGAAGCCCATGTTGTCGGCGACGCTCATGTGCGGGTAGAGCGCGTAGTTCTGGAACACCATGGCGATGTCCCGGTCCTTCGGCGGCAGGTGAGTGACGTCACGCTCGCCGATACGGATGGCACCGCCGTTGACGTCCTCAAGACCCGCGAGCATGCGCAGGGAGGTCGACTTGCCGCAGCCGGAGGGACCGACGAGGACGAGGAATTCGCCGTCCTCGACGTGAAGGTCGAGCTGGTCGACGGCGGGCTTGGTGGATCCCGGGTAGACCCGGGTCGCCTTGTCGAATGAAACCGTGGCCATGGTGAATCTGCTCCTTCACCGGCAGGAACGTGCCGGACGATCCGAGTAAGGGAGTGGTCTGGTCCACAGGTGTGGACCTGCCGTGACGCTACCTGGCGATGTCTGTCCTGTCAGTAGCGGGAAGGCGCTGAAATTTTCGAGCGGGGTGCGTGGGTGATCCGGTTAGACTGCTCTGACGCGCCTCCTTAGCTCAGCTGGCCAGAGCAACGCACTTGTAATGCGTAGGTCGTCGGTTCGAATCCGACAGGGGGCCCTGGAAGGGCACGGAGGGGCCCCGGTCACCGTTGTGTGACCGGGGCCTCTCTGCGTTCAGTGCCTGCGTTCAGTGCCTGCGTTCAGTGCCTGCGTTCAGTGGCGGCCGGAGAGGCGGTTTGCGTACTTCGCCAGGGGGTCTGTTTCTGCGCTGTGGCCTGTGAGCTCGCGGCGGTCTGCCGTGCGGTAGGCGGCGTACATGCCCTGGACGCCCAGCCAGCGGAAGGGCTCGGGCTCCCACTTGCGGACCTTGTGGTTGACCCAGGGGAGGGTGGTGAGGTCGGTTGCGCCGCCCTGGCCGGAGTCCTGGAGGATCAGGTCGCGCAGGGTGCGGGCGGCGAGGTTGGTGGTGGCTACGCCGGAGCCCACATAGCCGCCTGCCCAGCCGAGGCCGGTGGAGCGGTCCAGGGTCACCGTGGAGCACCAGTCGCGGGGGACGCCCAGGACGCCGGACCAGGCGTGGGTGATCTCGGTGCCCGCGAGGGAGGGGAAGAAGCGGGTGAGGATGTCGCGGAGAGCCTCGATGGTGTCGGGATGGGTGCGGCCGTCGTTGTCCGTACGGGAGGCGTAGCGGTAGGGGATGCCTCGGCCGCCCAGTGCGATGCGGTCGTCTGCTGTGCGCTGGGCGTACATGTAGGCGTGGGCCATGTCGCCGAGGGTCTCGCGGCCGTCCCAGCCGATGGTTTCCCAGGCGGAGGCGGGGAGGGGAGCGGTGACGATCATGGAGGAGTTCATCGGGAGCCAGGCGCGGCGCTGGTTCTTGATGGAGGCGGTGAAGCCCTCGGTGCAGCGCAGGATGTACGGGGCGCGGACCGTGCCGTAGGGGGTGACGGCGTGCTTCGGCTGGATCTCCGTGACCGGGGTGGATTCGTGGATGGTTACGCCCAGGGACTCGACCGCTGCGGCCAGGCCCTTGAGGAGCTTGACCGGGTGCAGGCGGGCTCCGTGCGGGGTCCAGGTGGAGCCGACGGCGCCGGTGACGCGGATGCGGTCGGCGGTTTCGCGGGCTCCGTGGAGGGTGCGTTCCTTCTCGCCGAAGGCGATTTCGGCGGCGTGGAAGTGCTTGAGGCGGGTCAGTTGGGCCGGGGTGTAGGCGACTTCGAGTACGCCGCCCTGGTGGATGTCGGCTTCGATGTTTTCGGCGGCGGCGGTGCTGATCACCTCGGTGACCGTGTCGTTCATGGCCTGCTGGAGGCGTACGGCGGCGTCGTGGCCGTGGAGTTTGGCGTAGCGGTCGCGGCCCGCGATGCCGTTGTAGAGCCAGCCGCCGTTGCGTCCGGAGGCGCCGTAACCGCAGAACTTGGCTTCCAGGACTGTGATGTTGAGGAAGGGGACGGCCTTCTTGAGGTAGTACGCCGTCCAGAGGCCGGTGTAGCCGCCGCCGACGATGCAGACGTCGGCTGTCGCGTCACCGGACAGGGGTTCACGGGGGGCGGGTATGCCGTCCTGCGCGTACCAGAAGGAGATGCCGCCGTTGATCGTGCTCATGGGGGTTGTTCGTACACCCATGGTTGTGACCCTGTCCAGATACGGAATTCGTAGGGCTGGAGAGAGAAGGGGGGCTGGCGGTCCAACAGCTGGAACTTGCCGGGTTGCTGCTCGGGCGCTGACGTAGCGTGCCCGCATGATTCGAAATGCGATTCCTTCCGACGTCCCTGTCATCCACGAAATGGTCCGGGAACTGGCCGACTACGAAAAGGCGCTGCACGAGGCCAAGGCCACCGAGGAGCAGCTGCGCGAGGCGCTCTTCGGGGAGCGGCCGGCGGCGTACGCGCACATTGCCGAGACCGAGGAGGGCGAGGTGGTGGGATTCTCGCTGTGGTTCCTCAACTTCTCCACGTGGCGCGGAGTGCACGGTATATACCTCGAAGACCTTTATGTGCGGCCACAGTTGCGCGGTGGCGGGCACGGCAAGGCGCTGCTGAGGGAACTGGCGCGGATCTGTGTCGAGCGGGGATACGAGCGGCTGGAGTGGTCCGTGCTCGATTGGAATGCGCCGTCGATCGACTTCTACCGTGCGCTGGGCGCGAAGCCGCAGGACGAGTGGACGGTCTACCGGCTGACGGATCAGGCGCTGGCGGAGCTCGGGGCGCAGTCGGGCGTGTAGTGGGCGAGGAGTACGCGGGCCGCCTCCTGGGCGTGGCGGGCCGGTTCCCGGGAGCCCGAGATGCCGGCGGACGCCATCGCGCCGTTGGCGAGGACGGCGAGCTGGGGGGCGAGGGCCGGGGGTGCGCCTGCGGCGGCAGCCAGTTCGGCGAAGTGCGCCGCGAAGGCCTTCTTGTGCGTACGGGCGACCTCGGCCACGCCTTCGGAGACTCCGCCCAGTTCGCCGAAGGAATTGATGAAGTTGCAGCCTCTGAACGCGGGCGAGCCGAACCACTCGTGGAGGTAGTCGAAGACCGCCAGGATGCGTTCCTGGGGGGTCTCGCCGCGGGCGTCGGCGTAGCGGGGGATTTCGTCGAGCAGGTCCCGGCTGCGGCGTCGTAGCACCGCCTCTACCAGGTCTTCCTTGGACGGGAAGAGCTGGTAGAGGCGCTTGAGGGAGACGCCGGACGCGGTGCGGATGGTGTCCATGCCGACGGCTTGCACGCCGCGCTCGTTGAAGAGGGCCGCGGCCGTGTCCAGGAGTCGTGTCTCGGCGGTCGTCGCGTCCATTTTCTGATCACCCCTTGCATGGAGAACCATCGTTCTCGTACTCTACACGGCATGGGGAGAACGATCGTTCTCCGTTGATAGGGGGAGGGGCTATGCCTGTTTTCGGTACGCGCCACAAGGTCGAGGTCATCGACGGCCTTGAGGTCTTCTACCGCGAGGCCGGAGACCCGTCCCGGCCCACGCTGGTGCTGCTCCACGGCTTTCCGTCCAGCTCGCACATGTACCGCGGGCTGATCGCCGAGCTGAGCGACGAGTTCCATCTGATCGCGCCCGATCACGTCGGATTCGGGCGCTCTGCCATGCCGTCCGTCGCTGAATTCCCGTACAGCTTCGAGAAGTTGACCGAGGTCACGCTGGCGCTGCTCGACCGGATCGGGGCCGAACGGTTCGCGCTGTACATCCAGGACTACGGGGCGCCCATCGGGCTGCGCATCGCGTCGCGGCAGCCCGAGCGGGTCACCGCGCTGATCAGCCAGAGCGGGAACGCGTACAGGGAAGGCTTCACACCCTTCTGGGACGTGCTGTTCGCCCACGCCGAGGACCGTGCGACGCACGAGCCCGCCGTGCGTGAGCTGCTGACCGCCGGGGCGACCAGGTGGCAGTACGAGCACGGGGTGCCGGCGGACCGGCTCGACCGGATCGGGCCGGAGACATGGACGCTGGACCAGGCCGGGCTCGACCGGCCGGGGAACAAGGAAGTGCAGCTGCAGCTGTTCTGGGACTACCGGTTCAACCTCGACAGCTACCCGGCATTCCAGGAGTACTTCCGTACGCATCGGCCGCCGACGCTCGTCGCGTGGGGCCGCAACGACGAGATCTTCGGGGCGGCGGGCGCGGAGGCGTTCGCCCGGGACCTGCCCGACGCCGAGATCCACCTGCTGGACGCGGGGCACTTCGCACTGGAGACGCACGGCGCGGAAATCGCCGCTCTCGTACGTGACTTCCTGCGGCGTGCGCTGTGAGGGATGCGGTGGGTGGGGGTGCCGGGAGGAACGCCGGGAGGAATGAAGTCGTTGCGTCGCTGATCGTGGGGGGCGTGGCGCTGGGGGCGGTGCTGCTGCTCGCCGCGACCCAGAGCCTGGCCGGGCTGCATGTCTTCGCCATCCCGTTCATAGCCACCGCGGCGGTGCTCGCGACGGCGCCGCACGCGCCGCTCGCCAGGCCCCGGGCGGTCCTCACGGCGTACCCGGTGGCCGTGGCGACGGCGCTGGTGGTCACCGCCGTCGCCGGGCCCTCGACGTACACGGCGGCGGTCGCCGCGGCGCTGTCGATCACGGCGATGGCGCTCCTGAAGGCACCCCACGTGCCGGCGGTACCGGCGGCGGCCGCGATCGGGCTGACCGACCCGGGAGTTGGGTACGTGCTGGACCCGCTGGTGCCCGGGGTGGCGCTCGTACTCGGGGCCGCGCTGCTGGCCGGGCGGGTGCTGCCGGGGTACGAGTACCGGTGGGCGTGAGGGGGCCTGGTGGGCGGCCTACGGTACGAGGACGACCTTGCCCATCGTGCCGCGCGTCTCCAGCGCCCGGTGCGCGGCGGCCGCCTCCGACAGGGGGAAGCGCTGGACCGCCGGGACCAGACGGCCCGCCGCCGCCTCCGCAAGGGAGCGGTCCTCCAGGGTCCGTACGGGGTTGTCGCCGCCGGCCTTGCCCAGCATCGCCGGGCCGAGCACGCCCTCGGAGGTGATGCCGCGCTCGGCGAGCTCCTCGTCGGTGAAGGTGAGCGGGCCGCCGTCGTGCAGGCCGCCACTGGACCAGCCGAAGACGATGTGCCGGCCGCCCCTGCCGAGGAGGTCGACAGTGGCCCGGCCGGTGTCCCCGCCGACCGAGTCGAAGACGACGGTGGCCCGGCGGTCGCCGAGGTATGCGCGTACCTGCTCCGGCCAGTCGGGGAGCGTGTAGTCGACGGCGAGGTCTGCGCCGTTCTCCCGTACGCGGGCGACCTTGGCGGGGCCGCCGGCCAGGCCGATGACGGTGCCGCCGAGGTTCTTCATGTACTGGACGAGGAGGGTGCCGATGCCGCCTGCCGCTGCGGGGACGATCGCAACGGTCTCGGCGGAGAGGTCGGCGAACTGGAGGATCCCCATGGTCGTACGGCCCGTACCGATCATGGCCACGGCCTGGCCCTCGTCGAGGTTCTCCGGGATTTCCTGGAGGCGCTCGGCATCGGTGACGGCCAGCTCGGCGTAGCCGCCGGGGTTCATGCCCAGGTGGACGACCACGCGCTTGCCGAGCCACGACGGGTCGGTGCCCTCGCCGAGCGACTCGACCGTGCCGGCGACCTCGCGGCCGGGGATGGTCGGGAGGTCGACGGGGACGGGGTACGGGCCGGTCATGCCCTCCCGCAGGGCGGTGTCGAGCAGGTGCACGCCGGACGCGGCGACGGCGATCCGTACCTGGCCGGGGCCGGGCACGGGGTCGTCGGTCTTCTCGTAGGTGAGGTTCTCGGCGGGGCCGAAGGCGTGGAGGCGGATGGCGTGCATGGCGGGCTCCTGAGGGTCTGGGCTGGGCTCGACTCGGTTGCCGACGGGCTTGGTCCGGTGGCTACAGCGCCAGCCTCGGGCCTCAAGCGCGGTTGAGGTCAAGCCCGTTCAGGCGACTGGTTCGCAGGGCGAGCGTGGCCGCCTCCAGGCCGCTGTTGAAGGACACCTCCGCCAGCAGGCCGGGCGCCGCGACCCGGTCGCCCGCGACGTACACGCCGTTGCCGCGGTCGATGGCCGGGCGGTCCCGCCAGGTGGTGCCCGGCCGGTCCAGCGCGCCCGTACGGCCCGCTGCCAGGGCCTCGCGCCGCCACGTGGTGCGCTCGCGCCAGCCAGGGAAGCCGAGGTCGAGCAGGCGCTCCGCGCGTGCGATGCCGTCCGCCTTGGACTCACCGGGGGCGACGGGAATCTGGCTCTGGATGAGCTGTTCGCCGGCCGGGGCGAGGGACGGATCCTGGGCGGTGTACCGCTCGATCCAGCCCGGGGTGTCCAGGTCGGAGATGACGAACGGGTCGCCCTTCCGCGTTCTGACGGCCAGGTCGAGGAGCGCTGTACGGCCGCTCTCCCAGGTCAGGGTTTCGTCGCCGAGGAGCCTGCGGGCGGCCTCCAGGGACGTCGCGACGATGACCGGGCCGCCACCGCCGTCCGGGTTCGCGGGGAGTTCGGTGACGCGTTCCGTCGTTTCGATCCGTACGCCCAGATTCCAGGCGAGCGCGGCCATACGGTCGACGACCGAGGCCCAGCCTCCGCGCGGGTAGTGGGCCTCAGGCGGAAGCCTGAGGGCGCGGCGCAGCCGCTCCTGGACGAAGCGCGCGGAGAGGGTGCCCGGGGCGTGGTGGAAGAGCGCGACGCCGATGTAGTTCGCGGCGGCGCGTGCGCCCTCTTCGCCGACCTGGCCTGTGGCCCAGGTGAGGAAGTCGGCGTCCACCGGCGCCTTGGCGGCGGACTTCAGGGCCAGCTTCATCATCGCGAGGGGCGGGGTCCTGCGGACGGCGCCGTGGTGGTGGAAGCGGAACCGGGTGCCTTCCAGGAGGGGTACGGACAGGATCTCGCCCAGCAGGTCGCGCTGCTGGAGCCAGGTCCAGAGCGGGCCGCCGCTGTAGAGGGCGTGCGGTCCCTCGTTGGTCTTGTACGGTCCCTCGGCGGTGCGGGCGCGGCCGCCGAGCGTGTGGTGGGCCTCGTACAAGGTCACCCTGGCGCCGGACTCTGCCGCCGTGATGGCTGCGGTGAGGCCGGCGAAGCCGCCGCCGATGACGGTGATGCGGTGGTGGGTCTGGTTCATTTTCTTCCGGTCTCCTTGCCGCGCGCCTGTCGCGTCGCCTGTCGCGTCGGTCGACGCTCTCGCGGGTTGTGACGGATGGCGGGGGCGCGGATGTGACATCGGGGCCGGGGGATTGTCAGTGGGGTGGTCCAGCATGGGTGGATGGCACGGAACACGAAGGCGAAGAAGTCCCCGGTCCCGGTGGTACGGCCCGTACGGCGGCCCGAGGTGCGGCTGCCGCCGCTCGCGCCTTTCGGGGGCGGGGAGCTGGAGTCGGAGGGGGACTACGACGGGGTCGAGTTCCGGGACCTGGACCTGGTGGGGCAGGAGGGGCGCGGCGCGCGCTTCATGGACTGCGGGCTCTACGGCGTCGCACTCGACGAGACCCTGCTGGGCCGGGCGCGCTTCGTCGACTCGGTGCTGGACGGGGTGCGCGGCGTGGGCACGGACCTGGCCGAGGCGTCACTGCGCGACGTGGAGGTGATCGACGCGCGGCTGGGCGGGGTCCAGTTGCACGGGGCGTCCCTGGAGCGGGTGCTGGTGCGCGGCGGGAAGATCGATTACCTGAACCTGCGTACGGCGCACCTGAAGGACGTCGTCTTCGACGGCTGCGTGCTGGTCGAGCCGGACTTCGGGAGTGCGCGGCTGGAGCGGGTGGAGTTCCGCGACTGCGTGCTGCGGGGGGTGGACTTTACGGGCGTGACGATGCGGGATGTCGATCTGCGGGCGGTCGCGGAGCTGGAGATTGCGCGCGGGGTCGGGCGGTTGGCGGGGGCCGTGATCAGTCCGGCGCAGCTGGTGGACTTGGCTTCGGCGTTTGCTGCGGAGATGGGGGTGCGGGTGGAGGGGGCGGGGGGAGAGTAGGTGCGGGTGCGGGTGCGGGCGCAGATGCGGGTGCGGTGCGCGGGCGCCCGGTGCGGGTTGCCTGAGCGCGGGTGCGGTGGGGTGCGTGGGGTGGGGTGCGACCGGTTCGGTGGTGCGGGTTGCCTGCGGCGCGGGTGCGGTGGGGTGTGCGGCGCGTACGGTACGCGGGCGCCGGTGCGCGTGCGGGTGCTTGCGGCGCGGGTGCGGTGGGGTGCGACCGGTTCGGTTGTGCGGGTTGCTTGCGGCGCGGGTGCGGTGGGGTGTGCGGCGCGTACGGTACGCGGGCGCCGGTGCGCGTGCGGGTGCTTGCGGCGCGGGTGCGGTGTGCGGCCCCGGTGCGGGTTGCCTGCGGCGGTTTCCCCTCCCCGCCCCTTCCCGGCTGTGACATTTTGCGGCTGCCGCCGCGTGGGGGCTCCGCCCCGGACCCCGGTCCTCAAACTCCCCCATGGACTACGTCCAGGGGACCCCCAGGGGCTGAGAGTGCCCGGGGGTTAAGACTGCACCCGGGGGAATCTCGCCTGCAGGTCCCAGATCGCCGGGTTGTCCGCCAGGCCGTCGTGCATGTCCGTCAGGTCCGCGATCAGGTCGTGCAGGAAGTCCCGCGCCTCCCGCCGCAGCAGCCGGTGGCTGAAGGTGAGCGGAGCCTCCTCGACCGGCATCCAGTCGGCTTCGATGTCGACCCAGCCGAACCGCCGCTCGAAGAGCATCCGGTCCGTCGACTCCGTGAAGTCCAGCTCCGCGTACTGCGGCTTCGCCGACCGGCTGCCGCGCGGATCCTGGTCGAGCTGCTCGACGATGTCGCACAGCGCCCACGCGAAGTCGAGCACCGGCACCCATCCCCAGGCTGTGGATACTTCGCGGTCCGCCTTCGTGTCCGCGAGGTACACGTCGCCGCAGAAGAGGTCGTGCCGCAGGTCGTGCACGCCGGCACGCCGGTAGTCCGTCTGCGGAGGGTCCGGGAAGCGGCGGGAGAGGGAGTAGCCGATGTCGAGCACGTGGTCGATGGTGTCATGCCCCGTGGCGCTTCCCGTACGACCAGGCCACGGCGGCAAGAAGCGGGCCTACGGCGAACAGGGGGGCGTAACAGAGACCTGTCAGGACGTTCCAGTTGCCGCTCATGTTCGGGTCGCCCTCGACGAAGAACAGCAGCACCAGCTGACTCAGCGCGAACAGGGTCACCAGGAGCGAAATCGCCCCTGCCGCCCCGGCGACCGCCCTCGGGCGAGGCAGCCGCCGCCGGTCGCTCACCAGCAGCAGCGGGACCAGCGCGGCGCACTCCTGGACGATCGCCAGGCCCACGACGTAGGCGATGCCCCAGCCAGGGATGCCGTAGACGTCGCGCAGCACCTCGTCGCTGTAGCCGACGTAGATACCGGAGGCCATCGCGAGGCGCCACAGGCCCGAGGGGACCGCGCACAGCACGATCGCGTGGGCGGTGCGGCGTGCCCAGCGGGGCGCGGGCGGCGCGACGCTCGCCCTGGCTGTCGTGTCCCTCGTGTCGCTCGTGTCCGTCGCGTCTGTCGTGGATGCCCTGGCCGGCGTGGCTGTTGTCATGGGGTACAGGCTCGCCCCGCGCCGGGCAGCTCCGCTTCCTCCCCTGCGGCGGACCCTCTCCGCCTCCCGGCGGAGGGACCCGCGCTCACGGGAGGAGCCGCTGCTCCTTCGCGACCGCCACCGCGCCCGAGCGGGTGTCCACGCCCAACTTGGCGTAGATCCGGCCCAGGTGGGTCTTCACCGTCGCCTCGCTGATGAACAGAGCGCGGGCGATCTCCCGGTTGCCCAGGCCGTGCGCGAGCTGGCCCAGGATGTCCGTCTCCCGTTCCGTCAGCGTCGGCCGACCCGCCCCGCGCATCCGGTCCATCACGCGGCTGGCGACCGGCGGCGACAGCGTGGTGCGGCCCTGGGCGGCCGAGCGGATCGCCGCGAAGAGTTCCTCGGGGCGTTCGGCCTTCAGCAGGTAGCCGGTGGCGCCCGCCTCGATGGCTCGGGTGATGTCGGCGTCCGTGTCGTACGTCGTGAGCACCAGGACGTGGACGCCGGTCGGGGCGATACGGCGGGTGGCCTCCACGCCGTCGATGCCCGCGCCCAGCTGGAGGTCCATCAGGACCACGTCCGGGGTCAGCTTCGCGGCCATCGCCACCGCCTCCTCGCCGCTGCCCGCCTCGCCGACGACCTCGATGTCCGGTTCGCTGCCCAGGAGTGCGAGCAGTCCGGCGCGTACGACGGCGTGGTCGTCGCAGAGCAGGATGCGTACAGGTGCGGTCGAAGACGCGGTCACGAGGTGTGCTCCAGGGGGATCGCGGCGGACAGCACCGTGCCTTCGCCGGGGGCCGATTCGATCGTCAGGGTGCCGCCGAGCTGGCGCACGCGGGCCCGCATCGCGGGCAGGCCGTGGCCGCGTACGCCGCCGGTGGAAGCGGACGTGGCTTCCACAAAGCCCGTGCCGTCGTCGGCGATGTCCAGGACCACCTGGTCGCCCAGGTACGTCAGGGTCAGCGCCGCCGCCCGCGCGTTCGCGTGCTCCCGTACGTTCGCCAGCGCGCCCTGGGCGATCCGCAGCAGCGCCGACTGCACCCGGTCGGGCAGCACGGCCGGCGTCCCGTCGACGCGGAACGCCGCCGACTCGCGGGCCGCCACCCTGCGCAGCGCCTCCTCCAGTCCGCCGCCCTCCGCCAGGTCGGCGGGGGCCAGGTCGTGGACGAAGCGGCGGGCCTCGGCGAGGTTGCGTTCCGCGATCGATTCCGCCGTACGCACATGGCGGCGGGCCGTCTCCGGGTCCGCGTCCCACGTCCGGTCCGCCGCCTGGAGAAGCATCTGCTGGCTGGACAGGCCCTGGGCGAGGGTGTCGTGGATCTCCATGGAGAGACGCTGGCGCTCGGCCAGCGTGCCTTCGCGCCGCTCGGTGGCGGCCAGTTCGCGGCGTGTACGGATCAGGTCGTCGATCAGCGTGCGCTGCCGCGCGGCCTGCCGCTGCATGTGGACGAACACGGCGGTCGCGACGGCCGCCACCGCGGGCGGCGCCACCACCAGGTTCGGGTCGAAGCCGCCCTGCGCCAGCTGGAGCTGCGCGGCGACCACGAACGCGGTGAGCAGCGCGACCAGGGCGAGTGCGGCGCGCGACGGGAGCGTACGCAACCCCGTGTAGAACAGCGGCACCGCGCACCAGGCGAAGCTCGGCGCAAGGACGACCAGCACCACCCACACGGCCACGACCGCGCCCAGCCAGACCAGCCGACGGGGCGCGGGGCGGGAGGCGGCGGGGGCGGTAGGGGCAGTGGTGACGGCGGTGGGGCCCAGGACCGGCCCCAGTACGTACAGCAGCGCCAGCGTGATGCTCAGCGCGATGATCCACGGGGTGCGCGCCTCGCCGGGGTGCCGCAGCAGGAACCGGGCGAGCGAGGCGCCGAGCAGCAGGAAGAACGCCGCGTGCATCACGGGCGCGAGCCAGCGCGCGTCGGGGTCGTGCCGGTCGTGCTGCGGCTGCACCGTTCTCTCCTTGCTGACCTGCGCTTACGTCCCCATGGTGACCCGGCGGGACCAGACCCGCATCAACCGATCGGCTGACGGAGACGTAGCCGGTACGCCGACCGTACGGGCCCGGTGGCGGCACCAGGATCGATGGCAGAGACAGCAAGGCCGAACACACCACCCCCTTGGAGCCACCATGAAGAAGCTCTCGCTGCGCGCCCGTGTCCTGACCGGTGCCGTCGCCGCTGCCGCCCTCAGCGCAGGCACCTTCGGCGCGATGTCCGCGAACGCCACCGAGCCCGCCGCCGCGCCCGCCGTCGCCGTCAAGGCCGACACCCCCGGTGCAAGCACCGGCTCCACTGGAGCGGCTCACGCCGCGCCCTCTTCTGAGAACCTCCAGCAGTCCACCCACCTGACCGTGGCCGCCGCCACCCGGGCCGCCCAGGCCACCCTGGAGGCCGCCGAGAGCGAGAACCAGCGCATCACCGTCGCCGTCGTCGACCGCAACGGCAACACCGTCGTCACCCTGCGCGGCGACGGCGCGGGCCCGCAGTCCTACGAGTCCGCCGAGCGCAAGGCGTTCACCGCGGTCTCCTGGAACGCGCCCACCTCGGAGCTGGTCAAGCGCCTCGCCACGGCCCCCAACCTGAAGGACATCCCCGGCACCCTCTTCCTCGCCGGCGGCGCCCCGGTGCAGGTCAATGGCGCTCCGATCGCGGGCATCGGCGTGGCCGGTGCGCCGAGCGGCGACCTGGACGAGAAGTTCGCGCAGGCGGGTGTCGCGGCGCTGGCCAAGTAGGCAGCCCGAGTGCGAAGGCGGGCGGCCTGCGGCCGGGAAAGCGGCGTAATCCACGCATAAGATCCCTGGTGTGGATCAATGGACTCGCGTACGCCGCTGTGCCCCGGCCGCCGTTGCCGCCCTCCTCGCCCTCACCTCCTGCACCACCAGCGCCAATGGTGAGGCCAACGGCCGCGCAACCGCCGCATCAGGCACACCAGGCGCCCCCGGCGTACACGACCCGTACTTCCCCGAGCTCGGCAACGGCGGCTACGACGTCACGCACTACGCCCTGACCCTCGACTACGACCCCAAGGCCCACCGCCTGGAGGCCACCGCCGAGATCACCGCCCGCGCCACCCAGGACCTCAGCGCCTTCAACCTCGACCTGCACGGCATGAACGTCACCTCCGCGACCGTCGACGGCCAGAAGGCCGTCGTCAGCCGCGCGGGCGACGAGCTGACCCTGACCCCGCGCTCCGGCGCCGGTCCCACCGACGGCGAGACCTTCCGTACCGTCGTCGGCTACTCCGGCCGGCCGGCCACCATCACCGACGCGGACGAATCCGAAGAGGGCTGGCTGCGGACGGCGGACGGCGCGCTCGCGCTCGGCGAGCCGCTCGGGTCCATGGCGTGGTTCCCCGGCAACCACCACCCGAGCGACAAGGCGTCGTACGACATCACGGTGACCGTCCCCAAGGGGCTGAGGGCCATCTCCAACGGGGAGTTGAGGAGCGAGCGCACCCGGGGCGACCGGACGGCCTTCGCGTGGCACTCCGGCGAACCGATGGCCGGTTACCTCGCCACTGTCGCCATCGGGAAGTTCGAGACGAGGGCGACCCGGACCCCGTCCGGACTGCCCGTGTTCACCGCCGTCGACCCGGCCGTCGCCAAGGGCAGCGCCGAAAGCATCGCCGGCATCCCGGACATCGTCGAGTGGGGGATCAAGACCTTCGGCCCCTACCCCTTCTCGTCGGCCGGCGCGATCGTCGAGCGGGACGGCGACGCCGGGTACGCACTGGAGACCCAGACGAAGCCGGTCTTCCCCGGCCCGCCCTCCGACGGGCTGCTCGTCCACGAGCTCGCCCACCAGTGGTTCGGCAACTCCGTCACGCCCAAGTCCTGGCGGGACATGTGGCTCAACGAGGGCTTCGCGACGTACGCACAATGGCTCTGGGACGAGGACTTCGCGAACATTCCCGCCGACCGCAACTTTGCCGAGGCCTTCGACAACAAGGCCAACTGGGCCTTCCCGCCCGCCGAGCCGCCCTCCGGGGCGGACCTCTTCGGCGACCCCGTCTACGGGCGCGGCGCGATGGTGCTCCACAAGGTGCGTGAGGCGGTGGGCGACGATGCCTTCTTCGGCATCGTCCGGGGCTGGGCAAGCACCCACCGCCACAGCAACGCGTCCACGGACGACTTCACGGCGTACGTCGAGAAGAAGTCCGGCAAGGACCTGAAGGCCCTCTGGGACACCTGGCTCTACGGCAAGAAGAAACCCGCTACTTCACGTTGATCGCGGTCCAGGTGGCCGCGACCGCCTGGTACTCCGCACTGCTCGCGCCGTACAGGTCGCCCGCCGCCTTGAGCGTCGCGACGCGCGCGCCCGCGTAGTCGGTGGACGAAGTCATGTAGGTGGAGAGGGCCTTGTACCAGATCTGGTACGCCTTGACCCGGCCGATGCCGGTGAGCGTCGAGCCGTCGGCTGTCGGGGAGTCGTAGGAGACACCGTTGATGGTCTTCGCGCCGCTGCCCTCCGACAGCAGGTAGAAGAAGTGGTTGGCCGGGCCCGACGAGTAGTGGACGTCGAGGCGGCCGACGTTGCGCGACCAGTAGTCGGCGGAATTGCCGTCCCTGCTCGGCTTGTCCATGTAGCGCAGCGGGGTGCCGTTGCCGCGGATGTCGATCTTCTCGCCGATGAGGTAGTCGCCGACGTCGCTGCTGTTCGCCGCGTAGAACTCCACGGACGTGCCGAGGATGTCGCTGGTCGCCTCGTTGAGGCCGCCGGACTCGCGGCTGTAGCGCAGGCCCGCGGTGGCGGACGTGAGGCCGTGGGTCATCTCGTGGCCCGCGACGTCGATCGAGGTGAGCGGCTTCTGGTTGGCCGCGCCGTCGCCGTAGGTCATGCAGAAGCACTGGTCGGACCAGAAGGCGTTGACGTACGCGTTGCCGTAGTGGACGCGGGAGTACGCCGCGGCGCCGTCGCCTCTGATGCCGTTGCGCTGGAACTGGGTCTTGTAGAAGTCCCAGGTGAGCGCGGCGCCGTAGTGGGCGTCGACGGCCGCGGTCTGGCGGTTGGCGGGGGTGCCGTCGCCCCAGGTGTCGTCGGCGTCGGTGAAGAGGGTGCCGGTGCCGCTGGTGCCCTGGTTCAGGTCGTACGTCTTGTGTCCGCCGCGGGTGGCGTCGGTGAGGGTGAAGCCGGAGCCGCCGGTGGAGCTGCCGAGGGTGACGGTGCCGCTGTACTGGCCGGTGCCGGAGCCCGTCTCGATGGCCTCGAAGTCGTACAGCTTCTTGCCGGTGGTGGCGTCGGTGATGACGTGGAGTTCGCTGGGCGTCCCGTCGTGCTGGAGACCGGTGACGACGGTCTCGAAGGCGAGGACGGGCTTCGAGCCGTTCCCGGCCCACACGATCTTGCGCGGCGCCTTGGCCGTGGTGTCCTTCTCGCCGGAGGCGGCGAGCGCGGACTTCTTCGCGGTGGCGGTGGATATCGCGGCGTCCGTCGACGCCACGGCTATACGGGACTTGCTGGCCTTGTCGACGCCCTTGAGCGCGCCGCTCCTGGCGGTGTGTGGGTGACGAGGTCGCCGCCGAGGACGGGCAGGCCGTCGTACGTCCGCTCGTAGCGGGTGTGCACGGTGCCGTCGGCGTCCTTGATGACGTCGCGTACGACGAGTTTCTCCTTGCCGCCGAGCCCGATCTTCCCGGCGGTGGCAGCGGCCCCCGCCTGGGCGTCCTTGACGGCGGCGGCCCGCTGGGAGGCGCTGAGCGGGAGGGCGGTGGCAGCCGTCGCGCGGTCGGCGGCCTCGGGGGCGGCGGTGGCGGAACCGGCCTGTACGCCGACTACGACCATGGCGGCCGAGGCGGCGAGTGCGGCGGCGCGGACCGCGGTCTTGCGCGAGAGGGCGCGGGGAGCGGGGGACTGCTGGCTCACTCGGACTCCTTCAATCGGGCCGTGGGGGGCGGCGCGAGAGAGAATGTCACCGAATGAACGGTCGTTGACAGTGACTCGACAAGTTCTTGACCGGTTCTTGTCCGAAAGGTGCGGACCTCTGTCCGTTATGCGGGAAAGGCACAGGGCCCCGACCGAAGTCGGGGCCCCGTACGGCTACTTGGCGCGCAGACGCGAGAGGGCCCCGGCCGCTAGAACCTAAGCATCGGCCGGGGCCTCTCAGTAACACACCTGCATACGTCGGACGTTAGACGTTGACGCCGAAGTCCTGGGCGATGCCCGTCAGACCGGACGCGTAACCCTGGCCGACCGCGCGGAACTTCCACTCCGCGCCATTGCGGTAGAGCTCGCCGAAGACCATGGCGGTCTCGGTGGCGGCGTCCTCGCTCAGGTCGTAGCGGGCGATCTCGGAGCCGCCGGCCTGGTTGACGATACGGATGTACGCGTTCCGCACCTGGCCGAAGTTCTGCGAGCGGCTCTCGGCGTCGTAGATCGAGACCGGGAAGACGATCTTGTCGACGTCGGCGGGCAGGCCCGCCAGGTTCACGTTGATCGCCTCGTCGTCGCCGGCGCCCTCGCCACTGCGGTTGTCACCGGTGTGGACGATGGTCTGGTCCGGCGTCGACTTGTTGTTGAAGAAGACGAAGTGGCCGTCGGAGTAGACCTTGCCGGTGGGGTTGACCGCGATCGCGGAGGCGTCGAGGTCGAAGTCCGTACCGGTGGTCGTGCGGACGTCCCAGCCGAGTCCGACCGTGACGGCGGTCAGGCCGGGGGCCTCCTTGGTGAGCGAGACGTTGCCGCCCTTGGACAGACTTACAGCCATCGGGATGTCCTCTTCCTTGAAGTCGTGCGGGCTTCGCAGCACATGTCGGATCCGAAGCTACCGTCACCCGTCATAACGCGGACAGGACGCCGCCCAGTTCCCCCGTAAGCCGAAAAGAGGGTGACGCGACCGCCGCAAGCACGGGATCATTGGACACATGTCCGGTCCCCACATCATCCGCGGTTCTGTCTCCCTGCCCGAGCCAGAGCTCATGTGGCGTTTCTCCAGGTCGTCCGGACCCGGCGGACAGCACGTCAACACCAGCGACTCGCAAGTGGAGCTGCGCTTCGACCTCGCCAAGACGGAAGCGCTGCCGCCGGTCTGGAAGGAGCGTGCGCTGGAGCGGCTCGCGGCCCGGCTCGTGGGCGGCGTCGTTTCCGTACGGTCGTCCGAGCACCGCTCGCAGTGGCGCAACCGCGAGACCGCGCTCGTCCGGATGGCAGCCCTGCTCGCCGAAGCGACGGCGCCGCCGCCCAAGCCCCGCAAGGCCAAGAAGATCCCCCGAGGCATCAACGAGCGCCGCCTGCGCAACAAGAAGGCGCGCAGCGAGACGAAGCGCGGGCGTGCGGGCGGCTGGGACTAGCCCGACCCACCGGGGGGACCGGCCCAACTGCGGGGGGGGGGGGGGGGGGGGGGGGGGGGGGTC
>NZ_JAGGPB010000006.1 GCF_018614055.1 Streptomyces sp. ISL-98
CCACAGCACGGCCATCAGGTCGACCGACCGCTCCATCAGCACGGCCACCCGCCCCTCAGGCCCCACACCTCGACCGACCAGCCAACGCGCCACCCGGTTCGCCCGCTCGTCGAGCTCCGCATACGTCAGCGACGGCCCCTCGTCATCGACCACCGCCACCGCACCCGGCGTCCTCGCCACCTGGGCCCCGAAGAGCTCCGGCAGCGTCGTCGCGGGGATCGGCCGGCCGGTGTCGTTCCACTCCTCGACCACCGTGTGGCGCTCGGCCGCATCGAGCAGCTCCAGCTGACCGACCGGCAACCCGGGATCGGCCGCCACTTGCTCCAGCAGGCGCACCAGCCGCCCCGACAGAGCACGTACGGTCGCCTCGTCCAGCACGTCGGGCCGGTAGTCGAGCCGCAGTTCCAGCCGGTCGCCGGGGATGACGCCGAGGAACAGCGGATAGTGGGCCGCATCCTCGCCGTCCAGCCCGCCCACCGTCACACCGTCGAGCCGCAGGGGCCCCTCCGGGTGGCGCGGATAGTTCTCGTATGCCAGCAGGGCGTCGAAGGTCGCGCCCGCACCGGCGATCCGCTGGATCTCGGTCAGCCCCAGGTGCTGATGCGCAATCAGGTCGGCCTGCCGCGCCTGAAGATCGGCCAGCAGCTCCGCAACCGTCCGTCGCGGGTCGAGACGCACCCGCACCGGGACGGTGTTCATGAGCAGTCCCAGCATCCGCTCGACGCCCGGCAGGTCGGCCGGACGGCCTGCGACCGTGGCGCCGAACACCACATCGGTCCGGCCCGCGAGCATCCCGACCAGCACGCCCCAGACGCCCTGGATCACCGTGTTCAGCGTGAACCCGTTCGCGCGCGCCATCGCGTGCAGTGCCCCGGTGAGCTCCAGATCGGCCGAAGTGCTGATTGTCCGGGGGGACATCGGTTCCCCGCCCCGGTCGACCGGACCGACGAGAGTGGGCTCGGACGTCCCCGCCAGAGCGGCCCGCCAAGCCTCCCGCGCGACTTCCTTGTCCTGTCGGCCCAGCCACTCCAGGTAGTCCCGGTACGGCGTCACCGCCGACAGCCCGCTCGCGTCGCCCCTGGCCGCGTAGATCTCCGACAGCTCGCCGAACAGGACGGGCAACGACCAGCCATCCAGCACTATGTGATGAAGCGTCACAAACAGCCGGTAGCGCGCCCCGCCACGCCTCACCAGCAACAACCGCAGCATCGGCGGAACCGCCAGATCGAACCGGGCCTGCTCCCCCTTCGCCAGCCGTACGACCTCGGCCTCGGCGTCCGCGTCGGACAGACCGGACAGGTCCACCTCGCGCCACGGCAGCACCACGTCCCGTACAACCACCTGGACCGGACTCGCCATCCCGGCCGACTGCCGGAACCCGGTCCGCAGACTCGCATGCCGGTCCAACAACGCCTGCCACGACGCCCGGAGCACACCCGTGTCCAGGCTGCCTTCCAGGTCTACGAAGGTCTGCTCGACGTAGACGTCCCGTATCTGCTCGTCGTACCGGGCGTGGAAGAGCAGGCCTTCCTGCAGCGGCGACAACGGCCACACATCGACCAGGCCGGGGACATCCGCCTCGAACTCCTCGACGTCGTCCTGCCCGAGCACGACCAGCGGGAAGTCGGACGGGGTGTGGCCGCCGCTTTCCGGCTCGGACGCGTGGGCCGCGAGGCCGGTGAGCATCGCGACCCAGCCGGAGGTCAGTTCCCGCAGCGCCTCCTCCTCGAACAGGCCGACCGGGCAGACCAGGGAAACGGTCAGCTCGGGCCCGTCCGGCAGGTCGGCCACCAGGCCACCGGCCTCCAGTTCGTGAGAAGCGGCCATCCGAGGATCCGGCCTTCCGGCGAGGCCCAGACCGCCGACGGGTCGCCAGCTTCCCTCGGTGGTGTCGTCGGCGGGCGTGAAGCGGCCGAGGTAGTTGAAGCCGATCTGCGCCGACGGCAGCCCCTCGAAGGCGGGGCCCGTCTCAGGGTTCAGGTAACGCAACATCCCGTAGCCGAGCCCGTCACCGGGAATCGCCCGCACCCGCTCCTTGACCAGCTTGAGCAGACGACCCGCCTCCGGGCCACCGGCACGCACCTGGGCGTGGTCGGCGTCGGCCGCGTCCAGCCGCACGGGGTACGAGCTGGTGAACCAGCCGACCGTATGCGTCAGGTCCATGTCCTCCGAGAGCGGCACACGGCCATGGCCCTCGACATCCACCAACAGACCACCCGAGACCGTACGGCCCCTCGCTGCGCGCCACTCCTCCACGGCCGCCACCAGGCCGGCCAGCAGCACATCGTCCATACCGGCATGGAAGGCGGCGGGCACCCGCGTCAACAGCTCCGACGTCACCGACACCGGCAGCCGGAGCTCGACCCTCCGCATCCCGCCGCCCTCGGTGTCGACGGCCGGGTCGAGGGCACGGTCGGCAATCGGCGCACCCGAGCCCTCCAACAGCCGTGTCCAGCCGGGCAGTTCCGCCATTCGCCCGGCGCTCACCGCCTGTTCGGCCAGGGCTGCGGCCCACCGCTGGAACGACGTCCCGACCGGCAGTTCCCCGGTGTCCGGCGCCGAGTATGCGGCGGCCAGATCCGGTACGAGCGTCCGCCACGACACGACATCGACCACCAGGTGATGCGCGACCAGCAACAGCCGGCCCGGGGCGTCCCGTCCGGCGTCGAACCACACCACCCGCGCCATCACGCCGGCCAACGGGTCGAGGTACCGCACCGCGCGCTCGGCCTCGGTTGTCACGTCGTCCGTGTCGGCGCGCACCACGCAGTCCTCGGCCGTCAACCCGGTGCCCTGCTCGGGGATCACCAGCCGGCCCGTTCCCTCGGCGAACTCAAGGCGCGAGCGCAGAAGCGCGTGCCGGTCGAGCAGCGTCCGTACCGCTGCAATCAGCCGTCCCAGGTCCAGCCCGGCCGGGACCTCGATCAGCATCGACTGGGACAGCGTCCCGGTCAGCGCCACCGAGCCCGCCCGTCCGGCCAGTTCGAGCATCGCGGGGGTCAGGGGCACCGGCCCGGTACTCGCCGTCCGGGGCTCCGCCAGTTCCGCGACGACCGTCCCGGCCACCCGCGCCAGCCCGGCCGGGGACCGGTGCTCGAACACCTGGCGGGCGGTGATCTGCACCCCTGCGCGCCGGGCTCGGGCGACGACCAGCATCGACATGATCGAGTCACCGCCGAGTTCGAAGAACGAGTCGTCGGCGCCGACCCGCTCCAGGCCCATGACCTCGGCGAACAGCCCGCACAGGACCGCCTCGACCGGTGTCGCCGGGGCCCGCCCTTCGAGACCGCCGAACTCGGGGGCGGGCAGCGCGGCCCGGTCGAGCTTTCCGTTGGCCGTCACCGGCAGCGTCTCCAGGACCACGACCGCGGCGGGGACCATGTAGTCCGGCAGGACGGCTGCCACGGAGCCACGCAGCGCCTCGCCGTCCACTTCGCCGACCATTACGCGGTCCGCCTCGCCGTCCGCCTCGCCCTCGGCCGGGACGACCTCGCCTTCGGCCGGGACGACATAGGCGACCAGGCGCTTCACGCCGGGCTGATCCTCACGGGCGATCACCGCGACCTGGCCCACGCTCCGGTGACCCGCGAGCACGGCCTCGATCTCCCCGGGCTCGATGCGGAAGCCACGGATCTTCACCTGGTCGTCCGCACGGCCCGCGAAGATCAGCTCACCCTCGTACGACCACCGCGTCAGGTCACCCGTCCGGTACATCCGCTCACCGGCTCCGGACAGCGGGCAGGCGACAAAGCGCTCCGACGTCAGACCGGCCCGGCCCGCGTACCCCCTGGCCAGTCCCGCCCCGGCGACGTACAACTCCCCGATGACTCCCGGCGCCACCGGACGCAGGAACTCGTCCAGTACGTACGCCCGGCTGTTGTCCATCGGGTAACCGATCGGGACGCCGTCCGGGACGGCGTCCGCGGCGGTGTAGGCGATCTGGGTCGTGAACGCCGTCGCCTCGGTCGGTCCGTACGTCGACCTGACCGTCAGCCCCGGATGCGCCTCCAGCAACGCGCGTATCGCCGACGCCGACACCACGTCGCCGCCGGTCGACACCTCGCGCACACCGCCGAAGATCTGCGGGGCCTCCTCGGCCAGCACGCCGAACAGCCCGGCCGTCGCATGCACGTTGGTGACCCCGTGCGAGGCGATCAACCGGCCGCGCTCGGCCGCGTCCACCTCGCCCGGCGGCACGACGACCAGCGCGCCGCCCCGCACCAGCGGCACCCAGATCTCGTACGTCGAGGCGTCGAAGGCGTGGTTGGCCTGGAGCAGGACCCGCTCGGCGAGGTCGCCGTCCCAGCTGCGGTCCAGGATGAAGCTCACGACGTTCCGGTGGGTCACCGCGACGCCCTTGGGCACACCGGTCGATCCCGATGTGTACATCACGTACGCGAGGGCCGCCGGGGACAGGGGCACGTCCGGGTCGGCCGAAGGCCATCCGTCCCCCTGGGCCGATGCGTCCGCCAGGATCCCGGCCACCAGGATCGCATCGAGCTCGTCCATCGCCCGGTCGGCCAGCACCAGCGACACCCCGGCCTCGGCCGCCACCGACCGCAGCCGCTCCCCCGGATGCCCCGCGTCCAGCGGCACGTAGGCCGCGCCCGCCTTCAGTACGCCCAGCAGGACGGCGATCAGCTCGGCCGACCGGTCCATCACCACGCCGACCCGGCTCTCCGGGCGCACGCCCCGGCCGATCAGCCAGTGCGCGACCCGGTTGGCGCGCTCGTTCAGTTCGGCGTACGTCCAGGAGACGGCGTCGCCGGTCACCGCGACGGCGTCCGGGGTACATGCCGCCTGGGCCTGGAAGAGCTGGGCCAGCGTCAGGTCGGGTATCGGCCGGAGGGTGTCGTTCCACTCCTCGACCACGGTGTGCTGTTCGGCGTCGTCGAGCACGTCGAGCCGGCCGACCCGCACGTCGGGGTCGGCCGCCACCTGCTCCAGCACCCGGACGAGCCGGTCGGCGACGGCCCGGGCCGTCGGCTCGTCGAACAGGTCGGTCGGGTAGGACAGGTCTCCGACGATGCCGTCCGGGGCGCCCTGCCCGTCGCGGTGCTCGGTGAGGGTCACGGACAGGTCGAAACGGGCAGGCACCGACTCGGCCTCCTGCGCCCGGACGGCCAGTCCGGGCAGTTCCCATGCGGGGGCCGGCAGGTTCTGCAGAAGCAGCATGACCTGGAAGAGTGGGTGCCGGGCGAGGGACCGGGCGGGGTTGAGGTCCTCCACCAGCCGCTCGAACGGCACGTCCTGATGGGCGTACGCGGCCAGGTCGGTCTCCCGGACCCGCGCCAGCAGCTCGGCGAACGTGGGGTCGCCGCTCGCGTCCGTACGCAGCACCAGGGTGTTCACGAAGAACCCGGCCAGATCCTCCAGTGCCGAATCGCCGCGTCCCGCGACGGCCGTGCCCATCGGCAGGTCGGTGCCGGCGCCGAGCCGGGCGAGCAGCATCGCCAGCGCCGTCTGGACGGCCATGAAGAGGGTCGCCGAGCCCTGCCGGGCGGCGTCCGCCAGCGCGGCGTGGGTGGCCGCGTCCACCCGGACCGGAACCGACCCTCCCTGGAACGACGGCACCGCGGGCCGGACCCGGTCCACCGGGAGTGTCAGTTCCTCGGGCAGGTCCGCCAGAGCGTCCCGCCAGTGTCCGAGCTGGGCGCTGATCAGGCTGTCCGGGTCGGCGGGGTCGCCGAGCATCTCGTGCTGCCAGAGGGCGTAGTCGGCGTACTGGACGGGCAGCACCGACCAGGCGGGAGGGCCGCCGTGCACACGGGCCGCGTAGGCGGTCCGCAGGTCCCGGGCGAGCACGCCCATCGACCAGCCGTCCACCGCGATGTGATGGGCAACCAGCAGGAGTACGGACTCGGTGCCGGACAGGACCAGCAGGCGCGTGTTCCACGGCAGGTCGTGGGCCAGGTCGAAGCGCGTTTCCGCCGCCTCGGCGAGTACGGCGGGCAGCTCGTCCTCGGCGACCTCGCGCAGACGCAGCTTCGGACGGCCTTCGGGTCCGTCCAGGATGTGCTGCCGGGGAACACCGCCCGTCTCGGGGAACAGTGTGCGCAGGGTCTCGTGGCGGTCGGCGACGTCACCGAGGGCCGCCTCCAGTGCGACCGCGTCGAGTACACCGGTCATCCGCAGGGCCAGCGGTACGTTGTAGGCAGCGCCCGCCCCGGCTTCCTCCAGCCCGTTCAGGAACCACATCCGCTGCTGGCCGAACGACAGCGGCAGCGGGTCGGGACGTTCCCGGACGACCACCCCGGCCCGGACGGCGCTCCGGTCGCTCTCCACCAGCCTGGCGATGCCCGCGGCCGACGAGGCGCCGAACAGCTGCCGGATGTTGATCTCGGCGCCGAGCACCTTCCGGATCCGTACGATCAGCCGCATCGCGAGCAGCGAGTCGCCGCCCAGCTCGAAGAACGAGTGGTCCGCGCCGACCCGTTCCAGGCCAAGGAGCTCGCCGAACAGCCCGCACAGCACTTCTTCCAGCGGAGTCGCCGGGCCCCGGCCCACCGCATCGCCCAGGGCAGGTGCGGGCAGGGCGGCCCGGTCCAGTTTGCCGTTCACCGTCACCGGCAGGGACTCCAGCGCGACGACGGCGGAAGGCACCATGTAGTCGGGCAGTGCCTGAGCGGCGTGCTCGCGCAGCACGCTGCCGTCGGGGCCGGCGGCGCGGTCGGCAGGGACGACGTACGCGACGAGTCGCCTGACTCCGGGCTGGTCCTCCCGGGCGATCACCGCGACCTGGCCGACGCTGTCGTGCCCGGCCAGCACGGCCTCGATCTCACCGAGTTCGATCCGGAAGCCGCGAATCTTCACCTGGTCGTCGACCCGGCCGACGAAGCGCAGTTCGCCGTCGGGCGTCCACCGCGCAAGATCGCCCGTCCGGTACATCCGCTCGCCGTTGTCCGAGAAGGGGCAGGCCACGAACCGCTGGGACGTCAGGTCCGGGCGCCGGACGTAGCCGCGTGCCAGCCCGGCTCCTGCGACGTACAGATCCCCGGCCACTCCCGGGGGAACGGGACGCAGGAAGTCGTCCAGTACGTACACCCGGGTGTTGGTGACCGGACCGCCCAGCGACACCGCATCCGCCGTGGCCCGAGCCGCCCACGAGGTGACGACGACCGTGGCCTCCGTCGGCCCGTACTCGTTGTGGAACGAACGCCCGGGAGCCCACCTCCGCACCAGCTCGGGCCCGTACTCCTCGCCGCCGAGGACGACGTGCTCAATGTTTCCCAGCACGGTCGCGGCCCGCTCGTCGTCTCCGACGAGTGACTCCAGGACGCTCGGGGTGAAGGTGACCGCGTTGACGGCCAGTCGCTCCAGCTCCGGAAGAGCGTCGCCGTCCCGCCGGGCGACGCACACGGTCGCACCGCCGGCCAGCGCGGGGAAGATCTCCGCGACGGAGACATCGAACGACACCGAGGCGAACTGCAGGACCCGGTCGCCGGGCCCCCAGCCGTAGTTCTCCACCCGCCACGACACGAAGTTGGTCAGACCCCGGTGCGCGACGGCCACGCCCTTCGGCCTGCCGGTCGACCCGGAGGTGTAGATCACGTACGCCGCATGGGCAGGACGCAACGGCACGACACGGTCGGCATCGCCCGGCGCGGTCACCGGCCGGGCTGCGATCTCCGCCACGGTCGACGGGTCGTCCCGGACGAGCCGGGGGAATCCCGCGGCGGCCTCCGCGCTCCTGCTGGTGCACACCACCAGGGCCGGGCTCGTGTCGGCCAGCATGAAGCCGACCCGATCGGCCGGGTAGCCGGGATCGATCGGGACATAGGCCGCACCCGACTTGAGTACACCGAGCAGGACCGCGACCAGATCGGCCGACCGCTCCATCAGTACGCCGACCAGGTCGTCCGGGCCCACGCCCCGTTCGATGAGAGCGTGCGCCAGCTGGTTCGCCCGGGCTTCCAGTTCCGCGTACGTCAGTGTGGTGTCGTCGTCGAGCACCGCGACGGCGTCCGGAGCCCGCACGACCTGGGCCTCGAAGAGTTCGGGCAGCGTCAGGGCGGGTATCTCCCGGGCGGTGTCGTTCCATTCGACCAGGGCCCGGGTCCGCTCGCCCTCGACCAGCACGTCGAGGTCGCTGAGCCGGAGGGCCGGATCGGCCGCGACCTGCTCCAGTACGCGTACCAGCCGGCCGGCCAGTGCCGTGGCTGTCGGCTCGTCGAACAGGTCGACGGCGTACTGGAGGTCGCCGACGATCCCGGCGGGCGCACCCCGGTCGTCGCGGTGTTCGGCGAGGCTGACCGACAGGTCCACACGCGCGGGGATCGCCTCGTCGGGCAGCGCCCGCTCGTCGAGGGCCTGGACGGTCAGGCCCGGCAGATCCCATTCGGCCGGCGGGACGTTCTGCAGGACCAGCATGATCTGGAACAACGGATGCCGGGACAGCGAACGGACCGGATTGAGGTCCTCCACCAGCCGCTCGAACGGCAGATCCTGATGGGCGTACGCGGCCAGGTCGGTCTCCCGGACCCGGGCCAGCAGCTCGGCGAACGTGGGGTCGCCGCTCGCGTCCGTACGCAGCACCAGGGTGTTGACGAAGAACCCGGCCATGTCCTCCAGGGCGCTGTCCCCCCGGCCCGCCACGGCGGTGCCGACGGGCAGGTCGGTGCCCGCGCCCAGCCGGGCCAGCAGCATCGCCAGCGCCGCCTGCACGACCATGAACATGGTCGCCGAGCCCTGTCTCGCCACCTCCACGAGGCCCGCGTGCGCGTCCGCGCCGAGCTCGACAGGGGCCGATCCGCCCCGGAACGACGCGACGGCGGGCCGCGTCCTGTCCACCGGAAGCGTCAGCTGGTCCGGCAGACCGGCCAGCGCCTCGCGCCAGTAGCCGAGTTGAGCGCTGACGAGGCTCTCGGGGTCCGTGGCGTCGCCGAGTACGTCGCGCTGCCAGAGGGCGTAGTCGGCGTACTGGACGGGGAGCGGCGACCATCCGGCCGTCCCGCCCGCGCGCCGGGCTCCATAGGCGGTCCGCAGGTCGCGGGCCAGGATGCCCATCGTCCAGCCGTCGACGGCGATGTGATGGGCCATCACGACCAGGACGTTCTCGGAGCTGGACAGCGTCAGCAGTTCGACCCGCCACGGCAGCTCGCGGGCCAGATCGAAGCCCTGGCCCGCCGCGGCGGCCAGCGCGTCCCTCAGGTCGGGTTCGCGGACCGCGCGCAGGCGCAGTTCCGGCCGGCCGGTCGCGCCCTCCAGCAGCTGCTGCCGGGGTACGCCGTCGATCTCCGGGAAGATCGTACGGAGGCTCTCGTGCCGGTCGGCGACATCGTCGAGTGCCGCCCGTAACGCCGCCAGGTCCAGGTCGCCGGAAAGGCGCAGGACGAGGGGCACGTTGTACGCCGCACCGGCTCCGGCCTCTTCGAGCTGGTTGAGGAACCACATGCGCTGCTGGCCGAACGACAGCGGCAGCACCTCGGGCCGGTCCCCCGCGACGAGGGCCGTCCGTACTCCCGCGTCCTGCAACCCGTCGACCAGCCGGGCCAGTTCCGCCACCGTCGGCCCCCGGAACAGGTCCCGGATGTTGATCTCGGCGTCGAGGACCGAACGGACCCGTACGATCAGACGCGTCGCCAGCAGCGAGTCGCCGCCCAGCGCGAGGAACGAGTCCTCCGCACCCACCCGCTCCAGCCCGAGCACCTCGCCGAACAGCGCGCAGAGCACCTCTTCCACGGGCGTCGCGGGACCGCGTCCCACGGAGCCGAACTCCGGGGCGGGCAGGGCGGCCCGGTCCAGCTTGCCGTTGACCGTCACCGGCAGCGCGTCCAGGGCCACCACGGCGGCGGGCACCATGTACTCCGGCAGGCTCCGCGCCGCGAACTCCCGCAGCGCCCCGCCGCTCACTCCGTCGGCCACGACGTAGGCGACCAGGCGCTTCGCCCCGGGCTGGTCCTCGCGGGCGACGACCGCGACCTGGGCGACGTTTTCGTGGGCGGCCAGCACCGACTCGATCTCGCCCAGCTCGATGCGGAAGCCACGGATCTTCACCTGGTCGTCCGCACGGCCTGCGAAGATCAGCTCACCTTCGTACGACCACCTGGCCAGGTCACCGGTGCGGTACATCCGCTCACCGGCTCCGGACAGCGGGCAGGCGACGAACCGCTCAGACGTCAGGTCGGGCCGGCCCGCATACCCCCGGGCCAGCTGAACGCCCGCCAGATAGAGCTCTCCTGTCACGCCCGGGGGCACGGGACGCAGGAACTCGTCGAGCACGTAGGTCCGGGTGTTCCAGACCGGACGGCCGATCGGCACCACGCCGGAGGGAGCTGGTGTCCGGCAGTCCCAGAAGGTCACGTCGACGGCGGCTTCGGTCGGCCCGTACAGGTTGAAGAGATCCGCGCCCAGACGTGCCCGGAACTCCGTCACCACCTCGGCGGGCAAGGCCTCACCACTGCAGATCACCCGACGCAGACCAGCGCAGTCGCCCGGCTGAACCTCCTGCAGGAACACACTCAGCATCGACGGCACGAAATGCATCACCGTCACACCGCGCCGCTCCACCACATCCACCAGATACGCCGGATCACGATGCCCACCGGGCTTGGCCATCACCAGACCGGCACCCACGATCAACGGCCAGAACAGCTCCCACACCGATACGTCGAACCCCGACGGCGTCTTCTGCAGAACCCGGTCCCCGGCGTCCAGAGCGAACTCGCCCTGCATCCAGAGCAGCCGGTTCACGATCGCCCCGTGACTCACCACCACACCCTTGGGACGCCCCGTCGACCCCGACGTATAGATCACATACGCCGGATGGCCGGGCACCAGAGCCGGTTCGAGGGCGTCACCGGGGTACGACGCGACCTCCGCGGCCGTCTCCTCGTCGTCCCACACCGTCCATGACGGGTCCCCTGCCGTACCGCGCGTGCACATCACCACGACGGGAGCCGCATCGGCCAGCACATGGCCGATCCGGTCGGCGGGGTATTCCGGATCCACCGGGACGTAGGAGGCGCCTGCCTTCAGAACGCCCCACAGCACGACCATCAGGTCGACCGAGCGCTCCATCAGGACGGCCACCCGGCTCTCCGGCCCGACTCCCCGGCCGCCCAGGTAGCGAGCCACCCGGTTGGACCGCTCGTCCAGTTCCGCGTACGTCAGCGAGGTCTCCTCGTCGACGACCGCCAACCGGTCCGGGGACCGCTTCACTTGAGCGCCGAACAGCTCCGGCAGGGTCGCGGCGGGAAGCTGCTCGTCGGTGTCGTTCCACTCCTCCAGGACCGTGTGCCGCCCGGCCTCCGCGAGAGCGTCCAGCCGGCTCAGCCGCGTCTGCGGTTCGGCGGCCACCGCTTCGAGGAACGCCACGAAGGCCTTCTGGTGGGCCACGAAGTCGTCGATGCCCGGCGACGAAACGTCTCCGTCGAAGTCGATCCGGATCCGGCCGTCGGCGGAACCGCCCCGTAAGGTGATCATCAGGTCGTCGACAGGCGGGATCGAGACGTCGTGCGCCGTGCCCACCGAGCCTGCGAAGTCCAGGTCGTGGTCGAAGGTGACGACGTTGACCAGCGGCCCGAAGTGCCGTTTGCCGCCGGCCGGCCAGTCGAGTTCCCTGCGCAGTTCCTCGCCCCGGAACCGCTGGTGCCGGGCGATGCCGCGCAGTTCGTCCTTCACCCGTCGCGCGAGGGTCAGGATGTCCTCTCGCGGGTCCACCCGCAGACGCATGGGCACGATGTTGGCCATCGTGGCCGGTGTGCGCCCGGAGAGCGCGGTGACCCGGCCCGTCACGACGACGCTGAACACGACGTCGCCGCTGCCGCTCATCCGGCTGAAGTAGGCCGCCGCCGCGGCGATGACCACGTTCGACCAGTTCACGTCGCCCGTGCCGGCCAGCCGGACGCATTCCGCGCCGGAGGCGTCGAGGTACGTCGTCTCCCGCCGGAACCGGGCGCCCGTCGAGCCGCCGACGGCCAGGGTCACGGGGCTCGGCCGGTCCGCGAAGCGACCGGTCCAGAAGACGCGGTCCTTGTCCTCGTCGGCCGAACCCCGGTATTTCTCCTGCTCGTCCAGGACACCGCCGATCGACCCGAACCTCGGCTCGGCGCAGGGCGTGCCCCGGACGAGGGAGGTGTAGATCTCCGCGACCCGCCGTCCGAAGACGGACCAGCCGTAGGCGTCCATGACGACGTGGTTGTACCGCTGATACCAGAAGTACCGGTCGTCGGAGATCTTGAACAGCGCGTAGGCGAACAGCGGGGCGGCCGTCGGATCCGCCGGGACCGCCAGCTCGTCACGCATCCAGGCGTGCGCCTCGGCCTCGGGGTCCGGGGACGAGCTCAGGTCCAGGACGGCAAGGGACCACTCGGGCGCCGCGGCGACCTGATGGGGGCCGTCGGCGTCCTCCAGGATCCGTACGTTCAGCCCTTCGGCCTCCGCGACGGCCTGCCGCAGTGCGGTCTCGAACATCGGCCCGTCGACCGGCCCGTCGATCTCCACGAACTCACCGGAGTTGTAGACCGGGCTGGGATCTCCGATGCGCTGCGCGAGCCAGATGTCGTACTGAGCCGCGGACAGGGGCAGGCGACGGTCGTCCTGAGACATTCGAGTCCCTCACTCAGAGTTCGGTGCGTTCAAGTTCGGTACGGCTGCTGGGTGCGGGCTGCGGGATGCCGGATGCGGCCGACGTCAGCCCGTCGCCGCCAGGCCGTAGATGAATTCCAGGCTCGGCGCCTCGAGCAGGTCGATGACGTTGATGCTCCGCCCGGTCCTGGCCTCCAGGACGGTGACGAGCCGCAGCAGATGGAGTGAGTCCCAGCCGGGAAGGTCGTGCAGAGCGCGTCCCGCGTCCTCGACAGCCACCGGCACGCCGAGTTCGTCCCGGACCAGGGCGATGAAGTCTTCGAGGTCGTTCATGGTCGGTCGCTTTCGTGGATCTCGTCGAAGCGGATGTGCGGCGGCGGGGGCATGATCTCCGTCAGCGGATGCCGGAAGGTCAGTACGTCGCCTTCGCCGCCGGCCGGGAAGAAGGCGTGCCTCGGGTAGAAGTCGGCGACGCGCCGGTTCTTGGGGGTCTGCCGGTAGCGGGCGACTACGGAGGTGGCCCCGGTGTCGCGGGCGTGCCGCAGCACCCAGGACAGACAGGCCTCCTCGATGGACCGGGAGAACACCCGGCAGCTCAACAGGAAGTTGTCGATGCGCAGCAGGTCGCCGTCCCGCCGGGCCAGGACCGCGCCGACCAGGCCGTGATCCCCGAACCTGTCGCCGGCGTGGACGGCCAGGGCCAGCGCGGCCGGGTCCTTCATGAGGTCGAGTACGTCGCCGGGCTGGAGGCGGTCTGCCGTCAGGTTGAACTGGTTGGTTCGCAGGGTGAGTTGGGAGATCCGGGGCACCTCGGCCTCGGTGACCGGCCCGATGCGGACGTGGACGCCCAGCTCGCGCAGGTAGTCGTCGGTCGATGCGAAACTGTCGAGGAAGCTCTTGCGCGCCGTCTCGTCCCGGTATCTCGACGCCCTGACCCGGTCCTCGGACGTCACTTCCCGTACGTCGAACCAGCCGTCCCGCAGCAGGCTCCGGCGGTGCCACGCCGGTTCGCCGTCGACGTCGACGACCGCGACGCCGGGCAGCTCCCGCCGGACGAGCTCGCGTTCGAAGGCGCTGTCGTCGACGAAGACGAAACTGTCGACGGACAGGCCGAGGGTCTCGGCGAGGTGGTTCAGGTTGTCGTGCTTGGGCTGCCAGTTCGCGATGATCCGGACGAAGTCCTGTTCGCGCAGCGCCATGCGAGGGTGCTCGCGCAGCGCCCGGGTCACCAGTTCGGGTTCGTTCTTGCTGACGGCGGCGACGAGGACGCCCTGCGAACCGAGCTGCCGGATCACCTGCTGGAACGCCAGGAACGCCTCGCCCCGGTAGCCGTCGCCGACCTCGATTCCTTCCACTCCGTCGTCGCCGAGTACGCCGCCCCACAGAGTGTTGTCGAGGTCGAGCACGAGGCACTTCTTCGACCGTCCGGTCAACTGCCGGGCCAGGTGCCCGATCTCGGCGGCGTACGCGAAGAGCAGGTCGTCGGTCAGGTGGGCCTTGGCGTAGGTGCTGAGGCGGTCGTCGCTCACCGGCACGCCCTGGGCGACGATCGGATCCAGGTCCAGTACGACGACCGACGGGTTGTCCTCGGCCAGCCTGAGCAGCCGGGTGTTGGCCTCCCGCCAGACCGCGCCCAGCCGGGCCCGGGAGCGGTGGTCCACGAGCTGGCCGGTGTGGCCGCGCAGCAGCGGCATGGTGTTCAGCACCAGGGTGCCGGGGGTCTCGGCGAACCGAGCGGCGAGCCGTTCGATCAGAGCGATCTTGTCGGCCGCTGCCCGTTCCACATCCTCGGGGCGCCAGGGAACCGGCACTTCGTCGAACACGATCATCGGGTCCAGTACGCACAGGACGAGGTCCGGGCGTGCCGCGTTCAGTTTGCCGGCCGGGTCGAGCAAGTCGAACACGTAGTTGTCGAAGTCGGCCAGTACGGTGCGTGCCACCAGGCCGTGCCGGGCCAGCTGGGCGGTCAGGGCCGGGGCCAGTGCCCCGAGGGTGCCGTGCCCGGTGACGCCGATCGTGACGAGCGGCGTTCCGGGGTGGGCCTTGGAGATCTCCTCCGTGTCGAGCCGGGCGAGAAGCCGCCCGGCTCTCAGCAGTTCCGCGCCCGAGAGCCGGGCCACCAGCTCGCCCGCCCTCGGGTACTCCGCTACGAGACGACCCGCGTCGGCCAGGTCGCGCAGCTCGGCCGCGGCCGAAGCGTCAGCGGACACGTTCACCTCCTCGGCTGTTCCGCGCCCGGCGGGGGCGGCGGAGGGGCACCGCCACCACCCAGGACCTGCAGCGGGGGCGGGCCGTCGGGGCCGCCGAAGGCCCCGTCCGGGGGCGGCGGCAGCATCTGGCCCATGCCGCCGGGCGGGGGGCCGCCGAAGTGCTGTGGTCCACCGGCGAACTGGGGGGCGGGTTCCTCGCGTGCGGGGGGCGGCGCCGCGAACTGGGTGCGGTAGAGCTCCGCGTAGAGCCCGCCGGCCAGCAGCAGGTCCTCGTGGATGCCCTGCTCCCGGATTTCGCCGTCCTCGACGACCAGGATCTGGTCGGCCTCGCGGATGGTGGACAGCCGGTGGGCGATCACCAGGGACGTCCGGCCTGCGAGTGCGGTCTTCAGCGCCCGCTGGACGGCCGCTTCCGACTCCGAGTCCAGGTGCGCGGTGGCCTCGTCCAGGACAACGACGGAGGGGGCCTTGAGGAGCAGCCGGGCCAGGGCGATCCGCTGCTTCTCGCCACCGGACAGCCGGTAGCCGCGGTCACCGACGATCGTGTCCAGGCCGTCGGGCAGGGACGAGATCAGGTCCCAGATCTGCGCCGACTTGCACGCCTCGGTCAGTTCGTCCTCGCTCGCCTCCGGCCGGGCGTACATCAGGTTGGTCCGGAGGGTGTCGTGGAACAGGTGCGCGTCCTGGGTGACCATGCCGATGGTGTCGCGCAGGGACTCCATGGTGAGGTCGCGGGCATCGACGCCGTCGATCCGCACGGTGCCCGAGGTGGGGTCGTACAGGCGGGGCACCAGGTGCGTGATGGTCGTCTTGCCGGCGCCGGAGGGTCCGACCAGCGCGGTGAGCTTGCCCGCGGGCACCTTGAAGGTCAGGTCCTTCAGGGTCAGGGCGTTGTCCTTGCGGACCTGTGAGGGGAGGGCGATCGACTCCAGTGAGGCGAGCGAGACGTCGGCGGCGGCCGGGTAGCGGAAGCTCACGCCCTCGAACTCGATCTCCGGGGCGGCCGAGGCGCGGCCCGGGAGCGCCTCGGCGTCGGGCTTCTCCGCGATCAGCGGCTTGAGGTCGAGCAGTTCGAAGAGCCGGTCGAAGCTGACGAGTGCGGTCATCACGTTGGCCTGCACGCTGGACAGCTGGTTGATCGGCCCGAAGAGCCGGGTGAGCAGCGCGGCCAGGGCGACCAGGGTGCCGATCTCGAAGGCTCCGTGGATGACGAGCGTGCCGCCGACTCCGTACACGACGGCGGTGGCGAGGGTCGCCAGCAGGGTGACCGAGACCAGGAGCATGCGGCCGTAGACGAAGTTGAGTACGCCGATGTCCCGGACGCGGGCGGCCCGGCCGCGGAACAGCTTCGTCTCCTGCTCGGGCCGGCCGTACAGCTTGGCCAGCAGGGCGCCCGCCACGTTGAACCGCTCGTGCATGAGCGTGCCCATCTCGGCGTTCTGCTCCATCGATTCCCGCATGAGCCGCTGCATTCTGCGGCCGATGATCTTGCCGGGGAGGACGAAGAACGGCAGAACCACGAGGGCGACGAGGGTGATCACCCAGGAGAGGTAGAACATCGCGCCGAGCACGAGGAGCAGTGCCAGCGCGCCGGACACGACGGTCGACAGCAGGGTGGTGAGGGCCTGTTGTGCCCCGACCACGTCGGTGTTCAGCCTGCTGACCAGGGCGCCGGTCTGCGCGCGGGTGAAGAACGCGAGCGGCTGGCGCTGCACGTGCTCGAAGACCTCTGTCCGCAGGTCGTAGACCAGTCCCTCGCTGATGCGGGCGGAGTACAGACTCTGGGTGAACGCCGCCGCCGTTTCCAGCAGGGCAAGGCCGACGACCGCGAAGGTCACCGCGAGGACGACCCCGGTGTCCCGGGGGACGATTCCGTTGTCGATGAGGACCTTGAAGAGAAAGGGAGTCGCGACTGTGATCACCGCTTCGAGCGTGGTGATGAACAGAAGGAATCCCACGGTCCGGCGGTAGGGCTTGATGTACGGGAGGATCCGCGGCACGGTGCCGGGTTTTATCTTCTGGCGGGTCAGCCCGGAATCCGAGCCGAACCCGTGCATCACCATTGTTGGCCCCGGGCCTCCAATCATGGCTCCGAAACCTCCTTATCCGTTTGAGTAATCGGATACGCCTTTTTTATTCGGGTCCTTCGAAGCCGACCGGGTAACGCTCAAGGCTTCCCCGGTCGACTTCGAAGAGCCGTTATTCGGCGCGCTCGTACTGCTTCATTTCCTCGATGAGGCTCTTCGGGCGCATGTCCGTCCAGTTCTCCTCGATGTAGTCGAGGCACGCCTGTCGGGCGTTCTCACCGAAGGCGATTTCCCAGCCCGGCGGGACATCGGCGAAGGTCGGCCAGAGGGAGTACTGACCCTCGTCGTTGATGAGCGCGTAAAAGGTCCCGTCTTCGTTGTCGAATGGATTCGCCATGTTCACCCTCCCGTGGAGCCAAGCCGACTCGATAAACGCGCGGAATTTGGCACTGTGCCACTGCGGAGCGATCGTAGTTGCCGCAATCTGGCCGGACAAGGAGCGGTGCGGCCGTCCAACCAGCCGATTCCGGCACTTGGACGCGTGCGTTCCGGAAATGCTGTCCAACTGACCGGCAGAGCCACTTGGACGCGAGTTCGGAATCGGTACGATTTCTTTTGATTCCCTATTCGGCCGGCTCGGTGGACGCGCGGGCTTCCGGGCTTCCGGGCTTCCGGGCTCGCAGGATCCTGGACGAAACCCTGCTGAAACCGGGTAGGGAGCATCCTGGACCAGCTTTTCAAGATGATCTTGCCGGGAGCGCAAGGCGGAGAGAGGACGACAGGTGCGGGTTCTCGTGGTGGAGGACGACGAGGAGATGGCGCAGACAGTGGCCGTCGGTCTGCGCCGGGCGCGGATGGCCGTCGATGTGGCGTTCGACGGCCAGGAGGGGCTCGACCGCGCGCTGTTCAGCGACTACGACGTGATCGTGCTCGACCGGGACCTGCCCGGGATGCATGGCGACGACGTCTGCGCCGAGCTGATCGCGTCGGGGTGCCGGAGCCGCGTGCTGATGCTGACCGCCGCGGCGACGGCGGAGGCCCTGGTCGACGGGCTCAGCCTGGGCGCCGACGACTACCTCGCCAAGCCGTTCGACTTCCCGGTCCTGGTCGCGCGGATCGGTGCGCTGGCCCGCCGCAGTCATCCGCTCATGCCACCGGTGATCCGCCACGGTGACCTCGAGGTCGACACAGCCCGGCGCAAGGCCAGCCGGGGTGGCCGCCAACTGGACCTCGCCCCCAAGGAGTTCGGGGTCCTGGAGTTACTGGCGAGCTCCAAGGGCCGGGCCGTATCCGCCGAGGAACTCCTGGAACGGGTGTGGGACGAGGCCGCCGACCCGTTCACCAGCGCCGTGAAGATCACTGTCAGCCGGCTGCGGGCCAAGCTCGGGAATCCCCCGGTCATCGAGACCGTGGCCAAGAGCGGGTACCGGATCTGAGGGAACCGGTCGGCCCTCAGGCGTTTTGTTCGTGGTTGGCGAAGAAGTCGATGATCGCGGCATTCACGGCGTCGGGCCTCTCCAGGTATCCGTAGTGACCGCAGTCGGCGATCTCGGTGTACGTGGCGCCGGGGATGCTCTCCGCGACCTCGCGCGGCAGATGTGGGCGGACGATCAGGTCGTCCCGGAATCCGATGACGAGGCACGGGCAGCTGATCTGCCGGTAGTGCGGGAGCCGGTTCGGGATCACATCAAGAGCCAGCTGCCCGCGGAATCCGGACGGGTCGATCATCGACATCTCGAAGACGCTGAGCCAGTCCCGGAGTTGCTCCTCATCGTTGAGCGTCCGCGGTGACAGGTTCTGGAGGGCGTGTACGTAAGCCGCGTAGCGGGGCGGGACCTTGACCTCGCTGTCGCTCAGTTCCAGGTCGGCGGCCGACATGGCGGCGATCAGCGCGTCGGCCCTCCCGCTGCTCGCCATCAGTACGGCCTGCCGGACGAGTTCGGGCCTCGCCACGAGGAGTTCCTGGACGATGATCCCGCCCAGCGAGTAGCCCACCACCCGGCACGGTCCCGTCCCCAGGTACTCGATGAGGCCGGCGACGTCCGACACCATGTCATCGAGGGTGAACCCCTCCGGACACTGGTCGGTCGGCGGGATCCCCCGGTTGTCGAGCGTGATCACCCGGTAGCCCGCCGCCTTCAGAGCGGGCACCTGGTGTGCCCGCCAGACCCGTCCCGGGGCTCCGGTGCCCGTAACCATCACGACCGGCTCACCGGAGCCGTAATCGTCGAAGCTGAGATTGATCCCGTTGATACGCACGACCGGCATGCGCTTCTCCCTCCACGTACCGAAACTTCCCACGGCCGGGCGCCGGGTACCGGCCTGGCCGGGCCCGTCGGCGGGCCGGACTCGCACACCCACCGACGGCCCCGGCACTGCGCTCAGCGGCCGGACCAGAGCGGTTCCCGCTTCTCGGCGAACGCCCGGACTCCTTCCACCGCGTCGCTGCTGCGCCTGCGGCGCTCTTCCCAGGTGTACTCGGCGGTGAACGCCTCTTCGAGCGGCATGTCGACGGACCTGAGCACGGCTTCCTTGATGGCCCTGACCGAGAGCGGGGCGCTCCGTACCAGATCCGCGGTCCACTCCTCGGTGCAGCGGTCCAGCCGGTCGGCCGGGACGACCTCGTTGACCAGGCCGAACCCGAGAGCCGTGGCGGCGCTGAACCGACGGCCGGTCAGCAGGTACCCCATGGCGATCTTCTGCGGGAACTGCCTCGCGAGCCGGAACGCGCCACCGGCCCCGGGGATGAGACCGAGCCGCGCCTCGGGCAGCCCGAAGACCGCCCGGTCCGATGCGATGATCAGGTCACAGGCCAGGGCGAGTTCGCAACCGCCGCCCAGCGCGTACCCGTCGACCCGGGCGACCACCGGTTTGGACAGGGTGAACCGGTCGGTGAGCCGGGGCCATCCCGGCTGCCCCCGGCTGCCGAAGGTCGTCAGGGGCGCCCCGTCCTGGTCGAGGCGAGCCCGCTCCCTCAGGTCCTGCCCGACGGAGAAGGCACGTTCGCCCGCCCCGGTCAGCACCGCCACTCTCACTTCGTCGTCGGCCTCGACCTCGTCCCAGATGCCGGCGAGTTCCTCGTGCATACGGAGGTCCATCGCATTGAGCACCTCGGGACGGTCGAGTGTGATGCGGGCGACGTGGTCCTTCTTCTCGTACCGCACCCGGGCCTGGTCGTCGGTCATGCGGACCGCGCCCCGAACCGGCCGACCTTGTGGATCACGTCCTGGCCGTAGAGCCGCAGGGCCTGTTGCAGTGCGAACTCCGCCATGTACGCGCGGAACGCGTCCGGTGGCTCCTCGGCGAGGTTCAGCATGCGCCGGTTGGCCAGTACGGCCTCACTGTCGAGCCGTACGAGACTCCGCTCGATGGCGGCGTCCATGTCGTGCGGCTCCACCACCTCGTCGACCATCAGCCGCGCGTCCGGTTCGCTCGCCCGGATTCTGCGGCCCTGGAGAATGACCTGCCGGGCCAGGCGCGGCCCGACGAAGCGGCTGTACCGGAAGTTCGCGACGCCGGGAATGATCCCTTCCTTCGCCGCGGGAAGGGTGAAATAGGCGTCGGCCGCGGCCAGCACATGGTCGAACACCAGCAGCAGCTGGAACCCGCCGCCGATGGCGAAGCCGTCCACGGCGGCGACCCACGGCTTCTCGATGTGAGGCGAGTGCCACTGGCCGGGCCGGTCGACGAGCACGCCACGGACGAGCTTGTGGATGTAGCCGAGCTCGCGGCGCAGCAGGAAGTCGACCAGCGAAATGTCACCGGAGCTGAGGTTCTTGAGGTTGATTCCCGCGCTGAACACGCGCTTCCCCCGGTAGCGGGGATGGCTCATCTCTCCGCCACGGAGCAGGCCGACGCGGACGGCCGGATCGAGCAGGGCGAGGTCGACGGCGGTCTCCATGTCGTCGACCTGCTGGTTGTCCTCGGCGTTCAGGCAGTCGTCCCGGCACATCGTCAGCCGCGCCACCCCGTCGCGGCGTTCCAGCCGTACGGCCTCCATCTCCACGACCCCGGTCCGGGTGAACTCGGACAGCAGCCGCAGCGCCCGGGGGGTCGGCCGGAGCATCGCGTCGAGCAGGTGCGGGCCCGCGGAGGGCGAGCGCAGCACCGCCCTCAGGAAGATGCCCTGGTCGATCTCGTGACCCTCTTTGTCCGCCTGGGGCCGGCTCCGGTCGGACGCCAGCCGTTCGGCCGACGGTACGAGCGCGGGGAAGGCGGTCGCCGCTGCCTCGACCAGCTCCTCGATCCGCAGGGCGAGGGTGCGGCCCGCGGTGAGCCGGTCGTACAGGGCGTCGACATGGGCGTCGAGGAACTGGACCCGTAACGACCGCGCCGCGTCCTTGGCGGTGGCGGCCGCCGCCTGCTGCTCCGGTGAGCGTGACGTCGGCCGAGGCAGCGACTCCTCCAGTTCCCAGGCGCGTTCGGAGGCTTCGTACAGGCTCGGCCAGACAACGGGCGCGGCGTCCGGCGCCGCGAGCGTCGTCGTCACGATGCCTCCGCGGCGGCAACCCGGCGCAGGGCGCGGTCGCATGCCGCGAGGTGCGGTCCAAGGGCGTCCTCGAAGCTCGTCGAGGTCGCGTTGAACAGGAGCTGACGCCGGATGGCGAGCTCGCTGCCGGACAGCCGGCCGACCAGTTGTGTCGTGGCCTCCAGCACACCGGCGGCGTCGTCGGCCAGCTCGTCGACGATCCCCAGCGTCAGTGCCTCGGGTGCGGGGATGGGCAGACCGAACATCACGGCGCGACGGATCTTCGCGGCACCGGCCTGCTGGACGAGCCGGTAGGCGGCCATCCCGGGCCAGGTGGCCTCACCGTCGGTCGCGACGAGCAGTCGCGATTCCCGGGTGGCGATCCGGAAGTCGGTGGCCAGGAAGGCGTCGAGTGCGGCGCCGCCGATGTCTTCCGAGGCCACCGCCACCGTGGGGGTCGGGAGGCGCTCCAGCCGGCGCAGTACGCGCTCCCATTTGGTGACCAGCGCGACGCTCAGCCCGCTGGTCCAGCCGGCCTGGGGCGTTCCGGCCACGTGCACGGTCACGACACCGGTCGCGGCCGCGTCCTGCGGCTGGTCCTCGGCCTTGTCGCACACGGCCTCGACCGCCTTGACCGTTTCGGCCGACAGCGGGGCGGTTCCGTCGATCCACAATGTGAGCATGTCGCCTGTCTCTCTCCCGGTGGTCACCACTGGACCAGCGCCGTCTCGAGTGTGGATCCGGGCCCCATGGTCATGAGGACGCCGTAGTCGCCGGGTTGGGCGACCTTTTCGTCGAGGAGCCTCTCGTACGAGAAGAGGAAGGAACCGCTCGACACATTTCCGTAGTCACGCAGCACCTCGACGGTGTGCCGCAAGGCGTGGCGGGTCAGCCCGAGGTTGACGATCACGGCGTCGATCACTTTCTTGCCGCCGGAGTGGACCAGCCAGTGGCCGATGTCGCTCCTGCGCAGACCCGTCCCCTGGAGCAGTCGGTCGACGACTAGTTCGGCGTGCGCGCCCACGACATAGGGGATCTGCGGATCGAGGAAGAAGCTGAACCGGCTCTGCGTCGCGTCCCAGTCGTAGCGCATGGCGCCCACTGCTTCCGGGATGATGCAGCTGGCGAATTTGAGGATGCTCGGGCCCTCGGGTATGCCTGAAGCCGCGTCCTCCGTGCCCGAGACGAGGGCTATGGCACCGGCGCCGTCGCCGAACAGACTGTTCACGACCGCGGTCCGCATGGTCGAGTCCATCGCGTACGCGGCGGAGCAGGCCTCCGCGCAGAGCACGACGGCGAGTTCGCCGGGGTGTGCGCTGGACCAGCCGGACACCACGTTGAGGGCGTTGAGGCCGGCGTTGCAGCCCATGCCGACGATGTCGGAGCGGCTGCAGTGCCGGTCGATGCCCAGTTCGCGGATCATCAGGGCGCTGAGGCCGGGGGTGAGGAATCCGGTGGAGGTCACACAGCACAGGTGACGCAGGTCGGAGAGATCGGCGCCCGCCCGCTTCAGGCAGGCGCGCAGGGCCTCGGTGCCCATTTCGATCGCCAGGGCCTTGTGCTTGGCGAGGAGTTCCCCCTGCGGCTCCGAAACACGCTCGCCGTCCGCGTTCTGCGGAGGAAGTGTGAGGTGGCGTTGCTCGATCGCACTGTTGAGGAAGACCGAGCGGATTCGGGGGTCGCTGATGTCGAAGGCGTCGAGGACCTCTTGCTGCGAGAGCGAGGTACCGGTCGAGGCTGTGCCCACTCCTACGATGCGCGGCGCGAGAGGTGTATGCACACCTTGAGCGCCCCATATCGACGGGTCGGTGTCCGTAATCTCCGCGCCCGAAAGTACCGGACGGTCAATGTTGATGGTCAACGGAAAGTCCACCCCCACGTACGCGGCTTGCTCCGCGGTCTTTGCGTGATCCTGCTTCCGGCCACTCTCTTAGCCTTTCTCGGGATAGGTTTCCGGGTGGTTCTACGACTCCGCGCATTCCGCCTCGATGAAGCGGGCGAGCCGCGCGGTGCCCTCTTCGATCTCCGCAGGAGTCAGGTAGCTGGTGGACAGCCGGATTCCGTGGTGTCCACCGCCCTGCGGGTAGAAGTAGCTCATCGGCGTCCAGATGACACCGAATTCCTCGGCGGATCGGGTCAACGCCTCGTTGTCGGCGCGGAAGGGGACGCGCACCGTGAGAAAGAAGCCGCCGGTAGGCTCGTTCCACCGGACTCCCAGGGCCGCCCGGCGGTCGGCGGGCAGGTGCTGGTCGAGGCTCCGCAAGGTGGCTTGCATGGCGTTGCCGTAATAGGCGGCGGCCTCTTTGTTCATCTCCGAGATCCGTCCGTCGGACGCGAGGAGTGCGCCCGCCACGGCGGCCTGGCTCAGGGACGACGTATTGACCGTCACCATGCTCTTGATCTTGGCGAGTTCGTCGGCGAGGAGACCGGTCCGGCCGGAATCGTCCACGACGTGCTGGTCGGCGACGGCGAAGCCGACTCGGGCGCCGGGGAACACCGTCTTGGCGTACGAGCCGATGTGGACGACGGAGCGTGTGCGGTCGAGGGACTTGAGCGTCGGCTGCGGTGTGCCGGGGCTCACCATCCGATACGGGCTGTCCTCGAGAATGAGGATGTCGTGACGGCTCGCGAGCTTCAGGAGCGAGGCGCGGGTGGCCTGACTCATGGTGGTGCCGGACGGGTTGGAGTGGTCCGGGACCACGTAGAAGGCGCGAGGTCGCCGCCCGCGCGCCCGCTCGTGCCGGATCGCCGCGTCGAGGTCGTCGCAGGAGAAGCCGTCTTCGCGCTCCTCGACAGCGGTCACCGCGATGTCGAGCAGCCTGGCCGCGCCGGTGATGCCCACGTAACAGGGGCTGGCGACGAGGAGGACGTCGTCGGGGCCGGTGATGAGGGCGCGCAGCACCAAAAGCATGGCTTCTTGGGCGCCCACGGTCACCACGATGGACTCGTGCGGTACGTCGATGTTCTCGTCGACGCGGAGCGAGTCCGCGATGATTTCGCGGATCTGGCCGGCCGTCGGGCCGTACTGGTACATGGCGGTGCGGATCGCCTGCGGCGAACTGCCCTGCTCCGTCAGGTGATCCAGGTACCGGCGGATGTCGGTGATGATCTGCTCGGTGTCGAAGAGCCCGTCGTACGGACGGCCGGGCGCGAAGGAGATCGCGTCGGGGTAGCGGTGTGTGACCTCGTTGAGGAAGGTCATCGTGCCCAGGACCGGATCGGAGACGCTGGCGTGCAGGTCGCTCTTGCGCAGCGCCGGAACGGGTCCGGACGTCGACGCGCTGACCGGGTAACCGGTGCGGAGCACTTCGGCACCGACTTCCGCGACAGACCCGGTCCCGGTGAATGCCAGAGCCGCCCGCAGCTCTTCGACGAGGTCGTCCAGCACCTCGGTGACGCCCTCGCGGGCGGCGACCAGGAGGCCGTCCAGGACCGGCCGGTCGACCATGACGGCGTCGGCGCCGCAGGCGAGCGATGCCAGGACATCGGCTCCTCGGCGGTTGCCTCCGCCCAGCAGTACGGGGACGCGGCCGTCGATGGCAGCGGCGATCGCCGGGAGCGTTTCCAGTACCTCGGCGACGATCCCGTCGGCGCCGCTTTCGAGTGCGCGCACCGCGTCGGCGGCGCTGCGAACGCCCGCGACCAGCACCGGAAGGGAGGTCACCGAGCGCAGCCACTCGACGTCGGACCAGTCGGCGAAGGCGTCGAGGAGAGTCCGGAGGTCTGCGTAGGGGCCGTATCCGCCGAGGTCGGCGAGCGGTCCTACTCCGTGGGGGCGGCGGATCGGGTTTTCCTCCGCGAGGTTGACCGGAACTGCGCCCGGTCCGAACCGGACATGGCGCTGGGGGCCCAGCGCGAGCATCAGCGCCTCGCATCCGGCGTCGGCCGCGCTCCCGACGAGGCGCCGGGCCATGGAGCGGTCCCGGAAGGGGTGGGTCCGCAGCCACAGCGGGCCTTCGGCGGCCGAGCAGAGCTCCGCGAGATTGCGCCCGGTGAACGCGCTCACGACAGCGGGGAGTCCGGCCGCGCCGGCCGCCCGTACGACGGCGAGCTCGCCGTCGGGCCGGACCAGACCCGCGAGCGGCCCGACGAGCAGCGGCGCCGACCAGACGCTGTCCAGGATCTTGGTCGCGGTCTCCGGGGGTCCCGGGTGTCCGGAACTGCCCTGCCACAGCCCTACCCGGTCGAACGCCTCCCGGTTACCGGCCCAGGTGCGTTCTTCGTCCTCCAGGAATTCAGAAAGTACGGAATGCAGACCTTCCCGCGCCAGGCGAGCATATTCGTCCAGGCCCCGTGCCGCCATGAATTCCCCCCGTGCAGCATCAGCTATTGCGGAGTATCAACTCTGGCCGTCAGGATCACATGGCAGCAGGTGCTCCGACAACGTCGTCCAACCGACCGGACCGGTCACTTGGACGTGCCATCAACACCGTTCTTTTTATTGCCCGTTCGGGAAGCATGGGATATCAGTGAAGGCCAGGAGTTCCGTCGGCAGACCGGAACGACTCCTGACCTTCAACTTGCGGTAAATCTTGGTCAGATGTTGCTCGACCGTACTTACGGTGATGAAGAGCTTGTCGGCGATCTCACGATTGGTGCAGCCGGCTGTGGCGAGCGCCCCGACCCTGAGTTCGGCGTCGGTGAGCTGGCTCAGTATCGGGCTCCTTCCGCCGTCCTCGGCGGCACCCCCCCTGACGTCTTCGTCGTGGTGCGACGCCCTGGGGTCCGACGGACCGGTCCGCTCGTGCTCTTCGCCCGAGGCACTGCCGAGGGATGGGGCACCGTCCCTCCGGTTGGGCGACGGGATCTTCCGTGCGAGCGGCGGGACCGTCCGGCCGTGCGGCGGGCCGGGCCGGTCCTGGGTGTCCAGCGCGGCTTCCATGTCGATCTGCGCACGCCTGCACTCCACCTGGTCGCCGCAGGCCGCGAGAATCTGTATCGCCTCGTTGAGCAGCGACAACCGGTCGCGCCCCGTACTGATCGCCGCCAGCCGGCGCAGCGCGATTCCCCTGGCCCGGCAGCGCTCGTCGCTCAGGAGGGAGAGCTGTTGCTCGATCAGTGCTCTCGCCTGGCGGACCCACCCCATGGCCGTGAGTGCCGCGGCCGCGTCATTGCGCCAGTCGGACAGTTCCGGGGTGTCGAGCTGCCATTTGGTCAGCATCTCCCCGCACGACTGGAAATGCGTTAGGGCGGTGTGCGGACGTCCCATGGCCAGGTGGTAGCGGCCCAGCGCCTGGAGGTAGGGCAGTGCGAACGGCGTGCCGAACATGACCGGTGGGACGGCGATGTTGAGATAGCGCATCACCTTTTCGAAGTCGCCCAGTTCGGTCGCGGCGCGCACGGCCAGCGCCAGTGGAAGGCCGACCACCATGCCCCAGGCCGACGGTGCGACAAGTTCCAGCGCGATGCGTGCGGACTCCGCTGCCGCAGCGAAGTCGCCCCGGCGCAGGGCGGCCGCCGACCTGACCGTCTCCAGCAGCGCGCGCCGCAGGGGAACACGCCTGATCCACGGCTCTTTCAGCAGCCGCTCGGACCAGAGAATCGCCTCGTCGTGCCTGCAGGACTCGATCAGGCAGAGCAGTGCGAAGAGCGTGGGGGCCAGTGGGCTGCCGGCGTGGGTGCTGTGCAGGACCTGGTCGGCCCCTTGGGGCGCGTCCGCGTCACCGGACAGGCTCGTCGAGAGGTTGAGGAGGGTGAGTGCGAGCGTCGAATGCGGTCCCGTCAACGGCGTGTGAGGGTGGTGGTTTTCGACGTACGTGTCCTTGGCTCCCGGGCCGCCCGCCGATTCCGGGCGGCATAAGGACAGCCACAGACGGGCAAAGTTGATGTTGACCGGTGCGGTTCCCCACGGCGGGACGGCCGGGGTTCTGCCCCCTCCGCTCTCGATGGTGCTCAGCAGTGAGTCCGCCTGCGCGATGTCACCGCGCCACAGCAGGTGCTTGACGGGGACCATGGCGTCATCACCGGTGAGCAGGCCGACGCGCACCAGGTGGCTGAGATGGGGCAGGTGCCGGGTCGCCTTGGCGGGGTCGATGAGCCACTGGGCTTCTGCGAGTGCCGCGAAGATGTGCGCTTCCTGCGCCGAGTCGGCGCAGATCCCGGACGCGTGCCGAAGGTAGCCGATGCATTCGGCGATGTCGCCCGATTCCACTGCCTCGCGGGCGGCGTCGCGGAGTATGTAGACCCGCCACGGGGCTTTCATCACGTCGCGGGTGGCCATGAGTTGATCGGCGACCACGCGCGCGGAGGCACCGCTTTTGTGGAGCAGTTCGGCCGCCCGGCCGTGCATGGTGAGGAGGTCTTCCGGTGAGATATCGGCAAGCACGGCGTGACGTGCCCGTTCGTGCCGGAATCGCATGTCCGCGAGCAGGCCCGCGGCGTTCAGATCGGCGAGGCTGCGGCGTACCGACGTGGCATCGCCCCCGACGAAATCACCGATGAGAGAGGGTGAGGCGGACTCTCCCAGCACCGCCAGGGCACGGGCGGCGGCGAGCATCGACGGTTCGCACCGGTGGACGCACCGCAGGAAGGCGTGCCGGAAGGATTCGCCCGGCTCCGGCCGCCCCGGCGTCGTCGTCCGCGCCGAGCCGCCTTCGGCGGGGTGTTTCTTGATCAGGAAGTCCTCGACCAGGGCGTGCAGCAGCAGAGGATTGCCTCCGCTCACTTCCGCCCAGGAGCCGACGGTGTCCTTCGGCATCGCGCCGAGCCGGCGGGTCAGCTGGTCGGCGACACCGATACCGGCCAGCGGCGCCAGCCTGATCAGGTGGCAGTAGGGCAGATGCAGGGTTTCGGCGTGCAGCGTCGCCATTTCCCGCTCATGGCAGGAGCTCTCGTTCAGCACGATGAGGACGGCCGACGTATCGATCCGGCGAATCAGGTAGCGCAGGCACTGGAGTGACGATTCGTCCGCCACGTGCACGTCGTCGATACCGAGGACGAGTGATCTCTCCTCGGCGAGTTCACAGATGCTCCGGCTGATGCGTTGCAGCACCCGGAGCGGCACCGGCGGAGTCCCCCGGCGATCGCCGGCCGATACCGTGACCCCCACGTCCTCGGCGGCGAACGGGTCCGCGTCCATCCCGGCCGCACGTAACGCGCGCACCAACTGGTCGATCAGACCGAACTGATGCAGCCGCTCACTGGCCGACGCCGTGACCGACGAGAACAGGCCCCCCTTCTCCGCGACACGCTTGGCGAACACCTGAAGCAGGGCCGTCTTTCCGCAGCCGACGGGCCCACTGGCCAGGACGACGGCCCCCTTGCCCCGAACACACCCGGCGTACAGCCGGTCGAGCAGCAGCAGTTCCCGATCTCTTTCGCTGACCTTCACAGATCCCCCCGTGCCTTCTGTGCAAATTGTTCAGCGCTAAATAACTCAGCTCCGCACTTCCTGCCGCGCAGGCTGTCCAATAAGTGAGATGGAATAAAAAGTAGCTTTGACCTGCAACGACCGGCCTTGTGGGGGGTCTATACCTGTACGTTGCGGGTAAAGCAACACAACCCCGAAAGCATACCGATTCGTTCTGACAGATGGAGAACATTTTCGGCCACCGAAAGCAGAACGCCTCAATGACAAGTGGGCAACCGGCCGTCGGAGTCCCAGCTCAGGTACGGATGGCCGGAAATGCCGGACCTTCTTCCCGCCAGTCGGCCTGTGCACCCTTCTGTCCCACCGCGTCCCACCCCTGGGCCACCAGTTCGGCCACCATGCGGTCCGCGACGTACGGGGAGGTGCCGAACCGCACGGTGAGCCCGTCTCCCCAAGAGGCCGCGGCATCCTCGACGGTGGCGTCCTCCGCAGTGACTCCGAAGCCGGTGACGGCGTCGAGCAGCCGGGAGAGCTCGCCGGGACGGTTCGTGACGGCCACGCGTACCTGGAGGTCCTCGGCGGATGCGTCGAGGCGGACCGCAGGCAGCTCGGCGAGGCCTGCGATGCCCCGGTCGAGCAGGTCCACCAAGGTCCGCATGGCGGGGGTCCGTTCACCGGCGTCCGGTTCGGCGAGGACGTCCAGGGCCGACACCAGCCGGGACAGATCGGCGTGCAGGTCCTTCATGACGCCCACGACCGAGGCCGCATTGGCCTGGAGAATGTCGCCCCACAACCCGGAAGCACCGCCCGCGATCCGCGTGACGTCCCGCAGGCCCTGGCCTGCGAAGCGCGACATCCCGTCCGGGCCCTCCTGAAGCCGTGCCGCCATCAGGCTGGCGACCAGATGCGGTACGTGCGAGGTCAGCGCGACAGCTTCGTCGTGGGCCCGGCTTTGCGTCACCACCGGATTCGCGCCGCACAGGGCAACCAGTTCACGGGCCCGGTCGAGCGCCGCGCTCGACGTCACGGGGGACGGGGTGAGCACCCAGGAGCGGCCCTGGAACAGGTCGGCGCGGGCGGCAAGCGGACCTCTCCGCTCGCGCCCGGCCAGCGGATGGCCGCCGACGTACCGGGACGGATGGGGCGCATGCCGTAACGCCTCCGTTTCGGGCCCGGACTTCACGCTCGCCGCATCCGTATAGCTGTGGGCGAATTCACACCCCTGGAGCTCGGCGAGAACGGTGCCCACATGACTGGGCGGCACCGCGAGCACCGCGAGGTCCACCGGCCCGGCCGGGGACCCCGCACGTCCCGCCCCGAGGGCCGCGGCGGTTCTGGCTGCCATCGGGTCCTGGTCGGACAGGAACACGGTCACACCCCGCCGGCTCGCTGCCAGCGCTATCGACGTGCCGATCAAACCCGTGCCGATGACGGCAATGGTACGGATCGCCATTCTTCACCCCGTCCGGAAAGACATCGACCGTATGCAGAAAAGCGCGCTCAGTCTATGTATTGGGGTTGTCCACCCACCAGGTCCGACGTTTATAGCCAGAAACACAATCGCGGCCTACAGTTCGGGAAAATCAATCCTTTCCCGGCTGGGGGGCACTCATGAAGGATTTATCAAGAGCCGCGGATCCGCACGGGGATCTCGCCATCGACTACGTCGAGATATATGTGGAACACCTGGAGTCGGCGCTATCCGTCTGGGTCGACCAGTACGCATTCACCGTGATCGGTACCAGCAGCTCCGCGGAGCACCGCAGCATCGCCCTGCGCCAGGGGCTCATCACCCTGGTCCTCACCCAGGCGACCTCCGACCAGCACCCGGCATCGGCGTACGTCTCCTCGCACGGTGACGGAGTCGCCGACATCGCCCTGCGTACCGCCGACGTGGCAGCGGCCTTCGGCGCAGCGGTCACCAATGGCGCCCGGATCCACCGGCAGCCGGCCCGGCACACGGGCGACGGTCCCGCCGTCACCGCCGCGGTGCAGGGCTTCGGGGACGTCATTCACACGCTCGTGCAGCGCACGCCCGGGGAGGAGCCGGGGCTGCCTCCCGGCTTCGTACCCGAGCAGCATCCGGCAGGCCAACGGGCGGACGACGTGGGCCTGCTGGACATCGACCACGTCGCGGTGTGCCTCAGCACCGGCGATCTGGAACCCACCGTCGCGTACTACCGCGACGTCCTCGGGTTCCGGCACACCTTCGAGGAACGCATCGTCGTCGGTTCGCAGGCGATGGAGTCGAAGGTCGTACAGAGCCGGTCCGGCGCCGTGACCCTGACGCTCATCCAGCCCGACCCGACCGCGGACCCGGGCCAGATCGACGAGTTCCTCAAAGGCCATCAGGGCTCCGGCGTACAGCACTTGGCCTTCTCCTCGCAGGACGCGGTTCGTTCCGTGAAAGCCCTGGGCGGACGCGGTGTCGCATTCCTGACCACACCCTCGGCCTACTACGACCTGCTGGGCGAACGGATCAACCTGGGGAAGCAGCGGCTGGAGGACCTGCGAGCGACGAAGGTGCTCGCGGACGAGGACCACGGCGGCCAGCTGTTCCAGATCTTCACGGCCTCCACCCACCCGCGGCGCACCCTGTTCTTCGAGGTCATCGAGCGACAGGGGGCGGAGACCTTCGGCAGTTCGAACATCAAGGCGCTGTACGAGGCGGTCGAGCTCGAAAGGACCGGGCAGCGTGAGTTCCGGCGGCGCTGAATCCGCCGTCGGGACCGTGGCCGAGGCAGCTGTGGCCTGCCTGGCCGACTTCGAAGCCGCGGCCGCGGCTGTCCTGCCGTACGACATCCAGGACTTCGTGGCCGGCGGCAGCGGAGCCGAGACGACGCTCGACGCCAACCGCGCCGCTCTGGACCGTGTCTTCCTCGTCCCGCGGGTCCTCAGGGACGTCTCGCGGGTCACTACGGGCACCGTCCTGCTCGGCCGGCCGGCCAGTCTGCCGGTGGCGGTGGCACCGATCGCCTACCACCGGATGGTGCACCCGGACGGCGAACTCGCGACCGCACGTGCGGCGAAGGCGGCGGGCGTGCCGTTCACCGCCGGCACGCTGAGCAGCGTTCCGATCGAGGACATCACTGCGGTCGGTGGCACCGTCTGGTTCCAGCTCTACTGGCTGCGGGACACGGCGCAGTCGTGGGAGTTGGTGCGCAGAGCGGAGGACGCCGGATGCGAGGCCATCGTGCTGACGGTCGATGTGCCTTGGATGGGGCGGCGGCTCCGGGACATACGTAACCGGTTCGCGCTGCCCGATCATGTGGCGGCGGCCAATTTCTCCTCCGGCACGGCGGCACATGAGCGGTTCTCGGACGCCTCTGCGGTGGCCGTTCACACCAGTCGTACGTTCTCGTCGGCGGTGACGTGGTCGTCCGTGGCGGCTCTGCGCGAGCGGACCGGTCTTCCGCTGGTGCTGAAGGGCGTGCTCGCGCCCGAGGACGCGATCCGCGCGGCCGAGTCCGGGGTCGATGCCGTCGTGGTCTCCAACCACGGCGGCCGCCAGCTCGACGGCGCGGTTCCCAGCATCGATGCGCTGGCGGAGGTGGTACGGGCCGTACGCGGAAGCTGTGAGGTGCTGCTGGACAGCGGCATCCGCAGCGGCAGCGACGTACTCAAGGCACTTGCCCTCGGCGCGTCCGGTGTACTGGTCGGCCGTCCCCTGATCTGGGGTCTGGCCGCGTCGGGGGAATCAGGTGCGGCACGGGTGCTGGAGCTGCTGGCCGCCGAACTCCGGGACGCCCTGGGGCTGTCGGGCTGCGACAGTGTCGCATCCGCCGCGCGGCTGCGTACCGTCCGCACCGGAAACTGATCGTCCTGAACTGCCACGCGGATGTCCTGCGCGACAGCACTTCGCCCCGTCGGATGACCCGACGGGGCGAAGTGGCGTGGCCGTTCGTTCCTCAGGTTGTCCAACCGTGCGTTCTGCACGCTCGGACACCCCGGCCGGAAGACTCAACCAGTCTGTGGAACATCATCCTGAATACGCGCGGCAAATTCCGACCAGAGCGCGGCGAACTGCTGAGCCAGGTCGGCAACGATGTCACTGCAGTGCGGCGGGATGTTGTTGATGATCGCTTCCCACTCCTCCTTCCGGAGCGTATGCACAGCCATCAGGCGCAGCAGATTGCGTCCGGTGTCGCTGAAACGCAGAGCCGGGTCCGCCTTGAGCCGTGTGACGAGCGCGGCGTGGTCGGCGGCCCGTTCTCCCTGAGGCCGACCGGGCCGGCGGACCCGTGTCTGACCGCCGAAGTCCCTGCCGCGGACCGGAGAGCCGCTTCTTCCCGTGCCCGCCACCGTGCCGGTGGTCGCCACCACCGCGCCCGCGACGGCTGAAGTCTTTCTCCTGCGCGGCTCCGGAAGGAGACTGTCGCCGTTGCAGAGACGGTTGCGTACGTCCCGTGCTGTCTCGGGAGAGATACCGGCCGCCCGGCCGACCTGCCGCAGGGACAGGTTCGGATTCGCGGTCAGCAGCTCCCCCGCGAGCATGCGCCCGACGCTGCTGTCGAGGGGCCGAAGCCTGCCGTCCTGACCGATTCGCCTGTCGTGCGTCTCCGACTCGCGGACGGCCCACTTGCGGATGTCCGCCACCGTGCCCGGAGAGATGCCGGTGACCGATGCCACCCTCCGGTCGGACCACTGCGGGTGCGACGCGATGATGCGCTCGGCGGCGCGTTTACGGTCCGCCAGAGCCAGCGGCAGACCGTGCGTGACGTTGAGTCTGACCGCGAGCACGAATGCTTCGGCCTCGTCACCGTCGAAGAACTGGACCGCTATCTTGTCGTCACCGCGCAGCCTGGCCGCCCTGAGCCGGTGAAAACCGTCGATGACCGTCATCGTCGCCCGATGCACGACGATGGGCGGAAGCGCATTCTGCGCCGCCGCCAGTAACTGCACATGCTCCGGCCTCTCGCCGGAGAGCCGCGGCGAGCCGGCCAGGCTCAGCGAACTCAGTTCTACTTCCACCACGGGCTGCTCGTCCATCTCCGCTTCCCCGCGCGCCACCCCCCGGCTCCTCATGAACCCGAAATCATGAGGTCGGCGCCGATGCGGACCAGGAGCTCCTCTTGATCGCCTCGGTCAGCCTTGATGCGTCTGTGGAAATGCGGATCGAATTGCGGAAACCAGCCTTTGAGCAATGTCCTCGAACCCCCTGGACGATGCGAAAAGAACATCCGATCGACCGAACACGCGTCCACCGGATCGGAGCAAAAATTAACATTCGCCCTTTGGGGTCGTAACCCCTGCCTTAAGCTCCCCCTGTCTACCCCTACGACGCCCCTACTCGCCGCCGGACGCCCACGGGTCCCGCCCCACGCACCCCCTACGCCGGGCCGCCCCATCGCACGGCAGGGGAAGCTCAGCCCAGGAAGCTCAGCCGCACCTGGCGGTCGACGTTGTCCTTGTTCGTGTCGACGAGGCAGACGGACTGCCATGTGCCCAGTTCCAGTCGGCCGCCGACCACCGGCAGCGTCGCGTGCGGTGGTACGAGCGCGGGCAGTACGTGGTCCCTGCCGTGGCCGGGGCTGCCGTGGCGGTGTTGCCAGCGGTCGTCGGCGGGCAGCAGGGTGTGGAGCGTCGCCAGCAGGTCGTTGTCGCTGCCCGCCCCGGTTTCCAGGACCGCGATACCGGCAGTCGCGTGCGGTACGAAGACGTTGAGCAGGCCGTCCTTGCCCCGCGCCGCCTGCTGAAGGAATTCCTCGCAGTCCCGCGTCAGGTCGGTCACGGTCTCCTTGGAGCCGGTCACGACGCGCAGGATGCGGGTGGTGAAGACATCGGACATGCTCCCCATCCTGACGTATCCGCGCCCGGCGGGCGCTGTCGATGGGCGCTGCTGATGGGCACTACTGATGGGCGCTGTCGAGTACGGGAAGACCCATGACCTCCGCCCTGTTAGTAGAAACGTGAACAACATCGAGGTGCGGGACGTGGACGTGGTCGTCATCGGCGCTGGGCAGGCGGGGCTGTCCAGCGCCTACCATCTGCGGCGCGCGGGCCTGGAGCCCGGCCGGGACTTCGTGGTGCTCGACCATGCGCCGCACGCCGGCGGCGCGTGGCAGTTCCGGTGGCCCTCGCTGACGTACGGCAAGGTCCACGGGATGCATGCCCTGCCCGGCATGGAGCTGACCGGCGCCGACTCCGGCCGCCCCTCCTCCGAGGTCATCGGGGAGTACTTCGAGACGTACGAGCGGACCTTCGGGCTGCGCGTTCACCGGCCGGTGGATGTGTGGGCGGTGCGCGAGGCAGAGAGCAAGGACGGCGAGGGCGACGGCGGGCGGCTGCGCGTCGAGACGTCGGAGGGTGTGTGGTCCGCGCGCGCCCTGATCAACGCGACAGGCACCTGGGACCGGCCCTTCTGGCCCCGCTACCCGGGCCAGGACACCTTCCGGGGGCGGCAGTTGCACACGGCCGATTACCCCGGGCCGCAGGAATTCACCGGTCAGCGGGTGGTCGTGGTGGGCGGCGGGACCTCCGGCGTACAGCATCTGATGGAAATAGCCGAGGTCGCGGCGGAGACCACATGGGTGACGCGACGGCCGCCGGTCTTCCGCCAGGGGCCGTTCGGCGAGGACCAGGGGCGGGCGGCGGTCGCCATGGTCGACGAGCGGGTTCGGCGCGGGCTGCCGCCGCAGAGCGTGGTGTCGGTGACCGGACTTCCGGTGACCGAGGCGGTCGCGCGGGCGCGTGAGGACGGCGTGCTGGAGCGGCTGCCGATGTTCGACCGGATTACGCCGGACGGTGTGGCCTGGGACGACGGCCGGGCGGTCGAGGCCGACGTCATCCTGTGGGCGACCGGCTTTCGTGCCGTGACCGGCCACCTGGCACCGCTCAAGCTGCGCGAGCCGGGCGGCGGTATCCGCGTCGAGGGGACGCGCGCGGCGCGGGACGAGCGGGTGCATCTGGTGGGGTACGGGCCTTCGGCCAGCACCATCGGGGCCAACCGGGCGGGGCGGGCGGCGGTGCGCGGGATCATGCGGCTATTGGAGCGTCGGCCGGAACCGGTGGGGGCGGGGGCCGGGGCGGTCGCGTCCCGCGTCTGAGGCAGGTCAGCCGCCGCTCTTGCTCTCACTCCTGCGGTTCGCGTTGAATTCCTTTACGTTCTTCTGCTGTTCGGCGTAGCTGGCGGTGAAGCGGGTGTCCCCCGGCGCGACGGTGACGAAGTAGAGCCATTTGCCCGGGGGCGGGTTGAGGGTCGCCTCCATCGCCTGCCGGCCGGGGTTGCCGATCGGGGTGGGCGGCAGGCCGGTCTCCTTGTAGGTGTTGTACGGGTTTTTGATCTTTGTGTCCGCGTGGGTGGTGTCGAGCGTCGATCGGTTCAGCGCGTAGTTGAGCGTCGAGTCCATTTGCAGCGGCATGCCCCGCGCCAGCCGGTTGCTGATGACGCGCGCGACCTTCCCCATGTCCTCGGGGGTGTCGGCCTCGGCCTGCACGATGCTGGCGATCGTGACCTTCCGGTAGGGCCCGGACTCCCCGGACTCCGCCTTGAACTGCTTGTCGGCGGTGTTGACCATGTACGAGAGGAGACTCGCCGGCGTCGTCTTCCCGTCGACCGGATAGGTGGCCGGGAAGAGGAAACCCTCCGGATTCCCCTTGGCCTCGGCAGGCAGTTTCAGGTCTGCGGTTCCGGCCGCCTTCTCGGTGGTCCTGGGGGGAACGCCGAGGGCCTTGTCTACTGCCGCGTACACCTGCGACGCCCGCCATCCTTCCGGAACCAGGACGCTCTTCGGCCCGCCCTTCTCCTCCTGGAGCAGCAGGGGCACCAGGACCGCGACTGCCGCGGCCACCGACATACCGACGATCAGCAGCAGCCGGCCGCGGTGCGTCGGCCGGGAGCCGGCGGTGGGCGATTTCTGCTCGGACTTGTTCACTGAGATTCACCTCGCGAGGGCGGGCAGCGCCATGCGCATGACGCTACCCGCGTCGTGCGCCGCATCGGGGATCCGGCGTCATCGGGTATCCCGGGGTCATCGGGTATCCCGGCGTCAGGTCGCGGCGGGCGCCAGCCGTGCGTCTCTGCGCACCAGCGCGGCGTACCGCCCGCCCTGCTCCAGGAGCTCCTCGTGCGTGCCCCGCTCGGCGGTCGTCCCGCTGTCGAGGACGACGATCTGGTCGGCGTCCCTGACGGTGGAGAGGCGGTGGGCGATGGTGATGGTCGTGCGTCCCTCGGAGAGCGCGTCGATGGCCTGCTGCACGGCGTGTTCCGTACGGGTGTCGAGGGCACTCGTCGCCTCGTCGAGGATGAGGACGGGCGGGTCGCGCAGGATGGTTCGGGCGATCGCGAGGCGCTGCTTCTCGCCGCCGGAGAAGCGGTAGCCGCGCTCGCCGACCAGAGTGTCGTACCCGTCGGGCAGTGAGGCGATGTGGTCGTGGATCTGCGCTGCCTCGGCCGCCGCCCGGAGCTCGTCTTCGGTCGCGTCCGGCTTGGCGAAGCGCAGGTTTTCGGCGACGGAGGCGTGGAAGAGGTACGTCTCCTGGGAGACCACGCCGACGGCGCGGGCCAGGGTGTCGAAGTCCAGGTCGCGCACGTCGACGCCGTCGATGGTGACGCCGCCGCCCGTCACGTCGTACAGCCGCGGCACCAGGTAGCTGAGCGTGCTCTTGCCGGACCCGGTGGGTCCGACGACGGCGAGGCTGCCACCCGCGGGGACCGTGACGTCGATGCCACTGAGCGTGGGCCCGCTCTTCTCGTCGTACGTGAAGTGGACGTTGTCGAAGCGCACTTCGCCTCGGATCTTCTCCAGCCGGACGGGCTTCTCGGGCTCTGTGATGTCCACCGGCAGGTCGAGGTACTCGAAGATCCGGTGGAAGAGCGCGAGCGAGGTCTGCATCTGCACACCGGTCGACAGGAGGCTCACGGCGGGCCGGAAGAGGCCCTGCTGGAGCGATACGAAGGCGACGAGCGTACCGAGGGAGACGGCGGCGCCGCCGGTCTGCATGGCCAGGCCCGCGGCCCAGTAGATGACAGCGGGCATGGCGGCCATGACGATGCCGATGGTGGACATCCGCCATCGCCCCGCCATGTTGGAGCGCACTTCGAGGTCGACGAGCCGCTCGGACTCGTCGGCGAAGGACTTGGTGAGCGAGTCGGCGCGGCCCATGGTGCGGCCGAGCAGGATGCCGCTGACCGACAGGGACTCGGTCACGGTGGCGGCCATCGACGCCATCTGTTTCTGCCGCTGCGTGGTGATCTTCTTGCGCTCGCGGCCGACGCGGCGGCTGATCCAGACGAAGACCGGCAGCAGGAGCAGCGAGACGACGGTCAGCCGCCAGTCGAGCGCCAGCATGGCGACGACCGTGGCCACGACCGAGGTCAGGTTGGAGACCAGCGAGGTCGCGGTGGACGTCACCGTCGCCTGCATACCGCCGATGTCATTGGCGATGCGGGACTGGACCTCGCCGGTGCGGGTCTTGGTGAAGAAGGCGAGCGGCATCCGCTGGAGCTGGGCGTACACGGCGGTGCGCAGGTCGTGCATGACGCGCTGGCCGACCGTCGTGGAGATCAGCGTCTGGAGCACGCCGAAGACACTCGTCACCACGGCGGTGAGGATCATGCCGAGGGCGAGCAGGCTCAGCAGCCCGGTGCGACCCTGCGGGATCGCGGTGTCCAGGATCTCGCGGAGCAGGAACGGCGAGGCTACGGAGACGAGGGACGAGGCCGCGACGAGCAGGCCTACGAGGGCCAGGCGGCCCCGGTACGGCCGGAAGAGCCGGAGGATGCGGCGCACCTGCGCGGGCTCCTCGGGCTGTGCGGAGTCACGCGGTGGGGGCGTCCAGGAGGATCGATCGGGATGCATGGGCTCCTTCGCCGGGGGTGAGTTCGCCAGAGGTGAGAGAACGCGGACATTTTGAGAGCTTAGCTCATTGTTACCTATACTCACAATGCACAAGGTCCTGTTATCGTTCCCGGTATGAGCAACTCCGACGCCGACGGCCTGCTGGCCGAGCAGCTGCTGCGACTGACGCGCAGACTCCACCGGATCCAGCGGCAGCAGATGGAGCCGATCGGCATCACCCCGGCGCAGTCCCGACTGCTGCGCACGGTCTCGCACTTCTGCCAGAACCACGAGCAGCCGCCGCGCATGGCCGATCTGGCCCAGAGCCTCGACGTGGTCCCGCGCGCCGTGACCACGCTCGTCGACGGTCTTGAGGCGAGCGACCGGGTGCGCCGCGTGCCCGATCCCACCAACCGCCGAGTGATCAGGATCGAGCTCACCGACACCGGCCGCGCCACTCTGAGGTCGCTGCGCAGCGCTCGCCGGGACGCCGCGGAGGACATCCTGGCTCCCCTGACCACCGAGCAGCGCGAGGTGCTCGGCGGCCTGCTGTCCGCTCTCGTGGACGGCATGCCGGAGCGCCGCTGCTGAGGACGACGGCGCGGGCACCGAAGAGTCCATGAGCCCGAAACAAGAGTCCAAGCTGCCCTCTTGCGCATCATCAGTCTCAAATACCAAGGTCCATGCGGAAGTTCATACGCTCTCTCTGGAGGCTCGATGAACGACAGCAGGGACGAAAATCCGGTGAGCCGACGCTCGGTCCTGTGGACCGCCGGTGCGGCCGGCGCCGGGATCGGGCTCGGCGCAGTGGGCACAGGCGGCGCCGCAGCCGCAGCCGCACCGGAATCGGCGGCAGAGGATGCGACTTCGGCCGCGCAGGACGCCCCGAAACGCCAGGGCCGCACGATGGCCGGGGTCCCCTTCGAGCGGCGCAGCACCGTCCGGGTCGGCATCATCGGCCTCGGCAACCGCGGCGACAGCATGATCGACCTCTTTCTCGCACTGCCGGCCGTCAAGGTCGTCGCGATCTGCGACCCGGTCAAGGAAAAGACCGAGAAGGCCTCCGCCAAGGTCGTCGCGGCGGGGCAGCCCGCGCCCGCCGTCTACACCAAGGGCGAGGACGACTACAAAAATCTCTGCAAACGCACCGATATCGATTTCGTGTACGTCGCGACGCCCTGGGACTCCCACTTCGACATGGCCAAGACCGCCATGCTGGACGGCAAACACGTCGGCGTGGAGTGTCCGATCGCGCTCCAGCTGGACCAGCTCTGGGAACTCGTCGACCTCTCCGAGCGCACCCGACGCCACTGCATGCAGCTGGAGAACTGCTGCTACGGCAAGAACGAAATGCGCGTACTGCGTATGGCACACGCGGGCAAGTTCGGTGATCTGCTGCACGGTGCGGGCGCGTACAACCACGACCTGCGCGGCCTGATGTTCTCCCCCACCTATTACGAGGGCCCCTGGCGCCGCCTGTGGCACACCCGCCTGCGCGGCGACCTCTACCCCAACCACGGCTTCGGCCCGGTCGCCAACTACATGGACCTCAACCGGGGTGACCGCGCCGTGAGCATCACCAGCGTCGGCTCCCCCGCCCTCGGCCTCGCCGAGTACCGCGCCGAACACATGCCGCCCGGCGACCCGAGCTGGAAGGAGTCGTACATCGAGAGCGACCGTACGATCAGCCTCGTCCAGACGGCCAAGGGCCGCGTGATCCGGCTGGAGCACGACGTCTCGACCCCGCACCCGTACAGCAGGATCAACAGCCTCGGCGGCACGCGCGGCGTCTTCGAGGACTACCCGTCGCGGATCTACATCGAGCCGGACCACGCGAACCACCAGTGGGGCGACTTCTCCAAGTACGCCGCCGAGTTCGACCACTGGCTGTGGAAGGAGCACGCCGATCCGCCCGGCGGTCACGGCGGCATGGACTACATGCTGGTCTTCCGGCTGATGCAGTGCATGCAGCTCGGCCTCGTCCCGGACTTCGACGTGTACGACGCCGCGACCTGGACCTCTCCTGTGCCGCTGAGCCACTTGTCGATCAAGGCGAAGGGGATGCCGCAGCAGATCCCGGACTTCACCCGGGGCGAGTGGAAGAAGTCCCGCCCCGGCATGGACTCCGAGAAGCCGAAGCCGTAGCCGGCAGCGAAGAGGGGCCCGGCCCTGTGGGGCCGGGCCCGTCTTTCAACAGTGCAGCCGGTCCTCCGTCACCGTCCCCTGGACCGTCCTCAGGCTCCGGTCGTAGCACCCGGCCGACCCCCGGAGCCGGTAGCGCTCGCTCGTCGTGCCCACCGCGTGCCGCTGGTCGCGCGGCACGTTCGCCGTGTACGTCGCGTCGCCCTCGTACGCGTCGTCGAACCGCGACCACGACACCCGCTTGCCGCCCCGCAGGACGCTGGTGTCGGCCCGGTCCCCGAGGGCCAGCACCGTCCGCAGCCGGTCGCCCGCGCCCAGCGTCGTCGTACCGTCCATCGTGTACGTACGGTGGGCGCGCACAGCGCGGGAGGGCCCACGCCCGTCGGTGGTGACCGTCTCGTCGTCCGTCCACTTCCCCTTGAGCGCGTCGAGGTTCTCGCCCTCGGTCCAGCGGTGGACGGACGTATTGGCGAGCGTGCGGTCGACGGTGGTCCGGATGCGCCCGTGCGAGGTGTTCACGTATCCGGAGACGGTGAGCCGGTGGCCGCCCGTGGTGTCGAGGCGGTGTTCAGAACCGGCCGTGTACGTCGTGGAGTTGACCGGCACGCCGTTCTGGTGCCGGGTCAGCGCGCCCGTGACCACCTCGCGGCCTTCGTCCTGCCAGACCAGCACATTGACGGGCGTGCTCCAGCCGGTCTGCCCCTCGGGAACACCGACGACGGACACCTCGACGCGGTGCGGGCGGCCGTCGTTGAGCCTGCCCGCGAAGGGCGTCAGGTCGTACTGGATGGGCTTGATGTCGAAGGCCCGCGGGCCCGGGATCACGTACCAGAGGAAGGGGTTGGACCAGCCGCCCGTCCAGACTGTCGGGAACGGCGCGGCGATTCCCGCGAGTTGTCCGTCGACCTTGATCTGGACCTCGCGGTAGGGGCCGTCCGGCGTCTTGCAGGAGTACGGCGCCTCCTCGGGGACGGACAGGTACCAGTACTCCTCGCAGCCGCCGCCCGAGCCCGTCGCGTACACCTCGGCGAGTATGCGCTCGGAGTTGCGCGGGGTGGTGAGCGAGTCGCTGTCCAGGGTGAGGACGCGGTCCGGGGCCGCGGCGGGCTTGGTGTGGCCCTCGGCGGCGTAGAAGGTCAGCTTCGCCTTGACATCGATGACACCGGTGTACGTCTCGTTGACGACATTCCCGATGAGCATCTCGACGGGCTGCTCGCGGCGCAGTGTGTCGCTGTAGCGCGTGACGTCCTTCTCGACGGACCAGGTGATGCCGTCGGGCGAGGGCTGCGGAGTGGACGTGCGGAGCACCTCGACTCCGCCGATGTGGAGGTAACCGAGGCGGTCGTACTGCCGCCCGGCGACCTTTCCCTCCAGGCGGAGCACGACTTTGCTCCACCGGTCGCCGCATCCCTTCGGCGGTGCGTAGCCGCCCTTGAACGGCGTGAAATCGCGGAACTGCGCCTCGGCGACGGTCACTTGGCAGGAGCGCGTGTCCGGGACCTCGACGGGCGGTGCGGCGGTCACGGGGTCGTGCCAGTCCCTGCCGAACTCGGCGGGCGGCTCGTCACCCGCGGCTGCAGTCACGGTTGCCGCGCCGGCCTGGCCTGCGCCGAAAACCGATCCCGCGGCCAGGGCCAGGCCCGCGAGCATGCTCATGACTCTTCGTCGTCTCATGCGTCAGGAGTGAAGCGTGGGACGGTCCGGAGCGCCAGACCGGGGTGTTCGATCTTGGCGCGTTCTGTGTCCTGGCGCCCATAAATCGATTGTGTTGTGCGGTGGAAAAAGGTGAGCCTTGCACGGTTTCAGCCAACACACCGAGCCGTGGGACGTCATGCAGATTCGCGATCTTCCGTATCCCGATCCGGGCGTCCCCGACGTACGGTCCGGGCCCCGATTCCTGCTGTGGCTCGGGCGCAACCAGCTCGGCGGGCAGCTCAAGTCGATGTCCTGGGGACTGTTGCACCAGTGCGGCGTCGCCGGTCTCCCGCTGGGCGTGGGCCTCGCCGTGCAGGCCGTGGTGGACGGATCCGGCAGTGGCCTCGCGCTCGCCGCCGGGCTGATCGCCCTGCTGGGTGTGGCCGTCGTCGTCGGCGACACCATGCTGCACAGGACCGCCGTCACCAACTGGATCACCGCTGCGGCGCGCGTGCAGCAGCTGCTGGCCCGCAAGACCGCGGAGCTGGGCTCGGCCCTGACCCGCAGAGTCGCGGCGGGCGAGGTCGTCGCGGTCTCCACCGGCGACGTCGAGAAGATCGGCTGGTTCGTCGAGGCGCTCTCACGCTTCGCCGCCGCCGCCGTCGCGCTCGTCGTCGTCTGCACGGGACTGCTGATCTACCAGCCCGCGCTCGGCATCGTCGTTGCGATCGGTGTGCCCGTACTGGCGCTGGCCGTACTGCCGTTGCTGCCTGCGGCGACCCGGCGGGCCGACACCCAGCGCGAGCTGGCGGGCAAGGCCACCGAGCTGGCCTCCGACACCGTCGCCGGACTGCGCGTACTGCGCGGCATCGGCGGCGAGGAGCTGTTCCTCGGCCGTTACCGCCGCGCCTCGCAGGAGGTACGACAAGCGGCTGTGCGCAGTGCCCGCATGTGGTCGCTGATCTCCGCGATCCAGGTGCTGCTGCCCGGTCTGCTGCTGATCACGGTCGTCCTGTACGGCGCGAAGCTCACGCTCGACGGGAAGGTCACGGTCGGTGAACTGGTCACCGTGTACAGCGCGGTGACCCTGCTGCTGTACCCGCTGGGGCACTTCGAGGAGATCGCCATGGCGTACTCCTTCTCGCGTCCTTCGGCGAAGCGGGCCGCGCGGGTGCTGTCGCTGGAACGCACGGCGTCCGCGACGGGCGGCGAGTCCGGGGCGGAGTCCGGCGTCATGGCTCCGAGCGGCGACCTGTACGACCCGGCCTCCGGGCTGCTCGCACCCGCGGGCCGCTTCACTGCCGTGGTGTGCGGCGACCCGGACGTGGCGGGCCGGCTCGCGGAGCGGCTCGGTGGGCACCCCACGACGGACACCACGGCGGACGCCACAGCAGAAACCACGGCGGACACCGACGAGAAGTCGCCTTCGGTGCTGCTCGGCGGGGTGGCGCTCGACGAGCTGCCGCTGAGCGCCGCGCGGACCGCCGTCCTCGTCCAGGACAAGGACCCGGTGCTGCTGTCCGGCACCCTCAGCGACCTGTTCGACGTGCCCGCTTCGGGCAAGGTCGCCGCCGCGAACGCGCTGGACGCGGCCCAGTGCGACGACGTACTGGCCGCACTCGCCCAGGCGTCGGCAGACGACGGTGACGGCGATCCGATGCGTACCCGGATCACCGAGCGCGGGCGCTCGCTGTCCGGCGGGCAGCGGCAGCGCCTCGCCCTGGCCCGCTCGCTGGTGACCGACCCGCAGGTCCTCGTCCTGGACGAGCCGACCTCCGCCGTCGATTCGCACACCGAAGCGCGGGTCGCCGCGGGGGTGAAGAAGCTGCGTACGGGACGTACGACGGTCGTCTTCGCCTCGTCGCCGTTGCTGCTCGACCAGGCCGACCGGGTGGTGCTCGTCCACGACGGCGAGGTCGCCGCGGTGGGCGTGCACCGCGAACTGCTGCACAGCGAACCGCGCTACCGCGCGGTCGTCACCCGCGAGACCGAGGAAGAGATCGCGCGGGCACTGGCTCTCCAGGAGCACCTTCAAGAGGAACTTCAAGAAATCGAGGAATCGGCATGATCGGCGTGGCGCCACCGGCGTACGACCCGGCCGCACCGGAGTCGGCGACGACCCTGCCCGTCGGCAGTCCCGCGACCGTGCGGACCTATGTGGGCGAGCTGATGAGGCGTCACCGCAAGGCATTCGCGGTGCTCGTGTCGTTCAACGCGATCGCGGTCGTCGCCTCGATGGCGGGCCCGTACCTGCTGGGCTCGCTCGTCGAGGACCTGGCGACCGGGGTGCGCGAGCTCCGTCTGGAGCGCATTGTGGCGGTGTTCACGATCGCCCTCGTCGTCCAGACCGTCTTCACCCGGCAGATGCGGCTGCGCGCCGCGATGCTCGGCGAGGAGATGCTGGCCGACCTGCGTGAGGACTTCCTCGTACGCTCCGTCGGCCTGCCGCCGGGTGTACTGGAGCGGGCCGGCACCGGCGATCTGCTGTCGCGCATCACCACCGACATCGACCGGCTGGCGAACGCGATGCGCGAGGCCGTGCCGCAGCTCGCCATCGGTGTGGTGTGGGCCGGGCTGCTGATCGGCGGCCTCGTCGTCACCGCGCCGCCGCTGGCCCTGGCCGTCCTGGTGGCTGTGCCCGTGCTGGTCATCGGCTGCCGCTGGTACTTCAGGCGGGCCCCTTCGGCGTACCGCTCCGAGGCGGCGGGCTATGCGGGGGTCGCGGCGATGCTGGCCGAGACGGTCGACGCGGGCCGGACGATCGAGGCGCACCGCCTCGGCGGCCGCCGGGTGGCGCTGTCCGAGCAGCGGGTCAGGGAGTGGACGGCATGGGAGCGGTACACGCTGTGGCTGCGGTCCGTGCTCTTCCCCGTCATCAACGTCACGCACATCACGATCCTGTGCTCCGTGGTGCTGATCGGCGGTGTCTTCGTACTGGAGGGCTGGATCAACGTCGGCCAGCTGACGACGGGCGCCCTGCTGGCGCAGATGCTGGTGGACCCCGTCAACCTCATCCTGCGCTGGTACGACGAGCTCCAGGTGGCCCAGGTTTCGCTGGCCCGCCTCGTCGGCGTACGGGAGATCGAGCCGGACGCCGGAGACACGCGCGTCGCGCCCGACGGGCGTACGGTGCGGGCCGACGCCGTGCACTTCGGGTACCGGGCGGACGTCGACGTACTGCACAAGGTGACCCTGGACGTCGCACCCGGAACGCGGCTCGCCCTGGTGGGCCCTTCGGGTGCGGGCAAGTCGACGCTGGGACGGCTGCTGGCCGGGATCTACGCGCCGCGCACGGGTGAAGTGACGCTGGGCGGGGCGGAGTTGTCGCAGATGCCGGCCGAGCGGGTGCGCGAGCACGTGGCGCTGGTCAACCAGGAGCACCATGTCTTCGTGGGCTCCCTGCGCGACAACCTGCTGCTGGCCCGTACGGGTGCGGACGACGCGGAGCTGTGGGCGGCGCTGGGCGCGGTGGACGCGGACGGCTGGGCGCGGGCGCTGGACGACGGCCTCGACACCGAGGTCGGCTCGGGCGGCCATGCGCTCACTCCGGCACAGGCACAGCAGATCGCGCTGGCCCGGCTGGTGCTGGCCGACCCGCACACGCTGGTCCTGGACGAGGCGACGTCGCTGCTCGACCCGCGGGCCGCGCGTCATCTGGAGCGGTCGCTGGCGCGGGTGCTCGACGGCCGTACGGTCGTGGCGATCGCGCACCGGCTGCACACCGCGCACGACGCGGATGTGATCGCGGTGGTCGAGGGAGGCCGGATCAGCGAGCTGGGCAGCCACGACGACCTGGTGGCGGCGGAGGGCGCGTACGCGGCGCTCTGGCGGTCCTGGCACGGATAGCGATTGCCGGGTGGGCGGCGCGTCATCCCGTAACCGAAAGAGATCGGCCATTACTTTCGGTAATCACGATGGCCGTCGTCGCCCGCCCCGCCGCCGAAGTGAACGGAGTCCGCCGTGACCACCACCCTGGAACCGACGTCGATCGTTGAACTGCTCGACGTTCCGCCGGAGAAGAGAGGCCTCAAATGGATCCACGAGAGCCTCCAGACCGCCGTCACTCTCGAACTGTCCACTCTCCCGCCGTACCTCTGCGCCTGGTGGTCGGTCAAAGACCCCAATGAAGAGGCTGCGCAGATCATCAGAAGCATCGTCTTCGACGAGATGTTCCACATGGGTCTCGCGTGCAACATGCTGGCCTCGATCGGTGGCATTCCGCAGATCCTCACCGCCGCCAAATCCCTCAAATACCCCGGCGAACTTCCTGGACGCGTACGTCCGGGGCTCGAGGTGTACCTCTCCAGGCTCAATCAGGACTCCGCGAAGATGTTCATGGCGATCGAGAAGCCCGAGCATCCCCTCGCCGAGTTCGACAGCGCGCCGACGATCGGCAAGTTCTACGACGGGATCCGGGACGCGTTCATGAGCCTCCCGTCCGAACCGCAGATCGACACCCGGCGGCAGATGAAGGGGAACGTCGGCGACAACAAGCTCACGATTCTCAAGAATCGCGAGGACATTGTGCGCGCGATCAACGTGATCAAAGAGCAGGGCGAAGGCACCGACAAGATGCCGAACGACCCCCACATCGCGGGCGAATTGGCGCATTACTACAAGTTCGGAGAGATCGCCTACAACAAGCGGCTCAGACTGGTCCAGCGCGACCCGGACAAGTGGGAATTCAAGGGCGGCTACGTCAAGGACCCCGACATGTACTTCATGGCCAAGATGGAGAAGCGCCCCTGGCCCATCCGCAGCCCGAAGGCAGATCCGCTCCTCATGGCATTCAACAAGACGTACACCGAGACGCTCCGGCTCCTGGAAAAGGCATGGGCGGACGGAGACGAGACGGCATTCGGCGAGTCGTTCCTGGCGATGAAGGCCATGCGGAAGATCGCGGTGGATCTGATGCAGATCAAGCGTCCGGACGGCGAGGACATCGCCACGTACGGCCCCGAGTTCCTCGTCGTCTGATTCCTCGTCGTCCGATTCACCGCCCCACTCTCCGTGAGGACGCGGCGCCGGGCCCGAGGGCCCGGCGCCGGATCAGATGAAGTTCAGCGCCGCCGCGCCGCCCACTCCCCCGAGCAGCATGAACACCGGCATCAGCACCTTCAGCTCCACCCAGCTCCCGGCGCGGAAGCGGATCGCCTTCGGCGGGCCGATCGGGTACCAGCGCTTGCGGCCCACCGGGATCGGCCACAGGATCGGGCAGCCCGAGACGGTGAGCGCGTCGCCGATGTCGTGCACCAGGGCGCCGAGGACGATCGGCAGGCCGAGCCACAGGTACTCCTGGCCGTCACCGGTGAAGAGCCAGTCGGCGCCGTTGCCCGGTTTGTCCAGTACGCCCGCCAGGATCCACGCACTGGTCGCGCCGAGGAGCCACACCAGGACGTCGCTGGACACCCGGGCGGCCCGCCACAGCAGGCCCTCCACCGCCAGGACGAGGTGGATGAAGAGGAGCACGAGGACGGCCCAGCGCCCGCCGGTGTACGCCACGGCGGATGCGCCGGCGCCGATCATGACCGCCCACAGCCAGGTGTGGGTGAGGGTGCGGTGGCCGCCGGTCCTGCGGGCGTCGCCGGGCTTTTTCGTCGCCTTGTAGACGGCGTACGACAGCTTGTCGACGATCTCGCACAGGCCCTTCGATACGGGGCCGAAGGCGCGCGAGATGGTCGCGGACTTGTGGTCGAGGTCGGGTGCGAGCGCCGCGCCCGCGCAGATCAGCGCTCCGACGACGAGTACGGGCCAGGGCATCGGATGGCCCGCGGCGGCCGCCGCCGCCCCCACCCCCAGCCAGGCCGCTGCTCCTGACAGTGAGTGTGCCGGTCCCATCATGATTGTTCCCGCCCCATTTGCTCTTGTGCTGTGGCCCAGTTGACACGGCAGCGTATCGCCCGTGATCTTCGTACGGCCGTCCGGTTCCCTCTTGAAGGGGGAAGCCAGGCAAGATGGGGGTGTGACCCTTATCGATCAGCTGCCTCCGTCCGCCGACCCCGATGCCCTCTTCGAGGCTTTCTCCGCATGGGCCGAGGGCCAGGGCATCAGCCTCTACCCCGCCCAGGAGGAGGCACTGATCGAGGTGGTCTCGGGTGCGAATGTGATCTTGTCCACCCCCACTGGCTCCGGAAAGAGCCTGGTCGCGGCGGGTGCGCACTTCACCGCGCTGGCTCAGGACAAGGTCACCTTCTACACCGCGCCGATCAAGGCGCTGGTCTCGGAGAAGTTCTTCGACCTGTGCAAGCTCTTCGGCACGGAGAACGTCGGGATGCTGACGGGCGACGCGTCCGTCAACGCCGACGCCCCGGTCATCTGCTGCACCGCCGAGGTGCTGGCCTCCATCGCGCTGCGCGACGGAAAGCACGCCGACATCGGCCAGGTCGTGATGGACGAGTTCCACTTCTATGCGGAACAGGACCGCGGCTGGGCCTGGCAGATTCCGCTGCTCGAACTTCCGCAGGCGCAGTTCGTCCTCATGTCGGCAACGCTCGGCGACGTCGCGATGTTCGAGAAGGACCTCACTCGGCGTACGGGCCGCCCGACGTCGGTCGTGCGCTCCGCGACCCGTCCGGTCCCGCTGTCGTACGAGTACCGCCTCACTCCCATCACGGAGACGCTGACCGAGCTCCTGGAGACCAAGCAGGCACCGGTCTACATCGTCCACTTCACGCAGGCGGCGGCCGTCGAGCGGGCGCAGTCGCTGATGAGCATCAACATGTGCTCGCGCGAGGAGAAGGACCAGATCGCCGACCTGATCGGCAGCTTCCGCTTCACCACGAAGTTCGGCAAGAACCTCTCGCGGTACGTCCGCCACGGGATCGGCGTGCACCACGCGGGCATGCTGCCCAAGTACCGCCGCCTGGTGGAAAAGCTCGCGCAGGCCGGTCTGCTGAAGGTCATCTGCGGTACGGACACGCTCGGCGTCGGCGTCAACGTGCCCATCCGCACGGTCCTGTTCACCGCGCTGACGAAGTACGACGGCACGCGGGTACGTACGCTCCGCGCCCGGGAGTTCCACCAGATCGCGGGCCGCGCCGGCCGGGCCGGCTTCGACACGGCGGGCTTCGTCGTCGCGCAGGCGCCCGAGCACGTCGTCGAGAACGAGAAGGCACTCGCGAAGGCGGGCGACGACCCGAAGAAGCGCCGCAAGGTGGTCCGCAAGAAGGCACCGGAGGGCTTCGTCGCCTGGTCGGACACCACCTTCGAGAAGCTCATCAAGTCCGACCCCGAGCCGCTGACTTCGCGCTTCCGGGTCACGCACACCATGCTGCTCTCGGTCATCGCACGCCCCGGCAACGCCTTCGAGGCGATGCGCCGCCTCCTGGAGGACAACCACGAGCCGCGCAAGGCGCAGCTGCGGCACATCCGCAGGGCCATCGCCATCTACCGCTCGCTGCTCGGCGGCGGTGTCGTCGAGCAGCTGAAGACGCCGGACGCCGAGGGCCGGATCGTGCGGCTGACGGTCGATCTGCAGCAGGACTTCGCGCTCAACCAGCCGCTGTCGACGTTCGCGCTGGCCGCGTTCGATCTGCTGGACCCGGATTCTCCGTCGTACGCCCTGGACATGGTGTCCGTGGTCGAGTCCACGCTCGACGACCCGCGCCAGATCCTCGCCGCCCAGCAGAACAAGGCGCGCGGCGAGGCCGTCGGCCAGATGAAGGCGGACGGCGTCGAGTACGAGGAGCGGATGGAGCGGCTCCAGGACGTCATGTATCCGAAGCCGCTGGACGAGCTGCTGTGGCACGCGTACAACGTCTACCGCAAGAGCCACCCGTGGGTCGGTGACCACCCGGTGTCACCGAAGTCCGTGATCCGCGACATGTACGAGCGGGCCATGACCTTCGCCGAGTTCACCTCGCACTACGAACTCGCCCGCACCGAGGGCATTGTGCTGCGCTACCTCGCGGGCGCGTACAAGGCTCTTGAGCACACCATCCCCGACGACCTCAAGTCGGAGGACCTCGAAGACCTCATCGCCTGGCTCGGCGAGCTGGTCCGCCAGGTCGACTCCAGCCTCCTCGACGAGTGGGAGCAGCTCGCCAACCCCGAGGTGGAGACGGCCGAGCAGGCGCAGGAGCGCGCCGACCAGGTCAAGCCGGTCACGGCCAACTCGCGGGCCTTCCGGGTGCTCGTACGCAACGCCATGTTCCGCCGGGTCGAGCTGGCGGCTCTGGACCACGTCCGCGAGCTGGGCGAGATGGACGGCGAGTCCGGCTGGGACGAGGACGCGTGGGGCGAGGCCATGGACGCGTACTGGGACGAGTACGAGGACCTGGGCACCGGGCCGGACGCGCGCGGGCCCAAGCTGCTGATGATCGAGGAGGACGCCGAGCACGGCCTGTGGCGCGTCCGCCAGACGTTCGCCGACCCGAACGGCGACCATGACTGGGGTATCAGTGCCGAGGTCGATCTCGCGGCCTCCGACGAGGAGGGGCGGGCGGTCGTCCGCGTCACCTCTGTCGGTCAGCTCTAGAAGCGCCCGCTCTGGAAGCATCGGCACTGGAAGCATCAGTTCTGGAAGCGTCAGCAGCAACAGCGTCTGCAGTAGAACCAAGGAGAAGCGCCCGGTGACGACGAATCCCGCCGAACGGCTCGTTGATCTGCTCGACCTGGAGCAGATCGAGGTCAACATCTTCCGCGGCCGCAGCCCGCAGGAGTCCCTGCAACGCGTCTTCGGCGGGCAGGTCGCCGGCCAGGCTTTGGTCGCGGCCGGCCGTACGACCGAGGGCGAGCGGCCCGTGCACTCGCTGCACGCGTACTTCCTGCGGCCGGGCCGCCCCGGTGTGCCGATCGTCTACCAGGTGGAGCGGGTGCGGGACGGGCGTTCCTTCACGACCCGCCGGGTCACGGCCGTCCAGCAGGGCCGCACGATCTTCAACCTCACCGCCTCCTTCCACCAGCCGGAGGAGGCCGCCTTCGAGCACCAGCTGCCGCCGCGCCTGGAGTTCCCGGAGCCGGATGCGCTGCCGAAGGTCGTCGACGAGATCCGCGAGCACCTCGGAACGCTGCCCGAGTCGCTGGAGCGGATGGCACGGCGCCAGCCGTTCGACATCCGGTACGTCGACCGGCTGCGCTGGACGACCGAGCAGGTCAAGGAGGCGGATCCGCGCAGCGCCGTCTGGATGCGGGCGGTCGGACCGCTGGGCGACGACCAGCTCGTTCATACGTGCGCGCTGGCGTACGCGAGCGACATGACGCTGCTCGACGCGGTCCGTATCCCGATCGAGCCGCTGTGGGGGCCGCGCAATTTCGACATCGCGTCGCTGGACCACGCGATGTGGTTCCACCGGCCGTTCCGGGCGGACGAGTGGTTCCTGTACGACCAGGAGTCCCCCATCGCGACCGGCGCCCGGGGACTGGCGCGCGGCCGCATCTACGACCGCGCGGGCAATCTGCTCGTCTCCGTGGTCCAGGAAGGTCTGTTCCGCCGGCTGCCCGCGTGAGTGCGGTGGTCGCGTAGGGACGGCGGCGCTCACTGCCAGACGCGGATCCAGTCGACGTACATCGTCGAGCGGTAGTCGAGCGGCGCCGTCGTCACATCGCCCTCGGCCCAGTCCAGGACCTCGTGGGAGAGGATCGGATACTCCTTCACCTGGCTGATCAGCTTCGGGTCGGTGACGGTACGCACGATCTGGCCGTCGCACGTGAACTCCATGCGGGAGGGCGTCCAGTTGAGTCCGATGGTCTGGTAGTGCGTGGTGTGCAGCGCGGGGGCGGCGACGACCTGTGCGGACTGCTGGTGGTCGGCGCCGTAGCCGTCGTAGTGGATGGTCGCGGCGTACTTGTCGGCCTTGTACGCGCTCTCCATCAGGTCGATCTCCGCACCGTCCTCGGCGCTGCCCTTGATGGTGCCCCAGCTGTGCGTCTGGAGCCAGACGGCACCCAAGTGGCCTCGGTGGGCGGGACATGGACGCGCACTTCGAGCGTGCCGTGGGTGAAGTCGAAGATGCCGTCGGTGTCGACGCGGCCGCCCGCGTACTGATCAGTACCCAGCTTGCGCAGGTCGATGGCGAGGTTGCCGCCGTTCTCCGGTATCACGTGGACGTTGGCCGGTTTGCACCACCAGCGGATGCCGTCGGTGCGGCCGGATTCGGTGCGCTCCTGGTCGCGCACGTTCCACTTGGTGGTGTCGAGCGCCGAGCCCGTGAACTCGTCGCTGAACACCAGAGTGCGGGAGGGCCCGGACTCGGCGGTGCCGCCGAGCAGGGCGGTGACCAGCACGGCGGCCGCCAGGGGGCGCATATCGCAATCATCGTGACTCCCTTGTCAGACGAGGTGCTGGCAGAAGCGGGCGCCCAGTTCGTGCTGGCCTGCTCGTACTACGACCCGAAGGCGGAGGACGCGGCGATCGCCGAACTGCTGGCGGCCGGGTGCACGGGCTGCTGCTGGTGCCCGGCCTGCACGCCTCCGACGATCCGCACGGGGTACGGACGAACTGCGGCCGGGCCGGGAAGTCCAGCCCGTCCAGCATTTGAGGACACTCCCCCAGACTTCGTCCGGGGGGACCCCCAAAGGCGTCCCGGGGTCTGGGGGCTTGCCCCCACGCGACGGCAGCCGCAAATGTCACAGCCGGGAAGGGGCGGGTAGGGGAACGCGCCGCAGGCGACCCGCACCGTCCCCGCGGTCAAGCGATGCGTGGCAAGTCCTCCGCCCGTACCTCCCCCACCAGCGCATCGCCCGCCGCAAATCGCTCCACCTCCGCGACCGCGAACGCGCCCAGCAGCCGTACCTCCGTACCCATCGCCCCCGCGACATGCGGCGTGACCAGCACATTCGGCAAGGTCAGCAAGACGTGGGCCAGCGGCAGCGGTTCGGGGTCGGTGACGTCGAGTACCGCGTCGATGCGGCCGGCCGCGCAGTGCTCCGCCAGCGCCTCGGTGTCCACGAGCCCACCGCGCGCCGTATTGATGAGCACCGCACCGTCCCGCAGCAGCCCGAGCGCCCGCGCGTCGATGAGATGCCGGGTCCCGGGCAGCAGCGGCGCGTGCAGCGTCACGATGTCCGAGGCCCTCAACAGCGCGTCCAGGCCTACCAGTTCCGCGCCGAGCGCATCCGCGTCCGCCGCCCCCAGATACGGGTCGTGCACCAGCAGCCGCACCCCCGCCCCGGCCAGTCGCCCCAGCACCAGCCGCCCGATCTTCGAGGCCCCGATGACGCCGACCGTACGGTCGTGGAGGCCGGTCGTCGGGGAGACCGTCAGGTCCTGGGGCCGGCCCGCCCGGTACTCGCCCGCCGCGCGGAACGCCCGTTTGGCCGACAGTTGGATCGCGGCGACCGTGTACGCGGCGACCGGAGCCGCGTTGGCGGGCGCGGCGGACGAGACGGTGATGCCGCGTTCCCAGACCGCGGCGGCGAGCACCTGCTTGACCGAGCCCGCCGCGTGCATGACGGCCCTCAGCCGCGGTGCGTCGGCGAGCACGCCCGCGTCAACCACCGGGCAGCCCCACCCCGAGATCAGCACATCCGCACGGGCCAGCGCCTTGCGCGCCTCCGGCCGCCCGAAATCGTCGACCACAAGGTCCGGCACGTCGCAGACCGCGGCCAGCCGCGCCCGTACGCCGTCGGGGAGAGCCAGCGCGGCCACGTCCTGGCGCATGGCGATGAGAGCCGTAAGTCGAGGTGACACAGTCGACACAGTGCGGTTTGCCTTTCCAATCGCCGGCTACTTGCCGGATCCGAGCGTCATGCCCTCGATGATGCGGCGGCCGAGCCAGACGTACAGCGCGACAAGCGGCAGGACGACCACCGCGATGCCCGCGAAGAGACCGCCCCAGTCCGCGCCGTTGTACTGCATCTGCTGCATGAAGCCGAGCAGCGGCAGTGTCTGCAGTTCCTGCTCCTGGATGAAGACCAGTGCGAAGAAGGTCTCTCCCCAGTGGTTGATGACGTTGAGCAGCAGCAGGGTGATCAGCCCGGAGCGCGCCAGCGGCAGCATGATCCGCCAGAAGGTGTACGAGGGGGAGGCGCCGTCCAGGGCCGCCGCCTCCTCCAGTTCGGCGGGCAGCGGCCGGAAGAAGCCGGTGAGGAAGAAGACTGCGAACGGCATCGACGTCGCGGTGCAGAGCAGCCACAGTCCCCGGAGGTTGTTGACCAGGCTCAGCGGCGCCATCACCTGGTACAGCGGCAGGAACGCCGCATGGGCGGGGATGCCGAGGCCGATGGCGAAGAGCGAGGTGCCCGCGCCGGCGCTCCGCGCGCCCAGCCTGCTCAGCGCTTGACCTTGATGCCGGTCTCGGCGGTGAAGTCCTCGATCGCGGCGGAGAGCGCCTTCTGCTGCGGCTCGCCCTGCTTCCACATCGACCAGTACGTGAGCTCCTTGCCGCTGCCCGCCGACGTGCTCCCCGCCGCGCCGCCGCATCCGGTCGGCCCGAGAGCGAGCGCGCCGGCCGCGCTCATGGCCGCGGTCCGGCGCATCCACCGTCTGTTCATCGCCCTGCTCCTCAACACCGTCGTTGGCTGTTGAGCGGCAGGTTTACAGACTCTTCAAGAGTGCAATCAATAAGCATTCTGCGAATTGATGCCGAAACTCTCGTCGATTGTTTACTTCGCGGAAGGGTTCTCCGGCATGACGTGCTCGACCTTGAAGTTGCCGCTCTCGACCGTCTCGTACGGCGCCGCGCTCAGGCACTTCGGCACCTTCATCGTGTCGATGCTGCCCACGGCCCAGCTGTAGCCGACTCGGTCGCGCTTGCCGCTGTCCAGGGCGGTGAAGCCGACGCGCTTGCCGACGATTCCGGAGGGGTGGTCGGAGCGCGTGATGATGCCGGTGGCGGTGGCGACCGGGCCGCCGGTCAGCAGGCAGTCGATGCGCCCTTCGGCGTACGCGCCCTGCTTGCCGTCGGCGGTGTAGTGGCTGAAGCGGAAGGTGCCGCGCGAGGTGCCCGCGGGGGCGTCCGGCTCGTCGGGCTCGGCGGGGGCGAAACCGTGGGCGTCGAAGGAGAAGTTCACGCGCTGGCCGTCCTTGCGGTACATCTTGGCGGAGCCGGTGAGGCTGGACTCCTTCGGCGCCTTCTTCGCCTGGGTCTGCGCTTGCGGCTTGGCGTGGGCTTCGCCCGACGCCGAGGCATTGGCGGAGGCGGCGAGACCACCGATGGCGGCCAGTGCGGCGAGGCTTGCGACGGCCGTACGGATCGTGGTGCTGCTGCGCAACATGATGAACTCCCTTTTCACGGCGGCTGGTTGAGCCGCTGTTCGGTGTGGCATCAGCTTCCGCCGCCGGGCCAGGCTGCGACCATCGGCCGATCGGGAGATCCACAACGCGGCCCGGCCTGGCCTCTGTGCCGTTCGGCAGAGGCGGACGGACCGGCCCGGGCCATAGGGTCGTAGACGTGAAGATCATGGGCATGGCACACAGGGACCGTGTCGTCATAGGCGCCGCCTGGTGCGTCGCCACCCTCGCTCTGGGTGCCGGGCCCGCACCGGCGCTCGCGGCCGTCGCCATCGCGCTCGGCGCGGCCGGATGCTTGCCGCGCTCACGCCGGTGGACCGGGGTTGCCGCGGGCGCTGCCGGAGCCCTGCTCCTCGTAGCCACGTTCGTCTGGCCGGGACACGGCACACGTACGGGCTCGGCGTGGCAACTCGTCGCAGCAGCAGCGGCGTTGGTGCTGCTGACCGCCGCCGCACGCTGGGCACCGCGCCCGCAGCTCCTCGCCGGCGGCGGCCTTGCCGCCACGGCAGTCGCCCTGTGGACGCTTCCGCTCGTGCCGTCCGCGTCCTTCTTCGAGTACGTCGGCCTGGCGGCCTTCTGGACCGTGCCCGTGATCGGTGCACTCGTGGTCGGCGGCTACCCGCGCTCGATGGAACGCCGCAGGCACCTGGCCGTTGTCGCCGCCCGCCGCGCCCAGCAGCTCGAACTCGCCCACGACCTCCACGACTTCGTCGCCCACGACGTCAGCGGCATCGTCGTCCAGGCCCAGGCGGCCCGTTTCGTGGCGCAGAACGACCCGGCGGCGGCCGCCCTGGCACTGGAGCGGATCGAGCGGGCGGGGCTCGCGGCCCTGGCGTCGATCGACCGTACGGTACGCATGCTGCACACGGCGGACGAATCCGGCGAAGACCTACCCCCGGCCGGCGCCCGTACAGCACTCCCCGGAACGGACCAACTCGCCACCCTCATAGACCGGTTCAGCGATACGGGTCGCACCCGCGCCCGCCTCGACATCGCCCCCGGCGCAGCCGAGGTGCTCTCCCGCGAGGGCGCCGCGACCGTCCACCGGGTCGTGGTGGAGGCGCTGACCAACGTCCGCCGGCACGCACCAGGAGCGGCCGAGGTGGAGGTCGCACTCACCACGGACCGTACGACCGTCGAGGTGACGATCACCAACGACGGCGGCCGCCGCCCCTCGTCGCTGCCTCCCCTCCCCCGCTTCGAACGCGGAGGCAGCGGAGGCACCGGCCTGCCGGCCCTGGCCGAACGCGTCCGAGCGTCAGGAGGCACCTTCACCTGGGGCCCGCACCAAGGGGGTTGGCGGGTGACGGCGGCCCTCCCCGCCACCGGAGCAGAGGCCACGGCATCATGATCCCGTGACCACCCGCATCCTGATAGCCGACGACCAGGAAGACGTACGCAGCGGCTTCCGGCTCATCCTCGACTCGCAGCCCGACATGACCGTCGTCGGGGAAGCTGCCGACGGTGCGGCCGCCGTCGAGCTGGCCCGCGCGCTGCGCCCGGACGTCGTCCTGGCCGACATCCGGATGCCACGGCTCGACGGCCTGGAGGTCACCCGGCTGCTGGCAGGCCCAGGCACCGAGCACCCCATCCACGTCATCGTCGTGACGACCTTCGACGTCGACGACTACGTACACACCGCGCTGCGCAACGGAGCCTGCGGTTTCCTGCTGAAGCGTTCGGGCCCCAATCTGCTGATCGAGGGCATACGGGCGGCGATGGCCGGGGACACGCTCATCAGCCCGCAGCTGACCGTCCGGCTGCTGCGCCAACTGTCCGCGACGGAGCCGGGACCGACCCGTACTTCCCCCACCCGTCCCGCCGCTCCCGCTGCTCCCGACCCGCTCACCGCCCGGGAGCGGGAGATCGCCCTGCTCGTCGCGCGCGGCCTGACCAACGCGGAGGTCGGCGCGGAGTTGTTCATCTCGCCGGGCACCGCCAAGACCCACATCGCCAACATCCAGGCGAAGCTCCGCGCCCGTAACCGCGTCGGCATCGCCGCGTGGGTCTGGGAGACCGGCCTCGCCGGTGACGGGCCGGATTCCGTACGACCGAGAGGAAATCAGCGATGAGCGCCGTCCTGCGGCTGTGGTCCGAGCCCCGGACCGACTCGCACGAGGTGAAACACCAGGTGAAGTACGCGGCGACGGCGACCGAGCCCGCGCACGTGGTCGCCCACGCGGAGCGCGAACTGCCGCCCGGAGGCGTCCCCGCGTATCTTGCGGCGCGCAAGGACGGCATACGTTCCTTCGTCCTGTGGGCCGACCCTTACCGCCAACGCCGGATCGCCACCGTCGTCACCAAGTCGGCTTCCGACTGCGTCGCCACGTACCAAGTGCTGGGCGAGCAGGGCGAAGTCGTCGGCGCTCTCACCCGCGAGAAGGCCCTGTCGGGCAACGGCTTGCGCACCCGCTGGACCGTGGCGCAGACCGGCGCGCCGGAAGCCGTGGGCTTCAAGGGCCGGATTTTCTGGTGGTACGTGTGGTGGCTGCTCTTCCCCGTCCAGGCCGCGATCGCCGTAGGAAGCATTTTGTCGGGCAGCGGCGACGTCGCGCGCGGCCCGCGCCGGATCATCTGGCGCACCCGGGGCAAGGACGCCGTACTGGAGTTCCGGTCGAACGACGACGAAGTGCAGGTCCACGCTGAGTGGGTCGACTGGCGGCTCGCCGCCGCACTGCTGCTGCTGATGCGCAGCTTCGAGAGCTGGCTGGGCTCCCCCTGGGACGACAAAAAAGCGTGAGCGCTTGGGCTAGGGGGTGCCGAGTTCGCCGCTGAGGCTGCCGTGGCGTTCGGCGCTGTCCCGGTTCAGGCCGACGATCTCCACGGTCTTTCCGCGGCCCTCGTACTTGGTGGTGATCGCGTCGAGCGCCGCCACCGACGAGGCGTCCCAGATGTGGGCGGCGGAGAGGTCCATGACGACGTTCTCCGGGTCGTCCTTGTAGTTGAACCGGGTCACCAGGTCGTTGCTGGAGGCGAAGAACAGCTCGCCGGTCACGGTGTAGACCGTCCGCCGCCCGTCGGGGTCCGTGACCGGGCTGACCTCGACGAGGTGGGCGACGCGCTTGGCGAAGATGACCATGGCGGTGATCGAGCCGACCACCACACCGATGGCCAGGTTGTGGGTCGCCACCACGCAGGCGACGGTGATCACCATGACCGTGATCTCGCCCGTCGGCATCCGCCGGAGCGTCGCGGGCGCGATCGAGTGCCAGTCGAAGGTGCCGACGCAGACCAGGATCATGACGGCGACCAGCGCGGCCATGGGGATGTCGGAGACGACCGGCCCGAAGACGATGCACAGGATCATCAGGAAGACGCCCGCGAGGAAGGTCGAGAGGCGGGTCCGCGCGCCGGACGTCTTCACGTTGATCATGGTCTGGCCGATCATGGCGCAGCCGCCCATGCCGCCGAAGAAGCCCGTCACGATGTTGGCGACGCCCTGGCCGATCGACTCGCGGGTCTTGTTCGAGTGGGTGTCGGTGATCTCGTCGACCAGCTTGGCCGTCATCAGCGACTCCATCAGCCCGACCAGCGCCATCGCGAACGCGTACGGGGCGATCGTCGTCAGCGTGTCCAGCGTGAACGGCACGTCGGGCAGGCCCGGCATCGGCAGCGAGGACGGCAGCTCACCCTTGTCCCCCACCGTCGGTACGGCGATCCCCGCGGCCAGCGTGATGACCGTGAGGATCACGATGGAAACCAGCGGCGCCGGTACGGCCCTGGTGATCCTCGGGAAGAGCACCATCAGCACCAGCCCGCCCGCGACCAGCGGATAGACGCCCCAGGGCACGTCCGTCAGCTCCGGCACCTGCGCCATGAAGATCAGAATCGCGAGGGCGTTGACGAAGCCCACCATCACGGAGCGCGGTACGAACCGCATCAGCCGGGCCACTCCCAGCGCCCCCAGGACGATCTGGAAGATGCCGCCCAGGATCACGGCCGCGACCAGGTAGCCGAAGCCGTGCTCGCGGTTGAGCGGGGCGATGACCAGGGCGACGGCGCCGGTCGCCGCCGAGATCATGGCGGGCCGGCCGCCGAAGACCGCGATGGTGACAGCCATCGTGAACGACGCGAACAGACCGACGCCCGGGTCCACTCCGGCGATGATCGAGAACGAGATCGCCTCGGGGATCAGCGCGAGCGCGACAACCAGACCGGCCAGCACCTCCGTGCGCAGAATCTTCGGGGACAGCCAGGACGGGCGGGCAGGCAGGAGCAGCGTCTGCAAGGCGGAGGGAACCTGTCGTACGGAGGGAAGAGCGGGACCGGAAGCCGGGCCGGCGACACCATCGGCTCCAGCAGGCTCGGGCAACGATATCCGGCCCCGGAAGGCAGGGCCGTCGGCGGCGGGCCCGCCTGTCTCTGGAACAGTACGGGTCAGAGACCAGCAAGCTATGAGGAGACGGCGATGAGCCTGTACGACATCCCCCTGCGCACCCTGACCGGCGAGCCGGTGACCCTTGAGGCTTACAGGGGCAAGGCGGTACTGGTGGTGAACGTCGCGTCGAAGTGCGGCCTGACGCCGCAGTACGCGGGCCTTGAGCGGCTCCAGCAGACGTACGCGGACCGGGGCTTCACCGTGCTCGGTGTGCCGTGCAACCAGTTCGCGGGCCAGGAGCCGGGCAGCTCGGACGAGATCCAGACCTTCTGCTCGGCGAGCTACGGCGTGACGTTCCCGCTGCTGGAGAAGATCGAGGTGAACGGCGACCACCGCCACCCCCTGTACGCCGAGCTGACGCAGGTCAACGACGCCGACGGCGAGGCCGGCGACATCCAGTGGAACTTCGAGAAGTTCGTGATCTCCGGCGAGGGTGAGGTCGTCGGCCGCTTCCGTCCGCGCACCGAGCCGGAGGCGGCCGAGATAGTGGCCGCCATCGAGGCGCACCTTCCCGCCTGACTTCGCCACACATGAAGGCGCACGAAGGCGCATGAGGGCGCCGTCCCCGCCCCCACGGCGGAGACGGCGCCTTCGTACGTCCGCGGGTCGTCAGCGGTCGTCAGCGGATCGGCATGCCCGACAGCGTGCGGGCGATCACCAGGCGCTGGATCTCGCTCGTGCCTTCGAAGATCGTGTAGATCGCTGCGTCACGGTGCATGCGCTCCACCGGGTACTCCCGCGTGAAACCGTTGCCGCCGAGGATCTGGACGGCCTGCGCCGTGACCTTCTTGGCCGTCTCGCTGGCGTACAGCTTCGACATGGACCCCTCGGCCGAGGTGAACGGCTTGCCCGTGGTCGCCATCCAGGAAGCCCGCCACACCAGCAGCCGCGCCGCGTCGATCTGGGTGCGCATGTCGGCGAGCTGGAAGGCGATGCCCTGATTGTCGATGATCGGGCGACCGAACTGCTCGCGGGTCTTGGCATAGTCGAGCGCGACCTCGTACGCGGCACGGGCGGTACCCACCGCCATCGCACCCACAGCCGGGCGGGACGCCTCGAAGGTGGCCATCGCGGCGTTCTTGACGCGCTCGCCGCCCTTCTGAGCGCTCCCCCAGCCTTCGGCCGGGGGGACCCCCATCTCGCTTCGCTCGCGTGACCGGGCGAGGCGCTCGTCGAGCTTGCCCTTTCCGCCGAGCAGGCAGTGGCCGGGGACGCGTACGTCCTCCAGTACGACCTCGGCGGTGTGAGAGGCGCGGATGCCGTGCTTCTTGAACTTCTGCCCCTGGGACAGACCTGGCGTACCGGGCGGAATGATGAAGGAGGCGTGGCCCTTGGAGCCGAGCTCGGGGTCGACGAGGGCGACGACGACGTGGACGTTGGCGATGCCGCCGTTGGTCGCCCAGGTCTTGGTGCCGTTCAGCACCCACTCGTCCTTGGCGCCGTCGTACACCGCCCGGGTACGCATCGCCGAGACGTCGGATCCGGCGTCCGGCTCGGAGGAGCAGAAGGCGGCGACCTTGACGTCGGAAGCGTCGCCGTACATCTGGGGGATCCAGGTGCCGATCTGCTCCTCGGTGCCGTTCGCGAGGACGCCCACGGCGGCCAGGCCCGTACCGACGATGGAGAGTCCGATGCCCGCGTCGCCCCAGAACAGCTCCTCCATCGCCATCGGGATGCCGAGACCCGTCGGGTCGAAGAACTGCTGCGCGTAGAAGTCCAGGGAGTAGATGCCGACCTTGGCGGCCTCCTGGATCACGGGCCAGGGAGTCTCCTCACGCTCGTCCCACTCGGCGGCGGCCGGGCGCATCACATCGGCGGCGAACCCGTGAATCCAGTCGCGGACCTGCTTCTGGTCATCGTTGAGTTCGAGCGTGAACTCGGCCATGTCCCCTCCAGCACTGCTTCAATTTCATGCGTTACCTGCGGTAACCGGAGTCTGTTACCAGCAAGTAGGAGCTGTCAACCGCAGTCCTCCGGACCGGCGGCAACCGCCGCCATGGTGTTACGTTTCGCAGGCGTCACGGAATCGCAGTTGGGCGGGGAGACACACCATGGACACCACACAGCAGGACGAGCAGCAGCAGCGCTCGGCGGCCGCACGGCGGCGGCGGGAACTGCTCGAAGCCGCGGATCGTGTGGTGCTCAGGGACGGTCCGCAGGCCTCCATGAACGCCATAGCCGCCGAGGCGGGCATCACCAAGCCCATCCTCTACCGGCACTTCGGCGACAAGGGCGGCCTCTACCGGGCCCTGGCCAAGCGCCACACCGACGCCTTGCTCGACGCCCTGCGGGCGGCGGTCGACGCGCCCGCCGACCGGCGCGAGCGGGTCGAGGCGACCCTTGACACCTACCTCGCCGCGATCGAGGCGCTGCCCGAGGTGTACCGGTTCCTGATGCACCCCGCCGAGGACGCGCACCAGCCCGAGCAGGGCTTCGACGTCGGCCGCCACTCGGCGCCGCTGCTGCGCCGGCTCGGCGAGGAACTGGCGAAGGTGATCGCCGAACGCGTGGACCTCGGGCCGGAGAGCGAACTGCTGGCCCGGGTATGGGGCCACGGCATCGTCGGCATGATGCACGCGGCCGGCGACTGGTGGCTGGGTGAACGCCCGTGCTCCCGCAAGGTGTTGGTGTCCAGCCTCGCCGACCTGCTGTGGGGCCGGCTGGCCACGGCAGGCGACCGCGTGGGCGCCCCCGGCTTCTGACGGCGCCGGCGGCCTACCAGCCCGCCCGGCGGGCGGCGCGCAGTGCGCGCGCCCGCCGCCACCCCGTGAGCCGGTCCGTATAGACCTGGCCGTCCAGGTGGTCGCACTCGTGCTGGAGGCAGCGGGCGAAGAACCCGGTGCCTTCTATGCGGACGGGCTCGCCCGTGACCGAGGCTCCCTCCACGAGCGCCCGGTCGAAGCGCTCCGTGCCCGCTTCGAGGCCCGGGAGCGACAGGCAGCCCTCCGGACCGCGTACGGTGATGCCGTCGGCCTCGACCAGTCGTGGGTTGACGATGTGCCCCACGTGCCGGACGTCCTCGTCGTCCGGGCAGTCGTAGACGAAGACGCGCAGCGGTACGCCGACCTGGTTGGCCGCGAGGCCGACTCCCTGGGCCGCGTACATCGTCGCGTACATGTCCTCGACGAGCCGGGCCAGCGAGGGGCCGAACTCGGTCACGGTGTCGCAGGAGGCGTGCAGCACCTCGGCGCCGAACAATGTCATGGGTCGAACGAGCCCGGAACTGCCGGGAATCGGGCGGTGTCGCATGGCGGCAAGCGTACGTTCCACCGGAGCCGACGGCGTCCCCGGTGGTGCCGGGGTTCGGGGCCCAGGCGGTATCTCGATAGGCTGAGCCCCGACGTTGACCGGTGGACCTGGGGCAAGTGCGGCGCCGGATGCAAGGAGGATCAGTGACGATGGCAGGCAACACGGAGCCGTTGTCGCCGCGGGCCAAGCTGGCCGTGACGGCAGGCAAGGCCGCGGCGGCGGTGTCCCGCGCCGCGGGGCGCGGCAGTGGATCCGTGATCGGCGGCAAGGTGGCGCTCAAGCTCGACCCCGATCTGCTCGGGCGGCTCGCCCAGCATCTCGACGTCGTGCTTGTCTCCGCGACGAACGGCAAGACGACCACGACCCGCCTCATCGCCGAGGCGCTGCGGGCCAGCGGCCCCGTCGTCTCCAACGCGCTGGGCGCCAACATGCCGGCGGGCATCACCTCCGCCCTGGCCGGCGGCTCGGACGCGAAGTACGGCGTGATCGAGGTCGACGAGAAGTACCTCGCCGGAGTCGCGCGCGATGTGACGCCTAAGGCGATCGCACTGCTCAACCTCTCCCGCGACCAGCTCGACCGCGCCGCCGAGACGCGGATGCTCGCCGAGAGGTGGCGCGAGGGGCTGTCCGGTACGAAGGCCGTGGTGATCGCGAACGCCGACGACCCGCTGATCGTCTGGGCCGCTTCCTCCTCCCCCAATGTGGTGTGGGTCGCGGCGGGCCAGGAGTGGAAGGACGACGCCTGGTCCTGCCCGTCCTGCGGCGGTGTGATGCAGCGCCCCGGCGACGACTGGTTCTGCGGCGAGTGCGGCTTCCGCCGCCCCTCCCCGAGCTGGGTGCTCAGCGGCGACCACGTCCTGGACCCGCACGGTTCGGCGTGGCCGATCCATCTTCAGCTGCCCGGCCGCGCCAACAAGGCGAACGCCGCCACCTCCGCCGCGGTCGCCGCCGCCTTCGGTGTGCCGCCGCAGGTGGCGCTGGAGCGGATGTACCAGGTGCAGGCGGTCGCCGGACGGTACGACGTGGTGCAGTTCCAGGACCGCGAACTGCGGCTGCTGCTCGCGAAGAACCCGGCGGGCTGGCTCGAAACGTTTTCCCTCATCAACCCGCCGCCGACGCCGGTGATCCTGGCCGTCAACGCGCGCGGCGCGGACGGCACGGACACCTCCTGGCTGTGGGACGTCGACTACACCCGTCTCGCCGGCCACCCGATCTTCGTGCTCGGTGACCGCAAGCTGGACCTGGCCGTGCGCCTGGAGGTCGCGAACCTGGACTTCCGGGTCTGCGAGAGCCTCGACGAGGCCGTGCAGCTCGCGCCGCCCGGGCTGATCGAGACGATCGCCAACTACACCGCGTTCCAGGACCTGCGCCGCCGCGTCGGCAACTAGTCCGCGTACACCGGAAAAGGACAAGCAAGCATGAGCGACAACAGCCTGCGCCTGGTGTGGATCTACCCGGACCTGCTGAGCACGTACGGCGACCAGGGCAACGCCCTCGTCGTGGAGCGCCGGGCCCGTCAGCGCGGCCTCGACGTGCACCGTGTGGACGTACGCAGCGACCAGCCGATCCCCACTTCGGGCGACATCTACCTGATCGGCGGCGGCGAGGACCGGCCGCAGCGGCTCGCGTCCGAGCGGCTCCGCCGCGACGGCGGGCTCAACCGTGCGGTGGCCAACGGAGCGATCGTCTTCTCGGTCTGCGCCGGCTACCAGATCCTCGGCCACGAGTTCATCAACGACCTCGGCGAGCGCGAGGAGGGCCTCGGCCTGCTCGACGTCGTCAGCACGCGCGGCGAGGGCGAGCGGTGCGTCGGCGACGTCCTCGGGGACATCGACGAGCGCCTCGGCCTGCCGCCGCTGACCGGCTTCGAGAACCACCAGGGCATCACGCATCTCGGCCCGACGGCACGGCCGTTCGCCCGGGTGCGCATCGGCAAGGGCAACGGAACCGGCGACGGCACGGAGGGCGCGTACAACGACACCGTCTTCGGTACGTACATGCACGGCCCCGTGCTGGCCCGCAACCCGCTCATCGCGGACCTGCTGCTGAAGCTGGCCCTCGATGTCAACGCGCTGCCGCCCACCGACGACCGGTGGTACGACGCGCTGCGCGCCGAGCGCATCGGCGCGGCGCAGCAGCCCGCCTGACGGATTGTTCGTTTCGTACGTGTTTATGGTGTCCAGCAGGCGGACGCCCGGTTCGGCCCCGTCACCCTGCGCGAGTAGGGTGACGGGGATACAACCGGACGACGTGGTCCGGTCCTTGGCCCACGTTGCAAAGGTATTCCGGGCATGCGCATTGGTGTACTCACTTCCGGCGGCGACTGCCCCGGCCTGAACGCCGTCATCCGTTCCGTCGTGCACCGCGCCGTCGTCGATCACGGCGACGAGGTCATCGGGTTCCACGACGGCTGGAAGGGCCTCCTGGAAGGCGACTACCGCAAGCTCGATCTTGACGCGGTCGGTGGCATTCTCGCCCGTGGCGGCACGATTCTCGGCTCTTCGCGGGTGCAGCCCGCACATCTGCGCGGCGGCGTCGAGACCGCCCGCGGCCACGTCGCCGAGCTGGGGCTCGACGCGATCATCCCGATCGGCGGCGAGGGCACGCTGAAGGCGGCGAATCTGCTGTCCGAGGCGGGGCTGCCGATCGTCGGCGTACCAAAGACCATCGACAACGACATCGCGTCGACCGACGTCACATTCGGCTTCGACACGGCGGTCGGTGTGGCCACCGAGGCCCTCGACCGGCTCAAGACCACCGCCGAATCGCACCAGCGGGTGCTGATCGTCGAGGTGATGGGCCGGCACACCGGCTGGATCGCGCTCCACTCCGGAATGGCCGCCGGCGCGCACGCCATCGTCGTGCCCGAGCGCCCCTTCGACATCGGTGAGCTGACCGAGCTGGTCGGCAAGCGCTTCTCGGCGGGCAAGCGGTTCGCGATCGTCGTGGTCGCCGAGGGCGCCAAGCCGCGCGAGGGCTCCATGGAGTTCGACGTCGGCGGCAAGGACATGTACGGCCACGAGCGCTTCGCGGGCGTCGCCAGGCAGCTCTCCATCGAGCTGGAGGAGCGGCTCGGCAAGGAGGCCCGCCCGGTCATCCTCGGCCACGTCCAGCGCGGCGGCACCCCGACCGCGTACGACCGCGTCCTCGCGACCCGTTTCGGCTGGCACGCGGTGGAGGCGGCGCACCGCGGTGAGTTCGGGATGATGACGGCGCTGCGCGGTACGGACATCACGATGGTCCCGCTCGCCGAGGCCGTCGAGACCCTCAAGACCGTGCCCACCGAGCGGTACGCCGAGGCCGAGTGCGTGCTCTGAGCCTGTTGCCTGTCTGACCGACCGCCCCCGGCCGCAAGCGCGGCAGGGGGCGGTTCTACTCTGTAGCGGACAACCGGCACGAATGGGTAGCCCCCACGGGAGTACAAAGATGGATCACAGCGGGCACGGCAGCGGCATGAACATGGATTTGCCGCCGTTCACGCTGGGACGGGGGCTGGAGTTCTCCCCCGACGCCTTCTTCCTGGTCGGCTGCCTGCTGGCGATCGCTCTGTACGGGTGGGGCGTGGTGCGGCTGCGCCGGCGCGGTGACGCCTGGCCGGTCGCCCGGACCGTTCTCTTCGTCGTCGGTGTGCTGAGCGTGGCGCTTGTGATGTGCACCAAGCTCAACGACTACGGCATGGTCATGTTCAGCGTGCACATGGTGCAGCACATGGTGATCAGCATGCTCTCGCCGATCCTGCTGCTGCTCGGCGCTCCGGTGACGCTGGCGCTGCGCGCCCTGCCGGTGGCGGGGCGCGGGAACCGCAAGGGACCGCGCGAGCTGCTGCTCATGCTGCTGCACAGCCGCTACATGAAGATCGTCACGCATCCGGCGTTCACGATCCCGCTGTTCATCGCGAGCCTGTACGCGCTCTACTTCACGCCCGTCTTCGACTTCCTGATGTCGAGCAAGCCGGGGCACCTGGGCATGATGCTGCACTTCCTCGCCGTCGGCCTGGTCTTCTTCTGGCCCATCATGGGCGTCGACCCGGGGCCGCACCGCCCCGGCTATGTGATGCGGATGCTGGAGCTGTTCGCCGGAATGCCGTTCCATGCCTTCTTCGGCATCGCGCTGATGATGGCGACCCAGCCCATGATCGGTACGTACAAGAACCCGCCGGCGTCGCTCGGCATCGACGCGCTGACCGACCAGAACGCGGCGGGAGGCATCGCCTGGGCGTTCAGCGAGATCCCGTCGGTGCTGGTGCTGATCGCGCTGGTGTTCCAGTGGTACCGGTCCGAGCAGCGGGTGGCGCGGCGCGCGGACCGGGCGGCCGACCGGGACGGCGACAAGGAGCTGGCGGAGTACAACGCCTACCTCGCCTCGCTGCAGGCACGCGGGCGCTAGGACGCCGGTAACGTCGGCACAGTAGCGCGGGAGCCCTTCAGGGGTGACGATGGCCCTCCAGCCGAAGGAGGGGGCGCACATGCCCGGTTCTACGAAGGCCATGGGGGTGCTCACCCTCGGGTCGCTGGTGGTGATCTCGGCGTACACGGCGGCGCTCGGCAGCAACGGCTGGCTGTGGTTCGGCTGGGTCGTGCTGGGCCTCGTCACGATCGGGATGGCGGCGTCGCGCAGCCGCTGAAACGACACTGCGCGACGCGGGGGGCCGGCCGTCCAATGCCGATCAGAAGCGGAAGACGGCGCCGGTCGCGACGTCGAGCTCGCACGGGTTGGAGTACGTCTTGTTCCATGCCGTGGGGCGGTCCCGCCACGTGCCCGTGGCGCTGACGGTCACCGGGTCGAACCTCTTCGTGCACGGGTGGCTGTCCACCGGCAGCGCGTCGAACTCGCCGTTCGCCTTGTCGAGCGCCGCGCAGGCCGCGGCGGCCTCCGGGTGGTGGCCCGAAGGCTTGGGCGGGCAGTTCAGCATGACGCCCCGGATCCAGGTGTTCTCCGACCCCGAGACGGTCAGGAACAGCCCGCGCGTCGGCTTCGGACCGGGGACGACGTCGTCGTCCGCCTGAGCGGGTGGGACCGCGCCCGTGAGGGCGAGCGTCGCGGCGGCGGTGACGCTGACGGTGATGACAGTGCTGATGGTGACGGTGAGGAGGGAGCGCATCCGGATCTCCTGGGACTCGGCGTCGGGGGACGTCAGGCCACCTTCCGTCGGGGCCCGCCGCAAGCAGCCGCGCCGCACAGTCACCCGCACAGCCGCGTCCGTCCGCGCGGCGGCGCTCAGAGTTCGCGCAGCGCGGGGAGCAGGGACTTTTCGGCCCAGTCGAGGAACGGCTGCTGATGGCCACCACCGACCTGGACCAGGGCAATCTCCGTGAACCCCGCCTCGACGAACGGCCGTACCGCCTCGACGAAGGTGTCGACGTCATCGCCGCACGGGATGGTCCTGGTGACGTCCTCCGGGCGTACGAACTCGGTGGCATCGGTGAATCCGGCCGGTCCGGGCAGCTCGGAGTTGACCTTCCAGTCGCCGAGGGCCCAGCGGAACTGCTCGTGCGCCCGGGCGACGGCGGCGTCCCGGTCGGTGTCGTAGCAGACGGGCACCTGGCCGACGCGCGGCTTGCCCGTACCGCCGTACCGGTCGAACGCCTCGAGCAGCTCACGCTTGGGATCGGTGGCGATGACGAGGTCGCCCAGCCTGCCCGCGACCTCGCACGACCGGTCCCCGGACACCGCGATCCCGATCGGCGGCGGCTTGTCGGGCAGGTCCCACAGCTTGGCGTTCTCGACGTCGAAGTGGGTGCCGTGATGGCTCACTGTGCTGCCCTCGAAGAGCGCCCGGATCACTTCGACGGCCTCTTCCAGCATCTCCAGGCGGACATGGGCGGCGGGCCAGCCGACGCCCACCACGTGCTCGTTGAGGTGCTCACCGGATCCGAGGCCGAGCCGGAAGCGTCCTTCGGAGAGCAGCTGCATCGTCGCGGCCTTCTGGGCGACCACCGCCGGGTGGTACCGCACGGTCGGACACGTCACGTACGTCATGAGCGGGATCCGCGACGTGGCCTGCGCGGCGGCGCCGAGCACGCTCCAGGCGTACGGCGAGTGGCCCTGGGAGTCGAGCCACGGGAAGTAGTGGTCGGACGTCACGGAGAAGTCGAAGCCTGCCCGCTCCGCTCCCACCACGTGCTCGACGAGCTCACGCGGGCCTGCCTGCTCGGTCATCATCGTGTAGCCGATTTGCACCATATGACACGCTTTGCCGAACTTTGGACTCTGAAAACATGAGCCGTCCCACTCCGGGGTACCCGGCTTGCATGAACCTGTCCAGCGCAATGGAGACCACCACGGTCACGGGCCTCGCGGCCGACAACGACTACGTGATCGGCATCGTGCCGTTCGTCGTGGGCTTGGCAGTGGTGGCCATGCTGATCGGTGCCGTCTGGTGGGGCATGATCCGCCGACGGCGGGAGCCACCTCCGCCGCGCCCGGAGGAACAGCCCAAGACCCCGGATCACCGCACTCACATCGACGAGTACGGTCCGCACTCGTACACGGATTTCCCCAAGGACGGGAGGCGGCTCATGCCGTACGAGCTGAAGGACCACGGCAATGAGGTCCTACGCCCGATGGCCCCGCCGCCGCCGGACAAGGAGCAGCAGCACCCCACCGAAGGGTCGCGCGACTGACCGAAGAAGATGACCACAAGCGGGCGGCCGCACCCGGGCCGATGCCCGGATGCGGCCGCCTGGGCGCATGGAGCCCTGTGGGCCCTGTGTCCCTTACGGCGCTTGTGCCGTGCGCGGCGAACTGCCGTTACTTCCCGGTCTTCTTGACCCGGCCGGTCGTCTTCTCGGCGATCTCCTGAGCCTTGCCCGCCAGTTCTTCACCGCGGCCCTCGGCCTGCATGCTCTTGTCGCCCATGGCCTTGCCGGCGGCTTCCTTGATCTTGCCCTTGGCCTGCTTGGCCTTCGCCTTCGCCTTGCTCATGAAAATTTCCGTTCTTCTTCGGGGGGTGGACTGGCATATCCACAGTGCGCCGACCACTGAGGGTCCGCAAACGGTGACCCTCCGTTCAGTCGGGAGGCTCCGGGACCGGCCGTGTAACGGGACCTCGGTCCGGAGGCGGTTCCGCGTCGGGCCCCGGTCCGGGGGGCGGCTGCGGGTCGCGCGGCACCGGATCCGGCTCGGCCGGTACGGGCCCCGGGCCCTCGGGGGACGGTTCTGCAGTCATCGTTCTCACCCTTGTGTGGTGCTCGTGTCGCGCGCCGGACGGCAGACGCGTACCCAGCTTCCGGACCAGGACTCGGCCCGGTTTGAGAATATTGCCCTGTTTGCGCCTCGGCGATCGGGGTACAGATTGCTGAACCGCATGGGCGTCAGCGATGGAGGCGTCAGCGATGGACGGAGCTGGGCTTTCGGATCACGAACAGCGGATCCTTGCCGAAATCGAAGGCAAACTGCAGGGCGACGACCAGACCCTGGACCGCCGGTTGCGGACCATGCGCAGCCGACATCTTCCGCACATACCCCCGGTGCGACTCAGGACGCGTGGCCTGGCCCTTTGCCTCATGGGAGCAATATCAGCGGCGTTGCTGATCGCCGCGTCGACCACCGTGAAACCGGCCTTCCTCTGGGCCTTCGCCGCCGCGTGGACCATCACTTTCGTCAGCGCGGTACCCGTGTTCAGCCGCTGGTGCCTACGCTGGAGGAAGAAACCGCCTCGGGGCGGCGGCGAACGTAGCTGACGTTCTTTGCCGAAAGCTGGCTCGTACAGATGAAGACTTCTTTCGCAGATCCGGATCATGGCACGCTCGCATTCGAGCTTCTCGGCATGACGCTGCAGGTCGAAGGCAACGGCGAGCAAGTTGTCCCCTTGCCCTCGCCCGGTATTCCCGTCGAGCTGAAGGAGGGGGCGGAAATCCGCATCGGGCTGACTTTCCGCCTCGGCAGAGCGGTCGAAGGACTCAAATTCGTCGATGTGCGCAAACGCCACGGAGTCGTGGTGAGCATGTCCGAGACGATGCTGGGCTGTTACCGGCCGGGCGGCCCGTACGACGTGATCGCCCCGCCCGAGCGCCTGCCGACCGGCCATCTGGCCCGCGACACGTACGAAGTGACAGGCACCTTCATCGACGCCGACGGCCACATCCTGGGAGACGAGACCCACTCCTTCAGGATCACGAAGGAGTGGGCCTGAGCGATCCGGCCCGAGCGAGCCCCTGAGTGAGCCGGGGCGAGAGTCAGATGTGCCTGTTCGCGTAGTACTGCTCGATCAGATGCATGAACGGCATGTCCTCTTCCGCGTACTTACCGCTCTCAAGGTCGGGTGAGGCCTTGATCTCGGCCTTCGTGGCCGACAGGTGAACCGTCTCGTTCTCGACGTCTATCCGCGACACCAGACCCGCCGGCAGCAGTACGCGCCTGCCGAAGATCCACGGACCTGTGTCGACGACGATGTACGAACGGCCCACGTCCTCGGAGTGCTTGTCGATCTTTCCGATGTGCCCGTCGGACGCTTCGCCCTTGAACCCGACCAGCTCCGCTCCCGGCACGTGTCCCGACGTGTCTCCGTACTCCCAGATGGGGGCACCCATGGCGACCTCCTTCGAAGACCCGTCTGTCTACCAGCGGTACCAGCGCGTCCTTCTGCCGCCGACGGCCGGACCGCGCAGGAGGAAGCCCAGCAGCCAGACGATCAGAACCGCGAGCGCGAGGTACCAGAGGAATTCCGCGGCGAATCCGATCCCGAAGAGGATCAGGACCAGCAGGAGCACCAGCAAGAGCGGGACCATGTCGATCATCTCCTCGACCCACTGTGCCCATGTCCCAGCATTGCGGATGCCCAGAATTGCCCCATTTACGCATCGTCCGGCCGTACCTCCCCCGGCGGATCACGGGGACGCCATCCGGGCGACTGACCGCTGCGTCAGGGCAGCAGGACGCGACGGAAGGCGGGCGGATGTGGATGCTGGGGCAACCGCCCCCGAGGAAAGGTCTCCGGCATGCTGGAACGCAGCCGTCGCAAGCAGCGCACCAAGATTACGTTCGTCATTCCGGCGGACCAACCCTGCGGCCAGGTCAGCGTCGTGGGCGATTTCAACGACTGGCAGCCCGGCGCCCATCCGTTCGTCTCGCGCGCGGACGGCACCCGGAGCGTGAGCGTGACCCTTCCGTCCGAACGGCGGTACGGATTCCGCTACCTCGCCCATGGCGACTACTGGTTCGACGAAGAGCATGCCGATGACCGCGAGGGCCAGAACAGCATCCTGCACACCTGAGCCGCCGTACAGCAGCAGTGGCCCCGGCCGGTCCCCGCGCGGACCGGCCGGGGCCACTGCGTTGCCCGGCACCACCGCCCTTGCCCGGGATGCGACGGGCCGCTGTCCGGGGTGCCATGGAAGGAGGCAGAGGAGGTGGCAGCGGCCATGGCGCGTCCAGTGTGGAGCGGTGCCCTGACGTTCGGTTTGGTGACCTTGCCCGTGCAGATGTTCACGGCGACGGAGAGCCACACCGTCCACTTCCACCAGTTGCAGCGCGGAACGTCGGATCGGGTACGCAACAAGCGGGTGAATGAACGCACCGGCGACGAAGTCCCGTTGGACGACATCGTCAAGGGCTTCGACGCGGGCGACGAGTACGTCATCGTCGAGCCCGGCGAGCTGGAGGACATCGCCCCGGGGCGCTCCAAGGCACTGGAGATCACCGGGTTCGTCGACCTGGAGCAGGTCGAGCCGACCTTCTTCGACAAGACGTACTACCTCGGCCCCAAGGGCAAGGAGTACGCCAAGGTGTACGGCCTGATGGAGAAGGCGATGGCCCGCACGGGAAAGGCCGGAATCGCCACGTTCGTCATGCGCAACCACCAGTACCTGGTGGCCTTGAAGGCAGAGGGCGGACTGCTGACGCTGCACACCCTGCACTGGGCCGACGAGATCCGCGACCCGCACAAGGAGATCGGCGACCTGCCGGGAGAGGCCGCCGTCACCGACCGCGAGCTGAAGATGGCCGAGCAGCTGGTGGAGACGCTCAGCATCGACTGGAAGCCCGAAGAGTTCCACGACACTTTCCAGGAACAGGTGGCCAAGCTCATCGAGGCCAAGCGCACCGGCGAGACGGTCGAGAAGGCGGAACCGCCGGCCGCGTCCACGAATGTGGTCGACCTGATGGAGGCCCTGCGGGCCAGCGTCGACCGGGCCAAGAGTCCCAAGGACCGCCGCGGACAGAAGGCCGGAGGGGCGGCGAAGACCGCCGCAAGGAGCACAGCGAGGTCCAGGAAGCCGAGCAAGGCCTCGTCCTTCGATTCCCTGACCAAGGCGGAGCTCTACGAGCGCGCCACAGAGGCAGGGATTCCCGGCCGGTCTTCCATGAGCCGGGAGGACCTCATCGAGGCCCTGCGCGGCGCACGGGGGCGGCGCAGGGCCGACGCGTCCTGAAGCTGCCCGGGCATGGGCAGGCAGTCATGGGGTACTGGCTGCACCGTCCGCAATCTGTACGGCAGGGCGTCCGCCCAGCCGCAGTCACCGAAAGAGGAACCGAGAGAGGCGCGCTCATGAGCACGGTGAAGGAGTCAGTAGAGGTCGAGGTTCCCGTCCACACCGCCTACAACCAGTGGACTCAGTTCGAGGAGTTCCCGAACTTCATGGAGGGAGTCGAGGAGGTCAGGCAGCTCGATGACGTCCACAACCACTGGACCACCAAGATCGGTGGCGTACGGCGGGAGTTCGACACCGAGATAATCGACCAGCTTCCCGACGAGCGGATCGCCTGGCGCACCACCAGCGGCGACACCAAGCAGAAGGGCCTGGTCAGCTTCCAGCGCCTGGACGACACGCACACGCGGGTGGAGCTCGTGATGGATGTCGAGTCCGGCGGAGTCGCGGAGAAGGCCGCCGACATGACGGGAATGATCGATCGTCGCGTCAAGGGCGACATGCGGCGCTTCAAGGAGTACATCGAGCACCGCGGCGGCGAATCCGGAGCCTGGCGGGGCCGCGTCAAGCCCGGCTGACCTGCGGTAACCGTCAGCGGATGTCAGGGCGGGCGGCCGGTGCGAAGATGGATGGGCAGTTTTCAGCCCCTCAGTCCTGCGAGCTGAAGGAGACCAGTCGTGCTGATGGCCCATCCCGAAGTACTGCGGAAGCTCGTCGGGCAGTACGAGACACTCAAGAAGCTGTACGCCGAGACGGGTAGCGCCGGGACCCGGCGGCGTATGGACGATGTCGCCTACACGTTGTGCGTCTCCACGGGCACACGCGATGTCGACACCGCTCTCGTCACCGCGCGCCGCCAGCTTTCCGGTCCCCGCCGGACCAGAAGCCTGATCCTCTGACTTGATCACCCCGACGTGATCAACCCGACGTGACCTTGAACCGCCGACGCCCTGCTCAGGGGTCGGCGGTTCAAGCTGTCCGCGCGGGCACGTCTCGTCTAAGCGGGCGCATCCGGGGGATCAGGTACTCGGTCAGGGCGTGGGACAGGGGCGGGCCGCCGTGGCGGAGCAGGTACCGGGTCGGGCGGCAAGGGGGGCACGGGGTCGGGCTCCGGTGGAACAGACATCTCGTTCTCCATCAGGACGCCTTCGACTGACCCTTCAACTGACATCGCCACGCTCCTCCTTGCTCGGCCCCGTACCCGGTCCCTTGCCCGTGTCCGTACTCCCGGGACGGAGCACCGCGTAGCCGACGCCGATGCCGATGGCCACCGGCCAGTCGATGATGTCAGCGGCGCCCAGCGCTCCGAGACCGAGGTAGAGCGGCAGACCGCCCTTGGCGGGGAGCACCCGGCGGGCGACCGCGAACGGCAGCAGCACCGCGTTCGCCGCGCCGCTCGCGACTCGGCCGGCGGACGGCAGGGGGAACGACGGGACTGTGATGGTGATCGTGCGCTTCTGCCCGTTCTTCGGCAGCGCCGTGGCGCCTGCCTCGAGGGGTGATGTGGAGGTGGCCACGGATCTCACATCCACAGGTGCGGTATGGGGTGAATTGCCTCTATCTCAGGGTAGTGGACGCCGTAACGGCGTGCCGTGTGCCGCGGCGTGGCCGTTCCCCGACGGTTGACTGAGACTGGAGGGGCTACTCGGGCTGAGTTCACGTCGCGACGACGGACCGGAGGCCTAGCCCATGTCATTGCTCCCAGGACTGCGTCTGTCGGCGCCGCCGCTGCTCGGGCCGATCGCGTCCGGTGTGACCTACGGCGTGGCGGCCGGTGTGCGAGGTGCCGCCGAGGTGACCGCGCAGCTCATGGGACTGCCGCGACGCGGGGTGTGGTCGCGGCCCGGGCGCTGCTACATCGAGGTCCGCGGAGTGCACGGCGCGGGAGGGGCGCGGGTCTCCGAGGGCGTGGAGCGGGCCCTTGAGGGGCACCCGGGGGTGCTGTGGGCCCGGGTCAACGCGCCGTCCGAGCGCGTGGTGGCTGCGGTGGTCTCGCCGCCGCCGTCCCAGCGGGAGCTGGTCGCGCTCGTCGAGCGCGCGGAGGCCAACTACGCGGCCCGGCCGGACGAGTTCGACGAGTGGTGCCCGGAGCCGCACCATCCGTGCGAGGGCCCGAAGACCCGTCAGTCGGTGTCCGCGCTGACCGCGGACACCGTGGGACTCGGCATCGCCACCTTCAGGCAGCTGGCGCCGTGGCTCAGGCTGCCTCCGGAGACCGGAGCGCTCGCGGGCGCTCTCCAGTACCACCCCAGGCTGCGCCACCTGGCCGTCGCCGTCAGCAGTCCGGAGCAGGCCGAGTCGGTACTGCCCGTGGTCAGCGCCCTGGCCCAGGGTGTGGCAACTCGCGGCGGAGGCATCGCCCTGGACGCGCTCCAGCGTGTTGCCCAGTGGCGGGAAGCCACCGCGGAACGGGCGACCTGGGAGGAGGCCGAGCCCCGGCTCGTGAGCGGGCCGGACGACGCCTCGGCCGAGCCCATCGTGGTCGACCGGGCCGGGCCGACCCCGCGTGACACGGCGGACCGCTATGCCGAGCGGGCCGTGGCGGCAGGCATCGCGGCCGGCGCCCTCGCGGCCCCGTTCGCCGGGCCCCGGCGGGGGCTGGCGGTCGCCCTGTCGGCCGTACCCAAGGCTCCGGAGGCGGGCAGGGAGGGCTTCGCCACCAGCCTGGGCAGGGCCCTGTCGCTGCGGGGGGTCGTGACCATGGACCGGGGCGCCCTGCGGCGGCTCGGGCAGGTGGACACTGTGGTCCTGGACGAGGACACGCTCCGCAGCGACCGGTACGAACCGGTGGACCTCGAACTGCTCAGCGGCGCCGATCCCGAACGGACCGCGGAACGGCTCTTCGCCCTGTTCGACTCGGACACTCCCCTTCGCACCGTCCGCGACGACGACGGCTGGGTGATCGGACCGCTCGCCGACCTGGAACTGACGGGGCGTACGGGCCGCCAGGCCGAGGGACAGTTGCGGCGCAGGGGCAGCGAGCGCGCACTGGGCCTGGCCAAGGGGCGCAGGCTCCAGGCCGTGGCGGGGCTGGCGATGCAGACGGCCCCGGGCGCCGAGGCCGTGGCGGCGGCCGCCCGCCGCGCGGGGGCCCGGGTGGTGCTGGCCACCGACAGGGCCTCCCCGGCGTTCTCCTTCGCCGACGCGGTGGTACCGGCGGGCGGCCGCCTCGTGGCCTCCGTACGCGGCCTCCAGGCCGACGGTGCGGTCATCCTGCTCGTCTCCGGGAACCGCAGGGCGCTGGGAGCGGCCGACTGCGGCGTCGGCGTGCACCGCGAGGGCGACCCCCCGGCCTGGGGTGCCCACCTGATCGTCGGCGCCGATCTCGAATCGGCGGGGCTGATCGTGGACGCCGTGGGCATGGCGGCGCGGGTCGACCACGACAGTGCCGTACTCGCCGCGGGCGGCAGCGGAGTCGGCGCGGTCGCCGCGCTCCGGGCCCCGGCCCGGCAGGCGGCCGCGCGCGCGATGGCGGTGGGCAACACCGCCGGGGCCGTGGCGTTCTGCCTGGGCGGCTGGCGTGCCCGGCAGTTGCTCGCCCGCCCTCTCGCCCCGCCTGTGACCAGCGTGCCCTGGCACCTGATGCCCACCGACCGGGTGCTGGAGCGCCTGCGAAGCACCGCCGACGGCCTGACTTCCGACGAGGCGGCCTCGCGGGCCGGCGGCGCGGGCTCCGACGCGGGGAGCGGGCCGTCGCGGCTGACCCTGCCGACGGCTTTCATCGAGGAACTGTCCAACCCGCTCACGCCCGTTCTCGCCGCCGGTGCCGCTCTCGCCACCGCTGTCGGTTCTCGTACCGACGCGGCGCTCGTTGCCGCCATCACCGGAGCCTCCGCACTCATCGGCGGCTTCCAGCGGGTCAGGACCGAGCGCGCTCTGGCGGAGCTCTTCGCCCGCTCGGCCATCGGCGCACGCGTACGCCGGGGAAACCGCGAACGGCTGGTCACCGCCGGAGAACTGGTGGAGGGCGACATCGTCCTGCTCCGCCCCGAGGACGTCGTACCCGCGGACTGCAGGCTGCTGGAGGCCGAGGGGCTCGAGGTCGACGAGTCGTCGCTGACGGGCGAGTCCATGGCCGTGAGCAAGGACCCCGCCCCGGTCGTCGCCACGCACATCACCGGCCGCCACTCGATGGTCTACGAGGGCACCACGGTGTCCGCCGGCCGGGCCGTGGCCGTCGTCGTGGCCACCGGATCGAGTACGGAAGTCGGGCGCAGCCTCGCCACCGCCCGGCAGGCGGCGCCCGAAACCGGTGTCGAGGCCCGGCTCGCCTCGCTCACCCGGGCCAGCCTGCCCGTAGCGCTCGGGTCGGCAAGTGCCGTGGCGGCGGCGGGTCTGCTGCACGGACACCCGCTGACCGACAACCTCGCCTCGGCGGTCAACCTGGCTGTCGCCTCCGTCCCGGAGGGGCTGCCCTTCCTCGTCAACGCCGCCCAACTGGCCGCCGCCCGGCGCCTGGCCGACGTCGGTGCGCTCGTACGCAACCCGCGCACGATCGAGGCGCTCGGCCGCGCCGATGTCCTCTGCTTCGACAAGACCGGGACCCTCACCGAGGGCAAACTCCAGCTCGCGGCCGTGAGCGACGGCGAGAGCGCACTGCCGGTGGACCGGCTCGACTCGTCGCGCAAGGAGGTGCTCGCGGCCGCGCTGCGTGCCACCCCGCCCGCACGGCAGGCGGAGCCCATGGCCCACCAGACCGACCGCGCCGTTACGGCCGGTGCGCGCAGCGCCCGGGTCGCCGTACGGCAGGGCGCCTCCCGCTGGCGGCGTATGGACACGCTGCCCTTCGAGCCGTCCCGTGCCTTCCACGCGACCTCCGGGCACACCACGCACGGCCTGCTGCTGAGCGTCAAGGGAGCGCCGGAGAACGTACTGGAACGCTGCACGGGGCACAGGAAGCCGGGCGGCAAGCAGGCCGCGCTCGACGAAGAGGCGGTCAGGCGGCTGACGGGCGAGGCGGAGGCGCTCGCGGGCGCGGGGCGCCGGGTACTGGCGGTGGCGGAGCGCCGTATGGGCACGGACGAAGAACTCACCGACGAGATCGTGCGGGACCTGGTGTTCCTCGGGTTCATCACGCTGGCCGACCCGGTCCGTACGAGCGCCGCCCCGGCGACCGCGCGGCTGCGAGAGGCGGGCGTGCAGACCGTGATGCTCACCGGCGACCACCCGGCCACCGCCGACGCCATCGCCTCCACCATCAGCGAGGTCACGGAGCCGAAGGTCTGCACCGGCGCCGAGCTGGACGAGCTCGACGACGACCGACTCGACGAGCTGCTGCCGACGGTGGACGTCATCGCCCGCTGCAGTCCGCACCACAAGGTCCGTATCGTCCAGGCCTATCAGCGCGTCGGCCGGGTCGTGGCCATGACCGGCGACGGAGCCAACGACGCACCGGCCATCCGGCTCGCGGACATCGGCATCGCCCTGGGACGCCGCGGCACCCCTGCCGCGACCGCCGCCGCGGACCTGGTCGTCAGCGACGACCGGCTGGAGACGATCGTCTCGGCGCTGATGGAGGGCCGTGCCATGTGGGCGTCGGTCAGGGCCGCGCTCGGCATTCTCATCGGCGGCAATCTGGGAGAGGTCACCTTCAGCGTGCTCGTCTCCTCGCTCACCGGCCGTACGCCGCTCAACGCCCGCCAGATCATGCTGGTCAACCTGCTCACCGACCTGGCGCCCTCGCTGGCCATCGCGGTGCGCGAGCCGACCGGCCAGGTCGGCAAGCGGCTCCTGGAGGAGGGTCCCAGCCGCTCCCTCGGTGCCGCCCTGACCAACGAGATGCTGTTGCGCGGCGCCATCACCGCCACCGGCGCGGGCCTGGCCTGGGGCGCGGCACGTGTGACAGGCAGGGGACGCCGCGCCAGTACGGTGGCGCTCGCGGCGGTCGTCGGCACGCAGCTGGCGCAGACGCTCGCCACCGGGGGCCTGGACCGCAACGTCCTTGCGGCGAGCCTCGGCTCGGCGGCGGTGCTCGCGGCGATCATCCAGACCCCGGGCATCAGCCAGTTCTTCGGCTGCACCCCCCTGGGGCCTTTTGCCTGGGCCATCACGCTGGGCGCGATCGCCACGGCGACGCTGCTCGGCACTGCCGTGTCTCCGCTCGTGCGCTCCCTGACGGAACAGGCGGAAGAGGCGGAAGAGGCCGAGGAGGCGGGAGGGGCAACGGAGGCAGAAGGGGCGGCACAGGGCGCCTGACTAAGCGTCAGGGACGTTTACATTGAGCCAGGAAGTGTCTGATCAGCGACGCTTACCCGCTGGAACACGTCCGCCTAGACTGGTTTCTCCCGGCACGTCTGATGACCTGGCACAACGCAGCCCTGGAGCCGGTCCCGCGGAGTGAGGAGAGCGCCCCCCGTGTTCTATTACGTGCTCAAGTACGTGCTTCTGGGGCCTCTGCTGAGGCTGCTGTTCCGACCGAGGATCGAAGGCCTTGAGCACATCCCCGAAGAAGGGGCGGCGATCGTAGCCGGAAACCACCTGTCGTTCTCGGACCACTTCCTGATGCCCGCGATCATCAGTCGGCGCATCACCTTCCTTGCGAAGGCCGAGTACTTCACGGGTCCCGGCCTCAAGGGCCGCCTGACCGCTTCGTTCTTCCGCAGCGCCGGACAGATCCCGGTCGACAGATCGGGCAAGGAGGCGGGAAAGGCGGCGATCCGCGAGGGCCTCGGCGTGCTGAGCAAGGGCGAGCTGCTGGGGATCTACCCGGAGGGCACCCGCTCGCACGACGGCCGCCTCTACAAGGGCAAGGTCGGCGTCGCGGCGATGGCGCTCAAGGCGCAGGTGCCCGTGGTGCCGTGTGCCATGGTGGGTACGTTCGAGATCCAGCCGCCCGGACAGGTCGTACCGCGCATCAAGCGCGTCACCATCCGTTTCGGCGAGCCGCTGGAGTTCTCGCGCTATGCGGGCATGGAGAACGAGAAGGCGGTGCTCCGCGCGGTCACCGACGAGATCATGTACGCGATCCTCGGGCTCTCCGGGCAGGAGTACGTCGACCGGTACGCCGCCGAGGTCAAGGCGGAGCAGGCGAAGAAGTTCCCGCGAGTACTGCGCTGACGGCGAATCAGCGCAGGGCGAAAGCGCCTGTGCCTGCGGATCCTCGGCGCCTAGCGTCCCTGGTATGACCAAGGGAAGCGCATTCGTTGTCGGAGCGACGGGACAGATCGGGCGGGCAGCCGTACGGGCGCTCGCCGAGGACGGCTGGGAGGTACGGGCCGGTTCCCGTGGCGGGGGCCGGGACGAGACCTGGCCGGACGGTGTACGGGCAGTCGCCGTCGACCGCGAGGACGACGCGGCGCTGGCCGCGGCGCTCGGTGACGGATGCGACGTACTGGTGGACATGGTCGCGTTCGAGACGTGCCACGCACGGCAGTTGACGGCCTTCGCGGACCGGATCGGGTCCGCCGTCGTCATCTCCAGTGGCGCCGTCTACGAGGACGACAAGGGCCGGAGCTTCGACACGCAGGAGGAGCCCGACGGGTTCCCGCAGTACCCGGTGCCGATCTCCGAGACCCAGCCGACCGTGGCGCCGGGCGACGCGACGTACGGGACCAGGAAGATCGCGATCGAACGGCATCTGCTGACCGCCGCCGACCGGCTGCCGACGACCCTGCTGCGCGCGGGCGCCATCCACGGGCCGTACTGCCGGACACCGCGCGAGATCCACTTCGTCAAGCGGGCACTGGACGGGCGGCCGGTGCGGATTCTGGCGCACGGCGGCCTCAGCCGGTTCCACCCGGTGCATGTCTCCAACCTCGCGGAACTGATCCGGCTGGCGGCGGCGCGGCCCGGTGCGCGGGTGCTCAACGCCGGTGATCCCGATGTGCCGACGGTCGCGGAGATCAGTACGGCGATCGACGAGGTCATGGGCGTACGGAGCGAGCTGGTGCTCGTGGACGGGCCGCCGCCGGTGGGCACGGTCGGGGAGACGCCCTGGAGCGGTGGCCATCCCGTCGTGTACGACATGTCGGCCGCCGGGCGCGAACTCGGCTACCGGGCCGTCACCGGTTACGCCGACTCGCTGCCCGCCACGGTGGAGTGGCTGGCGGAGGAGCTCCGCCGCCAGGACTGGCGGGAGGCGTTCCCCAAGCTGTCGCAGAGGTACGAGCCCGGCAGCGGCGGGCCGTTCGACTACGCGGACGAGGACGCCTGGCTCGCGCGCCGGTAGGGCGTGTCCGGCGGATCAGGCCGGCTTCAGGGTGCGGCTCGTTCTCGGTGCTGGTGAGCGGGGCCTGGTCCGTGCAGCTGCAAGGCGGAGGAGGGAGTCGACGCGATGGGGGCCTCCCCTGTTCGAGCGCAGTCGAGAACTTGAGGGAGTCGCCGACCGACGACAACGCCGGAGGGGGTCCCCCTGGCCCTTAAGGCCTAGGGGGAGTGCGTGCCAGGCCCGCGGCCCAGGCATGATCCGCCGGACACGCCCTAAGCGCAAGGAGGGGGCAGCCGGAAATCCCGGCCGCCCCCTCACCCGTTCAGGCCGTTACGGCTTCGGCGTGGCGTGCGGGGCGCACGTCACATCGCGGCTGTCGGTCTTCCCGGTGAGCAGGTAGGTGTCGACCCGGTCGTTGATGCACGGGTTCACCTGCCCGGTGACGCCGTGCGAGCCGGCGTCCTTCTCGGTGATCAGGCGCGAGCCCTTGAAGCGCTTGTGCAGCTCGACGGCGCCCTCGTACGGGGTGGCGGCGTCACGCGTGGCCTGCACGATCAGCACCGGCGGCAGACCCTTGCCGGACTTGATCTCCAGCGGCGTCTGCTGCTTGGTCGACCAGGTGGCGCAGGGCAGGTTCATCCAGGCGTTGGCCCACGTCATGAACGGGTGGTCCTTGTGCAGCCTGGTGTTGTCCCGGTCCCACTTCTTCCAGCTGGTCGGCCACTTGGCGTCCGCGCACTCGACGGCCGTGTAGACGGCGTTGCCGTTCTCCGAGGCCGCGTTGCCCGCGGTGTCCGACATGTCCGGCGCGATCTCGTCGACGAGCGCCTTGGTGTCACCCGCGATGTACTTGCTCCAGGTCTCGGCAACAGGCACCCAGGCGGAGTCGTAGTACGGAGCGCTCTGGAAGAAGCCGATGAGCTCGGCGGGACCGACGACGCCGCCGATCGGGTCCTTCTTGGCCGTGGCGCGCAGCTTCACCCACTGCGCCTCGACCTTCTCGGGGGTGTCCCCGATGTGGAAGGTGGCGTCGTTCTTGGCGACCCATTCCTTCCAGTCGTTCCAGCGCATCTGGAAGGCGACGTCCTGGTCCAGGTTGGCCTGGTACCAGATCTTCTCCTTCGACGGGTTGACGACGCTGTCGACGACCATGCGGCGGACGTGGCCCGGGAACAGCGTTCCGTAGACCGCGCCGAGGTACGTGCCGTACGAGACGCCGAGGAAGTTCAGCTTCTTCTCACCGAGCGCGGCGCGGACGACGTCCAGGTCGCGTGCGGTGTTCGGCGTGGTCATGTGCGGCAGCAGCCAGCCGCTGCGCTCCTTGCAGCCGTCCGCGTACTCGGCGGCGAGCTTGCGCTGGGCGCGCTTGTCGGCCTCGCTGTCGGGCACCGGGTCGAGCTTGGGCGCCTTGACGAACTCCTGCGGATCGACGCAGGAGATGGGCGAGGAGTGGCCGACACCGCGCGGGTCGAAGCCCACGAAGTCGTACGCCTTCGCCATCTTCGTGTAGATCGGGTTCTTTTTGGTGACCCGGGTCGGGAACCTCATGCCCGAGCCGCCGGGGCCGCCCGGGTTGTAGAGCAGAGCGCCCTGACGGTCCTTCTCGGTCCCCGTGTTGCCGATGCGGTCGAGGGCTATCTTGATCTTCCGGCCGTTCGGCTTCGCGTAGTCGACCGGGACGGTGACCCAGCCGCACTGGATGGGCTTGGCGATCCCCCAGTCGGCGGGGCAGTCCTGCCAGTCGATGCCCGCCTTCGCCGCACGGTCGGCGGCGATCTGTACGCCGCGCGCCTCGGACGTGCTGCTGCCGCTGTGGCGGCCGTCGGCACCGGCCGCAGGCGCGGCCATGACGCCTGCCATCAGCGTGCCCGCTATCAGAGTGCCGGCCGAGCCGAGCGCTGCTGAGCGTCTCAAGTGGGTCTCCCCCTGGGATTGTTCTGCCGCGCGAGGCGGCAGTGGTCAGTCGTACGGCCGAATCCTGTCGCCTTAGAGGCCCAGGGCAACAGGCCGTACTGGCGTTTCTTTACCAATCCCATAACCGGTGAGCCGTGTCCCGGTGAGCGGTGCAACCGGCCGTCACCCAAATGTCCGAAGTGCCCCGTCCAGAACGCGCCGCAGCTGCAACGCATCGGCCGCCACTGCCGTAACCAGCACGGCGGGGCCCGCGAGCGGGGCGAGGACCGCACCATCCCCCAATAGTCGCGTTTCGGGGCATTCATCCCCGAAGGCCGGATCCACGACGAGGAGTTGACCGGTCGCACGCCCCCCGCCGAGCACCGCTGCCCCGTCCCAGCCGCCGGGCGCCCCCGGACCGTACGACAGCTCCTGGTCGAGGAGCGGCCGGCCGCAGCGGTGGACAGTGAGACGCGTGATGAGTGTGCCCGCCTCTTCGCCGTACCTTCCGAGGGTCTGCTCCTCGCGCAGGACGAGGCGGGCGGAGGCGGCGAGTTCGACGCGGGTGGTCATGCGCAGTTCGCTGCCGCGCGCCGAGATGAGCGGCTCCGGCAGCCAGCGCAGGTCCGCATCCTCGCCGACGGTCAACCGCACGTCGTAGCGCGCGGGCTCAGGGGTCCGCCCGGGAAGGGCGACCGTCGCCGCTGCCGAGTCCACGGCCAGCGCGGCACCCGTTCGTACGTCGGCCTCGATCGCCAGCCGGTCGCCGCCCAGCGGCGCGCTCATCGCTCCGACGACGGTGACACGGGCGTATGGGCCCGTACCGCGCGTGCGGCGCAGGGCGAGGGGGCCGTCGCTCTCCAGCACGGGCAGGCGGGTGCCGCCCCGGCCGTCGGGGACGGCGGTGATACGGGCTGTGGCCTCGATGCCCGCAGGGGCGAGGGCCGCCATGGCGGTGGTCATGCGGACCAGGCGGCGAGCCGCTCGCGCACCCAGTCGGCGACCGGCTTCACGCCGTCTCCCGAGGTCAACGAGGTGAAAGCGACCGGGAGTTCGCCACGCTGCTCCTTGGCGTCGCGGGCCATCCGGCCGAGGTCCGAGCCGACGTAGGGAGCGAGGTCCGTCTTGTTGATGACCAGCAGATCGGCCGTGGTGACGCCGGGACCGCCCTTGCGCGGGATGTCGTCGCCGCCCGCCACGTCGATGACGAAGACCTGCGCGTCGACGAGCCCCCTGGAGAACGTAGCGGTGAGGTTGTCGCCGCCGGACTCGACAAGGATCAGGTCGAGCGGCCCGACCGCGTCCTCCAGGTCCTCCACCGCTTCGAGGTTGGCGGAGATGTCGTCGCGGATCGCGGTGTGCGGGCAGGCTCCGGTCTCGACGGCCTGGATGCGCTCGGGCGGCAGTACGGCGTTGCGCAGCAGGAATTCGGCGTCCTCGCGCGTGTAGATGTCGTTGGTGACGACGGCGATGGACAGCTCTTCGCGCAGCTCCCTGCAGAGGGCGGCGACGGTGGCGGTCTTGCCGGAGCCGACGGGGCCGCCGAGTCCAATGCGCAGGGCCCGCTTCGTACCGTCGGGGCGGGCGGCGTCGGCGCTGACCTCCATGGCGCTGTCGTGGCTGTGGTCGAGGTGCATGGTGCGGCTCCTAGGCGGTGTTGCGAGAGCGGTGTTACGAAAGCGATGTCACGAGTGCGGTCCTACGAGGCGAAGAGGCGTACGGGCCATGCCGCGTGAGCCTCCGCCGTGATGTCGAGCAGCGGTGCGGAAGCTGCGGGCAGCGCGCCGGTGCCTTCGTCGAGGGCGCGGCGGGCGGCTTCGGCCGCGCGGCGCGCGACGTCGTCGAGTTCGGGTGCGAGGCGGGCGAGCACGGCGGTGGCCTCGAAGGGGTCCAGGCTGAGGAGGCGTACCGCCGCGGTGGCGGGACCGCTGACGGTCTCGTACGCGACACAGTGCGCGGCGTCCTCGGGCCCGAGCCCCGCCGCGCCGGCGGCGACGCCGAGCACGACGGGCTGGTGCGCGCCGCGCGGCCGCGCGGCCGCCAGCGCGTCGAGCTCGGCGCACGGCCAGGTGGCGCGGGCGGCCCGCATCATCTGCCGGCCCAGCTTGCGGGCCGTCGCCCGCAGGGCGGGTGACGGCGTACGGGCGTCGGCCGCCTCGTCCAGGTCGAGCGGATCGATGCCGAGTGCGGCCGCGGCGGCGAGCGCCGCCGAGGTGAGCCCGGTGGTGTGCAGGCGGCCCCGGCAGAAGGCGGCCAGGTCGCGGTCGTTACGGATACGTCCCGCCTTGACGGCCGCTTCGGCCCCGCCGGAGTGGGCGTGGCCGCCGGCGGGGAATCGCCCGTCGGAGAGGACGAGCAGGGCTGCGCGGCTCATGCCAGGACCGTCCCGTCAGAAGAGGAAGTAGCGCTGGGTCATGGGGAGTTCAGCAGCTGGAGCCGGTTCGACCACGTCGCCGTCGATCGTCACCGTGAAGGTGTCCGGGTCGACCTCGACGCGCGGGAGGGCGTCGTTCTCCCGCATGTCGGCCTTGGTGACGCGACGGGTGTTCCTGATCGGTACGAACCGCTTTCCGAGGCCGAGGCGTTCCGGCAGGTCGTCCTCGATCGCCGCGTCCGCGACGAAGTTCAGGGAGTTGGAGGCGGGCGCCTTGCCGAGCGCGCCGAACATCGGGCGGGGCATGACCGGCTGCGGGGTCGGGATGGAGGCATTGGCGTCGCCCATCTGCGCGTACGCGATCTGCCCGCCCTTGATGACCAGTTGCGGCTTGACGCCGAAGAAGGCCGGGTCCCACAGCACCAGGTCGGCGAGCTTGCCGCGCTCGACGGAGCCGATCTCGTGGTCGAGGCCCTGCGCGACGGCCGGGTTGATCGTGTACTTGGCGACATAGCGACGCGCGCGGTGATTGTCGGCCCGCCCGTCACCGGGCAGCGCGCCGCGGCGCTTCTTCATGACGTGCGCGGTCTGCCACGTACGCATCGCGACCTCGCCGATGCGGCCCATGGCCTGGGAGTCGGAGGAGATGATCGAGATGGCGCCGAGGTCGTGCAGGATGTCCTCGGCCGCGATGGTGGAGGGCCTGATCCGGGACTCGGCGAAGGCCAGGTCTTCCGGCACGGCGGGGTTGAGGTGGTGGCAGACCATCAGCATGTCGAGGTGTTCCTCGATCGTGTTGACGGTGTGCGGCCGGGTCGGGTTGGTGGAGCTGGGCAGGACGTACGGCTCGGACACGACCGTGATGATGTCCGGGGCGTGCCCGCCGCCCGCGCCCTCCGTGTGGTACGCGTGGATGGTGCGCCCGGCGATGGCGGAAAGGGTGTCGCCGACGAACCCGGCTTCGTTCAGCGTGTCGGTGTGGATGGCGAGCTGGGCGCCGGTCTCGTCGCACACACCGAGGCAGGTGTCGATGACGGCGGGGGTCGCTCCCCAGTCCTCGTGAATCTTGAATCCCAGGGCGCCGCCCCGGAGTTGGGCGTGCATGGCGTCGCGGGACATGGTGTTGCCCTTGCCGAGCAGCCCGATGTTGACGGGGTAGTGCTCCAGCGCCTCGAACATCCGGGCAAGGTGCCAGCCGCCTGGCGTGACGGTGGTGGCCTTGGTGCCGTCGGCCGGTCCTGTGCCGCCGCCGACGAGCGTGGTGATGCCGGAGGAGAGCGCCTGGTCGACGATGGTCGGCGAGATGAAGTGGACGTGCGCGTCGATGGTGCCGGCGGTGAGGATCTTGCCGTTGCCGGCGATGATCTCGGTCTCGGGCCCGATGACGAGGTCGGGGTGTACGCCGTCCATCGTGTCGGGGTTGCCGGCCTTGCCGACGCCGGTGATCCGTCCGTCCCGAATGCCGATGTCGGCCTTGACGATGCCCCAGTGGTCGAGGACCACAACGCCGGTGATGACGGTGTCCGGTGCGCCGTCGGCACGCGTCGTACGCGCCTGGCCCATGGATTCGCGGATCACCTTGCCGCCGCCGAACACCGCTTCGTCACCGGCGCGTCCGGGTCCGCCGCAGCGGTCCTCCTCGATCTCGATCAGCAGGTCGGTGTCGGCGAGCCGGATACGGTCGCCGGTGGTGGGGCCGAACAGGTCGGCGTACACGGGGCGTACGAGCTCAGGCATCGAGGGCACCTCCGGTCTCCCCGCGCAGACCGGCGACGATGCGCCGTCCGCCGATGGGGACGAGTTCGACGTCGACGGGGATGCCGGGCTCGAAGCGCACGGCGGTGCCCGCGGCGATGTTCAGCCGCAGGCCGCGGGCGGCGGCGCGGTCGAAGTCGAGACCGGGGTTGGCCTCGGCGAAGTGGTAGTGGGAGCCGACCTGGACGGGCCGGTCGGCGGCGTTCAGGACGGTGAGGCGGGTGACGGGGCGGCCCTGGTTGAGAGCAACGGGGTCGTCGGCGTACAGGATCTCTCCGGGGATCATCGGCGGCCGCTCCCCGTCAGGCGATCGGGTGGTGGACGGTGACGAGCTTGGTGCCGTCCGGGAAGGTCGCCTCGACCTGTACGTCGTGGATCATCTCGGGGATGCCTTCCATGACGTCGTCGCGGCTGAGCACTTTCCGGCCCGACGACATGAGTTCGGCGACGGTCCGGCCGTCGCGGGCGCCTTCCAGGATGTGCGAGGTGATGAGCGCGATCGTCTCGGGGTGATTGAGCTTCACCCCGCGCGCCCGGCGCTTCTCCGCGACGTCCGCCGCCACATGGATGAGCAGTCTTTCCTGCTCGTGCGGGGTCAGTTGCACGCGTCCCACCTCACAGTCCTCGCACCGGACCGCCCGGTCCGGCTGCCGCGGCCACCGCGACGGGATATAGATGTATCACGCACCCGTCTTGTGCCTTGATGACGCAGGCTAGTTGCGCGGAGTTTCGGCCGCGTTAACTGCGCCGCCCTCCGCCACATGAGTCATGGACGGCGATGGCGATCATGGTCCGGGAGCCTCGCTGCGCAGGGTCTCGGTCCACACTTGAAGGACCAGGCGCGGGAACGCGGGACGGTCGTCGATGCCCGGACTGCCTGTCCATCAGGATCCGGCCGAGCACCTGGGTCACGAGCTCGTGCGGCGGCGGAGGCGGGCTCGTCCGGGGGGCCGACTTTGGAAGCGAGGGGCACCATGTCCGCCGCACAGCGTGACGAACAGGACAACACACAGGGCACCGCGCAGGCCGACACCCAGGCCGATACCCAGGCCGTCGCACCGCCGCCCGCCCGTCGCCTGGTCGCGGTGATCGTCCTCGTCCCCGTCATCGTGGCCCTGGCCCTGTGGGCGTTCGCCTGGCCCGCCGCCCGCATCGCCCCGCGCGACCTTCCCGTCGGCGTCGCGGGCCCGGCGGCCGCGACCGCACCCCTTCAGCAGCGGTTCGAGGAGCGGGAAGGCGCCTTCGACGTACACCGCTACGACGATGCGGACGCCGCCCGTACGGCGATCGAGGACCGGGTCGTATACGGGGCCGTAGTTGTCACCCCGAAAGGCCCCGAGCTGCTGACCGCCTCCGCCGCGAGCCCCGTCGTCGCTCAGCTGCTGCGGGAGGCCGTGACCGCGCAGGCGCCGCCCGGCACGCAGGTGAAGGTCACGGATGTGGTGGCCGCCCCGGCCGCGGACCCGCGCGGCAGCGCGCTCGGCGCCAGTGTCCTGCCGCTGGCCATCACGGGCGTCGCGACCGGAGCCGTCGTCACGCTGGTGGGGCTGCGCGGGGCACGGGGCGCTCTCGCGCTGGTCGGGGGCTCCGCGCTGGTGGGCATCACCGCCGCCGGGATCGCGCACAGCTGGCTGGGCATCGTCACGGGCGGCTGGTGGGCCGAGGCGGGCGCGATCGGTCTGACCGTACTGGCCGTCGGATCGGCCGTTGCGGGCATCGCGGCCCTGGTCGGACGTGCGGGGATCGGCATCGGGGCGCTGCTGATCGTACTGCTCGGCAATTCGTTCTCGGGGGTGACGAGCGCGCCCCAGCTGTTGCCGGAGCCGGCCGGAGCGATCGGCCAGTGGCTGCCGCCGGGCGCGGGCGGGTCACTGCTGCGGTCGGTCGCCTTCTTCGACGGCCACGCCGCGCAGGGGCCGGTTCTCGCGCTCTGCCTGTGGGTCATGCTCGGCCTGGCCGCGGTCCTGGTGGGCGGGCGGCGGCGGCCGACAACACCCGCGGCGGGGGACGAGACCCCGGCGCCACGCACTCCGGAGCCGACCCCTGCCCCGGCTCCGCCTCCGGCCCCCGTGCGCTGACGGCACCGCAAAGCCGGCCGTGCGTCCCCGCTGTAGCGGACGGGGCGCACGTCCCCTTTCGTACGTACGGCAGATTTCGTACGTACGTACGGGCGGACGCGGAGGTCAGCCGGCGGCGGTCAGCTGTCGCGTGTGCCGCCGCGGTGCTCCGCCGCAATGCCGAAGCGGCGCCGTTCGCCCGGAGCGGACGGCGCCGAGCCGATCTCGGAGACGGAACTGATCACCGGATCCTCGGCCACCTCCTGCTCGCCCTCAAGTCGTTCCAGGTCAGCGGCGGAAACAAGCGCCACCAGCGGCTTCCCGTGACGCGTCACGACCACCCGCTCTCCGCCGTAGACGACACGGTTGATCAGTTCGGCGAGCTCTGCTCGGGCTTGCGTCACCGGAATCTCGTAGGCCATGCTCCCCATCATAACGGCCTGTACGTCCTGTACATTTTTTACAGATGCTCGGACCACGGTCATGCCCGAGGACCAATGAGGGAGAAGCACTGCCATGAACCGGCCTTCCACCCACAGCGCTCGCTACGTCCTGCCCGAATTCACCGAGCGCACCAGCACCGGAACCCGCACCCTCGATCCGTACTCCAAGCTGCTGGAAGAGCGGATCGTGTTCCTGGGTACGGCACTGGACGACACCGCCGCCAATGACGTGATGGCGCAGTTCATGCACCTCGAACACGCCGCGCCCGACCGGGACATCTCGCTCTACATCAACTCCCCCGGCGGCTCGTTCACCGCCATGTCGGCGATCTACGACACGATCCAGTTCGTCACCTGCGACGTAGAGACCATCTGCCTGGGCCAGGCCGCGTCCTCCGCCGCCGTGCTGCTCGCGGCCGGCTCACCGGGCAAGCGCCTCGCGCTGCCGGGAGCGCGGGTGGTCCTCAGCCAGCCGTCCACCGACGAGCCCGTGCACGGACAGCCGTCCGACCTGGAGATCGAGGCGCGCGAGCTGATGCGCATGAGGGAGCTGCTCGCCGAGCTGCTCGCGCGGCACACCGGGCAGAGCGGGGAGCGCGTCGACGCCGACATCGAGCGCGACAAGGTCTTCGACGCGGATGCGGCCCGGGCGTACGGCCTGGTGGACCACATCGTGCAGAGCCGCAAGGACACTTCCGCCTTCTCCGCCCCGAGGTGATCCCCGCATGCTGCTGCCCGAACTGCCGCCGCTGCCGGCCCTGACGCGCGCCGAGTGCGAGTTCATCGACCGCTATCTCGAAGTCGTCGATCTGGTGGGGCGGATCAATCCGGCGCACGGGGCCGACACTTACGGCGCCCTGCGCGCCGCACAGGCGCTCGCCGGGAAGGCCGCAGCACTGCGGGACGCGCTCACCGTGATGCACGAGCGGGGCGAGACCCGCCTCCATGCCGCCACCCTCGCCCGGGCACTGCGGGTGCTCGACGGGGAGCGGCGGGCGAGCCGGGTCACTGTGCCGCCGGCCGCCACGAGTTGACGGGGGTTCAGCCGACTGGCCCTGCCGAGTACGACACGCGACACCTCGAACGGCGTATTTACCGACTGTGCAGTCGTACTATCCGACTTGCGCATCACGCCTACACAAATGACGGAATGGGGCATTCCACCCCTGGTGCGAGGGTCGCCAGGCACCGACAACGATCGTCGAAAACGCCCCTGTCCACCCGAACGGGTCAGTCGTGAGGAGCCTCACATACGACCGTTTCTACTCGGAAATCCGGGTGTTCATGAGTCAAGATCCCTGGGACGACAAGCCCCCGCCACCGCGGCGGGGCGGTCCGGGCGGACGCTGAGTCCTGCCGCCGCTCCGGATGACTGGTCGACAGGAGTGCATCGGCAGGAGTGGAGGACCCAAGCAGGGCGGGGTGGCCGGACACGGTCGTCCCTTGGGGTGAAGCCGCGAAAGCGGCCGGGCATCTTCGCCTGTCCGAACCCGACAGGTCATCCTTCACAGGCGGCTGACGAAGGGTTGCGCATGACCGCGCACACGTATGTTCCGCACCTGCTCTCCCGGGCCGGGGCCGCCTCGGCTCTCACGCTCGCCACCATCGGCGGCACCATGCTGGCGCCGGGGGCCGCCACCGAGGCGCATGCCGCGTCGCATTCGACGAAGGCACTCAAGATTGCCGCATCGAAGAAGGGTGCCCCGTACATGCGCGGGGCAACGGGCCCGAACCGGTTCGACTGCTCGGGGCTGACGCTCTATTCGTTCAAGAAGGCCGGCAAGAGCCTGCCACGCACTGCGCAGTCCCAGTACAACAGGACGCGACACATCTCCGCCTCCGGCAGGCAGCCCGGCGACCTCGTCTTCTTCCATTACGGTCGCAGCGTCTACCACGTGGGCATCTACGCGGGCAACGGCAAGATCTGGCACTCCCCGAAGACCGGCTCCCACGTGAAGCTGGAGAGGATCTGGTCCAATTCCGTCTGGTACGGCCGGGTGCGCTGATCTAAATCATGTGAACTGCCTGACTATGAAGGTAAGTTGACCACCATGACCTTCATGAATCCGGTATGTCACATCACCTTCGACGCCCACGACCCCTACGCCATTGCCGAGTTCTGGTCCGCGCTCACCGGTTACAAGGTGAGCAAGGAGGACGCTCCGGGCGACGACGAAGTGCTGATCGAATCGGATCAGCCCGGCGTCCCCGGACTGCTGTTCATCCGTGTCCCCGAGGGCAAAAGCGTCAAGAACCGCATCCACCTCGACATCCAGCCGCCGAACGGCACGCGGGATGCCGAGGTGGAGCGGCTCGCGGAGCTCGGCGCGAAGATCATCAGCGATCAGCGCAAAGCGGAGGGCCTCGGCTGGGTCGTCATGGCCGATCCCGAGGGCAATGAATTCTGTGTCGAGCGCAGCGCGATGGAGCGCGGCCTCGTCTGAGGAGGCCCTGCCGACAGGACCTGGGGCGACCCCGGCGGTGGTGTGCACGCCGCCGGGGTATGCCTGGCGTGGGCCATCACTGGCGGACCGTTACTGCTTGACTGTTACTGCTTGACCGTTACTGCTTGACGGGGCGTTCCAGGGGAGCGCGATCCACACCGTCTTGCCGCCCTCCTGCGTGGGCTGGACGCTCAGCCGGCCGCCGCACTCCAGGGTGAGACAGCGGATGATCACTATGCCGCGCCCGTTGTCCTGCTGGACGGCGGCGGGCAACCGTTTCGGCCACCGGGGGTGGCTGTCTGTGACGCCGATGCGCAACCTCTCGTCCCGGTCCAGTTGTACGTCCACGGTGAAGGTGGGCGACTGGCCGAAAGTGTGCTGGACGGCATTTGTTGCCAGCTCTGAAACGATAAGCCGAACGGTATCGGCGGCATCGGAGTCGGGGGGCATCCCCCACTCGCCGAGAATCTCGGCGACGTATCTCCGTGCCGCTGAGACCGAGGCCGGCTCGCTCGGCAGAGTGACGGATACTTCCTGGTGGTCTGCCATGGCGACGCTGTCCCTTTCCCACCGGGGCCGGACTCCGACTCGTGGCGGATTAGCTTCGAGGGCGGCCTCGGATTGCGCTCCGCGCCAGAGTGCCACTCATGGCGCCGTCATAGGGGGCGATCCCCCAAGATATGCAGATATCTGTCGCTCGAAGCGGTGAACTCTGCTACGCGAGAACGTATTTGGGCGGCGCATTGGTGGGGCGCATATCAAGTCATGAAACAGCAGTTGAGGCAGTTGCTCGCGGTGGCGAGAATGTCTCATGTCCGTTTAGACATCCTGCATTTCATCGCGCGCCATCACCATTATCTTCTCCCTTTCGAACATTGCTGATCCGAATGTGATTGTTCCCGACCACGGGCGCGGTCCGCAGGACCGTGGCGACCGCCTGCTCGATCTGCTGGTCCGTGAGGTCCGCCCTGGCAGTGAGCCTGAGGCGGGAGATCCCGTCCGGCACCGACGGGGGCCGGAAGCAGCCCACGGCAAGCCCCGCCTCGCGGCAGTCGGCGGCCCACCGCACCGCCGCCTCCGGCGAGGGCGCCAGGACCGACACCACAGCGGCGTCCGGGCGTACGGCGGACAGACCGGCGTCGGTCAGTCCCCGGTGCAGCGAGGCCGCGACGGTACGGGCCCGGGCGGCGAGCCCCGGCTCGCGGCGCAGCAGCCGTACGCTCGCCAGCGCCGCGCCGGCTGCGGCCGGTGCCAGACCCGTGTCGAAGATGAACGTACGGGCTGTGTTGACGAGGTGGTCGATGACCCGGGCCGGGCCGAGGACCGCTCCGCCCTGGCTGCCCAGGGACTTGGACAGGGTCAGCGTGGCGACGACACCGTCCGCACCGGCCAGGCCCGCCGCGTCCAGCGCGCCCCTGCCGCCGTCGCCGAGGACCCCGAGCCCGTGGGCGTCGTCGACGACGAGGGCCGCGCCGTGGGCGCGGCAGGCCTCCGCCAGCTCCGGCAGCGGCGCCGCGTCGCCGTCGACCGAGAAGACCGAGTCGGTGACGGCGAGCGCCCGCCCGTCGTGCGCGTCGAGCGTCTTGCGTACGGCATCGGGGTCGGCATGCGGCACGACCGCCGTGTCGGCGCGCGAGAGGCGGCAGCCGTCGACGATCGAGGCGTGGTTGAGGGCGTCGGAGACGATCAGCGAGCCGTGGCCGCTGAGCGCGGTGAGGGCGGCGAGGTTGGCGGCGTAACCAGAGGAGAGGACGAGTGCGGCCTCGAAGCCGCAGAAATCGGCCAGCTCCCGCTCCAGTTCGGCGTGCAGGGCGGTGCTGCCGGTGACGAGCCGCGAGCCGGTGGCTCCCGCGCCCCAGCGGCGGGCGGCGTCGGCCGCGGCGGAGGTGACCTCGGGGCGGCGGGTCAGGCCGAGGTAGTCGTTGCTCGCCAGATCGAGGACGGCGGACTCGGCGGGGCGCGGACGCAGGGTCCTGACGAGCCCGGCCCTGTCGCGCAGCCGCGCCTGCTCGTCGATCCAGTCGAACGGTCCCGGTCCCTGGGGCATGGATGAGTCCCTTTGTAGGCAGCCCACAGACACTAGCCGGGCTCGTCCGAGGTCATGATGTGGCAATACCCACACCTCGATGGGCCGCTCTTGTGCAATTCCTCCTTGGCCACAGGTGGTGCGGTAGGCCAGGATCGGCGCCATGGACCTGCTGAACACGCTGGTGGACAAGGGGCTGCGGCGCGAACTGCCGACCCGCGAAGAGGCGCTCGCCGTACTGGCGACCTCCGACGACGAGCTGCTCGATGTGGTGGCCGCGGCCGGAAAGGTACGCCGCCAGTGGTTCGGACGGCGGGTGAAACTCAACTATCTGGTCAATCTGAAGTCCGGTCTGTGCCCCGAGGACTGCTCGTACTGCTCGCAGCGCCTCGGCTCCAAGGCCGAGATTCTCAAGTACACATGGCTGAAGCCCGACGAGGCGTCACAGGCGGCGGCCGCGGGGGTCGCGGGCGGCGCGAAGCGCGTGTGCCTGGTCGCGAGCGGGCGCGGGCCGACGGACCGGGACGTCGACCGGGTCTCGAAGACCATCGAGGCGATCAAGGAACAGAACGAGGACGTCGAGGTCTGTGCCTGCCTCGGCCTGCTGTCCGACGGACAGGCCGAACGGCTGCGGGCGGCCGGCGCGGACGCGTACAACCACAACCTGAACACGTCCGAGGCGACGTACGGCGACATCACCACCACCCACACCTACGCCGACCGTGTCGAGACCGTCCAGCAGGCGCAGGCAGCGGGCATGTCCGCGTGCTCCGGACTGATCGCGGGCATGGGCGAGACGGACGCGGATCTCGTCGACGTCGTCTTCGCGCTGCGCGACCTCGACCCCGACTCGGTGCCGGTGAACTTCCTGATCCCCTTCGAGGGGACGCCGCTCGCCAAGGAGTGGAACCTGACGCCGCAGCGGGCGCTGCGCATCCTCGCGATGGTGCGGTTCGTCTGCCCGGACGTGGAAGTCCGGCTCGCGGGCGGGCGCGAGGTGCATCTGCGCACGATGCAGCCGCTCGCGCTGCACCTGGTCAACTCGATCTTCCTCGGTGACTACCTCACCAGTGAGGGCCAGGCCGGCCAGGCCGACCTGGAGATGATCGCCGACGCCGGCTTCGAGGTGGAGGGCACGGACACGACGACGCTGCCCGAGCACCGGGCGGCCGGCGGCGGCTGCGGCTCGGTGTGCGGTGACGAGGCGTCCGGAACGTGCGGCGACGAGCAGGCGGCCGCTGCGGCGCCTGAAGCCCGTACGGACCTCGTGTCGGTACGCCGAAGGGGTGCGGGGACGGATATCGCCCCCAATGCCTGACATGTTCGAGTCGCTCAGCCCCACCGAACTGCTCCGGCTCGACCGGGAACACGTCTGGCATCCGTACGGTCCGATGCCGGGCCGTGCCGAGCCGCTGCTCGTCGAATCCGCGTCCGGCGTACGGCTGCGACTCGGCCGGCCCGCGCACGGGCAGGACGAGCTGATCGACGGCATGTCGTCCTGGTGGTCGGCGATCCACGGCTACAACCACCCGGTCATCAACGAGGCGGCGCGCGGCCAGCTGGACCGGATGAGCCATGTGATGTTCGGCGGGCTCACCCACGAGCCCGCCGTGCGGCTCGCCGCCAAGCTCGTGGAGATCACCCCGGAACCGCTCCGGCATGTCTTCCTCGCCGACTCCGGATCGGTGTCGGTCGAGGTCGCCGTCAAGATGTGCCTCCAGTACTGGCGTTCGGTGGGCCGCCCGGGCAAGCAGCGCCTGCTGACCTGGCGCGGCGGCTACCACGGCGACACCTGGCAGCCGATGTCGGTGTGCGACCCCAAGGGCGGGATGCACGAGCTGTGGCAGGGGGTGCTGCCGCGCCAGATCTTCGCGGACGCGCCGCCGGCCGGATTCTCCGAATTCTCCGAGTCGTACGCCGACCACCTCCGCGCGCTCGTCGCCCGGCACGCGGACGAACTGGCCGCGGTGATCGTGGAGCCGGTCGTGCAGGGCGCGGGCGGCATGCGCTTCCACTCCCCCGCGTATCTGCGGGTGCTGCGCGAGGCGTGCGACGAACACGGCGTGCTGCTGATCTTCGACGAGATCGCGACCGGCTTCGGCCGTACGGGCACGCTGTTCGCATCGGAGCACGCGGGCGTCTCACCCGATGTTCTGTGCCTCGGCAAGGCGCTGACCGGCGGCTACCTGACGATGGCGGCGACGCTGTGCACGTCCGCAGTGGCCGAAGGCATCTCGCGCGGCGAACTCCCCGTCCTGGCCCACGGCCCGACATTCATGGGCAATCCGCTCGCGGCGGCGGTTGCCTGCGCGTCGATCGACCTGCTGCTCGGCCAGGACTGGGCGCGCGAGGTCAAGCGCATCGAAGCCGGCCTGCGGGAGGGCCTGGCGGAGGCGGCGGAGCTGCCGGGAGTGCGGGACGTACGGGTGCTGGGCGCGATCGCCGTCGTACAGCTGGACCGCGCTCTTGACGAGGCGGCCATGGCGGCTGCGACGCGGGCGGCGGTGCGGGAGGGCGTGTGGCTGCGCCCGTTCCGCGACTTGATCTACACGATGCCGCCGTACGTCACAACTGACGCGGACCTGGCCCGCGTATGCGGGGCGGTACGGGCGGCGGCGTCGGTTGCGTGACGGCGGGGTGGTTTCTTTCCCCACCCCGCCCCTTCCCGAAGTCCTCACGGGGGGCTGGGGGCTTGCCCCCAGTTTCGGGAAGGGGCGGGGTGGGGGAACAAATTGACCCTCGCGCAGCCACCGGCCAGGGACGGAAGCACGCAACTACCAGGAGCACGCATGCCCATCATCGTCGTCACAGGAACCGGCACCGAGATCGGTAAGACCATCGTCACGGCCGCCGTAGCCACCCTCGCCCGCGCAGCCAACCGCACCGTCGCCGTACTGAAGCCCGCCCAAACCGGCCTCGCCTCCGGCGAACCGGGCGGAGACGCCGACGAGGTGGTGCGCCTCGCGGGCACCGGCGTGCGCGGAGTCGAACTCGCCCGGTTCCCCGACCCCCTCGCCCCCGCCACCGCCGCCCGCCGCGCCGCCCTGCCGCCCGTGCGTCCGCACGACATCGCCGAGGCGGCCGAGAAGCTGGCCGCCGAGCACGACCTCGTCCTCGTCGAAGGCGCCGGCGGCCTCCTCGTCCGCTTCGACGACGACGGCGCGACCCTCGCCGACGCCGCCCGCCTCCTCGACGCGCCCGTACTCGTCGTCACCCCCGCCGCCCTCGGCACGCTCAACTCGACCGCGCTGACCGCCGAAGCCCTGCGCGCCCGCGAACTGGAGCTCCTCGGCGTGGTCGTCGGCAGCTGGCCCACCCACCCCGATCTGGCCGAGCGGTGCAATCTGACGGACCTGCCCGAAGCCGCGGGAGCCCCGCTGCTCGGAGCCGTCCCCGAGGGAGCCGGAGCCCTGGCACCCGCCGACTTCCGTACCCGCGCCGCGACCTGGCTCGCGCCGCCCCTCGGCGGCACCTGGCGCGCATAGGCTGCGCCACGCTGCGCGTACGCTGACCGCCATGCGAGCACGTGTCGACGAGATTGTCTTCGATTGCGCAGATCCGGCCGCTCTGGTCCGGTTCTGGGCCGCCCTGCTCGGCGGCGACCCGGAGGACCGCAGTCCGGACTGGTCGTACATCGATCCGCCCGGATTCACCCGGCTCGCCTTCCAGCGCGTACCCGAGGGAAAGACGGTCAAGAACCGTCTCCACCTGGATCTGGACGCCGGCGACATCGCCTCCGCCACGGCCGAGGCGGAACGGCTCGGGGCGACCAGAAGCGGCGGCATCGTCACCGATGCGCAAGGTTCTTTCCAGGTGCTCCTCGACCCCGAAGGCAACGAGTTCTGCTTCGTGAGCGGCGTATCGGGTCCTACGGGGTAAGAATCGCGGTATCCGTCCGCCCGCCGGAGGAGGTCCGCGATGCCACTGCGCCGCAGCAAGGTGCCCCGGGACGCCGTGCACCATCCCCTTTTCGCCCGGTTCTACGCCCGCATCAGCGTGGTGGCCGACCTCAGAGGCGGGGTGGCAGCGCACCGCACCGAGCTGCTGTCCGGCCTCTCGGGGCGGGTCATCGAGATCGGCGCGGGCAACGGGCTGAACTTCGCGCACTACCCGTCGGCCGTCTCCGAGGTCGTGGCCATCGAACCGGAGCGCAGCCTGCGCCAGTTGGCCGTGCAGGCCGCCCTGGACGCCGACGTCCCGGTGGACGTCGTGCCGGGCGCCGCGGAGGCGCTGCCGGTCAAGAGCGAGGCGTACGACGCGGCGGTGGTGTCGCTGGTGCTGTGCAGCGTACGAGACGTTCCGCGCGCGCTCTCCGAGATCAGGCGTGTGCTGCGGCCAGGCGGCGAACTGCGCTTCTTCGAGCACGGACGAGGCGAGGGCAGAGCCATGGTGGCCGTCCAGCGCGCGCTGGACCGCACCGTATGGCCCGTCCTTTTCGGCGGCTGTCACACGGCGCGCGACCCGATGGCGGAAATCCGGGCGGCCGGCTTCGGGATCGAGGCCTGCCGACGATTGTTCGTACCGGAGCAGGGCGTCAAGCTGCCGTCGTCGCCCTGCGTGCTGGGCGTGGCGCGCAAGCCCATGGAGACGATGGAGACGGATGACACCGGTGACACGCATGGAACCGGTGACACGGACGCCGCATAGTGACGCCGCCCGTCACAGACTCCACTGGCGAAGCTCTTCGGCGATGGCGTGCACATCGGCCTTGCCGTCCTTCACCAGCCGGGCCAAGTCCCGCACCTGCTCGGGCGAGGTGATGACCTTGAGGCCGCAGGCGACGAGGTAGCCGTAGGCGACGGCCGAGGCGAACATCGCGTTCGAGCGTTCCAGGGCCGGGACATGGAGCAGCAGTTGAAGCAGGGCGGCGGCGCGCGCGTGCGGATCGCTGTAGACCGGGATGCCGAATATTTCCGCCTCGTGCCGGGCGACGGCGGCGACGAGCGCGCCCCAGTCGACGACCTGCGGGTCACCCGGGGTCTTGTGTTCGGCGATCATGAGGAGCCAGGCGAGGTCGATCTTGAGGGTCAACGCTTGCCTTCGCGCTCCGTGCCGAACTCCTCGGCGAACACCGACTCGTACTGCTTCATGAAGTCGGACGCGGCCTCCACGAAGGTACGTCCCACCTCCCCCGCGTCCTGTCTGACGAGCTCCTCGATGTAGCGGTTCACGCTCATCCCGCGTTGGAGGGCCCGCTGTCGTGCGGCCTCCGCGGTGGTCTCGTCCACTCGTACGTTCAGCTGGGTCTTCGCCACACCATCAAGCTAGCGCGGCAGCGCTAGCACCGGCAAGAGGGCGCACACCCCTTGGCCCTTACACGGGCCCGTCCGAGCCCACCCAACGACGGATACCGGCGACGGCCCGCGCGCCTTACTCTCGGCAGTTGTACGGGAGTCGGCTCGGCCAACAACCCCGGGAGGCCGCCTTGTCCACACCTGCAACAGCACGCGCCGACGGGCCCGCGCCCGGCGAGGACCTGGTCGCGGCGCGTGCGCGTGGGCTCACGAAGGCGTACGGGGCGGGCGAGACGACCGTACTCGCCCTGGACTCCGTGGACGTCGACATCGCGCGCGGCCGGTTCACCGCGGTGATGGGCCCGTCCGGGTCGGGAAAGTCCACGCTGATGCACTGCCTGGCCGGGCTCGACACGGTCTCCGCAGGGCAGGTGTGGCTGGGCGGCACCGAGCTGACGGGTCTCAGGGACCGCGAACTGACGCGGCTGCGGCGGGACAAGATCGGCTTCATGTTCCAGTCCTTCAACCTGCTGCCCACGCTCTCCGCGGCCGAGAACATCACGCTCCCCATGGACATCGCCGGACGCAAACCCGACGGCGAATGGCTGGAGCGGGTGATCGACACGCTGGGGCTGCGCGACCGGCTGAAGCACCGCCCGTCCCAGCTGTCCGGCGGTCAGCAGCAGCGGGTGGCCTGCGCGCGTGCGCTCGCCTCCCGGCCCGAGCTGATCTTCGCCGACGAGCCGACCGGCAACCTCGACTCGCGGGCGGGCGCCGAAGTGCTGGCGTTCCTGCGCGAGGCGGTCGACCGGCTCGACCAGACGGTCGTGATGGTGACGCACGATCCGGTGGCCGCCGTCTATGCCGACCTGGTGCTCTTCCTCGGCGACGGGCGGATCGTCGACAACATGCCCGCGCCCACGGCCGAAGCGGTCCTGGAACGCATGCGCCTGTTCTCCGGGGGACGCCCCCAGGGAACCGAGGGCTGAGGCCGCCATGCTGAAGGCGACACTGCGGAGCTTCTTCGCCCACAAGGGCCGGCTGCTGCTGTCCGCCCTCGCCGTGATCCTGTCGGTGGCGTTCGTCGCCGGCAGCCTGATCTTCTCGGACACGGTGGCCCGCACGTTCGACCGGCTCTTCTCCTCCACCTCCGCGGATGTGACGGTCCAGGCGCGGGAGGGCATCGACAAGCGCCTGCCGTCGGGAATCGTCCGTACGGTGCCGTCCTCGCTCGTGGAACGGATCGAGAAGGTCGACGGGGTCGCCGACGCACATGTCGACGCCTCCGTGGAGAACATCACGGTCGTCGACGCCGAGAACGAGCCCGTCGGCCCGGTCACCGGCGCACCGACCATCGCGACCAACTGGAATCCGACCGACCGCAGTCCGGTGAAGCTGACCAGCGGGCGCGAACCGGACGGGCCCGGCGAGGCGCTGCTCGACGCGGACACCGCCGACAAGAAGGAGCTCGGGATCGGGGACTCGCTCACGATCCTCGCGCAGCCCGGCTCCTTCAAGGCCGAGATCGTCGGTATCGCGACCTTCACCGCCACCAACCCCGGTGCCGCGCTCGTCTTCCTGGACACCCCGACCGCGCAGACCAAGCTGCTGGGGAAGGCGGACGCAGCCACCTCCATCTCGGTCGACGCGGCCGACGGCACCAGCGACTCCGTACTCAAGCAGCGGATCGCGGACGAGATCGGTGGTGGTGCGTACGAGCTCAGGACCGCCGACGAGCAGGCCGAGACGGCGGCCTCCGAACTGGGCGGATTCCTCGATGTGATCAAGTACGTGATGCTCGGCTTCGCCGGGGTCGCCACGCTCGTCGGTATTTTCTTGATCGTCAACACCTTCTCGATGCTGATCGCCCAGCGCACCCGCGAGCTGGGGCTGTTGCGGGCACTGGGCGCGGACCGCCGCCAGGTGCGCCGCTCCGTGCTGACGGAAGCGCTGCTGCTCGGCCTGTTCGGCTCGACCGTGGGCCTCGCCGCGGGCATCGGGCTGGCCGCCGGGCTCATCGAACTGATGGGCCTGCTCGGGATGAACCTGCGCGCCACCGAGATGGTGGTGGGCTGGGGAACGCCCGTGGCGTCGTACGCCGTCGGGGTCGGCGTCACCTTCGTCGCCGCGTATCTGCCGGCCCGGCGGGCGGCCCGTGTCTCGCCGATGGCGGCGCTGGTGGATGCCGAAGTCGCCGGTGTGGGCAGGCCTTTGCGGGTACGAGCCGTGGCCGGCGCACTGGTCGCGGCGGCCGGCGCCGCGGCTCTGGCCGGGTGCGCCGTGAGCCGGGAGACCGGTTCGGCGGCGCCGCTGCTCGGGCTCGGCGTCGTACTGACGCTGATCGCCACGGTGGTGGCGGGGCCGTTGCTCGTACGGCCGGTGATCCGGGTGCTCGGCGGTGCTTTCCCCGCACTGTTCGGTCCGGTCGGGCGGATGAGCCAGCGCAACGCGCTGCGCAATCCTCGGCGTACGGGCGCGACGGCGGCCGCGCTGATGGTCGGGCTGGCTCTGGTGGTCGGACTTTCGGTGGCCAGCGCGTCGATGACCAAGTCGTTCGACGAGCAGATCGACAAGACACTGGGCGCCGACTTCGTAGTACAGAACACGAACTTCATGCCCTTCCCCCAGGAGATCACCGACAAGGTGAACGGGGTGGAGAGCGCGGGCACGGTGGTGCGGCAGCGCTTCGCGCCGATGGGGCTGCAACTGCCGGACGGGAGGCGCGTGGAGTCGACGGCGTCCGCGTACGACCCGCGGATCGACGAGGTCGCCCGTATCACGTACGCGAGCGGGAACTCGGCCGCGGCGCTGGCGGCGGGCAGCATCGCCATGGATGTGGACTACGCCGAGGACCACCGGGTGCGGATCGGCAGCGTCGTGCCGGTGGAGTTCCCGGGCGGGAAGAAGGCCGAGCTCAAGGTGGCCGCGCTCACGGACATGGACCAGTCCGGCGGGCCCGGCATGGAGGGCGGGCTCTTCATGGGGCTCGCGACGGTGGAGAAGTACCTGCCGGGCGGGCAGGACGCGGCGCTGTACGTCAACGCCGCGAGCGGCAGCGATGTGGCGGACCTGAGGAGGGATCTTGAGCAGGCGCTGGATCCGTATCCGCAGGTGCAGGTCAGGGACCAGGCCGACTACAAGGAGCTGGTCCGGCAGCAGATCGCCGTGATGCTGTATCTGGTGTACGCACTGCTCGGCCTGGCGATCGTCATCGCGGTGCTGGGGGTCGTCAACACCCTTGCTCTGTCCGTGGTGGAGCGGACCCGCGAGATCGGGCTGCTGCGCGCCATCGGGCTCTCGCGGGTGCAGCTGCGGCGCATGATCCGGCTGGAGTCCGTGGTGATCGCGGTGTTCGGGGCGCTGCTGGGGCTCGCGCTCGGGATGGTGTGGGGGGTGGCCATACAACAGGTTCTCGCTCTGGAGGGGATGACCGCATTCGCCATACCCTGGTGGACTGTTGTGGCGGTCGTGGTGGGTTCCGTCGTGGTGGGGCTGGCCGCGGCGCTGCTTCCGGCGTCGCGCGCCTCGCGGATGAATGTGCTGGCCGCCATCGCGCACGAGTAGATGCGCCCGCACCTGGAGACCTTCGGCCCGGTGATCGAGGAACTGCGCAGCAGCTGATCGTCTCGGCTTCACCGGCCACGGCGACCACATCCCGGAAAGTGTTCGACGCCGCGGTTTGCCGGGTGGTGGGATGACGCCATGGATGATCTACGTATACGGGCCGCGGGGCCCGACGACCTCGACGCGGTTCTGGCCTTCTGGAAGGAGGCCGCCGAGGGGACGAGCATCAGCGACGACCGGGCCGGCATCGAGCGCCTGGTCGCCCGCGACCCCGAATCGCTGCTTCTCGCGGAGCTCGGTGGTGAGCCTGGTGGTGGGGTCGGCGGTGAGCTCGTGGGCACCGTGATCGCGGGCTTCGACGGCTGGCGCTGCCACCTGTACCGGCTGGCGGTGCACCCGGACCGGCGGCGGCGCGGCATCGGCTCCGCACTGCTCGCGGCGGCGGAGGAGCGGTTCGTACAGCTGGGAGGGCGGCGCGGCGACGCGATGGTGCTCGACCGCAACGAGCGCGGACACCATGCGTGGCGGGCGGCGGGGTACGCGCCGGAGCCGCAGTGGTCGCGCTGGGTCAAGCCGCTGGTGGGCTGACTCCCGGATTTTTCGTTTTGCCCCTCCTTTACCATGGGCGGACCATTCACCACTTCTGCATTCACCACTTCTGAAAGGTGTGAGCGTCCGCCCATGGGCGAGCCTCCCAGTAGTCGACGTAGTCGACATCGCGCAATCCTCCCGTCCCTGCCGGATCATGGGACGGAGGTGAACCGATGACCGAAGTGCTTCTGCTTCTGGTGGCCCTGCTGCTCTCGCTGGCCTGCGGAGCCTTCGTCGCGGCGGAATTCTCGCTCACCACGATCGAGCGCGGAGATCTTGAGCGGGCCGTCGAGCGCGGCGACCGTGGCGCGGCGAGCGCGCTCAAGGCCGTGCGCAGCCTGACGTTCCAGCTCTCCGGCGCTCAGCTCGGCATCACCGTTACCAACCTGCTTGTCGGCATGCTCGCCGAGCCGTCGGTCGCCAAACTGATCCGCGGTCCGGTCCGGGCGCTCGGCGTGTCCCCGTCGACGGCCTCGTCGGTGGCTCTGGTCATCGGTACGGCGCTGTCCACTGTCGTTCTGATGGTCGTCGGCGAGCTCGTGCCCAAGAACTGGGCGATCTCGTCGCCGCTGGCCGTGGCCCGGGTGGTCGCCACCCCGCAGCGGATGTTCAGCTCGGCCTTCCGCCCGCTCATCAGCCACCTCAACGGCACGGCGAACCGGATCGTCCGGCGCTTCGGCCTGGAGCCGGCCGAGGAGCTGGCGTCCGCACGCAGCCCCCAGGAGCTCGTCGCGCTGGCCCGGCACTCCGCGAAGGCGGGCGCGCTGGAGGCCGACACAGCGGAGCTGTTCGTACGGACCCTCAACCTGGCGGAACTGACCGCGGAGAACGTGATGACCCCGCGTGTGCAGGTCACCGCGCTCGATGTGCAGGCCACGGCGGAGGACGTCGCCAACGCCACCCGCGCCACCGGTCTGTCCCGCTTCCCCGTCTACCGGGGCAGCCTCGACTCGGTCGTCGGTATCGCGCACATCAAGGACGTACTGCCCCTGCCTGCCGACCGCAGGCGGCTGTTTCCCGTCTCCGAGATGCTGCGCGAGCCGCTGCTCGTACCGGAGTCACTGACGGTCGACCGGCTCCTGGACCGGCTGTCCGGCAAGCGCACCATGGCCGTGGTCATCGACGAGTACGGCGGCACGGCGGGCGTCGTGACGCTGGAGGACATCGTCGAGGAGGTCGTCGGCGAGGTGCGCGACGAGCACGATCCGCACGAGACACCCGACCTCGCCCCGGCCGGCGACGACGCCGACGGGCGTGCGCTCTGGTCGGCGGACGGCGCGGCCAGGACCGACCAGCTGGAGCGGGTCGGACTGCGGGTGCCCGACGGCCCGTACGAGACGCTCGCCGGGCTGGTCGCGACAGAGCTGGGGCGTATCCCGGTGGTGGGCGACCGTATCGAGCTGGCGGGCTGGCAGCTGGACGTGGTGGACGCCGGGGGGCGCCGGGCGGCGCGGGTGCTGCTGCACGCGCCTCCGGCCACCGACGATTCGTCCGGTTCAGAGGAAGAGGGGGCCGGACGATGATCGTGATCCAACTGCTCGTCGGCCTGCTCACGCTGGTCGTCAACGCCTTCTTCGTCGGCGCGGAGTTCGCGCTGATCTCCGTACGCCGCAGTCAGATCGAACCGGATGCGGAAGCGGGGAACCGGCGGGCGCGCAGCGTCCTGTGGGGACTTGAACACGTGTCGGCGCTGCTGGCGGCGGCTCAGCTGGGCATCACGCTGTGCACCCTGGTGCTCGGTGTGGTCGCGGAGCCCGCCATCGCGCATCTGCTGGAGCCGGTGTTCCACGTGCTGGGTCTGCCGGACGGGCTGATCCACCCGATCTCGTTCGTCATCGCGCTGGCGGCTGCGACGTACCTGCACATGCTCTTCGGCGAGATGGTGCCGAAGAACATCGCGCTGGCCGAGCCGGTTCGTACCGCGCTGCTGCTCGGTCCGCCGCTGGTGGCGCTGGCCCGTGGGCTGCGGCCGGTGATCTTCGCGATCAACGCCTTCGCCAACGGCCTGCTCAAGCTGTTGCGGGTGGAGGCCAAGGGCGAGGTGTCCGCGACGTTCTCGGACGACGAGCTGGCGCGGCTGGTCACGGACGCGGGCCACGCCGGTCTGCTCGACGACCGTGCGGCCGAGCGGCTGCACGACGCCCTGGAACTGGGTCGCCGTCCGGTGGTGGACGTGGTCATGCCGGTGGAGCGCGTGGTGTTCGCCCAGGTGTGGACGACGCCGGAGGATCTGGAGCGGCTGTCGGCCGAGTCGGGGTTCTCCCGCTTCCCCGTCCTTGAGGGCCTGCGGATCCTGGGCTACCTGCACGTGAAGGACGCCCTGGACGCCATACCGCGCGATGTGCCGTTCCCGGTGTCCGCGCTGCGGCCGATCGCCCGGGTGCGGGCGACGACGCCGCTCGACGACGTACTGACGGCGATGCGGCGCAGCCGGACCCACCTGGCGGCGGTACTTGACGAGAACGGCAACCCGGCCGGGCTCGTCACGATGGAGGACGTACTGCGCGAGCTGGTGGGCCGGCCGGACCAGCGGCAGGCGTAGCGACTTCAGCCGACGGGAGTAGGAGCGCGGTCCGTGGTCTCTGTGAGGCCCGGGCCGCGCGCTCCGAAGCCGGACGCACCGATGGCGGTGAGAACGGCGAGGAGTGTCGCGAAGCCCGCCGTGGAGAGCGCGGCGGGCCATTCGATGTCGATCAGGTTCGTCGCCCCGGCGGTGAGGACCGCGACGAGTGACTGCGCGAAGGTGCGCACCGCGCGCTCCGCGGTGGCCTTCCAGAATGCGGCACTGAACATGGCTCGCTCCTTCTCCCGTCGCCCGGCGCCCTGTTGGGGACTCTCTTGGGGACTGTTGGGGGCCTGCTCCCGGGATACCGCGGCCGGCCGGCTCTGGACAGAGCTTGGACAAAACCTGGACGACTGCCTCGGGGCGACCGGATACGATCGCTCCGCCATGGAGATGAATGCCACCTACACCAGCCTTGTCGCGGTCGGCGACTCGTTCACCGAGGGCATGTCGGACGCCCTTCCCGACGGCTCGTACCGAGGCTGGGCGGATCTGCTCGCCGCGCGGCTCGCGGCACGCACGCCCGGCTTCCGGTACGCGAATCTCGCCGTACGCGGAAAGCTGATCGGGCAGATCGTCGCCGAGCAGGCCGACGTGGCGGCGGCCATGCGGGCGGACGTTGTAACGCTGGTGGGCGGGCTCAATGACACGCTGCGGCCGAAGGTCGACATGGGCAGGGTGCGCGGGCTGCTCGAAGAGGCCGTCGAGAAGCTGGCGCCGTCCTGCAAGCAGCTGGTGCTGATGCGCAGCCCCGGCCGCGACGGTCCGGTGATGGAGCGCTTCCGCCCGCGCATGGACGAGCTGTTCGAGTTCGTCGACGAGCTGGCGGCGCGGCACGGCGCTCTGGTCGTCGACCTGTACGGCGCTCCTGTGCTCGCCGATCAGCGGCTGTGGCACGTCGACCGGCTGCATCTGACGGCGGAGGGGCACCGGCGGGTCGCCGAGGCGGTGTGGCAGACGCTGGGGCTCGCGGCCGAGGACGACTGGCGGGCGCCGCTGGCGCCGGGTGTACTGCCGGGCTGGGCGGCGCGGCGCGGCGCTGACCTGCGGTTCGCGCGCGAGCATCTGGTGCCGTGGATCGGGCGCCGGGTCACGGGTCGGTCGTCGGGAGACGGCCGACCTGCGAAGCGCCCCAAGCTGCTGCCGTACGACGCCCCGCTGCCGTAACGGTCCGCGTCTCACCTCTCGTCCCTCGTAGCAAGCAACAAACAGGGCCGCGGCGCTGGCCTGCAGAAACCGCCAGTAGAATCTGGTCACGTGACTGCCAAGCCCCGCATCCCCAATGTCCTGGCCGGCCGCTACGCCTCCGCGCAGCTCGCCGACCTGTGGTCCCCCGAGCAGAAGGTGAAGCTGGAGCGTCAGCTCTGGCTCGCCGTGCTCCGTGCTCAGAAGGACCTCGGGATCGAGGTTCCGGACGCCGCCATCGCCGATTACGAGCGTGTACTCGACCAGGTCGACCTGGGGTCGATCGCCGAGCGCGAGAAGGTCACGCGCCATGACGTGAAGGCGCGCATCGAGGAGTTCAACGCGCTCGCGGGCCATGAGCAGGTCCACAAGGGCATGACCTCCCGCGACCTCACGGAGAACGTCGAGCAGCTTCAGATCCGGCTCTCGCTCGAGCTGATGCGCGACCGTACGGTCGCGGTGCTGGCGCGACTGGGCAAGCTGTCCGGCGAGTACGCGGAGCTGGTCATGGCCGGCCGCTCGCACAATGTCGCGGCCCAGGCGACGACCCTCGGCAAGCGCTTCGCCACGACGGCGGACGAGCTGCTGGTGGCGTACGGCCGCCTTGAGGAGCTGCTCGGCCGCTACCCGCTGCGCGGCATCAAGGGCCCGGTGGGGACGGCCCAGGACATGCTGGACCTGCTCGGCGGAGGCGCCGAGGGGGCAGCGAAGCTGGCGGACCTGGAGCAGCGGATCGCCTCTCACCTCGGCTTCTCGCAGGCCTTCACCTCGGTGGGCCAGGTGTACCCGCGCTCGCTGGACTACGAGGTCGTCACCGCGCTGGTGCAGCTCGCGGGTGCGCCGTCCTCGATGGCCAAGACGATCCGGCTGATGGCAGGCCACGAGCTGGTGACGGAAGGCTTCAAGCCCGGCCAGGTCGGCTCGTCCGCGATGCCGCACAAGATGAACACCCGCTCCTGCGAGCGCGTCAACGGCCTCATGGTGATCCTGCGCGGCTACGCCTCGATGACGGGCGAGCTGGCGGGCGACCAGTGGAACGAGGGCGACGTGTCCTGCTCGGTGGTGCGCCGGGTCGCGCTGCCCGACGCGTTCTTCGCGTTCGACGGTCTCCTCGAGACGTTCCTGACCGTGCTCGACGAGTTCGGCGCCTTCCCGGCGGTCGTGGCGCGCGAGCTGGACCGCTACCTGCCGTTCCTGGCCACGACCAAGGTGCTTATGGCTTCGGTACGCGCGGGCGTCGGTCGCGAGGTCGCGCACGAGGCCATCAAGGAGAACGCGGTGGCCTCCGCTCTGGCCATGCGTGAGCAGGGCGCCGAGCGCAACGAGCTGCTGGACAAGCTCGCGGCCGACGAGCGCATCCCCCTCGACCGGGCGCAGCTGGACGAGCTGATGGCCGACAAGCTGTCGTTCACCGGGGCCGCCGCTCAGCAGGTCGCGGCCGTGATCTCGCGTATCGAGGAGATCGTCAAGCAGCACCCCCTGGCCGCCGGGTACATCCCCGGGTCGATCCTGTGACGCGCACGGCATGACACCCGAAGAGCTCCTGGCCGCCCGCGACCGCCTCGTTCCCGATGTGGTCGCGGGCGGCCTGCGTGTCCTCTTCTGCGGCATCAACCCGGGCCTGATGTCGGCCGTGACGGGCCACCACTTCGCCCGCCCGGGCAACCGCTTCTGGCCGGTGCTGCACCTCTCCGGCTTCACCCCACGGCAGCTGAGGCCGGCGGAACAGGACGAGTTGCTCTCATACGGTCTCGGCATCACCAATGTGGTGGCGCGGGCCAGCGCACGGGCCGACGAGATCAGCGACGAGGAGTTCCGCGAGGGCGGGCGGCTCCTGACCGCGAAGGTCGAACTGCTCCGGCCACAGTGGCTCGCGGTCGTCGGCATCACCGCGTACCGCACTGCCTTCGGCGAACGGAAGGCCGTCGTCGGGCCGCAGGAGCGAATGATCGGCGAGACCCGGGTCTGGGCGCTGCCCAACCCCAGCGGGCTCAACGCCCACTGGACAGCACAGACCATGGCCGAGGAGTACGCCAGGCTGCGGGCCGCGGCGGAAGGCGTACCCGACCAGCCCCTTAAGGCGGGTCCGTCTCGGTGACGACGGCCACCAGCTGGAACGGGAGCTCCTTGTCCCAGTGGGAGACTCCCAGGGCGATCCAGTGACCGTCGACCTGCCAGATGTACACGTACGGGACGGAGTTGCTCAGCCCGTTCCATGGGTCCGGTATGTCCTCTCCGTCGAAGCCACGCGCTAACAGGCTCCAAAGGCTGAACTGCTGCGGCTGTCCCCAGCGCCCGCTCAGCAGAACCGCCAGCGCTTCGCACTCCGCTTCGAACTGTGCGGCGACGTCTTCGCGCCGCGTGCCGTCGTCCTCCCAGAAGTCCTCGCTGGTGTCCAGCTCGGCGATGTGGAATCCCGGCCCGCTGGTGCCGTGCTCGCTTCTGCCACACGCCGCGGGGAAGGCGCGGGCGCGCAGCAGATCGATGGTGGCGAGATACCGTGCGGTGCTCATGCCGTCAGTAAACCGCCCGGCACTGACAATTGGTCTACCGGCAGTTGGCCTTCCGGTCAGGCGTCGCGGCGCCGCAGGGCCCACCATCCGACGAGCAGCGCCGCAGCTGCCCAGGCCGCGGTGACTGCGAGCCCCGTCCACGGGCCCGCCAGGGTGATGACGACATTCGAGAACGACGAGTACGTGTACGAGGCGCTGCGGGCCGGGGCCGACGGCTTTCTGCTCAAGCGCGCCCGGCCGACCGAGATTGTGAATGCGGTGCGGCTCGTCGCCGAGGGCGAGTCGCTGCTGTTCCCCGCCGCCGTCCGCGCCCTCGCCGCCGAGTACGGCAGCAACAAGGCGCGCGCGGCCCTGGACCGGGCCGCGCTCACCGAGCGGGAGGAAGCGGTTCTCCGGCTCATGGCCCGCGGGCTGTCCAACGCCGAGATCGCCGGGAAGCTCGTCGTCGGCAGCGAGACGGTGAAGACCCATGTCAGCGCCGTACTGGCCAAGTTGGGCGCCCGGGACCGCACCCAAGCGGTGATCGCCGCATACGACTCCGGCTTCGTAGCCCCGAGCTGATCCGGCCCCGGTGCGGAAACCTGCCCGGGCGCGGCTCGCTGTGCTCCGGAACCAGCGAGTACGATCCGGCAAACACGCGACGAGCTGGGAGGAAACACCGTGGGGCGGTTGACCGGCGGGGACCCCTCTCTGCTGCGGCGGATCAATTCCGCCGTGGTCCTGCACGCCCTGCGGGGCGCCGGCTCCCCCACCCTCACCGACCTGACCCGCGTCACCGGGCTGTCCCGGCCGACGGTCGAGGGTGTCGTCGAAGGGCTGATGGTGACCGGCCTCGTCGTCGAAGCCCCGCCCGAAGAAGGTGAGGCTCGACGCCAGGGGCGGCCCGCGCGCAGGTTCCGGTTCCGGGCCGAGGCGGGCCACCTGATGGGCGTCGAGATCGGTCCGCACCGGATCGCCGCCCTGCTCTCCGGCCTCGACGGCCGCGTCATCGGAGCCGGCTCCCGCGAGGTGTCCGAGACCGCGTCGGCGGACGAGCGGCTCGACCGGGTACGGGCCATGGTCGCCGACGTGCTGCGCCGTGCCGGCGTCGCGCGCGGTTCGCTGCGCGCCGTCGGCGTCGGCACTCCCGGCATCGTGGAGGCGGACGGGACCGTTCGGCTGGGTACCGCGCTGCCGGACTGGACCGGGCTGCCGCTCGGCGAGCGGCTCCGGCGCTCCTTCCGCTGTCCCGTGCTGGTCGAGAACGACGCCAACGCCGCGGCGGTCGCCGAGCACTGGAAGGGCGCCGCCGTCGAATCCGACGACATCGTGTTCGTCATGGCCGGGCTGAGCCCGGGCGCGGGTTCGCTGATCGGCGGGCGGCTGCACCGCGGCTTCGGCGGCGCGGCCGGCGAGATCGGCGCGCTGCACCTGCTGGGCCGCGAGGTCACGCCGGAGAGGCTGCTGTCGACGACGGACGAGCCGCTGCATCCGCTGGACGAGCAGGCGGTGGCCGCGGTGTTCCGGCAGGCCAGGCAGGGAGACGCGGGCGCACAGCAGGCCGTCGAGCGGTTCATCCGGCGCCTGGTGCACGATGTGGCGGCGCTGGTCCTCGCGCTCGACCCCGAGCTGGTCGTGGTCGGCGGGTGGGCGGCCGGTCTGGACGGCGTACTGGAGCCGCTGCGCGGCGAGTTGGAGCGCTACTGCCTGCGTCCGCCGCGGGTGGCGCTGTCCCTGCTCGGTGAGGCGGCCGTGGCGACCGGCGCGCTGCGCCTCGCCCTCGACCACGTCGAGGAGCAGCTTTTCGCCGTCGAGGGAACGGTAACGGCCCGCCGCTGAGTGCGACGGGCCGCCCGAAGTTCAGCAGCGGGACGAGAGATCAGGACGCCTTGCGCTCCTGCGTGTGGTGACTGATCTCCAGGTCGCCCGAGTCACCGAAGGTGAGCCGGCAGGTGTCGGCCCGGTACGTGGCGACCGAGACCGCGGCAGTCCTGCCCTCGGCGAAGTAGCGCGTGGTGACGACGAGGACGGGCGCCCCGGGAAGCCGGTCCAGTTCCTTCGCGTCGTCGGCGCGGGCGGAGCCGAGCTCGACGGCGCGGTCCTGGCCGTCCATTCCGAGGCGCTGCAGCTCCCGCAGCACGCTGCGCGCGCGTGCCGCTCCGGACGGGGCTTCGATGGCGGGCAGTTCGGGCACGGACGCGAAAGGGACGTACAGCAGCTCGGCCGCGACCGGCTGGCCGTGGGTCACCCGGATCCGGCGCACCGTGTGCACCTCGCGCTCGCCCGCCACGTCGAGCAGTCGCGCCACCGCCCCCGGGGGCACTGCATCCGTGCAGTCGACGGGCTGCCAGGCGTCACCGGCGGCACCGGGCCACCCGTGCTCTGAACTTCCGACGTCGACGCCCATGCGCGGCGGGGCGACTGTCGTACCGACGCCGCGGCGGCGCTGGAGGCGGCCTTCCAGCTCCAGCTGTTCCAGGGCCTGGCGGAGCGTGGCGCGGGCGACGCCGAAGCGCGCGGCGAGTTCACGCTCGTTGGGCAGGATCTCTCCGACCGCGAAATCGGAGTCGAGTGCCTCGCTGAGGACGGTCTTGAGGTGCCAGTACTTCGGCTCCGGCACAGTGTCGAGCTGCGTGGTCCCCACCCTGATCCTCCGCAATCTCCGTGTCCGCAAACGTGTCCGCGAACGCATCCGCGGACGTGCCCACGGACATGTCCGTGACGGGCCCGTGATGGCTTTCCGCGCCCTTGTTTATTAAAGGTTCCTGCACTAACTCTGCGACCATAAGTCTGCGGTCCCCCTTGGTCAAGACCAATCCCGGGAGACAAACACGGACTTTACGGGGCAAGTGCGGCAATTTTGTCGGGGTTGCGCACGATATAGACGCACTGGACCAGACCGTCCACCACATCCAGCTGGAAGACGGCATCCGGCACTCCGCCGGACAGGACCAGCAGAGCCGGCCCGCCGTTGAGCTCCAGGAACCGGAACTCGCTCTGCGCGATGGGCTGCTTGGCCACCGAGAAGAGGAATCGACCCACCTTGTCGGCGCTCTGCACGACCCGCAGCGGCGCCTTCGCCTTTCCGCCGCTGTCGCCCACCAGCCGGACGTCCGGCGCAAGCAGCGAGAGCAGTGCGTCGAGGTCCCCTCCTGACGCGGCGGCGAGGAAGCGCTCGGTGACGTCGCGGCGCTCGGCCGGGTCGACGTCGAACCGGGGCCTGCCCTCCTCGACATGCCGGCGCGCACGTCCCGCCAGCTGTCGTACGGCCGATTCCGAGCGGTCGAGCGTGGCGGCGATCTCTGCGTACGGAAAGCCGAACGCCTCCCGCAGGACGAAAACGGCGCGTTCCAGCGGCGAGAGCGATTCGAGGACGACGAGGACCGCGAGCGATACGGAGTCGGCGAGCGTCGCGTGCTCGGCGGTGTCCGGGACGGTGGCCCCGAAGTGGGTCACGACCGGCTCCGGCAGCCACGGTCCGACGTACGCCTCGCGCCGCGCCTGTACGTGCCGCAGCCGGTCGATCGCGAGCCTGGTGGTCACGCGCACCAGGTAGGCCCGTGGTTCCCGCACGTCGTCGCGCGTCTCGGCCGACCAGCGCAGCCACGCCTCCTGTACGACGTCCTCGGCGTCGGCCACCCGGCCGAGCATCCGGTAGGCCACTCCGGTCAGGACGGGCCGGTGCTCTTCGAAGACGTCGGTCACGGTGTCGGCAGTCACGTCCCCCATCCCAGCCGACCACTTCCACGCTGTCCAGGCTGTACCGGTGCGGGACAGAGCACAGTGGCCGGTACGGGTCGGCCCCTTGAACTCCAAGCTACTGAGCGGTAATTGTTGTTGACGCGGTGTCTAAACGCCGACCCCGACCCCAGGGAGCAGCAGCATGGCCGCAAAGGTCTCCTTCACGACCGAGTCCGCCACCGGCAGTCACACCCTTTCCGTCGCATACGAACGGGCTGGCGCCGGCGAGCCGCTCCTTCTGCTGCACGGCATCGGCCATCACTGGCAGGCCTGGGAGCCGGTGTTCTCCGCACTGGCCGCCGAGCGCGATGTGATCGCGGTGGACCTGCCCGGTTTCGGCGAGTCGCCCGCGCTTCCCGACGGGCTGTCCTACGACCTGTCGACGGTGGTCCCCACACTCGGCGCACTGTGCGAGGCGCTCGGCATCGAGCGCCCGCACGTCGCGGGGAACTCTCTCGGCGGCCTGCTCGCCCTGGAGTTGGGCCGCCACAAGCTCGTACGGTCGGTGACGGCCCTCTCCCCCGCAGGTTTCTGGTCGCAGAGCGAGCGCCGGTACGCCTTCGGGGCGCTGCGCGGAATGCGCTTCGGGGCGCAGGCCCTGCCGCTGCCGCTCATCGAACGCCTGGCGGGTACGGCCGCCGGGCGTGCGGCGCTCACCAGCACCATCTACGCGCGGCCCGGGCGACGTTCACCGGAGGCCGTCGTCGCGGAGACCCTGGCACTGCGCGACGCGACCGGGTTCAGCCAGACCCTGGCGACAGGGGGTTCAGTCCTGTTCACCGACGACGTGCCCGGCATACCCGTCACCGTCGCGTGGGGCAGCAAGGACCGGCTGCTGCTTCGCCGGCAGGGCGTCCGGGCCAAGCGCGCCATACCCGGCGCCCGGCTGGTCAGGCTCCCCCGCTGCGGCCACGTCCCGATGAACGACGACCCCGCGCTGGTGGCCCGCGTCATCCTCGACACCAGCAGCTGACACGGCGGGTGCGGCGGGTGCGGCAGCCGATACGACCGGCCCGGGGCGTTTGCCGAACGCGCCCGATCCGAGCCCCACACCGGCACACACCAGCGCGCTGCCCGCGATCTGCGCCGCACCGTACGCCCCGGTCCCGACCAGCGGTGCGGTCATCGCGGCCGCGACGGGAATCAGCCCGGAGAAGAGCGTGGCCCGCTCGGCACCGATCCGCTGCACGCCCATGTACCAGCAAACGAAGCCGACGACGGTGACGACCACGGCCTGCCACACCAGCGCAACGCCCTCACCGGGACTGGGCATCCGCAGCCAGTCGGCGCCGTCGTGCAGCACGCCGATCAGAGTGGATTCGACGGCGGCGACACCGCAGCCCGCGGCAGACAGCAGCTTGGGGCCGAGGGGCCGCAGCACGGGCACGGCGATGACGGCGAACCCGACCTCCCCGGCAAGCGCCGCGACGGACCAGCCGATCCCGGCCGCGTCGGTACGCCCCCACCCCTGCACCGTGAAGGCTCCGGCGGCAACCAGCAGGGCGCCGTACACGACGAGCCGGGTGGGGCGTCGGCGGTCCAGGAGGGGCACGAGCACGGCGACGACCACCGGGGCGCAGCCGACGAAGACGCCGGGGACGGCCGGCTCGGCGGTGCGTTCCGCGGCGAGGACGGCCAGGTTGAAGCCGACCATTCCTACGGCGGCGAGCAGGGCGATCCTGCCCCACTGGCGGCGGGTCAGTTTCCGCAGCGGTGCGGTGCCGCCGCGGCCAAGGAGTGGCAGGAGGAGCAGGCAGGCAAGGCCGTAGCGGATTGCCTGGCCCCCCGCGTACGGATAGTCGCCGAGGACACTGTTGGCGGTGAAGGAACCGCCGACCAGGACACAGGCGAAGGCGGCGAACAGCGACCCTCTTACGGATGTGGCGTTCATGGAACCCACGCTAGGCAGTGAACCGGCCTCCTTTAAGGTCCACTTCCATGGCGCTGTCGGAGACCAATTCGGCGGCGTACGGCTCCGATTGGCCGCCGCTTGCCTGCGCGACATCTGTGGGTCGTCGAACCGGGTCGTCGAACCGGTTCCCCTTCTCTGGGGCCGGTTGTTCACTTGGGGTTCGCGTGGTCGCCGTGGCCGGGCACTAGGCATGGCGTCGCACACCGGACCCGACCGAATCGCCCCTGGAGGCGCATCGATGCCGTACCGACCGCAGAGCCTGTCCCCCGACCGACGCTCCCTTCTGCGCGGCTCGCTCGCCGCATCGGCCGCGCTGGCGTTGCCCGCAGTCGGCGCGGCGGCGGCGCCCGCCCTGGCACTCTCCGGGCGGCCGCGCGCCGGATGGGGCGTACAGACGGGCGATGTCACCGCCTCCTCCGGGCTGGTGTGGGTACGGTCCGACCGCCCGGCCCGGATGATCGTGGAGACGTCGGCTACCGAATCGTTCCGCCACTCCCGCAGATGGCACGGTCCCCTGCTCGGGGCGGGTACGGACTTCACCGGGACGACACCGCTGCGGGGTCTCCCCTCGGGCGAACAGGTGTACTACCGCGTGGTCCTGGCCGATCCCGACGATCCGCGTCGCACCGGGGAGCCGGCCTACGGGACGTTCCGTACGGCCTCGGCGAAGCGTCGCGACGGCGTCCGTTTCCTGTGGTCCGGCGACATAGCCGGGCAGGGCTGGGGGATCAACCCGGACATCGGCGGCTTCCGCGCGTACGACGAAATGCGCCGTCTCGACCCGGACTTCTTCCTGTGCAGCGGCGACACCGTATACGCGGACGGGGTGATCAAGCCGACAGTGACACTGCCGGACGGGCGGGTCTGGCGGAACATCACCACGGAGGAGAAGGCGAAGGTCGCCGAGACGCAGGCGGAGTTCCGGGGGAACTTCAGGTACAACCTGCTGGACGAGAACCTGCGGCGCTTCAACGCACAGGTGCCGTCGATCGTGCAGTGGGACGACCACGAGGTACGCAACAACTGGTACCCGGGCCAGATCCTCGACGACGTCCGCTACACCGAGAAGAACGTGGACGTACTGGCTGCCCGGTCCATGCGTGCGTTCGGCGAGTACTTCCCAGTCTCCACGCTGTCCGCGCGCGGCAAGGACGGCGACCGCGACGGCCGCGTCTACCGGGTCGTCAGGCAGGGCCCGCTCCTCGACGTGTTCGTGCTCGACATGCGGACGTACCGCAATGCCAACTCCCCCGGCCGCCGGCCGGACGACACGACCGGCATCCTCGGCGCCGAACAACTGGCGTGGCTGAAGCGGGAGCTGTCGCGCTCGCGCGCGGTTTGGAAGGTCATCGCGGCGGACATGCCGCTGGGCATTGTCGTCCCGGACGGGGCGGCCAACTTCGAGGCGATCGCGCAGGGCGATCCCGGGGCGCCGCTGGGCCGGGAACTCCAGATCGCGGAGCTGCTGAGGCACATCAAGCACGCCCGCATCACCGGCACCCTGTGGCTCACGGCCGACGTGCACTACACCTCGGCCCAGCACTACGACCCGTCCCGCGCGGCCTTCAAGGACTTCGCGCCCTTCTGGGAGTTCGTGTCCGGCCCACTGGCCGCGGGCGGCTTCCCGGCGACCGGGCTCGACGCCACTTTCGGTCCCGACCAGGTCTTCCTCAAGGCACCGACGCGGGCGAACGTGTCGCCGATGGAGGCCCCTCAGCACTTCGGCGAGGTCGCGATCGACGGCGGGAGCGGTGAGCTGACGGTGCGGTTGCGGGCCGAGGGCGGCGCGGTGCTGTTCAGCAAGACGCTGCGGCCGGGCCTCGTCGGCCAGTAGAGACGGACCGCAGAGCAGACCGTAGAGATGGTTGAAAACGGTCACTAAACTCCCAGAAGCACACTTAACCCATCAGTCACAAAGCGTTCGCGATCACGCAACACCGGTCGGCCACAGTGGTGCCATGACGAAAATGACTGACTCATCTCCCGTAACTGACGTGCCGTCCGCGAAGAGGACCCGCCGTACCCACCACTGGCGGCGGGACCTCGTCGAGCTGGCCGCCCTGTTCACCGCGGTGGCCGTCGCCGACGCGATCGCGAACATGGTCGCGCACGGGCCCGACGGGCCGTTCCTGCTCGTCGCATCGGCCGTGGTCCTCACAGCCACGGCCGGATTCCACACGTGGTGGGCACGACGGCACAGCCATTCCCCGCCGGCCGCCGCGCCCGGCGACGGGAAGTCCGACAAGAGCGAGGCCGGTAACTCGGAGCCGGGCCCGGACACAGCGCTGTGGCGGATGCGCACCACCGTCAAGGACGAGCCCGGCAGCCTGGCGCTGCTGTGCACTGCCCTGGCCAGGCACCGGGTGGACATCCTCACCCTCCAGACGCATCCGCTCGCCGAGGGCACCGTCGACGAGCTCCTGCTGCGCGCTCCCGCCATGCTCCAGGCCACGCAGCTCAGCCTGGAGATCGCTGCCGCCGGCGGCAGCGACACCTGGCTGGAGCGCGCCGACGCCCACGACCTGGTGGACGCGCCCACCCGGGTGCTCGGTCTCGCCACCCGTACCGCTCTGGATGCGGCTGAACTGCCGCTGGCCCTGCGCCAGTTGCTCGGCCGCTGCACCATCCACTCGCTGCCCGCCACCACCCTCACCGGGCGCCCCACCGGCGAGACCGCACCCGTCGAAGGGGTGCTCGACAGCACGGTGATGAAGCTGCGTGACCCGTCGGGCGGCGCCATCACGATCGAGCGCCCCTATCTCCCCTTCACCCCGACCGAGTTCGCCCGGGCCCGCGCCCTGGTGGAGCTCGATGCCCGGCTCGGCCCCCGTATGCCACGCAGCGAGGACATCCTGACCCTCCCGGAGGGCAATGAGATCACCGTCCGCAGGGCAGGCCCCGACGACCTCGAAGCCGCCCGCGCGATGCACGACCGCTGCAGCGACCGCACCCTGAACCTGCGGTACCACGGCCCGGTCGGCGACGCCGACCGCTACCTGAGCCACCTGCTCAGCCCGCGCTACGGCCGCACCCTCGCCGTCCAGACCGCGTCCGGCCGCCTCGTCGCCCTCGGGCATCTGCTCTGGGACGGTGACGAGACCGAGGTCGCGCTGCTCGTCGAGGATGCCTGGCAGCGCCGCGGCATCGGCTCCGAACTCCTCGGCCGTCTGGTGGGCATGGCCGCGGAGGCTCGGTGCGAGAGCGTCTACGCCGTCACCCAGTCGTCCAACACCGCTATGGTCGCGGCCATGCGCGGCCTCGGCCTGCCGCTCGACTACCAGATCGAGGAGGGGACGCTGGTGGTCACAGCCCGGCTGAGTGCAGCGACCGTACGATCCCGCCTTCCGTACGAGCAGACCCAGCCGACCCAGCAACCTCAGCAGGCCCAGCGGCGCTGAGTGCCCCGCACAGGTCCCGCCACAGGTCCTCGGTGTCCTCGAGCCCGACCGACATCCGCAGCAGCCGGTCGCTGACGCCCGCGGTCCGCCGGTCTCCCTCGGCCACAATGCGGTGGCTGATGGAGGCCGGGTGCTGGATCAGCGAGTCCACGCTGCCGAGACTCACGGCCGGTGTGATCAGCCGTACGCCCGCGATCACCGCGTGCGGGTCTCCGTGCACATCGAAGGCCACCATCGCGCCGCCCACCTTCGGGTAGTGGACCTTCGCCACGCGCGGATCGGCGGCCAGCCGACGGGCCAGCTCGGCCGCGGTCGCCGAGGCCGCCCGCACCCGTACCGGCAGGGTGGAAAGCCCGCGCAGCAGCAGATATCCGGCCAGCGGATGCAGTACGCCGCCGGTCGCGAACCGCACCTGCCGCAGCAGCCGTGCGAACTCCTCGTCGCAGGCCACCACCCCGCCCATGACGTCGCCGTGCCCGCCCAGGTACTTCGTCGCGCTGTGCAGCACGATCCGCGCGCCGTGCTCCACGGGACGCTGGAGCACGGGCGTCGCGAACGTGTTGTCGACGAGCAGCGGCACCGACCCGCAGGCCTGCGCGACCGCCCGGATGTCGACCTCCGCCAGCGTCGGGTTGGCCGGGGTCTCGACCATCACCAGGCCGGTGTCGGGGCGTATCGCGTCGGCGATGCCCGCCGGATCGACCCAGGTCACCTCGGTACCGAGCAGCCCGGCGTTCAGCAGGTGGTCACTGCATCCGTACAGCGGACGTACGGCGACCACATGGCGCAGGCCCATGGAGGAACGTACGAGAAGGACGGCGGTGAGGGCCGCCATGCCGCTGGCGAAGGCGACGGCGCTCCCGGCGCCTTCGAGCCGGGCCAGGGCGCTCTCGAAGCGGGCGGTGGTCGGGTTGTCGAGCCGTGCGTAGATCGGCGGGCCGTCCGGCTGCGCGCCGGTGGTGGCGAATTCGTCGATTCTGGCAGCCTCCGCCCGACTGTCGTACGACGGATAGGTCGTCGACAGGTCGAGCGGCGGGGCGTGCACGCCCAGGGCCGCGAGGTCTTCACGGCCGGCGTGCACGGCTTCTGTGGCCAGGGCCCGGGGTGTGGTCGAGGCGTCGGTCTTCATGGCCGCACTCTGAACAACTACCGACGGGTAGCGGAAAGTGTCCGTGTTACGTTCGGCCAATGGCCGAAACTGTCGCACTCGACCCGGTCGATCTGCACATACTGCGCCTCCTGCAGAACGACGCCCGGACCACCTACCGTGACCTGGCCGCAGAGGTCGGAGTCGCGCCGTCGACCTGCCTGGACAGGGTGGCGCGACTGCGCCGCTGCGGCGTGATTCTCGGGCATCAGCTGCGTCTGGATCCGGCCAAACTCGGCCGTGGCCTTGAAGCGCTGCTTTCGGTCCAGGTACGGCCGCACCGCCGCGAGCTGATCGGCCCGTTCGTCGAACGGATCACCGCCCTGCCCGAGTCGCGTGCGCTCTTCCATCTCACGGGTCCCGACGACTACCTGGTCCACGTGGCGGTAAAGGACACGGCGGACTTGCAGCGCCTGGTTCTCGACGAGTTCACCTCGCAGCGGGAAGTCGCCCGCGTCGAGACCCGGTTGATCTTCCAGGCCTGGGACTGCGGACCTCTGCTGCCACCGGTTTAGCTCCCTGCCCCAAGACCATCGGCATCAGGCCGCTCGCCCTGGACGGTAGTGACGCGGGGCTCATCCTCGTACGAGGATGTCCGCATGTCTGATACTTCGAGCAGCGCGCTCCCCCGACAGGTCGCCGACGCGTACGTCGACGCACTCATCGCCCTCGACCCGATCCTCGGCACGTACCTGGGAGTCAAGGAGAGTTCCAGCAGGCTGCCGGACTTCTCCCCCGCAGGGCAGGAGGCACTCGCCGAGCTGGCTCGCACCACGCTCGCCGGGCTCGACGAGGCGGAGCGGCTGACCGGCGCGGACAGTGACGCCGAGCGCCGCTGCGGCCGGTTGCTGCGCGAGCGGCTGACCGCCGAACTCGCTGTCCACGAGGCGGGCGAGAGTCTGTGCACCGTCAGCAACCTCCACTCCCCCGCGCACAGCATCCGCGGGGTCTTCACGGTGACGCCGACCGAGACCGAGGAGGACTGGGTCGCGGTGGCCGAGCGGCTGCGCGCGGTGCCGTCGGCGCTTGAGGGCTACCGGGCGTCGCTCGCGCTCGGCATGGAACGCGGGCTGCTCGGCGGGCCGCGCGCCACGGAGACGTTCACCGGCCAGCTGACCGAGTGGGCGGGCACCGAGCGCGGCTGGTTCGAGGACTTCGCGGCGGCCGGCCCCGACGCGCTGCGCGCCGAACTGGACGCGGCGGCGCTCGGCGCCACCCACGCGGTCGTCGCGCTGCGCGACTGGATGCGCGATGTGTACGCCCCGGCGGTGAAGGGGGCGCCCGACACGGTGGGCCGTGAGCGGTACGCCCGCTGGTCGCGCTACTTCAACGGCACCGACCTCGACCTCGACGAGGCGTACGCGTACGGCTGGTCGGAATACCACCGGCTCCTCGGCGAGATGAAGGCCGAGGCCGAGAAAATCCTGCCCGGCGCGGCCACCCCGTGGGAGGCGCTGGCCTGGCTCGACGAGCACGGCACGCACATCGAGGGCGTCGAGGAGACCAGGGCCTGGCTGCAGAGCCTGATGGACGAGGCGATCGCGGCACTGGACGGTACCCACTTCGAACTCGCCGACCGCGTACGGAAGGTGGAGTCCCGCATCGCGCCCCCCGGCAGCGCGGCGGCCCCGTACTACACCACACCGTCCGAGGACTTCTCGCGCCCGGGCATCACCTGGCTGCCGACGATGGGCGAGACGCGCTTCCCGGTGTACGACCTGACGTCGACCTGGTACCACGAGGGTGTCCCGGGCCACCACCTCCAGCTCGCGCAGTGGGTCCACGTGGCGGACCAGCTGTCCCGCTACCAGGCGACCGTCGGCATGGTCAGCGCCAACGCCGAGGGCTGGGCGCTGTACGCGGAGCGGCTGATGGACGAGCTGGGCTTCCTCGGCGACCCGGAGCGCAGGCTCGGCTACCTGGACGCGCAGATGATGCGGTCGACGCGGGTGATTGTCGACATCGGCATGCACCTGGAGCTGGAGATCCCGGCGGACTCGCCGTTCCACCCGGGCGAGCGCTGGACGCCGGAGCTGGCGCACGAGTTCTTCGGCATGCACAGCGGGCGCCCCGCGGACTTCGTGGAGAGCGAGCTGACCCGCTATCTGTCCATGCCGGGCCAGGCGATCGGCTACAAGCTGGGCGAGCGGGCCTGGCTGCTGGGCCGCGAGAACGCGCGCAAGGCACACGGCGAGGCCTTCGACGCCAAGGCGTGGCACATGGCGGCGCTTTCGCAGGGGTCGCTGGGCCTCGACGACCTGGTGGAAGAGCTGTCGAAGCTCTGACCTCTGTTTGTACGGGTGAGGGATCGGCGGCCGGGGTTCGGATCAGCTCTATGCCCCGGCCGCCGTCGCACGGAACCATGCGGCACCGCTCGGCGGTCAGCAGCCGCAGTTGTCGGAGCCGACGGGCGCCGTCAGCGGATCGGCGTCGCGCCGCTCCCGCCCCTCCCACGTCTCGACCTCGAAACCCTCGCGGATCCAGTACTCGATGCCGCCGAGCATCTCCTTGACCTGGTAGCCGAGTTCGGCCAGGGCGAGGGCCGCGCGGGTGCCGCCGTTGCAGCCGGGGCCCCAGCAGTACGTGACGACCGGGACGGACTTGTCCAGAAGCCGCTCCGCCTGGGCGGGGATCAGCGCCGTCGGCAGGTGCAGGGCACCGGGGATGTGCCCCTGGTCCCACGACTCGGTCGAGCGGGAGTCGATCACGACGAAGCCGGGTTCGTCGCCGGAGGTGAGGACGGAGGCGACGTCGGACACGTCGGCGTGGAAGGCCAGGCTGGCGCCGAAATAGGCGGCTGCGGCGGCGGGCGAAGCCGGCGGGACGCGAAGAACGGCGTTCGTGGCGGCAGCGGTGGCGGCGGACGTGGTGGCCTGGGGAGCGCTGAGCGGTGTCGTTGTCATGGCTCAAAATCTACGACCGGTGATCAACTTCCTGAAGTGAGATTCCCCGGCTCTTCTCTTGATCTGCCGCTGGTTTCCCTGTTGTCTCTCCGCATGACCGGATATTCACCGGACGCCACCGACTGGCGCATTCTGGAAGCCCTGCAAAGCGAAGGCCGGGCCAGTTTCACCGAGCTGGCACGCACCGTCTCCATGTCCGCGAGCGCCGTGACGGAGCGGGTACGGCGGCTCGAAGAGGCCGGGGTGATCTCGGGCTACACGGCCGTCGTCGAGCAGGACCGGCTCGGCATGCCCATCCTGGCGTTCGTACGGCTGCGCTATCCGCACGGCAACTACAAGCCCTTCCACGACCTGCTGGACGTGACGCCCGAGGTGCTCGAGGCGCATCACGTCACCGGCGACGACTGCTTCGTACTGAAGGTCGCGGCCCGCTCGATGAAGCACCTCGAAGAGATCTCGGGCCGGATCGGCTCGCTGGGCTCGGTCACCACGAGCGTCGTCTACTCCTCCCCGCTGCCGCGCCGGGCGCTCAGCCGCTGATTCCCGTCATGTGGTGCCGCACCACGGAGCCGTGCCGGTCCTTCACCACCTCCAGTTGTGTGGTGACGCGGCGGCGCAGGTCGGCGACATGGCTCACGATGCCCACACTGCGGTCCCGCTCGCGCAGCGAGTCCAGTACGTCGAGGACCTCGTCCAGGGTCTGGTCGTCGAGGCTGCCGAAGCCCTCGTCGATGAAGAGCGTGTCGAGCTGTACGCCGCCGGCCTCGTCGGTGACGACGTCGGCGAGGCCCAGCGCGAGCGCCAGGGAGGCGAAGAACGTCTCGCCGCCGGAGAGTGTCGCCGTGTCGCGTTCGCTGCCCGTCCAGGCGTCCACGACGTGCAGACCGAGCCCTGAGCGGCCGCGTCCGCCGGACCTGGCGTCGGAGTGGACGAGGGTGTAGCGGCCCGACGACATGCGCTGGAGGCGTGCGGTGGCCGCGGCCGCGACCTGTTCGAGGCGGGCCGCCAGGACGTACGACTCCAGGCGCATTTTGCGTTCGTTGTCGGCGGAGGTGCCTGCGGTGAGCGAGGCGAGGCGCGCAACCCGCTCGTACTGCTCGCGCAGCGGGCCGAGGCGTCGCATTTCCTCGGCGGCCTGCTGCGACAGCCCGTCGAGCGCGGCGCAGCGCTCGCGGGCGGCGTCGAGGGCGGAAGCGGCATCGAGCAGTCCGCGCTCCGCGGCGTCGAAGGCGGCCTGGGCCTGCTGCGGCGCGGCGTCGGGCCGTGCGGCAGCGGCAGCGGTGTCCGGCTCGGCCAACCGGTCTGCGACGGCGGCCTGTTCACGCTGCCAAGCGTCGAGTTCGTGCTGGAGGTCGCGTTGCTCCGCGTCGCCGAGCAACGCCTCGGCCGCGGCGCTCGGCGTGTCGAACCCGGCCTTGAACGCGGCGTCGGCGAGCCGGTCGTCGGCCTCCTTGAGGCGCCGCGCGGTGGTTTCGAGCGCCCGTACGGCTTCGGCGGCCTCGCCCAGGAACCGCACCCTGCGCTCCAGCAGCGCGGCATGCTCGGCGACGCTCCCGGCGTCACCACGGGCCCGGGCCAACTCCGCTTCCAGCGACGCCTGTTCCCGGTCGAGGGCTTCGCGCTGCGAGGTCCTGGCGGCGACGCGCCGATCCGCCTGCTGCTGGGCATCGACGCGCCCGGCGTGCTCACGCTCGGCACGGCGCAACGCCTCGCGGGCGTCGTGCATGCCCCCGGCCACGGCATGCGCCTCGGCGTGTTCGCGCCGCAAGTCGTCGACGAGGGCGGCCAGTTCACTGACGGCGACGTCGCAAGACCGGTCGGCGGAGACGCCCCCGGCCAAGGCGCCGGAACCGCCGTCCGCCTCGGCGCCCCCACCAGCACCCCCACTCACACCGCGGATACCCGCCCGCTCCGGCCCAGAGCTCGCGTCACCCTCACCCAGGCCGTCGACCCCAGCGGCGCCAACCGCTTCCCCGGCCAAAACCCCTGTGCCCACCGACGCCGGGCCAGAGCTCGCGCTGCCCGCCCCGCCAGTGCCGCCCGGCTCAGCGGTCCAGTCCGCTGCTTCCCAAGGTGCCGTCGTAGCGCCGACGCCCCCGCCCACCTCGGCTCGCGCCGACGCGTAGGCCTCTCGCACCGTCGCCAGCGCGCGCTCCGCCTCGCCGCGCGCCCTCTCCGCGGTCGTGTGCGCTGTGTACGCCGCGTCTTCCGCCGCGCGGTCCACCTGGTCGTCCGCGGGCCGTGCCGGCTCCGGGTGTTCGGCGGAGCCGCAGACCGCGCACGGCTTCCCCTCGCTCAGTCCGGCCGCCAGCTCGGCCGCGATCCCCCGCAGCCTGCGCTCCTTGAGGTCGAGCCACGTCTCGTGTGCGTCGGCGGCCCGCTCGCGGGACGTGCGCAGCCGGTCCTCGGCGGCGGTGACCTGCTCGGCGAGTGCGTCGCGGCGGCGGGCGGCGTCCAGTCTGCGGCGGGCCGGTTCGAGCCGGCCCGCCAAATGCTCCGTGCGCGTCACCGCCTCCTGGGCGGCTTCGATGCGCTCCTGGCAGCGGCGGCGGGTCGCGTCCCAGCCGGCGAGCCAGTCGGCGGCGTCCCGGAGCAGTTCGTCGTCGGCGCGGGCCTGCCGCTCCAGCACGGTGCGCTCCCAGCCGATCTCCTCGCTCCGCTGCTCGGCCCTGCGGGCGGCTTCGAGCCCGCCGAGGTCCTGGCGGATCTTGCGCTCCAGCGCGGCGATCTGCTCGGCCCCGGCGTCGGCGAGATCCGGCGGCAGTACGGCACGCGAGCGCTCCCGGGCCGTGCTCGCCGCGCGGTGCTCCCGCTCGGCGTCGTCGCGCAGCAACAGCGCGGGGGCGACACGGTCGGCGCGGCGGGCGCGGTCCTGCCGCTGGCGCAGCCGCTCGTACTCGGGGCGCCGGGCTTCGAGCACGTCGGCGCGTTGGCGCGCATCGGCGTACCGCTGCTGAAGGGCGGCCAGTTCGCGCTCGTCCTCCAGCGTGCGGCGGGCGGCGGCCTGCCTGCTTCCGGCGGCGGTCACGGCCAGCTCCGCGATGTCGAGGCGCTCGCGCGCACCGCTGCGCGCGACCGCGGCCCACTCCCGTACGGCTTCGGCAAGTCCCGGCTCGCCCGGCTGTGCGCCGGGCAGCGGCCAGTCGCGGGCGTCGGCGCTGTCGCCCGCCGCCTGCGCCATCCGCTGCGCGACGGCGAGGAGGCGCTCGTCGCCGCTGCGCACCTGCTGCTCGGCGGAGCGGCGCAGCTCGGCCAGACGGTCCTCGACTGCGGCGAAGCGGCGGGTGTCGAAGAGGCGGCCGAGGAGCTTGCCGCGCGCTTCGGCGTCGGCGCGCAGGAAGCGGGCGAAGTCTCCCTGGGGAAGGAGCACCACCTGGCAGAACTGCTCCCGGCTCATGCCGACGAGCTGGGTGATCTCCTCGCCGATCTCCTGGTGGGAGCGGCTCAGCGCCTTCCACCCCGTGTCGGGGTCGTACTCGCGGAGCCGGCTCTGTGCCTTCTCCGTGGTGAAGCCGGTGCCCTTCTTCTTCGGGCGCGGCTGTGCGGGCCGCCGGGTGATCTCCAGCCGCCGCCCGCCGACGGTCAGTTCGAGGCGGACCTCGGTCGGCAGGTCCTGCGGGGCGTGGTCGCTGCGCAGCGAGGCGCCGGGACTCTGGCGGGCGCCCGGCACCGCGCCGTACAGCGCGTAACAGACGGCGTCGAGTACGGAGGTCTTCCCGGCGCCGGTTGGTCCGTGCAGCAGGAAGAGCCCGGCGGCGCTGAGCGCGTCGAAGTCGACGTCCTGGGTGGCACCGAAGGGCCCGAAGGCCGTGATCTGCAGGGCGTGCAGTCTCATCGGGCGACCTCGCGCACGACGTCGTCCACGCGTACGTCGTCGAACGCGCCCGAGAGCACGGTGCGTTCGAGGTCGTCGGGACCGCTGCCGCCGCGCACATGCGCCACGAAGTCCTCCGCGATCTGCTGGTCGTCGCGGCCCCTGAGCCGCTGCGCGTACGAGGCGAGGGGGTCCTCGGCGGTTCGCTCGGGGTCGAAGACGAGGCTGATGGTGTGCGGGAAGCGTGCGCAGAGGCGTGCCATGGGTTCGGCCGGGCGTACGGGATCGGTCAGCGTCGCCTCGGTCCACGCGTCCTCGTGGCGCTCCAGTGCCGGGTCGGCGAGGAGGTCCTCCAGGCGGCCCCGGATCCGGGCGACCGTCCTGGGCACCGGGCAGTCGATGCGCTCAGCCGCGATCTCCCCGCCGGGCCCGAGGTCGACCAGCCACATGGTCTTGCGGTGATCGGCCTCCGAGAAGGAGTACGCGAGCGGGGAGCCCGAGTAGCGCACGCGCTCGGTGATGGCCTGGGAGCCGTGCAGGTGCCCGAGGGCCACGTAGTCGACGCCGTCGAAGACTCCGGCGGGGACGGCGGCCACGCCGCCGATCGTGATGTCGCGCTCGCTGTCGCTCGGTTTGCCGCCCGCGACGAAGGCGTGTGCGAGGACGACGGACCGGGTGCCTTCGGGGCGTGCGGCGAGGTCGGCGCGTACGCGCTGCATGGCCGCCCCGATGACGGCCTCGTGTCCTGCCTTCGCGGCCTTGAACTCCTCGCGGACCAGGGCCGGTTCGAGATACGGCAGTCCGTAGAAGGCGACTTCGCCGTGTGCGTCGGAGAGCACGACGGGCGTGGCGCAGGCGGCCGGGTCGGTACGGAGGTGGATTCCGGCCCGGTCGATGAGTCCGGCGCCGACGCCGAGCCTGCGGGCCGAGTCGTGATTTCCGGAGATCATGACGGTCGGTACGCCCTCGGCCGCGAGGCGGTGCAGGGCCAGGTCGAAGAGCTCGACGGCGGCGAGCGGCGGCACCGCCCGGTCGTACACGTCACCTGCCACCAGCACGGCGTCCACGTCGTGCTCGCGCACCGTCGCCACCAGGTGGTCGAGGAACGCGGCCTGGGCTTCGAGAAGGTTCACCCGGTGGAAAGACCGCCCGAGGTGCCAGTCGGAGGTGTGCAGAATTCTCAAGAGACGACTCCGACCTGCATGTTTCCCTTCCAGCGCCCTCAGAATCAGCACGGCCACGGCCGGGCCCGCCCTGGGACCCGGTTAGCGGCACCCAGTCACGCTAGCGCCCGCATCCACCACTGACCTCAGTTTTCCACCCTCGTCCGACGCCAGGTGACCGTCCGCCGTCCGCGCAGGGACGGCCGCCACCGCATCACGCGGGTCGCCAGTGCGGCGTATGCGATGCCCACGGCGAGTGAGGCCGCCAGCGCCAGCACCGCGAACTGGTCCTCCAGGCGGGGGAAGACCTGCCAGTGCGTCACATAGATGTAGAGCGAGCTGGCCGCGAGTACGCCCGCCACGCGGTTGACGGAGGCAAGACTCGGCAGCTTCGGCACCCACACCAGCAGCGCGAAACCGGCCATGATGACCGCCTCGCGGGCGGGCTGCCCGAAGAACCCCGGAACGGTGACCAGGGCCACAGCGGTCACCAGCAGCCGCTGCCGCACGGTGGTCGCCTTCGCGGCGGCCCAGCCCATCGCGAACAACCAGAAGATGCCGGCCACAAGCGGGACGTGCCCCCGGGCGTCGAGGCCGAAGACGTCGTAGCGCCCGATGAGCCCGAGAGCTGTCAGGACGGCCGGGAAGGCGAAGGGGAAGCGTCGCTCGGTGCGGTCCACGCGGGGTACGGCGAGCACGGCGGCCACAACGACCAGCATGTAGACGAGGGCCTCGATGAACCAGAAGCCGTCGTTCGGTCCGATGAGGCTGGTGAGCAGCAGGACCGTGGTGAGCCCGTAGTCGTCGGTGACGAGCGTGATCAGGGCGAGCCAGGCCATGCTCGGCACGGCGATCCGGGCGATGCTCCGGCCGAGGTTTCGCAGGCGTTCGCGGCGGTCGGCCGAAGTGAGGTGGAAGCGCGCGAAGTTGTAACCGGCGACTCCCAGCAGTACGTGGGCGCCGCCCTTGACCGTGAAGAGGTGGATGTGCGAGCCGACGATCAGCACGATGGCGACGGCGCGCAGGGCGACCCCGGTCTCCAGGGTGCGGGTGCGGCGGCGCCGGGTGTTCGGCCGGTCCTCGGCCTGCTGCCCCGGCGGCTTCCCGAGTTCGCGGATCGGGAGAGTGTGCCAGTCGTCGGGCAGCCGGCCGAGTGCCTCTTCGAGGCGCAGTGACATCTCGACGTACGACAGGGAGTCGCCGCCCAGGGCTACGAAGCTGCTGTCCGCGGTGACGTGGTCCCGGTCGAGGATCTGCGCGTACAGCCGGCACAGGTCGGCCTGTGCGGACGTTGCCGCGGCAGCCGGGGTTTCGGGGTCGGGCCGGGTCAGTTCGCGTACGGCCCGGTAGTCGGGCTTTCCGGTGGTGAGCCTGGGCAGTTCGGGGAGGACACGGACGTGCACGGCGCGGGGCGGCAGGCCGCACTCGCCGGTGACCATGCGCCGTACGAGAGCGGCGTCGGTGGTGTCCGGATCGCCCGCGACGGCCACCATCAGGGCGTCGTCGTCACCGGTGCAGCAGGAGGTGATGCCGCGCCTGCCGAGCATCGCCTCCACCTGCTGCGGGTCGATCCGCAGGCCGAGGATCTTGGCGAACCGGCTGCGCCGCCCGATCACTTCGTACAGCCCGTCGGGGGTCCGGCGGGCGATGTCCCCGGTGTGCAGCTCGTCGACGGTGCGGCCCAGCCGGAGGTCTTCCGGGCTCTCGGCATAGCCCAGCATGACGTTGGGTCCCGCGTACACCAGCTCCCCGGTGTCCTCTCCGGGCCAGTCCGGGTGCGGCTGGAGCCGGAAGGAACCGCCGGGGATGGCGATACCGGCGGCCTCGGGTCGGGTTGCCGCGAGATCCGGTGGCAGGTAGGCCATGCGGGCGGTCGCCTCGGTCTGGCCGTACATGACGAACAGGTCCCAGCCGGCGGCCCGGCCGAGGGCCGCGTACCGGGCGACCCGGTCGGGCGCCAGCCTGCCGCCCGCCTGGGTGACGTAGCGCAGATGGGGGAGCTCCATGGTGGCGAAGCCGACCCGGTCGAGCAGGTCGAAGGTGTACGGGACTCCGGCGATGGCCGAACCGTGGCCGGTCCTGAACAGCTCCCAGAAGCAGGAGTCGGCGACCGACAGGTCGGTGAGGATCACGCCGGCGCCGCGCAGGAGGTGGCTGTGGACGACGGAGAGTCCGTAGCAGTAGTGCAGGGGCAGGGTCGTCGCCGCGCGGTCGGTGTCCCTGATGCCGAGGTATTCGGCTATGGATTCGGCGTTGGCCTGCAGGTTTTCGTGCGAGAGCCGGACGAGTTTGGGTGAGCCCGTCGAGCCGGAGGTGCTCAGCAGCAGTGCGAGGTCCGGGTGCAGGGAGTGCGCGGAGACCGTGCGTCGTTCGTCGAGCACCCACGCGCCGCCGTCCGGGCGTGCCACGACGTCCGGGTCGTACTCGTCGATCAGCGAACGCACGGCTTCGGCGTGGTCCCCGGGCACCAGGAGGACGGGGTGTCCGGCGGCCAGCGCGGCGAGGTGGACCACGAGGGCGTCGGTCGTGTTGGCGCCGACGAGCAGGATGAGGCGCCGTTCCCGGCCGAGGCGGTGCGCGGTCTGCTCCACCCGTGCGGCGAGTTCGCGGTAGGTCACCGGGCCGTCGGCGGTGATGACCGCGGTGCGGTCGCCGTGAGCCGCGAGGCCTGCGGCGAAGGGGACGGTCTTGGCGCCTTTGAGCAGGCCGGGAGCGGGTATCACGACTGCATCTTAGGAAAGCCTTACCTTGATGGATAGTCACAGGGGCGTCACAGCCGACCCATTGAAGATCCACAGAATCGTCACCAGTAGGGTCGGCTCCGCCGCCCGGTCCACGCTGCCGAAATGTTGTGTGCGTCACTCTTGACGTTTAGGTTAGCTTTACCTTATTCATAGGGCGTTCAAAGGTTCCTCCGCGGCACCGCTACGCCGCTCGCTCCCTGACGACGCGACGCGCGGCGGCGGAAGTGAGCCATGCAGGAAGGCATCCACATGCGACGCCCCTTGTCCCGACGTCTGACCGCGCTCGTCTCGGCAGCCCTGCTCCTGCCCGCTCTCGCGAGCTGCGGCAACGACGAGGAGGACGCCGGGCTCGTCATCTACTCCGGCCGCAACGAGAACCTGGTCGAACCGCTGCTGGACGAGCTGGAGAAGGCTGTCGGCACCGACATCGCCGTCCGCTACGGCGACAGCGCCGAACTGGCCGCCCAGATCCTGGAAGAGGGCGACAAGACCAACGCCGGGCTGTTCTTCTCGCAGGACGCCGGAGCCCTCGGGGCCCTCTCCACGCAGGGCCGCCTGAAGAAGCTGCCCGAGTCGTCGCTGGACAAGGTCGACAAGGCGTTTCGCGGCAGCGAGGGCGACTGGGTGGGAACCTCCGGCCGCGTGCGCGTCCTCGCGTACAACCCAGGCAAGGTCACCAAGGTGCCGGACAGCGTGCACGAGCTGACCAAGCCGGAGTGGAAGGGCAAGGTCGGTTACGTCCCGACCAACGCCTCCTTCCAGGCGTTCGTCACCGGTATGCGCGTCCTCGAGGGCGACGAGGCCACCCGCAGCTGGCTGAAGGGGCTCAAGGCCAACGACCCGAAGGTCTACGAGAACAACCTCAAGGTGCTGGAGGGCGTCGGCAAGGGCGAGGTCTCCCTCGGCCTGGTCAACCACTACTACTGGTACGAGCAGGTCGCCGAGAAGGGCGAGGACGAAGTCGGCGCGAAGATCCACTTCTTGCCGGGCGGCGACCCCGGTGCGCTCGTCAACGCGGCGGGAGTCGGCATCCTCAAGGGCAGCGACCAGGCCCCTGTGGCGCAGAAGGCCGTCGACTTCCTGCTCTCGAAGAAGGCACAGACCTACTTCGCCGACGACACCAAGGAGTACCCGCTGGCCGCCGGTGTCACCAGCAAGGTCAAGGACCTGCCGCCGATGGAGTCCCTCGACGCCCCCAAGATCGACCTCGGCAAGCTGGAATCGCTTCAGGAGACCCTGAAGATGCTGCAGGACGTCGGGATGGTCTGAGCCGTCATGCCTGCGAAGGAACCCGTCGTACGAACGGGTCCCGCCACCGGGCCGGCCGGTCCTCCGGGGCCGGCCGACCCTCCCGGCCCGGCCGGCCCTCCCGCGTCGGCCGGTCTGCCGCGTGCCGCGAAGGGCGCCGGGACCACCAGGCCGCCGGGCGCCCTCGTGGTCCCGGCCGCCGTCGCCGCGGCATTCGCGCTGCTGCCGCTCGGCTACCTCGCGGTCCGCTCGCTGGAGCGCGGCCCCGGATTCGCCTGGGAGGTCGTCGCCAACGAGCGCACCGCGCTGCTGCTGGGCCGCAGCCTGGGACTCGCCGCCGTCGTCGTAACGGCCTGTCTGGTGCTGGGAGTTTCGCTGGCCTGGCTGACGGTACGGACCGCCCTTCCCGGCGCCAGGGCCTGGTCGGTCCTGGTGACCCTGCCGCTGGCCGTGCCCAGCTATGTCGCGGCCTTCGCCTGGCTGTCCGCGTTCCCCGAACTCGCGGGCTTCACAGGCGCCGCACTCGCGCTGACCCTGGTGAGCTTCCCGTACGTCTACCTGCCGGTGACCGCCGCACTGCGCGGCACCGACCCGGCGCAGGAGGAAGTGGCCCGCTCGCTCGGCCTCGGGCCGCTGCGGACGTTCCTGCGCGTCACACTCCCGCAGGTCCGCCCCGCGGCCGCCGGGGGTGCGGTGCTCGTCGCGCTGTACGTGTTCTCCGACTTCGGCGCGGTGTCCCTGATGCGCTACGACACCTTCACCCGGGGCATCTACACGTCCTACCGGGCCAGTTTCGACCGCACCCCGGCCGCCGCACTGAGCATCGTCCTGGTGGTGATGACCGTGGCCCTGGTCGCCGCAGAGGCACGTACGCGCGGCCGCGCCGGGCACGCCAGGACCGGCACCGGCACTGCGCGCCCCGCCGCCACGGCGCCGCTGGGGCTGTGGCGGGCACCGGCGCTGGCCTGGTGCGCGGCGGTCACGGCGGTCGCCGTTGTCACTCCGCTGGCCACCCTCGGGTACTGGCTGGCCGTCGGCAACTCCGCTACGTGGGACCCCGCGCGGCTCCTCGACATCGCCGGTACGACGCTCGCAGTCGCCGCCGCGGGCGCCGCGCTCACCACTGCGCTCGCCCTGCCCGTCGGCGTGATCGCCGCCCGCCACCGGGGCCGGCTCGCGCATCTGCTGGAGCAGTCCGCCTACGCGGGCCACGCCCTGCCGGGCATCACCGTCGCCCTCGCGCTGGTCTTCTTCGCGGTCCGCTACGCCAACCCGCTGTACCAGGAACTGCCGTTGCTGGTCTGCGCGTACGCCGTGCTCTTCCTGCCCGTCGCGGTGGCGGCCACCCGCGCCGCGGTCCTCCAGGCCCCGCCCGTACTGGAGGACGTCGCCCGCTCCCTGGGCCGCACCCCGCTGCGGGTCCTGCGTGACGTCACCGTGCCACTCGCCGCGCCTGGCGTCGCGGCGGGGGCCGCTCTGACCTTCGTGGTGTGCATGAAGGAACTGCCCGCCACTCTCCTGCTGCGCCCCACCGGCATGGACACCCTGGCCACCCGTCTGTGGACCGAGACCGGCACCGGATCGTTCGCGGCCGCCGCCCCCTATGCCGCGACCCTGATCCTGCTGGCCGCCGTCCCCTCCTACCTCCTCGGGAGGCACCGCACATGACCGATCTGCAGATCGCCGGAGTGTCCAAGGCGTACGGCCGAGGCCGCCCGGACGAGGCACCCGTACTCGACGGGCTCGATCTCACCGTCCCCAGCGGTGCGTTCGCGGCCGTGCTGGGACCGTCCGGCTGCGGAAAGACCACGCTGCTGCGCATCATCGCGGGCTTCCTGCGCGCCGACGCGGGCACCGTCACGGTCGGCGGACGCACCCTCGCCGCGCCCGGTACGCATCTGCCGCCGGAGAGCCGCCGCGTCGGGATCGTCCCGCAAGAGGGCGCGCTCTTCCCGCACTTGAGCGTGGCCCGCAATACCGCCTTCGGCCTGTCGGGGCTCGACCGCGCCGCACGCCGCAGGCGTACCGAGGAGATGCTGGAACTGGTCGGCCTCGGCGGCTACGGAGACCGCATGCCGCACGAGCTGTCCGGCGGCCAGCAGCAGCGCATCGCACTCGCCCGGGCCCTGGCACCGGAACCCGCGGTGGTCCTGCTCGACGAGCCGTTCAACGCCCTCGACAGCGCCCTGCGCGCCGGGGTACGGGCGGATGTCCGCGCCGCCCTGCGCGCCACCGGCGCCACCGCCCTGCTGGTCACCCACGACCAGCAGGAGGCCCTCTCGACGGCCGACCTCGTCGCAGTCGTACGGGACGGCAAAGTCGCCCAGTGCGACACTCCCCAGGAGGTCTACCGGCACCCCGCCGACCCGTGGGTGGCCCGCTTCGTCGGCGACGTCGTACTTCTGCCCGGCAGCGCCGACGACGGCACGGCCACCACAGCGCTGGGCCGGCTACCCCTCGGCCCTGCGGCCCGGGACGCCGGTGACGGAACCGTTCTACTGCGGCCCGAGCAGCTGCAACTCACCGATGCGGCAACGGCAGTTCAGGGCACGGTGACCGAGGTGAGCTTCTACGGTCACGACGCCATGGTCACTGTCGACGTCGACGGTCTTGCGACGCCGGTGGAAATCCGGGTCGCCGGATTCACCGGCGTACGGCCCGGCCAGCGAACCGGCATCCGCGTGACGGGCGAGGCGACCCTGCATTCCTGAGCCGGCATTCCTGAGTGGCGGCCCAGCGTTCCGGAGCGCCTCAGGCGTCGCCGTACGCCTCTCCGCCCACCTCGAACCCCGCCGTGCCCGCCGTCGCGTCGGCGAGCCAGGCCCGGAAGGGTTCGACGTCCGCCTCCGGCAGACCGACCTCGATCGTGACCGCCTCGGCGTACCGCACATCGCGCACCGCCCGCCCGGTCGCCCGCAGGTCGTTCTCCAGCTTTCCGGCCCGCTGGTGGTCGACGGTGACCGTGGCGAGCCGGAAGCGCTGCCTCGTGATCGTGCCGATCTCGTCCAGGGCTTCGCCGACCACGCCGCCGTACGCCCTGATCAGACCGCCCGCGCCGAGCTTCACACCGCCGTAGTAGCGGGTGACGACGGCGACGGTGTACCGCACCTCGCGGCGCATCAGCATCTGGAGCATCGGTACACCGGCCGTGCCGCCCGGCTCGCCGTCGTCACTCGCCTTCTGTACGGAGGCGTCCGCGCCGATGACGTACGCGAAGCAGTTGTGCGAGGCCGTCGGGTGTTCCTTGCGGATGCGCGCGATGAAGTCCTGCGCCTCACGTTCGGTGGCGGCGGGCGCGAGCGCGCAGAGGAACCGCGACCTGTTGATCTCGGCTTCGTGCACGCCCGCGTGGGCGACGGTCCGGTACTGCTCCTGCATTCGGCCCACCCTATGCGGCGGCCGGAGGGGACGCGTCGGGCGCCTAGTGGGTGTCCGGTCGATCTCCGTGGGACGCCGCGGAGATCGACCGGACACCCCCAAGGGGGCCGGCTACTTCTTGAGCAGCAGGGCGGCGGCCGCGAGCACCAGGCCGAGCGCCACGGCGGCGACTCCGTACGCGAGACGGTGGGTGCGCAGGCCGGGCAGGAAGCGGTCGACGGCGTACCGGCCGGGGCCGGTGAGCGCGAGGGCGGCCGATGCGGCCGTGAGGAGCAGTACGTACTCGACGCCCTTGGGGGCGAAGAAACCGCCGCTCCAGTGCATGGCGAGGGCGTTGACCATGGTGCCGACGATGGCCGCGCCCGCCAGCGGGGTGAGCAGGCCAATGACGAGCCCGAGGCCGCCGAGAGTCTCGGTGAGGCCTGCGACGGCGGCCATCACCTCGCCCGCCGGGTAGCCGCTCGCGGTGAAGAACATCCCTGTGCCTTCGATACCGCCGCCGCCGAACCAGCCGAAGAGCTTCTGCGAACCGTGTGCGGCCATGGTCAGGCCGAGCGCGATACGGAGTACGAGCAGACCGGCGTCATAGCCGTGAAGTGAGGGGGTGGGGCGGTCGGTTCCGGCGGTTACGGGGGCGCCGAGGGTACTGGTGGGGGGAGTCATCTGGTGGGCTCTCTCCTGTGTCGGATGCTTGTTCAGCATTACTTGAAACTTCAAGTCACCAGACGATACACAGCCGTACAACCTTGAACAACTGCGCCTCGATGGGCGCACAGACGGAGGCCGAGGCCGCAGGCATCGATCTCACCGTCACCTATGCGCAGAACGATGCGTCCCAGCAGGCCAACCCGTACCCGGGGATCAAGGTCGTCGCCACGCAGCCCGCCGGCTTCGACCGCGCGGCCAAGGCGCTCGGCGGCAAGGCGGGCAAGTCCGTGGCCGTGGTCGGCTTCGACGGAACTCCGACGGCCTCAAGGGGGTTGAGACGGGCACGCTCTACGCTTCCGTGGCCCAGCAGCCCAAGGAGCTCGGCAGGACAGCCGTCCGGAACGCGGTGAAGGCCGCGCAGGGCAAGAAGGTCGAGAGCATGGTGAAGGTGCCGGTCAAGGTCGTGACCAAGAAGAATGTCTCCGGCTTCTCCTGACTTCACCTGACTTCTTCTGCGTACCGAAAGTAGGAAACAGGGATGCACAGCTACGACCTGCTGGTCGTCGGGTCGGCCAATGCCGACCTCGTGATCGGCGTCGAGCGACGCCCCGCGCCCGGCGAGACCGTGCTCGGCTCCGACCTGACCGTCCACCCCGGCGGCAAAGGAGCCAACCAGGCGGCCGCCGCCGCGCGTCTTGGCGCCAGTACGGCCCTGCTCGCCCGGGTCGGCGACGACGCCCACGGGCAGCTGCTCCTGGAGGCGCAGCGCGCGGCCGGGGTGGACACGGGCGGCGTACTCGTCGGCGGGGCGCCGACCGGGGTCGCGCTGATCACCGTGGACCCGTCGGGCGACAACAGCATCGTGGTCTCCCCCGGCGCCAATGCCCGGCTGACCCCCGACGACATCCGTGCGGCCGGGAGCCTGCTCGCGCTGGCCCGGGTCGTCTCGGCGCAGCTGGAGGTCCCCCTGGACACGGTCGCGGAGGTGGTACGCACGCTGCCGGCCGGCACCCGCTTCGTACTGAACCCCTCGCCGCCGGCGCCGCTGCCGTCGGGAGTGCTCGCGGCCTGCGATCCGTTGGTCCTGAACGAGCACGAGGCGCGGTTCATCCTCGGGGATTCGGCCGGGGAGGCTCCGGAGGACTGGGCGCGGGGACTGCTCGCCCTCGGTCCGCGATCGGTGGTGGTGACGCTGGGTGCGGCGGGCGCGCTGGTCGCCGACGGCCGTACGGACGCGCTCGTGCGGGTACCGAGCCCGAAGGTCGAAGCCGTGGACACGACCGGGGCCGGTGACGCGTTCACCGCCGCCTTGGCCTGGCGGCTCGGCCTGGGCGAGGACCTCGCGGCGGCGGCCGCGTTCGCCGTGCGGGTGGGAGCAGCCGCCGTCACCAGGGCGGGTGCGCAGGAGTCCTTCCCCACGGCGGAGGAGGTCTCCGCCCCGTGAAGAAGGCCGGCATCCTGAACCGCCATCTGTCCGGTGCGCTGGCGGAGTTGGGCCACGGGGACGGGGTCCTGGTCTGCGATGCGGGCATGCCGATTCCGGCGGGCCCGGGTCGTCGATCTGGCCTTCCGGGCCGGTGTCCCGTCGTTCGCCGAGGTCTTCGACGGGCTGCTGGCGGAGCTGGTCGTGGAGGGCCTGACGGTTGCACGCGAGGCGCGGGAGGCGAACCCGGCGGTGGCATGGCTGCTGGGCGGCCGCTTCGCGGATCTTGAACTGGTGTCGCGCGAGGAGCTCAAGGTGCGGTGCGGTGGGGCGCGGTTGGCGGTGCGGACGGGGGAGGCGCAGCCGAACGCCAATGTACTGCTGCGGTGCGGGGTCTTTTTCTAGGGCGGGGGACTCCTCCTCGGTCTGGGGCGGAGCCTCCACGCGGCGGCAGCCGCAAAGTGTCACAGCCGGGAAGGGGCGGGGAGGGGAAGGGAGGGGAAGCGCCGCAGGCAACCCGCACCGCACAGTGCCCCACCCGCGCCCTCTCCCCCACGGGAATCCGCCGCGCAGGCCATGCGTTGTAAAACCCAACGACACGCTGGAGGCCGTACATGCATGGCGACCCCGCCACCATCCGCAAGATCCTCACCGAGCTCGGCGACACGTGGGCCGTCGTCGGCCTCTCCTCCAACCAGAGCCGCGCAGCGTACGGCGTAGCAGACGTACTGCAGCGTTACGGCAAGCGGATCGTCCCCGTGCATCCCAGCGCCGAGACGGTGCACGGCGAGCAGGGCTATCCGTCGCTCGACGCCATCCCGTTCGACGTCGACGTCGTGGACGTCTTCGTGAACAGCCGCCTCGCGGGCCCCGTCGCCGACGAGGCCGCCGCGATCGGCGCCAAGGCCATCTGGTTCCAGCTGGGCGTGATCGACGACAAGGCGTACGACCGCACCCGCGCGGCCGGCCTCGACATGGTCATGGACCGCTGCCCCGCAATCGAGATCCCCCGGCTGCACTGACGGACGTCAAATGCACGTCAGATGCACGTGAGAAACGCGTCAGACGCCCAGCCCGTCGATCACCACCGCACCCGGCAGCCCCCCGAACACCTTGCCCGGCACGATGAGCTTGCCCCGGCGGCGGCCGCTGCCGACCAGTACCCATTCGACGTCGACGACGGCGGAGTCCACCAGCAGCGGCCAGCCGGCCGGCAGACCGATCGGCGTGATGCCGCCGTACTCCATGCCTGTCTCGCCGACAGCCGTGTCCATCGGCGCGAACGACGCCTTGCGCGCGCCGAGTTGCTTGCGGACCGCGCCGTTGACGTCGACGCGCGTACGGGAAAGGACCAGGCAGGCGGCCAGGGAGCTCTCGCCTCCCCTCTTGCCCGCGACGACCACACAGTTCGCCGACGCGTCGAGGAGCTCGGGGCCGTAATGCTCGACGAAGGCCGCTGTGTCGGCGATCTCGGGGTCGGTGTCGACGTAGATCAGCTGCTCGGCGGGTACGTCGTGGCTCCATCCGCGCACGGCGTCCGCGACAGGCGCGGTCAGCAGGTCGAGGCAGTCGGGGGCGGGCCTGGCATCGTCGAAGTTTCCGAGTGGAGCGCGCATGCTCGCACGTTAACAGTCGCCCCCGCAGGCCGGTTTGGCCGTCTCAGCGCACTGGCGGGATGGACACCGCCATCGTCATCTCGACCGTCTCCGACCCGTCGTTGCGGTACGCGTGCGGGACGTTCGCCTCGAATGTCGCCGAGCTCCCCGCCGGCACGGAGTGCGGCTCGCCGTCGACCACGAGGGTGAGCTCGCCCGCGGTGACATGGAGCAGCTCGGTCGTGCCGTCCGGGTGCGCGTCGGAGGAGCTCACGTCGCCCGGCATCAGCCGCCAGGCCCACAGTTCGAGCGGGCCGCCCGTCTCCGTGCCGACCAGCAGCGTGGTGTAGCTGCCGGCCTCGGTGGACCACATGCGGACCGCCTGCTCCGGCGGTACGAGCCTGACCTGCTTGCCCTGCTCGTAGTCGAGGAGCGTGGTGATGCTGACGCCCAGCGCGTCGGCGAGCTTCACCGTGGTGCCGACGCTCGGGTTCGTACGCGCCTGCTCGATCTGGATGATCATGCCGCGGCTGACGCCCGCGCGGGCGGCCAGAGCGTCCAGCGTGAATCCCCGCTCGCCCCGCCAGCGCTTGAGGTTGCGGGCGAGCGACTGCGTGAGCTGGTCGAGGTCCGACACATTCCGTCCAATATTTTGAATGGTAGAGTGCAATGCAGTGCACTACGGTCTGGTGTACCAAACCGTTCACCACACTGTACTGCGAGGCACCGTCATGACCGCACTCTTCGCCCTGGCCACCAGCCTGCTCTGGGGGCTGGCCGACTTCGGCGGCGGGTTGCTCACACGACGTACGCCCGCCCTCACCGTCGTCGTCGTGTCGCAGGCGATCGCGGTCGTGGTGCTCGGCGCGATCGTCGTCGCGACCGGCGGCTGGAGCGAGGCGGGGCCGGAGCTGTGGTTCGCGGTGGCGGCCGGCGCGGTCGGGCCCGTCGCGATGCTCAGCTTCTACAAGGCCCTGGCCCTCGGCCCGATGGGCGTGGTCTCCCCGCTCGGTTCGCTGGGTGTCGCCGTGCCGGTCACGGTCGGCCTGGTCCTCGGCGAGCGCCCGGGGCTGCTTCAGTTCGCCGGGATCGCGGTCGCCGTGGCCGGAGTGGTGATGGCCAGTGGCCCTCAGCTGCGCGGGGCGCCGGTGCAGCGGCAGGCGATCGTCCTCACGCTGATCGCCGCGGTCGGCTTCGGTGCGGTGCTGGCCCTGATCTCGGAAGCCTCCACGACCCTCACGGGGCTCTTCCTCGCGCTCTTCGTCCAGCGCGTCACCAATGTGATCGTCGGGGGCGGGGCGCTGTACGTATCGGTGAAGCGCGGCGCGAAGGCCCTGCCGGAGGACGGCGGGATGCGCGTGATCTGGGCTGCGCTGCCCGCCCTGGCGTTCGTCGGCCTCGCCGACGTCGCGGCGAACGGCACGTACTCCATCGCCGCCCAGAACGGCCCGGTGACCGTAGCGGCCGTACTGGCCAACCTCTACCCGGTGATCACGGCCTTGGCGGCCCTGATCATCCTCAAGGAGCGGCTGCGCGGCGTACAGGCGGCGGGCGCGGGCCTCGCCCTGGTCGGTACGGCGCTGCTCGCGGCGGGCTGACGGCGGCCGCTCACTCCGCGGCTTCGGTCTCCAGCTCGGCCAGGTACCGCAGCTGCTCCGGAGTGACACCCTCCGGAATCGGTACGGGCGCGGGCGTCCGCAGCGGCGGCTGCCAGCCCTCCACCGCGTCCCAGCTCCGTACGACCCGGGCGGGCGCCCCAGCCACCACCGCGTGGTCGGGCACTTCGCCCCGTACGACCGCGCCTGCCGCGACGACGACGTTACGGCCGAGACGGGCGCCCGGGAGAATCACGGCGCCCGTGCCGATCCAGCATCCCGGGCCGATCTCCACCGGCTCCATGCGCGGCCACTGCTTGCCGACGGGGATGCCGGGATCGTCGTAACTGTGGTTCGTGGACGTCACGTAGACGTACGGGCCGAAGTAGCAGTCGTCCGCGATGGTCACCGTCGTGTCGGCGATGACATGGCTGCCGCGGCCGAGGACCACACCGTTGCCGAGCCGCAGAATGGGGTCCGGTCCGAGGTCGAGGCCGGGCATCATCCCGGCGGTCAGAGTGACTTGTTCGCCGATGATGCAGTGGTCGCCGAGGTGGATCCACGGCTCGCCGAAGACGGTCCCCTGCGGGAAGGCGAGCTTCGTCCCGGCGCCGATCGATCCGAAGCGCAGGCGGCCCGGGCGCTCGGCGCTCACCGCCCCGGCCTGCTGGACCCAGCGCCACCCGCCCTGCACGGCGCGGGTCACCAGGCGGCGCCGCCAGGCGGTCAGCACAGTCGGCAATGAGAACGTGTTTCTGTTCTTCGGCACTCGCATACGGTAGTCGGCCCCGCCCGAGGTGATCAGGGCAGCCTGCTGTGATGTTCACCCCACCCGTCGCTTACGGTTCCCCTTGCGCGACAGTCCGAGGCACTGAGGAGCACGTGATGGCAGAGCAGGCGTTGATCACCGGCGTGGGCGGCAAGGACCCGAAGATCGACCCGGCGGCATTCGCCGCGCCGACCTCCGTCGTGATCGGGGATGTCACGCTGAGCGCCGGCGCCAGCGTCTGGTACCACACCGTGCTGCGCGCCGACTGCGGGCCGATCGTCCTCGGCGCCGACAGCAATATCCAGGACAACTGCACGGTCCACGTCGACCCCGGCTTCCCCGTCACCGTCGGCGACCGCGTCTCCGTGGGCCACAATGCCGTACTGCACGGCTGCACCGTCGAGGACGACGTGCTGGTCGGCATGGGCGCCACGGTCCTCAACGGGGCGCACATCGGCGCCGGTTCGCTGATCGCGGCACAGGCGCTCGTACCCCAGGGCATGCGAGTGCCCCCGGGCTCACTGGTCGCCGGCGTACCCGCCAAGGTGAAGCGGGAGCTGACCGACGAGGAGCGCGAGGGCATCAAGCTGAACGCCGCGATGTACCTGGAGCTGGCCAAGGGCCACCGCGAGGCACACGCGGAGTAGGGCGCCGGACACACCCTGGGGCCGTCCGTCAGTCGGCTGTCGCCGGGATCTTCTCCGAGACGGCGGCCGCCGTCTGGTCCCCGGCCTCTGCCTCAGCGCCGGCGCCCGCCCGGGCTTCCGCCGCCCGCGCCTCCGACTGCTCCGCAGCCTTCTTCGCACGGTTCTTGAGGACCAGCATCGACGTGAGGCCGATCAGCACCGCGAGCACCAGACCCAGCCACGAGAAGCGCTTGAGCCACGCCTCGGCGACGATGCCCACCGAGTAGATGACAGCGGTGGTGCCGCCCGCCCACAGGATGCCGCCGAAGACATTGGCGATGAGGAACTTCCAGTACGGCATGCGCAGTACGCCCGCGAGCGGACCCGCGAAGATCCGCAGCAGCGCCACGAAGCGGCCGAAGAAGACCGCCCACATGCCCCACTTCTCGAAGGACCGCTCCGCCATCGCGATATTGGCTTCGCTGAAGTGCTTGGGGAACTTGCGGCCGAGCTTCGCCAGCAGCGGCCTGCCGCCCTTGCGCCCGATCGCGTAGCCGATCGAGTCACCGATGATGGCGCCCGCCGACGCGCATGCGCCCAGGACGTACGGGTCGATGTCGCCGTGCTGGGAGGCGAGGAGCGCCGAGCTGACGAGGACGATCTCGCCCGGCAGCGGAATACCCAGACTCTCCAGCCCGATGACGACCCCCACCAGGAGGTAAATGCTGACGGCCGGGATGGTCTCGAGCCACTCCGTGATGTGCAACGCCGGTTCCTGTCGTCGAGAAGATGCGGCTGCCCTGCCCGCCGTGCGCCCCCGTGGCACACGGCGGGCAGCCTACCTGGTCACGCCGTGGCGGCGGCGTCCCAGAGGTCACACTGGTGCTCGCGCCCCAGCGTCGTACTGATGGTGTTGCCGCCCGCCGACGCGGTTTTCAGGGAGAGCACGTGCCCCGCCTCGCGCCGCTGGTCCGGCATGTCCGGGCCGCCCGCCGCGCGCGGCACGCCGTCGTGGATGAAGGAGCCCCAGTACTGCGTCATCTGCCGCGCGAGCACCCGCTGCTCCGCGTCCAGCGGGCTGTCGAGGCCGAAGTGCCGGAAGAGGTACTGGACCTCATTGACGTGCGTGGCCCCGAAGTCGAAGTCGGTGTCCAGGTCGCGCAGCGAGGGGAAGGGCGGCGACGTACGGTCGGCGAATTCGTACGCGTACACCGGCCCGCGCCGGGCGAGAGCCCCGTCCATGCGCAGGGCGGGGCAGGCGAAGAGCCGGTCGCCCATCGCCGCGCCGTACGCGAGGGTCGGGGACGCGTGGTCGCGCAGCGGATAGCGGGCCAGGACCTTGGCGCCCAGTTCGGGCCCGTACGCCCTGGTGAGCGCGGCGGGGTACTGGGCGGCCGTCAGTGGCTCGCCGCGTCCGTCGAACTGGCCGAAGGCGAACATCCTCCCTTCGTCGCTGTTGGCGCCGTTCAGTACGGGCACGCGCGCGGAGCGGCCCGTCGCGTACGCCGTGGCGGGCTGGACCGGCAGGAAGGAGCCCCCGGCCACGGGCGCCCAGTCGAATCCGGCCTGTGCCTCGAGGACCTCCCTCGCGGGCTTGCGCCGCAGGCAGTCGGCGGCCGTACGGGTGTCCGTGCAGCCGAGACGGGCCGCGAAGTCCGCCCCCTGCCGCGTCGCCTGCTCGCGCGTCCTGGCGGCGCAGTCTCCGTACGCGCCGCTCTGGATGATCGCTGCGCCGAAGAGGCCGCGGGCGGGCGGCGAGGCGAGCTGGGTGCAGACGGAGCGGCCGCCCGCCGACTCGCCCGCGATCGTGACGCGCGCCGGGTCGCCGCCGAACCGGCCCGCATTGGCCCGTACCCAGCGCAGCGCGGCCTGCTGGTCGAGCATGCCGTAGTTCCCGGACACGCCGTCCTTCGCCTCGTCGTCGAGACCGGCTGTCGCGAGGAACCCCATCGCGCCGAGGCGGTAGTTGACGGTGACGACGACGGTATCGGTCGCGTTGGCGAAGAAGTCGGGGACGATGTCCTCGCCGGCGCCCGCCACGAGTCCGCCGCCGTGCAGCCACACCATGACCGGCAGCCCCCTCCGCTGCCGGTCGGGGGTGTAGACATTCAGGTCGAGGCAGCCCTCGGTGTGGCTGGGCTGCTCGTACCCGGGGTCCCAACCGGCCGTCTGTACGCAGCGGTTCCCGAACGCGGTGGCGTCCCTGACTCCCTGCCAGGCCGAGGCCTGGCGGGGCGCCTTCCAGCGCAGATCGCCGACCGGCGGCTCGGCGTACGGAATGCCGAGGAACTGACGGCCGTCGCCGGTGGCCTTCCCGCGCACCCAGCCCGTGTCCGTCCGTACGAGAGTGTTGTGCGTGTTGTCCGCCGCCTGCGCGGGAACGGGCGCCAGGACTGCCGCGCCGCAGGTCGCCCAGGCGGTGAATAACAGCGCGGCGTGGCGCATCCGGCGTTTGCTCATCGTGTGTCTCCCTTGCCGTTGCTGAGGAGATGGCTGGCTGCATGAGCTGATTACACGTGCCAATGAAGTGCCCGACGAAGCTAGGACCAGCCCTTCGAAGAGTCAATAAGTTGAACAAGAAACAGCCGGGCCGCCCCTCCGAACAGGGGGCAGCCCGGCTGCCTTCAAAGCAACTGCGGACGTCAGCTGTTGGGCCGGAGCGTCCAGACGACGGTCATCTCGCCCGTCACCGCGCCGTCCTCGCGCGTGATCGAGATGACGACCGGGAACTCGGGACGCTGTCCGGCGTCGAGTTCCGCGACGACGTCCGCCACCGGACGGCCGAGCGTCGCGGTAGCCGTCACCACACCCATGGCGAGCTTCTTGTAGCCGATCTCCGCACTGACGGCGAGCGGCACGGCTCGCGACAGCTGGTCCCCGAAGGCGGCGATGACGATCGCGCCGCTCGCCGACTCGGCGAGGGTGAACATCGCGCCGGCGTGCGGTCCGCCCACGTGATTGTGGTAGTCGGCCTGGTCCGGGAGGCGCACGACGGCGCGCTCCGGGGTGGTCTCCAGGAACTCGAGGTTGAGGGTACGGGCCATGGGAACCGTGGCGACGAGCATCTCGCCGACGGACATCTGATCTGCGCTCATGAGGCTCGATGTTACCCACGAGTAGGCAGGCTTGGCCATCCCCTCGGGGGGCGGACGTGGCACCCGTGCTGCCGCGCCTCTATGGTTACTCGCCATGTGGCAAGGACAGCAGCCGCCCGGGGGCGAGCAGAACCCGCAGGACCCTAATCAGAACCCGTATCAACAGCCGGGATACCAGCAGCCGGGCCAGCCGTCCGGATATCAGCAGCCCGGGTACCAGCAGCCGGGATATCAGCAGCCGAATCCATATCAGCAGCCGACCGTGCCGCAGTACGCCGTTCCGATGCCGCCGGGCGCGCCCAGGCCGCCGGACGGCAACCGGAACAAGACCACGATCATCGCGATCGTCGCGGCCACCGCCGTCGTCGCGGCCGCCGTGATCACCGGCGTGGTGGTCATGGGCAAGGACGACGAGGGAGGCTCCACCGAGGCGGACAAGAAGGCGAAGTCCTCGCCCTCCGCCACCGCCACCTCGGAGAAGCCCTCAGCTCCCACCTCGCCCGCCGAAAATCCGCGCGGCGGCTCGACCGAGGAGGCCAAGCCGACGATTCCCGGCTGGAAGGTCGTGACCAACCCGAAACACGGGAGCCGCTTCGACGTACCGCCGGAGTGGGAGGTGCAGAAGCCCGGCCTGACCATCAGCTACGAGAATTCCAAGAAACCGAGCGAGCTTCTCATCGGGATGTCGTCGCCGGCGTATTTCAAGAGCAAGTGGTGCACCGCCGTCGTCGACGGCCGCAAGGACGAGTACCGGCTCGGCGCAGCCGGGACCCGGGGCGCGAACGGCGCCAGTAACGGGGGCACCGAGGCCGAGAATGTGGCCGGCAACTGGGTCTACGCCGCGTACGACCAGAACGAGACAGGCAAGTTCAAGATCTCCAAGGCCGTGCCGTTCACCTCCACGTCCGGGCTCAAGGGCAACGTGTCCACCGCGACCGTCACGGGCGTCACCAAGAAGAACAAGTGCGACAGTGACGGCAAGGCGATCGCCTTCGCGTTCAAGAATGCCGACGGCGACTTCGCCGTCTGGAGCCTGCACACGGCCAAGGGCGTCAAGGGCGAACTGCCGGAGACGACGATCCGCCAGATCCTCGGCACCGTCCGCCTGTCCGACTGACACGGCCGACCGGCTGGCCGGCTGAAGGCTGACCAGCCGTGGGCCGGCCGGATCCCGAGCAAATCTGTCGCTCAATCGGTTTGGCAACGCGGGGCAACGACAGCGATAGTCCGGAAGTGACATCTCCTGCCGCCGCCCCTCGCCGCATCAGCCGCCGCCCCGAGTGGGCCGGTCGCAACTACACACTGCTGACCGCCGCCGCGATCGTGACGAACCTGGGTACCCATGGTGCGTTGATCGCGGCGGCGTTCGCGGTTCTCCAGGCGGGCGGCGACGGCGGTGACGTGGGTCTGGTGGCCGCGGCCCGCACTCTGCCGCTCGTCCTGTTCCTCCTCATAGGCGGCGCGGTGGCCGACCGGGTGCCGAGGCACCGGGTGATGGTCGCCGCCAACGCCCTCAACTGCGTGTCCCAGGGGGCTTTCGCCGTCCTGGTCCTGGCGGGCGACCCCCAGCTGTGGCAGATGATGCTGCTCACCGCCCTGTGCGGCACCGGCCAGGCATTCTTCAACCCGGCGGCCGAGGGCATGCTGCTCTCCAGCGTCAGCGGCGAGCAGGCCAACCGAGCCTTCGCCCTCTTCCGGATGGCCATGCACGGCGCGGGCATCGGCGGCGCAGCGCTCGGCGGTGCGCTGATCGCCGCGGTCGGCCCCGGCTGGGTTCTCGCCGTCGACGCCGCGGCTTTCGCGGTAGCCGGCGCGCTGCGCGCCTTCCTCGACGTGAGCCACATCGCGCCGCGCGAGCCCGGCGGCGGGATGCTGTCCGATCTGCGCGAAGGCTGGCAGGAGTTCATCGGGCGGCCGTGGCTGTGGAGCATCGTGGCGCAGTTCTCGGTGGTCGTCGCCGTCGTCGGAGCTGCCGAGGCGGTGTACGGACCGTTGGTCGCCCGCGACGAACTGGGCGGCGCGGCGCCCTGGGGCCTGGCACTGGCCGCGTTCGGTGTCGGCACGCTGGGCGGCGCGCTGCTGATGATGCGGTGGAAGCCCAGGCGCCTGCTGCTCGCCGGAACGCTGTGCGTCTTCCCGCTCGCGCTGCCTTCGGCGGGGCTCGCCGTACCGCTGCCGGTGGCCGCGCTCGCGGCGGTGATGTTCTTCAGCGGCATCGCGATCGAGGTGTTCGGTGTGTCGTGGATGACCGCGCTGCACCAGGAGATCCCGGAGGAGAAGTTCTCGCGGGTGTCGGCGTACGACTGGTTCGGTTCGGTGGCGATGCTGCCGCTGGCCACCGCGGTCGCGGGTCCCGCCGAGAGCCTGTTCGGGCGGCACGAGGCGCTGTGGGGCTGCGCGGCGTTGGTGGTCGTCGTCACGGGCGCGGTGCTGTTCGTGCCCGACGTACGGAATCTGACGCGGCGTACGCACGAGATGGCGAAGGCGGTCGCGCCGGCCTCGTCAGCTTCGTCAGCCTCGTCAGCCGATGCTGAAGGCGCCGCCGGGCGGCTCGGGTGACTCCACCGCGTCCTCGTCCCGTACGACGTCGGCGGCGGCGGCGATGAAGCGCACCAGCGAAGGCCCGTGCTCCACGCGCGCGGGGAAGACGTCCGCGGCCGTGCGGCGGGCCAGGGCGGCCGTGGGGAGGGGCTCGTGCGAGGCAAGCAGCACCGTGTTGCCGAAGCGGCGGCCGCGCAGTACGCCGGGCTCGGCGATCAGCGCGATCTCTTCGAAGACGGCCGAGAAGTTGGCCAGTTGGGAGCGGAGGAAGGCGAACGGCGCACCGTCGGCAAGGTTGGCGGCGTAGATCCCGTCGGGACGCAGGACGCGTTCTGCTTCGCGTACGTACTCGACGGACGTGAGGTGCGCGGGCACCCGGGAGCCGCCGAAGACGTCGGCGATCAGTACGTCGGCAGAGTCGCGCGGGGTGCTTTCGAGCCACTGGCGGGCGTCGGCGCCGTGCACCCGTATCCCGGCTTCGTCCGCGAGCGGCAGATGCTCGGTGACCAGTGCCAGCAGGCCCCGGTCGGCCTCGATGACGTCCTGGTGCGAGCCCGGCCTGGTCGCGGCCGTGTAGCGGGGCAGCGAGAGTCCGCCGCCGCCGAGGTGCACCACGTCGATGGGTTCGCCCTCGTCGGCCGCGCAATCGACGACGTGGGCGAGCCGCCGGGCGTACTCGAACTCCAGGTAGGTGGGCTCGTCCAGATCGACGTACGACTGGGGCGCACCGTCGACCGTGAGCAGCCACGCCCTCGGCCGGTCCACGTCGGGCATCAGCTTGGCGGTGCCCCAGTCCACGTCCCGGATCACGGGTATCGGCTCGTCCACCCCACCATTGTGCGCCGCCGGGTCACCCGGACCAGACCGCGGCGACGGCCCGGGCGTGCGCGACCGCCTGGGCGTAGCCCGCGCGGGCGGCGGGTGCGCGGCGGGTGGGGTCGAGCGTGTTGCGGCCGAACGCCTTCCTGGCGGCGGCGTCCGGCGTGATCACCTCGACGCGCGCCCCTGCGGCGGCGAGCGCTGCCGCCTGGGTGCGCGGTGAGGCGATGGTCTTGGTACCCCAGGCGATCGGGGCGATGATGACGACGCGCCGGTATCCGGCCGCGAGGTGGGCGTTGGCCGAGGAGTGCAGGGCGCCGTCGATCCACTTGCGGCCCTCTATGGTGACGGCCGGCCAGACCCCCGGCACGGCACAACTGGCGCCCACCGCGTCCACGACCGGGACACCGCTGTCCCGGTCGAAGGGGCGGAGTTCGCCGGTGAGGGCGTCGACGGCGGTGACGACCAGGGCTCTGTGCGGCCAGTCGTGCGAGACGAGACGCCCCGCGATCACCTTGCGCCGCGCGGCCTCGCCCCCGTCACCGTCACCGTCCATGGTGTCCGCGTCGAGCGCCATGCGCCCCAGCTTCTGTCCGTACGCCTCGGGGGTACGGGAGGAGAGCACCGCCCGCGCGTAGCGGAGGAACGTGGCGCTGCCGATGCGCGCGGGAACCTCGCCGGCGGGGTCGCGGAGCTGGCGCTCGTACAACTCGGCGAGGGTCAGCAGTCCGGAGGTGAGCTGCGCGCCAATAATCGACCCCGCGGAGGAGCCCACGACAAGGTCCGCGTCGCTCAGATCCGTGCCACCCTCGGCAAGCCCATGGAGTACGCCCGCTTCCCACCCGGCTCCGGTAAGCCCGCCGCCGCCCAGTACCAGTGCCGTATCCGTCATGCGAAGAGTGTGCCGCACCCCCGAACCCCCGCTTCCCCTGGGTTGCTCAGGACAGCCAAGCGCTACCCCCAACACACACCAAGGCACCGCCACCCCGGGCCGCGCCCGAAGCACGGCACGCACCAGGCCCCGGCCCAAGCACCGCGCCCTGCCCAATCCGCCCCTGCCTCATGCGACGCGTCAGGAGGTCGGCCCCGTCCGGCCTCCCGTCGGAGCCCGACCCGGCCAACGCGTCGGCGAGCGTCAGGTGCGCTCGCGCGACGCGTCGGGTCGGGTCGGGCGATCAGCCGGGCCACCGCTGTCGGGCGGTCAGCCCGGCCACCGCTGTAGGGCGATCGGCACCGTCACCGCTGTCGGGGCGACCAGCACAGTCAGCGCGTCAGGCGACCAGGCCCGTCACCGTTCCGGCGCCGACCGTGCGGCCGCCCTCCCGGATGGCGAAGCCCAGGCCGGGCTCCAGGGGTACCGCGCGGCCCAGCTCTACGGTCACGGTGACCGTGTCGCCGGGGCGTGCGACCGGTGTCTCGCCGAGGTCGATGTCTCCTACGACGTCCGCGGTGCGGATGTAGAACTGCGGCCGGTAGCCCGTCGCGACCGGTGTCATGCGGCCGCCCTCCCGCGCCGACAGGACGTACACCTGCGCGGTGAAACGCCGGCTGGGCGTGACGCTGCCGGGGGCGGCCACCACGTGGCCCCGGCGCACCGCGTCGCGCGGCATGCCGCGCAGCAGCAGTGCGACGTTGTCCCCGGCCTCGGCGGACTCCATCGGCTTCCCGAAGGTTTCCAGGCCGGTGACGACCGTCTCGCCCGCTTTCGATGTCGCAGTCGCGCCCAGCACCTCCACCCGGTCGCCGACCCGGATCGTGCCGCGCTCGACGGCGCCGGTGACGACCGTGCCGCGCCCGGTGATGGTCAGCACGTTCTCGACGGGCATGAGGAACGGCGCGTCCGTGTACCGCTCCGGAATCGGTACGTACGTGTCCACCGCGTCCAGCAGTGCCTCGATCGCGGCCGCCCAGCGCGGGTCGCCCTCCAGGGCCTTCAGCCCGGAGACCCGTACGACGGGCACGGCGTCGCCGCCGTAACCGTGCGCGGAGAGCAGTTCGCGTACCTCCAGCTCGACCAGGTCGGTCAGCTCCTCGTCGCCCGCGTCGGCCTTGTTGAGGGCGACGACGATGTGGTCGACGCCGACCTGGCGGGCGAGCAGGACGTGTTCGGCGGTCTGCGGCATGACCCCGTCGAGCGCGGACACGACGAGGATCGCCCCGTCGAGCTGCGCGGCTCCGGTGACCATGTTCTTGACGTAGTCGGCGTGGCCGGGCATGTCGACGTGGGCGTAGTGCCTGGTGTCGGTCTCGTACTCGACGTGCGCGATGTTGATGGTGATGCCGCGCTGTGCCTCCTCGGGGGCGCGGTCGATGCGGTCGAACGGCACGAAAGTGCCCGCCCCGCGCTCGCTCAGGACCTTGGTGATGGCGGCGGTCAGGGTGGTCTTGCCGTGGTCGACGTGGCCCATGGTGCCGATGTTCAGGTGCGGCTTGGTGCGCACGTATGCCGTCTTGGGCATGGTGATCTTCCTCGGAAGCTCGAAGCGTGATGGGGACCCCTGGGCCTTGCCGACCCTCCCCCTGTGGGGTCCGCCGGACGATCCGGGAAGGGTCAGCTTCGGGCGCCGCCGAAGGGCGCTGCGGCAGCGGCGAGTGCCGGTGCGAGTGCGGTTGCGAGCGCGGTTGCGACTGCGGCCGCTGCGGGGAATGTCCGGAACGCGGCAGCCTTCGGCGCGTCCGCGACTGCGGACCGCGCTGCGAGGAAGGCGTACCTGGACATAGCGCTGATCATGGCTGACGGGCGGGGCCGCGTCGAATGGTTTTCGCGCCCCTGATACGGGAGTTCAGCAGGGAGGTCAGAGGTTCTTGAGTGCCTCGCGCACCGACAGCGGCGCCAGCCGGTCCCTTGATCCCTCGACGAAGTCGCGTACCGCCGCCGGATCGGTCTTGGCGTACTCGCGCAGGCACCAGCCGATGGCCTTGCGGATGAAGAAGTCGGGGTGGCGCGACTGGCGCAGGCAGTAGTCGAACAGCCGCTCCGTGTCGGTCGCTTGCTTGTAGCGGAGCTGGTGGAGCAGCGCCGTGCGCGCGACCCAGAGGTTCGCGTCCTCGATCCACGCGTCCATGACGGCCTTCAGCTCGGGATCGGCGGCGACCAGCGGGCCGACGACATGCACGGCGAGCGTGTCGACGGTGTCCCACCAGGGACTGGTGACGACCAGATGCCGTACGACGGGCAGAAAGCCGGACGAGCAGCGCACGACGTGGCGGCGCAGATAGTCGGCGGCGAAGTAGTGGTACTCGCGCTCGCGCAGGTCCCACGCCCTCAGCGCGATCGCCGTGCAGTCCGCCTCGTCGGGGCGCGGAAGGCCGCTGAGGACCGTACGGGAGAGGACCCGGCGCTCGGGCGTGGGGATGCCGAGGAACGGTGCGATGCCCTTCATGTACGCCGCGGCCTGCGCGGCGCGCGTCGCGTCGGCGGCGGCCGGGTACACGGTGGTGAGCCGCTCCAGCACGGTGTCGGCGAGTTCGCTGGGCGGGACTCCCAAGGTCATGCGGTGCACATTACGGCGATCACATACCTTTCTCGGTTACTCTCCCCGGATGCTCCAGCCCACCGCCGAGCCCGCGGCCCCGCCCGCACTCCCCCCGCCCGCCGTCCAGCCCGTCGGTTTCACTCTCCGCTGTACCCGGGTGCTGCTCTCCCCGTGGTCGCGGCTCTCGCTGCTCGTGGTGGTGCTGGTCTCGGCCGCGACGACGATGCTGGTCCTCGAACCGCAGCGGCTGATCGGCGCGGGCTGGCCGCCGCAGGTGAGCGGCGGCGCGGCCGTCGTGCTGTTCGGGGTCGCGTACGGGCTGTGCACCGCCGCGTTCGTGCCGCGGCCGCTTCTCAATCTGGCGGCGGGCGCCCTGTTCGGTTCCCAGGCGGGGCTCGCATCGGCCGTCGCGGGAACGGTACTTGGTGCCGGAATCGCGTTCGGACTCGGCCGGGTGCTCGGCCAGGACGCGCTGCGGCCGCTGCTGCGCGGGCGGGCGCTGCTGGCGGCGGACGGCCAGCTGAGCCGGCACGGATTCCGCACGATGCTGGCGATCCGGCTGTTCCCCGGTGTGCCGTTCGCGGCGGCCAATTACTGTGCGGCGGTCTCGCGCATGGGGTGGTTGCCGTTCCTGCTGGCGACGGGGCTCGGTTCGATCCCGAACACGGCGGCGTACGTCGTCGCGGGCAGCAGCGCTTCGTCCCCGACGTCCCCCGCCTTCCTGATCTCGATGGCGTGCATCGCGCTGCCCGCGCTGGGCGGGGCGGTGGTCGCCTGGCGAAAGCGCCACCGCCTGCGCGGCCGTTGATCCGGCGGATCGATCCAGTCGGTCCAGTCGATCCAGTCGATCGACGATCCAGCAGTCAGAGGGCTTCCAGCACAGTGGCGTTCGCGAGTCCGCCCGCCTCGCACATGGTCTGCAAGCCGTAGCGCGCTCCGCGTTCGCGCATCGCGTGGACGAGCGTGGTCATCAGCCGCGTGCCGCTGGCCCCCAGCGGGTGCCCCAGCGCGATCGCGCCGCCGTGCACATTCACCTTCTCCGGGTTGGCGCCCGTCTCCTGGAGCCAGGCGAGGACGACGCTGGCGAACGCCTCGTTGACCTCGAAAAGATCGATGTCGTCCAGACCGAGACCGGCCCGCCGCAGCACCTTCTCGGTGGCGGGCAGCACGCCGGTGAGCATCAGCAGCGGGTCCGAGCCGGTGACGGCGAAGCTGTGCAGCCGGGCCAGGGGACGCAGGCCGAGCCGCGCCGCCGTCTCACTGGACGTGATCAGTACGGCGGATGCGCCGTCGTTGACCGGGCTGCTGTTCCCCGCGGTGACCGACCAGTCGATCTGCGGGAACCGCTCGGCGAAGACGGGGTCGACGAAGGACGGCTTCAGGCCGGCGAGTATCTCCGGTGTGGTGGCGGGCCGTACGGACTCGTCGGCCGCCACCCCGGCGAGGGGCGCGATCTCGGCGCCGAAGAGACCGTCGGCCTGCGCCCGCGCGGCCCGCCGGTGCGAGGTGGTGGCGAAATCGTCCATCTGCTCCCGGCCGATGGACCACTTCGCGGCGATGAGCTCGGCGCTGATGCCCTGCGGGACGAGCCCCTCCGGATAGCGGGCGGCGACACCGGGGCCGAAGGGGTCGGCGCCCGCGGGCACGTTCGACCACATGGGTACGCGGCTCATCGACTCGACGCCGCAGGCGACGACCATGTCGTACGCACCGGAGATGACGCCCTGCGCGGCGAAGTGCACGGCCTGCTGGGAGGACCCGCACTGCCGGTCCACGGTGGTGGCGGGCACGGCCTCGGGGAATCCGGCCGACAGCCAGGCGTACCGGGTGGTGTTCATGGCCTGCTCGCCGACCTGGTCCACGGTGCCGCCGACGACGTCGTCGACGAGGGCGGGGTCGATGCCGCTGCGGTCGACGAGAGCCCGCAGCGTGTGGGCGAGCAGCTCGACGGGGTGTACGTGGCTGAGGGCGCCGTTGGCCTTGCCCTTGCCGATGGGAGTACGTACCGCTTCGACGATGACGGCGTCACGCATGGGTGTCTCCTTGCCCAGCCAATGAGGGTTAGTTGGAAAACTGGATTCACCATAACTCCGCGAGTTGGAAAAACAAACCCTCACCCTTAGGGTGGCCGCATGAAGGACCCGCGCCCGTGCTCGATCGCCGACACCCTCGCCCTCGTGGGCGAGAAGTACTCCCTGCTCGTACTCCGCGAGGTGCTCCTGGGCGTACGGCGCTTCGACCGCATCGCACGCAACATCGGCGCCCCGCGCGACATCCTCACCACGCGCCTGCGCCGCCTCGTCGAGGCCGGAGTGCTGGAGAAGGTCCCTTACAACGAGCGCCCCCAGCGCTTCGAGTACCGCCCCACAGAGGCGGGCCTCGAACTGGAACCCGTACTGCTCACACTCATGGCCTGGGGCGACCGCCACCTCGCCGACAAGCCGCCGGTGGATCTCGAACACTCCTGCGGCGCCCGGCTGACCCCCGTCGTCACATGCGCGACCTGCGGCGACAAGGTCGAACACGACGCCCTGACCCCACACGTCCGCGCGCCCGGCTGGACACCGGCGGGCCCGGTCTCCACCTGATCCGGTACGGATACGGGGGCTTCCCGCAGCGGCGTTCGGCGCGGACGATACGCTGCGCACCAACTGACCTGACTGCACCTGCACGCTGCTGCACAAATACATCTGGGACGGCATTAGCCCCATGAGTTGGTTCGAATCATTCATCCTCGGACTCGTCCAGGGGCTCACCGAGTTTCTGCCGATCTCGTCCAGCGCCCATCTGCGGCTCACGGCGGCGTTCGCCGGCTGGCACGACCCGGGCGCGGCCTTCACCGCGATCACCCAGATCGGCACCGAGGCAGCCGTCCTCATCTACTTCCGCAAGGACATCGCCCGGATCATCTCCGCGTGGTGCCGGTCCCTCTTCGACCGCTCGATGCGCGGCGACCACGACGCCCAGATGGGCTGGCTCGTCATCGTCGGCTCGATCCCCATCGGCGTGCTCGGTGTCACCTTCAAGGACGAGATCGAGGGCCCGTTCCGTGATCTGCGCCTGATCGCCACCACGCTGATCGTCATGGGCATCGTCCTCGGCATCGCCGACCGCCTCGCGGCCCGCGACGAAGAGGGCGGCAAGCACCGTGCGGTCAAGGAGCGCAAGACGCTCAGGGAACTCGGCGTACGAGACGGTCTGATCTTCGGTGTCTGCCAGGCGATGGCCCTGATCCCGGGCGTCTCCCGCTCCGGCGCCACGATCAGCGGTGGCCTCCTGATGGGCTACACCCGCGAGGCAGCGGCCCGTTACTCCTTCCTGCTGGCCATTCCCGCCGTGCTGGCGTCCGGTGCGTTCGAGCTCAAGGACGCGAGCGAGGGCGGCCATGTGTCGTGGGGCCCGACGATCTTCGCGACGATCATCGCTTTCGTCGTCGGATACGCGGTCATCGCATGGTTCATGAAGTTCATTACGACCAAGAGCTTCATGCCGTTCGTGATCTACCGGATCGTGCTCGGCATCCTGCTGTTCATCCTGGTCGGCATGGGCGTACTGAGCCCGCACGCGGGCGAGTCGGCAGGCTGATCAGGGCAGGCCGTACGGCCCGGCCGATCACCAGGCCGATCACCAGTGCGAGGGGCGAGTCAGTGACGGCGAAAGCCTGGTCCTGGCGTCACCCTTCGCCGCGTTGACCTGGGACTGCGTCAGGAAGAAACTCCCCGTGAGGTCGGCGCCGCCGAGGTCCGCGTCCCGCAGGTCGGCCCCGATCAGGTCGGCCACCCTCAGGTCGGCGCCCCTGAGGTCGGCCCCGATGAGGTAGGCGCCTCTCAGGTTCGCGCCGTGCAGATCGGCGCCCCTGAGGTCGGCCCCGATGAGGTCGGCGCCCCTGCGGTCCTTCTTCTTGGTGCCTTTGCGGCCCTTCTGGTGCCGGACTCCGGCCCGGACCAGTTCGCTCGTACGCAGCAGCAGAACGTTCACGTCCTGCCGGTGCGCCGCCACGTCCAGCTCCAGCAGCGCGTCGGGGCTGCCCTGCGAGAGGCGTTCGATCGTGTCGAGGGCGACGCGGAGGTCGGCGTGTATCTCGCGGGCCGGTTGCAGAGTCAGGGCCTCGGTCAGGTACCAGAGCAGTTCGTGGAGCTGGCGCACGACGGGGAGTAGGGCGAACATCTGCTGTGCGCTCTGCGGGGCCTGCCTCCAGTCCTGTCCCGCGAAGGTCACCTGGGAGATCTTCTGGCCCGCGCCGAAGCAGTCGTACACGGTGCAGCCCTGGAAGCCCTGCGGCCTCAGGCGCTCGTGAATGCCGCAACGGAAGTCCGTGTCCAGATTGGGGCACGGCTGCCCGGCGTCCTTGTCGATCGCGAAGTCCGCGGAGGCCGAGAAGGCCAGTGCGACACAACACAGTCCGAAGCAATTCCCGCAGTCGGACCGGAGGGCGGCGACACCGCTTCCGGGACGGGACTCGGCAAGTTCGCGCTGCTCGGACAAGGTGCGTAGTCTCCTGGCATACGGCGGGCTCCGCCGCTCGGCGCCCGGCTCCCCCACCGTATCCGGTGGGCCCGCAGCGAAAACCGCTGACGCCCTGGTGCTTACTGTCAGTGCCTGCGCGTACTCTTATCGCATGTACCGCTCTCCCCCGCCGTCTGGTTCCGTGCGCCCCCTCACCGAGGCGAACGAGGCGATCCGCGCGCTGGTCGAGTCGCGCGCGGACGGGGCATGGCCTGCGGACGAGTACGAATCGCTGCTCCTGCAGTGGGCCGCGGCAGTGCGCGGCGAGGTGGCCGAAGCCGCCTAGCGCCCCTGGGCGCCGCTGCTCACGCGGTGTGCACGGGCAGGGCGCGCGCTCAAGTGGGGCGACCGCCGTTCCGTGCAGGTCCTCGGACGTAACCCGTACAGATCATCGAGCGCCGAGTAACGCCGTACGGGCTCTTGGCGCGGAGCCCGCGCTGCCACAGACTGAGCCGATGACACAGCGTGTGGAGCTCGCGACCGTGCTGGACCGACTGGCCGTGGACGCGGTGATCACCGGGTACGCGGTCGCCGTGGACGACGCCAACTGGTCCGACTACCGCGCCCTGTTCACCCCGGACGGCCGCGCCGACTACCGCACGGCGGGCGGCATCGAGGGCCCCGCCGCCGAAGTCTCCGACTGGCTGGCCGAGACGATGCGGCTCTTTCCCGTACGTCAGCACCTCATCGTCAACCGGCGCCTGCGGCTGGAGGACCTGCACGGGGACACGGGCGACCGGGCGGAGCTCCAGGCCGACTATGTGAACCCGATGCGTTTCGAAGCCGCGTCCGACGGCGGCGACTCCCAACCGTCCACGGCCCCCAATTTCCTGTCCGGCGGGCGGTACACCTTCGGTCTGCGGCGCACCGAAAACGGCTGGCTGCTGCGCTCCGTGGTCGTCCACGAGAAGTGGCGGCGTACGAGCTACTGATCCGCCTCGGCGCCCCGCCGTCCACTGTCCGCGATCGCCGCGCTCATCCACACTGGGGACAGGACTAGGAGGCGCAGCATGCGGATCCCGGCCGACCGGTGGGACTGGCCTTCGTCGCGCTGGCGGCGCGGCGCGGTCGCGGTGGTGCTCGGCGCCCTGCCCGCGCTGGCCTTTCCCGAGCCGTCGCTCTGGTGGTTCGCGTACGTCGCCCTGGTGCCGTGGATGCTGCTGATCCGCACGGCGCCGACGGGCAGGCGCGCGGCGCTGGACGGCTGGCTGGGCGGCATCGGCTTCATGATCGCCGTGCATCACTGGCTGGTGCCGAGCCTGCATGTGTTCATCGTGGTCCTGGCCGGCCTGCTGGCTGTGCTGTGGCTGCCCTGGGGCTGGCTGGTCAGAAAGATGCTCGGAGGTACGCCGTCTCCCGCCCGGGCCGCGGCCGCCCTGGTCGTCGTCCCCTCCGGTTGGCTGACGGCCGAACTGGTCAGGTCCTGGGAGGGACTGGGCGGGCCGTGGGGGCTGCTCGGGTCGAGCCAGTGGCAGGTCGACCCGGCGCTGCGGCTGGCTTCGGTCGGCGGTGTCTGGCTGGTGAGCCTCCTGGTGGTCGCGGTGAACACCGGCATCACCGTGCTGGTGGCGGTGCCCTCCGCCCGTAAACCGGCGGTGGCCGGGGTGGTGGGCTGCGCGGTGGCGGCGGGGGCGGCCTGGGCGTGGGCGCCGCGCACCGAGGAGACCGGCCGGGTGCGGGTCGCGGTTGTTCAGCCCGGCGTCGTCGGCGCCATGGGTACGCTCAGCGGCCGCGAGGGCCGCTTCGCGCGCAGCGAGGCACTCACCCGCGACCTCGCCGGGCAGGACGTCGATCTCGTGGTCTGGGGCGAGAGCAGCGTCGGCCAGGACCTGGCGGCCCGCCCCGATCTGGCGGACAGGATCGCCGCCCTGTCCCGGACCGTCGGCGCCCCTGTGCTGGTCAATGTGGACGCGCGGCGCTCCGACCGGCCCGGCATCTTCAAGAGCTCCGTGCTCGTCGGCCCGCAGGGCCCGACCGGCAACCGCTACGACAAGATGCGCCTGGTCCCCTTCGGCGAGTACATCCCGGCGCGCGATGTGCTCGGCTGGGCCACGTCGGTGGGCAAGGCCGCGACCGAGGACCGCAGGCGCGGCGAGAGCCCGGTGGTGATGATGCTGCCGGGCAGCGGCGGGGGCGGTCTGCGGGTGGGTCCGCTGGTGTGCTTCGAGTCGGCGTTCCCCGACATGAGCAGGAAGCTGACCCGGAGCGGCGCCCAGGTCCTGGTCACGCAGTCGGCGACGTCGACGTTCCAGGAGAGCTGGGCGCCCGAGCAGCACGCCTCGCTCGCGGCAGTGCGGGCGGCGGAGAACGGCCGCCCCGTCGTGCACGCGACCCTGACCGGTGTCACCGCGGTGTACGGCCGGGACGGCGAAAGGATCGGCTCGACGCTGGGTACGGACGACAGCGCGTCCGCGGTGTACGACATCCCGCTGGCCCAGGGCACCACGGCGTTCGTACGCACCGGCGACTGGGCCGTCCACGGCGCACTGGCCGTACTGGCGCTGCTGTGCGCGGCCGAGGGCGTGCGGGCCCTCAGGCGGCCTGCTCCTGAGCCGCCCGAACCACCCGCTCGCACAGCTCGTGAGTCAGCAACGCGTCCTGGGCGCTGAGCAGCTTTCCGGCCCGTACGGCGTCGAGGAAGGACACGACGGCCTGCTCGATGCCGCGCTGGCGGGCCACCGGCACCCAGTCACCGCGGCGGCGGACGGTCGGCTGCCCCTTGTGGTCCACGACCTCGGCGAGGTTGACGACCTGGCGCTTGGTGTCCTGCCCGGAGACTTCGAGGATCTCCTCGGTGGATCCGTTCATCCTGTTCATGGTGCCGATGGCGGTGAATCCGGCGCCGGAGAGCTGGAGGACGACGTGGTGCATCAGTCCGTCGACGATCCTGGCCCGTACGTCGATGTGGTCGACCGTGCCGGGCACCAGGAAGCGCAGGGTGTCGACGACATGGATGAAGTCGTCGAGGACGAGGCTGCGCGGCTCCTCGGGGAGACCGACGCGGTTCTTCTGCATGAAGATCAGGTCGCGCGGGTGCTCGATGCATTGCGCGTAACCGGGCGCGAGGCGGCGGTTGAAGCCGACGGCCAGGCTGACGCCGCGCTCGTCGGCGAGGCGCACCAGCCGCTCGGAGTCGGCGAGTTCGTACGCGAGGGGCTTGTCGACGTACGTCGGTACGTCCGCTTCCAGGAGCCGGGTCACGATCTCGGGGTGCACGGCGGTGGGCGCGTGCACGAACGCGGCGTCCAGGCCCTGGGCGAGCAGCGCGTCGATGCCGGTGTGGCGCTGGGCCGGTGGGATGCGGTAGGTCTCGGAGACCCTCTCCAGGGTGGTGGGAGTGCGGGTCTGCAGGTGGAGTTCGAGCCCCGGCACAGTCGTCAGTACGGGCAGATATGCCTTCTGCGCGATGTCTCCGAGCCCGATGACGCCGACCTTCACAGAGGGCCTCCCTAACGCTGTATTCACTGGTTCCGGACCTGAAAGTCCCGTACTTCGGCAGCATACGTGCGCTGCGGCGGCTGCCAGTCGGCGATGCCGTCGAAGGTGCGCAGGGCGAGGCCGGGGCCGAAGCGGGCGAGGGTCATCAGGGTGTCGCGCGCGGCGACGGCGGGGGCGCTGCTGAGGGACACCAGCTTGGCGATCTGCGCCGACTTCCGGACGATGCCGCTGGTACGCGGCAGCCGGTCCGCGCTGTACGCCGCGAGGCCGGCCCCGAGGGCACCGGCGTCCGGGAGGTGGTGCGCGAGGACGATGCCGTCCTCGATGGCCTGGTTGCCGCCCTGCCCCATGGTCGGGGCCATGGCGTGCGCGGCGTCGCCGAGCAGTGCTGTCCTGCCCCGGTGGAAGGCCGGCAGGGGCGTGATCAGGTGGTGTACGTCGTGGCGCAGGACCTGGCCGGGGTCGGCGGCGGCGATGATCCCGGGTACCGGATCGTGCCAGCCGCCGAACCTGCGCAGCAGTTCGGCCTTCTCGCAGTCGGGCGCGTGGCCTCCGGCGGGCGTTACGGCAGCGGCGTACGCGTAGACGCGGCCGTCCTTGAGCGGCTGGGTGCCCCACAGGGCGCCGCGTCCCCAGGTCTCGTGCGGGGCGAAGGGCCGGTCCGGGGCGGGCACGACGACGCGCCAGGTGGTGATTCCGGCGTACGCGGGGCCGGGGTGGCCGGGGAACAGGGCGCGGCGCATCGCGGAGTTGATGCCGTCGCCGCCGATGACGAGGTCGGCTTCGATGTCCCCGTCGGGCGTGCTGACCACGGCTTTGCGCCCGCCGCGCCCGTCCGCCGCGCCCGGCACGCCCGGGTCGGCCAGCGACGCCGCTGTCCCGGTGCGTACGGCGTCGTCGGGCAGGCGGGAGACGAGGCGGTCGACGAGGATGGCGCGGTGGACGAGGACGAGGGGGCCGCCGAAGCGTTCGGTGGCGGCGGAACTGCTCATCCGGGAGAGCCAGCGCCCGCCCGGCGTGCGCATGCCGCCGTCGCCCTGCCAGGCGGCGAGTGCGCGGATCTCGTCGCCGAGGCCGATGACGTCGAGGGCCCGGTGCGCGTTGGGGGCGAGGCCGATGCCGGCGCCGACGGCTTCCAGGGCCGCGGCGCGCTCCAGGACGGTGACGTGCCAGCCGCGCTGGTGCAGGGCCACGGCGGCGGTGAGGCCGCCGATGCCGCCTCCGACGACGACGGCGTGGGGCTTGGGAGTGGTGCGCATGACGCCTCCTCGGCAACTACAGGTGTAGTAACTTCGCCAACCGTACTACACCTGTAGTCCTCGCGGTAGGTTGTTCCCATGACCGCCGCACGCACCGCCACGGGCCGCTCCCGCGCTGAGCTGATCACCGACACCGCGCTGACCCTGCTCGTCGAGCGCGGCATGCGCGGGCTCACCCACCGGGCAGTGGATGAACTCGCCGGACTCCCCCAGGGCTCGACGTCCAACTACGCGCGCACCCGGCAGGCCCTGCTCGAAGCGACGGTGCGGCGGCTGGCGGAACGTGAGGCGCAGGTGCTCGCCCTGGAGGAGATGTCGGCGCCGTCGGCCGGTCTGGACGGCCTCATCGACGCTCTCTCCCTCGTCCTGCACCGCCATCTGACCCAGCACCGCGCGCTGCTCGTGGCCCGTTACGAGCTGGGCCTGGAGGCAACGCGCCGGCCCGAGCTCCGGGAGTTCTACGACGCGGCGGGCAGGCACCGCTTCCGGGAACCGCTCAACGCACTGATGGCGGCGGCCGGTTCGGCGGAACCGGAGCGGCACGCTCTGTCGCTTGTGGCCTGGTGCGAAGGCCTGATGTTCTCCTGCGCGGCGGGCGCGTACCACTCGTCGGTGCCCAGCCGGGAAGAATTGCGCACGGGATTCGCCGAGTTGCTGCGCGGGATGCTGGGCAGCCGGCCGGGCGAATAAGTCCTGGCGGTGAGCTGCCCGGTGAGTGACGATGGCCGCCATGACTACTACACCTGAGCGCACCGAAGCGTCCACCACAGCCGGCGAGCGCGACATGCTGGAAGGCTGGCTGGAGTTCCACCGCGAGACACTCGCCCAGAAGTGTGCCGGCCTCACCGACGAGCAGTTGCGGGAGACGGCGCTACCGCCGTCGGAACTTTCCCTGCTCGGTCTCGTACGGCACATGGCGGAGGTCGAGCAGGCCTGGTTCCGCAATGTGCTCGCCAACGAGCAGGTTCCGCCGCTCTACTACACCGACGAGGACAGGGACGGCGACTTCCATGTCACCGACCAGGACACGTGGGCGGAGGCGGAGGCGAGCTGGCGCGACGCGATCGCCCGGGCGCGGGAGCTGGCCGCGCCGCGCTCGCTCGACGACCTCGGCGAGGGGAAGCACCGCCGCGGGGACATCAACCTCCGCTGGATTTACGTCCACATGATCGAGGAGTACGCCCGCCACAACGGCCACGCGGATCTGTTGCGCGAGCGCATCGACGGCACGACTGGTTACTAGGTGTGCCCTGCGGGCAGGCCCCCAGACCCCCGGTCGGGCTGATCTCTTAGCCCCTCCGGCTTTTGAGGAGCGGGGTCTGGGGCGGAGCCCCCGGCGGCGGCAGCCGCAAAATGTCAGCCGGGAAGGGGCGGGCTGGGTGGGCAAAAATCCAGCGCCCCGCCCCCGCGTCACCCATGTGGGCCAATCTCCAGCACCGCCTCCCCGGAACGGTCCCGCGCCCACCAGAGTTGCGCGGGTGAACCGAACTCGAACCACAGCGATGATCCTGGCGGGCGTGGCCGTCTCGGCCGTCTCCGGATGCGTGGCGGTGGAACCGCAGCCCGCCCCCTTACCAGCGACGGAACCCCCGCGTCTCTCCCGGGACGTACAGCCGCAGATCCTGAAGCCACCGATCGTGCAGGCCCCCGCCCTGGAGGCCCTGGACGCCGCACTCCCGCCAAAGCCGTCGCCGAGCGCCACGCCGCGGACGTCGCCGCGCGAGACCCCGGCGGCACGGCGTACCGCTCCCCCCGCACCGCCGCGGCAGGCCTCGCCCGCTCGGCCCGCGCCCCCGAAGGCCGCCGCACAGAAGCCCCGCGCCCTGCCGGGCATGGACGCACTCCCTCCCGCTCCCGCCGCCCCGCATACGGACGTGTGCGCACTCGGAGAGGGCTATGGCGGGTGGCAGCCCGGCAGCCCCGAGGCCCGCATCTGCCGTGAGACGTACGGACGTTGACCGCGCATCACGCGCATCACGCACATGACGCGCATCACCCCGCTTCCGCGAGCCTTCTCTCCAGACGTTCGATGGCCGCACGGACACCGTCCCCGTAACCGTCGTCCCCCAGCGCGTCGGACGCCGCCCGCGCCCGCACCAGATGGGTGCGCGCGGCGTCGGGCCGGTGCAGCTTCAGGTAGTCGGCGGCCAGGTTGAGATGCAACGAGGGGTAGAAACCACGCACCGCCACCGACGAATCGTGCCGCGCAACCCTCTCGTCGGTCAGCCCGTCCGCGGCGGCCAGCGCCCTGAGATCCCAGGCGAGTTCATCACCGGCGTCGTCCTGGGTGTCCGCCATGTAGTGCGCGAGTGTGCAGCGATGGAAGGGATCGCCGTCCTCGCCGATCTCGTCCCACAGCACACCGAAGCGGTTGCGCGCCTCCTCGCGGTCACCGGCGTGGAGAAGCATGACCGCCTGCCCGATCCGCGTCATGGTGGCGTCCTCCGACGTCTCCTGCTGCTCCATCGCCGCGCTCTCCTGCCGTCCGCAAGCCCATTCAAAATGCTGACGATCTCGACGCTAGACCCCACCACTGACAATCCGGCTCAGGCAGAGCCCTGGTAGCGCAGGTCGGCCGCCGGCCCCGGTTCGGCCGCGGCAGCGGGGCATTCCGGCGAAGTGCAGCGACCCGGCCTCGTCGTGCGTGTACACGATCGCGTACGTCACCGCACCGGCGAGCCGGCCGGGCCGATCGGGACGGGCGGCTTCACTGCGCGTCACGGCGAGCCGGCCGTCCCGTACACCTTGACGTACGACGCCAGCTGATCACGACGGTCAGCCCAGGTTGGGCACGGTCCAGTCGATCGGAGCGTGGCCCTGCGCCGCCACCGCCTCGTTGATCTGCGTGAACGGACGGGACCCGAAGAACTTCTTCGCCGACAGGGGCGACGGGTGCGCGCCCTTCACCACCGTGTGCCGCTCTTCGTCGATCAACGGCAGCTTCTTCTGCGCGTAGTTGCCCCACAGCACGAAAACCGCCGGGTCGGGCCGCGAGGCCACGGCGCGGATCACCGCGTCCGTGAACTTCTCCCACCCCTTGCCCTTGTGGGAGTTGGGCTCGCCGGCCCGCACCGTCAGTACGGCGTTGAGCAGCAGGACACCCTGCTCGGCCCACGGCATCAGATAGCCGTTGTCCGGGATCGGGGTGCCCAGCTCCGCGTTCATCTCCTTGTAGATGTTCCGCAGGGACGGCGGCACCTTTACGCCGGGCCGCACCGAGAAGCACAGCCCGTGCCCCTGGCCCTCGCCGTGGTAAGGGTCCTGGCCAAGAACCAGGACCTTCACCTTGTCGTACGGCGTCGCGTCGAGCGCGGCGAAGACCTCCTCGCGCGGAGGGTAGACCGGACCGTTCGCCCGCTCCTTCTCGACGAATTCGGTGAGCTGCTGGAAATAGGGCTTCTGCAGCTCGTCCCCGAGGACGCCGCGCCAGGACTCGGGCAGCATGTCGGTGTCGGTCACGTCAACAACCTCCGGTAGGTAATCAGTTCTTCGCCACTGAACCTACCTGCGGCCACTGACAGCCGGACCTACCAGCTGGTCTTCCGGTGCAGCTGCCACACCTGCATGATCGTCTGCGGGTCCAGGGCCCGTTCGCCGCCCGCGATGTCGGACGAGGCCGCGACGTACAGCTTGCCCTGCCACAGCGGCAGCAGGCGGACGTCCTTGAGGAATATGTCCTGGGCGCGCTTGAACTGCTTGGCCACGGCGATGCGGTCGCTCTCACGGCGCGACTGCGGCAGCAGGCTGGAGGTGATCTCCGGTGTGTCGTACGGCGTGCCGACGGCGTTCTCCTTGCCGACGAACGGCGCGATGAAGTTGTCGGGGTCGGGGAAGTCGGGGGCCCAGCCACGGCCGAAGACCGGGTACTCGCCCTTCAGGTAGCCGTCCTTGAACTCTTTCCAGGGGCGGTTCTTGAGGGTGATCTTGAACAGACCGGACGAGTTCAGCTGCCGCTTCAGCTCGGCGAACTCCTTCGCCGTGGAAGATCCGTACCGGTCGGAGGTGTACCAGAAGGTCAGCGGCACGGGCTCGGTGATGCCCGCCTCGGCCAGGATCGCCTTCGCCTTCGGCACGCTCGGCTCGCCGTAGCTGTCGAAGAAGCTGGTGGCATGACCCGCGACGCCGCTCGGGACCATCGAGTAGAGGGGCTCGGCAGTGCCCTTGTAGACCTTGTCGACCAGCGCGCCCCGGTCGACGACCTGCGCGATCGCGCGGCGTACCGCGGGGTTGCGCGCGGCCGGGTCCTTGGGGTTGAACACCAGGTAGCGGATCTCCGCGCCGACGGCCTCGACGACCTGGAGCCCCTTCTCCTTCGGCTGCCCCTCCAGGTCGATGACCTGCTCCGCGGTCAGACCGCGGAACGTCGCGTCGATCTCCTTGCTCTTCAGCGCGGCGACCATGACGTTGGAGTCCTGGAAGTACCGGATGGTGACGGCGTCGTTCTTGACGTCGGCGAACCCGTCGTACTTCGGGTTCTTCACGAGCTCGGCCTCGTTGTCCGGCTTGTACGATTCGAGGGTGTACGGCCCGGAGCCGGTGATCTCGTCGCCCTTGCGGAGCTCGTCCTTCGGGTAGTCCGCGGGGTTCACCAGCGACATCGCGGGCGTGGCGAGGACGAACGGGAAGGTGGCGTCCGGCTTGTTCAGGCGGAAGGTGACCGTGCGGTCACCGTCGGTCTCCACCTTGTCCAGGCTGGTCAGAAGGCCGCTCGGGCCTCCGTCCACATCGATCTTGATGATGCGGTCGATCGAGTACTTGACGGCCGCCGCGTCCAGCTTGGCGCCGTCGGAGAAGACGAGGCCCTCGCGGAGCGTGCAGGTGTAGACCTGGTTCGAGCTGTCCTCGAAAGCGCACTTCTCCGCCGCGTCCGGCTCGGGAATGGTGCTTCCCGTGGGGTAGCTCACCAGGGTCTGGAAGATGTTCCTGTAGAGCTCCCAGGAGCCGTCCCAGGCCCCGGCCGGGTCGAGCGTGCTGGGCGTGCTCGTCGTACCGACAGCGAGCTTCTGCTCGGTGTCCGATTCATCACTGGAAAACAACCCGCATCCGCTCAGCAGGGATATGGACGCAAGGGCTGCAGCGGACTGCAGACATCTGGTCCGGTTGAACACGTGCACGCTCCTCGATCAGCCATGGGTCGGCAGACCATACCGCAGTGCCCTGTCGGGTCAACGCTCAGACCCGACAGGGCACTTGGTGTGAATACCGTTGAAATGCGGAGTAAAGCGACTCAGCCAACGCCGGCGTTCAAGAAGATACCGCCGTCCACGACGAGGGTCTGTCCCGTGATCCAGTCCGATTGGTCCGAAGTAAGGAAGGCCGCCGCTCCCCCGATGTCCTCGGGAACACCGAGCCGTCCCAGAGGATACGCCGCCGTGACCTCCTCCTCCCGGCCCTCATAGAGCGCCGCGGCGAATTTGGTCCTCACCACGGCCGGCGCGATGGCATTGACCCGCACGAGCGGCGCGAATTCGTGCGCGAGCTGGAGGGTCAGATTCACCATCGCCGCCTTGCTCATGCCGTACGCGCCGACGAAGGGCGAGGCGGCGAGCCCGGCGACCGAGGCGATATTGACGATCGCCCCGCCGTTCTCCTTCTGCCACGCCTTCCAGGTCTGCTGCGCGAATCCGAGCGCCGAGATCACATTCGTCTCGAAGACCTTGCGGGCCACGCCCAGGTCCAGGTCCGCCATCGGTCCGAAGACCGGATTCGTACCGGCGTTGTTGATCAGGAAGTCGACGCGGCCGAACGCCTCCATGGTGCGCTCCACGGCGATCGCCTGGTGCGCCTCGTCGTGGGCCTTGCCCGCGACGGCGATGACCCGGTCGGAGCCGAGCGCCTCGACGGCCTCCTTGAGGGCCTCCTCGCCGCGCCCGGTGATGCACACCCGGTCGCCGCGGGCGACGAGCGCCTGGGCGACGCCGTAACCGATTCCGCGGCTCCCGCCGGTGATCAGCGCGACTTTTCCACTGTCCTGCACTTCGGTTGCCTCATTTGCCTCAGTAGCCATGCTCAGTCCCTCGCGTCAGTTGAGCGGGCCGCCGGCCACGTACAGGACCTGGCCGGAGACAAAGCCGGCGTCCTCGCCCGTGAAGAAGGCGATGGCGTTGGCGATGTCGTCCGGCGTGCCGACGCGCTGGACCGGGATCTGGGTGGCTGCTGCCGCCTGGAAGTCCTCGAAGCCCATGCCCATGCGGGCGGCGGTCTGGGCGGTCATCTCGGTGACGATGAAGCCGGGCGCGACGGCATTGGCGGTGATGCCGAACTTGCCGAGCTCCTTGGCCAGGGTCTTGGTGAAGCCCTGGAGGCCGGCCTTGACGGCGGCGTAGTTGGCCTGACCACGGTTGCCGAGCGCCGAGCTGCTGGAGAGGCTGACGATACGGCCGAACTTGGCGTCCACCATGTGCTTCTGGCAGGCCTTGGACATCAGGAACGCGCCCTTGAGGTGCACGTTCATCACGGTGTCCCAGTCGGACTCGCTCATCTTGAAGAGCAGGTTGTCGCGGAGCACGCCCGCGTTGTTCACCAGGATCGTCGGCGCACCGAGCTCCGTGGCGACGCGCGCGACGGCGGCCTCGACCTGCGCACTGTCGGAGACGTCGCAGCCTACGGCGACGGCGGTGCCGCCGGCCGCGGTGATCTTCTCGACCGTGTCCTTGCAGGCCGCCTCGTCGAGGTCGAGTACGGCGACGGCGCGGCCCTCGGCCGCGAGACGTACCGCGGTGGCGGCGCCAATGCCGCGCGCCGCCCCCGTCACGATCGCGACGCGCTGCTCGGTGGTGGACATGCTGGATCTCCTCGCCCTTGGATGCGGATCGGCCAAGTCGACCGAGAGTGAGTTCTCGATCACTGAGCAACCGCTTAGTCTTCAGCAGACGTGACGCTAGAAGGCATGGCACGCGGTGTCAACGGCCCAAGGATCCGCTCCGGGTTTCAGCGGCGCATTTCAGCGCACCAGCAGGTCCAGCAGGCGCTCGACCTCCGCCTCCGGATCCGTCGTGAGCCCGGTGTGCACCGGCCCCGGCTGTACGACGGTGCTGCGCGGCGCGATCAGCCAGCGAAAACGCCGGCCCGCGTCGTCGCCCGCCGCCTGTCCGGCCGCGTCCCCGCCGCCGCAGACGCCTTCCACGGCGCGCAGGGCGGCCCGTACACCCGCCACATCCGCTCGGGGGTCCAGAACCTTGAGCTTCGCCTCGTCCAGGTGGGTCCTGGCGGCGACGAAGGACTTGGCGCGGCAGTAGACCAGCACGCCCGCGTTGAACATTTCGCCGCGCTCCACGCGCGGCACGACGCGCACCAGCGCGTACTCGAAGACATCCCGCTGCGTGCTCACTTGCTGCCGTCCCTCATGCCTTGCTTGTCCTGCTCGCCCTGCTTGTCGCGCTTCGTCGGGTGCGGCCACGGGGTCAGGTGGTCCGTCAGCCAGCCCGGTGCCTGCGACGGCTTGTCCCTCGACGGCTCGCTGAGGGTGATCCGTTCGTGGATCGTCGCGGCGCGCGGCAGCAGCGCTTCGACATACGCGCGGCGCAGGGCGCCGGTCGTCTCGAAGCCGGGCTCGTCGACCAGCCACTCGGCCGGGACCTGCGCGGCGATCTCCGTGAGCAGCTCCTCGGTGACGAGGGGCGCCAGCCCGGCGGCAGCGGCGGCGATGTCGGGGCCGAAGGGGGCGAGTGCGTGGTCGGAGGCGTTGAACGGCTTGGCGGAGGCGCTCTGCGCGGTGGGCCAGTTGTGGTGCCAGATCATGGTCGCACCGTGGTCGATGAGCCACAGGTCGCCGTGCCAGACCAGCATGTTGGGGTTGCGCCAGGAGCGGTCGACGTTGTTGATCAGCGCGTCGAACCAGACGACCCGGCCGGCCTCGACCGGTTCCACCTCGTACGCGAGCGGGTCGAAGCCGATCGATCCGGGGAGGTAGTCCATCCCCAGGTTGAGCCCGCCGCTTGCCTTGAGCAGTTCCTGGACCTCCTGGTCCGGCTCGGCGAGGCCGATCACCGGGTCGAGCTGGATGGTCACCAGCTCGGGAACGCGCAGTCCCAGCCTGCGGGCCAGCTCGCCGCAGATGACTTCGGCGACCAGGGTCTTGCGGCCCTGTCCAGCGCCGGTGAATTTCATGACGTACGTACCGAGATCGTCGGCCTCGACGATCCCCGGGAGCGAGCCGCCCTCACGCAAGGGCGTGACGTAGCGGGTCGCTGTGACTTCGGAGAGCATTTCCCCACATTACTGCCGGTCGGGTGGCCTTCTCGATCAGTTATTCGCCTGCGAGGGTGTCGCGCATGGATGTTGAGGAGTTCCCGCGCCAGTTCGCCCGTACCCGCCGCTTCTCGCTGGGAGTGCCCCGCCGGTTCACCGTCTCCCCCGACGGCGAACGCGTGCTGTTCGTACGGTCGGACAGTGGCAGCGACCCGGTGAGCAGACTGTGGCTGTACGAGGACGGGAGCGAGCGGATAATCGCCGGCCCCCACGGCGGCGACGGCAACGATCCCGAGGCGGAGCGGATCCGCCGGGAGCGGGCCCGCGAAACATCCACGGGCGTGGTGGCGTACGCGACCGACTTACCGGTGCGTGTCGTGGCGTACGCACTGGGCGGCGAGCTCTGGGTCGTACGGACGGACGGCGGCACCCCGCGCCGCATCCCGACGGCGGGCCCCGCGGTCGATCCGCGCCCCTCGCCCGACGGGAGGCTCGTCGCGTACGTCACCGGGGGCGCCCTGCGCGTCGTGAGCACCGACGGGCGGGGCGACGACCGGCTGCTGGCCGAGCCGGAGGGCGGCGAGGTGACGTACGGCCTCCCGGACCATGTGGCGGCCGAGTCGCTCGACAGGACGCGCGGCCACTGGTGGTCGCCGGACAGCGATGCGCTGCTCGTCGCGCGCGTGGACACCTCGATGGTGCAGCGCTGGTACCTCAGCGATCCGGCGAACCCCGCGCAGGTCCCACGCTCGGTGCCCTATCCGGCGGCCGGAACAGCCAACGCGGAGACGTCCCTGCACATCGTGCGGCTGGACGGCGACGCGGTCGCGGTACGGATCCCTGACGCAGCCGACCCGGAGTACCACTTCGAGGGCCGGTGGACGGACACGGCGTTCGAGTACGTCGTCTCGGCCGGGTGGGACGCCATCGGCCCGGTCGTCAACGTGCAGACGAGGGACCAGCGCACGGCGTGCCTGCTGGACATCGACCCGGCGACCGGCGCGACATCGCCGCTGCACACGCAACGCGACCCGGCATGGCTGGAGTTCGTCCCGGGCGCCCCGACGCGCACCGCATCCGGCGCCCCTGTCATTCCTTTCGTGCCGCAAGAGGGGCGCGCACGGGGGCTGAGGATGGTCCGGGACAAAGCGGTCACTCCGCCCGGGCTGAATGTCCGCGAAGTGCTGTGCACCATCGGTGAGCGGGTGCTCTTCACCGCCAACGAGGAGCCGACGGAGGTCCATGTCTGGTCGTACGAACCAGCCTCCGGATTCGTCCGGCTGACCACGGAGCCGGGCATCCACACGGCGGCGGCGGGTGGCAGCACGGTCGTACTGGACAGCAGGACGCCGGACGGCCACACAGTGACCGTGCTCCGCGACGGCAGACCGGCCGGGCACATCGCCGTACTCGCCGAGGAGCCGCTGATCACGCCCCGGCCGATCCATCTCTCGCTCGGCGAGCGCGCATTGCGCAGCCGGCTGTTTCTGCCGTCGTGGTACGAGCCCGGGGCGGGAAAGCTGCCGGTCCTGCTCAGTCCGTACGCCGGACCGGGGGTGCAACTGGTCGTCAAGGCCCGCATGTGGTGGACGGCCGTCGCCCAGTGGTGGGCCGAGCAGGGCTTCGCCGTGCTGATGACGGACGGTCGCGGCACACCCGGACGCGGCATCGCGTGGGAGAAGAGCATCCACGGTGACCAGCTGACGCCCGTACTCGAAGACCAGATCGACGCGCTGCACGCGGCGGCCGGGCACTGCGATGCTCTCGATCTGGAGCGCGTGGGGATCCGCGGCTGGTCCTTCGGGGGTTATCTGGCGGCGGGCGCGGTACTGCACAGGCCCGAGGTGTTCCATGCCGCCGTCGCGGGTGCGGCGCCCACCGATATGCGGCTGTACGACACGCACTGGAAGGAGCGCTACCTCGGCCATCCCGACGTCATGCCGGAGAACTACGAGCGCTGCTCGCTGGTCGGGCACGCCGGGAAGCTGACCCGGCCGCTGATGCTGGTCCACGGCATGGCGGACGACAATGTCGCGCCGGCCCACATGCTGCGCTTCTCCGCGGCGCTGCTCGCGGCGGGGCGGCCGCACACCGTCCTGCCACTGCCGGGCGCGAGCCATCTGGTCACGCAGGAGGGCGTGGCGGACAGCCTGCTGCTGCTCGAGCTCGACTTCCTGAAGAAGTCGCTCGGCGCGTGAACACCATGACGCGGCCGCCCGTACAACATCACGTAGCCAGAAGCGGAAGGGGAATGCCGGCATGACGGGATCTCAGGAGACAGGGCGGGTGCTCGGCCGCCGCACGGTCGTCGCCGCGGTGGGCGCCGCCGGAGTCGCGGCGGCGCTGACGGCGTGCGGTGGTTCGGACAGCTCTGCCGACACCGCCGTCGAGAAGCCGGCGGGCAGCGGTGGTGACGCGGGCGGGAGCGGCGCAGGTGGCGGTGACGCGGGGGCCGCGCTTGCCAAGACCAGCGACATTCCGGAGGGCGGCGGCAAGGTGTTCGCCGACCGGGGCGTGGTGATCACGCAGCCCACGGCGGGGCAGTTCAAGGCGTTCTCGTCGAAGTGCACCCATCAGGGCTGCGCGGTCAAGGACATCGCCGACGGCACCATCAACTGCCCCTGTCACGGCAGCAAGTTCGACGCGACGGACGGCAGCGTGAAGGCCGGTCCGGCCACGCAGCCGCTTCCCCCGGCCGCCATCAAGGTCGACGGCGGCTCCATCACGCTGGCCTGACCCGCCTCGGCCGGCGCTTCCAGCAGGCCAGCACCTCGTCGGTCGTGGTGATGGTGGCGACGAAGGCGAGTGTGTTGCGGATCATCGCGGGGGTGTACTCGGCGGGCACCCCCGCGATGGCGTCCGAGAGCACGACCGCTGTGTAGCCGAGGTTGACCGCGTCGAAGACGGCGTTGGGAATCGCGACATTGGCCGAGACTCCGGTGACGAGCAGGCTCCGGCAGCCGAGATTGCGCAGCAGGGCGTCGACGTCCGTACCGGCGAGGGGCGAGAGCCCGTGCAGGCGGCGTACGACAAGATCCTCGTCCGCGACCTCGATCGGCTCGGCGATACGGACGGCCGTCGTCCCGGTCAGCTGCTGTACGGGCAGGCGTGCGGCGGCGCGGAAGAGCCGTGCGTTGTGACTGGCGCCGCGCCCGTCGGGCCGCCGTTCCGCCACCGCGTGCAGCACCTGTACGCCGGCCTCGTGGGCACCGTCCACCAAGCGCGCGACATGGTGGAGAGCGCCCGACGACCGTGCCACTTCGGCCAGTTCGGGCAGTGCACTGTCCCGCCCGACGACACCCTGCTGGCATTCCACGGTGAGCAGCACCGTGGTCGCGGGATCGAGCTGCTCCGCGAGCTGTTCGTACGACGGCAAGGCTCCCCCTCGGGTCTGATCCGGACCGGGCGAACGGGCGACCGGGCGCGCGAGGCTAATCGCCATTGCGCGATGAAGGAAGAGACCCCATGATTTCTGACACCCAGTCAGAAACGATGAGGGGACGATCTCGGATGACCGCCACACAGCGCAGGGGCCGCCGGATCATGATGACGGACGCCGAGCGGGACGCGTACCTCAGCGAGCAGCGCACCTGCCGGGTGGCGACGGTCTCGGCGGACGGCAGCCCGCATGTCGGCGCGCTGTGGTTCGTCTGGGACGGTGACTCGATGTGGCTGTACTCGATCACGCGCAGCCGTCGCTGGGCGCAGCTGCGGAAGGACGCCCGGCTGGCCGTGGTCGTCGACGACGGCGTGGAGTACAGCGAACTGCGCGGCGTGGAACTGTCGGGCACGGCCGAGTTCGTGGGCGAGGCTCCGCGTACGGGCGAGCCGTGCCCCGAACTCGAAGAGGCGGAGCGGCTGTTCCCGCGCAAGTACTTCGGTATGACGGAGATGCCGCACGACGGGCGGCACGCCTGGCTGCGGCTCACGCCGGACGCGGTGACTTCGTGGGACTTCCGCAAGCTCGGCTCGGCCGGCGGCTGACGACCGCCGATGCCCGAGGACCGCTCCCGGCTGAGGACTGCCCCTGGCTGAGGACTGCCCCTGGCTGAGGACCGCCGCTGACTAAGGACCTCCACTGACTGACGGGCGCCACTGACCGAGGACGCCCCTAGCTGACGACCGCCGTGCCCGCCGCGCACAGCGCGTCGACCGCCGCGCGGATCGAGGGCCGCCGGTCGGCGTCCGCACGCCAGACGGCGTACACATGCCGCCGCATGGCGTGCCGCACCGGTACGACGCGGACCCGGTCCGGCACCGGCCCGCGCCCGAGCCGGGGCGCCACGCACACCCCGAGGCCCTCGGCGATCAGCGCGAGCTGGGTGGCGTGCTCCTCGGCGACATGCGCGATGCGAGGCTCGACGCCCTTGCCGCGCAGGGTGAACATCAGCCACTCGTGGCAGAACTCGCCCTCCGCCCAGGTGACCCAGTCGTCGTCGGCGAACTCCTCCAGGTCCACCGCGGTCCGGCCGGCCAGGGGGTGGTCGACGTGCATGGCGACGTCGGCGGGGTCGTGCAACAGCTCGCGCTTCGCGAGCCCTTCGGGCATGGAGAGCGGCCTGTTGTACCAGTCGAGTACGACGGCCACGTCGAAGTCGCCCCGCACGATGCCCCGTACAGACTCTGCGGGCTCCATCTCCCTCAGCTTCACCCTCAGTTGCGGGTGGTCGGTACGGAGCGTGGCGAGGGCCGAGGGCAGCAGGCCGCGGGCGGCCGTGGGGAACGCGGCGACGGCCAGATCGCCGACGACCCGGCCGCTCTGCGCCTCGATGTCGGCCTGGGCGAGTTCGACCTGGGAGAGGATGCGGGCCGCGTGATCGGCGAGCAGCCGTCCGGCGTCGGTGAGGCGGACGCCGCGGCCGCTCTTGGCGAGCAGCGGCTGACCGACCTCGCGCTCCAGCTTGGCCATCTGCTGGGAGACGGCGGAGGTCGTCACATGCAGGCCCTCGGCGGCGCCGCTGACCGAGCCGTGCCGCGCGAGGGCGTCGAGCGTACGAAGGCGCTCCAAATTCAACATGTAAGCAATGCTAAGCGATAGGCCGAACAAAATCTCGCTTGTACTAAGAGGTTGACTGGGTCAAGGTGAGCACCATGAGCCCCGTCACCAGACCCAGCGCCGCGCCGGCCACCACCCCTGACGTCCCGCCCACGCCTGACGTCCCGCCCACGCCCGCCAGCCGCCGTCCCGCTCTCGACTGGCGCATCCGGTTCGCGGCGCTCTCGCTCATCTGGGGCTTCAGCTTTCTGTTCATCAAGGTCGGCACGCAGGCGTACGCACCCTTCCAAGTGACCCTGGGACGGCTCCTGTTCGGTACGGTCGTACTCGCCGTCGCGATGGCCGTGAAGCGGGTGGGGCTGCCCCGCGGCGCCCGCACCTGGGGCCATCTCGCCGTCGCCGCGTTCTTCCTCAACGCCCTGCCGTTCTCGCTCTTCGCCTACTCCGAGCTGACGATCCCCTCGACGCTCGCCGGCATCTGCAACGCCACCTCGCCGCTGTGGGGCATGGTGCTGTCGTTGGTCGCGTTCTCCGAGGACCGGCCGACCCGCCGCCGCGTCGCCGGACTCGGCATCGGCTTCATCGGCGTACTGACCGTGCTCGGCGCCTGGCAGGGCTTCTCGGGCCTTGACTTCGGCGGTACGGCGATGGCGCTGCTGGCCTCCCTCAGCTACCCGGTCGGCTGGATCTATCTGCGGCGTACGCTCGGGGGCAGCGGCCACTCCGCCCTCTCCATGACCGGCGCGCAGCTTCTTCTCGGCACCGCCCAACTGGCCGTGGTGACACCGATGTTCACCACCCTGCCCAGCTCGTTCCCGGTCGTTCCGCTGCTCGCGGTGGTGGCTCTCGGCGCGCTCGGGACGGGGCTCGCCATGCTCATCCAGTACAACCTGGTCGCCGAGATCGGCCCGACCACCGCCCAGATGGTCACGTACTTCGTCCCCGTCATCGCGACGGCCGCGGGCGTCACGTTGCTGGGCGAGCACCTGAGCTGGAACACCCCGGTCGGCGCACTCATCGTCCTGGCCGGAGCCGCACTCACTCAGAGCCGCGGCCGGAGCCGCAGCCGAAGCCGGAGCGCCGGCAACCGGCAGCCTCAGTCGTAGCGCCTGCCCGACGGCGCGGGACCGGCCGCCGAAGCGACGGCATCGGCGACGGGCCCGATGTCGTCCGCGGCCATGGCCGAGATGGTGAGGCGTACGCCGGGGGACGCGGACATCCGGAACCGCGCTCCTGGCGCGACGGCCCACCCTGCGTGCAGCAGCCTCGCCACCACCCCCGTCTCGTCCGCGACGGGCACCCACACGTTGAGGCCACTGCGCCCGTGCGCCTCGACCCCCCGCTCCGCCAGCGCCCGCACCAGCGCGTCCCGCCGCTCGCCGTACGCACGCGAGACGGCCCGGACATCCACCGCGCCCGTCACCCACAGGTCCACGACGGCGCGTTGCAACAGGCGGCTGACCCACCCGGGCCCGAGACGCTGACGGCCCATGACCCGGTCCACCGTGACCGGGTCGCCCGTCATCATGGCGAGGCGCAGATCCGGGCCGTACGCCTTCGCGACAGAGCGTACGAACACCCAGTGGTCCGTCACGCCCGCGAGCGGATGCACCGGCAGATCGACGATGCAGTGCCCGTGGTCGTCCTCGATGAGCAGCACCCCGGGATGCGCCGCGAGGACCGCGCGCAGCTCCTCGGCGCGCGCGCCGCTCACCGCCGCACCGGTCGGGTTCTGCGCCCGGTCCGTGACCACCATCGCGCGCGCCCCTCCCCGCAGTGCCCGCTCGACCTCACCGGGCAGCGGCCCGTCGTCGTCGAGCGCGACCGGTACGGCCCGCAGCCCCAGCGCCGGGATGAGGTCGAGCAGGGCGCCCCACCCCGGATCCTCGACTGCGACCGCGTCACCCGGTTTCAGGTGCGCCGCCAGTACGCGCTCGATCGCGTCCAGCGATCCCGAGGTGACGGCGACAGGGCCGCCCGGCACGCCGTCGGCGTCGAACGCGGCGCGCGCGAGCCGCGCGAACTCCGGGTCGACGGGGTCCTGTCCGTACAGCACGGGGCGCTCCGCGTTGTGCCGGGCCGCCGCCGCGAAGGCGTCGTGCAGCGGCGGCAGCAGCGCGGGATCGGGGTTCCCCTCGCTCAGGTCGCGCACGCCGGGCGGCACGTCGACCCGGATGGAGTCGCGCGCCGTACTGGCCGGGCGGGGCCGCACCCGGCTGCCGCGGCGGCCCGACGTCTCGATCACCCCGCGCTCGCGCAGGGTGCGGTACGCGGCCGCGACCGTATTGGGATTTACGCCGAGGTCACCCGCCAACTCCCGCATGGGTGGCAGTAGTTGACCGGGCTCCAGCTCCCCGGATCCCACCGCACGCTCCACGCTCGCGGCAATCTCCGATGCGCGGCGCCCACTGATCCGATACTCTCCTAGCACAAAGCACACTATGCACTAATACAATGGAGAACGCAATGCAGGACACCGCCACGCCGGACCCCACCACCTCGTACGCGCCTTCCGAGCGCACCGTCCCGACCCGTTCCCGGGAACGGGCCTCGTACGACCGCGATCTGGTGCACGCGATCCTCGACGAGGGCTACGTCTGCCACCTCGGCTTCGTCCGCGACGGCGCCCCCGTCGTTCTCCCCACCCTCTACGGGCGCATCGGCGAGCGCCTCTACGTGCACGGCTCCACGGGGTCCCGCCCGCTGCGCATGACGGGCCAGAGCGACCCCGGCCTCGCCGTCTGCCTCACGGTCACCCACGTCGACGGCCTGGTCCTGGCCCGCTCGGCCTTCCACCACTCCATCAACTACCGGTCCGTGGTGGTCCACGGCATCGCTCACCAGGTCATCGACGAGGAGGAGCGGCGCAGGGCGCTCGACGCCCTCGTCGACCATGTCGTCCCCGGCCGCTCCTACGACTCGCGCCCGGCCAACGCCAAGGAGCTCGCCGCGACCGCTGTGATCCGCCTCGACCTGGAGGAGGTCTCCGCCAAGGTCCGCACGGGCGGCCCCAACGACGAGCCCGAGGACGCCTCGCTGCCCCACTGGACGGGCGTGGTCCCGCTCGTCCGCGGATACGGAGCCCCGATTCCGGCAGACGACCTGGACCCGGCCGTCGTCCTCCCCGACTACCTCACCACCCTCTGAGGAGCTCCCGTGCTGATCCACCCGTGGGACGCGCCGCAGAGCGACAGCGAGTGGCAGCAGTGGCTCGCCACCCACGACTTCGGCCAGCTGGCGGTCAACGGTCTGCCGGGCGAGGCGCCGTACGTCCAGCCCACACATTTCGTGTACGACGCCGAACGCGGACGGTACGGCGAGATCCTCACGCACCTGGCCCGCCCGAACCTGCTGTGGAAGGCCGTCGAGGCGGATCCGCACGTCCTGCTGAGCGTCGTGGACGACTACGCGTACATACCCGGCCCTTGGCAGGCACCGACGGACACCCCTCCCGAGCACGGCGTGCCCACCAGCTTCTATGCCGCCGTTCAACTGCGCTGCAGGGCATACGTCGTGGACGACCCGGCGGAGAAGGCTGACCTGCTGAACCGCCAGGTCGGCCACTTCCAGCCTGAGGGCGGTTCGGCCGCCGCCGCCGTCGGCGAGGCACCGTACGGCCGCATGCTGTCGGGCATTCGCGGCCTGCGCCTCGAAGTGACGGAAATCCGGGCCAAGTTCAAGTACGGCAGCCACAAACCGGAGGATGTCCAGGACCGAACGGCAGCGGGCCTGGCGGGGCGCGGGGCCCCGCACGACGCGGCGGCCCACACCCACCACCTGCGCCGCCGCACCTAGACACGTACTTTTTCCCGTTTCTGGGAGGGGGCGGGGTGGAAAGCCCCCCACCCCCTCCCATCGGAACCACCTACGCGGGAACCGCCGCCGCCCTACGGCCGACCGCCGCGATCCGCGCCTCGGCAACCGCAAGTCCCGCCACGGCCGCGAGCAGCAGCAACGTCCCCACCACAGTGGCCACCGTCAGCCGCTCCCCCAGCAGGGCAACCGCGATGACCGCCGCACTCACCGGCTCCAGCAGCATGATCACCGAGACGGTCGCCGACCGTACGACGGCTGCTCCCGCGAAGTACAGGGCGTACGCGAGAGCCGTCGGCACCGCCGCCACGTACACCAGCAGCCACACCACCCGCGCGAGTTCCGCGCTGTGCGGCAGCAGCCCTTCGGCGACCGCGAGCGGCAGCAACCCGACCGACCCCACACCGAAGGCCCACGCGGTCGTCGAGATCGGGTCGCCTCCGCCACCGTCACGCCCCAACCGCCGCGTCAGCAGAGTGATGGCCGCATAACCCGCCGCCGAAAGCAGCGCGAGGGCGATGCCCGCAGGGCGTACAGTTCCGCTGTCGTTCCCCAGCACCAGCACGCCGAGACCGACGAGCGCGCCGGTCACGGTCACGATGCCGCCGCGCCCCAGCCGCTCCCCCATGGTCAGCCACGCACCGAGCGCGATCAGGACAGGCCCGGCCCCCAGGGTGACGACGGTGCCGACCGCGAGGCCTGTCGCCTGGACAGCCGCGAAGTAGGCGCTCTGGAAGACGGTGAGCCCGATGCCGGTGACGAGGATGCGCACAACCCGCCGCCTGCGCGGCTCGGGCTCGGCGGACACGGCGGCCGCCGTACGCCGTCGATGCCACCCCACCACACACGCGGGCAGCAGCAACAGAAGCCCACCGGCGCAACGCCAGAAGGACAGCGACAGAGGACCGAGATCGCTGATGAGGAACACCATGGAGGCAGCCGCCCCAGCGGTGCCCCAGGCAACTCCGGCAAAGATCAGACAGAGCAGGCCGCGCCCGGTGGGCAGGCCGGTGGGCACAAAAGAATGATCCGACACGTGACTTCTCCGCGTGAAGACGGGACTGGTGGTCGCTCGGCTCCGCACGCGGGCAGCGACGAACCGCTCGGGGACTGCCCGAGCCCGGTCTTCGTCTTCGGCAAGCCGCCCGCGTTACGCGGCAGGAGGCGGAAGCACAGTCATAGGCATGGTCGTGACCCTACGGCGCGGTCCGCCCGGCGGCCAACTTTCCGTCCGCGTCCGGGAGAGCAGCCGCACCGGCGGACTCACCGGCAACAGGCCGATTCGGACCCTTGGGTCCCTCGGGCCCCTTCTGCGTCTTCGGCGCCTTGGGCGCGGACGACTGAGCGATAAAGGCGCCGATGAGCACGACCGCCCCACCGAGAATCTGCGGCGCCGAAAGATGCTCGCGCAGCAGTACCCACGCCAGCACGGTCGCGATGACCGCCTCCAGACACGCGACCACCCCCGCCACCTGCGGCGACAGCCTCCGTACGGACACCACCCCGGTGACGTACGCGACGACGGTGGCGATCAGCACGATCCAGCCCAGCAGCAGCGCGGCCGGCACCTCGGTCCCGCCCATGTCCGCGCTTCCGGCGAGCAGCGACCAGTCCATGCCCCACGGCCGCGCGACGACGGTGAGCACCGCGGCGCCGATGAGCAGTCCGTACGCGATGACGCCGAGCGGATCAGCCGCGTCCTCGCCGGAGCTGCCCTGGTCGGACAGGACGAAGTAGCCGACCTGGCAGCAGGCCGCGCCGAGTGCGAGCAGCAGGCCGAGGGCGTCGAAGCTCAGCCCGGCCCAGACTTCGACGACACACGCGAGGCCGCCGACCGCCAGGACAACGCCGACGGCGGCGGCGCGCGTCACCGGCCTGCGCTGCACGAAACGCACCCACCCCAGCACCAGCGCGGGGGCGAGGTATTCGACAAGCAGGGCGACGCCGACGGGGATCCGGGATATGGAAGCGAAGTAGAACGCCTGCACGCCGGCGACCGCGAGGAGGCCGAACCCGGCGAGCAGAGCTGGTTTACGGCGCAGCAGCGTACGGTGGCGCCAGGCCACGGGCAGCATGACGAGGGCGGCACCGGTCACCCGGAGCCACACCACGTGCAGCGGGTCGAGCCCCGCTTCGATCAGCGGCTTGGCCGCTACACCTGAACCACCGAATGCGAACGCCGACGCCAGGGCAAGTCCCAGGCCGGCGCTCTTTCCCTGAGACGCGTGCATCGGCACATCATGCCAGTTGCCGTCAGGAGCGACACCCCTGTCACACCTGTCGAGATTCGCCCTGCAGGCGCCCGGCCAGCGACTCCGTGTCCACGCCTGCCCGCTGGAGCACCTCGACCGCCCGGCAGTCCCGGTCCGCGGCGAGTACGGCAAGGAGATCGAGCCCGCAGGCACGCTGATCGCCGCGCGACGCGGCGCGCTCCAGGGCGCCTTCCATGGCACTGACGGCGGCAGGCGACCATCCGGCGACACCCGCCGCCCCCGCCGCCTCGCACATCACCGGCACCGCGCCGGAGTCCTCCACCGTCCCCTGCCAGCGCAGCCCGTAGCCGATGCTGCGCTGGACGAGATAGCCGAGCACCCTGGCGACCTGCGGGGGGCCGTCGAACGCGGCCCTGACGTCGGGGTCGGTCTCGATCACCGAGTGCAGCAGATGTGCGGTGTCGATCTGCCGGTCGCCGTCCCGCAACGCCCGTCGGCGCGCGCCCGCGACCACCGAGGCGAGCTCCGCGGTGAGCCTCGCTTCGATTTCAGCTCGGACGTCTGCACAGCTGTCTGCACGGCTGTCTGCACGGCTGTCCGGTCGGTTCGCGGCAGGCTGCTGGGGAGCCCGCGGGGTACGGCTTTGCACACTCCCACCCCATCAGGCACCGGCGGCTGAAGCATCCCCGCGGGGAAGCATTCGCACATCCCACCGGAGTTGGGCAACCCCGCCCGGGCCCTCCTCCTTGCGGATGAGATCCGGATTTTCTCCCCCAGGGGCGCGCGCCGCCTTGCCCTGCGCCCCACGCGCAACCACGGCTCCCTCCCCCTCCTCCCCTCCGGACAACACCACGCGCCCCTCGGGAGCCGGGAGGGGAGGCCCATCGCCAGATCTGACGGTTCATCAGTATTGAATGTTCCGCCCCTTACCGCTACGTTCCGCGACACGAGCCGACGAGAAGGGGTGGTCGCATGGCCGAAGCCAGCGCGGAAGCACGCATCGGGGCACCGGCCGAGAAGATCTGGGCGCAGCTGACGGACTTCGCGGCGTACGGCCAGTGGAACGCCACCCACACCAGCTTCCCCAAGGGCGGCCCCGCGGTGCTCGAGGTCTCGGCGACGTACGAGGAGAACATGAAGCTCATGGGCTTCCCCGCCGAGGTGACCTGGACGGTCGAGGAACTGGAGCCGGCCCGGCTGCTCGCCACCAAGGGCAAAGGCCCGATGGGCGTCAACCTCGCCATGCGCTACTCGCTGACTCCCGACGGCGACGCGACCCGGGTCCGTATCGACGGCGAGTTCACCGGCGCCGCCGTATCGCTGATGGCGGGCAAGCTCAAGGACTCCGCGGGTGCTGCCCTGACCGAGTCGCTGCGCAAACTCGACGGCCTGGTCACCTGACCGCACGACGACGGCGCCCCGCGGACGATGTCCGCGGGGCGCCGTCGCGCAATCTGCCGGTTCAGTGTTCGTCGGCAAGGATGAGATAGAGCTTCTTGCGGGACTCGTTGATGACCGCGAGCGCCTTCTGCCGCTGCTCGGCGGAGCCGGTCTTCCAGACCTGGCCGAACGCTTCCATCAGACCGAAACCGGCCTGCCGGATCTCATTCATCGACTCCCAGTCGACGCCGCGCCCCGCCTCCTCCCACGGAGCCTGCGGCCCCGCTTCGGCCTCGGTGCGCCCGGCGTCGGTGAGCGTGAACAGCTTCTTGCCGCCCTCGCTCTCACTGACGATCAGGCCTTCGTCCTCCAGCAGCTGGAGCGTCGGGTAGACCGAACCGGGACTGGGCCGCCAGGCCCCGCCGCTGCGCTCGCCGATCTCCTGAATCATCTCGTAACCGTGCATGGGCCGGCCCGTCAGCAACGCCAGGATCGACGCGCGTACGTCGCCGCGCCTCGCCCTGCCGCGGGGCCCGCCCCGGCCGCGCCCGCCGCCACCCCAGGGCCCGCCGAACGGCGGTCCGAACGGGCCGAAGGCGGCACGCCGCCCCTCCGAGTCACCCCGACCGCGATGGCCGGGCCCGCAGTCCCCATGTCCATGTGAACGCATCACTACGCTCCTTCCATCGTTGATCTGTCGCGATGCGTCAACGATATATCGGAATAGCTCGCCCGACAAGAGTCGTCAGGAGTCAAATGAGGCCAGCCACCCACAATTGGCCTTGGCCTGCGGCTTTGCTCCGCCTCTACGTTCAGGGTCATGCGGATTCGAATCGTCGACGCCTTCACCGACCGCCCCTTCGCCGGCAACGCGGCCGGAGTCCTGCTGCTGGACGCCGACTCCTTCCCCGACGACAGCTGGCTCCAGCAGGTGGCCATCGAGGTGAACCACCCGGAGACCGCCTACGCGCACCCGCTCCCGCCCGGCGGCGAAGCCGACTGGGCCCTGCGCTGGTTCACCCCGGCCACCGAGGTCGACATGTGCGGCCACGCCACCCTGGCCACCGCACACGTCCTGAACACCACGGGCGCCGCGACCGGCACCGTGCGCTTCGCGGCGCGCTGCGGCATCCTCATCACCACCGCGCACGACGACGGCACCATCACCATGGACTTCCCGACCGCGCCGCTCACCCCCGTGCCGGTCCCCGACGGCATCTCCGAAGCCCTCGGCGCACAGATCCTCTCCGCCCACGACACAGGACCGCACATCGGCGACCTGGTCGTCGAACTGGCCGACGAGCGGACGGTACGCGCGCTCACACCCGACTTCGCCGCTCTCGTGGCCCACTCCAAGCGCGGCATCATCGCCACGGCCGCCGCCGAAGTTCCCTCCCTCGGCTACGACTTCGTGTCGCGCGGCTTCTTCCCCCGAGTCGGCATCGACGAGGACGCGGTGACCGGCAGCGCGCACACGGCCCTGGCCCCGTTCTGGTCGGCCCGGCTCGGCCGCGAGGAACTGACGGGCCTCCAGGCCTCGGCCCGCTCCGGCCTGGTCCGTACATCACTGCGCGGCGAACGCACCCTGCTGACCGGCCGGGCCGTCACCGTCATCGACGGCGAGCTGCTCGCCGCCCCCTGACAGCACGAATGACAGCACGAAGGGGGCGTACGAAACCTCCGTACGCCCCCATCCGCGCATCCTCAAGGCGTCGGCAGCCAGCCGACATGCCCGGCCAGCAGCGCGTACCCGACAAACGCCCCGACATCGAGCAGCGTATGGGCCACGATGAGCGGCCCGACCCGCCCCCAGCGCCGGTACAGCAGCACGAAGACCATGCCCATCACCACATTGCCGATGAAGCCGCCGATCCCCTGATACAGGTGGTACGAGCCGCGCAGCACCGAACTTGCCATCAGGGCGGCCGTCGGCGACCACCCCAACTGCCCGAGTCTGCGCAGCAGATACCCGACGACGATCACTTCCTCCAGTACGGAGTTCTGCATCGCCGAGAGGATCAGTACGGGGAACTTCCACCACACCGCGGGCAGCGACTCCGGCACCACCGTGAGGTTGAACCCCACCGCGACGGCGACCAGATAGAAGGCGAGCCCGGCGCTGCCGATGCCCGCGGCGACCAGCGTCCCCCGCCCCAGGTCCGGCCACGGCCGTGTCCGGTCGAATCCGATCGCGCGAAGCCCCGCTCCCTCCCGCATCAGCAGGTAGGCGACCAGCGCGACAGGCACCAGCGCCGAGGTGATCCCGAAGAGCTGCCAGGCGAGATCAAGCCATGGCCGCCCGGGAGCGTACGACGCATTGAGCCGCGCGGCCTGGTCCTTGAGATCGCCCGGCCTCGTCACCGCTCCGACGAACCTGATCAGGGACGAAAGCCCGCTCGCACCCAGCGAGAGGGCGAGCACGATCAGGACTTCGGCCCGGAAAATCCCTCGTGTCAGTCCCTGTCCGGGATGAGAATCGGCCACCAGCCCCGCCTCCACCTGCACACCAGCCTCCAGTTGAGCATTCCCGCCTCATCCCCGACACGGCCCCGCTAGGGTCTCGAATGCAGGTACGAAGATCGCGCGCGACAGGCCGGGGGACGAACGCCATTCCGATGGCGCGGTCCCCTTTTCTTTGTTCGAGATTCGAGGAGGGGCACCACTTCCATGGGACGTCACAGCTTGCCCGACGACGCCGCGACGGACGGAACCAGGTCCCGCCCACCCGTACACCGTCGCACGCTCGCCATCGCCACCATGCTCGTCCTGAGCGTGGCCGCGGGGACCGCAGTGGCGGTGCAGGGCGGCCTCCTGTCCTTCTCCGGCTCCTGCGCGGACTCGGCCGTACGCCTGAAGGTGGTCGCATCCCCCGATGTCGCCCCCGCCGTACGCGCGGCCGCCCAGTACGCCCGCGACGAGGAGGTCACCTCCGACGGGCGGTGCCTCGACGTGGCCGTCGTCGCCCGCGACGCGTACAAGGTCGCCGACGCAGTCACCGGCGGTACGGCCGAGCCCGACTACCAGGTGTGGATCCCCGATTCCGATCTGTGGATCCAGCGCGCCGAGAGCTCCGGCGACGGATCACCCCTCACGTCGGTCGGCAATGTCGCCTCGTCGCCGGTCGCCCTGGCCATGGTTCCGTCGGCCGCCAAGTCGCTGGGCTGGCCCAGGAAGACGTACACCTGGGCCGAGATGTCGGCGGCTGCGACCGAGAAGGACACTCTGCGCCTCGGAGCGGCGGACCCCGCCCGCAGCGCCACCGGTCTCCTCGCGCTCACCAGCATCGGCAGGTCGGAGCACAAGAAGTCCCCGGATGACGATACGAAGGTCGCGGCCACCGCCAAACTGCTCTCGCAGCGCATATCGGACACCGACGCCCAGGTACTCAAGACACTGGCCAAAGACGACTCCGGTACAGAGAAGGGCAACCCCCGCCGCAACCAGGCCGTACTCCTCTCGGAGCAGGCGGCCTTCGCGCACAACACCGCCGGCGGCAGCCCCGGCCTCGAACTCTTCTACCCGAAGGACGGGGCGCCGCAGCTCGACTACCCGTACGCGCTGGTCAACGAGCCCGAGCTGTCGACCGACCAGAGCCGGGCGGCTCTGCGTTTCATGACCCTGCTGGGCGAGCCGGAGAGCCGCAAGTTCCTGGTCGACCGGGGCTTCCGTATGCCCGACAAGCCCGTGTCCGAAGGCGTCGTACGGGTGGCGGGCGGCCGCGCGCCCCAGCCCTACGCCCTGGCCACGACCGAGCCGCCGTCCCAGAAGGACATCGAGGAGACGCTCGGCATGTGGACCATCACCGTGCAGAGCGCCCGGCTGACGACGGTGGTCGACGCCTCGGGTTCGATGGCCACGGCCGTGCCGGGTCGCGGCAGCCAGTCGCGCATGGACGTCACCAAGGCGTCGCTGCTTCAGGCCCTCTCGCAGTTCACGCCCGAGGACGAAATCGGTCTGTGGGACTTCGCCACGGACCTCGACGGTGATCGCGACTACCGCAAGAAGGTTCCGACCACCCGGCTCGGCGACCCCGCGTCCGGCGGCGGCACCCACCGCGACAAGATCTCGGCTGCCTTCTCCGCGCTGGCCCCTGTGCCCGGCGGTGCGACGGGCCTCTACGACACCACTCTGGCCGCCTACAAGGACGCCAAGGCGAATTACGCGAGCGGCAAGTTCAACGCCGTAGTCATCCTCACCGACGGCTCGAACCAGGACGCGGTCAGCATCTCGCGCAGCGCCCTGATCGCCGAACTGAAGCGGATCGCGGACCCGCAGCGGCCGGTCCCGCTGATCGCCATCGCGGTGGGCCCCGACGCCGACAGGGAGGAGATCGAACAGATCGCCACCGTGACGGGCGGCGGCGGTTACCAGGTCAGCGACCCGGCCGAGATCCACGCCGTAATCCTCAAGGCGATCATGGAGGCGGGTCAGGGCGGCTGAGCGCCGCATCCGCCGCGATCACCCCGACCCGCCGCCATCACCCCGGCTTCCTCACCCCGGAGTCGGGAACCCCACCGGCCAGGTGTGCACCGGCTCACCCTCGTGCATCAGCTCGCAGTAGCGGCGGGTGGTGGCCGCCAGCGCCGCCTCGCGCTCCAGACCGGCATCAAGGGCCCTGTGGTACGTGTCCACCTGCCAGGACGCCCCGTTGACGCGTCGCCTGCACCGCTGCTCGATGACCCCGAGGTAGAGATCGCGGTCCGTGGGCTCGATGCCCCAGGCGTCGAGCCCCGCCGCCGCCAGCGGCAGCAGTTCGTCCCGTACGAGCTTCACGGCCGGCACCCGCGTCGTCCCGCTCCCCCGGCCCGGCTTCGGCCAGACGAGCTCGGCATCGATGCCGTGGCGGCAGGCGGCGTCGAAGTTCGCGGCCGCGACCTCGAAGGGCAGCCGCGTCCACACGGGACGGGCGTCCTCGGCGAGGGCCCGGACCAGGCCGTAATAAAAGGCGGCGTTGGCGACCACATCCGTCACCGTGGGCCCCGCCGGCAGCACCCTGTTCTCGACGCGCAGATGCGGTACGCCGTCGGCCAGCCCGTAAACGGGCCGATTCCAGCGGTAGACCGTACCGTTGTGCAGAACGAGTTCCTGCAGACGCGGTACCCCGCCGTCGTCGAGCACGAGCAGTGGGTCTTCCTCGTCGCATATCGGCAGGAGGGCGGGGAAGTAGCGGAGGTTTTCCTCGAAGAGTTCGTACGCCGAACCGACCCACCGTTCGCCGAACCACGTCCTGGGCCGCACGCCCTGGGCCTGCAGCTCGGGCGGCCGGGTGTCGGTGGCCTGCTGGAACAGCGGCGGCCTCGACTCGCGCCACAGTTCGCGGCCGAAGAGGAACGGCGAGTTGGCGCCCACAGCGATCTGCGCGGCAGCAACCGCCTGCGCCGCATTCCATACGTCCGCGAACCGGGCCGGTGTGACCTGGAGGTGCAACTGCACGGAGGTACAGGCTGCTTCGGGCGCGATGGAGGCGAAAGAGCAGGTGAGCCGCTCGACCCCGCCGATGTCGAGCATGAAGTCCTCGCCGCGCGCCGCGACGATCTGATCGTTGAGCAGCTGGTAGCGGTCGACGTCGGAGAGGTTCGCCGAGACCAGGTCGTTGCGGCCGAGCGTAGGAAGAATTCCGATCATCACGATGCCCGCGTCGACCTCGTTCGCTTTTCTGTGGGCATATGCGAGGCCGGTACGCAGTTCCTCCGCGAGCTGGTCGAGAACACGGCCTCCCAGCCGGTGCGGAACAATATTTACTTCCAGATTGAACATGCCGAGTTCGGTCTGGAAATCACGGCTGGCGATCCGCTCCAGGACCTCCGCGTTCATCATCTTCGGCGTACCGTCGGGCCCGGCGAGATTGAGCTCGATCTCCAGCCCCATGAGGTTCTTGGGACGGTCGAATCGCTTCTCCTCCAGCAGCCGCCCCAGACCCTCCAGACACTGCTGGAGTTTCCTTCGGTACCTCTGCCGATCCGACAGATCGAAGCCGCCTGCCACGACCTTCTCCCCCATCGAAGCGTCCCTCCTCGAGTGGGCGGCCCACAGCATCGGGCTCTCATGTCACGGTCGATGATGCCCAGACGGGCTGATCAATAACGCCCCGCACTCACCAAGTACCGGGTACGCTCGATGCGGTGTCCCGGCGGCACATTCACTCGGCATGAAGCAAAAAGCAGTTTCCACCGGTGGCTGCTCGTGAAAAATGCCGATGAGTTTCGGCCTACCGCTGCCGCCCGGACTTTCGAGGCCACGGGCCTGCGCTCCCTGAGAATTGGGAGATTCTCCGCAGGATAAGAGCCGAATACCGCCTTGCCCGCAATGCGCACGTCGGCTAGCAGAAACACCGTGTGAACACGTATCGTATAAACTCCGTGAACGAGGCAGAGAGTTGGCGCCCGGCCATCGCCCCAAGGCCCCCCTCTGGCCCCGCACGCAGACAGCGCCGTCCGCACTGCCCACGCTCCAACGTGTCTCCCAAGTGAGAGGCGACCCACCATGCCGCTGCATGTCCCCCCGGCTCCCGCGCCCGCCCTGCGCAGCGTCCTCGCGGCACTCGGTTCCCCCACCGCCGTCCGCGAGGCCCGTCCCCCGGCCCTCCGCGCGGCCCAGGGACCGCTCAGCCCCGAACTCCCGCTCCCTGTGCACGTACTGGACCGGATCATCCCGTCCGGCCGCCCGCCACGCACCCGGCTGACCGGCTGGCGATTCCTGATCCGCAACGGCGACCGCACAGTGGCCGCGGCGGACACCATGCTCACACCCGACGGCTGGGCCTTCGCGCACTTCTGCGAAGGCCCTTACATCGCCTCCAGCGAGCGCGCACTGCATCAGGCGGAGACAATGCCCATGACGACCCGGTACCAGCCGCGCCTGCTGTCCGTACCGGAGCTGTACATGCTCACGCTGTGGCTGCACGAGGAACCGAACCCCGAGGCCGACGCCGCCGACGGCATGCCCCTTCCGACGGACCTGCTGGTGCCGCTGGCCCCCGCACCCCCCGGCATCGCATCCCATCGCCCACACCGCGCCGCCGACCTGCTGCCCGTACTGACGCACCGGCTCACGCCTGCCCCCGCTCCTGCCGTCCCCGCCACCCCGCTCCTCGGGCAGCCCGCCTGACAACTCGGCCCAACAGCGCCCCACGGTGCGCTCTTCACCCACTGTGCCCCGTGCCCGCTCCGGCTCACGGGGCACAGTGGCGCCCGGCGCCACCCCCCATCCGGACTAGCCCGTACCGGCCACCCCGAACCACCCGAAGAGACACCCCAGTTGACGTGAACCGTCCGCACGAGTGATGCGTCATTAATCAGTAAGGAGAGCTGCCGCGAAATCCCTGCGGATTGACGCCCGTGGGGCAACACTGGGACCGGACCGATTGATACGGGGGGCGGCCATGAACACCGCATCGAGCCGCAGGACACTCACTACACCGCAGCGAAAGAACCCTTCCATGTGCCAGCACCAGCCAGCCTGCCCGACCGCCGAGTCAGCCGATCGGGAAGCCGCGATCCTCGTGGCGCACCACCCGGAACAGGGCTGGAGCCTGCTGTGCAACGGAGTCCTCGTCTTCGAGGACACCGGAGAGCTTCTGCCGGACGGCCAGATCATCGCGCCGCACCGGCCGCTCAACGTGGTCAAGGCCGCGTAGCACAGCCGATACAACCGGATACGACGAGGGGCCGGCCCGGAGGAAGTCTCCGAACCGGCCCCGACGCATGTCCGCGCCTGTGTACGTACGCCCGTCAGTTGTCGTACTCATCCATCGGCGGGCACGAGCAGACGAGGTTGCGGTCACCGAACGCACCGTCGATCCGGCGCACCGGCGGCCAGTACTTGTCCGCGGCCGACACTCCGGCCGGGAAGACCGCCTCCTGGCGGCTGTACGCGTGCTCCCACTCCCCGCCCAGCGCGGCAGCGGTGTGCGGCGCGTTGCGCAGCGGGTTGTCGTCCGCGGGCCACTCGCCCGACGCGACCTTCTCGATCTCGCCGCGTATGGCGATCATCGTGTCGCAGAAGCGGTCGATCTCGCCCAGGTCTTCGCTCTCGGTCGGCTCGATCATCAGCGTCCCGGCCACCGGGAACGACATGGTCGGCGCGTGGAAGCCGTAGTCGATGAGGCGCTTGGCGATGTCGTCGACACTCACGCCCGTCGACTTCGACAGCGGCCGCAGATCGACGATGCACTCGTGCGCGACCAGCCCGTTGGGACCGGTGTAGAGCACGGGGTAGTGCGGCTCCAGGCGCTTGGCGATGTAGTTCGCCGCGAGCACGGCGACCTGCGTGGCCCGCTTGAGGCCCTCGGCGCCCATCAGACGGACGTACGCCCACGAGATCGGCAGAATGCCCGCCGAGCCCCACGGAGCGGCCGAGATCGGGCCCACGCCCGTCTCAGGGCCGGCCGAAGGCTGGAGCGGGTGGTTCGGCAGGTACGGCGCGAGGTGGGCCCGCACACCGACGGGACCAACACCGGGGCCGCCGCCACCGTGCGGGATGCAGAAGGTCTTGTGCAGGTTCAGGTGCGACACGTCGCCGCCGAACTTGCCGGGCTTGGCCAGCCCCACCAGCGCGTTGAGGTTGGCACCGTCGACGTACACCTGGCCGCCGGCCTCGTGCACCGTCGCGCAGATATCGGCGACGTGCTCCTCGAACACCCCGTGCGTGGACGGGTAGGTGATCATCAGCACCGACAGCTCGTCGCGGTACTGCTCGATCTTGGCGTGCAGGTCCTCGACGTCGACCTCGCCGTCCTCGCGGGTCTTGACGACGACGACCTTCATGCCGGCCATGACGGCGCTCGCGGCGTTGGTGCCGTGCGCGGACGACGGGATCAGGCACACCGTGCGCTGGTCGTCACCGTTGGCCCGGTGGTACGCCCGTACGGCCAAGAGGCCGGCCAGCTCGCCCTGCGAACCGGCGTTGGGCTGGATCGACACCGCGTCGTAGCCGGTGACCTCGGCCAGCCGCTCCTCCAGCTCACGGATGAGCGTCAGGTAGCCCTGCGCCTGCTCGACCGGCGCGAAGGGGTGGATCGCCCCGAACTCCGGCCAGGTGACCGGCTCCATCTCGGTGGTCGCGTTCAGCTTCATGGTGCAGGAGCCGAGCGGGATCATGCCGCGGTCGAGCGCGTAGTCACGGTCGGCCAGCTTGCGCACGTAGCGCAGCATCGCGGTCTCGGAACGGTGCTGGTGGAAGACGGGGTGCGTCAGGTAGTCGTCCGTACGGAGCAGCCCCTCGGGCAGCGCCTCGGCCGTGGCGGCGTCCAGCGCCTCCAGGTCGGCCTCGACACCGAAGGCGGCCCAGACAGCGGCGATCTGGGCGCGGGCCGTCGTCTCGTCGCAGGCGACGGAGACCGAGTCGGCGTCGACGAGGTGCAGGTTGACCCCGCCCTGCCGGGCCGCGGCGACGACATCGGCCGCCTTGCCGGGAACGCGCACGGTCAGGGTGTCGAAGTACGAGCCGTGCACGACCTCGACACCGCCGGCGCGCAGGCCCTCGGCGAGCAGCGTCGCGTACCGATGCGTGCGGCGCGCGATGCCGCGCACGCCGTCGGGGCCGTGGTAGACGGCGTACATCCCGGCCATGACCGCGAGCAGCACCTGCGCGGTGCAGATGTTGCTGGTGGCCTTCTCCCGGCGGATGTGCTGCTCACGGGTCTGCAGCGCCAGCCGGTAGGCCTTGTTTCCGTCGGCGTCGACGGAGACACCGACGAGCCGCCCCGGCAGGCTGCGCGCGAACTTCTCGCGTACGGCCATGAAGCCCGCGTGCGGACCGCCGAAGCCCATCGGCACACCGAAGCGCTGGGTGGTGCCGACGGCGATGTCGGCACCGAGCGCGCCGGGCGAGGTCAGCAGCGTCAGGGCCAGCAGATCGGCGGCGACGGTGACAATCGCCCCGAGCTCGTGCGCCTGCTCGATGACGGGCTTGATGTCCCGTACGACGCCGGAGGCGCCGGGGTACTGGAGCAGCACACCGAAGACGCCGCGCTCGGCGACCTCGGCAGGAATCCCGTCGGAGAGGTCGGCGACGACGACCTCGACACCGGTCGGCTCCGCGCGCGTCTGGATGACGGCGACGGTCTGCGGCAGCGTGTCGGAGTCGATCAGGAAGACACCGTTCTTGACCTTGCCGACGCGACGCGCGAGCGCCATGGCCTCGGCGGCGGCGGTGCCCTCGTCGAGCAGCGAGGCGCCCGAGGTCGGCAGGCCGGTCAGGTCGGCCACCATCGTCTGGAAGTTGAGCAGCGCCTCCAGGCGGCCCTGCGAGATCTCCGGCTGGTAGGGGGTGTACGCCGTATACCAGGCCGGGTTCTCCATGACGTTGCGCAGGATCACCGGCGGCGTGAAGGTGCCGTAGTAGCCGAGCCCGATCATCGGGGCCAGTACCTGGTTCTGGTCCGCGAGCGTGCGCAGCTCGGCCAGCACCTCGGCCTCGGTGCGCGCGTCCGGCAGCCCGAGCGCCCCGGCGCTCTTGATGACGTCCGGCACCGCGGCCGCGGTCAGCTCGTCGAGCGAGCCGTAACCGACCTGGGCAAGCATCTTGGCCTGCGCCTCGGCGTCGGGCCCTATGTGGCGCTGCTCGAAGGGGATGCCACGCTCAAGCTGCGAGAGCGGAATGCGGTTTGCGGTCATCTGCGGAAGGCCTCCTGGTCTGACACGACCTGCGAGGGGCACCACGACACGGGTGCCCGGACGGCCTCCCCCTCTGTCATCTCAACCTGAGAGCTTCACCGGAGGGCCATTGAAGGCACGCTCCGGCTTTCACCGTCGGTGAGGGAGGGTTCCGTACCGGACTGTGCTCTCTACGAACACAAGCCGGACCGGCTCCCACCCTGCTTTCCAGAGTGACCTCAACCGTGCGGTACGGGGGCCTGAGAGATTCCGGGGAGGATTTGCTCCTTCGGCGCCTCCGATACGTTCACCGAAGGACTCTCCCGCACGGGGTCAGCAGCCATTGGCCAGCGTACCAGCGAGGCCCGTCACCCATCCCTCGAGTGGCCGGGGCCCCCGATGTGCACTTTCGTAGTGTGTACGGGGAGCAGCTGCGATCAGTTGGAGGGACCGTGCAGACCGACATCGATCCACGCAGCCTGATCGGCCGGAAGGCGTTCGACCGCAACGGCAACAAGATCGGAACAGTGGACGAGGTGTACCTCGACGACGCCACCGGGGTCCCCGAATGGGCAGCTGTACGCACCGGCCTGTTCAGCCGGGACGCCTTCGTCCCCCTGGAGCCCAGCGAGGTCGTGAACGACTCACTCCGCGTCCCCTACGAGCGCTCGCTGATCAAGGACGCCCCCGACTTCGGCGTCGGCCGCCACCTCTCCCCGGCACAAGAGCTGCAGCTCTACCACCACTACGGGCTCGATATCTCATTCCCCGCTCCCGACACCCCTGAGGCCCCTGACAAGGACTTCGGCAAGATCGCCGGCGACGACACCTCCTGATCCTCCTGGTCCTCCTGGTCCTCCTGGTCCTCTGCGACGGGCACCAGCGGGAGCGGATCCGACGGAACGAGGTCCGGATCGTCGACCTTGAAGGTCCGCACCCGCCCCGGCGCCGACGTCGGCTCCTCGAACCGCACCGTCACCCGCCCCACGCCGCTGCCCTGCACCCACCCCGCGCCGTACTCGGCGTGCCGCACATCCTGTCCGGCCAGCCACCGGCGCTCCGGCGGCGGCTCGGACACGTACGCCACCCCGTCACCGCCCCCGAGCGGCTCGGTATCCCCAGCCTGACCCACAGCCACGTCCCCAGCCCCGGCCTCCGCTTTCGCCTGCTCACCCGCTGCCTGGGCGAAGAGATCCTCCTGGGTGTAGTCCGCGAGCCCCGTGACGCCCACCCCGAGGAGCCGCACCCCGCCCGTCGTGTCCACCGCCTCCAGCAGCCGCCCCGCCGCCTCGCGGACCACGCTCGGATCGTCGGTCGGCCCGCGCAGGGTCTCCGAGCGCGTCAGCGTCGAGAAGTCGTACCGCCGCACCTTCAGCACGACTGTCCTGCCGGAATGCCCGGACGCCCGCAACCGCTGGACACACCGGTCGGCCAGTCGGCCCACTTCGATCCTGATCCTCACCCGGTCGTGCAGGTCCACCTCGAAGGTGTCCTCGACCGACACCGATTTCGCGTCCCGCTCGGCGACCACGGGCCGGTCGTCGTGCCCGACAGCCATCTGGTACAGCGACGCCCCGTGCGACTTCCCCAGCAGCCTTACAAGCTCGTCCTCGCCCGCCTCCGCCAGATGGGCGACGGTCGTCATCCCGGCCCGCCGCAGGTGCTCCCCGGTCGCCGGACCGACCCCGGGCAGCGTCCGGACCGGCAGCGGTCCCAGCAGCTCCCGCTCGGTTCCCGGCTCGATGAGCACAAGACCGTCGGGCTTGGCCTGCTCCGACGCGATCTTGGCAAGCATTTTGGAGCCCGCGAGCCCCACGGACCCGGTGAGCCCCGTGACCGCTCTGATGTCCGCCCGCAGCCGCTCCCCGGCCTTCCGGGCCGACACCGAGTCGTCGGCCACCCCACCCGCCTCCAGATCCACGAAGGCCTCGTCCAGGCTCAGCGGTTCGACCAGCGGGGAAAGCCGGCCGAGCAGCTCCATGACCTGTTCACTGACGGATCTGTAGAGCGAGAAACGCGGCATGAGATAGGCGGCGTTCGGACACAGCCGTCGGGCCTGCGCCACCGGCATCGCCGAATGCACCCCGAAGCGCCTGGCCTCGTACGAGGCGGTGGCCACGACGCCGCGCGTCCCGATCCCGCCGACCACCACCGGCTTTCCGCGCAGGCTGGGCTTCGCCGCCTGCTCTGCGGCGGCGTAGAAGGCATCCATGTCCAGATGCAGGATGGTCGGCGCGGCTCTCACACCATCGATGCTGCCGCACGGCACTGACAATCGACCGGCGGCAGCACGGAAGGGAGCGTCTCAGACGGCCTTGTTACGGCGTCGTGCGAGTTCGTCGGTGGGATTGTGCCTGATCAGGGTCTCGCCCGTGTCGACGCGCTCGCCGTGCAGCTGGGACAGAGCGCTCTCCACATCCCGCCACACCACGCCCACGGCGATCCCGAAAATGCCCTGTCCGCCCTGCAGGAGTTCGACGACCTCGTCCGGCGAGGAGCACTCGTAGACGGTCGCCCCGTCGCTCATGAGCGTCATCCGGTCAAGATCCTGGAAGCCGCGGGCCCGTAGATGCTGGACGGCGGTGCGGATGTTCTGCAGCGCGACACCGGTGTCCAGGAAGCGCTTGACGATCTTGAGGACGACGACGTCCCTGAAGCTGTAGAGACGCTGCGTGCCCGAACCGTACGCGGCCCGGACGCTCGGCTCGACCAGCCCGGTGCGCGCCCAGTAGTCGAGCTGCCGGTAGGTGATCCCGGCCGCCGCACAGGCAGTGGGCCCCCGGTAACCGATGCTCTCAGTGCTTTCGGCCGCGGCCGTTTCACCCCTGGCCGAGGCCGCGCCCTGCCGCCCCACCCTGGGGTCGACTGAACCGCCGTGAAGCGGATACGGCCCGCCCGCCACCGTACCGTCGCCGCTGCTTCTCACGCCGACCTCCGTCCTTGACCTGCCTTGTCGACGGTAGGCAGTCACCCGGGGTGCGTCAACGATCGCCACACTCGGCACGCCGAGTGATAATCACCCTGAGAGTGGTTTCCCGTGCCCCTCTCCGGGGAAAGGCTACTCGAATGTGCCGACGGTCCGTGGCGTGAAGCTCACTGGCTGTTGGTCCCGAAGTCCTCGGGAGAGATCTGATCGAGGAACTCGCGGAACTTCTCCACCTCGTCCTCCTGCTCGTCCGGGATGGCGATCCCGGCATCGTCCAGCACCCCGTCACTGCCGTAGATCGGCGTTCCGGTGCGCAGGGCCAGCGCTATGGCATCCGAAGGCCTCGCGCTCACTTCGACACCACTGGCAAAGACCAGCTCGGCGTAGAACACCCCTTCCCGCAGGTCGGTGATGCGTACTTCGGTGAGCTCCTGGCCAACCGCCTCGAGCACGTCCTTGAAAAGGTCGTGCGTCAGCGGCCTGGCAGGGGCCATCCCCTGCTGGGCAAAGGCGATCGCGGTCGCCTCTCCCGGCCCAATCCAGATGGGGAGGTACCGATCGCCTCCTACTTCACGCAGGAGCACGATCGGCTGGTTGGAGGGCATTTCCACCCGGACACCTACGACGTCGAGCTCGTTCACACAGCAACCCTAGGACGTGCCCGGCAGGTTTGGGTAGTCGGGCTCCTCCACGCTCAGTGCAGCCGCACACCGAGCGCACTCTGGACGAGCGCCGCATGAAGCCGTACGGACAGCTCGGCGAGCTCCTTGGCTGTCGCCTCGGCATGTGCCCTGGTCTGCGGATTCCGGTGACGGCGCAGCGGCGCGACAATCTGTTCGACCAGTCCGGCCTCGCGGTCCGCCGCGGCTTTCACCGCACGCAAATGCCGCGGCTCCAGACCGAACCGCCCCAGGTCCGCCACCAACTTCGCAACCGTGACGACCTCGGCGTCGTAACCGCCACCCGGCAGGGACGAGATGAGCCCGTACGACTCCCACTCGTCGAGCTCCTCCTCGCCGACCTCGGAGGCCGCGAGCAGCTCCGACCGGCCGATCCTGGCGGCGGTAGGACGATCGGTCTCTGTTTCCGGCGTGCCGTCGGAAACAGGCAGCTGGACCTGCTCGCCTCGCTCCAGCGCATCGAGATGCTCCCGGATGACCTTGAGCGGAAGATAGTGGTCCCGCTGCATACGCAGCACCTGGGCCAGCCGCTCGACGTCCTCGGGACTGAATTTGCGGTAGCCGGACGGCGTCCGCTGCGGCTCGACCAGCCCCTCGGTCTCCAGAAAACGGATCTTGGAGATGGTGACCTCGGGAAACTCGTCACGCAGCAGGCTCAGCACGGTGCCGATACTCACCAGCCGATCGTCCGCGGTGGCGGTGCCGTGTCCGGCACCGCCCATCGGTGTTCGCAGCATGGACCTTCCCGTAAGGGTCAGATGCCCCGCTGGCTCGCGTAGAAGACCAGCCGGTACTTACCGATCTGCACCTCGTCGCCGTTCGACAGCGCGACAGAGTCGATCCGCTCACGGTTGACGTAGGTGCCATTGAGACTGCCGACATCAGCGACGGTGAACCCGCCGTCTGCACCACGGCGGAACTCCACGTGCCGTCGCGAGACCGTCACGTCGTCGAGGAAGATGTCACTCTGCGGGTGCCTGCCGGCCGTGGTCAGCTCGCCGTCCAGCAGGAAGCGGCTGCCCGAATTCGGGCCGCGTCGCACCACCAGAAGCGCCGCACCGAGCGGAAGAGCATCAACGGCCGCCTGGGCCTCGGGCGACAGCGACGGGGCCGCGGTCTGTCCCGTTGCCTCCGCCTCGTACGCCTCGAGTCCGGAGATGGAGATGGTCGACGTCGTCTCCGAAGGACGCTCGCCGGACGCGCCCGCCCTCAGCGGAGCGCCGCAGTTGGAGCAGAAACGACTGGCTTCGGCATTGCGGTGCCCGCACCTCGTACAAACCGGCAAGGCCGACATGGACGGATCCTCCTGCCGCGGATCTGATTCCCCGAAACCTATGCGGCCGGGACCCGCAGGGTCAACAGACGACGCGCCCTGGCCACCCGAAATGTCGCCGCCGGGACCAGCGACCTCGTCCCGGAAAAGCGGACGCTCCGCGCCCTGCTCCTCGGCTTCTCCACCACGCGGGGCACGATGCCGGGCGGTGCTGTTCGCACCGTCCTCGCGTGCACTCTTGCCGAACAACTTCGAAAACAACTTCACGGGCGATTCCCCTTGACTGAAACAGACCCGCCCGTGGGGCAGGACGAACCCTGAATGAACACACCTGCCGAACCGGACATCTCTACAACGTCCGTATCCACCAGACAGTTTCCACCACGCACCACGCCTTCGGTGCGCCGACCCCCCGCAACCTCATGCCCTAGTCCCGCTGCCACCATGCGCCCCCGCCTCACTACGGTGACGACTGAGCGTAGTCAGGCTGCTTCGCCGGTCGCAAGGCGTCCACAACGATCTTCTCGGACCGGGTCACTGTGGCCGTGGCCTGCTCCTTCTCCAAGGTCTGCACAATGCCGCCAGGGATGTTGAGCGCGGGTTCCAGATCCTGCGGCTTGCCGATCACCTTGAAGCGGTACGGCGCGGAAACCTTCCGGCCGTCCACCTCGATGCCGCCGTCCTCGTCCAGGAAGTACGTGTTCGCCACCACCCTGACGTCATTGATCTGGATCGCTTCCGCGCCCGCCGCCCGCAGTTCCTGGATCGTGTCCAGCAGCATGCCGGCCTCGACGGTGGAGTGCGGGTCCGTGATCGTCAGGTTGATGCCGGGCCCCTGTGCCGCCACGGTACCGGCCAGTACGCCGAGTTGCCGTTCCTTTTCCAGGGTCTGCTTGCGGGCCTCTTCGGCCTGGTCCGAGCTGTTCTCCAGCTCTGTCTTCTGATCGTCGAGGCGCTGCTTCTCGTCTTCGAGGCGCTGCGTACGGTCGTCCAACTCGTCGAGGATTCGCACCAGGTCTTCCTGGCGCGCTCCCCGCAGCGCGCTGTCGTCGCTGTTCGACCTGACCTGGATGGCAAGCCCGAGCCCGAGAACGAACAGCAGCAACGCCACGATCAGCTGGGCCCGCGTGACACGCGGCGGCCAGAGCCCGGCGATCAGCCGCTGACGTCCCGTCGGCGGCGGCAGTTCTGCCGACTGCCCGCTCTTCGAGGTCATCTCTTCGTCCCGCTGCGGCTCGGGGTTCTCATCCGTACTCATCGGCCTCACGCCCGGAACACGTGACGGCGAATCGCCGCCGCGTTGGAGAAGATCCGGATGCCGAACACCACCACGACACCCGTGGACAACTGCGCGCCGACGCCCAACTTGTCGCCCAGGAACACGATCAGAGCAGCCACGACGACATTCGACAGGAACGAAACGACGAATACCTTGTCGACGAAGATGCCATCCAGCATGGCCCGCAGACCGCCGAAGACCGCATCGAGCGCGGCGACGACGGCAATCGGCAGATAGGGCTCGACCACCGCCGGTACCTCGGGTCGGACCAACAGTCCGACCACGACTCCCACGACGAGGCCCAGTACGGCGATCACGATCTGCCCTTCCCTGTGTTGGCCACGCTCTTCCCGGCGTCCGTGGCCAGCGGCTCTGCTGTATGTACGATCAGGCTCGACGCCGCGGGAAGCCGCACGTCGTCCTGATGGGAAATGCTCCACCTGATGCCGTAGTCGTCCTCCAGCACCTGGAGGTACTGCCCGTCTGCACTGTCCCGGAACGCAATCCGCAGATGAGGCTCGCGCCCCACAGCCAGCAATGTGTACGGCGGCACCAGCGGCTTGTTGTCGACCAGTATTGCTTCGCCCGCGTGACGGATCGCCGACAGCGACGTCAGCCGCTGCCCGTTGATGGCGACGGCCGTGGCACCCGAGGACCACAGGCCATTGACGATCTGCTGCATGTCGCGGTCCCGCAGTCGGCCCGTATCGGAGAAAGTGGTGTTCTCCCTCGGCCCGCCGCCGCCCGGGTCGGTGTTCTCGGCGTCGTCGACGACGAGCTTCACACCCTCGCCCCGGACCGGGGTCGCACCGGACAGCAGGGCCACCAGTCCGCCCTGGTCACCGCCGTGCTTTTCCAGTGCCTTGCGCTGACGCTCCCCCACGTCCTGCCTGAGGGTCTCCACGTCCTGTTCGAGCTTGTCGGCCGCCGAGGTCTCCGCCTCGATCCGGTCGATGAGCTCCTCACGCTCCTTGGCCACAACGGGAGCCGCTATCCGCGCCTGCGCCGCACCAAGGGTCACCACCAGGGCAGCCAGCACAAGCCCTGCGGCCAGCCCGAGCTTCGCCCGCAAGCTGCGCGGCATGCCGGCGCTGCCGTCCGCCTGTCTACGGGCCGTTGCCTCGGCGTATCCGTCGTCGAGGCTGTGGTCCATGACATTCGTCAGCAGCGACATGGACGCGTCGGGGCGCCGAGCTGGAGGAGAGGTGCTCCGAACGGGGGGCTGCTGCGACATGCCGCACATCGTCGCACGTCGGGGCTGCTACCACCGAATGGCCCCACCGGTGTGCCCGAGGGCGTGATCGACGCACCTCGGACACACCGGCGACACCTCAGTGACCTGCGCTGTCCACGACGGCCGACCACTCGTCGAGCAATGCCTGGGCCGATTCGTCATCGGGCCCCTCTGCCCACAAATGAGTGACGGCTTCCGCGGGATCGGGCAGGACCATCACCCATCGACCGTCCGCCTCGACCACGCGTACACCGTCGGTCGTGTCCACGAACCGATCCCCCGCGGCCTCGACCACACGTCGCATGACGAGACCCTTCACGGCCCAAGGCGTGGCCAGGTCACGTCGCAGCACATGGGCTCGCGGTATACGTGCGTCGATCTGGCTCAGCGTGAGCTGTGTTCTGGCCACCAGCCCGATCAGCCGCACAAAGGCGGCCGCGCCGTCGAAGACGCTGCTGAACTCGGGCACGATGAACCCGCCGAGTCCGTCACCACCGAAGATCGTGGACTCCTCGCGGCCCACTCGCGTCAGATCGTCCGGCGACGTGGTGGTCCACTCCACCTGCGTTCCGTGATACGCCGCGACCTGTTCGGCGATTCTGGTGGTGGTCACGGGCAGTGCCACCCGGCCGCTCCGCCGTTCGGCCGCGACAAGGTCGAGCATCACCAGAAGCGCCCGGTCGTCCTCGATGATCCGCCCGCGCTCGTCGACGAGCGACAACCGCTCGCCTACAGGGTCGAACCGCACGCCGAAGGCAGCCCGCGCCGATGCGACGATTTCGCCCAGCCGGACAAGGCCCGAGCGACGCGTGTCGCTTGTCTCGGTCGGCCTGGACTCGTCGAGACCCGGGTTGATGGTCAGCGCGTCGACTCCGAGCCGCCCGAGCAGGCTGGGCAGCACCAGACCGGCGCTTCCGTTCGACGCGTCGACGACGACCTTGAGCCCCGACTCGGCGATGCCCGTGACATCGAGGTTCCGCAGCAGCGACCCGGTGTACGAATCGAAGACACTGGCCGGGAAGTGCAGGTCCCCGATCTCGCCCGGGAAGGCCCGCCGGTACTCCTGCCGAGCGAACACCCGGTCGAGCTTGCGCTGTCCCGCCTGCGACAGGTCCGCGCCACGCTCGTCGAAGAACATGATGTCGACGGAGTCGGGCACGCCCGGGGTCGTACGGATCATGATGCCGCCGGCACTGCCCCGCGCCGTCTGCTGACGTGCGACAGGCAGCGGCACGTTCTCCAGGTCGCGTACGTCGATGGCACTCGTCTGGAGCGCGGAAATCACCGCCCGCTTCAGTGCTCGCGCACCACGCGAGTGGTCGCGCGCGGTGGTGACTGTGGCGCCCTTCTTGAGGGTGGTGGCATACGCGCCCGCAAGCCGTACCGCCAGCTCCGGAGTGATCTCGACGTTCAGGATGCCGGAGACCCCGCGGGCACCGAAGAGATGCGCCTGCCCCCGCGACTCCCAGATCACCGAGGTGTTGACGAAGGCGCCGGCCTCGATGGTCTTGAACGGGTACACCCGCACATTGCCCTGGACAATCGATTCTTCGCCCACGAGGCACTCGTCGCCGATGACGGCACCGTCCTCGATACGCGCCGCCCGCATGATGTCGGTGTTCTTGCCGATCACGCATCCGCGAAGGTTGCTGTGCTGGCCGATATACACGTTGTCGTGCACGACGGCTCTGTGGAGGAAGGCCCCGCTTTTGACGACGACATTGGACCCCACGACCGTGTGCTCACGGATCTCCACGCCGGCTTCGACCTTGGCGTAGTCCCCGATGTAGAGAGGCCCGCGCAGCACCGCGTCCGGGTGCACCTCGGCGCCTTCCGCGACCCACACACCCGGAGAGATCTCGAACCCGTCGAGATCCACATTGACCTTGCCCTCGAGGACATCGGCCTGTGCCTTGACGTAGCTCTCGTGCGTACCGACGTCTTCCCAATATCCCTCGGCGATGTAGCCGTAGATCGGCTTGCCTTCCTTCATGAGCTGAGGGAAGACATCACCGGACCAGTCGACGGAGACGTCCGCTTCCACGTAATCGAAGACCTCGGGCTCCATGACATAGATGCCCGTATTCACGGTGTCAGAGAAGACCTGCCCCCAGGTCGGCTTCTCCAGGAACCGCTCGACCTTCCCCTGTTCGTCCACGATCGTGATTCCGAATTCCAGTGGATTCGGCACGCGAGTCAGACACACTGTGACCAGTGCGCCCTTCTCCTTGTGGAACCTGATCAGGTCAGTGAGGTCGAAGTCGGTGAGGGCATCGCCCGAGATGACGAGGAAAGCATCGTCCTTCAATGCTTCCTCGGCATTCTTCACGCTGCCTGCAGTGCCGAGTGGCTTCTCCTCATTGGCATAGGTGAGCTCCATTCCGAGCTCTTCGCCGTCACCGAAGTAGTTCTTGACGAGCGAAGCCAGAAACTGCACGGTTACGACGGTCTCATTGAGCCCATGCCGCTTGAGCAGCCTCAGCACGTGCTCCATGATCGGCCGATTGGCCACCGGCAGGAGCGGCTTGGGCATGCTCGAGGTCATAGGGCGAAGTCGCGTACCTTCGCCACCGGCCATCACGACGGCCTTCATGTCGGAAACGTCCTCCTTGAAGAGACGACGGTCTAGCCGACTTCGCCTGTCCGGGACTGGCCCGCAGGCATCATGCGCGGACAACCAGGCGCTGCATTGCGCCGCATCGGCAGACTCAATCGGCCGCGGCGTCCGCCTTCACCAGCCGACGGACCTGAACCACGTAGAGGATTCCTGCCCACCAGTAGAGAGTTGTACCCCATCCGGCGAACGCCCATCCGAAAATAGCAGCCAGCGACGCCAGCCACCCGCTGCCGTCACTGAGAAGCAGTAGCGGGAAGGCATACATCAAGTTGAAGGTGGCTGCCTTCCCCAGGAAGTTCACCTGCGGCGGCGGATAGCCATGCTTCCGAAGGATGCCCACCATCACCAGAAGCATCAGTTCGCGCGCCAAAAGTGCAGCGGTCAACCAGAGAGGCAGGATCTCCCGCCAGGTGAGCCCGACCAGCGTGGAAAGGATGTAGAGCCTGTCCGCGGCAGGGTCGAGCAGGCGCCCAAGACGGCTGATCTGGTTCCAGCGCCGGGCGAGCTTTCCATCGAGATAGTCGCTGATGCCGCTGAGCATCAACACCAGTAGTGCCCAGCCGTCGGCCTTGGGCCCACCGAACTCGGGCAGCAGAATCAACCACAGAAACAGGGGTACGCCGAGGAGGCGAGCCATGCTGAGGATGTTCGGGATGGTGAGGACCCGGTCCGTCTGAACGCGAGTCTCCTGGACCTCCACCCGGGGGCCTCCTGTGGGAACGTGCCAATGATGCTCCCTGACCCTACCCTCAGCGACGGCCGGCAGGAGCACAGGGGTTCCGCTACCTCCCTGGAACGCAGAAAAGCCCC
>NZ_JAGGPB010000069.1 GCF_018614055.1 Streptomyces sp. ISL-98
GGCCTTGAAGGAGCCGGTGTGCTGTATGAACTCCAGCGCCAGCCAGACCTCGCAGGCCTCAGGTTCACGCTCGCCCAAGGAGTCACCGTGGGCGGTGCGGATGGCGCCCGGGTCCACCGGGGCGAGGGTGACGGGGCGGATGCGCCCGGCAAGGCGGTCGGTGGCGGTTTTGATGTCGCCGTACGCGAGCTGGTGCACTTCGGTGGCTCCCATACTGAGCAGCGGTCAGGACCAGGCGATGAGCCGGCCGGTGGTGGTCAGGGCGAGGAAGAGCGCGAAGACGATCCGCCGCCCACTTGGGTTCGGCTCCACGGCGTGGAAGTCGGCCGGGTTGAACAGCAGCGCGTCGCCGAGCTCGGGTGTCAGGCTTACCCGCTGGCAGTGCTCGACGGCCTCGGGCCGGTACCCGTACGCCTGGCGGTACTGCTCGTCGGCCGACTCCCAGCGGTGGTGCCCCACCGTGGTCGCCCCGCCCTCGTCCGGGACCGTTACCCAGACGTTGAAGGCGAGCTGGGCGACGGTCTGCTGGTCGAACAGGCCGGCGGGGAACTCGCGGTTCAGGTCGTCGTAGTGGACCAGGGCCCCGGCGTTGATCTCGCGCAGGGTGCCGCCGAAGGCCGCCCGGCCGCCGATGGTGGCCGGGGCGACGGCGGCGCCCCAGGCGGAGCCGAGCCGGGCCAGCGAAATCGCGGTGGGATCCGGGCGCATCCTGGCCCGGTGCCAGGCCGCCCGGGCCGCCTCGGCGTCGCGCCAGTACCGGGCGGTGTCCAGCGCGCCGTCCTGGTCGCGGTAGTCGTTGAGCGCGGGGCCGAACCGCACGATCGGGGTCGGCACCCGGGCCGGGTCGTAGTCGGCGGTGGGCAGCCGGTCCAGCGCCGCCATGGCGGCCTGGCAGGTCTGGGCGTCGAGGAAGTCGGGGACGCGGGCGGCCGCGAGGGTGCCGGCCGCGAGGTTGGCCAGGTGCCGGGTCGGCCAAGCAACGCCGTTCACGGCCGTGAACGGCGGGTCGAGCGCCGTGGTGCGGGGCATGTCGCCTCCGTAAGGAGAGATTGGCCTACCTTGACGATACGCTGTACCGTACGCTGACTCACATGCCTAGGCAATCAACTTCCCTGGACCTCGCGACTCCCGAACGCATTGCCGAAAATGCCCTGTCGATCGTGGATCAGGAGGGCCCCGGTGCCCTCAGCTTCCGCACCCTCGCGGCGAAGCTCGACATCTCCGTCGCCTCGCTCCAGCGCCGCTGCACCGACCTCGCCGGACTGCTGGACCTGGTGACCGACCACCTCGCCACCGGCCTGCCAGAGATCCCACCCGGCACCGACTGGGCCACAGCTGCCGAGGCCCGGTTCACCGCACTGTACGAGCTGCTCACTGCACATCCGGGCCTGGTCGCCCTGCGCGGCGGCCGCCCATGGCTCGGCCCGCAGCTACTGAAGCGGCTGGTAGAGCCGCAGCTCGCCGACTCCCTGGCGGCCGGCATGAGTCCGCAAGAGGCCGTCACCGCCTACCGGCGGATGTACCTGCTGGCACTCGGCTGCGCGAGCTTCGTGGACCACCGCGACCCCAAGGCCGCCCAAGCGGCCACCCGCACGGCACTGGCCGCGCTCGACCCTGAAGAGTTCCCGGCGCTGACCGGCAACCTCCCAGCGATCCTGCCCGCCGTAGTGGATCACGAGGTCTACTACGGGGCCCTTCGCCAACTCATCGACGCCGCGGACCCGGCCCGGGCGTCCATCGAAGGGAGCGGGCGGTGACTATCGCGCCGGACAGGCGGATGGACTGCGTAGCGAGAGACCAAGCGACCGCATACTCCATCCCGGCATGGGCTGCACGGGCAGCCGGTCCAGCAGGGAGTTGTCGGTGAGGATGACCCGCACGGATGCATCGCCTCCCGCGCGGCAGCGCGTCCAGGCCCTCGGCGAGCTCGAACAGCGGCCCGTACCGGCCGGCTTCGGCGGCCAGCTGTGGGGGACGGCAGGTTGCACGTCAAGTTGACCAGCGGGCTCTGGTTGCCCGGTGATGGGTCGCGCGTATGAGTACGGCGACCAGCGCTGCTAGGTCTGCTGCGCCAGCAGAGTCGTCCGCGTAACGCGTGGTCTGCAAGGGACCGACTTGATCCAGCTGAACTCCCTCCACCTCCAGGACATAGGCGAGGGTGAGCATGGCGAGGCGGGCGTTGCCATCCGGGAAGGGGTGGAAGAACGCCACGTCCAGGTAGGCCCTGGCCGCGCGGGAGGCCAGGGGGACTTCCAGGTCGGCGCTTTCGCGTAGACAGTGCTCAAAGTCCCGCTGCGTATGCAGCGTTAGTGCGTAGCGTTCCCGGCCGCCCTTGGCGAAGGCGTCGCCTTGGCGGAACGGAACGTCGGGCGTGCCAAGGACAAGCCGCTGCCATTGAGTCAGAAGGGTGAAGGTGAGGGGTCGCTTGCGGGAGGCGTCTGCGCGCGTCTGGGCCAGCGCTGCCAGCAGTCGGTCGGCTCGAGCTGGATTCAGGGAACGGACCGCAGCGTCGCACCAGGTGGCGAGGCCGTCCACGGTTGCCTGGACGGGGGCCGGGGTCTCGTCGACCGCGGATGTCCAGTCGATCTGTTTCCTGACTCTGCACCAGGCGGCCAAGGCGTCAGTGGTCACGGTAGGGCCGCTCTCCGGTCAGGCCTAGCGCGAGGTCCGCTCCCACCGAGTTGACCACCGTCTGCGACGGTGTAGTCCAGCTCATGAACCGTCCGCCGATTGCGGCATCGACCGCTCTTTTCGCGGTGTCCGGCCCCATGCCTGTGGAGGAGAGGAACCACATCAGCGCCGTGTGGCAGAGCCCGTACCAGCCGCACTCGGCACCCGTGCGGTCCACTACCACCGTCACCAGGCGGGTCGCTGCCCGTTCCACGTGCCAGCTACGGTCCTCGGCATCCGCTCCTGCGGGCGGTGCCAACCGCGCGAACCGCTCGGCCAGCTCCTCCAGCCAGTCACGCCACTCCAGCAGCGACGCAACGACATTGGCGGCCGTCGCTGCGGGTTCGCCAATGGAATGGGACTCGTAGCACCAGCTGGTGACGACGCCGCCACCACCGCCTTCGCCGACCGCCCAGTGCCACCCACAGGCCCACCGGCCGTAGCGGGCCGCCAGTAGCGCTGTGACCTCGGCGGTGAAGTGATGCTTCTCTTCCCACCCGGCATCGGCAGGAGGCACCATCGAGGCGATCAGTGCAGCTACCTGCGAGTCCTCCTCATCGTTCCACACGAAGGCATTTCGGTCGGGGTCGACGACAGGCCACGGCAGCCAGGCCGGAGCGAGCTCGTAATTGATGGCCGTTGTGTTCCTCCAGAACCGGTCGGGTAGGGCAACTGATCGATCGTGCCAAAGACACGAGGCCTTGTCATACAGGTTTCCCGGCACCGGAGCTCTGCCCGAGCCGCATGATGTGACGCTGCTGGGCACTCGGCTCGGCCCCGACCTCGCCCCCGGGCCTCGCGTGCGGGGGAGGCTCGGGCTACGCCGCGGTGTCGTACGTGTAATGCCTGGTGTGATCCAGCATGTCGGCGGGCGTCACGTCGTTCCAGGGACGCATGACGTCATTGAGGTCCACCACGTTCGGAGTTCCGGTGGCAGGCAGGTACGTCGATCCCGGGTGGCGGGCCTGCCACTGTGCCCAGAGCCGGTCTATGAACGCATGATGCAGCCAGAACACCGGGTCGTTGGGGGAGACACCGGTGGCCATCTGACCGCCCACCCACACATGCACACGATTATGAAGGTTGACGCCGCGCCAGCCTTCCAGGTGGTTGCGGAAACCGTCGGACGCGCTGTTCCAGGGCGCGGTGTCGTACGTGGGCATCGCGAGCACGGAATCGACCTCCGCTCGAGTGGGCAATTGCTGTCCTCCGGAGCCGAGGGCGCGGCGGAGAAAGCCACGCCCGTCGACCCGTACGGACACCGGCCACTTGCTGGCGGTGACCGCGAAGGCCCCGTCGCTCACTTGCCCGTCCCTGCTTCGGCCGGTACCGCCAAGGAAGTCGGCCGCCCACAGAGAGGACGTGGGGGAGCGGTCCACCGTCCAGTCCCAGTAGGGCAGTGCCACATCCGGGTCCACTGCCTGGAGGGCCTGCTCGAACTGTATGAGAAACCTGCGGTGCCAGGGCAGGAAGGACGGCGAACGGTGGCCCACACGGTCTCCGTTGTCGGTGTCGCTCATGATGAACGCGTTGTGAGTAGTGACAAACATGTCATAACGCCCGCTGCGCTTGAGCTCGAGCAGTGCGTCGACGAAGCGGCGCTTCTCGGCGGAGGTGAGGTTCGCCTGGTTCTTGCGTACGGTCATTGGGAATGCCTTCGGGTTCAGGGCTGGACGACGTTGCTGGACGGCGGCGGAGTCAGAGGAGGGGCTCGAGCTGTGATCCCTGAAGTTCGATCACGGCGGCGCGGGCCACGGCCCGCGGGGTGGCGAACGTCTCGTAGTGATTGACGACGCTGATCCACGTGCCGTCGGCGTTCTGCATCACGTGCAGTTCCTCGCCGTCGATGCGCACGGAGTAGCCGACACCGTGGTGTCCGCCGTGGTGTGACGGTGCGCCTTGGATGCGACGCCCTTTGAAGGACTCGTCGAACGGCTGTGGCTGCGGCCGTGTGTGCCCGGAGCTGTGGGGGGAGTGGGCTTCCCGGTTGCTGTGGCCGGCGGTCGGAGGGCCGGACGGCTCGTCCGTTCGCGCGAAGCCTGTCAGAGCGAGGCCGGCCAGAGCTGTGGCGGAGGCGCCCAGGGCGCGGCGCCGGGTCAGTTGAGACATGGGTGTTTCCCCTGGTTGATGTGAGTCGGTGCGCCCGGAGCGCGTGTTTTCGGCGTCAGGGCAGAAGATTGGCGACCCGTCACCGGGGCACGTCCGGCTGGTCAGGCCGTTCGGGGCCCGGCGGGCCGTCCGGGAGAATGACTACAGCCTCATGCCCGGCAGGCCGAAGTCGCGGTGCAGTGGTTGGTCGCTATACGGACAAGTCCTCACGCATAGTGCAGAGCTGAACGAAGTTGATCTTCCTGCGCTGCTCGTTGCACTGAGGCTGATCCGGAGGATTTGCGGGAAATGTGGATGCGGCGTGCAGAATTTGTTGTCACGTGCTGTAAATCGTGGCAGTCGTCACGTCCGAAGGCTGTCCGGATTTGCAGGTGGCCTTGAGCGAAGGATGCGGCAATGTACTTCGGCGGGTTCAGCCGCGTTCGCCACACATGCGCATGCACCGGTTCTCGCGCCGTGGTTCGGCGGAACCGTAGCTCCGGCAATCAGGTGGAAGAACCGTTACGTGGTTCACCCGCCGGTGTGGCGGCGCCGACGTGCAGCCGTGGCCCCCGGCGGCGGGCACAGAGCGGTGCGAAACAGCGGCGCCCCCGCGTCCGCGCAGGTGCCAGCGTGGAGGCGGGGGCGCGCACGCGCACGACAGCCGCACCTGCGGCAGCCACCGGAATGACCTCCTGGGCGGCGAGCATCAGCAAGGTCGCCCACTTTGTGCACGTGACTCCTCCCCGCCCTAAGGACGAGGTTTCTCGCTATGCCGGGTTGGCGTGGCGACCGGCCGGCCCGGCCGGTAATACGTCGAGTGCTCCGACGGTGTAGGCGTGTGCCCGGTGGCCGCACGAGAGGCAGTGGAACCTCTCCTGTGTGGGTCGGTTCTCCCTCGCGGTGTGCCCACACTTGGGACGCGTGCGGGAAGTGTTGCGGGGTTCACAGCTATCACTTCCCGCCCGGCACTCTCAGCCTTTGCGTTCAGGATCGCGAGGAACGCCCCCAACCGCCATCAGCGATCGAACGGTTAAGACCCGCCTTCGAAGCAGCCCCGTTGGGCAGAAACACCCCCGGCGTCCCGGGGCCCGGCTTCGGCGCGGGAGCCTTACTCATGTTGCGGATCTTGAGATCTTCGTGCGCCATGAAGCTGTGTTCAAGGACCAGGCCCACCGACGGCCGAGACGGCCGGTGCAGCCGAGCCCTGCTGCAACCCGGAGCACAACGACCTGCCGTGGTGCGACCGACGGCTCACTGCCGGGCCGTGACCCGTGACCGCCCGCCTCGGAGCCGCGCGGAGCGCCAGTGGCTTCCTGCGGCCCAAGACGGGCGGTCACCGGCGGGCGCCGGGACTGGTGGGCTGATGGTCCGGAGGCCCCGTTGTTACGGCGCCATCTCGTACGCACCGGACAGTGCCTCGACGCGCTCCCAGACGCGCGCCGAGCGGGCGTCGTCGACGACCGGACGCCGGACCGCGCCCAGCGCCCACTGCTGCTGTTCTGCGGTGGCGGAGTCCTTGCCGTGCAGCTCGACGGCGTGCGCGGAGAAGTCGCGTACGAGCACGGAGAAGAGTTCGTCGAGTACGTCCTCCTCAAGGCCGGTCAGGCGCGCCTGTTCCAGGATCAGCTGGCCGTGCACGACCAGCGCGAACAACTGGCCGACGGCGAGCAGAAGGTCGAGGTCGCGGCTCTGCTCCTCGTCGGGGGCCGCGGTCGTGACGAACTCGCACAGGGCGTCCGCCTGCTCACGGAAGCGGCCGACATTGGGCACATCGGCATACGCGTCGTAGGCGGTGCGCCAGTCGTGGAAGCGCACGGAGCCGAGACCGCGGGCCGGTCCCTGCCGGAAGAGGAACGCGTCGTCTGCTGCGTCGCGGCGCGTCGGCACGGGCGCGTACTCGGCCGGGTTCAGCAGGTGGTTGCGCATGAACTTGAGGATCAGCGCGAGGTTGACGTGGACCGTACCCTCCAGCTTCGGCAACCCCCGGATTTCAACGGCGGCCTGGGCGAAGTAGGTGTCCTTCTCGAAGCCCTTGGCGGCGATGACGTCCCACATCAGGTCGATGACCTTCTCGCCCTCCGTGGTCACCTTCATCTTCGTCATGGGGTTGAAGAGGAGGTAGCGGCGGTCGTCGGGGCCGGCGGAGCGGAAGTAGTCGATGGCGCGGTCGCTGAACAGCTTCATCCCGACGAGCCGGACGTACGCGTCGGTCAGTTCGCGGCGCACGTGTGGGAAGGCGGTGACGGGGCGGCCGTAGAGGATGCGGTTGTGGGCGTGGGTGACGGCCTCGTACATCGCGTGCTCGCAGATGCCGATCGAGGCGGTGCAGAGGTTGAACTTACCGACGTTGACGGTGTTGAGGGCGGCGTCGAAGGCGGCACGGCCGGTGTGCAGCACGTCGTCGGGACCGACCGGATAGCTGTCGAGGCGGAACTCGCTGACGTACTTCGAGGAGTCGACGACGTTCTTCACGAGGTGGTACGCCGGGTGGCGGCTGTCGGCGGCGAAGAAGACGTAGCCGTCGGGGCCCTCGACGTCGGTGCGGCGGCCGAAGACGGAGACGAGCCCGGCGGCGTTTCCGTTGCCGATGTAGTACTTGGAGCCGCTCGCCCGGAAGCCGCCGTCACCCTCGGGCTCCAGCAGCATGTCGGTGGAGTAGATGTCGGCTCCGTGGGCCTTCTCGGACAGGCCGAAGGCGAACACCTCGCCCTGGGAGAGGAGTTCCGCCGCGCGGGTGCGAGCAGCGGCGTTGTCGCTCTGCCAGACCGGGCCGAGGCCGAGGATGGTGACCTGCCACGCGTACCAGTAGTCGAGCCCGTAGAAGCCGAAGATCTCGTTGAGGGCGGCGATGCGTGCGGTGTCCCAGCGCTTGTCGTTCTGCCCGTCGGCGGCGGAGGCGGGGGTGAGGAAGGTCGCGAACAGACCCTCCTTGGCGGAGAAGGCGAGGAAGTCCGCCAGCCAGGCACGGGAGCGGTAGTCCTCGATCAGCTTGCGCTTGCCGCGGTCCTCGAACCAGTCGACGGTGGCGCGCAGCAGCCTGCGGGTCTCGGGGTCGAAGTGCGCCGGGTCGTAGGTGCGCGGGTTGAACAGCAGCGGGTCGGCCATGGATGTTCGCCTTTCCGGCTTGGGAGTTGAGGGTTTGTGAGCTGGGGAGCTTCAGGTACGTGAGGGTGACGGGAGTGGTCGGGAGAGATGGGTGGCTCGTCGGCGCCGGTTCAGCGCCCCGGACCGAGCCGGTGGAGGGTTGCGAGTACGTCGTCGAGCCAAGCGAGCGTCATCCGCTCGTACGCGATGCCGCCGCGCAGCACGACATGCTGGAGCTCCCGCCCCGCGTCGGGCGTTCCGGGAGCCTCGGGTCCGGTGAAGTCACGCCGCTCTCCGGCGAGATAGTGCGCAAGCCGGTCGGTGTGCGCCTGGTGGTGCCGCTCGACCTCGCGGATCAGTGCGGCCGGATCGTCGAAGGCCGCGCCCCGGATCTTCACGGCGAGATCGTGCCGGACGCTCTCGGGTTCGATCGGCTCGTGCAGCCACTGGGAGAGGGCGGTCCGGCCGAGGGCGGCGACGGAGTACTCCTTCTTGTCCGGCCGGGACTGCTGCGGCACCTCGCGGACGTCGATCCAGCCGTCGCCCTCCATCCGCTTGAGGATGCGGTAGATCTGCTGATGGGTGGCGGTCCAGAAGTAGCCGATGGACCGCTCGAACCGCCGGGCCAGCTCGTACCCGGAGCCCGGCTTCTCGAGCAGAGAGACAAGGATCGCGTGTTCGAGCGCCATGCCCCGATCCTTCTATGCAACTCGTTGCATAGGCAAGCGGCACGGTCCGGGTGAGACACGGCTCACCCGGGCGGCCGGCGGAGCTGCAGCGACTGCTCCAACCTGAACGCCGAGAGCAGGACGTTCGAGAGCGGCCCGAGTACACGAAGACCGAGGCGAACCAGGCCGGCACGTACACGGATGGCACGGTCGGCCCGAAGTCGGCAGTGGTGGACCTGGCGTTCTCGGACGGTGGTAGTGGTGCAGGTCTGCTGTCGATGGGCAAGGACGGCCTGTCGCTGACGTTCGGCCGGCCGGGCACGCTGCCCAAGCCGACTCTGAACGGGGCGACCGTGACCTATGCCAATGCGCCTATCGACGGGTGTCGACCTGCAGTTGACAGCCACGGCCGAGAGCTACCGCGAGGTCCTGGTGGTCAAGACGGCTCAGGCGGCGGCGAGCCCGGAGCCGGAGAAGATCAGTCTTACTGCTGCCGGTGACGGAGCGCACCGACACCATCTCCGAGGGCGCGCGCTGGCCGGGACCTGACCAGCTGGACCAGATGGGCGACCGCCACGTCTCGGCAGGCCGCGCGGGTAACCGCACCCCTGAGCAGCCCAACGCGTGGATCGTCCTTAGGCGAGGCTTGCCCAGTGAGATGGCCTGGGCGGCGATGCGCGACGTGACGCCGAGCGGCGACGAGACTCACCGCCTCCCGTTTGCCCGTCCTAGGACCCCTAGGTTATATCTAGAGACCCTAGGAGCGTGAGGAGAGCGCATGGCGCGGGCAGGGCTGACGGCGGAACGGGTGACGATCGCGGGCGCCGAGCTGGCGGACGAGGTCGGGCTCGACCAGGTGACCATGTCGCAGGTGGCGCGGCGGCTCGGCGTGAAGGATGCGAGCCTCTACACGCACGTCCGCAGTCTGGAGGATCTGCGCGGACGGATCGCGCTGCTGGCGGCGGACGAGAAGACCATCCGTATCGCGGAGGCGACAGTCGGGCGGGCGGGCAAGGACGCGCTGGTCGCCTTCGCGAACGCCTGGCGGGAGTACGCCCGCGAACATCCGGGCCGCTACACGGCGACGCAGACCCCGATCCAGATCGACCCTGAGCTGGCCGCAAAAGCGTCCGGGCCGCGGCGCGCGGTCGAGCTGACCTACGGCATGCTGCGCGGTTACGGACTGGCCGAGCCCGACCTGACCGACGCGGTCCGGTTGCTGCGCAGCACATTCCACGGGTTCGTCGCCCTGGAGGCCGCGGGCGGGTTCGCGCACCAGCGTTCGCCTCAGCACTCCTGGGTCCGCGCCCTCGACGCCCTGCACACCCTCCTGGAGCACTGGCCCCCGTCCCGAGAAGGAGACTCCTCATGACCGACCCGACCACCGGCAGCCTGCGCGTGAACGGCGCAACCCTGCACTACGAAGTGCGCGGCCAGGGCCCGCTACTGCTGCTGATACCTGGAGGGGCGGGCGACGCGGCCTCCTTCGACGGCATCGCCGACGACCTGGCCGCCGAATACACGGTCGCGACCTACGACCCGCGCGGCATGTCCCGTAGCACGCTGGACGACCCCGAGGCCGAGCAGCGAGTGGCCCAGCACGCCGACGACGCCTTCCGAATGCTGGAACTGCTGTCGCCCGACGAGCCCGCCCGGGTGTTCGGCGCCAGCTCGGGCGCGATCGCCGCTCTGCACCTGCTCACCGCCCATCCCGAACGCGTCGAACGCATCGTGGCGCACGAGCCGCCAATGGTGGAGGTCCTGCCGGACGCCTACGAACATCGCGCGCTCATCGCGCGCGTGCAGGAGACGCTCCGCACCCAGGGGCTCATGCCGGCGATGGCCGTTTTCGCTGCGGGTCTGAAGAAGGACGGCGACACCACCGAACCGAAGGCCGAGCTCAAGCTTCCGCCGCAAGCAGCGGCGCGGGCCGAGCGGACGATGGCCAACCTGCCGTACTTCGTCGGGCGTATCGTGCCCAGCTTCATGTCCTACGCCCCGGACATCCATCGGCTGGAGGCACTGTCGGACCGGCTCGTGCTCGCCTGCGGCCAGGACTCACGCGGCGAGTTGCCCTACCGTCCGGCCGCTCTCCTGGCCGAGCGTCTCGGCACGGAACTTCTGCACTTCCCCGGCGGGCACACCGGCCTGACCACGCACCCCGCCGACTTCGGCGAACTCCTCAGCAAGGCCCTCCGCACCTAGACCTGAATCCAACTCGCCCTGGTAGATGGCCTTGTATGTGGGAGCTGACACCACTTGTCGCTCGGAGCGGAGGGCGCGTGGTGGCTGTGGTGGTCTCTCGAGGAGTCGTTGTCCGGCAATGAGCCAGACATCGCACCGGCAGCCTTGACCCGAATGAGAAGGCGACGCCGAAGGATCCGGCCGAGCTTGCCGGCCTTCTCCTCCGGCGCCTCTACCGAGCGTCGGTCGGAGGATCTTGGGGATGTCAGGGAGTGTCGTACAGCCGCAGGGTCGGATCGTCGACGTGCGCGTCCATGGGCCAGATGACGGGGTGCGTGCGCTCCATGTCGATGTAGAAGTCCTTGGTCATGGAGCCGGACCCGTAGCAGGGCCACCCGATGCGGGCCAGACACGAGCTGTGGTTGATCTCCAGCCTGAAGGTTTTGTCCACGTTGCTGGATGAGACGGGTCTCACCGAGCTGCCATCGATGAAGAATCCTGTGTTTTTGCCGGTGGAGTTGACCTGTGACTTGGTGATGGAGGCGGTCCAGGTGGATGGGTCCGTGCCGCACAGACTGAAACTGACATCAACTTGGCCGTACCGGATGGTGGTCCATGACCCCGGGAATTGGCTCAGGGTGCTGTACTCACACGGCGTGGTGGTGCTTGGGGTGGCGGAGGCGACCGGCACCGCGAGGAGCGACAGTAACGCGGTCGTCGCGAGGGTACCTGCCACAGCTTTGCGACTCGTGTGCATGTTTCCCTCTACTGAGTCCGAGAAGCGTGTGACATGCACGCTATAGAGGAGGCAGGGTTTATGTGGCATGTGCATGGCATCTTCTCCGCGAGCGGCCAGCACGTGCACAAGTGGAATCCGCTGTGCTGCTGGGGGGATCTCAGGGCTCCCCTGCGCCACGTCAGTAGCGCCAACGGCACACGCCTACACAGCGTTTCCGGTAGCGCCAACGTTACTCAGCGAGACAGGCGGCGTGGTGGCGAACTCAATAAGAGTCTTGGTGTGAGCGAGGCGGCGGATCGCGGCGTACAGATCGACCTTCGACTGCGAGTTTCCCATGAGGCCCCCAGCGGGATGAGTACACCTCACGCTCCCACCACAACCCTCAACTGACGTCAAAACAAACGGACATCGCAAGCTCGGTCAGGCAGTGACTCCCGCAGTCACTTTGAAACGGCTCCCTACCCTCACGTACATAGCCAGCCCGGTTTCGCCGGAAAGCGATGTATCTGCCTGCGCCCGCCGCGCGACAAGAACGCGACAGAGGAAGAGTGACCCCGACCGGGTCCTCCCGCGCGCAACGGTCTTCACCCGGGCCCTCGCTCACGGCATGGACCGCAGGGGCGGGTACTGCGTCGTTATCCCTGAGGGCTGGAGTAGTGGCGGAGGTTCGGGGCCGGGATCCTCCGTAACAACGACGTCGGCGGCCGAGTGGTCGAAGCCGGCGGGCCAACGAGTGTGCTCCGGCCACCGTGCGAGCCGGGGTTCCGCTGGTGTACGTCGATCCGGCGTACGCCAGCCAGCGATGGTCCTTCAGGGCCGGATCAAGTTGACCGCAGTGGATGGGGCGCGGGCTGGATGGCGTCGGCGTACAGGCTGAAGAGGCGGAGACGGTGGTGTTCGTCCGCGGCGGTGGTTGCCTGGTGCTCGAGGAGCCGGGCCCAGCAGCGGGCGGCAAGGTGGCGAGCGTGGGTACCGGCCCAGGGCCGGGGGAGCAGTTGGGGTGGGAGGAGGGGGTCCGGTTCCATGGCGCGGGTGAACTGGGCGGCGAGTTCGACGGCGATGGTCAGTTGGTCGATCTCGGTCGTTTCGGTTGCGGCGTCGAGTTGGCGGAGGCGGGCCTGGGCAAGGGAAGCCAGCGTGTCGTAGCGGTTGGCGATCTCCTCCAGGGGCCAGAGTCCGGCGGCCAGGTCGGTGGCATCACGACGGTTTCCGATGCGCAGGTCGTTGCTGGTGAATGTCGTAAGGGCATCCAGGATGCCGAGGTGTCGTGCCTGGGTTTCGACGTGTTTCTCGATGGGGTTGGCGCTGACGTACAAGCCGCCCTGGACGGCGGCAGCGCCGAGTCTGAGGAGGGTGTCGCGAAGCGTGTCACGCGCTGCTCTGGCCGATTCCGGGACGGCGAACGCGAAGAGATGCCAGACGCCGTCCCACGGCGCCTGCCCGTGATCCTGTGCGTAGGCGTAGCGGACGTATTCCACTTCCGGGGCCAGGGACCCGGTGACGTCGGCGGTGGCATGCAGCAGGGCCTTGCGGCCACGGCCTTCGTGGGTGAAGCGGCCTTCAGTGACGAGTCGTTTGATGCACAGGCGTACTTGCTGGTCGCTCATGCCGAGAGCGCTCGCGATGGTGTAGAGCTCGCCGGCGTCGACGGTGCCGTCTTCGCGGACCAGGGCGTGTACGAGCAGGCGGGTGGGGATCTCGGGGACGGTCTCGGGCATGGACCGAGCATAGACGCGAGGTGCGGGAGCCTTGCTGTCGCTCACGGCCGGCCGCCCGCCTGCGAAGTGACGGGGCGGTGCATGGTGGTGACGGCGCTGAACCCCATCAAGCGGCGCAGGTAAGGCGTCTGTTCGGTGTGGACCGCGGTGAAGCCGTGGCGTTCGTAGAGGGAGCGTGCGCGGGGATTGACGTCGATGACGTCCAGCCGGACCTGATCACAGTGGTGCTCGGCGGCGACACGGAAGACCTCGCCGAGCAACAGGCTGCCGATGCCTCGGCCCCGGAACTCCGCAGCGACGGCGATGCCGTCCATGACCAGCTGCCCCGCGGCCGGAGTGCGTTCAAGCAGCGCCAGCAGTGCGAGTCGTGGCATCCCCCTGAGCAGGCCGTACGTATCCAGAACATCGGCCACGCCACCGCCGGTCAGCCCTCGGCCGTCGAGCTGGTATCCGGCCACTGCCACTACTTGATCACCGGCGAGCGCCACCACCGCCCGGTCCCGGTGCAGATGCGCCGCGATGAACCGCTGCCCGGTGGCCGGCGGGTTGAGCGCCGCGCCCAGCTTCCGGCCGAACGCCTCCCAGTACAGCCCGGCCACCACGTCCTCGGTCCCCTCCGGCACACCGCAGCGAACGGTCACGGGAATTGCTTCGGCATGGCTCGCGCCGCTGTTCTCCGCGTGGGTCATGTCCGCTCTCCTTGGTCTTGGTCTTGGTCTGCTTGCGGGTCACCATACTCTCTTCTCTGATACGTTCGTAATCGAAACGAGCGTTCGGAAAACAATAGATAGGGGCGAGGTATGCGGACGAGGCAACGCAAAGATGTCCCCAGGGGCGGGCGTCGTAGGAAACGAGCAGTGATCTGGTCCCTGGTCGGTGTGCTTCTGGCGGCCACGGGGCTGGGTGGAGTGGCGATCTGGCAGAACACGTACGACATCCGGGAAGAGCGAGTCACGCTGCGGCAGGGCAAGCAGACACTCGACGGCGTACTGGCCACGCCAACAGACGGCCGCGGGCCGTACGGGCTGGTCGTCTTCGTTCATGGGGACGGGCCGATCGACGCCACCCACGACAGCTTCTACCGGCCCCTGTGGGAGTCCTTCGCCGAAGCCGGGTACGCCTCACTGTCCTGGAACAAGCCGGGTGTGGATGGCTCGTCGGGCAACTGGCTGGACCAGAGCATGGACGACCGGGCCGACGAAACAATGGCGGCCATCGCCTGGGCACGTCAGCGGCCGGACATCGACAGCCGGCGCATCGGGCTCTGGGGAGCGAGCCAGGCAGGATGGGTACTACCCAAGGTCGCAGCCCGTGCTCCTGATCTGCGGTTCGTCATCGCCGTATCCCCGGCCGTGAACTGGCAGCAACAAGGCCGCTACAACCTCTTGGCCCAGATGCGCGAAGACGGCGCCTCTGCCGAACAGACAGCGGCCGCATTGCGACGAAGGAAAACCACTCTGCGACTGCTGCGCCGCGATGCCTCGTTCGAGGAATACCGCGACACTGTCGACGACCCACAAGGGATGACGGCCGACCGATGGCGATTCATCAAGAAGAACTACACCGCCGACGCCACGGCAGACCTGCGGGCCATCCAAGGAACACCCGTCCTGCTTGTCCTGGCCGGCCACGACATCAACGTCGACGTGACCGACACCGAAACCACCTACCGCAAGCTGCTTCCCGCTTCGCTCTTGCGGGTCGAGCAGTATCCGGACGCCACACACTCCCTGGTGAAGCACAACCTCGAACAGTCGGAGCTCAAGCTCACGCTGACGGCGGTCTTCGCGCCCAGGGCTCTCTTCGCGAGCGGATTTCTCACCGGCCAGCGCCAGTTCCTCAAGCAGGCCAACGCCGACGCCAGCAAGGGCGGGCGGACATGACCGACACGACGACGCGACTGACGCCCGCAGGCCCGCAAGGGCAGCGGATCACTGACATCGACGCGCTGCGAGGATTCGCCCTTCTCGGCATCCTGATGGTCAACATCACGTACCTCGCCTCCGCCCACCACGGCACCGGCCTGGAAGACCCGAACTTCGATTCACCGGCCGACCACGCGACCCGCTACCTGGTGGCGACCTTCTTCGAGGCCAAGTTCTTCCTGCTGTTCTCCTTCCTGTTCGGCTACAGCTTCACCCTCCAAGCGAAGTCCGCCGCACGCGGAGGCGCCCGCTTCTCCCGCCGGTTCCTGCGCCGCCTGGCAGCGTTGTTCGCCCTCGGAGCCTTCCACGCCGTTGTTCTCTTCCCCGGAGACATCCTCACCACCTACGCCCTGCTGGGCCTGGTACTCCTCACCGCCCGAAACACCCGGCCTCGCAACGCGGTGAAGACTGCGGTCGTGTTATTCACCGTTACCGCGGCCGGGTACCTGATGCTCAGCTTCGCCCAGCACGCGGCCGGCGGTGGCGGCATAGACGCGGCCTCTGCAGCGGCCCATGCCCAGCAGGCCACGGACGCACTGCGCAACAGCCCGGGATCGGTGATCGGCGCGCACCTCGAACAGCTCCCGGACGTCGCATTCCTGCTCATCTTCTTCCAGGCCCCCGCCGCGCTGGCCGCCTTCCTGCTCGGCTTCGCCGCCGGCCGTCACGAGGTACTGGCCGATGCCACCAGGTACCAGCCGGTACTGCGACGGCTGCAACAGATCGGCTACTCCGTCGGGCTGGCCGGGGGAGTGGTCTACGCCCACGCGAGCCTGGAACATCCCGGCACCCCCTACCACCTGGCCGCCCTCGGCTTCGATGTCGTGACCGCACCGCTGCTGGCCGCCGCGTACGCGGCCACCGTCCTGCGCCTGACAGCCACCGCCCGCGGCCACCGACTCACCGCCCTCCTGGCTCCGGCAGGCCGGATGGCCCTCACCAACTACCTCACCCAATCGCTGCTCTGCGCGCTGCTCTTCACCGGATTCGGCGCCGCCCTGGTGGGCCGAGTGTCCCCACCCCTGGTGACCGGCATCGCACTGACCCTGTTCACCTGCCAACTGGTGGCCTGCCGATGGTGGCTGCACCGCCATCGCTACGGTCCAGTCGAATGGCTGCTGCGAGCGGCGACCAACGCCGCCTGGCCGCACCGGCAGCGCGCAGAGAGCTCTGAGTAAGCAGCGGGGCAGCGACAGGATGGTGCCGCCTTCCGGCACATGGAGGCCGGCTCATGCTGGGGCCGCGCTGAGCCTGCAGTCTGCACCAGATGAATCACGTATGCGGTTCGTGGACGTGTACGACAACGACGAGAGCCCTCGTCGGCGTGCCACGGCGCAGGCTGACTGGGGCGGCGGCGAACTGTTGGCCTCGACCGCGCGGGCGGCGGCCTGCATCCCCAGGAGCAGTAGCTGTCCGACGTGATGGGGAGTCCCAGCGCTGCACCCATGCTTGCCCGGCGAGGTGCTGCGGAGGGACTCCCTCGGATGGCCGTGTCGACGGTCGACCAATTCCCCCGATCATCAGCTTTCGCGTCGCGTAATTCCCCACCTCAGTTGCGGCCGGTCATACGCCGCCCAACTGCTGAAGGGCCTTCAGTTCTGGTGTTCACACGCTGACCAACGAATCCCTCACCTCATGCGGTAGTGGAGCCCGGGTTGCCAGGCAGGGAAGCTGCCTGGCAACCCGGGGGATCCACTACCGACCGCGGGCAGTTTCGAACACCGGGAGGTTGCCTTTCGACTGACCTACGGCCGTGGGGTGGAAGGAATTTTCGACGGGCAAGGTGACGCTGTGAAGCCAAGGGGCACCGGAACAGAGCTCATGTCCCGCGAAGGTCGTGTTGACGTCGCCGAAGGCGAAGCCGTGGTCGGCGGCGCGCTTGGCGGTGACGGCGTTGAGGTCGTCGGCGGCGGCGTTGAGCGCGGCGCGCCCCTTTTCGGTCATCCCCGCTGCACAGCTGCCGCTGAGCTTGTAGAAGCGTGGGTATCCCAGGACGACAACATGCGCGGCGGTGGCCCTGCCGTGGATAGCGTCGTAGACCTGATCGAGCTTGCCGGGGAGGGTGTTCTTGACATACGCACGGGCCTCGTTGATGCGCTGCAGGCAGGCGTTCTCGGACTGCAGGACGCAGGTCTGCATGACGTCGGAGAAGCCCGCGTCGTTGCCGCCGACAGTGATGCTCACCAGTCCCGTCGAGGAGTTCAGCGCCCCCAGCTGATGGGCCAGCACATCTCCTGTACGCGCACCCGAGCACGCGGCGAAGGTGAAGGACGACGGTGAGTGCGCGGCAGCCCACAGGGCCGGATATGCCTTGGTGCTGCGCTTGCAGGCGCCACTGCTGCTGTCGTAACTGCCTGCCCCAACGCCCGAGGAGTAGGAGTCGCCGAGGGCTACGTAGCCAGTCGTTGCCGCAGAGGCTTCGGGCGAATAGGCGGTGGCTGCGGCTGCGCCGAAGATCAGGGCGGACAGAGAGCAGAGAACTGGGGTCAGTCGCGGGTGCCTTACGGTGCAATCCCGACGGGCGGAAGATGACCACAAACGGCGTACATGGGAAAATCCAGTCATACCCAACCAACGGCCGGGAGTCCAGCCGGACACGGGTCCAGAGCGCCGCCCGGACGCAGGTGGCATTGGGAAACGCACCTCGACCCGGGCACCCACTTCACAAACAGTCCACCATGTCCCAAACCAGCCCGAATGACGGTCTGACTAGCGGGCGGCCCGAGAACCCTTGCGCATGGGGGACAAAGGAGCAGCACCGTTCTCTCGCTGGTCCTGTCGGAGGAACTTATCCGGGCGTCACTCCGCGTGGCGCGGCCGGGCGGCTGTCCTCGCGGCGCGGGCGCTGGAAGGATGCAGCTCATGCCGACTGATCAAACAGACACCGTGGCGCGCTTCCTCCGGGCACTGAGCCCGGCAAGCCGGGATGACGTCCAGCGGTTGCCGCGCGAGAAGCAGGAGCAGATGGCCCAGGCGTGGGAGCGCGACCTCCAGGACGACACTTCTCTGCTGACGCTCAGCGAGCTCGACCCGGCCGCCGCCGAGCACCGGGCGGCGGAAAACGTCATCCAGGACCTCCTCTGACCATCACTCCGATGAGGTCGTCCTTCGGATCACCGCGCTGACCAGATGAAGAGGGCGGCGAGGTGGAGTCTGACCTGGTAGGTCGTCTCCTCCCATTTCTCAACACGCTGACTTGACTGGGGATATCAAGGGCCTTGCACAGAGATACATGCCGGGCGCCAGACGCTGGTTCAAGGTCCACAGACGGGATACGACCGAAGCTGTGATCGGCGGCGTCAGCCGGAACACTGCGGCGCCCGCAGCAGCTCGTCCTCGACCGCTACGACGAAGACGGACGGCTGCGCGCGGTAGGTCGCACCACGCCGTTGACGTCGGACGCCGCCGCGTGACGCCGCGTGTGCGTGAGCGGATCAGCCGAGTGTCCACTTGGGGAGCTGGCCGATGCGTGACCGATCCGTTCGGCGGGGTTGCACGGACCGTTCACAGCCGCTGGCGTGTGCCTTGACCGGCGCGGGCAACCGGATCGGTCACGCGACCTGGCGACCGGTCACCACCGCCGTTTGACGGCCGGTCACTCGGCGGGCGAGCCCAAGGGCCACCTGGGCAAGCCACGCTGGACGGGGGCATGCCCACCCAGTGGGGGCCGGAGGCAGAACCGGAGGGCTGCTCGCCGCGGGGCGCTGGGAGGCTGGCGAGTGCGCAACTCACCATGGGTCCCTCGCGCTGACTGCGCAACTCACCATGGCGTTGCGCAACCAGTGGCGCACTCACCACGGCACCACCCCTGCACGCCTGCGCACCGCATGCGGGATACCACTCTTGGGTGCAGTGGCGTTCGCGCTGGTCGTTATCGAAACACCCTCGTGAAACAGCGACTTCAGCCCCAGCTCATCCGGGACCGGATCGCCAGACTCTTCTTCGGGAACGTGGCCCCGCGCCACCGGCACTGTCTCCGCCGGGATACCACCCGTGCGACGGCCGGGCCGGTGGAGTCCTTCCACCCCCACTCGGCTATGCGGCGCCTCGTGGCGCGCGAAGTCATACGCTTACCGATCAACAGGCCCGGCCCGTGTAACTGAACATGTGTCCTGATCGGGGCTAGGTGGCCCATGCCACCTGTTGCCCGCGCCGGAGCGCCGATCACCCACCAGAAGTAGACACCGGATGTGGACGGGCTGTCGTACCGAGCTCCGTGTGCATCCGCACCTAGAGTCCTGGCAAGTGCAGGGCGAGCGGAACGAGGTGGCACGATGGCGGACGAGAGCAAGTACTGGGCGTCGGGGAGCTGGCAAGTCAGCGAGGGCAGCGCCGACCGTTTCGTCGAGCGCTGGACGGAATTCCTCACCTGGACCGGGGAAGAGCACAAGGGCCTCGTCGCTGCTCGGCTCATTCGAGACCAGGGCAATCCAAGCCACTTCGTCTCCTTCGCGAAGTGGGCGGATGCCGAGTCCCGCACCGCATGGCAGAACGACCCTCAATTCGCGGAGTACTTCGGCGCCTGCCGAGAGCTCTGCACGGACGTGCAGGCCAGCGGCTACGAACTGGCGGTGGCCATCTGAGAAGCCATCCGCTTGTCGACGTCGTCTCCCGGCCGAGCCGCACAGCGGTCTGTTTCACCCGCACCCCGCCAGCAGCCTCCGGCGAGGCGAGAACCGACAAGATCTGCTGATACTCCGGCGCGAGCACCTCCACAGCGATGCCTTCGGTCCGCTGGGGCACCACCGAGCCCGCCACCCCGCTCCGCGCAGGTCCGACGGCCTCGGGGGGCGAGTCGGCCAGCACCTCGGCCACCGTCACCCTCGCATCGGCCAACCGGCTGCAGCGCACGTTCCGCCGCATCCAGAGCGGCCTCCTCCCGCAGCAGCACTTCTTCCCGGACCGCAGTACGGCACCGCCCGGTCGCTGGGGGGGGCGGGTCCGCCGTGGCGCGGCCGGCTGCTCGCCTCCGCGCTCGTTCGTCCACGTCGTACGCTCGCCACTTGGCCTCATCGCTCAGCGTCTCGCAGGCCAGGTTGAGCCGCGTGATCTCTGCGTGCGCCGCGGCCTGTTGGCTGACGGGCGGCGATCCGGATGGTGGCCGACAGGGCATTCGGCGGCAGACCGAGCACGGCGTACAGGTCCATCGGGGATGAATTCATGAGCGCCCCCAAAAAAGAAGACGGGGCGCATAACGGTGGAGTGGGTAAAGCGGGCCAGAGAAGACCATTCGTTTGTTACCGACTAAAGAACCTGAACCGGCCGCCAGTCCCGCGGGGAAAGCCCGTCGCCGTGCTGCAGGACGCCGACGAGGGGGCCTGCCTTGCGGGTCCTGATGAGCTACATGTACACCCGGCTGGACGAGCACCGGCAGTACTCAATTCCGGAGTGCGATCCGGTCCCATTCAAGCGTGACGTCCTGCTGGAACGGCAGGCGGTACGGAACTACCAGCAAGGCATCCAGTAACCAAATAGTGACTCGGCGAGTAGACTCCTTTTCACGCATAAGGAAAGGGTCTACTTCCATGGTTCAGCGCACCGTAACGATCTATACCGATGACCTCACCGGGGCCGAAGGCGAAGGCATCGCCACTCACGCTTTTAGCCTGGACGGAATCAAGTACGAGGTCGACCTGGGACCGGACAACTACCAGAAGCTGTTGGACGCCCTGGGGCCGTTTATGGGAGCTGGCCGCAAGGTCGGCGGCGGCGCTCGTCGGACGGCCAAGCGCGGGCAGTCTGGCGGGCCGGACGCGGCCAAGATCCGCGAGTGGGCCAAGACCCAGGGCATTGAGGTCAGCAGCCGCGGCCGCATCCCGGCTGACCTGCTGGAGAGGTACCAAGCCGCCCACTGAAACAGCACGGCGATGACAGCCCCCTGGACACGCGAGCGGCGTACCGGGGGCTTCGGCTTGCCCAGGGCTGCAAGGAGACAGAACGTTCACGCTGTGCTGGCTACGGGCCAGCCGCCACCACGGGGAGCACCAGAATCTGCTGCGCCTGGCCGCAGCAAGCGGCAGCTTTTGTGGAGATATGCATGACACGCAGGCGCGTTGCAGCTCACCTCAGGCTGCATTCCGCCGGTTAGGGTTCCATGCCTGACGCAACGCGAACGGAACCGGCGAATGGGGCAGATGATGCCGCTCTATCTAACGAAGTTCAGCTACACGCCGGAGACCTGGGCCAGGTTGATCGGCAACCCAGAAGACCGCGGAAGGGCCGCTCAAGCGTATGTCGAGTCGGTCGGGGGGAAGCTCCATGGGTTCTGGTACGCCTTCGGCAGGCACGACGGCTACACCTTGTGGGAAGCGCCCGATAACGTTTCCATGGCCGCGGTAGCGCTGGCGATTACTGGAGGCGGCGCGCTTAGCTCATTTGAAACGACAGTCCTGCTGACCGTTGACGAAACGTTGGAAGCCCTGGGCAAGGCCGAGGAAATCCAGTACCGACCGCCTGGCGCGTAGCGGCGCGCGCTCAATAAGGACGTCTAGTGTCTTGTGATCCTGTTT
>NZ_JAGGPB010000070.1 GCF_018614055.1 Streptomyces sp. ISL-98
ATTTCTGGCGCATCACACTAGAAGCCGCAGTACACGGTGCTTCCGTTGTCGCTGAGGAGGTTGTCACGGACCCATCCCAATCGGCCGGTATGGTCGTTCCGCAGGAAGGTCCAGGTGTAACCGTCGTTGCCGTTGGTGTAGCAGTGGTAGTCCAGCACCTCCAAAATTTGGACCTGCCCCGTGATGGCGCAATTGGTGCTCGAGCCCGTGCGCTGGTTAGCCCCGTCGCCGGTGCGTCGCCACGAATTACTGTCCTTGTCGCTCGGGATGGACCCGCACGCCGCATTTGCCACGGCAGGCGTGGCCATTGCAATGCCGAGCAACGGGGTGATCAGCCCCAGGGCAACGGCTGAGGACAGTGCAGATTTGTTTATCTTCATGAACATGCCGTGATCGTACGCGGTTCGAATGGGCAAGGGAAGGACAGGGTCTGTCAAAAAAAGAACGGCTCTGACAAGATTTTCGTAGCTGGTGATCGGTCTCGCGGTTCTGGCCTCGACTGCTGTGTCGGTGGGGCAGGTTGGTGGCGTTTGATGTCAAGTTGACGGCCTTGCTATCCCATCTGGCCGGGGTGCTGGTCGAGAGGGTGGACACGAGCGAGGTCCTGGTCAGGATCACGGTGCGGACCGCCTCGGAAATCTCGGTGACCTGCCCGGGCTGCGGGCATGAGTCGGCGTGGGAGCACAGTCGCTACGTGCGGCATGTCGCCGACGAGGCTCGCCATGAACTTGCTCTCCTGGGGCGAGAACACCCTCTTCACCCTCGACTGGCACCCCCTCCGGGGCCCCGGCACCCGGATGCACGGACTCCCCGTGGACTACGTTGTCGCGGTCCGCAACGGCATGATGCTGACGAAGCTGGCCCGGATCGCGGTGCGCGAGCATGAGGTACTTCTCGCACACGCCTATCTGTTCAGGTCGGCTAGTACGCGCAAAGTGTGCAGGTCAGGGGCCGTCACCAGCAGGTCGGTGACCGGGCCCTTGCGCCAGAGGTCCAGACGTTCCGCTATGCGCTCACGTGTGCCCACGAGTGAGATCTCGTCGGCGAAGGCGTCGGGTACCGCCAGTACCGCCTCCTCCTTGCGGCCCGCGAGGAACAGCTCCTGGATGCGGTGGGCCTCCTCCTCGAAGCCCATTCGGCCCATCAGGTCGGCGTGGAAGTTACGGGCCGCGTGGCCCATGCCGCCGATGTAGAAACCCAGCATCGCCTTGACCGGCAGCAGCCCCTCCGCGACGTCGTCGCAGACCTTCGCCCGGGCCATCGGCGCGATCATGAAGTGGTCGGGGAGGCCGACGAGCGACGCCGCGTACACGTCGGTGCGCATCGGCGACCAGTACAGCGGCAGCCAGCCGTCGGCGATGCGGGTCGTCTGGGCGATGTTCTTGGGGCCCTCCGCGCCGAGGAGTACGGGGAGACCGGCCCGGAGCGGATGCGTGATCGGCTTGAGCGGCTTGCCGATGCCGACCGCGTTCGTACCCCGGTAAGGCAGCGGGTGGAACCGCCCGTCCAGCTCAACCGGGGCCTCGCGCCTCAGCACTTGGCGGATTACGTCGACGTACTCACGGGTCGCGGTGAGCGGACTGGCGGGGAAGGGGCGTCCGTACCAGCCCTCGACCACCTGAGGACCCGAAAGGCCGAGCCCGAGCATCATCCGGCCGCCGGACAGGTGGTCGAGGGTGAGTGCGTGCATGGCCGTGGCGGTGGGTGTGCGGGCCGCCATCTGCGCGACGGCCGTGCCGAGCCGGATGCGGGAGGTGTACGCCGCGATCCAGGTGAGCGGGGTGAACGCGTCGGAGCCCCATGCCTCGGCGGTCCATACGGAGTCGTAGCCGAGCCGCTCCGCCTCACGGGCCAGGTCGAGGTGGCGGGGGTGGTCGGGGCCGCGACCCCAGTAGCCGAGAGCGAGTCCGAGGCGCATCGCGCGATCCTGTCCAGTCTGACGGCCCCTGACGGCCCGTCAGTAGAAATGATGACCGGGCGACTGTACGACAACGGCCCCCCACCCGGAAGGGCGAAGGGCCGACTGTAGTTGCGCTTGTGTCAGCCGCGCTGGATGCCGGTGGTGTCCTGGAGGACGCCTCGGCGGCCGTCCTGCGTCTGGGCGACCAGACCGGAACCGCGCTGCTCCACCGCGAGGTACCACGTACCGGGCGCCAGCTCCGCGATCGGCGTCGGCGAACCGTCCTCCGCGTACAGCGGACGGGCCACCGGAACCGCGAACCAGAACGGCGCGAAGTCGGCGGCAGGCGCGGCAGCTTGCTGCGCCTGCGGGGCCGGAGCCTGCGGCTGGCCGGCCTGCTGGCCCGCCTGCTGACCCTGCGGCGCCTGGGCGCCGTACGGCTGAGGCTGCCCCGGACCGGGCTGACCCGGCTGACCGCCGTAGGGTGGCTGCTGCGCGCCCGGGTAGCCGTAGCCACCGGGGCCCGGCTGACCGGGCTGCCCACCGTACGGCTGCGCGACCTGCGGCCTCGGGGCGCCCACGAGCGGGGCCTTGAGCGCCGGGACGAGCGGCGCGGCAACGGCCCCGCCGGCGAGAATTAGTACCGCGAGCAGGCCGAGGATCTGGCCCGCGCCGGCGTTGCTGCCGTCGATGATCGTCCAGAAGGCGGTCCAGGCTGCGAAGATGCTGAGCGCGACACCAAACTGACCGAGGTCAAGACCGGCGATCTTGCGCTGCTGCGGCAGGGCGCGGGACACCACGATGAGTGCAGCCGCGATCACGCCGGCGAGGTAGATGCTCATCAGAATGCCCAGGCCGTCCCAGGCGTTGCCGGATTCGACCGCCGGAGGGCAGAAATTGCCCGAGCAAGCCGGCTTGTCGTACGACTTGAAATCGAGGAACGAGGCGATGAACAGCATCACCGCTGCTCCGATCACCACGCCGTCGCCTCGAGTGAGGGAGCGGATGTTCACTTTGAAGGTCCTTAGTGGGTCGTCTCGTCGGGTCGGCACAGTGCTGCACAGTGCGAAGCTCGGGGGCGGCTCCCCATCGTACGGATGAATGTATCGTCCCACCGGCGGGGGCAGCCGCCGGGTATCAGACCTACCCCTTGAGGTAACTCCCGATGCCGTTGGCGATTCCCTGGGCCGCCTTCTGGCGCCAACCCCCGTCCGTCAGCAGAGCCGCGTCCTTCGGGTCACGCATATTGCCGCATTCGATGAACACTTTCGGGACAGTGCTCAGATTGAGACCACCGAGGTCGTCGCGCACGTCCAACCCCGTACCGCCGCCCACGTAGTTGGAGGGCGCGCTGCCCGTCGCCCGTACGAACTTCCCCGCGATCCGCGTCCCGAGTTCGCGCGACGGGCCGACGATCTTCGTGGTGTCCGCCACACCGCCCTTCACCAGGGCGGGCAGGATCATATGGAAGCCGCGGTGGCCCACCGCGGAGCCGTCCGCGTGGACCGAGATGACGGCATCTGCCTTCGCCTCGTTGCCGATACGGGCCCGCTCGTCGATGCACGGGCCGTACGGGCGGTCGTTGTTCTGCACCAACTTCACCGTGGCGCCCTGCTCTTCGAGAAGCGTGCGCAGACGGCGCGAGACGTCGAGGGTGAACGCGGCCTCGGTGTAACCGGCGTCGGTGGACGTGCCGGTGGTGTCGCATTCCTTGCGGTTCGTGCCGATGTCTACCAGTTTGTTGATTTCGCGCGTGTGGCGGAAATTACCCGGGTTGTGACCGGGATCCACCACTACGACCTTGCCCGTGAGGGGGCCCTTCGCGGCAGGCGAGGACGGCGAGGACGGCGAAGACGGGGAGGCCCCGGAAGTCGTCGGCGCCGGCGGCGCGGGCTTCGGCTGCGGCGACGCCGGTCCCGTGGCGGACCGGCTCTGGCTCGGCAGCGCCTTCGGCGGCAGCCCACTGCCCTCCGCGCCACTCACGCCCTGCCACACCAGCCACCCGGCCAGTGCGGTCGGCACCAGCGCGGCGACCGCGACGGTGAGGTTGCCGCGGCCGGAGAAGCGGCGAGACGGCCGGGACGTGGGGGGAGGGCTGTCATACGACACGCAGTGATGCTATCCGGCCGGCTCAGATCCCCGAGGATGTACGCCGCAGGACGCGCAGCGAGTCGTTCACCGAGATTTCGGTGAAGGCGCCGGACGCGAGGGCACGCAGGTACACGCGGTACGGCGCCTGGCCGCCGTCCGCCGGGTCGGGGAACACGTCGTGGATGACGAGCAGCCCCCCGTCGGCGACGTGCGGCGCCCAGCCGTCGTAGTCGCCGTTCGCGTGCTCGTCGGTGTGCCCGCCGTCGATGAAGACGAGGCCCACCTTGCCGCCCCATACGGCCGCGACCTGCGGCGAACGCCCCACGATCGCCACGACGTGGTCCTCAAGACCCGCCTTGTGGAGCGTGCGGCGGAAGGTCGGGAGGGTGTCCATCCGGCCCACCTCCGGGTCCACGACGCTCGGGTCGTGGTACTCCCAGCCCGGCTGCTGCTCCTCGCTGCCCCGGTGGTGGTCGACGGTGATCGCGACCGTACCGGCCTCGCGGGCGGCATCGGCGAGCAGGATCGTGGAGCGCCCGCAGTACGTGCCGACCTCCAGGAGGGGCAGCCCGAGCGCGCCCGCTTCGGCGGCGGCGGCGTACAGGGCCAGCCCTTCACCTACCGGCATGAAGCCCTTGGCGGCCTCGAATGCGGCGAGCGTCTCCGGCTTGGGCGCGGCGGCGGCCATGGGGTTCCTCCTGGTCGTGCGCGTGTACTGGGCGGTCACATCGTAGGGCGGGCCCGTTCACGGCTTCGCGTCGCACTCGAACCAGACCGTCTTGCCGCCCGGCAGCCGCACCGTGCCCCAGCGGTCCGTCACGGCCTCGACGAGCCGCAGCCCGCGCCCGCCCTCGGCGAGCTCGTCCGCTCCCTCTACGGTGCGCGCCGGGCGGGGATAGCCGTCCGTGACCTCCACCCGCAGGCGACCGGGTCGGCGGAGGATGAGAAGTGTGCAGTGCCGGCCGGGCACGTGCCGTACGACGTTGGCGACGAGCTCGGTGAGCGCGAGTTCGGCGGCGTCGGTCAGCTCGGCCATGTCCCAGCGGGCCAGAAACATCCGCACGATGCGCCGCATGTGCCGCGCGGAATGCTCACCGACGGTGAAGCCCATCCGGTAGCTGGCGTCAATATCCGCTGGTGACTGGTCAGTTGCGTGATTCATGTCACCAGGATGCAGTGGCGCGATTACGCTCGGCTACTGACCGAAACGAACGCCGCGAGGCGTGAACTTGGGGGTGGCCGCCGACATGGTCAACATCCGCGATCTCGACCCCAGCGCATCGCCGCTGGACTACTACGGCTCCGAACTGCGCCGCCTGAGAGACGAGGCGGGGCTGCTGCAGGGGCAGCTCGGCAGCATCATCTTCTGTACGGGCTCGCTGATCGGCCAGGTCGAGACGGCGAAGAAGGTGCCGACCCGGGACTTCTCGGAACGGTTGGACGCGGCGCTGGGGACGGGAGGGACGTTCTCTCGACTGGTGGGGCTGGTGCTGCGGAGTCAGTTGCCGCACTGGTTCCAGCCGTTTGCGGAGATGGAGGCGAAGGCGACGTACATCTCCTCGTACCAGGCGCAGTTGGTGTACGGCTTGCTGCAGACGGAGGCGTACGCGCGGGCGGTTCTGGCAACGGGTCTGCCGGACAACCTGGACGAGCTGGTGGCGGCTCGAATGGAACGCCAGCGGATCCTGTGCCGGAAGCATCCGCCCATGATCTGGGTGGTGCTGGACGAGGCCGCGCTGTATCGGCCGATCGGCGGCTTGGAGGTCATGCGGAATCAACTGGTTCACTTGTTGAGCTTCCGCGAGGAGCGCTGGGTGAGGATCCAGGTGCTCCCCTTCTCCGCCGGTGAACACGCAAGCCTGATCGGTTCGTTCACCACCATGCGGTTCGACGATGATCCGGACCTCGTGTACTCGGAGGACCTCATCTCGGGGCACATGACTGCCAACCCTGAGACTGTCAAGGAAGCCGCCCTTCGTTACGCTCACTTGCAGGCCGCTGCTCTCTCTGTAGAGGATTCGGCGGCACTGATCATCCGCGTAATGGAGGAACGTTATGGGCACCAGCCAGGACCTGACCAACGCGCGATGGCGTAAGTCCAGCTACAGCGGTAACACCGGCGGTGAATGCATCGAGTGCGCGCCGCTCGGCGCAGCCGCCTGGCGCAAGTCGTCGTACAGCGGCAGCACTGGCGGCGACTGCGTCGAGGTCGCCGCTCAGCCGTGCCGTATCGCCGTCCGCGACTCCAAGAACCCCGACGGTCCCGCATTCGCCGTCGCCCCCTCCGCGTTCGCCGCGTTCGTCACGGCCGCCGCCGAGGGCGGCCTCTGAGAGGTACCGCCACAGCACTCCGCCCCGGTACATGTACCGGGGCGGAGTGCGCGTGCTCAGCGGAAGATCACCGAGCGCATCTTGAGGTGGCTGGAGGAGCCGCCGCCGGGCCGAAGGGCAAAGCCGGGGCCTTCGCAGTTCGCCTCGACGAAGGCAGTGGCGAACTCATTCGTGGTGTTCAGGGGGGCGCTGGCGGCCGGGGCACCGCCCTCCACCTCCGGCAGGTTGATGCACCTCCCGCTCTCGGGGTTGGCCAGGTGGCCGATCCGACCGTTCTCCTGCTCGTCCAAGTAGGCGTAGCTGAAGTCTCCCGAGGCTGCACTCGCCGAGGTCGGCAGGGTCAGGGCGAGCGAGAAGGCGCCGAGGGCGGCGGCCAGGGTGTTGCGAAGTCGCATGAGATTCCATCCTTTGAGGGCTGCGATACCGACAGTCCATTTCCCACCGATATGTCCCACTATGTCCGCACCACTCGAACGGGTTGGGCCGTATCGATTCTTCGCCCGCTATCTGACCTACCGTCAGATTGAAACGTGTTCTAGTCTGCCTGTATGGCTATCGGAATCACGCAAGAGCATCGCGAACTGGCGGACTCCGTACGCCGCTGGCTCGCGCGGGCCGTACCGCCCGAGGCCGTGCGGAAGCTGCTCGACGGGACAGGGGAGCGACGGCCTGGGTACTGGGACGGGGCAGCGGAACAGGGCCTGCACGGCCTGCATCTGCCCGAGGAGTACGGCGGCGGGGGCGGCACGCCCCTCGATCTGGCCGTCGTACTGGAGGCGATGGGCAGGGCCGCACTTCCGGGCCCGTATCTGCCGAGCGTGCTCGCTTCCGAGGTGCTGTGCCGCGCGGGGCAGGGTGGGCTTGTCGCCGAGCTGGCGGGAGGCGCGCGTATCGGGGCAGTCGCGCTCGGGCCGGGAACGCTCACCGCCGCACCCGTCGAAGGCGGTTACCGGCTCGACGGGACAGCCCCGCCCGTACTGGGCGGCGGGCAGGCGGACCTCCTCGTCCTCGCCGCAGGGAACTCCTGGTTCGCCGTGGACGCCGAGGACTTGGCCGTCCGTACGCACGAGAGCGCCGATCCGACCCGGCCCACGGCGGAGGTCACCGCCGACGCCGTCATCATCCCCGAGGGCCGCGTACTGGACGTGGACACGGCTCTCGTACGGGACCTGGCCGCCGTCCTGTACGCCGCCGACGCGTGCGGCACCGCCGCCTGGGCACTGGACACGGCCACCGAATACGCGAAGGTGCGCGAGCAGTTCGGGCGGCCTGTCGGACAGTTCCAGGCGGTCAAGCACCTCTGTGCCGACATGCTCGTACGCCTGGAACAGGCGCGGGCACTGGCCTGGGACGCGACCCGTGCGGTCGGGACGGACGCCGGGGGACTCGTGGCCGCCCTTGCCGCCGCCACGGCCCTGGACGCCGCGTACAGCTGCGCCAAGGACTGCATCCAGATCCTCGGCGGCATCGGCTTCACGTGGGAACACGACGCCCACCTCTACCTGCGCCGCGCGGTCGTCGCCCGGCAGCTCATGGGCGCGGGGGACGGCCACCGGTTACGGGCCGTGCGGCTTGCGACAGGCGGCGCGCGCCGTGAGCTGCGGCTGGAACTGCCGCCGGAAGCGGGCCCGTACAGGCAGCAGGCGCGCGAGGCGATAGCAGGGGCGCGCGGGCTCGACCGGGGAGCCGCCCGCCGTGCCCTCGCGCCCACCGGCTACGTCGCCCCGCACCTGCCCCCTCCGTACGGCCTCGGCGCCGGGCCGGTACAGCAGCTCGCCGTCCAGGAGGAGCTGAGGGCCGCCGGAGTGGAGGTCAGCGACCTCGGTATCGCGACCTGGGTGGTGCCGTCCCTTATCGCGTACGGCACAGAGGGGCAGAAACAGCGCCACCTGTTGCCGACACTGCGGGGCGATGTGCTGTGGTGCCAGCTGTTCAGCGAACCGGGCGCAGGATCGGACCTCGCCTCGCTCCGTACGAAGGCGCGGCGCGTACCGGAAGGGTGGCGGGTCACCGGACAGAAGGTGTGGACGAGCGCGGCACAGTGGGCCGACTACGGCATCCTGCTGGCCCGCACGGATCCGGAGGCGCCGAAGCACAAGGGACTCACATACTTCGTCGTCGACATGAAGAACACCCCCGGCATCGACATCCGCCCGCTCAAGGAGATCACCGGTGACTCGCTCTTCAACGAGGTGTACTTCGACGACGTACTGCTGCCCGCCGACGCTGTCGTAGGGGAGGTCGACGACGGCTGGCGGGTCGCCCGTAACACTCTCGGCAACGAACGCGTCCATATGGCCGATCAGTTGACGTTCGACACGGGTCTGGAGGAACTGCTCGTACGGGCACCCGGGCTCGACGACACCTACCGGGCCCGTATTGGCGCGCTGGCCGCCGAGGCGCACGCCCTTGCCTGCATCGGGCTGCGTACGACGCTGAGGCAGGTCGACGGCGCGGAGCCGGGCGCCGGCGCGAGCGTACGCAAACTCGTCCAGACCGGCCACCAGCAGAAGGTCGCCGAACTCGCCCTCGAACTGCTCGGACCGGCAGGCGCGGTGAGCGAGGGGGCGGGGGAGCGGGCGGTGCACGGCCTGTTGATGTCCCGCTGTCTGACCATCGCGGGCGGTACCACCCAGGTTCAGCTCAATGTCGTGGCCGAGCGCATTCTCGGCCTGCCGCGAGACTGAAGGAGCGACACGGATGAAGGCGTACATCGTCGGCGTGGGGATGACGAAGTTCGAGAAGCCCGAATCACGGGACTGGCAGTACTGGGACATGGCGAAGGAAGCGGGCACGAACGCCCTGGAGGATGCCGGGGTCCCCTACGAACAGGTCCAGCAGGTCCCTGTCGGCTACTGCTTCCAGCCGTCGACGGCCGGACAGCGCGCCACGTACGAACTCGGCCTCACAGGCGTGCCCGTCTACAACGTCAACAACAACTGCGCGACGGGATCGACGGCGTTGATGATGGCGCGGCAGTTCGTGGAGGGCGGCATGAGTGACTGCGTCCTGGCGCTGGGCTTCGAGAAGATGAAGCGAGGCGCACTGGGCGGCGGAGCGGACAGCGGCGATTTCAGCACGTCTCCAGTAGCCCGCCACTACGGCGTAATGGCGGCGGCGCACGGCTTCGAAATGACCTCCCCGCCCACCGCGCAGATCTTCGGAAACGCGGCGCGCGAGCACATGGAGCGGTACGGCACGACGGAGGCGCAGCTGGCCGCTGTGGCCGCGAAGAACCACAAGCACTCGGCGGCGAACCCGAACGCCCAGTTCCGGGACGTCTGGACGGTCGACGAGATCCTGATGTCCAAGACGATCCACCGCCCGCTGACGAAGCTCCAGTGCTCGCCCACGTCCGACGGAGCAGCGGCGGCGGTGATCGTCTCGGAGCGCTTCGTGGTCCAGCACGGCCTGCACGACAAGGCGGTCGAGATCGCTGCACAGACGATGACGACGGACACGGAGGAGAGCTTCGGATCGGGCTCGTGCATCGACGTGGTCGGCAAGCCCATGTCGCGGGCGGCGGCCCGTCAGGCGTACGAGCACTCGGGCCTCGGCATCGAGGACGTAGACGTGGTGGAGCTGCACGACTGCTTCTCCGTCAACGAACTGCTGACGTACGAGGCGCTGGGCATGTGCGCGGACGGCGAGTCGGGCAAGCTCGTGGAGAGCGGCGCGACGACGTACGGCGGAAGGCGGGTCGTCAACCCGTCGGGCGGACTGATCTCCAAGGGCCACCCCCTGGGCGCAACGGGCCTGGCACAAGCGGCGGAACTGACGTGGCAACTGCGAGGAGAGGCGGGCGATCGCCAGGTGCCGGGAGCGAGGGTGGGCCTGGCCCACAACATAGGCCTGGGCGGCGCGGCGGTAGTAACGCTACTGCGACGCCCGTAACCCCGCAGGGCGCCGGCGCCTGCGGCGGCCTTGACCTCCGGGGCGCAGCGCCTGCGGCGGACTTTCCCCGAGCCGCCCCTTCCCGGCTGTGACATTTTGCGGCTGCCGCCTCGTGGGCGCTGCGCCCCAGACCGCGCTCCTGCGGGCATCTTCAGCCCGTCGGGGGTCCCCCTGGACGAAGTCCTTGGGGGAGATTGAGGACACGCCCGGAGGGCGTCCGCGTCCGGGGGCCTGGGGGCTTGCCCCCAGTTTCGGGAAGGGGCGGGTAGGGGAACAGCGCCGCAGGCAACCCGCACCGCACACGCAAACGCACCGCACACCCCCACGCCACGCCCCAAAACCCACGTGTACGGGTCACACCAATGCTGCGAGCATGACACCCATGCCCCAAGCAGCCCCTTCCCCCGACGAAACCCGAACCCCCGCCGCCCGCAAGGCATCCCGCACCTGGGCAGTCGTACTGGCTGCCTGCGCGGGCCAGTTCCTAGTGGTCCTCGACGTCTCCGTCGTAAACGTCGCGCTCCCCTCAATGCGCGCAGACCTGGGACTGACCGCAGTCGGCCTGCAATGGGTGCTCAACGCCTACTCCATCGCCTTCGCCGGATTCATGCTCCTCGGCGGCCGCGCCGCAGACATCTTCGGCCGGAAGCGGACCTTCCTCCTGGGCCTGGGCCTGTTCACCGCCGCCTCCCTCGCGGGCGGCCTCGCCCAGGAGGGCTGGCACCTGGTGACCGCCCGCGCGGTACAGGGCCTGGGCGCAGCCGTACTGGCCCCCGCGACGCTCACCATCCTCACCTCCGCCGTCCCGGAGGGCGCGGCCAGAGCCCGGGCCATAGGAACCTGGTCGGCGGTAGGCGCAGGCGGCGGCGCCGCGGGCGGGCTCGTCGGCGGCGTACTGACGGACGCCCTCTCGTGGCGGTGGACCCTGCTGATCAACGTGCCGATCGGCGCCCTGGTACTGGCCGGCGCAGCCGCATGGCTCGCCGAGAGCCACGCCAGGGACGGCCGCCGCCTGGACCTGCCGGGCGCACTGCTGGTCACGGCAGGCCTGGCCACCCTCGCGTACGGGATCGTGCAGACCGAAGAGGAAGGCTGGGCCTCGGCATCGACACTCGCCCCCCTCCTCGCCGGCCTCGCACTCCTCACCGCCTTCGTGGCGGTGGAGGCACGCACCAAGGCACCACTCATGCCACTGAAGTTCTTCCGGGTGCGAGCCGTCTCCGCGGCGAACGCGGCGATGTTCGTGAACGGCTCCGCGATGTTCTGCATGTGGTTCTTCATGACGCTGTACGCCCAGAACGTGCTGGGCTACAGCCCCCTCGGCGCCGGGCTCGCCCTCATCCCCAGCTCGCTGAGCATCGTCATCGGCTCGAAGCTCGCCCCACGCCTGATGGCGAGGACCGGCGCGCGCAGGGTCGCGATCACCGGCTCCCTGGTCGCGGCGGCAGGCATGGGCTGGCAGTCCACGATGACCGCAGAAGGCTCGTACCTCACGGCCGTACTCGGCCCCGGCATCCTCATGATGGTCGGCGCGGGCCTGGCATCGACCCCGCTCGCCTCACTCGCGACCTCGGCCGGCGCCCCGGGAGACGCCGGTCTCCTCTCCGGCCTCATCAACACCTCGCGCACGATGGGCGGCGCGCTGGGACTGGCCGTGCTTTCGACGGTCGCGGCGTCCAGGACCGCGGGAGGAACAACCGCGGAGGCGCTGACGGCGGGATACGCGCTGGCCTTTCGAACGGGGACGTTTGCGCTGGTGGGAGGCGTAGCGCTGATGTTCTTCCTCCTCCCGAGGCGGACCGGAACGACCGGAACGACCGGAACGACGGGATCGGCGAACTGAGGCAACGGTTTCGGTCCCTCATGGACTCCAATATGCAAGGAGGCATTCATGGGGGAGCGAAAGCAGGCCCGGGACGAAGAGTTCCGGGGATTCGTCGTCAACCGCTGGCCGCAGCTGATGCGTACGGCGTTTCTTCTCACGGGGGAGCAGCACGCAGCGGAAGACCTGGTGCAGTCGTCCCTGGAGCGGGCGTATGTGTCCTGGGGCAGGGTGAGCGCTGCCGGTGATCCGGACGCGTATGTGCGGCGCATCATGGTCAACGCCCATGCGCGAAAACACCGCAGGAAGCTCAAGGAGTTCCTGTCGCTGCAGGATTCGGCTCCGATACTCGACGCGCCCGAGCGCGGCGACCGGATGGCGCAGGCCGACGACCGGTCCGCTCTGCTGCGCGCCCTCGCCCAGCTCCCCGTGCGTCAGCGGGAAGCGGTGGTGCTGCGGTACTGGGAGGACCTGAGCGAGACCCAGGCCGCCGAAGCCATGGGCTGCTCGGTGGGAGCCGTAAAGAGCAATGCCGCCAAGGGGATCGCCAAGCTGCGTGCCATTCCCGCATTGACCGAGAAGGTCGGAAGCCGAGGGGCGAACTGATGAACAGGGAACAGGACATGGCGCACCACGACATCTCCCTGCGGCTCGCGGACGCGACGGACGAGGTCGAGGTCGGTATAGCCCCGTACGAGGCAGTGATGCGCGGCGGCAAGCGCCGCAAGGCACGCCGCTGGGTGCTCGGAACGGCGGTGGCACTGGTGATGGCGGGCTCCACGGGGACGCTGGCACTGGCGGTGGTGGACGGGCGCGAGCAGTCCTATGTGGCGGCACACCGCCAGTCGGCGGAGGAGCGCCATGTCTACACGCCGCAGCGGACTCAGCTCACGGAGATCTACGGACGGGGCACGACCGATGCGCAGGCGTACGTGTCCGTGGAGCTCTGGGGCGCACCGCGGACCGAGGCCGAGGCCCGCAAGCAGAAGGAGCGGATGATCGAGTACGGGGTGTGGGACGAGCGGAAGGCCGACCCCGAAGCGGAGCTCGGCAGGGACTGGTTCTCCGTCGTCGTCATCGACGCCCACGGAGGCAAGCAGACGGTGCCGGTCTTCGGCCTCAGGGACAAGAGTGACGACCGCGACGGCATGAGCTTCAAGTCGTACGAGTTCACGGTGAAGGGGACCCGGCTGACCGTCGGATACGTCGGACCGGAGGTGAAGCGCCTGGAGTACGAATACGACGACGGGACCGTCGAGCCGGAGCTGATGAAAGCGGCGGGGTTCAAGGGCCGGTGGTTCACGCTGGAGGGCAAGGCCTCCAGGGCGAAGGGGGACGTTGCGGGCATTCGTGTCTTCGACGCCAAGGAGGTGCCGAGGACGGTGCAGGTCGGCTGACCGGGCCGCGCGCGACCCGTCAGAGCCAGCCCTGCTGCCGCGCCGCGCGTACCGCCTCCATGCCGTCGCGGGTGCCGGTCTTGCCGATCGCCGACGAGAGGCAGTTCCGTACCGTCGACTCGGACAGGTCCAGCTTCTCGGCAAGGTCGGCGACGGTAGCCCCGTCCACTGCTGCCGCTGCGTTCAGTACGTCGCACTCGCGCGCGGTGAGGGGGCTGGGCACGTCGGAGCTCAGGGCGGCAGCGGCGAGCGCCGGGTCGATGACGGTCTCGCCGGTCAGCACCCGGCGGATGGTCGCGGCCAGTTCCTCCACCGGGCCGTCCTTGACCAGGAACCCCGCCGCCCCGGCCTCCATCGCGCGCCGCATATAGCCGGGCCGGCCAGAGGTGGTGAGGATCAGCACCCGGCAGTCGGGTGCCTCCTCGCGCAGCAGTGCGGCGGCGTCGAGTCCGCCGAGGCCGGGGAGCTCGATGTCCAGGAGCGCCACGTCAGGACGGGAGAGGAGAGCGGCGTCCACGATCTCGTCGCCGGCGGCCACTTGGGCGACGACCTGGATGTCCTTCTCAAGGCCGAGGAGCAGGGCGAGGGCGCCGCGCTTCATGCCCTGGTCCTCGGCGAGGAGGACTCTGATCATGGGGCGGGCTCCAGTTCCGGGTCGGCGGCGACGGGCTGGTCGGAGCTTACGCGCGGCCTCCCTCCGTACACCGCTTCTGACACGGCGTCAGGCATCTTCACAAGTACTGGAGGGTGCGTTATATATAGGGGCCATCGGCCTAGAACGCGTTCTAGAACCGGCAGTTTTCGCGGCCGGTCCCGTACGACCTCGGTGCGGTCGACGGTGCGGACGATCGCACCGAGGTCTTCCACCCATCAAGGAGCAGCATCCTCATGCCCATCGATGCCGCCAAGGCCGTCGCCGCCGAACCACGCAGCGCCGAGATCACCTGGGACCACAAGGACATCCAGCTCTACCACCTCGGCCTCGGCGCAGGTACGCCCGCCACCGACTCCGACGAGCTGCGCTACACCCTCGAATCCAAGCTGCACGTCCTGCCCAGCTTCGCCACCGTCGCGGGCGCGGGCGGTGCCGGCGCCGTCAGCGGCCTGTCCACACCCGGCATCGACGTCAACCTCGCCCACGTCCTGCACGGCGGCCAGAGCATCGAGCTGCACCGGCCGATCCCCGTCAAGGGCAACGCCGTTCAGACCTCAAAGGTCCAGGCGGTGTACGACAAGGGCAAAGCGGCCGTCATCGTGCTGCGCTCCGAAGCGGCCGACGCCGACGGGCCGCTGTGGACCAGCGACGCCCAGATCTTCGTGCGCGGCGAAGGTGGCTTCGGGGGCGAGCGCGGACCTTCCGTCCGCGTCGAGCAGCCCACCCACGCGCCGGACGCGGAGGTGGAGCGTCCGATCCGCGAGGACCAGGCACTCCTCTACCGCCTCTCCGGCGACTGGAACCCGCTGCACGCCGACCCGGAGTTCGCGAAGCTCGCCGGGTTCGACCGGCCGATCCTGCACGGCCTGTGCTCGTACGGCATGACACTCAAGGCCGTCGTCGACACCCTGCTCGGCGGCGACGTCACGCGCGTGAGTTCGTACAGCACCCGTTTCGCCGGAGTCGTCTTCCCCGGCGAGACGCTGCGCCTGCGGATGTGGAAGTCGCCCGGGCGCGTCCAGGTGTCGGTCACCGCCGTCGAGAGGGACGACGCGCCGGTGCTGGCCGACACCACCGTCGTACACACCTGACCTCCGTGAAGGGAGCCGTACCGTGCGCGCAGCCGTACTGCACGAGATAGGGCAGGACAAGCTCGAAGTCCTCGACGACGTCGAGGCGGTGGGCTTCGGCCCCGGCAAGGTCAAACTCCGCATCCGGGCCACCGGACTGTGCCACTCCGACATCTCCGCGATGAACGGCGTACTGCCCCAGCCCGCCCCCTTCATCCCCGGCCACGAGGGCGCGGGCGAGGTGATCGACGTCGGCGACGGCGTCACCGGCCTCAGCCAGGGAGACCGGGTCATCGTCTGCTGGCTGCCCGCGTGCCGGACCTGTGCGTCCTGCAAGCGCGGCCAGACGCACATGTGCCTCGCCGGCCTCATGAACGCGGGCGTGCCCAACTTCAAGCGCCCCGGCGGCGACGTCTTCGGCTTCGCCGGAACGGGCACCTTCACCGAGGAGGCCGTGGTTGCGGCGGGCTGCGCCGTACCGATCCCCGACGACGTACCGTACGAGATCGCCGCGCTCATCGGCTGCGGCGTGACGACCGGACTCGGCGCGGCCATCAACACCGCCCAGGTGGAAGCCGGTTCGTCGGTCGCCGTCATCGGCTGTGGCGGCGTCGGCATCTCGGCGATCCAGGGCGCGAGGGTGCAGGGCGCGGCACAGATCGTCGCCGTCGACCCGGTCGCTTCGCGGCGCGAGGCGGCGCTGAAGTTCGGCGCGACGGAGGCCGTGTCGCCCGACGAACTCGCCGACGCCAAGCAGCGCATCACCGCGGGCGAGGGCTTCGACTACGTCTTCGAGGTCGTGGGCAAGTCCGCCACGGCCCGGACCGCGTACGAGACGACACGGCGCGGCGGGACGCTGTGCGTAGTCGGCGCGGGCGCGATGGACGACTTGTTCCAGGTCAACATGTTCGAGCTGTTCTTCGACGAGAAGCGCATCCTGCCTTCGATGTACGGCGGCGGGGACGTGCTCCGTTCGTACGAGCGGGCCATCGCGCTGTGGCGCGCGGGCCGGATCGACCTGGAGGGCATGATCACGCACCGGGTGCGGCTGGACGGGATCAACGACGCTCTGGACCAGATGCGCACGGGCGAGGCGCTGCGCACGTGCATAGAAATCTGAGGGGGGAACCGGATGCCACAGCTACTGCCGCAGCCACTCGACGGGCTGTCCGCGATCGTTACGGGCGCGGGCCGCGGCCTCGGCCGCGCCGAGGCGCTGGAACTGGCCGGGCTCGGGGCGAGCGTCGTCGTCAACGACTACGGGCAGCCGGGCCGCGACGGCTCCGGTGAGGCGTCGGCCGCCCCGGCGGAGGAGGTCGCCGCGGAGATCCGCGCGGCGGGCGGGCGGGCCGTCGCGCACCTGGGCGACGTATCCGACTACGAGCAGGCGGGCGAGCTGATCCAGCTGGCCGTCGATACGTACGGCAAGCTCGACATCCTGGTCAATAACGCGGGCATCCTGCGTGACCGGATGATTTTCTCGATGACCGAGGAGGAGTGGGACTCGGTGATACGGGTCCACCTCAAGGGCCACTTCAACACCACGCACTTCGCGGCCGGCCACTGGCGTGAGCGGTCGAAGGCGGCGGGGGGCCGTCCGGTGTACGGCCGGATCGTCAACACCTCGTCCGAGGCGTACCTGGCGGGTTCGGCGGGCCAGCCCAACTATGCGGCGGCCAAGGGTGGCATCGTCGGCCTGACGACGTCGACGGCGCTCGCCCTCGCCAAGTACGGGGTGACGGCCAATGCGATCTGCCCGCGTGCGCGTACGCGTATGACGGAGGACGTCTTCGCCGGCTTCGCGGAACCCTCGGCCGGAGAACTCGACGCGCTGGCCCCCGAGCACGTTTCCCCGCTGGTCGGCTACCTGGCGTCTCCGGCGGCTGCCAAGGTCAACGGCCGGCTGCTGGTGGTCCACGGCGGCATGGTCGCGGTCATGGAACGCCCCAAGGTGGCGGCGAAGTTCGATACGTCGAAGGACGTTTTCTCGTACGCGGAACTGGACGACCGGCTGTCGTCGTATTTCGAGGAGCGTCCGGCGAACGAGACGTTTGGGGCGGCGGAGGTGCTGGCCCTGAAGCACGGCTGAGGCGGGGGCGCCTGCGGCGGAGCCCCCACGCGGCGGCAGCCGCAAAATGTCACAGCCGGGAAGGGGCGGGGAGGGGAACTGCGCCGCAGGCAACCCGCACTGCACGGTGCCCGCACACGCACGCACCGCACAGGCACCGCCCCCACCCAGCTGTCTGGCTAGCGCTCCGTCGACCCCCGCCGATGGCGCCCCCGGGCCGGAGCCGTCGAGTCTTCCGAAGCCGCCGCACCCCCTCGGTGCCTCCCGGAGTGGCCGGCTTCGTCCCGCCCGCCGCCCGCAGTCTGCGGGCGCGTCTGGGTCGTGTCGGTTCGGGCTTCAGACATGTGGGAGATCCCCTGGAATCGCTGCGTGCACTTTCATGTGGAGCAAGGCCCGCCCCGCCGATACGGCCAACCGCCCCGCCCCCGGCTCAAATTCAACCACGCGTTCAACCACGGACCCCACGCCCGGTGAGCGGCGACTGCTGGAGCGGTACGGGCTTGCACACCACAGGAGTGTCCAGAGGCCCAGATGGTTCCCCACCTGCGCATTCCACTTGTGCCGGTTCTGTGATCAAGACCTCCGGAAGGGGGTCGTCCGGTGCCTCCACGCGCGCCACCCCACACGGCACAGAAGCCGTCGCGTACGGCAGTTGCAGCACCCCCTCCCGAGTCCACAGACCCGCCCCGGCCAACCACCCCTCCGGCGCCGCGATTTGATGGAGCCGGCGCCCCGAAGGGCGCCACACCCCCACCCAACTCCCCGCTGCCCCGTCGATCCGCATGCCCACCGCGCAGTTCTCCGGCGTCAGCAACTGCCCCGGCTGCACCGCGAACGGCGTCACCGCGCAGTCGGCCGGTGCCAGGCATTCCGGGAACCGCACCGGCAGCATGCTCCCCAGCACGCCCCACCCCAGCCGGTCGTGACCGGCCGCGTCCGACCGGATCAGCAGCAGCCCGCTGTCCACATCCGCGAGCAGCAGCCGGTCGTTGCTGCTTTCCGTGATCTGCAGCAGCGGCGTCGCCTCCCCGCCCCGCTCCAGGTCGACCGCCACCGCCTTCTTCACCCCGTCCGACTCCCGGTCCAGGGCGAGCATCCGCCCCGTACGGTCCAGCCATACGCCGCCCGAGCAGCGCCCTTCCACCTCGGCGACGTGCTCGGGCCCGAAGGTGCCGCCCGCCACCAGCCATACGTGGGTGGACAGTTCGCCCACAGCGAGGGCATACGCGTCTGTGCCGCCCGGGGCCGGTGGCAGCAGCGCCAGCCGCTCGCACTCCACCGCTCCGACGGGCAGCTCCCCGGTCCGCGGCCCCGTCGGGTAGAGCAGGGAAAACACGTGCCGCCCGTCCACCCGCCGGTGGATGAGAACACGCCCGTCCTCCATCGGCAGCAGCCCGGTGTCCGCCTCCTCGGGCTGGTCCGCGGGCAGAGGCACGGCGTAGGGCTCGGGCCCGTCGAGCGTCCACCGCTCGGGAAACAGCGCGTCCCCGACGCCCGCCAGCCGCGCGGCGTACGAACCGTTGGCGGCGATCGTGAACACCGCCCGCCGCAGTGCGCCGCCGTCAGCGGCGCTTTCGATGGCACAGGCTGTCATCGGTCAGTCACCTCCGGCGACCGAAGCTAGTTTTCGTACTTCCTGCCGAACAACACGAGACCGCCCACTTCACACATAAGGGTGGCCATCACCTGATTCGGCTGAGCCGGTGCGGGCGGGTGTGCTGTTCGTGGCACCGGGAGCGATAAGTTAGGGCCGCCTAAGGACGAACGAGCATTGAGTTTCAGGAGCCCTTGAATGTCCATACGATGCCGCGGCGCCGCCGCTGTCTCCCTCGCCGTGGCCGCGGCGCTCTCCCTCGCCGCCTGCGGGGGCAGCGCCGACAAGAGCGCCGTCGCGAGCGAGAAGAGCGGCGGCGACAAGAAGGCCGTGGCACAGGGCGGCAAGGACTTCGGGGACGCCGCGGCGAAGACCGCCGCGTACGGCACGGACGCCGAGCCCGGCCAGTTCCCGCGCACCCTCACCCACGCCATGGGCAAGACCGAGCTGAAGGCCGCGCCCAAGCGCGTCGTGGTCCTCGACGTCGGCGAGTTCGACAACGTCGTCTCGCTCGGCATCAAGCCCGTCGGCTACGCGCCCGCCGAAGGCGACGAGGGCATCCCCGGCTACCTGAAGAAGGACGCCGGCAACCCCAAGAACGTCGGCACCATCAACAACCTCAACCTTGAGGCGATCGCGGCGCTCAAGCCCGACCTGATCCTCGGCAGCCGGCTCCGCGCCGCCGACAAGTACAAGGAACTGTCTGCCATCGCGTCGACCGTCTTCTCGATCCGCCCCGGCTTCACGTGGAAGGAGAACTACCTCCTCAACGCCGCGGCCCTCGACAAGACCGCCGTAGCGAAGGCGAAGCTCGACGCGTACGAGAAAAAGGCGAAGCAGCTCGGCACCGACATCGCCGAGAAGAGCGGGAAGGACGGGAAGAAGCCGACCATCTCGATGGTCCGCTACCTCCCCGGCAAGATTCGTCTGTACGCCAAGGCCTCCTTCATCGGCACCATCCTTGAGGACGCCGGCCTGTCGCGGCCCAAGAACCAGCAGATCAACGACCTCGCCGCCGAGATCAGCCCCGAGCGCATCGACGAGGCCGACGCCGACTGGATCTTCACCGGCGTCTACGGCGACCCCAAGGCCACCAGCCAGGACAAGGCCGAGGACAACGCCCTGTGGAAGAAGCTCGGCGCCGTCAAGAAGGGCCAGGCCAAGGACGTACCGGACGAGACCTGGTACCTCGGCCTCGGCGTGACCTCGGCCGACAAGGTCCTCGACGACCTGCGCACGCATTTGGTCAAGTAGGGGCTTTGGCCAAGTGGGGCCCTGGTCGAGCAAGCAGGGGCCCTGGTCAAGTAGGCGGCCTACGCCATGGGCGGCGGGGCACGGAGCGCAGGTAACCTGTCCCCGTGCCCCGTCTGTCTGAAGTCATCGCCGCGCTCGACGCCCTCTGGCCACCGGAGCGAGCCGAAAGCTGGGACGCGGTCGGTACGGTCTGCGGCGATCCCGACGCCGACGTGACCCGGGTCCTGTTCGCCGTCGACCCGGTCCAGGAGACCGTCGACGAGGCCGTGAGGCTCGGCGCGAACCTCCTCGTCACCCACCACCCGCTCTATCTGCGCGGTACGACGACGGTCGCGGCCTCCACCTTCAAGGGCCGCTCCGTGCACACCCTGATCAAGAACGACATCGCGCTGCACGTCGCCCACACCAACGCGGACAGCGCCGACCCCGGCGTCTCCGACGCCCTCGCCGGTGCGCTCGATCTGCGGGTCACCGGGCCCCTCGTGCCCGACCCCACCGACCCCAAGGGCCACCGCGGCCTCGGCCGTATCTGCGAGGTCGACCCCCCGGCCACCCTGCGCCACTTCGCCGCCCGCGTCGCCGCCCGGCTGCCCGCCACCGCGCAGGGCGTCCGCGTCGCCGGCGACCCGGACGCCCTCATCCGTACCGTCGCCGTCAGCGGCGGATCCGGCGACAGCCTCTTCGCCGAGGTACGGGCGGCCGGCGTCGACGCGTTCCTCACCGCCGACCTGCGCCACCACCCGGCCTCCGAGGCCCGCGAACAGACACCCCTCGCGCTGATCGACGCCGCGCACTGGGCCACCGAATGGCCCTGGTGCGAGCAGGCCGCCGCACAGCTCGACGAGATTTCCGACCGTCACGGATGGGACCTGCGCGTCCACGTCTCGAAGACCGTCACCGACCCCTGGACAACCCACCACTCTTCTGGAGCCCCCAACTGAACGCCGCGCCCGCCGACCAGATCCGTCTCCTCGACGTCCAGGCCCTCGACCTCCGCCTGTCACAGCTCGCCCACAGGCGTAAGTCCCTCCCCGAGCACGCCGAGCTCGAATCGCTCACCAAGGACCTCGCGCAGCTGCGCGACCTGCTGGTCGCCGCACAGACCGAGGAGAGCGACACCACCCGCGAGCAGACCAAGGCCGAGCAGGACGTCGACCAGGTGCGCCAGCGCGCCGTCCGCGACCAGCAGCGCCTCGACTCCGGTGCCGTCACGTCCCCCAAGGACCTGGAGAACCTCCAGCGCGAGCTCGTCTCGCTCGCCAAGCGCCAGGGTGACCTGGAGGACGTCGTCCTCGAAGTCATGGAGCGCCGCGAGACCATCCAGGAGCGCGTCGCCGAACTGACCGAGCGCGTCTCGTCCGTCCAGGCCAAGGTCGACGACACGACCGCGCGCCGTGACGCCGCGTTCGAGCAGATCGACAGCGAGGTCGCCACGGTCACCAAGCAGCGCGAGGTCGCCTCGGCCACCATCCCCGCCGACCTCCTGAAGCTGTACGAGAAGCTGCGCGTCCAGTCGGGTGGCGTCGGCGCCGCCCGTCTCTACCAGCGCCGCTGCGAGGGCTGCCAGCTGGAGCTCAACATCACCGAGGTCAACGAGGTGCGGGCCGCCGCTCCCGACACGGTGCTGCGCTGCGAGAACTGCCGCCGCATTCTGGTCCGTACGTCCGAGTCCGGCCTGTAAGCGATGGGACGCAGCCTCGTCATCGAGGCCGACGGCGGCTCCCGGGGCAACCCGGGGCCGGCCGGCTACGGCGCGGTCGTGCTGGACCCCATCACGGGGGAGACGCTCGCCGAGGCCGCCGAGTACATCGGCTTCGCCACGAACAACGTCGCCGAATACAAGGGCCTGATCGCGGGGTTGCGCGCCGCGCACGCCCTCGATCCCGACGCGACGGTCCATGTCCGTATGGACTCCAAGCTCGTCGTCGAGCAGATGTCCGGCCGCTGGAAGATCAAGCACCCGGACATGAAGCCGCTCGCGGCGGAGGCCGCGACGGTCTTCCCGCGCTCCCAGGTCACGTACGCGTGGATCCCCCGCGAGAAGAACAAGCACGCGGACCGGCTCGCCAACGAGGCGATGGACGCGGGCAAGAAGGGCAAGCAGTGGGAGCCGTCGGCTTCCACCGCCGAATTCGCTGCCCGTGACGCGGCTCGCGATGCGGAGGCGGCGCGAGTCGTCGGCGATGCGACGGCGGGTGCGGCGAAGGCGCGGGCGGCGCTGACGGGGGCGGCGACGCGTACGGCGTCGGTGGTCCCGGCGCCGGCGTCCGCGTCCGGCGTACGTGAATCCCCTGCTGCCCCTGCTGCCGCTTCCGCCTCTGCTGCGCCGGCTGTCGGTTGGGGGGCCGCCGCCGATCTCGGTACGCCCGCCACGTTCGTACTGCTGCGGCACGGCGAGACGGCCCTCACCCCTGAGAAGCGGTTCTCCGGCAGCGGCGGCGCAGACCCTGCGCTGTCGGCGGTCGGCCGGCGCCAGGCCGAAGCGGTCGCCGTGGCGCTGGCCGCGCGCGGCACCGTCCAGGAGATCGTCAGCTCCCCGCTGCGGCGCTGCCGTGAGACGGCGGACGTGGTGGCCGCACGCCTGGGGTTGACCGTTCGTATCGAGGAGGGCCTGCGCGAGACGGACTTCGGTGCGTGGGAGGGCCTGACCTTCGGCGAGGTCCAGGAGCAGTACCCGGACGACCTGAACGCGTGGCTCGCTTCGGCGAAGGCGGCCCCTACGGGTGGCGGCGAGAGCTTCGCGACGGTGGCCCGCCGGGTCTCGGCGACCCGGGACAAACTGATCGCGCGGTACGCGGGCCGGACGGTCCTGCTGGTCACCCACGTGACCCCGGTCAAGACCCTGGTCAGGCTCGCACTGGGCGCCCCGCCCGAGTCCCTGTTCCGCATGGAACTGTCGGCGGCGTCGCTGTCGGCGGTGGCGTACTACGCGGACGGCAACGCGTCGCTGCGGTTGCTGAACGACACGTCGCACCTGCGCTGAGCGGTAGTCCGGGGTGCGGTGGGTGCGGGGCTTCTTTCCCCACCCCGCCCCTTCGCGGCTGTGACATTTGCGGCTGCCGCCGCGGGGGGCTCCGCCCCAGACCCCGCTCCTCAAACTTCCCTAAGGACTACGTCCAGGGGGGACCCCGAGGGGCTGAGGTTTTCCGGCCGGGCCGGAAAACCTCAGCCCCTCGGAGTCTGGGGGCTCGCCCCCAGTTCGGGAAGGGGCGGGTCGGGGAACAAGCCCGCCGCAGGCGCCCCTAGGCCCGCAGCGCCGCCGCCTCCCGCGCCAGCCGCTGCGCCCCTACCCCCGCAACCCCGCCGCCTCCCGCGCCAGCCTCTCCACCCGGCCCCAGTCCTTCGACGCAAGCGCGTCCCCCGGCAACATCCACGTCCCCCCAACACACCCCACATTCCCCAGCGCCAGATACCCCGGCGCCGAAGCCCGCGTAATGCCGCCCGTAGGGCAGAACCTCGCCCCGGGAAGCGGCGCTGCGAGGGACTTCAGGTACGCCGTTCCGCCCGCCGCCTCCGCCGGGAAGAACTTCATCTCCGTCACCCCGCGCTCCAGCAGCGCCACGACCTCCGAGGCCGTAGACACCCCCGGCAGGAACGGAACGCCGGCCCCCCTCATCGCGTCCAGCAGCCCGTCCGTCCACCCCGGGCTCACCAGAAACCGCGCCCCGGCCGCAACCGAATCGGCCACCCCCGCCGCCGAAATCACCGTGCCGGCCCCGACCACCGCATCCGGCACCTCCGCCGCGATCGCGCGGATGCAGTCGAGCGCGGCGGGCGTCCGCAGCGTCACCTCGATCGCCGGCAGCCCGCCCGCGACCAGCGCGCGGGCGAGCGGAACCGCGTCGGCGGCGTCCTCCAGGACTACGACGGGGACGACGGCAGCATGTTCCAGCACGGAGGTCATGCCGTCATCCTGCCGACGGCACACGTCATGCGCAACGATCGTTGCGCGCAGCGCAACGCACACGGCCGCGCCTCAGTGAATCTGGCTCACCACCACATCCAGCGCCCACACCTTCCCCGCCTTCGCCGGAGCCGCCGCCTCCACCACATACCCGAGGTCCCGCAGTACGCCGACAAGCTCCCCGGGCCCGGCCGGCGCCGCTCCCGCCACCAGCAGGTCCCGTACGATCCGCCCCTTCGTCGCCTTGTTGAAGTGGCTGACGACGGACCGCTTCTCGACCCCGTCCGCGTCGATCTGCGAGTGCAGCACCCGCACTGTCGCCGTCCGCCCCGCCACCTCCCCCTTCGGCTTCCACGCAGCGGCGTACGCGGAGGACCGCAGATCCAGCACCAGCCCCTCGCCCGCCGCAGCGGGCATCGCGTCGGCCATCGGCCCCCGCCAGTACGCCCCCAACGCCCCGAGCCCCGGCAGCTTCACGCCCATCGAGCAGCGGTACGAGGGGATCCGGTCGCCGATCCCGACCGCGCCCCACAGCCCGGAGAAGACCAGCAGCGACTCCCGGGCGCGCTTGCGGGCGGCCGCGTCGAGGGATGCCAGGCCAAGGGCGTCGTACAGCACACCGGTGTAGATCTCCCCGGCCGGCCGGGCACCCGCCGTACGCAGATCCACGTTCTTGGCGACCTCGCCGCGCAGCCCCTCGCTCAGGCCCAGCACGACGCGCGCCTTCTCCTCGTCGGCGGCGCACAGCTCGACCAGCTCGTCCAGCACCGCGGCCCGCGCCCCCGCCAGCCCCGGCAGCGAGAGGGACTCCGGCTTCAGGGGCGCACCGGACCCGCTGGCGGCCTTTCCTTCGGACGGCGGCAAGAGCACGAGCACAGCGGGACTCCTTCGGATACGGCGAGTACGGCGGGTACGGCGTACAACTGGCGTACACCACACGCATACGCGCGGTCGCGTACGCGCAAAACGCCAGGGTAAGCCGAATCCCGCCGCGCCCTCCGGCCTGTCCAGACCTACGCTCGGACCATGCCCCGCCGCCATATCCATGTGATCGGTGCCCCCGAGGCCCCCCTCAGGGCCGCCCTTCGCGCGCTGCGCAGCACGCTCGATGTGCCGGAGGCCTTCCCGGCCGAGGTCATCGCGGAGGCCGAACGCGCCGCCAAGTCGCCGCGGCTGCCCGCCCTGGACGAGACCGGCATCCCCCTCTTCACCATCGACCCGCCCGCCTCCGCCGACCTCGACCAGGCGATGCACCTGGCCAGGCGCGAAGGCGGCGGTTTCCGGGTGCATTACGCGATCGCCGACGTCGCCGCCTTCGTCACGCCCGGCGGCGTACTCGACGCCGAGGCGCACCGCAGGGTCGCCACCCTCTACTTCCCGGACGAGCGGGTTCCGCTGCACCCGCGTCTGCTCTCCGAGGGCGCCGCCAGCCTGCTGCCGGGCCACACGGCCCCCGCCCTCCTGTGGCGCATCGACCTCGACGCGGACGGCCGCACCGAGGCGACCGACGTGCGCCGCGCGCTCGTACAGAGCCGGGCCAAGCTCGACTACGCGGGCGTACAGCAGCAGATCGACGCCGGTACGGCCGAGGAGCCGCTGGCACTGCTCCGTGACATCGGGCTGCTGCGCGAGGCCCTGGAACGCGAGCGCGGCGGCATCTCGCTCAACGTCCCCGAGCAGGAAATCGTCGAGCACGACCATGCATACTCCCTCGAATACCGCGCCCCGCGCCCCGTCGACGGCTGGAACGCCCAGATCTCCCTGCTCACCGGCATGACCGCGGCCGACCTGATGATGTCCGCGGGCACCGGCATCCTGCGCACCCTCCCCGCCGCTCCCGACGGCGCGGTCGGGCGCCTGCGCCGCTCCGCCAAGGCGCTGCGCATCGACTGGCCGCACCACGTCTCGTACGCCGAGATCGTCCGCTCCCTCGACCCCAGGAAGCCCGCCCACGCCGCGTTTCTGGAGGAGTGCACGACGCTGCTGCGCGGCGCCGGGTACACCGTCTTCCAGAACGGTGAGGTCCCCGAGCCGTCGGTCCACTCGGCGGTAGCCGCCCCGTACACCCACTGCACGGCCCCGCTGCGCCGCCTCGTCGACCGTTACGCGGGCGAGCTGTGCGTCGCGGCCGTCGCGGGCGAGGAGCCGCCGGAGTGGGTACGGGAAGCGCTGCCCGGCCTCTCGCAGACGATGGCCGAGGGCACGCGGCGTGCCAACACCGTCGAGCGCGAGTGCGTCGACATCATCGAGGCGGCGCTGCTCAAGGACCGGGTGGGCGAGGTGTTCGACGCCCACGTGGTGGACGTGAAGGAGAACGAACCGGCCGTCGGCACCGTCCATCTGCAGGACCTCGCAGTCGTGGCCCGCGTAGAGGGCGGCGACGAGAAGCTCCCGCTGGGCGAGCGCATCAGGGTCCGCCTCACCCAGGCCGACCCGGGCTCGGCGAAGGTCCGGTTCGCGCCCGCGTGAGGGCGGCGACGAGCAAGGCCGAGCCGTCCCCGCCTGCCAGGTAGCATGGTCGACACGGCAGACGAGCCGACCGGACGGCCGCGTGGGGATCTTCGGATCTCCCCGAGGAACGTCCGGGCTCCACAGGGCAAGGTGGTGGCTAACGGCCACCCGGGGTGACCCGCGGGACAGTGCCACAGAAAACAGACCGCCGGGGACTTCGGTTCTCGGTAAGGGTGAAACGGTGGTGTAAGAGACCACCAGCGCCTGAGGTGACTCAGGCGGCTAGGTAAACCCCACCTGGAGCAAGGTCAAGAGAGGCTGTCGCAAGACGGCCTTGCGCGGACGATCGAGGGCTGCCCGCCCGAGTTCGCGGGTAGACCGCACGAGACCGGCGGCAACGCCGGTCCTAGATGGATGGCCGCCTCCCCGGCCGCCGCGAGGCGACCGGGTGACAGAACCCGGCGTACAGGTCGACTCGTCTCTCGCCGGGGGCTGGGTCTGGGGATTTCCCCGGGTCCGGCCCCCGGGCCGTTCCTTGCAGGAGTGCGGGGGACCGGTGATCGTGCGCATCCTTGATACGGGCGCCGACTGTGCGGCGTCATGGCGCTTCATGCCGCGTAGCGAGGAGATCCCGTGACAATTCCTGTCGAGCAGCTCTCGGAGCCGGCCGTGCGTGCGTTCGTCGCCGCGGTCAACGCCAATGACCGTGATGCCTTCCAGGGCGCCCTGGCGCCCGCCGCGACCATGTCCGACGACGGGACCGAGAGGGACCTCGCCGAGTGGACGGAGCGGGAGATCTTCTCCTCGGGCGGCCACATGGACGTCGAGGCGCAGAAGGCGGGCGGCCTGTCCCTGGTCGTCAGGTATCGCAACGAGACCTGGGGAGAGATGCGTACCGCCTGGGACTTCATCGTCGACGGCGGGAAGATCGCCCGCTTCGAGACGGGGCAGGCCTGAGACCTGCCCCGCGGCCCGTCAGTGGCAGTACTTGGTGCCGTTGTTGCTGGTGGTCCAGGCGCACGAGTCGAGCTGAGTGCCGCTCGGCCTGATCAGGCGGGCCTTGTCGCTGGTGTTGTTCCAGACGTACGAACTGCGGCCCCAGTACCGGTGGGCCGTGGTGTTGGTGCCCTTGCCCGTGTGGACGCGCACCGTCGCGCCGGCACCGATCCTGTATGTGCCGAAGGTGTACGTGTAGCCCGTGTTGTCCTTGAGCTTGTAGTCCCTGAGCTGGATCGCCGAGCGGGTGTTGTTGTGGATCTCGACCCACTCGGCGTTCAGCGAGGTGTTGGTGCGGGTGTCACTGCCCGGGCTGTTGTACTGGATCTTGCCGAGGTGCAGACCGCCCTGGTGTGCTGCCGCCTGAGCGGGGGTGGTGGCGGCGAGCAGGGAGCCTGCCAGGACGGCGAGGGCGGCGGCATGTATGCGCAAGGTGCACTCCATGTGTGTGAACTGTGAAGGTCGCTGGAGTATAAGTTCGTGCACCCTGCGGAGGGATTGGTTCCGCTCAGGCGGTGGCGTCCGGGATGCGTGCACCCGCTCCGGTCACCCGGATTCGTGCGTCACCCGTTCGAAGTCCGACCGTCAGTACCCCCGGGCGGCCCATGTCGTCGCCCTGGTGGAGGGTGAGGGTCGCATCCGCCGGGACCAGGCCGAGTTCGCGCGCGTACGCCCCGAAGGCGGCCGCCGCCGCGCCCGTTGCCGGGTCCTCGACCACGCCGCCGACCGGGAACGGGTCGCGGACGTGGAACGTCGTCGCGTCCTGGCGCCACACCAGCTGAACCGTCGTCAGATCCAGGCGGCGCATCAGCGCGGCCAGCCGCTCGAAGTCGTACGACAGATCCGCCAGCCGCTCGCGGGTCGCCGCCGCGAGCACCAGGTGGCGGGCGCCCGCGTACGCGATGCGGGGCGGGAACGCCGGGTCCAGATCGCCGGCCGGCCACCCCAGCGCGGCCAGCGCCTCGGCCACATCCCCCTCCGCCGCCTCCTCGACCTTCGGCTCGACGCTGGTGAGCGTCGCGAGGTAGGTGCCCTCGGGGGACGCCGTCACCGTCACGGGCACCGTGCCGGCCCGGGTTTCGAAGACCAGGTCACCCGGGCGGCCTTGGTGCTCGGCGAGCGCCAGGGCCGCCGCGACGGTGGCGTGGCCGCAGAAGGGGACCTCGGCCTTCGGGCTGAAGTACCTGACGGTGAAGGCACGCCCGGGCTCGCGCTCCTCCGTGAGGAACGCGGTCTCGCTGTAGCCGAGCCCGGCGGCGACGGCGAGTATGGCCGCGTCGTCGAGTCCGGACGCGTCCAGGACGACGCCGGCCGGATTGCCGCCCTCCGGGTCGCTGGAGAAGGCGGTGTAGCGCAGGACTTCAGTACCGGTGAATGACTTCATACCGCGGCCAACGGCGGGCGGCGGCCCGGTGTTCCCTCAGCCCCGCCCCACGTACGGCATGGTCGTCGCCATGACCGTAGCGAACTGCACATTTGCCTCCAGCGGCAGCTCCGCCATGTGCAGCACCGTGCGCGCGACGTCCTGCACGTCCATCACCGGCTCGGCCATCAGCTCGCCGTTCGCCTGGAGGATGCCGGCCTGCATCCGCTCCGTCATGTCCGTCGCCGCGTTGCCGATGTCGATCTGGCCGCAGGCGATACGGTACGGTCGCCCGTCCAGCGACAGGGACTTGGTCAGGCCCGTCATGGCGTGCTTGGTCGTCGTGTACGCGATCGAGTGCGGCCGGGGAGCATGCGCCGAGATCGAGCCGTTGTTGATGATCCGGCCGCCCTGCGGGTCCTGACCCTTCATCTGCCGGTAGGCCGCTTGCGCGCACAGGAACGCCCCGGTGACGTTCACGTCGACGACCGAGCGCCATTCGTCGTACGCGATGTCCTCCACCGGCACGCCGCGCGGCCCGAACGTGCCCGCGTTGTTGAAGAGCAGATCGAGGCGCCCGTACCGCTCACGCACGGCGGAGAAGAGCGCGTCCACGTCCTCGGGCCTGGACACGTCCGCCCGTACGTGCAGGGTGTCGCCGGCTCCGGCCGACCTGGCTGTCGCGGCCGTCTCTTCCAGCGGTTCGATACGTCGTCCGGCCAGGGCGACCGACCAGCCCGCACCCGCCAGCGCGAGTGCGACGGCCCGGCCGATGCCCGAGCCCGCTCCGGTGACGACGGCGATCTTCGTCTGAGGGTTCATGGCCCAGCAGCGTACGTGACACGTACATGAAAGCGGTGCGACGTTCCGTGCCACTCCAATTTCTCTGACAACAGCCGTCAGGGGAGGGGCAGATGACAATCGCATCGCGTCATGGCCAGGAGATCACGGCCGCCGCACGGCACATCCACCGCCGCAGGTTTCTCACCGTCACCGGAGCCGCCGCCGCACTCGCCTTCGCCACGAACCTGCCGGGAAGCGCCCAGGCCGCCGAGCTCGACGCCAGGAAGATAACCGAGGACCCCTTCACGCTGGGCGTCGCATCGGGCGACCCTCTCCCCGGGTCCGTACTCCTGTGGACGAGACTCGCGCCCCGGCCGTACGAGCCGGACAGCGGCCTGCCGCAGGCCCGCGTCCAGGTGCGCTGGGAACTCGCGCACGACGCCCGCTTCAGCCGGACCGTCAGGCGCGGCCACGTCACAGCACACCCCGAGTTCGACCACAGCGTCCGCGTCGAGGCGGACGGGCTCGACCAGGACCGCGTCTACTACTACCGCTTCCGCGCGGGCGACTGGATCAGCCCGGTCGGCCGCACCCGCACCGCCCCCGGGCGCGGCGCGCGGATCAGCGAGCTGCGGCTCGGCGCGGTCTCCTGCCAGGCGTACCACGACGGGTACTTCACGCCGTACAAGCACCTCGCCGAAGAGGACCTCGACGTCGTCTTCCACCTCGGCGACTACCTCTACGAGTACGCCGTGAACGCCACCGGCGGCGCCCGCGCCCACACCGACCGCCGCCTGCCCGCGCACTACAACCGCGAGACGGTCACGCTGGAGGACTACCGGCTGCGGTACGCCCTATACAAGTCCGACCCGGACCTGATGGCTGCTCACGCCGCGCACCCCTTCGTCGTCACCTGGGACGACCACGAGACCGAGAACAACTACGCGGGCGGGACACCCGAGAACGACGTACCGCCCGAGGAATTCCTGCTGCGCAGGGCGGCGGCGTACCGCGCCTACTGGGAGAACCAGCCACTGCGCACCCCGCAGCAGCCCGACGGCGCCGACATGCGGCTCTACCGGCGGCTGCACTTCGGGCGGCTCGCACAGTTCGACATCCTCGACACCCGCCAGTACCGGTCCAACCAGGCCTACGGCGACGGCTGGCAGCTGCCGGGCCCGGAGTCCGAGGACCCGGCACGCACCATGACCGGCGAGGAGCAGGAGCGCTGGCTGCTCGACGGCTGGCAGGAATCGCGCGCACTGTGGAACGTCGTACCGCAGCAGGTCACCTTCGCCCGACGGCGCAGCGTCAACGACCCGAAGGTGAGCATGGACGCGTGGGACGGCTACCCGGCCTCCCGCAAGCGCGTGCTCGAAGGGGCGGAGGCGGCCGGGATCGAGAACCTGATGGTGCTCACCGGAGATGTGCACGTCTCGTACGCCTTCGACCTGAAGAAGGACTTCGAGAACCCGGACTCACCCACCGTCGGCACGGAACTCGTCACCACTTCCGTCTCCAGCGGCAAGGACGGCGCCGAGAGGCCCGCCAACTACGACCGCCTGATGCAGGGCAACCCGCACCTGAAGTTCTACAACGGCAGGCGTGGCTATACGACGGTCACGCTGGGCACCGACGCGGCGCGCGCGGACTTCCGGACGGTGTCCGCGGTCACCACGCCCGGGGCGCCGGTCACGACCGCCGCCTCGCTCGTCACGGAGGTGGGCAATCCAGGCCTGAAGCTGGCCTAGCTCTCGCCGTCCACCGGGTAGCGGACGCCGATGCGCTCACGTACCGCGTCGAGCGTCCGCATCACGGCGAGGGTGCCGTTCAGCGGGACGAGCGGCGACTCCGTCTCGCCCGCCCGCAGGCAGCGCATCACCTCGGCGGCCTCGTACTGAAGGCTGTTGCGATTCCCGTTCCCACCCACGACCTCCTCCGGCTCCCGCCCGTCCCTGTGCAGCACAAACCGGTCCGGGTAGAAGAACCCGCGCCCCAGCTCGATCCGCCCCGCCGTGCCGGTGACGGACGCCGTGATGGGGGTGTCGGCGGTTATGGAACAGCTCAGCAGGGCGGTCGCACCGGACTCCCAGCCGAGCAGCATCCCGGTGTTGAGATCGACGCCTTCGGGGGACAGCAGGGCGTCCGCCTGTACGCGGTCGGGCTCGCCGAGGATCAGCTGTGCGAACGACACCGGGTACACCCCGAGGTCGAGCAGCGCGCCTCCGCCGAGCGCGGGGTCGCGCAGCCGGTGCTCGGGGGCGAAGGGCCCGGCGAGCCCGAAGTCGGCGTGCACGGTACGTACGTCACCTATCGCACCGCTTCGTATGGTTTCCCCGAGCCGCCGGATGACGGGATTGCAGTACATCCACATCGCCTCCATCAGGAACCGCTCCTGGCGGCGGGCGACGGCGACGAGTTCCTCCGCCTCGCGGGAGTTGAGCGTGAACGCCTTCTCGCACAGCACGGCCCGGCCCGCCTCCAGGCACAGGCCGGCGGCGGCCCGGTGCGAGGAGTGCGGGCCCGCGACGTACACGACGTCGACGTCCTGGTCCGCGGCGAGCTCCGCCCAGCTGCCGTACGCGCGCGGGATCCCGAAGCGGTCGGCGAACGCGCGGGCGGCAGCGGTGCTGCGGGACGCCACCGCAACCACCTCCGCGTCCGGCATCCTCATCAGATCCGCGGTGAACACCGACGCGATGCCGCCGGTAGCCAGGACGCCCCATCGAACGGTTTCCTTGCCCATCCCAGCCCCCAGGAAAAAGGTCTCGACCACTCCGGACGAGCTGAGAGCATAGGTGCAGTTTCAACGACATGGAGATGCGAATGACGGAGACAGGCCAGTCCGCACAGGGCCACATACCCGGGGCGGAGGCCGAAACCGCAGCCGCCACAGGTTCTGCCACCGCCGCTTCTGCCACTCACGCTTCTGCCACTCGTCGCGCAAGTCTCCTGGTCACCCTGGTACTCGGCGGCCTCACCGCGCTGCCGCCGCTCTCCATGGACATGTACCTTCCGGCCCTCCCCGAGGTCACGGAATCTCTCCGCTCACCCGCCGCGACCGTGCAGCTCACGCTCACCGCGTGCCTGGCGGGCATGGCGCTCGGGCAGCTCGTCGTCGGCCCGATGAGCGACAGGTTCGGCCGCCGCAGGCCGCTGCTGCTCGGCATGATCGTGTACGTCGTGGCCACCGCGATCTGCGCGTTCGCACCGTCCGCGGAGCTCCTGATCGCCTTCCGCCTGCTCCAGGGGCTGGCGGGAGCGGCGGGCATCGTCATCGCCCGGGCGGTCGTGCGTGACCTCTACGACGGCGTCGAGATGGCCCGTTTCTTCTCGACCCTGATGCTGATCTCGGGCGTCGCGCCGGTCATCGCGCCCGTCATCGGCGGGCAGGTGCTGCGCCTGACGGACTGGCGGGGCGTTTTCGTCGTCCTCACCGCCGTCGGTGTCGTCCTCACACTCGTCGTATGGAAGTGGCTGCACGAGACGCTGCCGGCGGACCGGCGGCACGAAGGGGGCGTCGGCCAAGCGCTGCGCACGATGCGGGGCCTGCTGGCGGACCGCGTCTTCACGGGCTACATGCTTGCCGGAGGCCTCGCCTTCGCCGCCCTCTTCGCATACATCTCGGCGTCGCCTTTCGTGATCCAGTCCATTTACGGCGCCTCGCCGCAGACCTTCTCCCTGCTCTTCGCGATCAACTCGATCGGCCTGATCGGTGTCGGCCAGATCAACGGCAAGCTGCTCGTGGGCCGGGTCAGCATGGACAAGGTCCTGGGCTTCGGCATCACCCTCATCGCACTGGCCTCGCTGGCCCTGCTGCTGATGACCACCGGCGTCTTCGGAGAGGTAGGCCTGATCCCCATAGCGGCAGGCCTCTTCACCCTGATGTCAGCAATGGGCCTGGCCCTCCCGAACACCAACGCACTGGCCCTCACCCGCACCCCGCACGCGGCGGGCTCGGCGTCCGCGCTGCTGGGTACGTCCTCCTTCCTGATCGGCGCGATCGCCTCCCCCCTGGTGGGCATCGCGGGCGAGTCGACGGCGACACCGATGGCGGTGGTGCAGCTGACGTGCGCCCTGGCATCGATGACTTGCTTCGCAACCCTGTGCCGCCCATGGCAGCGCGCGTCGGACTGACGCGGGCTTCTTTTCCCCTACGCGCCCCTTCCCGGCTGTGACATTTGCGGCTGCCGCCGCGTGGGGGGGCAAGCCCCCAGGCCCCGGCCGGGGGGCGCGGGGCTGCCGCCCCACACCCCGGGGATGCGGCAGCTTCGCGCCGCAGGCGTGGCCCGGCTCCCGAGTACGGCGGCGTCGCGGCGCGGGGCGGGCCCTTAGTCCCGGCTGCGGCTGCTTCGCGTCGCAGGGGCGGGGTGCGGAGGAGGTCGGGGTCGTAGGGAGTGGCGTTCGGGACGTAGAGCGTGATGTGTGCGCGGGACGCCGGGAGGGCCCTCGGTGACCCGGGATCGCAGCTAAATCATGCAGTCCCGAATGCCGCTTCCGGAGACCCCGGCGCCCGGAGTGCCGCCCCCGGTAGCCAGCCCGACCTTCCGCAGCCAGCCAGCCAGCCAGCCAGCCAGCCAGCCAACCCGACCTTCCGCAGCCGCCCCGACCCCGCTCACTTCCGCCGCGCGTAAGCGATCAAGTGGTCCCGGTCCTTGCGGTCCGTCCAGCGGAACAGTGCCGTGGACGACAGTTCCGTCGCCGGCAGCTGGATGTTCGCGGGCAGTGCCGTCGGCTCCCGTGTCGCCAGGTCCGCCTCCACCGGGGTGCGCGTGGCCGTCGTGCCGTACGCCACGCCCGCGTCCGTCACCGTCTCCAGCGAGAGCGACATCGGCTTCGCGCCGTCCGAGTCCTCGAAGCAGTGGCCCGTCTTCGACTCCAGGTCGAAGCCCAGGCTGCCCGCCACCAGGTACCGGCCCTCGGGGGACAACGCCGCCGCCGGGTACTTCCCGGGCTCTATCGCCGGCTTACGGCACTCAGCCGTGGCCAGCGTCTTTCCCGTCTCCGCGTCGTGCACCGCCCAGATGTCGTGGTCGCGGTCCTTCTTCTTCTGCCACTTGGCGAGTACGTGCCCACCCGTCACAGCCGTCGGCACGCCCGACGCCGCGTCCGCCCCCGCCGGCGCCGTCTTCCGGCTGTGCCAGCCGCCCCGCACCCAGAACTCCCGGCGCCCGCTCACCAGCAGCCCCTTCCCGGTCACCGACCGCACCTCGGTCTGCACCCGGCACGCACGGCAGCCCGCGGGGTAGCGCAGATCCTTCGGGGCGGCCTTCGTGACCCGGCCGGTGACGGGGTCCACGACCGCGCTGTCCGCGCCGCCGTCGCTGATGAGGATGCCGGGGCCCGTTCCGTTGACGGTGGGGTCGTCGGCCCAGGGGATTTCGATCCGCTGCTGGGTGCCGCTCTCGACGTCGTACACATCGAGGGCGACGATCATGTCGGCGGCGGTCAGCGCGTCCTCGCCGATCTTCCCGTAGGACCAGGTGGCGAAGAACTCCCGGCCGTCCTTGGTGACGGCCAGCACGTGGGGAAAGTAGGTCGGGTCGGACAGCGGCCGCCACGCGTCGCCCATCCACCGCGTCCGCCCGGTGGCGGCGTCGACGGCACGCAGCCGGAAGCGCGTGGCGGAGACCCGCTCCAGGTAGCCGACCGCGTCCGCGACCCGCGCGACGGCGTACTCGGGCGAGGCGCCGACGACCTCCCAGCCCCGGTCGCCGGTGTACGCCGAAGGCACCGGCACCCGCGTCAGCGTCGCCGCGCTCTTCTTCGGGGGCTTCGTCGGCCCGGGCTTCTTCTTCCCGCCCGAGGTGCCGCCGCACGTGGCCAGCAGGAGCAGCAAGGCCAGGACGAGCACACCTGCCACCAGGGCCACGCGTACGACCCGCTGTGTCATGGTCCCTGGTCCCCCCGACCCCCGACGGTCACATCAACGGCCGTCAGCGTAGCAACCTGTCAGCAACTCGCCCTTACCGCACAGCAGTTCAGGAGCACGCCCGCACCTCATCCCAAAGGTGCCTAAAATCCTTCAGTGAACTCCACCCTCCCCACCGCAGAAGCCCTGCGCACCGCCCTCGCCGGGCTTCTCGACGGGCTGCCGCCCAAACAGGCCGCACAGGCCGTCGAGCGGCTGATCACCAGCTACCGGGGAACCACCCCCACCGCCGCCCCCGTACTGCGCGACCGCTCCGACGTGGCCGCGTACGCCGCGTACCGGATGCCCGCGACGTTCGAGGCGGTACGTTCCGCGCTCGCCGCACTCCGCGCCGCGGCCCCGGACTGGACCCCGGCGACGCACACGGACGTCGGCGGCGGCACGGGAGCGGCGAGCTGGGCCGTGGCGGAGGCCTGGGAGGAGGCGGCCGCCAGCACCGTCCTGGACTGGGCGGAACCGGCCCTCGCCCTCGGCCGCGAACTGGCCGAGGCCTCCGGCTCACCCGCCCTCCGCGCCGCCACCTGGCAGCGCTCTCGCATCGGATCGTCGCTCCACATCGAGAGCACCGATCTCGTCACCATCTCGTACGTCCTGAAGGAACTGACGGCCGCCGACCGCACCACAGTCGTCACCGAGGCCGCCCGCGCGGCCCAGGCAGTCGTGGTCGTCGAACCCGGCACCCCCGACGGCTACCTCCGCATCATCGAGGCCAGGGACCGGCTCATCGAGGCGGGCATGCGCGTGGCCGCTCCCTGCCCCCACAGCGGCACCTGCCCCATAGAGGAGGGCACCGACTGGTGCCACTTCTCGGCCAGGGTGAGCCGCTCGTCCCTGCACCGCCAGGTCAAGGGCGGGTCGCTGCCGTACGAGGACGAGAAGTTCAGTTACGTAGCGGCAGTCCGCTTCGACGCGGATGTGGACCCCGTCGCCGCCCGGGTGGTCCGCCGCCCGCAGATCCGCAAGGGCCTGGTCCTCCTGGAGCTGTGCACCCGAACGGACGGCCTCACCCGCGAAACGATCAGTAAGAAACGCCACGGCGACCTCTACAGGGCCGCGCGCGACACCGACTGGGGCGACGCATGGCCGCCCCCGCCGGCAAACCAGGACCAGCACCAGGAAGAGATCTAGGCAATCCAGGCCCGCAGCTCCTGCGTGCAGCACTTCACGCTGCCGCCTCCCTTGAGCAGCTCCCCGAGGTCCATCCCGACCGGCTCGAACCCCCGCGCCCGCAACGGCCCGAAGAGCCCGACCGCACCCTGCGGCAGCAGCACATGCCGTCCGTCGCTCACGGCGTTGAGCCCGAGCGCGGCGGCATCCGCCTCCTCCGCGACGATCGCGTCGGGGAAGAGCCGGGCGAGGACGGCGCGGCTGCCCGGGGAGAAGGCGCCCGGGTAGTACATGACCTCGTCCGTACGGTCGTCGAGAACGGCCAGCGCGGTGTCCAGGTGGTAGTAGCGCGGGTCGACGAGGTCCAGGCCGATGACCGGGCGGCCGAAGAACTCCTGCGCCTCGTCGTGCGAGAGCGGGCTGGAGCGGAAGCCGCGCCCGGCGAGGATCCAGGACGAGGTGACAGCGAAGTCCCCCTCGCCCTCGTTGACGTGCGAGGGCTCGTGGATCTCGGTGAAGCCGTGCGCCCGGAACCACTCCAGATGCACCTCGGCCTCGAGTGTCCGCTCCGCGTAGGCGAACCGGGCGCCCAGCACCCGGCCGTCGACGACGGTGGCGCCATTGGCGGCGTACACCATGTCGGGCAGTCCGGGCCTGGGGTCGAGGAGCTCGACGGTATGGCCGAGGCTCCGGTAGCGGTCGCGCAGGTCCTCCCACTGGGCGAGGGCCAGCGGCAGGTCGACCGGTTTCGCGGGATCCATCCAGGGATTGATGGAGTACGTCACCCTGAAGTGCTCCGGGGGGCACATCAGATAACGGCGGGGCGAAGCGTCACGAGGCAATGAGGGCTCCTCACGAGCGGCATGGGGCACAGAGTGTGCGTGAGGCCATGGTGCGCCGTCCGGAGCCGGGGCACATGAACCGATCGGGTGGTTCCCGACTGGTCAGCGAACCGCCGGCCCACCACAGCGAGACGCAACGTCTCGCCCGCCTGCTAGATTGCCCCCATGGCAGACACCAAGGCCCCCGACTCCACCCGCCGCAGCGAGCGCTCCCGGCGTGCGATCTACGACGCGGCTCTCTCCCTCGTCGGCGAGGCCGGCTACGCGAAGACCACGATCGAGGGCATCGCCGCCCGCGCGGGCGTGGGCAAGCAGACGATCTACCGCTGGTGGCCCTCCAAGGCCGCTGTCCTGCTCGAAGCCTTCATCGACCTCGGCAACCAGGCGGCCGAAGCTGCAGGTGGTGGCGCCGAGGGGTACGAGTTCCCCGACACCGGCGACCTCGCGGCCGACCTCAAGCTGGTCCTGCGCGCCACCGTCGACGAACTCGTCGACCCGAAGTACGAAGCCCCCACCCGTGCACTCACCGCCGCAGGCATCGTCGACCCGGAGCTGGGCGCCGAGTTCGTCGAGAAGCTGCTCGAACCGCAGCTCCAGCTCTACGTGCAGCGCCTCCGTGCGGCGCAGGAAGCCGGCGACGTACGGGACGGAATCGACCCGTACATCGCCCTGGAGCTCCTCGTCGGCCCCCTCGCGCACCGCTGGCTCCTGCGCACCCGCCCGCTCACCCACGAGTACGCCGACGCCGTGGTCGACTACGCGCTGGGCGGCCTCACGCCGCGCTGAGGTGAGTTCCCTCACGGAACCCCACGGGCACCGCACGGCACGCGATGAAGCACGGCGAGTGAGCACCGTAGAGCCACTTATGCGGACAAAGGCGGCAACGAAACCACCGTTGTGATATCGGCCCGCGTACCCCGGATGAGGACTGCGGCCACCTCAGGCGCAGGATGATGGCAGCATGGAGAACGCAACGCTGAGGTGAGGGGTTGAATGGGCGCCGATTTCGGCCGCAATCGCGGCACAGAGAGCAGGCAGACATTGGAAAGCAGGCTGCCCCAGTGGCTGCGCCGCCGCCCGAAAGCCGCCGACGCCCCTGAGGCGGGACGCGAGGCCCTGCTCCTGGCCGCCGCTGCCGCCGGGCTGCCGCTCGCCCCCGCCGCGCACCCCGTCGGATACCGGTGTTCGTGCGACCGTGTGGGCTGTCCCACCCCGGCCAGGCACCCCATCTCCTTCGCCTGGCAGACCCAGTCGACCACCGACCGCGCGCAGATCACGCGCTGGGCCGAGGGTCAGCCGCAGGCCAACTTCATCACCGCGACCGGCATGGTCCACGACGTGCTCGACGTACCGCTGGAAGCCGGACTCAGCGCGCTGGAGCGGCTGATCGAAGCCGGTGTCGAGGTCGGTCCCGTGGCCGAATTCGGCGGCAGCACCAGCGACGCCCGTCTGCTCTTCTTCACCGCCACCCGCGGCACGCCGGACGACGAGGACGAGTGGTGGCCGTGCGAGCTGGACTGCCACCCCGAGACCATGGACGAGCATCCCGGCCTGCGCTGGCACTGCCGCGGCAGCTACGTACTCGTACCGCCCGCGCAACTGCCCGGCGAGCGGGAAGTGAGCTGGGTCCGCGGCCTCGAACACCCGCTTCCCGACCCGCTGACGCTCCTGGAGACCCTGACAGACGCCTGTGCGCGGTACGTCGGCGAGGACGACCCGGACGATCACCATGCGGTGGCCTGGCCGCTGGGCCGCTGAGAAGAACGCTCCCCGGAGAGTTCTCCGGAGAGCTCCCTGTACTCGTACGACCCCTCGTTACGAACCCTGCGCGGCCGTAAGCCCCTGAATCCTGGCGAGCACCGTGACCTGCTGCTTGCCCTCGCCCTTGGCCGGGACCCGCACCACCTGACTGGAGACCCGCTCCTTGGTGAGCTTGGTCTTCGCCGTGCCGGTGATCAGTGCCCGCACATCGGCGTTGAGATCCAGCCGCACGCCCTGCGCCACGGTCTGCTGCTCGAACTGCCGCGTGGCGAAAAAGACCGTCGCCGCACCGTCCTTGTCGACAAGCCCCAGCGGCGCGAACGCCCCGGTGTCCAGCCGCCGGTCGAGGTACTGGATGGTCCGCCCGGGCTGCCGCGCGACGCTCTTGCGCGCCTGCCGCAGGGCCGAAGTGTGCGACCCCGGGGCGAAGTTCGCGGGCTCACCGTCCTGCATGTACGACGCGTAGTGCTTGCTCAGATCCTTCGGCGCCACCGCGAGAGCGGGGGCGTCCGGCTCGACGGGCTCGGCGAAGCCGTCCTTGTCCTTCTTGAAGTCCGGCATCTCGTCCGGCCGCAGGACCCACAGATGCGAGACCTCCCACAACTGGTCGGCGCCGCCGCGTACGAACACCATCAGCCAGCGGGTGTCGCGGCGCCCGCTGTCCTGGTCGCGGTTGCTGTCGGTGTCCGCGACGAACCACCGGGGCCAGCCCTGCTTCTTGGGGATGGAGAACTTCGCGTCCGTCAGCTCCAGCGGCTTGTGCCGAGGATTCCCCTGCGGGCTCTGCGCCTGCCGGGCCTTGAGGCCGGCCTGGTTTATCGCGCCGAGCGCGCCGGTGACCCGGCCCGCGTCGAGGGCCGGATCGTACGCCTTGTCGGCCTCGTTGTACGCCGCCGTGAAGTCCTTGAGCGCCTGCGCGGCCTCAGCCTTCGTCGCCGACGGCACGACCTCCAGCTCGCCGTGCACCGTCATGCACCCGCTCGCCGTCATCGACAGCGCTGCCGCCGTCGCGATCCCGGTCGCCAGCCGCCTCAGCCTCAGCCTGCTCATGCGTTGCCTTCTGTGCCTTCTGTGTCTTCGTCCCCACCGACGTCCGGAACCCTACCGGGGACAGGAACAGCACGAGCGTGGGGACCAGGTACAGCAGCCACACCGTGACCTGGAGGACGGTCGGGTCGGGCTGGAAGTTGAAAGTGCCCTTGAGCAGCGTTCCGTACCAGCTGTCCGGCGGGATCGTGGTGGAGATGTCGAACGCCTTGTTCTGCAGACCGCCGACGAACTCGGCCTCCTGCAGGTCGTGCACGCCGTACGCCAGCACACCGGCCGCGACGACGACGAGCATGCCGCCGGTCCAGGTGAAGAACTTGGCCAGGTTGATCCGTACAGCACCCTTGTAGAACAGCCAACCCAGCACCACCGCGGCCCCGATGCCGAGCAGCGCACCGGCCATCGGACGCCACCCGTCCTGCGCCGCGTGCACCGCACGCCACACGAACAGGGACGTTTCGATGCCCTCCCGGCCCACGGCCAGGAAGGCCGTCGCGACCAGCGCACCGGTGCCGATCGCGAGGGCGGAGTCGAGTTTGCCGTGCAGCTCCGCCTTGAGGTGCCGCGCGGTGCGCCGCATCCAGAAGACCATCCACGTCACCAGGCCCACGGCGACGATCGACAGGGTGCCGCCGATCGCCTCCTGCGCCTTGAACGTCAGCTCCTGCGTGCCGAATTCGAGCGCGAAGCCGAAGGCGAGGCTCACGGTGACCGCGATGCCCACGCCGGTCCAGATGGGCGGGAGCTTGTGCCGGTTGCCGGTCTTCACCAGATAGGCGACGAGGATGCACACGACGAGGCTGGCCTCAAGGCCCTCGCGCAGGCCGATGAGGAAGTTGCTGAACACGCGGGTTCGTCCCTTTCCGCTAGGAGTTCCGCTGGGAGAACAGTGCGCGGCCCCACCAGTCGTCCTTGTCGCGGACGCCCGGCGGGACGGCGAAGAGCGCCGAACCCACGTGCTGGATGTACTCGTTGAGGACATCGCTCCCAGCGAGGGAGCGCTGCACGGGGACGAACCCCTTGTGGATGTCGCGCTGGTACGCGAGGAAGAACAGCCCCGCGTCCAGACGGCCCAGGCCGTCCGTACCGTCCGTGAAGGAGTAGCCGCGGCGCAGCATCTTCGCGCCGCCGTTGGAGTCCGGGTGAGCGAGCCGCACATGGGCGGTCGGCAGCATCGCGGGCAGGAACGGTTCGTCGCGCTCCTTGGCCTTGCCGACCGCGGCGCCCTCGCCCTTGTCCCGGCCGAAGATGTCCTCCTGCTCCTTGAGGGGCGTACGGTCCCAGGTCTCGATGTTCATCCGGATGCGGCGCGCGACGAGATACGAGCCGCCGGCCAGCCACTGCGGACCGTCCTTCCCGGACACCCAGACATGCTGGTCGAGCTCTGCCGTGTCCTTGCCCGAAATGTTCCGGGTGCCGTCCTTGAAGCCCATCATGTTGCGCGGCGTCTGGGCATCGGGCGTCGTCGACGACGTCTTGCCGAAGCCGAGCTGGGACCAGCGGACCGCGACCTTGCCGAAGCCGATACGGGCGAGATTGCGGATGGCGTGCACGGCCACCTGCGGGTCGTCCGCGCACGCCTGGACGCAGAGGTCGCCGCCGCTGCGCGTCTTGTCGAGGTTGTCGCCGGGGAACGCCGGCAGGTCGACCAGAGCCGCCGGGCGCACGCCCTCCAGCCCGAAGCGGCCCTTGTCGAACAGCGAAGGCCCGAAGCCGATGGTCAGCGTCAGCCGCGACGGCTTGAGGCCGAGCGCCTCGCCCGTGTCGTCCGGCGGCGCCTCGGCCAGACCGCCGTACGCGCCCTCGCCGACGGCCTGCCCGGCCGTCATCCGGGCAGCGGCGGCCGTCCAGTCCTTCAGGAGCGCCACGAGCGCCTCACGGTCCTTCGTCGTCACGTCGAACGCGGCGAAGTGCAGCCGGTCCTGGACCGCGGTGGCGATCCCGGCCTGGTGCACGCCGTGGAACGGCACGGCGGCGCCCGCCGAAGCGACGGGCGCGGTCTCGTCCCCCGTGTTCAGCGCGGCGACGGTACCGCCGGCCGCGACGGCGCCGAGCGCGAGCCCGGCACCGCCCCAGCCGAGCAGCGAACGACGGGACGGGGCGGTGGATCCGGTCTCATCGGACATGGGACGCCCTCCTACTTCACAACGGCGGCGGCGAGCTTCGACAGCGGCTCGGCGAGCGCGTTGACGCCGTCGCTGAGCTCCTTGCGCTCCGCCTTGCCGACCTTGTCGTACGAGGTGAAGTCGTACGACGTCTTGTCCTCGCGGTACTTGTCGAGCAGCCCGTTCAGCGCCTTGAACTGCCGGTCGAGCTCGGCGGTCAGCTCCGGGTCGTTCTTCGAAGCGATCGGCTTGAGCAGCGCGTACGACTTCTCCGCACCCTCGACGTTCGCCTTGAAGTCGACGAGGTCGGTGTGGCTGTAACGCTCCTCCTCACCGGTGACCTTGCCGGTGGCGACCTCGTCGAGGAGCTCCTTGGCGCCGTTCGCCATCGAGGTCGGGGTGATCTCGGCCTTGCCGACCCGCTTCTGCCAGGCGGTGAGGTCCTTGAGGAGCCTGCCGGCGAGCGACTTCTCCTCCTCGCCGATCTTCTTGTCCTCCCACAGCGCCTTCTCCAGGCGGTGCCAGCCGGTCCACTTCTGGCCCTTCTTCAGGCCGTCGACGCGCAGGTCGACCTTCGGGTCGATGTCACCGAAGGACTCCGCGACCGGCTCCGTGCGCTCCCATCCGATGCGGGAGTCGGCGTACGCCTTCTTCGCGGCCTCGATGTCGCCCTTCTTCACGGCGTCCGTGAAGACCTTGACCTTCGGCAGCGTCTCGTCGGCCTGCGCCTGCACGTACGTACGGAACGCGGCGACGGCCGCGTCCATCTCCGGGCTGCGCCTGGCCACCTTGCCGCCGCCGGTCGCCTCGACCTTCTGGCGGATGCCGTCGCCCTTCATGCCGGGCTTGCAGGCGATCTCGTACGAACCGGCCTTGACCTCGGCGGTGATGTTCGCCTTGGTGCCGGCGCCTATGTTCTCGCGCTCGGTGACGATGCGGTCGTCGGGGAAGAGGATGTAGACCTCGGTGACCTTCGAGCCCTTGTTCTCGACGGCCAGTTCGACGTGTCCGGCCGGGAACTTCTTCTTCGACACCTCGCAGGAGTCGTCCTTGGCGACGACCCGGATGGCGCCGTCGCCGCCCTTGGCGTCGCTCTTCTCGGCGCAGCCCGTGACGGCGGTCAGTGCCGCCACGGTCGCGGCGGCGGTGACGACGGACAGACGGACGGGGCGCATTGGGACTCCACGGCGAGGGGGTGACGTTGATGATGGCGGTGAGGCGAACCTAACTTAGCCGAGACTTACCTGGCTGGGCCAGGGCGCTCGGGAATCACCAGCGGCGCCCCGGTGCGGGGGTGCGGCAGCACCTCGACGGGCTGCCGGTACACCTCGCTCAGCAACGCGTCGCCGAACACGTCGGCGGGCGGCCCCTCGGCCGCGATCCGCCCACCGTGCAGCACGGCGGCCCGGTCCGCGTACGCCGCCGCCAGCCCCAGGTCGTGCAGTACGACGACCACGGCATCCCCGGCTGCGGCCCGCTCCCGGCAGATCCGCAGCACGAGTTCCTGGTGGCGCAGGTCCAGTGCGGCGGTCGGCTCGTCCAGCAGCAACAGCGGCGCCCGCTGCGCCAGTACGCGCGCGAGCGCGACGCGGGCGCGCTCGCCGCCGGACAGTGCGGAGAAGGGGCGCGTCGCGAACTCGGTGACTTCGGTGGCCGCCATGGCGGCGGCGACGGCCGCATCGTCCTCGTCCGTGCGCGGCGTGCCGGCCCAGGGGGCGCGGCCCATCCGTACGACGTCCTCGACTGGAAAGGGAAAGGCCAGCGTGGCGGCCTGGGGCAACACCGAACGCCGCAGGGCCAGTTCGGCGGCGGACCAGTCGCCCACGGGCCGCCCGTCGATCCGTACCTCGCCCTGGGAGGCGGCCAGATCCCCGGCGAGGGCCGCGAGCAGCGTCGACTTCCCGGCCCCATTGGGCCCGACAAGCGCGAGTACGTCACCGGCGCGGGCGGTGAGATCGATCCCCCGGAGGACGTCGCGCGGCCCGAGGCGCACGTGGAGGGCGCGGACTTCGGCGGCGGGGGAGCCGGGGGCGATGGGCTCGGGCAACTCCCGTCCCCGGGAGGGGAAGAGGTTCTTCAGCATTGTGCGATACCGCCTTGGGTGTGGGGCGTACGGGGCGGGGGAGGGGTGGTGCGGGTCGCCTGCGGCGGGCTTGTTCCCCTACCCGCCGCCCCTTCCCGGCTGTGACATTTGCGGCTGCCGCCGCGTGGGGGCAAGCCCCCAGACCCCCAGCCCCTTGGGGGTCCCCCCGGACGAAGTCTGGGGGAGTTTGAGGAGCAGGGTCTGGGGCGGACCCCCCCCAAGCGGCGGCAGCCGCAAAATGTCGCAGCGGGAAGGGGCGGGGAGGGGAAAGCGCCGCAGGCAACCCGCACCGCACAACGCGCCCGCACCCCCACCACTCACGCCCATCCCCCCTGCCGACGCCGAGTTCTCCGTAGCAGCCAGAAGAAGAACGGGCTCCCGAACAACGCCGTAAGCACCCCCAGCGGAAGCTCCGCCGGATCCGCGACCGTGCGGGCCGCGAGGTCGCCCGCGACCAGGACCAGGGCCCCGCCGACCGCGCTGCCGGGAACCAGGAAACGGTGGCCGGGCCCGTTCGCCATCCGCAGCAGGTGCGGGACCAGCAGCCCGACGAACGTGATGATCCCGGCCACCGCAACCGCCGCCGCAGTGAGCAGCGCCACGACCAGGACGAGCACGATACGCAGCCTCTCCACATCCACACCGAGGTGCCGAGCCGGGCGTTCGCCGAGCGCCAGTAGGTCCAGCTTGCGCGCGTACAGGGGCGCAAGAGCCAGCCCCAGCAGCGCACACGGCAGCACCGCGAGGACCTTCGGCCAGGTCGCCTGGGAGAGCGAGCCCAGCTGCCAGAAGGTGATCTGGGTGATCTGCGCGTTGTCGGCGAAGAAAATGAACAGGCCGATCAGCGCCCCCGCGAACGCGTTCACCGCGATACCGGTGAGGATCAGCGTGACGACCTCCGTCCGCCCCCCGGAGCGCGACAAGGCGTACACCAGCGCCACCGTGACCAGCCCGGCGACGAACGCGCAGACGGTCACCGTCCAGTTGCCGAAGAAGCTCAGCCCCAGCGCGATCGAGGCGACCGCGCCGACCGCCGCACCCGCCGAGATGCCGATGACGCCGGGCTCGGCGAGCGGGTTGCCGAACACGCCCTGCATCAGCGCGCCCGCGCAGCCGAGCGAGGCGCCGACGAGGAGCGCGAGCACAACACGCGGCAGGCGCACGTTCCACAGGACGCTCTCCCCGACGCGGTCGAGCGCCGCGCCGCCGAGGCCGACGCGGTGCTGGACGGAGGAGAGGATGTCGCCGAGAGCGATGTGGTACGAGCCGAGTCCCGCGGAGAGCAGCGAGAGTACGAGCAGCGCGGCGACGAGCCCGGCGGTGAGGACGAAGGCGGTGCCCCGGCGGCGGCGTCGCGCGGGGCCCGACGGCGATTCATCGGCCGCCGGTCGACCGTCCACCGTATGCACCACCGCAGGAGAAACTCTCACGGTCACTTCCCGGTCCCGTTCCCGTAGAGCTGCTCGACGAGCGAGCGCAGAACCTGGTCGGTGCGCGGACCGTAATTGAGGAGTACGCCGTCGTCGATCGAAACGACGCGTCGGTCCAGACCGGCCGGTGTCTCGGCAACGCCCGGAATCTTCACCAGTCCTTCGACGCCGTCGACCGAGGCCAGTCCCTTCTTCATCACCAGGATCGCGTCGGGCGCGGCCTTCGCCAGCGCCTCGCTGGTGATGGCGGTGAAGTCCTTCTTCAACCCCGATTCCTTGCCCGCGTCGACCGCACCCGCCGCCTCCAGCAGCGAACTCGCCCCGGACTCACGCCCACCGAGCAGGTAGACCGACGCCGTGCCCCGCAGATAGAGGAACGCGACGCGCGGCTTCTCGCCGCCCTTCGCGCGTTCCTCCGGAATGTCCTTCTGTACGGCGGCGATACGCTCCCGGGTCCGCTCCTTCAGCTCGTCACCGGCGACCCCGACGCCCAGCGCGCCCGCCACCGCGTCGATGCGCGGCCCGATGTCGTCGAGGCTCTTGGCGGGCTCGACGACCACGACGGGGATGCCCGCGTCGCGGATCTGGCCGATGGCTTCGGCGGGGCCGGTGGAGGTGTCGGCGAGGACGACGGTCGGCCTGAGCGACAGCACGCTCTCCGCCGAGACGTCGTGCGCACGTGTCACCACCGGCAGGTCTTCGGCCTGTTCGAAGGTGGCGGTGATGTCGCGCGCGACAACCCGCTTGCCGAGGCCGAGCGTGAAGACGATCTCGCTCAGGCTGCCGGTCAGCGGCACGATCCGGTCGGTGGAAGTGACCCGCACCTGTTTGCCGTCCGCCGACCGCACGCTGACAGGCAGTCGGGAATCCGACACGCTCGCGAGCGGCTCGACGCGGTCGACCGGGGCCGCTCGGTCGGCGGGGGATGCGTCCGGCGAGCCGGACGTACCGCCGCATCCGGTGACGGTAACGGCCAGGGCGAGCACGGACATCAGTACACGCACACGCACTGAAAACACCGTCCTGTGAGGTTCCAGGGGCCGGAGGGTTCCGGACCAGGTGGGGGATAGCTTAGGTTAGCCTTACCTCGCTTGCTAGCCCTTGGAGGGATCCTCATGCTGCCGTCCAGACAGGCGCGCGCGTTCGCCGTCGCACTTCTCGCGGCCCTGCTGGGAGCCCTTCTCCCAGCCGCTGCTGCCGAGGCGGCGGACCGTACGGTGCAGGGTGGCAGGCTGGACTGGGGCATCAAGTCCTCCTTCCAGAGCTATGTCACCGGGCCGGTGGCGAAGGGAAGTTGGAGCCTGACGGGCGGAGCCGCCACGGTCGGCGGCAGCCAGTTCCGCTTCCACTCGGCGACCGGTTCGTACGACCCGGACAGCGGGGAACTGAACGCCGGTTTCTCGGGCGGGGTCCACTTCACCGGCCACAAGAACGCCGATGGCGGACACGACCTGGACCTCACGATCGGCAGACCCACAGTCCGGATATCCGGCGGCAGCGGCACGCTCTACGCCGACATGGTCAGCAAGGACAAGGCAACCGGAAAGGTCACCACATCCGCACAGGTGCCGCTGGCCTCGCTCACGCTCTCCGGGATCAACATGAAGGGCGGCGGCAGCCCCGTAGCCCTCAACAGCATCCCCGCGACGCTGACTTCGCAGGGCGCCAAGGCCTTCGCGGGCTACTACGCGGCGGGGGCGCAGCTCGACCCGGTGAGCCTGTCGGCCGATGTGGTGGCTGCTGCCGCGACCAAGGCCCCGGCCGACAAGGCGGACAAGGAGGGGCAGCAGCCGAAGACCGCGGGCTTCCACGACGCGGCCGTCGACTGGGGCGTACGCCGCACCTTCCGCGAGTACGTCACAGGCTCCATCGCCAGGGGCAAGTGGGAGCTGACCGACGGCGCCCAGGACGGCGGAGCGCTCTTCCGCTTCCCGAAGGGCAAGGGCGCGTACGACAAGAAGAAGCGCACCCTGGACGCCGACTTCGCGGGCCGCCTCCGCTTCACCGGAAAGCACCTGGACCTCACTCTGTCGGGCGTTGCCGTCACGGTGAAGGACGGCAAGGGCATGCTCGTCGCCGACGTCAGGTCTAAAACCGCCACGAAGACCGAGAAGACCGAGAAGAATGTCCCCCTGGTCACCTTCGAGGCGAAGGAACTCGCCCCCAAGGACGGCCTGCTGACCCTCACCGAGGCGCCCGCGACGCTGACCGAGCGCGGAGCGAAGGCCTTCGGATCCATGTACAAGGCGGGCACCGCGATGGACCCGGTGTCACTCGCCGTAGCCCTCGACAAGAAGGCGCAACTCCCCGCACTGCCGGACCTGGGCAGTGACGCCAAGCCCTCGGCGGAGCCGGAGAAGAAGGCGGCCGCCAAGACCGGGACGGCCGCCACCGCTTCGTCCTCCCGCACCGGTACGTACATCGCCATCGGCGCGGGTGTGCTCGTCGCCGCGGCGATCGCGCTGTACGTCGCGCTCCGCCGCCGTACCACCCAGAACTGAACCGACCTGCTCAATCACCTAGGAGACCACTGACCATGGCACCCACCCCCCGTCCCACAGCCATCGCCGCAGCCGTCGCCACCGCGGCCGCGCTGGGCGCGACCGTCCTCGCGCTGCCCGCCCTCGCGGCGGACGGCCCGCCGACGAAGCCGATGAAAATCGTCGGCGGCTCGCTGGACTGGGGCGTCAAGGAGGGCTACCGCAACTACGTCAAGGGCATGGCGAACGGCACGATCACGGTTGCGGACGGGGCGAAGTCGAACGCGGACGGAACGTTCAACTTCGGCTCCGCGACAGGCGAGTACGACCCCGTCAAGCACACGGTGAAGGCGGCGTTCGGCGGCAGCGTGACCTTCACGTCGCCCCCGCTGCCGCAGGGGCACGGCTTCGAGGTCAAGCTCTCGGACCTCAGGTTCGACACGGGCGCGGAGCGGCTCACGGCGGACGTGACCCGCGACGGCGGCGCGGTCCAGGAGGACGTGCCGCTTGCGGAGGCGAAGGTCGCGGGCCCGTCGATGGAGAAGCTGGCTACGACGCTGACGAAGGAGGCTGCGGCGGCGCTCGGTGGTCCGTACGAGGGGAAGGCGGGGGACCCGCTGACGGTGAAGCTGGAGTTCGAGAAGCCGACGACCCCGCCGACGGGCAAGCCGTCCGAGAAGCCCACAGCCAAGCCGACCACCAAGCCCACCACTCAGCCGTCCGAGAAGCCCACAGCCAAGCCCACCGCGAAGCCCGGCTCCAAGCCCACATCCAAGCCCTCCGGCGAACCCGTCGCCGCCGACAGCAAGATCGTCGACGGCAACCTCGACTGGGGCCTCTACAAGCGCTTCGTCAGCTACATAACCGGCCCCATCGCCCACGGCAAGATCGAGCTCGGCGGTGGTGCGGTCAAGCAGGGCGCGGGCTGGCGCTTCCCCAAGGGCACTGGCTCCTTCGACGGCGAGAAGAAGACCCTCGACGCCACCTTCAACGGCTCCATCCGCTTCCTCGGCCACAAGACGGCCGGAAAGTGGGCCCTCGACACCAAGTTCACGAACTTCCGCGTCCAGGCGAACGGCACCAAGGGCAAAATCGTGGTGGACGGCGTCTCCAACGACCGCGAGACCCAGCGCCCTGTCACGTTCAAGAACCGCCCGCTCGCCGACCTGAAGCTCACGGCAGGTTCGCTCAAGGCCAAGGACGGCGTCGTCTCCCTCTCCGGCGTCCCGGCCACCCTGACCGCCGAGGGCGCCAAAATCTTCGGTGCGCCGTACGCGGCGGGCGACCAGCTCGACAAGGTGGCCGTAGCGGTCTCGGTCACCGCGGGCGCCGGCCTGCCCGACGGCGGCGCGGACGGCGGCACAGGCGCGGGCACCGGCACCACGGGCGGCACCAGCACGACCGGCGGCACAGTAGGCGGTACGGGCACCACCGGCACCACCACCGCCGGCACCGTAGGCGGCAACCTCGCCGCCACCGGCTCCGAAGTCCCGGCCGACGCACTCCTCGCCGCCTCCGGCACGGTCGTCGCAGCCGGTGCGGCGGTCGTCTTCGCGGCACGCAACCGGCGTACGCACGCCTGATCCCACCGGCTTCACCACGCCCCCATGCGACACGGCCGCACCGCGCGATTCGCCGGTGCGGCCGTGTCGTTCGGCTCCACTGATGCTTGAATGCCCCGGTGAACGAACTCGACGTACTCCGCGTCTTCTGCGGCCCGGACGGACACCACGGCAACGCCCTCGGCGTCGTAAGAGACGGGCGTACGCACCCCGATCAGGCATCCCGACAGGCTTACGCCGCCGAACTCGGCTTCAGCGAGACCGTGTTCGTCGACGACCCCGAGCGCGGCATCGTCGACATCTACACCCCCGGCACGCGCCTGCCCTTCGCCGGGCACCCCCTCGTTGGCGCCGCCTGGCTGCTCGACCTTGAAGTGGTCAACCCGCCGGCGGGCGAGGTGTGGGCACGCCACGACGGGGAGTTCACCTGGATCACAGCCCGCGCCGAGTGGGCCCCGCCGCGCCGCCTCCAGCAGTACGCGTCGGCGGCCGAGGTCGACGCGCTGCCCGCCCCTCCGCCCGGCGAGGGCTGGCTGTACGCCTGGGCCTGGCAGGACGAGGCGGCGGGCCGGGTCCGCGCTCGCGCGTTCCCGCGCCGCGACGACGGCATTACGGAGGACGAGGCGACCGGCGCTGCGGCGCTCCTGCTGACCGCCGAACTGGACCGCGCCCTGAACATCACGCAGGGCCGCGGCTCCCAGATCCTGACGGCGCCGGGACCCGACGGCACGATCGAGGTGGGCGGCCGGGTCCGCTTCGCCAAGCAGGTCCTGTAGAACTCACGTACCGCAACCGGAGAAGTCAGGCGCTGAGCGGGAACTCCCCGCCCAGCTCACGAAAAACCGCACCGTTGAAGTCGAAGGCACGCTTGCACTCGTCGATGATGCGCTGCTTCTCCAGGTCGTCCGCGTTCACCTGGTCGAGCAGTTCCCGGTAAGTCCGCTTGAAAGCGGCCGGGTTGGGGATCGACTCGAAGACGTAGAAGCGCACACCGTCGCCCTTGCGCTCGAAACCCCACGTCTTCTCCGCCTTGTCGCGGATGATCTGGCCGCCCGACAGGTCCCCGAGGTAGCGCGTGTAGTGGTGGGCCACGTACCCGGCCGGCCAGCTGCGCGCGCACTCGGTGACCCGCCGCGCGTACGCCGCGGTCGCGGGCAGCGGCTCAAGGCCCTCACGCCAGTTCTCGCCGCGCAGGTGCGCCAGGTCGCGCTCCAGCTCGGCGGCGCGCATCAGCTCCGGCCGGATGAACGGCCCGGCCACCGGGTCGCCGCGCAGCGACTCGGCCGCGTCCTCCAGCGCCCGGTACACGAACCACAGCTGCTCCGTGTAGCGCGCATACGCATCGACGGAGAGCCTCCCGCCGAGCATGTCGCTCATGAAGGTGGAGGTCTCCGCCTCGGTGTGCTGTTCGTGCGACGCGACGCGGATCAGCGTCGAGAAGGGGGTGGTTGTTGCGTCGGCGGCGGTAGCGGATGCGTCCAAGGCGGGCCTCCGGGGACCGAGGGGACGGGAACGAAAGACCGTGCGCTGGCAGCCAGGGACGGCCGCCTGCGCCGATCTTCCTACTTAGGTAAGCCTAAGTCAATGTGTTCCCGACGATCTGTCGGTAAAAACTCTACGCCCGGAACCCGCCTACGGCAGCGTGAGGATCTCGGCCCCGGTCTCCGTAACCACCAGCGTGTGCTCGAACTGAGCCGTCCGCCTGCGGTCCTTCGTCACCACGGTCCAGCCGTCTTCCCACATGTCGTACTCGTGCGTACCGAGCGTGAGCATCGGCTCGATCGTGAAGGTCATGCCGGGCTGCATCACCGTCGTCGCGTGCGGGCTGTCGTAGTGCGGAATGATCAGCCCGGAGTGGAACGACGAATTGATGCCGTGCCCGGTGAAGTCGCGCACGACGCCGTAGCCGAAGCGCTTGGCGTACGACTCGATGACCCGCCCGATGACATTGATCTGGCGCCCCGGCTTGACTGCCTTGATCGCACGGGCCAGCGACTCACGGGTCCGCTCCACGAGAAGCCGCGACTCCTCGTCGACGTCGCCGCACAGGTAGGTGGCGTTGTTGTCGCCGTGCACGCCGTTGATGTACGCCGTGACGTCCAGGTTCACGATGTCGCCGTCGCGCAGCACCGTGGAGTCCGGGATGCCGTGGCAGATGACCTCGTTGACGGAGCTGCACAGCGACTTCGGGTAGCCGCGGTACCCGAGCGTCGACGGGTACGCGCCGTGGTCGACCATGAAGTCGTGCGCGACCCGGTCGAGCTCGTCCGTGGTCACCCCGGGCGAGATGTGCTTGGCGGCCTCCTCCATCGCCTGGGCGGCGATGCGGCCCGCGATGCGCATCCGCTCGATGGTGTCGGAGTCCTGGATTTCGGGACCTGTGTACGGCGTCGGCGCCGGCTTCCCGACGTACTCGGGACGCCGGATGTTGCCGGAGACGGAACGGGTGGGAGAGAGCTCCCCTGGTACGAGCAGCGACTGGCCAGACATGCAAGCGAGTGTATCCAGCCGCCATCGGGCAGCATGGCGGCAGAGGAAGGAGCCGACGATGGCCCTGTTCAAGAAGCGCACGGTCGGAAAGCCGGGCGAATGGTTCTACTGCCTGGAGCACCAGACGGTCGAGGAGGGCCCCCAGTGCCCGGGAAAGGACCGTTTCGGCCCCTACACGACGCGTGAAGAGGCGGAGCACGCGATGCAGACGGCGGCGGAGCGCAACCTCCAGTGGGAGAACGACCCGAAGTGGCACGACAAGAACGGCGCGCAGGCGGACGACGGGGACGCCTGATCACCCCACTGTTTCAGCCTTTTCACCCGCCGCCGCGTCCCTCCGGACCCGGCGGCGCTGCGCGTCCTCGTCGGTGGTCGCGTCGTACGTCATGAGCTTCGGCAGTACGGCGGCCAGCAGCCCCACCGAGGCGAGGCAGGCGAGCCCGCCGCTCCACACCGCGGGCCGGGTCCCGGTCCATCCGGCCATGGCACCGGCCCGCACCTGCCCGAGCTGGGGCCCGACGCTGTACGAGAGCACCTCGATGCCGGCGAGTCGGCCGCGCAGCTCATCGGGGATGGTCTGATTCCAGATGGTCGACCGCCCGAGCCCGCTGAGCATGTCGCCCCCGCCCGCCACGGCGAGGCACAGCAGTACCACCCAGACGTTGGAAAACCACCCCGCGGCGGCGATGGCGAGCCCCCAGCAGGCGGCGCCGTACACGACGAGCTGCCCGTGCCGGGTGATCCGTGAGGCCCACCCGCTGGTGAGGCTGACCGCGACGGACCCGACGGACCCGGCGGTGTACATGAGCCCGAGCGCCCATTCGGCATCCAGGTCGTCCGCGAGGAACGGAAATATGGCGTTGGGGAAGGCGAAGAACATCGCGGCCATGTCGACGGCGTACGTCCCGAGCAGCACGGGCCTGCTCCACGCGTACCGCGCGCCTTCCGCGATGCCGCGCAGTGACGGCTTCTCGGCGTCACGGGACGGCGGGGCGGGCGCCAGCCGCGTACACATGGCCACGGACACCGCGAACCCCACAACGGTGACGCTGTACGCCGTGGCATGCCCGGCGTACGCGACGACAAGGCCCGCCAGGGCCGGGCCCACGATCGCCCCGGTCTGCCAGCGCAGGGCGTTGAGCGCGGCAGCGGCGGTGAGCTGGTCGTGCGACACGATGCGCGCCATGAGGGAGTCCAGCGCGGGCCGCTGGAGCCCGGCGAGGGCGGAGACCCCGGCGGCGACGACGTAGAGCGGCCAGAGCAACGGCCGCTCCAGCAGTGAATTGCCCAACAGCAGAACGGCCAGCAGCCCGAGCCCGGCCTCGCTGAGCAGTATGACCTTGCGACGGTCGGCGGAGTCGGCGAGGGCGCCGCCGTACAACCCGAAGACGACCAGCGGCACGAGCTCGACGGCACCCATCGCGCCGACGGCGAGGGGGGAGTGGGTCAGCTCCTTGATCTGCAGGGGCAGCGCGACCATCGCCATGAAGCTGCCGAAGTACGTGACCAGCCCCTGAACGAACAGGAGCCGGAAGTCGCGCGAGGAGCGCCAGGGCGAGAGATCCGGCAGCACAGCCGCAAGCTTCGAAGTCACGCGGCCCCATGCTCCGCACCCGACCCGCGGCAAGCAACGCAATTACGCCGCAGATTCAGCCCGTCCGGGGCCCGCACCCCTCACCCACCGGCACTCATGCCTCACCGCACCCCACCCGCCCCCTACCACCGCGCCGGCGGCGGCGCCGTCAGCTGGTCGGCGAGCCGCGCCAGCCGGTCGCGGAAGCGACGCCGCCCCCGCGGCACAGGCAGGCTGTTCTCCCCGGCCGCCGCACTCACCAGGTGCTGCACCGTATCCAGGTCCACCTCCCCGTCCCCCGGCACCGAAAGCCCCTCGTGCGCCAGCCCCCGGATCTCGCGGTCCCCACCGTCCAGCGAGAGCACCGTCACCCCTGCCCGCCGAGCGTCGTGCACCCGCTCCAGCAGCCCCGCCCCCGGCCGCTCCGGTGCCACGACGAGCAGCGTCTCTCCCCGGGCCGCCGCCTCGATCCGGCCGAGCCCGGCCGACAGGTGAGCCGGTTCCCCGGGCCGCACCCGGTGGCGTACGAGCGTGGGGCTCAGCTCGGCAAGGCCGGACCAGGCCGCCTCGTCGACGAGGTGCGCCGCCAGATGCCACGGCTCGTACGCCTCGGTCCCCACCAGCAGCAGCCCGCCACCCTGCGGCACGACGGACGATCGCAGCGCCCCCGCGAACCGCCTCGTGGCCGGCAACCACTCGGTCCCGTCGAGGACTTCACGCAGCAGGGCGACACGTACGGCATCCATGCCGCGGCATCCTGCCGTACGCCCGCGCCGGCCGGGAGCGAATGCCCCCGCCTCACCCGTACGAGCGCCCTACCTGCAAGTAGGGTCGGGGCCATGACTTCCACCGACAGCTCCGGCACCTCCGACAGCACTCAGGCACCCGCCGCCGCGCAGAAGCCCGCCGCCAAGGACCCCTGGGACCTCCCGGACGTGTCCGGACTGGTCGTCGGCGTGCTCGGCGGCACCGGCGATCAGGGGCGCGGGCTCGCGTACCGGCTGGCCAGGGCCGGCCAGAAGGTGATCATCGGCTCGCGTGCCGCCGAACGCGCACAGACCGCCGCCGCAGAGCTCGGCCTCGGCCTCGGCGTCGAAGGCGCGGACAACGCCGAGTGCGCCCGCCGCAGCGACATCGTGATCGTCGCCGTGCCGTGGGACGGCCACGCCAAGACGCTCGAATCGCTGCGCGAGGAGCTGACCGGCAAGCTCGTCGTCGACTGCGTCAACCCGCTCGGCTTCGACAAGAAGGGCGCGTACGCCCTCAAGCCGGAGGAGGGCAGCGCAGCCGAACAGGCCGCCGCCCTGCTGCCGGACTCGCGGGTGACCGCCGCGTTCCACCACCTGTCGGCCGTGCTGCTCCAGGACGAGGCGATCGAGGAGATCGACACCGACGTGATGGTGCTGGGGGAGGCCCGCGCCGACACCGACATCGTGCAGGCGCTGGCGGCCCGCATCCCCGGCATGCGCGGCGTCTTCGCAGGCCGCCTGCGCAACGCCCACCAGGTCGAGTCCCTGGTGGCCAACCTGATCTCGGTGAACCGCCGCTACAAGGCGCACGCGGGCCTGCGCGTGACCGACGTATAAGCACGATCGGGGCATGGGGGACACTGGACGGGAAGCACCGAGCACCAGCCACAGGACACCCGCACAGGAGCCGCCCCCATGCCCCGCCTCGCTCTGTACGCCCTCGTCGTCTGCGCCCTCGCCGTCGCCGCGGCAGTGGTGTCCTTCGCCCAGGGCAGCTGGCTCGGGGTCATCTGGATCCTGCTGGCCGGGGTCGCCTCCAACATGGCCTGGTACTACCTGCGCACGGCGAAGGCCAAGACGCAGACCGGCCGCGAGACGCCCGCTACGGGGTGATCGCCGGCACCTCCGGCTCGCCCTGCCAGAAGCGGTAGAACTGCTGGCCCCAGTAGGTGTCCCAGTCGCTGACGCCCAGCCCCCGCAGGATCGCGTCGACCGCGTCGAAGAACACATGGTTGACGGCGGGAATCCACAGCACGCCGAAGACCAGCAGCAGCCCGAACGGCGCGAGCGGCTCGACCTGGCGGCGGATGGTGTACGAAAGCCAGGGCTCGATCACCCCGTAGCCGTCGAGCCCCGGCACCGGCAGGAAGTTCAGGATCGCGGCCGTCACCTGGAGCAGGGCGAGGAACCCGAGCGCGTAACGGAACGGATCGGGAACGCCGTCCAGCGCCCCCAGCCAGAACGGCGCGGTGCACACGATCGCGAACAGCACATTGGTCAGCGGCCCGGCGGCCGAGATGATGCTGTGCTTCAGGCGCCCCCGGATCCGATGGCGCTCGATGAAGACCGCGCCGCCCGGCAGACCGATACCGCCCATGATCACGAAGAGCACGGGCAGGACGATGCTCAGCAGCGCATGAGTGTATTTAAGGGGATTGAGGGTCAAATACCCCTTCGCGCCAATGGAAATGTCGCCGCTGTGCAGCGCGGTACGGGCGTGCGCGTACTCGTGCAGACAGAGCGAGACGATCCATGCGGAGGTGACGAAGAGGAAGACGGCGAAGCCGGTACTCGCCGAGAACTCCGTCCACACCGCCCACCCGGAGACCGCCATGACGGCAGCGATCCCGAGGAAGACGGGACTGATTCGCCGGTCGCGACGGGTAAGGGCGGTGGTCATGGGCGGGTCTCCTGAGGTGTGGGCGACGGGCATACGCCCGGGTGGGCGTCGGGCGGCCTGCCCGACCGTACTGGCGACACAGCGAAAACGTCTCGCGCGGCAACGGTAGTTCCGGCGAAGCTGGGTTCATGGCGCTGTGGAAGATCAAGTACGACGACTGGCAAATGGAATGCTGCGGCGAACCGTTCTCGGTCGGCGACGAGGTGCGGTGGCAACTGGCGCTGAGGACACCGGAGGAGGGGGCCGACGCCGCGACGTGGGGGGACAGCTTCAGCGAGTTGGAACCGGCGGGGAGCGGCCTCGTGCGGGGCCCCGGCGCAACCGCCCTGTGGACATCCGGCGAGCGCATCCTCGCCCGCCCGGTCGGCCTGCTCGCGGTGGAGGCGCACGGGCCGGGCCCGCACGACGTACCTGAGACCGTCGGCACGGTCCGCTCGATCCAGGTCGTCACCGAGGGGTACGCCGCGACGCACGCCGGGTCGCGTACGTACGCCCCGGTGGCGGGCGAGCGGTGGCTGCGGGCGGTCGACACGTGCCCCAAGTGGTTCGCGAACGAGCCCGGCCAGGCCCGCCGGGGACGCGGATACCGGCGCCACGAGACCGGGGTGCTCGTCACCCTGGAGACGCCCGTCGGCCGACGCGACGTGAGTCCCGGACAATAGGGCCGTGCGCTACCGCATCCTCGGCCCCACCCAGGCACTCCGCGACGACGGCACGCCCGTCGCCGTCGGCGGAGCGCGGCTGCGCGCCCTGCTGACGGCGCTGGCGCTGCGGCCGGGGCGTACGGTGCCGGCCGGCGCCCTCACCGACGCGGTGTGGGCAGCCGACCCGCCCGCCGACGCGACCGGCGCACTCCAGGCCCTGGTCGGCAGGCTCCGCCGGGCCCTCGGCCATGCGGCGATCACCTCCGTGGACGGCGGCTACCGGCTGTGCGCCCGCCCCGAGGACGTAGACCTGTACTGCTTCGAGCGCCTCGCGGGGGAGGGCGAGCGCGCCCTGGACGCCGGGGACCCGGCCGAGGCGGCGGCCCTGCTCGACGAGGCGCTGAGCCTGTGGCAGGGCCAGGCCCTGGCCGACCTCCCCGACCGTACGGGCGAAGCCACCCGCTGGGAGACCCGCCGCCTGGCCGCCCGCCGCACCCGCCTGGCGTCGGCGCTGGCGCTGGGCCGCGCGGAAGAAGCGCTGCCGGAACTGGCCGCGCTCTGCGACGACCACCCGATCGACGAGCAGCTCCAGGCGCTGCGCCTGCGCGCCCTGCGCGACGCGGGCCGCACGGCACAGGCACTGGCGGCCTACGAGGACCTGCGCCAGGACTTGGCAACGCGCCTGGGCACGGATCCGTCGCCCCAACTCCGCGCTCTGCACGCGGAATTGCTGTCCCCGACTCCGCCCCCCGTGCTGGAGGCCGCGGTAACTTCAGCCCGCCCGGGGGCCGGGGGGCTTGGCCCCCCACGCGGCGGCAGCCGCACAATGTCGCAGCCGGGAAGGGGCGGGGGAGGGGAAGGAAGCGCCGCCCCCGATGCCGCGCAGGCTCACGGTGCCCAGCAGCGCACTCCGCCCCCCACGGACCCACGCACCGTGCCCCAACCCCAGACCTCCCACGGCAACTTGCGCGCCCGTCTGACCTCCTTCGTCGGGCGCGAGGCCGACATCGACGTCATCCGGGGCGACCTCGCCGGTGCCCGGCTCGTCACGCTGCTCGGGCCCGGTGGCGCCGGTAAGACACGGCTGTCGCAGGAAGCCGCCGAGGCGGCCGACGGGGCCTGGCGGGACGGCGTATGGCTGGCAGAGCTCGCGCCCGTCGACGACCCCGCCACCGTGCCCGAGGCCGTACTCGTCGCGCTCGGGGCGCGCGAGACCGTGCTGCGCGGGGCCGGCGCCGAGGAGCTGCGGGCCGTCGACCGGCACGGGGACGATCCGCTCGTACGCCTCGTCGAGCACTGCCACCGCCGCCAGATGCTGCTCCTGCTGGACAACTGCGAGCACGTGATCGACGCCGCCGCCCACCTCGCCGAGGAGCTGCTCGCCCGCTGCCCGGGCGTGACCGTACTGGCCACCAGCCGGGAACCGCTGGGTGTGCCCGGCGAGGTCGTACGGCCCGTGGAACCCCTGCCCGACCCCATGGCGCTGCGCCTGCTCGCCGAACGCGGTGCCGCCGCGAAGCCCGGGTTCCGTACGGACGACGATCCGGCCGCGGCGGCCGAGATCTGCCGGCGCCTCGACGGACTCCCCCTCGCCATCGAACTCGCCGCCGCCCGGCTCCGGATGCTCACCCCGCGCCAGATCGCCGACCGCCTGGACGACCGGTTCCGGCTCCTCACCGGCGGCAGCCGCACCGTGCTGCCGCGCCAGCAGACCCTGCGCGCGGTCGTCGACTGGTCCTGGGACCTGCTGGACGAGCCGGAAAGGGCGGCTCTGCGCGCCCTGTCCGTCTTCGCGGGCGGCTGCGACCTGCCCGCCGCCGAGGCGGTCTGCGGGCCCGACGCGCTCGACGTACTCGGCTCGCTGGTCGACAAGTCCCTTGTGGTGGCCTCCCCTTCGGGCGAGGGCGAGGGCGAGGGCGAGGGCGAGGGCGAGGGCGAGGGCGAGGGCGAGGGCGAGGGCGAGGGCGACGGTGAAGGCGAAGGCGAAGGCGGCGAGAGCGAAGGCGCGGGCCGCAGCAGCGGCGGCATGCGCTACCGCCTCCTCGAAACCGTCGCCGAGTACGCCGCCGAACGCCTCGACGAGTCGGGCGAACGAGACGCCACCGAGCACCGCCACCTTGTCCACTTCCGCGAACTGGCCCGCCACGCCGACCCCCTGCTGCGCGGCCGCCAACAGCTCGCCGGCATCAGCCGCCTCCAGCTCGAGTACGAAAACCTCCGCACCGCACTGCGCCGAGCCATCGCGGCCCGCGACGAGCACGAGGCGCTGTGCCTCGTGCACTCACTCGCCTGGTACTGGCAGATCCGCGATCTCCGCAGCGAGGCCCGCCACTGGTCCCTGGCCGCCGCCGAACTCGGCCCCGACCCCTTCGCACCGCCGGCCGCCCCCGCCCCCGCCCTGTACGAGCGGTGTACGGACACACCGCCGCCCATGGCACCGGAACAGCTGCTGGAGGCGCGGCGCGGAGCGTGGATGATCCATCTGGCGAGCATGAACCACGACCTCGACGAGTGGACCTCCGGCGACGCCATGGAGTGGCTGCGCCGCGTCGTCGACGTCTACCGGCCGGGTCTGCCGCAGACCTGCCGCACACCCGGGACGCTCTGGTTCTACGCGATCATGCTCACCGGCAGCCCGGGGCAGCTGAAGGAGGTCATCGACCGGACGGTCGACACCTGCCGGGAGCTCGGTTACGTATGGGAGCTCGCCGCCGCGCTCCAGATGCGGGCCAACATCCTCGCCAACCGCAGCGACTGGGCCGGTGACGCCGGCCGCGACGCCGACGAGAGCCTGGAGATCTTCACCCGGCTCGGAGACGCGTGGGGCGCGGCCGAGGCCCTGTCGGCGCGTGGCGAGGCCCGCGAGCGCACAGGCAGGTTCGCCCTCGCCGCCGAGGACTTCCGCGCCGCGATCGGCCACGCGCGGCAGCTCGGAGCCAAGGAGCAGGTCGCGCTGCTGCGGGTGCGGCTCGCGGGCGTCATGGTGGAGACGGGCGACGGCGAGGAGGCCGAGGCGATGCTGCGCGCTGTCCTCGCCGAGGTCGAGCACAGCGGCCACGAGTGCGAGCCCGCAGCCCGCATATACCTGGCGACGTGGCTCGCCCGCAGCGGTCGCAGGGACGAGGGCCGCGAACAACTGGAGCGCGTGCGGAGGGACTTCAAGAAGTCGACCCTGGCGATCTTCGAAGGCTTCGTGCTCGGCCTCCTCTCCTGGCTGGACAATCTGGACGGCCGGTACGCCGCCGCGCTCGACCAGGCACGTCAGGCGCTGGAACGGTCCTGCGTGCCGCTGTCGCGGATGGTCGCCCCGCACATGCCCGCGATCCAGCTGATGATCGCGGCCCGTGCCCTGGCCGGACTCGGCGGCCCGGGCATGGCCCGCGACGCCGCACGCCTGCTCCACGCGCACGACGCCCTGCTCCCGCCGGGCCACTTCGTGACGACGCAGGAGCGCGAGACGAGGGCGGACGCCGAGGCGGCTGCCCGCGCCGCGCTCGGCGACACCGCGTACGAGGCGGCGTACGCCGAAGGCAGCGGCCTCACTCTGGACGAGGCCGCCGCCCTGGCCGCCGGACGCTGACGCGACCGGCGGGACCGTACGTCAGGTCTTCTTGCGGAACTTGGACACCGCGAGCGGAGCCGTCACCACCGTGATGGCCACCGTCCACGCCAGCACCATCCACACGTCGCGGGCGACGGGACCGCCGATGAACAGCCCGCGGGCCGCGTCCGCCAGGCTCGACAGCGGGTTGTAGTCGGTGAAGGTCTGCAACCAGCCCGGCATCGTCGAGGGCGGCGTGAAGATCGACGACCCGAACTGCAGGGGCATCAGCACCATGAACGCCATGCCCTGCACAGCCTGCGCCGTCTTCACGGTCAGCCCGATCAGGATGAAGATCCACATCAGCGAGGCGCCGAAGAGGAGCGAAAGCGCGATCGCGCCCAGGATGTGCAGCGGCGAAGTCTCGACCGACATACCCAGGACGAAGCCCACGCTCAGCAGGATCACGAAGGCGACCATCATGCGGCCGATCTCGACGACGATCTTCGCTATGAGGACCGAGGACCGGGCGATCGGCATCGTCCGGAACCGGTCCATGACCCCCTTCTGGAAGTCCTCGTTGACGCCGGTGCCGACCGCCATCGAGACGTTCATGCCCATCATCGCCATCAGGCCGGGGACCAGATAGCTGACGTACTCGGACTGTTTGCCCGGGCCCGCGACCGCGCCGCCGAAGACGAAGGTGAAGAGCAGGGTGAAGACGATCGGCATCAGCAGGACGTCGAACATCGACTCCGGGTCCTGCTTGATCTGCATGGCGTTGCGGCGGGCGAGAGCCACGATGTGCCGTGCGTTGGCCCGCAGACCGATCCGGCCCTCACCGCCGCCGCGCGCCTTCGCGGGCGACTCGGGCGCCGTTGTCGGTGTCACTGTCGCCGCGCTCATGCCGCGACCCCCTCGTGCTGCTTGATGTCTTCGACGTTCTCGGTGAGCGCGTCGCTCGTCTTCTCGCCCGTAATGGCCAGGAACACCTCGTCCAGGCTGGGCAGATGGGTCCCGATCTCCGCGATGCCGAAGCCCCGCGCACCCAGCAGGCCGACCACCGCGGTCAGTTGCTCGTCGCTGAGGATCGGTACGTAGAGCATCCCCTCGTCGGCCTTCGACCCTGCGATCCCGTCGAGCCCCGCCTCGCTCAACGCCCTTGCCATCTCGGTCAGTTGCGCCGGGTCGGACGGGCGGACCTCCAGGGTGCGGCCGCCGACCTTTGCCTTCAGCTCGTCGACCTTGCCGCCCGCTATGACCCGGCCCCGGTCGATGACCGTCAGCTCGCTCGCGAGCTGCTCGGCCTCCTCCATGTACTGCGTGGTGAGCAGGACGGTGACCCCCTCGCCCACCATCCGCTTCACCTCGTCCCACACCTCGTTGCGGGTACGCGGGTCGAGTCCGGTCGTCGGCTCGTCCAGGTAGAGCACGGAGGGCTGCCCGATCATGGAAGCCGCCAGGTCGAGGCGCCGCCGCATACCGCCGGAGTACTGCATGACCGGCTTCTTCGCGGCCTCGGTCAGCGAGAACCGCTCCAGCAGCTCGTCCGCGCGCCTGCGCGAGTCCTTGCGGGACAGATCGAGCAGCCGCCCGATCATGTAGAGGTTCTCCCAGCCGACGAGCTTCTCGTCGACCGATGCGTACTGCCCGGTCAGGCCTATGGTGCGGCGAAGCTGCCGGGGCTGCTTCACCACGTCGTAACCGGCCACGACGGCCGTGCCGGCGTCCGGCTGGATCAGGGTGGACAGGCAGCGCACGAGGGTGGTCTTTCCGGCCCCGTTGGGCCCGAGGACACCGAGCACGGTGCCTTCCTGTACGACCAGGTCCACGCCGTCCAGTGCCTTGGTCTCGCCGTAGTGCTTGACCAGTCCCCTTACCTCGACGGCGTTGGCCGCGCCGCCTGTGGGGTTCTTGTCGATTCGCGTCATGCCGACTATGAGAACAGCCGCCACTGACAACGCACCGACAGAACGCCGACAGCCCGCCGATGGGGGAAGTCGGCGGGCTGTCTCTGGTGCGGGCAGTGGCTAGTGGAAGGTGTGCTCCTCCTGCGGGAACGCCCCGCCGACCACCTCGTCGGCGAACGCCTTCGCCGCGTCCCCGAGGGTCTGCCGGAGGTTCGCGTACTGCTTGGTGAAGCGCGGCACCTTGCCGCCCGTGAGACCGACCATGTCGGTGTACACGAGCACCTGGGCGTCCGTGTCGGGACCGGCGCCGATGCCGATCGTCGGGATGTGCAGCGACCGCGTGACCTCGGCGGCCAGCTCGGCCGGTACGAGCTCCAGCACGACCGCGAACGCGCCCGCGTCCTGCGCGGCCTTCGCGTCACGGAGCAGCTTGTGGGCGGTCTCGTCGTCGCGGCCCTGCACCCGGTAACCCATGGTGTTCACGGACTGCGGGGTCAGGCCCAGGTGCGACATGACCGGGATCCCGGACTGCACGATCAGCTCGGTCTGGGCCAGTGAGCGGTCGCCGCCCTCCAGCTTGACCGCGCCGACCCCGGCCTCCTTGACCAGCCGGATAGCACTGCGCAGGCCCTGGACGGGGCCCTCCTGGTAGGAGCCGAAGGGGAGGTCGCCGACAACGAGGGCGCGGCTCGTGCCCCGTACGACAGCGGCGGACAGCATGGTCATTTCGTCGAGAGTGACCGGCACAGTGGTGTCGTAACCGAGGTGGCAGTTGCCCATGGAGTCGCCGACGAGCATGACCGGGATACCGGCCTCGTCGAAGACCGAGGCGGTCATGGCGTCGTACGCGGTGAGCATGGGCCACTTCTCGCCGCGCTCCTTGGCGGCGGCGATGTCATGGACCGTGATGCGGCGAGTGCCCTTGCCGCCGTACAGCGCCTTGCTGCTGTCGGCGGGTGTCTTGTGGGCAGCCTGAAGCGTCATGGCTAACGGCTCCTTCGAAATCTCGAGGCGCCCTGACGGCGTCCCCGGACCACAACCATGGTGACACCCCACCGGGGCTTACGGGAAGTGGGGGCGGTGCGGCTGCTGAGGGCTGTCCGCGCCGCTGGCTGGTTTGTGCGCGTTTCGTCACAGCGGGCCCTCCGCGCACAGGAACCGGAACCCGCACCCCCGCCCCGTCGTCCTCGTGTCAAGACGGCCGCCGTGTTGGGCGGCAGAGAAAGGCACCGGCAATCCCCTAGGGTCACAGGCGTGGCCGGTGTGCAGGGCATGGCAAGGCAGTGAGGACAGCGGAATGGCACAGGCGTACAAGACGGACTCGGGGAACGGCAGCTCGGAATCCGAGCGTTCGGGGTCCCGTCTCCGGCTCCGCCTCGACCGCTGGCGCCGCGACAGGGGCATCTGGCGGCGCGGCGTCGTCCTCGCGGTCTGCGCGGTCCTGCTCACACTGCTGATGGTCTTCCACGCGGAGATCCCCAACACCGTCGGCAACCTCGGCAGCCTCACCGAGACCTTCCTGCCGTGGCTCGGCGTGGTCGGCATCCCTGTGCTGCTCGTCATGTCGCTGGTGCGCCGCTCGGCGACCGCGCTGGTCGCCCTGCTCCTGCCGGCGATTGTCTGGCTGAATCTCTTCGGCGGCCTGCTCACGGACAAGGCGGGCACGGGTGGCAACCTGACGGTCGCCACCCACAACGTCAACGCCGAAAACCCCGACCCCGAAGGCACGGCCCGCAAACTGGCCGAATCCGGTGCCGATGTGGTGGCCCTTGAGGAGCTCAAGGCGAGCGCGGTGCCGTCGTACGAGAGCGCTCTGTCCGGCACGTACAAGTACCACTCGGTGCAGGGCACCGTCGGGCTGTGGAGCAAGTACCCGATGTCCGACACCCGGCCCGTCGACATCAAGATGGGCTGGACCCGCGCCATGCGTTCCACGGTGACGACGCCGGAGGGCGAGGTCGCCGTGTACGTCGCGCATCTCCCCTCCGTACGGGTCAAGGTCAACGCCGGCTTCACGGCCGGCCAGCGCGACGACAGCGCGGACGCCCTCGGCGAGGCCATCGCCCGCGAGCCCCTCGGCAAGGTCGTCCTCCTCGGCGACCTCAACGGCACCATGAACGACAGGGCCCTGAACGCGGTCACCTCCCAGATGCGGTCCACGCAGGGCGCGGCGGGCGACGGCTTCGGCTTCAGCTGGCCGGCGGCGTTCCCGATGGCGCGGATCGACCAGATCATGGTGAAGGGGATCGACCCGGTGTCGTCCTGGGCGCTGCCGGACACGGGCAGCGACCATCTGCCGATCGCGGCGCGGGTGGAGATCTGACGGGCGCGCACGCTCTGTCGCAACCCGGCGTTTACGTCGCGGAGCACTTCACCTGAGAGACTTTGTTCCGCACAGGAACGTACTCCCTCTCTCTCGTGGAAAAGGTCACCCATGCCCAGGCCGCCCCGGCCCGTCGCCCTGCTCGCCCTCGCTGTGAGCGCCTTCGGCATCGGAACCACCGAATTCGTGATGATGGGCCTGCTGCCCAACGTCGCCGACGACCTGAACACCTCCGTACCGAGCGCCGGCCATCTCGTATCGGCGTACGCGATAGGTGTCGTGATCGGGGCCCCGCTGCTCACGGTCCTGGGCTCGCGCATCCCCCGAAAGCGGATGCTCCTCCTCCTGATGGCCCTGTTCACCGTCGGCAATCTGGCCTCCGCCCTGGCGCCCGGCTTCGGCTGGCTGGTGGCGGGCCGGGTGCTCGCCGGGCTGCCGCACGGGGCGTTCTTCGGGGTCGGCGCTGTGGTCGCGGCGCGGCTGGTGGCGGACGGGCGCCAGGCGCGGGCCGTCGCGACGATGTTCCTCGGCCTTACGGTCGCCAACATCGTCGGCGTACCGGCGGCGACGCTGCTCGGCCAGCACCTCGGCTGGCGCGCGACGTTCCTGGTGGTCGCGGCGATCGGCCTGGTCGCGATGGCCGCGCTGGCCCGCCTTGTCCCGTACGTCCCCGTGGACGCACAGCAGAGCGTGGCCCGCGAACTGCGCGCCCTGCGCAACGGCCAGGTCCTCCTCGGCCTGCTCACCGCGGTCTTCGGCTTCGCTGGCGTCTTCGCCGTGTACTCCTACCTGGCGTCCATGACGACCGAGGTCATGGGCTTCGGCGAGTCGTCAGTAACGCTGATCCTCGCCCTCTTCGGCACGGGCATGACGCTGGGTGCGCTGGCGGCGGGCCCGCTGACGGACCGAGCCCCCCGCCCCACCCTCTACGGCTCTCTGGCCGCCCTCGCGGTCGTCCTGCTCGCCTTCAACTACACCGCCCATGTGCAGTGGGCTGCGCTGGTCACGGTGGTGGTGCTGGGCACGGTCGGCTTCATGACCACGACGCCGCTCCAGATGCTGGTCATGAAGGCGGCCAAGGACGCCCCGACCCTGGCCTCCGCCTCCAACCACTCGGCGTTCAACCTCGCCAATGCGGGCGGCGCGTGGCTCGGCGGCATGGCGATCACGGCGGGCTGGGGCTGGATGTCGCCGACGCTGGTGGGGGCGGGGCTGGCGGCGGCGGGCCTGGGAATCGCGGCGACGGCGGGCGTCCTGGCCCGGTCGGCGTCGCCGTCGCGCTCGCGCGTAGTAGCCTCCCGCAGCGCGCGGGAACGGGCGCGGGACGCGGTGGCGTGACGGGGGGTTCTTTTCCCCACCCCGCCCCTTCCCGAACTGGGGACAAGCCCCCAGGCCCTCGGCCCCCTGGACGCCCTCCGGGCGTGGTCCTCAGACGCCGGACGGCCTAAAAATCAACCGGGGCGGCCCTTCCGACGGCCGACGGCGCCCAGCGCCCCACGGGAGGCGTCCACCGCCGTGGCCCCCTGAACGGGCGGGCGGGGTGGGGCAAGTGCCCGCCGCAGGCGGGCGCACCGCCCACCGGCCCGCACCCGCCCGGTGCCCCACGGGAGGCGTCCACCGTCTCGCGCCCCCCGAACGGGCAGGCGGGGTGGCCACCCACCGCTCAGACCGACTCGCGCCACCGGTTGGTGATCGGCAGGCGCCTGTCCTTGCCGAAGCCCTTCGCGGAGATCTTCGTGCCCGGCGGGTACTGCCGCCGCTTGTACTCCGCCGTGTCCACCATCCGCAGCGTCTTCGCGACCAACTCCCGGTCGTAGCCCGCCGCGACGATCGACTCCAGGCCCTGGTCCTTGTCGACGTACATCTCCAGGATCCGGTCCAGGACGTCGTAGTCCGGGAGGGAGTCCGTGTCCACCTGCCCCGGCCGGAGCTCCGCGCTCGGCGGCTTGGAGACGGAGTTCTCCGGGATCGGCGGCGTCTGGCCCCGCTCCTCCGCCGCCTTGTTGCGCCACCGCGCAAGCGCGAAGACCCACGTCTTGTAGACGTCCTTGATGGGACCGTACGCGCCGACCGAGTCGCCGTAGAGCGTCGAATAGCCCACCGCCAGCTCGGACTTGTTGCCCGGTGCGAGCACGATGTGGCCCTCCTGGTTGGAGATCGCCATCAGCGTCGTGCCGCGCAGCCGCGACTGGAGGTTCTCCTCGGCGAGCCCGGTCAGGCCCAGCGCGTCCATGTACGCGTCGAACATCGGCTCGATCGCGACGGTCCGGTAGTTCAGCCCGGTACGCCGCGCCAGCTCCGCCGCGTCGCCCTTGGAGTGGTCCGACGAGTACTTCGACGGCATCGAAACGCCGTACACGTTCTGCGCGCCCAGCGCGTCGCACGCGATCGCGGCCACGAGTGCCGAGTCGATGCCGCCGGACAGCCCGATCAGGACGCTGCTGAAACCATTCTTTGCGGCGTACGCCCGCAGGCCCACGACCAGCGCCGAGTACACCTCCTCGTCGTCGTCGAGGCGCTCCGCGTAACCGCCGGTCAGCTCCGGCTCGTACGCCGCGACCGGCTCCTCGGAGAGAACGACGCGGTCGATCAGCAGCCCGTCGTCGACGATTCCGGTCGGCGCGTCCCCGCTCGCGGCCGGCAGGTCCAGGTCGAGCAGCATGCTGCCCTCCGAGAACTGCGGCGCACGCGCGATGACTTCGCCGTCCTTGTCGCAGACGATCGAGTCGCCGTCGTAGACCAGTTCGTCCTGGCCGCCGATCATCGCGACGTACGCCGTCGTGCAGCCCGCCTCCTGGGCGCGCTTGCGCACCAGGTCGAGCCGGCTGTCGTCCTTGTGGACCTCGTACGGCGAGGCGTTGATGGACACGAGCAGCCCCGCTCCGGCGGACCGGGTCGCCGGGACGCGACCGCCGTCCTGCCAGAGGTCCTCGCAGATGGCGAGGGCGACATCGACGCCGTGGACGCGGATGACGGGCATCGAGTCGCCCGGCACGAAGTACCTGAACTCGTCGAAGACGCCGTAGTTGGGGAGGTGGTGCTTGGCGAAGGACAGTGCGACCTCGCCGCGGTACAGCACGGCGGCGGCGTCCTGCGGCGACCCGGCGGGCTGGCCGTAGCGGGGCTGGGCCTTCTCGCAGCGGTCGAGGTAGCCGACGACGACCGGGATCTCCCCGAAGCCCTCCTCGGCGAGGCGCACCGCGAGCGACCGGACGGCGTCGCGCGACGCCTCGACGAAGGACGACCGCAGGGCGAGGTCCTCGACGGGGTACCCGGTCAGCGCCATCTCGGGGAACGCCACTAGGTGGGCGCCCTGCTCGGCGGCGTGGCGGGTCCAGTGGACGATCGCTTCCGCGTTGCCGGAGAGGTCGCCGACGGTCGAGTCGATCTGATTCAGAGCGAGGCGTAGTTGAGGCACGTAGCCAGCCTAACCGTCAGATTGACGCGATGTCCTGGCAGGAGTCGTACGTACACGTGTGGGGCGCCCCACTCCGGCGGCCGACACCCGCGCCCTCCTGGCCTCCCGAGGACGCCTCCGCGCACCGCTTCACTTCACCGGGCCGGTCCAGACCGCGTCGTCGTACTCCATCACGTCGGGGCTGAACTCAACCTGTATCCGGTCTGCCGCGCCGGGAGGCAGGGAGTAGGCGTACTTGCCGACGGCCCGCTTCCCGGGGAGGAGGTTGCCGGTGAGGACCTTCTGCCGGCCGCTGCCGTCGATCAGGAGCTCCGCATCGGCCCCGTCGGCGTCGCTGACGTTCGGCAGGCCCGTCTTGAAGTCGACCTTCGCGGTGCCGTCGTTGACGGCGGTGACTATCACCTGGACCGCCTTGTTGCCTTTTGCGTGACCGAGTACGTAATCATCCGGAACGTATGGCTGAGGCTTGGAGACGGTGATCTTCAGGCCGTTCTCGTACGTGTACGTCTCACCGAACTCCAGGTTCCTGGCCGCCTCCGCCGCGGCGGACGCCGAGGCTTCCGCCGATGCCGAGGCCTTCGCGGACGCCTCCGCCGACTCGACCTCCGCGCGGATGTCGTCGGTGATCTCCGTGACCTTCGTGACGGTGAACACCCCACCGCCCACGGCGAGCAGGAGGCCCACCGCGCCGAGGATCAGGCCGGTGAGGGCCATGCCCTTGTTGGTCGCCAGACCTTTGCGGGCGTTACCGAGTCCGATGATGCCGAAGACCAGCGCCAGCAGGGCGGGCAGCCAGGACATCCAGAACAGGAACACGGCCAGGCCGAGGACGACACCGGCTATGCCGAGCACCAGGGCCGCGACGCCCAGGCCGTTGCGCGGCTGCGTCATCTGGGGCGGCGGCCCCTGAAAGCCGGCCGGCGTCGGGCCCCACGGACTCTGGCCGCTGGGCGGGGCGGGCATGGTCATCCGACGTCCTTCAGGCCATGGGCGAATAAGAGTTCGATGACATTAACAGGGCACACATGTGTCCCGTAGTCCCATATGCGCCGGTAGCCGAGCCCACCCGGTTGCGGCGGCGTACGAGGGCGCGAAAGACGGCCGACGCGCCCCGATTCCGCAGTAGCGTTGCGCCAACCATGTCCTTTGAGTTGCTCCGCGGTACCCGGCCCGTCGCCGCCCTCCTCGCGTTCGGCGCCGTCACGTACACCGCCTGGGCACTTGAGGCCGTCCTCGTGACCGGCCTCGACCCCGCGCGAACGTACGTGAGTGAGCTCGCCGCGGCCGACCAGCCGCGCGGTGGCCTCTTCCGGGCCACCGACCTGATCGCGGGCCTGCTGGTGCTCGCGGGCGCGCTCTGGGCCTTCGTCAGGTACCGCCCGCGCAGGCTCTGGACGGTCACCGGCTGGGCCGGCATCGCCTTCTTCGGCGCCGTCACCGCCGCCGACTCCCGGCTGCCGCTGAGCTGCGCGCCGACCGCCGACCCTCAGTGCGCGGCCCGCGAGGCGGCGGGCCTCGTCCCGGTCACGCACGCGGCGCACTCGTGGAGCAGCAGCCTCGCGACGACCGGAGCCGTCGTCGCGATGGTGGCGCTCACGCTCGCGGCCCGCCGGTACGGCCGCTGGGCGCCCCTCGCCCGTACCGGACCCGTCATCGTCACCGTCGAACTCCTCGCCACCGTATGGACCCTGGCCGCAATCGCCGCCTTCGAGGCCGGACAGGGAACCTGGCTGCTGGGGACCGGACAGCGGATCCAGGTGCTGCTGGTGGCGGTCTGGCTGGCTGTGCTCGCATTGTCAGTGGCACGCGAGAAGCTGTACGAGTGACTTCGACCTCGACTTCGGCTTCCTCCTCACACCGCAGTTTCATCCGGATCGGCGGCGTACCGCACCATGTGGTCGTCGACGGCAGTGGCCCGGTGTGTGTGCTGAGCACAGGGCTCGGGATGAGCTGGTTCGACTGGGACCCCGTGGCACGGCTGCTCGCGCCGTCCTTCACGGTCGTACGGTTCGACCGCCCCGGGCACGGCCTCAGCGGCCCCGCGACCACGCCGCCGACCGCCGCCGGTGAGGCGCACCGTATCGCCGCGATCCTCGATGCGCTGCCCGCCGTCGCGAGCAGGCCCACTGCCGGCCGGCCCGCCACCGTCGTAGGTCATTCCGTCGCCGGATTCCACGCGGAGGCTTTCGCCCGCCTCCACCCGGCCCGTACAGCAGCCGTCGTGCTGGTCGACTCCAGCGTCGAGGAGCACGCCCGCACCCCCGGCGCGCCGGCCCTGCGCACCGCCGCCGCCCGGACCCTCGCCGCGGCCCTCACCGCGACCGGCGCCCCGGCGGCGCTGGGCCCCCTCGCCCGCCGGGCGACGGTCCGCCTGAGCCGCACCGGCGACGGCGGTGATCCGGCGCCCGACGCTCTCGTACGCCGCTGCTACCGCACCTCGCGCGTCCTGCGCGGCGCACTCCTGGAGAACGCCCACTACCGCGCGGTCGCCGCCGAACTCCTCGCGCTGCGCGACCGTTCCCCGCTGCCCGACGGCGTCCCGGTGGCGGTCCTGGCGGCGCACGACGGCAAGGGTGGCCGTTCCTCGCTGCGCTGGCTCGACCGGCAGCGGGCCCTCGCCGGACAGCTCGGCGCCCGCTTCGAAGTCGCCGAGCCGTCCGGCCACTTGATGATGCTGGACCGCCCGGACCTGGTGGTCCGGGCGGTCCAGGAGATTCAGCGCTAGGGGTGTCCGGTCGGTCTCCGCGACGCCGCGGAGACCGACCGGACACCCCCTGGGGCAGACTCAGGAACGCGGAGCCGCACCCCGCGCCTTGAGCAGATCCGTCATCAGGGCGATCTCCGATTCCTGCGCGTCGACCATGCCCTGGGCCAGGGCCCGCTCTGTGCCGACTTCACACCGCTCGACACAGCCCTGAGCCATCGTGACGCCGCCCTTGTGGTGGTCGGTCATCAGCTGGAGATAGAGGATCTCCGCCTGCTTGCCGTCCGCCTCGCGGAGCTTGTCCAGCTCGCTCTTGGTGGCCATGCCGGGCATGAGCGCCCCGTCACGCACCTCATGCGCCCCATGCGCCGCACCGCCGACGGCACCGTGACCGCCGTGTCCGGAGGAGCCCCCCGCGCCCGCCATCCAGGCCATCGGCTCGTCCGACGACACCTTCGGCAGCTCCCACAGGTCGAGCCAGCCGAGCATCATGCCCCGCTGGTTGGCCTGGGTGTTGGCGATGTCGTACGCCAGCCGGCGCACCTCTTCGTCCTTCGTACGGTCGCGCACGATGAAGGACATCTCCACCGCCTGCTGGTGATGCACCGACATGTCCCGCGCGAAGCCCGCGTCCGCGGAGTCCGCGGCGGGCGTACCGACACCGTGGGTATCGTCCTCGCCCCCGCTCCCGGCGGCCGCGGTGACGGCCGCCGTTGCGAAGAGCAGCGCCAGGACGACCGCCGTGACGGCGGCCCAGTGCGTACGGGTCATCACAGGGTCATTCCGCCCGTGCACGGCGCACCGGGCTCAGGCGTCTGCGGCCCCTGCACGTACTTGGTGAAGAACTGCTCGACCCGCGGGTCGGAGGCGCTGTCCACCGTCACCTGCTTGCCCCACGCGCTGAGCATGAGCGCACCGGACTGGTCCTTGACCGGGCTCATCAGCGAGTACGACGTCTTGCGGACCTTCTCCTCGAGCTTCTTGACGTCCGCGTCCGACGCCTTGTCGTTGTACGTCACCCACACCGCGCCGTGCTCCAGCGAGTGCACCGCGTTCACCTTCGGGATTTCCTTCTTGTAGACATCCCGTTCGCAGTTCATCCAGACCTGGCTGTGGTCGCCGCCCACCGGCGGCGTCATCGGGTAGGAGACTTCCTTGGTGACGTGATTGCGGCCCAGCTTCTTCGCGTCCCAGGACTTCTCCTTCTTCACGGGCGCCTTGGCCAGGGCCACCTTCTGTTCCTTCTTCTCCGACTGCTGGAGGAAGACGTAGGAACCGAAGCCGACGAGGCCGACCACGACGACGGTGCTGATGCCGATTGTCAGGAACCGGTTGCGGCGCTCGCGCGACTGCTCGGCGCGGCGCATCTCCTCTATTCGGGCCTTGCGCGACGCGTTGGAGGTCTTGGTGGAAGCCATGGTGTGTCCTTCTGCCTGCGAAAAGGGATTGAGGGATGACGAAAGCCCGGAATGAATCGGGCGGCCCGGCTACGTCCGCATCACTTGAAGGGCATGGCGTCCCGGCGCGCGGGGAAGGGCCCCGGCGCCACGGACCGGATTCGCGGGGGCCGGAGGCGCGAAGTGCAGCGGCTCGGCGGCCACCGGGGTGGCCGGCGGCGGCGCGGTGAGCACGGCGGGGGAGAGGTGTGCGAAGGCGCCGCAGTGCTGGGAGTCGTACGGGCAGATGTACGCCGCGGCGCCCGGCGCGGGAGGGGCGGCGCTGTAGGCGGCAGCCGCGTCGTGGTGCGCCCGGGGCTCTGCCGCGGCGGCACCGAGGCAGACGAAGAGCGCGACGAGCAGCGTCGCCACGGCGCTCAGCAGCGCCATGGGACGTACGGTGCGCCTGATGCGCCCGGTGCGGGATTGCCGCGATCCCCCCATAGGCGGAGATCGTAGTGGGCGACGGCCGGACACCGGTCATACGGGTTGTGGCCACTGGGCCGGAGGTTTCACGCGGTAGGGTTCGGCTACCCCTCTTGCATGTCGCAAAAGGAATACCGCCGGGGCCGCGACGAGACGCCGGAGGAGCGCGCGGACCGGCGGTGGGCCGAGCTGCTCCAGGAACTGCGGGTCGCGCAGACCGGCGTGCAGATCATGTTCGGTTTCCTGCTGACCGTTGTCTTCCAGCCGCGTTTCGACGAACTCTCGACGACCGACCGGGACATCTACGTCGTCACCGTCGTGCTGGGAGCGGCGACGGTGGGCGCACTCGTCGGCCCTGTGTCCTTCCACCGGCTCGTCACCGGGCTGCGGCTGAAGCCGCAGACGGTGACCTGGGCCTCGCGCCTGACGGTCGTAGGGCTGGTGCTCATGCTCTGCACCATGGCCTCGGCCCTCCTCCTCATCCTGAGGATGGCGCTGCACGACACCTTCGCGCTGTGGCTGGTCGTGGGACTGGTGGTCTGGTTCGTGCTGTGCTGGTTCGCCCTGCCGGTCTGGGCCCGGCATGCCAGTGCGGCCAAGGACTGACCTGAGTCAGTCCTTGGCCGCACTGGAGCGTGTGAGCTGTCGCCGTTACGGCGGCGGTGCCTACGCGGCGCCGCCACGCGGGGCGGACGCACGGCGACGCGACTGCGCCGGTGCGCTGCGGCGCCCGCGCTGCGACGAGGCACTGCGCTTCGGCCGCTCGCTGACCGGCGACGAGATGATGACCGGGACACCCGAGGGGGCCTGCGCACCGGTGATCCGGGTCAGCTCGGCGTCGCCGGAGCGGACCTGGGCGGTGTGCGGGGTGATACCCGCGGCCTGCATCAGGCGGGCCATCTCGCGGCGCTGGTTGGGCTGCACCAGCGTGACGACACTGCCGGACTCACCGGCACGGGCGGTACGGCCGCCACGGTGCAGGTAGTCCTTGTGGTCGGTCGGCGGGTCGAAGTTGACGACCAGGTCGAGGTTGTCGACGTGGATGCCGCGTGCCGCGACGTTGGTCGCGACCAGCACTGTCACGTGCCCGCTCTTGAACTGGTCGAGCGTGCGCGTGCGCTGCGGCTGCGACTTCCCGCCGTGCAGCGCCGCCGCCCGTACACCGCTGGCCAGCAGGTCCCGGGTCAGCCGGTCGACGGCGTGCTTGGTGTCCAGGAACATGATCACCTTGCCGTCGCGGGCCGCGATCTCGGTGGCCGTGGCCTGCTTGTCGGCGGGGTGGACGTGCAGCAGGTGGTGCTCCATCGTCGTGACCGCGCCCTGGGACGGGTCGACCGAGTGCACCACCGGGTCGGTCAGGTAGTTGCGTACCAGCTTGTCGACATTGCGGTCCAGGGTGGCCGAGAACAGCATCGTCTGGCCCTCGGGGGCGACCTGCTGCAGCAGCTCGGTGACCTGCGGCATGAAGCCCATGTCGGTCATCTGGTCGGCCTCGTCGAGAACCGTGATCTTCACCTGGTCCAGGCGGCAGTCACGGCGCTCGATCAGGTCCTTGAGCCGGCCCGGGGTCGCCACGACGACCTCGGCCCCGGTACGCAGCGCACCGGCCTGGCGGCCGATCGACATGCCGCCGACGACCGTGGCAATCCGCAGCCGCACGGCGCGGGCGTAGGGGGTGAGCGCGTCGGTGACCTGCTGGGCCAGTTCGCGGGTGGGTACGAGCACCAGAGCCAGCGGCTGACGCGGCTCGGCGCGCTTGCCGGCGGTCCTGGCCAGCAGCGCGAGGCCGAAAGCGAGGGTCTTGCCGGAGCCGGTGCGCCCGCGGCCCAGGACGTCGCGCCCGGTCAGCGAGTTCGGCAGGGTGGCGCCCTGGATCGGGAACGGCACGGTCACGCCCTCGGCGGTGAGTGCCGCGAGCAGGGGCGCCGGCATGTCCAGCGCGTCGAAGGCCTCGACGGAGGGAAGCGCGGGGGTGGTGCTCACCGGCAGGGCGAACTCACCCTGCGGGGCGGAGGACCGGCGCTGCGGGGGCCGGCCGGAGGAGCGGCCGGGTGCCTGCGAGCGGCCGGGTGCGGCCGGGCGGAAGCGCTCGCCGCGGTCGGTGCGGTTTTCGCTGCGGCCGGCGTAGTTGCCGCCGGCGCGGGTACGGGCGAATCGTTCACGGTCGTTCGAACGTGCTGCGCGGTTCATTCAGAACCTTCCTCGATGGGCACGTATCGAGGAATTCCGGGCAGCAGTGACTGCCGCAAGGAATCGCAAGAACGAGCCGGTAAATAAGAAGCCGAAATGAAGCGGGCCCAGAAGGTTTGGATGCCTTCGGATCGGGCGCTTCGAAGTGGCTGGAATCCGCGCGGAGAAAGCGCGGAAGGAAATTGGATCGGCGTGAATCGTGGCCGACCGCTTATGAGCCGGTCGCGGAGTACGGCGACCGGGTCGGGGCGACGATTCAAGACAACGAGTCGGGGCCCGCACCCTCAGGTGCGGGCCCCGACCGTGTCTTACGCGTCAGCGTCAGGCGGGAACGATGTTCTCGGCCTGCGGGCCCTTCTGGCCCTGCGTGACGTCGAAGGTCACCTTCTGGCCTTCCTGGAGCTCACGGAAGCCCTGGGTGGCGATGTTCGAGTAGTGAGCGAAGACGTCGGCGCCGCCGCCCTCCTGCTCGATGAAGCCGAAGCCCTTTTCTGCGTTGAACCACTTCACGGTGCCAGAAGCCATGTCATTCTCCTTTGGAGCAGTGCCGGGGCCCGCCCTGTGCGGACTCCGAGTCGCGTTGCCGCGATGATGCCCCGTCCGGAAATAAAGCACCGGAAATACGAAAGTGCGCCCGTAGCTGTGGAAGCCGCGGGAGCACTTGAAGTTTTGGGAACCACAACTGCAACTGAGATCCACAGTAGCACGATGCGTGCGGACCGCCAGGGGTCTTTAGTCACACCTGTCGTGGTGTCGTAATCCCTCCACGCGATCTCTCCACGCGCGCCGCATTAAATTCTGTTGTTGCCGCACTAGATATTTTGCTGCGGTTCGGCGGAGGTGTGGCGGGCGGGCCGGCGCAGCTGCTCGTTGATGCGCAGAGCGTCTTCCAGCTGGTCCTCGAGGATCACGATCCGGCAGGCGGCGTCGATCGGGGTGCCCTGGTCGACCAGCTCGCGAGCGCGGGCCGCCACCCGCAGCTGGTACCGGGAGTAGCGGCGGTGGCCGCCCTCGGAACGAAGGGGGGTGATCAGCCGTGCGTCGCCGACGGCCCGCAGGAATGCGGGGGTGGTGCCGATCATCTCGGCGGCCCGGCCCATGGTGTACGCGGGGAAGTCGTCGTCGTCCAAGCGGTCCAAGCGGTCGGTCCTGCCATTCCGGTGGGTCTCAGCGGTCACTTGCACCATCTTCTGTAACGCGTGGAGCGGACACTACGAGTGTGGCATGTCTGCACCCGCCACGACAGATTTCCGGGTGTCGTCGGACCAGTCCGTGTCCGGCCGGATGACCCACCGGATGTCCCATGGGCACTATGGAGAGTGTCCGGAGGACATCCGTACCAGGGGCCGCAATCTGCCGGTAACCGTGTGGTGGGATGCTCAGGTGCCCCGACGTGCGCCCGAGGCGTGGGAGCAGGCGGCTTGACCAGCAAGGATGGGTGGAAATGGATAAGCAGCAGGAATTCGTGCTCCGTACACTTGAGGAGCGCGACATCCGGTTCGTGCGCCTGTGGTTCACCGACGTACTCGGCTTCCTGAAGTCGGTCGCGGTGGCCCCGGCCGAGCTTGAGCAGGCCTTCGACGAGGGCATCGGCTTCGACGGCTCCGCGATCGAGGGCTTTGCCCGGGTGTACGAGTCCGACATGATCGCCAAGCCGGACCCGAGCACCTTCCAGATCCTTCCGTGGCGGGCCGAGGCCCCGGGCACGGCCCGGATGTTCTGCGACATCCTGATGCCGGACGGCTCGCCGTCCTTCGCCGATCCCCGGTACGTACTGAAGCGCATCCTCGCCAAGACCTCGGATCTGGGCTTCACCTTCTACACCCACCCCGAGATCGAGTTCTTCCTGCTGAAGAACAAGCCGCTCGACGGCACCAGGCCCACCCCGGCCGACAACTCCGGCTACTTCGACCACACCCCGCAGAACGTCGGCATGGACTTCCGCCGCCAGGCGATCACCATGCTCGAATCCATGGGCATCTCGGTCGAGTTCAGCCACCACGAGGGCGCCCCCGGCCAGCAGGAGATCGACCTCCGCTACGCCGACGCGCTCTCGACGGCCGACAACATCATGACGTTCCGCCTGGTCATGAAGCAGGTCGCGCTCGAACAGGGCGTCCAGGCCACCTTCATGCCGAAGCCGTTCTCGGAGTTCCCCGGCTCCGGCATGCACACCCACCTCTCCCTCTTCGAGGGCGACCGCAACGCGTTCTACGAGTCGGGCTCCGAGTACCAGCTCTCCAAGGTCGGCCGTTCCTTCATCGCGGGCCTGCTCAAGCACGCCGCGGAGATCTCGGCCGTCACCAACCAGTGGGTCAACTCGTACAAGCGCATCTGGGGCGGCTCCACCCGCACAGCCGGCTCCGGCGGCGAGGCTCCCTCGTACATCTGCTGGGGCCACAACAACCGCTCCGCGCTGATCCGCGTCCCCATGTACAAGCCCGGCAAGACCGGCTCGGCGCGTGTCGAGGTCCGCTCGATCGACTCCGGCGCGAACCCGTACCTGACGTACGCCGTCCTGCTCGCCGCCGGTCTCAAGGGCATCGAAGAGGGCTACGAGCTGCCCCCGGGCGCCGACGACGACGTCTGGGCGCTCTCCGACGCCGAACGCCGCGCCATGGGCATCGAGCCGCTGCCGCAGAACCTCGGCGAGGCGATCGCGCTGATGGAGCGCAGCGAACTCGTCGCCGAGACGCTGGGCGAGCACGTCTTCGACTTCTTCCTCAGGAACAAGAAGCAGGAGTGGGAGGAGTACCGGAGCGAGGTCACCGCCTTCGAGCTCCGCAAAAACCTTCCGGTGCTGTAAGCGCAGGTCGGAGCGGCTTTGCCTGCATGCGGCGAACGGGCCTGCGGTCGATGACCGCAGGCCCCGCGCCTAACTTCACTGCGCCTGGGCCGTCTGTGGGCCGTCCGGCCCGGAAACGGTGCCCTTGTACATGCTGTCCACGGCCCTCCGGGCGCGCCCTTCGCTGCTCGGCAGAAGGTGCGTGTAGACCCGGAGCGTGAAGCCAGGGTCGGTGTGCCCCAGGTAGGTGCTCAGTGCCTTGATGTTCTCGCCGGCGTCCAGGAGCAAGGAGGCATAGAAGTGCCTCAGCGCGTGCATCCCATGTTCTCGTGCCGCCTGGAAGCGCTCACCTGGCTTGGGCGCGGGGATGATGCCGGCCGCGACGAGCGCAGGCTTCCAGTACCGGTTGTTGAAGTCCGTACGCCTAACGGCGCCGTCCCCGTCAGGACGCACGAACAACAGACGCTTGGTGAGTGCGTCGCCGTCCGGGCGTAACCACGGCAGCGTGACCTCAACCGGCGGATGCGCGTCCATGTGCGCCTTGAGCGCGTGAGCCACCCGGTCAGACAGCGGCACATCCCGCTCCTTGTTGCGCTTGGGAGGGGCGAAGACAAGCTTCCCCCCTGCGACCTTGACCTGGTAGCCGACGTGCAGCCAGCCGGTGTCAAAGCCGATTTCGTCGACCGGAAGCCCGAAGATTTCGCCTTGCCGAAGTCCGCATCCGCCTCCGAGATCAACCGCTGCCTGATACTGCAGCGGCAACGATGACCGCACAGCGAATGTGCGCTTCGCCGTCCATGGAACGACACGGCGTTGATTGGGGGCAGGGGCGCGCACGGTGCTGGCCTTGCAGGGATTCCGATGCACGTGATCGTCTTCTACGGCTGCGGTGAATACGGCCGACACGCTGGCGTAGATGACGCGGCGGTACGAGGAGGCAGGCACGGCCCGCTCCAGCTCGCTGAGCCAATCGCGGATGTGCTCAGGCTTGAACGAACCCAGGGGGCGCGATCCCATGTAGGGGATTGCGTGGCGGCGGAGCTGCACATCTACCGACTCGCGCGTTGTCATTTCCGTGGTCTGGGCTGCAAGCCACTTCTCGGTGTACTGCCGGAAAGTGGTTCGGCCAGCGTTTGGGTCGATGTACCGGCCGCTGTCCATGTCGGCTGCGATCTTCGTCAGCCACTTCTCGGCAAGGCGCTTCTGTCCGTCGGGGAAGCTTTTGGACTTCTCGGTGCCGTCAGGGCCGATGTACCGGGCGCGGTAGCGGAGGCCGGAACCGTGGCGTTCAGTCTTCACGCGCACGGTCTTGCCGTTGGCATTGGTCTCGGTCTTGAACCAGCGATCTTGAATGTGGCCTGCCATGCTGCGGCGTTCCCTTCGGGGCAAGGGGAAGGGAGGGCCACGGTGTGGCCCTCCCTCGGGAAGAAGCGGTGCGTGGCCTCAGGCGGCTGCCTGGTCGGCGCTCTTGCGTTGCACGACGTAGGTGCGCACGTCGGCGGGGTCGTAGCGGAGGTGTTTGCCGATGCGGAAGCCGGGCGGGCCGGTGCGCTTCTTTCGCCACTGGTAGACGGTCTCGACGGGGACGTCGAAGATCTCGGCGATGTCATCGGGCTTGAGATACCGGTCGGGTAGGCCGCCCCGGAGGACAGAGCGGGGGTCGGTCTCCTCGGAGAGGGGGAGTGGGAGTGGGGTCACTTTGTCCTCCGAATGTTGGAGTGACATTGCTTTGAGTCGCGACTCATCGCGACTCAAAGGGGGCTGGAGGGGGCTTGAGTCGCGATGAGTCGCGACTCAGGCAAATGTGGTTCGGACGGCTTCACCGTGATTCCGGTGTAGGTGGCCACCTGCCGGTTGTAGGCGTCGCGGGGGCGGGTGCGGTTGAGCTGGGGGACGACGGAGAGCAGGTTGCGGCCGAAGACCTGCTTGGTGCCGGGGCGGACGCCGTTGTCTTCGGCCCACTCGCGCCAGACGTTCCACAGGGTGTCCACGGGGACGCTGCATGTGGGTCCGGTGGTGCAGCGTTCGCGGACGAATGCGCTGGTGGGTGAGGCGGTGTCCTGCATGGTGGTGATTGCCTCGCGGCTGGACGGCGGCTGGGTGATCCGCCCGTTGCGCTGGAGGCGGGCGAGTCCTTCCAGCGCCCAGTTGAGGATGCCGGGCATCTCTGCGATGAGCCGGTCGATGAGGGTGGGGTCTTCCTTGCCGAGCCACGACAGCCTCATGCTGAGCAGCACGAACCGGTTGGCGATGACGCCGGATGAGTCGCCGAAGTGCGGCAGTTCGTTGGACAGGATCATCAGCCGGGAGGGCAGTTTGCCGGTCCACGGTTCGCGGTACTTGCGGTCGATGTCGATCGTGTCGTCACCGGAGATCGTCAACAGCCGCTCTACGACCTGGGTGTTGTCGTTGCCGGACAGGCGGGCGTCCGAGATGACCGCGAGGGACTTGCCCACCAGGGTGGACAGGCCGAAGTTCGTACCGAGGCCGGCTAGGGTCGGCCCGGCCAGATTCTCCTTGCCGACCAGCTCTTTCAGCACGCGGGCGATGGTGCCCTTGCCGGAGCGGGACGGGCCGACGATGAGCAGGATCTTCTGCTGGTCGGTGCGCCCGGAGAGGATGTAGCCGAACCACTCCTGCAACGCGGTGATGGCGTCGGGGTCGTCGGGCCAGACCTGATGCAGGAAGCCTTCCCACGTCGGCGCGCTCGCGCCCGGGTCGTAGGCGAACGGCACGGAGACGAGGTTGAAGAAGGCCGGCACGTGCGGCAGCAACGCACGATCCCGGATCCGCAACAGCCCGTTCACACAGGCCACGATGGGGCCTTCATCCCGTCCGGTGTCGCCCTGGTCGTCGATCCACGCGGGGGCGTCGGTGTCGGTGGGCAGCAGAGTGATCGATCCGAGGGCATCGAGAAGGTTGCCGATCTTCTGCTTGGTGGGCGCCCAGTCGCGTTCCTCGGTCTGCCCGTCCTTGCCCGGCGCCTGGTAGACGGCGTGTTCGAGGCGGGTGTACATCGCCTTGCGGATCTGTGCTTCTTCCGCCTCGCGCCAGCAGGAGCCGTTCCACCGCATCCACGATGCCCGCCAGCGCCGGAAGGTGAGCCGTCCGTCGGGGGACTGCCAATCCGGGATGACCCGTCGGGCAACCGCCATCGGGTTGGAGGGCGCGGGCAGTTCCTCGCTCTCGGTCATGCGGCTGTCCTCCCTTCCTGGAGAGTGCGGATCGGGCACAGGTCACGATGGGCTTCGTGGTCGTCGATCAGCGCCCACACGTCGGCGTGCCCGGCGGCGACGTTGTGCCGTCCGCACACGCAGGTGGACTCTGCGGTCGGAGTGCGCCGGTACGGGGTGCGGACGATCAGCCAGGCGATCGGCCGGCGTCCGTCATCGGCGCGGCTGTCGTCCTCGGTGAGGACGGTGAAGGGAAGAGCTGAAAGGACGCCTTCGGCGTCGTCCTTCGACCGCACCCCGCCTGTTGTTCCTCGCCCGACGGCGGCGGGGCCGGGAGCCAGCGGAGTGGCGGGATTGCTCTTAGTAGGCGGGGGGTTGCTCATGCGGCCCTCCGCTGCGGGTTGTGGGCGATCGACCAGTCCAGCCCACGCGTGATGACGTCGTCGTAGTAGCGCTGCGGCTGTGTGGCGTTTCCCCCTGCGGCCCTACTAAGAGCCTCCTCAACCTCCGCGCGGTCGAGGTCGCCGGACGCGATCAGCCGACCCAGAGCGCGCGCGGCCCGCAGGAGCACGGCGTTGCGGCTGCCGTCCGCGGCCGTGGCCACGCTGGACACCTCGCCCCGCAGCGCAGCCGCGGCGTACCCGGATGCGTTCGTGGTGACCGGCGTTGCCGAAGCCGCACGGTCGGGCCTGTGCGGCTGCGTGAGTGCCTCGCACAGCCAGCCGGGCAGCACGGCGGGGGGTCGGTCGTCCACGAGGCTGTAGGAGCCCTCAAGGGTGGTGCTGGCGGGGGCCACGACGTACCCGCCCCAGCCGCGGGTGTCGATGTGGTGGCCCAGGCGTCCGGCCGTGGAGTGCAGCCGCACGCCAGGGGGTTGGGTGAAGTACAGGTGGTGGCCCCCGCTGGGGGTCCGCACCTGGTAGGTGTCCGGGATGCTCTCGCCGGCGCGCTCGCAGAGCGCCAACAGGCTTTGGACGCCGTCAGGCGTTCCTTCTGGCTCTTCAGGCGTGAGCGTGTCGAGGTCGACGACCAGCAGCCCGGAAGGTCCGGTGGCGATACCGATGTTGTAGGGCTGCTGCGTCCACGCGGCGGTGATCAGCTCCACGTCCGTCGTGGCGCGCTGCTCGGGCTTGAGATGCCCGTCCGCACAGCGCCCAGTGCCGGGGCAGAGCTTCTCCGCGTGCCCGGCGGGCCGCTTGTCCTGCGGGCGCAGCGGGATCACGTGCCGGCCGCGGTGAGCAGCGTCCAGGGCCCAGGCGAGCAGGGCCAGGCTGAGGCCGGTCATGCCGCGATCTCCAGCCGTGCGGAGGCGAGGAACGCGCGGCCGATCCACTCGGTGTAGGCGGGTGGCAGGGCCTCGCGCAGTCGGAAGTGGTCGGTGGACCAGTCGATGCCCTTCGCTGCACGGATCTCCGCGACGGTGGCTTTGCCGCCGCCCTTGCGGTACGCGGCCACGTAGGGGCCGTCACGCCATACGCCGTGACGGCAGCCTCGCACGTAGCCCCGGTGCCGTGGATGGGCCGGCTGTGCGGTGGTCCAGCCTCCGAGTTCGAAGTAGCGGTGCATGAGCACCCCGAGCCCGAACTGTTCCCCGCACAGGCGGATGTCCTTGCGGACTTCGGAGCCGGGCACGTTCTCGATCACGTACGGCCGGCCCGTTGCTTCCAGCGCGGCGCGGGTCGGGGCGATGAGGCGGGGGTAGGTGCGGCCGATGGCCGTGTTGCGGGCGGCGTTGGTGCCCTTGGTGGGTGCGCCTTCGCCCTGGCAGGGCGGGGAGGCGTGGATGAAGTCGAATTCGTGCCCGTGGGCGCGGATGTACTCGATCGCGTCGCCCTGGTGGAAGGCGTCGCCGCAGTAGTCCGGCTGCATCTCATGGTCGACGCCGGTCACGTGCACGCCCGGGATACCGCGCTTGTATCCCTTGGTGCCGCCGCCGATGCAGCAGTAGGCGTCCAGCACCCGGAACGGTTCGGCTAACGCCGATACTCGCCGGATGTCGGTGGGTTGCGTCATGCTGGAAGACCTCCAGTTGGTCTGTTGCTGGTAGGTGGACAAGGGCGGCCCCGGATTCTTTGGCGAGATGTGGGGGCCGCCCTTGGCGTATCTAGAAGGGGGGCTCTTCGCTGTACTGCGAGCCGCCCGCAGTGTCGCCGCGCTTGCTGGCCCAGGGGTCGTCGCCTGCCGGGCCCGGCTTCTGGGCGGGCTTGGCGTTGATGGTCACGGTGGTGAAGCGGACCGAGGCGCCGATGTCATCGACTTCCACGGCGAGCATGGAGCGCTTCTCGTCCTGGTCGGTGGTCCAGTCGTGCTGTCGCATCCGCCCACTGGCGACGACGCGTGAGCCCTTCTTGAGGCTTTCGGCGACGTGCTCCGCGAGGGTGCGCCAGGCCGCGCAGCGGTAGAACGCGGTGGTGCCGTCCTTCCACTCATTCGATGTGCGGTCGAAGGAGCGCGGGGTGACGGCGATGGTGAACTTGGCGAGCGCAGCCCCGCCCTCGGTGAACTTCAGCTCGGGGTCACCGGTCAGGTTGCCGACGATGGTGATCGGGGTCTCTCCGAACGACATGCGGGACTCCTCAGGCTTCGGGGTGAAGGGTGTGGGCGGGAACGAGAGCGGCCCCGTCGGTGAAGTCGAACTCCGCGGCGGACAGGCGGATCAGCAGCCCGTAGAGCAGTGCGGCCTGCTCGTTGTCGGCCTCCAACGTCAGGGCGGCGTCCACGCGTGCCACGGCGGCGCCCAGGGGGCCGTCGGAGACGGGAATGGGGACAGCGTCGTGGCCGTCGCCCGGGTGAGTGTCGTGCGCCCACCAGCCACCGGTCGGGCAGTCGATCCACCCGATCGAGGTTCGGCAGATCAGGCAGCGTGCCTGGATCCTCGCCCGCACAGTGTCCGGGAGGGGTTCAGGGCCGATCGGCTTTTCGGGGCGAGGAAGGGGCAGGGGGCTCATGTGGTTCATGGACTTCCTTACGTCGCGGTCAGTTGTTCTTGGTGCGGGCGAGCCTGAATGTGAGCCCGAGCCCGATCGGCCCTGCTGCACCGGCTACGAGGGCGGCGGTGCGGGCGGCGAACTCGAACAGGGCCAGCGCAGCGGCGACGGTGCCTAAGACGCCGATGGCTATGGCGAGTCCGAGGGCGATCGGCACCAGGTAGGTGCGTGCCGGGCGTCGGGTGGGCGGGGTGGGGGTGTGGACGACGATGATCGGTCGCCCCTCGCGCTGGGCTTGTTGGTAGATCTCTGCGGGTATGTGCGGCGTGGTGGGTCCGGGCGGTTCGTAGGCGGGCATGGCGTTCCCCTTCCGGGTGCGGAAGGGCCCTGCCGCAGGTGTTCTGGCAGGGCCCTTCGGGGCGGTGCACGGCCGCTTCGCTGAGGCCGCTCGCTTGTCGTGTCGCTTGTCGTCTGACTTGTCGTGTGGCTTGTCGCTTGCCTTGTCTTGTCGCTTGCCGCCCCGCAGGTCACAAGCCGTTTCCGGCCCCCACAGGGGCGTCCAGACAAACGAGTCAGGCCGTGATCTGAGCGAGGAGGGAGGAGATGCTGCTGACTGCGGAGTTGACGGTGGGGGCGATGCCGGTAGAGGCGGCGAAGAAGCCGAGCAGGGCGGCAGCGAGCGCGGGCCCGAAGCGGAGATAGCCCGTGCGCAGCAGGATCGCGACGGTGATCAGGAGCAGGACGACAGTGGAAATGGTCACGGCCATGGCAGCCTTCAATCGTGACGTTGGGTGATGTGTGAGGTGGTGGGGGGACACGTGCCCGAGGAGGGGGCGGGAAGCCCGCCCCGGGGTTTCAGGGGCGGATTTCGGCTCCTTCTCCGGCACGCGGTGTGTGCGTCACACGGCCTACACGCGCAGTTCAGTTCCCTACATGCCGGTGTGTGTGGCACACGGGGCGTGTGGATCACCGTGTGGGTGTTTGTGTCGGTCGGGCGTGTGGGGCAGGCTTGTACCGACTGTCACTCTGTGTCGCGGTACCGCTTGATGGCTTCGGCGAGGGTTTCGGCGAGGTAGCCACTCTTGGAGTCGTCTCCGATGCGCACCGTTCCGGCGCCGGGGCGCTCGACTCCGACCTCGCGAAGGAGCCGGTTCAGCTCCGTTCCGAAGGCTCGTGCTTCGAGCCCGTGGGCTGCTGCGAGGTCTCCGCTCCACATCCGTCCGCCGGCGGCGACGACGTGCTGATGCGCGTCGGCCAGGAGCTGCGGGACGGGGCTGGGCCGATCTTCCGGTGCCCCGGCCTGCTGGATAACGCGGCCGAAGTCGGCCTGGATAACCGTCGCATCGTCCGTGCTGGCCCTGTCGTGCCCGCCGTCAATCGTGCGGGCGGCGTTGAGCATGTCGGATAGCAGGTCGCTGCCGAACCGTGCCGGCTGCTCCTGCTCTCCCACCGCGGTCGAGGCAGTCGAAGTGCCGGATACGACCCGGGGCCCCCTGCTGCCGTCTTCGTCATCTTCGGTGCTGCTGGTGATCGGGATGCCGGTGAACTCGTCGACCGGCGGATAGAGGACGTCCATGTCGGTGTAGGCGATGGTCGTGGGGGCGAGCTGCTTCGCCTTGTAGATGCGCGGCAGGATCCGGCCCCAGCGGCTGGCGTAGTAGAGCGCAGGCTCGGTGTCCAGGAAGACCGGCTCGAGCTTGGGGCGCCGGTCGGCGTAGGCGACGCTCAGGGCCCGGATCTGCTTGGGCTTGATCCGGTAGCCCTTGAACGCCGTCGGGTCGTTGACGACGTCGTCCTCGTCGGGTGAGGAGTAGAACCCGCACCCCTTGTACGGCGCTGATTTGGGGTTGATGCGCCCGCCACCGGTCGGGAACAGGTGGGACAGTTCCTCGGGGTCGGAGACGCGCATGCCGACCCGCACCCGGGACTGCTTCTTCATTGCGGCGGTGATGACGTCCTGGGTGGCGCGCAGTCCGCAGATCAGCACGCGAACGCGGACGGCGCGGCCGGTGTTGACGATGGTGTCGAGCTTGCGCAGCAGGCCGGGGGTCAGCTCGGCGATCTCGTCGACCGCGACCAGGACTTCGGGCAGGTCGTGGGTGACGGTGAGCTTGTCGTCCTCGGTGAGCAGGTCCTGGTGGCCGGACTTGCGGGCGCCGATTCCGGCGATGACGGTGTCGCAGAGGATGTGAGCTTCTTCGATGGTGTCGGCGGTCCAGTCGATCAGCGGCACGTTCGCGGTGCCGTCGACGGCCCAGGCGTGCAGCCAGGGAAGGCTGATACCGGCGCCGGTGACGTCGATGTGCATGACCACCGTGTTGTCGGTGCGCAGGGCCCCGGCGTTGGCGGTGTTGACCGTGTTCGTCTTGCCGGATCCTGTCTGCCCGACGACGAGGGCGCATTCGTCGACGACAGCGATCCTGGCCTCTTCCCCGTCGGGCTTGAGGCCGAGCGGGATTCCGTCGTAGATGCTGGTGACAGTGGTGTCCTCCGGGGCATCAGGCAGGTCGATGACCTTGGCCAGGACATCCACGGCGGTGACTCGGATGAGGGTCTGCCCGTAGACCTCGCCGTCCATGATCTGAACGCCGCCGCCCTTGGGCAGGCGCAGGTCGACGGCGAGCTTGCGTACGGCGTTGGCCGGGAGTTCCGGGGTATTGGAAGGCATCCGGACGCGGACGGTGTAGCCGACGTCGCCCTTCCACGGCCGGACGCCTTCGACTTCGTGGCCTTCCAAGCGGAAGAGGCGCTCCAGGCGCTCGTGCCATTGGCCGGCCTGCTTGTTCGCCCACTTCTGCAACCGGCGCTGGGTGCGTTCGGTGCGGGCGGTGTCCTCGGCGCGGACCAGGCCGCGGGCCAGGGTCATACCGGCTGCGGTCCCGGCGGCCCACCATCCGGCGGCGCCCCAGGTCAGGGCGGTGTCGTGGTTCAGCACGGCGGCGGTCCAGCCTCCGGCCGTGAGCCAGGCCGCGCACCGGGCGACGGTGTGGCCGGTGGGGCGGTGCTGGTAGAAGTCGGCGCCCACCTGGGCAACGGCACCAATCCCGGTGACCAGCAGGGCGTGCGAGGCCGGCAGGCCAGTGACGGCTCCGGCGGTGGCGACGGTGTAGGCGCCGCCCGCGACCAGGGCGGCAGATGTAGCGGGCGAATGGTTCCAGCCCCAGTCCAGGGCAAAACCAGCGGACTTGGCAGCCATCAACGGCTCCTTCGTAGGCGGAAGAGCAAGCGCGAGAACTGGGCGGGACGGGCGCGGGTCGCACACCAGCTGGTGTGCGACCCGCAGGGGGTGTAGCTGTGGTGTTTTGCTGCTCAGACGTCCCACATGCCTTCGGCTTCCTCGCCGTTGCGAGGGGCCTCGTGGCGGGAGATGTCTGGTGCGTGCAGGCGCCGGAAGTTCGGCATCAGCTCCTGAGCCGCAGACGCGGCAGCCATGAGGAGCTGGTGGACATCTGCGATCGCGTCGACAATGGCCTTGTCGACGGGGTAGCGGTCGTTGGAACGGACCTGGAGCAGGTTGATCGCTGCGGCCACGTTCTCGATCCCCGCCGGAACACCCTCGTACTCGGCTGCGACCTGGTTCATGTGGCCGGGCTCGTAGCGGGCATAGACATGGGCGACGTCCTGGGCGACCGCGACGAACCGGGACGGCTGACGCTGGTCGAAGCCACCGTCCTGGCGGCGCTCCAGGATGTTCCACATGTGCTCACCCGGCCGCGGCTCCTCGTAGCGGCGCAGGTCGTGCTCGTGGACCTTCGCGAACAGCGGCCCGATCTCCTGCGCCTTCTGGGACGCCTGGTGAAGCAGGGCATAGACCTGGGCGACCAGGTCAGCCATCTTCGCGTCGGCCGGGTACTTGTCAGCCGTGTTCACCGCGAGCTGCCGCACCGCCTCAGCAGCCGAGGACAGCCCCTCGGGCAGGCCCCAGTACTCGGCGGCGACCGCGAGCATCATCGGCGGATCGTAGGTGGCGTACGCGTCGCGCACAGCCTCGGTCTCACGCTGGAACACAGACACCAGATTTCCTCCGAAATAGTCAGCGCCGAACCCATCGGCCGGCTTGGCGGATCGGGTGTGGCCGGGCTCGTCGAAGTCGGTCAGGACATCGGGCCTAGTGGCCTTGATCCAGGCGTCCTTGGCCCTACGCATCAGCCGCGTGTGCACGGCTTTGGCTGCCAGGACGCTCCAGCGGGTGAAGCAGGCACCCCACTTGACGCCGTTGCGAGGTGCCAGACGCAGACCCCGCAGGACGCCCCCGGCGGTGGCAGCAAGGCCACGCAGCAGCAGGCCGGGCACCAACGCCAGAGCGCCGACCGCACCGGCGGCGACCTTTGCCGCGGCGCTGCGCAGCAGGTAGCGCATACCGGCCTTGCCCTTCTTCACGGCCTCGCGGCGGGCGCTACGGATCCGCTCCCGCATCGACTGCGTTGTCGGGGACTCGGCGACCTTGCGGCCGAGACCACGGGCCGCAGCCACACCGCGCATCCCGGTGCGGGCTGCCTTGCGGGTCCAGGCGGCGAGCGTCGAACGTGCCCGCCCACCGCCCTTGCCCTCAAGAGCGCTGGTGCTGTTCGGGCCCTGCTTCTTTTCAGCACTTCCGGGCCCGGCGGGCGTCTTCCCGGTGCCCCGGCGCTGGCTGAGGCGCTGCAATATCCCACCGCGCCCACCAGCAGCATCGCGGCCACCGTTCCCAGCCCTGGACTTCCCCGAAGCCACACCCCGACCGACGGAACCTGCGCCTGTGGCGGAGGAGCCCTTAGCGAAAGGCGTCTTCGACTGGGACCTCCCACCCCCCTGAGAGGGAGAGCGGTGAGGGCTGGTGCGGGGCGAGGATGCACCAGAGCTGGTTGCACCGAGTCCGGAGGAACGACCACGGCCACCGGCCCTGCCGCCCCCGCCTGTTCGCCCCAGACCCAAGCCGCGGCCACCGGACCGGCCCGCACCGGTGCTGCCGAGCGTCGAACGATGCCCGGAACCGTGCAGGCCCCGTCCACCGGTTCGTGCTGTGTTGGACTTGCGGGCGCGGCGGGCTGCGGTGGCGACCGCGAGTACGCCGCCGCCGGCAACGACACCGGCCGCGGTCAGCATCCCGGCCGTGCCCGCCGACGCATACAGCGCGGACGCCCCAGTCGAAGCGGCCTCCGTGCCGAACAAAGCAAGCGGCCACGCCCGCAGCGAGCTGCGCGGCCCCTTCGTGGTGGAGGCGGTGTCAGCGCCGTCCGTCTTCTGGTTGAGGGTGATCTCGATCGGCAGGCTCTGCCCGTCCGGGCCATCGACCACCGAGGTCACGGTCGCGGCCTCGGTGTCCGGTGATGCCTGCGGAGTTTTGGTGTCGGACACTGGTCTGACTCCTTGATCTCAGGCGGCGAGTTCGGGTGCGTCTGCGCAGGTCACGCACATGCCGAGCGAGGCCGGTATGCGATACCCGGCATCCCGGCGGCAGTTCGGGCAGACCTGCTGCGCGGCGTTCGCCTTGGCGAGAGCCGCCCACTTAGCCGGTGTCATCGGCCGGACCGGCTTCGCCTGGTCAACGCGGTAGAGATAGGCGACCAACGGCCCCCGGCGCCTCCGCAGGCGCTCGAGTTCCGCGGCGACGCCCTGCCCACCCGGCCGCAACCCCATCGCTCGAAGCTGCCGGAAGGTCGCGTAGCCAGGCGGGGCGAGGTGCCACCGGTAGACGGGGATGGCGGCCATCACAGCGCCCCGGCGCGGTCACTGCCGTTGACTGCTGCGGGTGTCCGCGCGGCTGAACCGTGCGGGTGCGCGGCAAGCTGCGCGGCGCGCGCGGCACGGAAGTCCCGTACCCAGTTCCGCGCGTTACCGGGGTCGATGCCGTACCGGGTGGCAAGGTCAGCGGCGCTCGGCTCTGTCTGCCCGCCTGTGCTGTCGAGGGTGTGGAGGTAGAGGGTCCAGCCGTCCTGCTTGGCTTCGGACTTCCATACCGGCCCGTCCCCGTTCACAGCCGCTTCGGGGGCCTGCGGCTGCATGCCGGCGAGGTCACCGTGCAGCCGGTCACGGAGCAGAGTGGCTTCCTGCACCTGCTGCCTGACCTGCTGCAACGCCGCCTGTCCCGCAGCGTGCTGCTCCTCGGCCTGCCGATGCAAGGCGTTCATGTCGCGTAGCGCCTGCTGCTGCTGTTCGGCCGTTGCCCGCAGTCGCTGAAGGTCCAGGCCGGCCTGCTGCTGGAGCCGTGCCGCTTCGTTGCGTGCAGCAGTGATGATGTTTTCCGCGCGCTGCCGCGCGTCCTGTTCCTCCTGCCGCGCGGCTTCCGCGCGCTGCCGCGCAGCTACCGTCTGCTGGCTCGCTCCCTCCTCGGCTTCGCGGAGTTCGGCGTGCTGTCGGCGCGCGGCCTCCAGTTCCTGCCGCGCGGTGGCCGTGGCCTCTTGTGCGCGCTGCCGCGCGTCCTCGGCTTCCTGCCGCGCGGCTTCCGCGCGCTGCCGCGCGTCCTGCGCCTCAGCAGCGAGTGCGGACGACTCGATGCGCTCGGCAGCCGGCACCACGGCGAGTTCCTCGATCATGGCCAGCACGGCCGGCGGGTTGGCGTAGTCGAGCAATGCCACATCGTCCGCGCGGTTCAGCGCGGCCAGTCGGCGCACAAGGGCGAGAGCCTGCCCGGAGTCGGTCGCCACGTCCGCACGATCCAGGGCTGTTTGCGCCTTGCGCCGCCGACGGTTGATCCTGCGGGCCCGCTGCGGCCTGCCGGACTCAAGGATCAGACGCAGCCGGTAGACGCGCCGTGCTGCCCGCTGCACCAGCGCAGCACGGGCAATCGCCGAGGAAGAAGTGCGGGCGTCCAGCCCGAACCGGGCGAAGACCGCAGCCCACAGGTGCTGCCACAGCAGCACCAGCAGCCGCGCGGGCCCCGGCCGGCCAGTCTCGTCGCCATCGTGGGGGCGGGTGTGGTGCAGCTTGGACCGTAGCTGGAGTTCGATCAGCCACGCCGCCAGCGCCGGCACCGACGCAAGCACCGGACGGGCCCACCAGTTCGGCGCGTGAACGGCGTTCATCGCCGCGGAGAAGCCGACCAGCAGCCACGCCGTGCGGTGCATCAACCGCAGCTCCCGCGTCCACCCGTCCTTGGGGTTGGCGGTGCGGTACATCATCACCAGCAGCGTCATCTCCGCCGCGTCGAACACCGCGATAAACGCGATGGCCAGCGGCGACGGCAGGTGTGAGGTATCGGTGGCGAAGCCCCACAGGCCGTGCACGCTGACCGCAACGCCACCTAGAGCGACGAACGCCTGCGGGCCGATCCCGGACAGCCACTGCGACTTCCGCAACCGCGCCACCACTACCACAAGAGCCGTCACCGCCAGTACGGCAACGGCCCCTGCCTGCCAGGCCCACGGGCCGGACGCGATGTTGAGGAGGGTGCTCATCAGCCCTCCCCGACCGGCAGCGGCTGCGGGGCGTCGCCGTAGGCGATCAGCCGCAGCTCAGCCCCCGCATACGTCGTGGACCCCTCCAGCACCCAGGTCGTGCCGGCGCTCTGCACGGCGAACCGCACATCGTGCGCCTCGATGTCCAACGCTGCCCGCCACAGCTCGAACGATCCGAGCCCGTCGTGCAACGACAGATCCAACCGCTTCGGGTAGAGCGAGGAAATGCCGACGTAGAAGGCCGGCAGGTCCCCAAACTCAGCACACACCGCGAGCAGACCGCGAACCGGGACAGCGAGGTCGTTCACCGTGGCCGCCGCGTTCATGCTGCGACCTGCTTCCCCGAAGCGGCCTGCCGGCGGCGACGGGCAGGCCGGGGCAGCACAGAGACCTGGAACAGGTCCGGAGCGAACGACTCGATGGCCTCCGCAGCCACGCGGCTCACGGTGTCCACCAGCTCCGGATACGCGGCAAGGATGTCGCGGGCAGCATCCTCACGAGCGACCCGCTCCATCTCACTCTCACCCTCAACACCCAGCCACAACTCCAACGGGGTACCGAGCGCAAGTTCAACAAACTCTGTAGCCGTAACAGCCACATGACCAGCAACGATGTACTTCATGGGTCGTGTACTCCTTCACAGTGGGACGGCCCAAAACAGCGGCCCCGGTGCTCGAACACCGGGGCCGCGCGCCGTTGGAGACCAGGGGAATCCGGCTCCCCTCAGCCCCGCCCGTACGAGACGGGCAGGACAGGCAACCGGCCGCCGCGCAGCAGCGCGGCGGAAGCTGAGGTAGTGCATGTCTCCTTCATCGCGACCGCGCTCCCGTCTCAGGTAGAGCTGTCCGGCCTCGAAGTAGGCGTATGGAGACATGACCTTTCGGTCTAAGCCCTCCGGCTAATGACAAGGCGCCGGGTCGCCTCCCCCCGTCCGATGCGGGGCTCCTGACCCCTCGCGGGGCCTTCTCTTGCAGGTCAAGCACTTGCAGGCACAGCCGGTGAAGCCCTTTCGGGCACCTACCGTGCTGATGCGTAACAGCATGTACTAGTACGAGCTCCGGCGCAAGGAGGCGCCGCAGATTCGTGCTAGGTCGTACTAGTGGTGGGTACGCTCGATGGCGTGACGAGCGCTGAAATCTCTAAAGATGACCCCAGGTCGGAGTCCGAGCAGGCGGCCGACATCCTGCGGCAAGAGATCCTGCGGGGTGACATCAAGCCTGGGGGCCACGTGGGCTCCGTGCGAGACCTGACCACGCGGTTCAAGATCTCAGGAATGACGGTCCAGCGAGCCCTTGCGATCCTCCGTGAAGATGGGCTCATCCTGACCACGTCGCGCGGCAGCTACGCCCGCGATCCGCAGCAGACCACCGAAGACAGCGAAGCCGACGCGGGAGTCGACCTTCCCGAAGTCCTGCGCCAGCTCGAACATCTCACCTCCCAAGTCTCGGAACTTCGCGGCAGGCTCGAAGCGCTCGAAAGCCGTTCCGTGCCGGGTGATGCGCGATCTGCAACCAGCATGCAAGGAAGGGGAGTTGAGAAGTAAGTGACAGCCAGGGGACGGCACAACGGAGCAGGGGACATGTCTGGTGACACCCCCCTGTCACCTTCCCTGTCCCCCGGGCTCGCGCGCGAGACTCGGAGCAAGCACTCGGAGGAGGGCGCATGACCGACGACAGGCCCGCGTGGGCGCGGCGCATCGCGGCTGAACGGATGGCGCGCGACTGGTCGCAACGTGACGCCGTAAGGGCATTGCGGGCGCACGCTCCCACGGAGCTGCCCGCGGAAGACAGCATGATTCGCCAGTGGAAGCGCTGGGAGTCGGGCCAGACACCGAACGACTTCTACCAACCGATCATTGCGGCCGTCTTCGGCACCGTGACACACGCGCTCTTCCCTGCTCCCTCGCGCCGAGACGGAAACAAGGAGATCTTGGCAGCGAGCGGCATGGAGACGCTGGAGATCGTGAGCCGTCTCAACCGGTCCGATGTCGACAACGCCACGCTTGATGCTCTGCGGATCACGACGGACCGGCTCTCCTCGGAGTACCCGTTCATGCCGAGCGAACAGCTTCTCATCGAGGGACGGCAGTGGCTGCGCCGCGTCGTCGAACTCCACACGAAGAGCCTCACGCTCGCACAGCACCGCGAAGTACTCGCCCTGTCCGGCTGGCTCGCTCTACTGGTCGGCTGTGTCGAGTACGACACGGGCGACCGTCACGCCGCCGAGTCGACACGCCGCGCCGCCCTCTCTCTCGCGACCGAGGCCGAGCACGCAGAGGTGGCCGGGTGGGCGCACGAGATGCGGGCATGGTTCGCGCTCACGACTGGCGACTACCGCGGCGTCATCGCGGCGGCGCAGGCCGGAGCGGACATGGCGCAGCACCACGGTGTGGCAGTGCAGCTTGCCGCACAGGAAGCCAAGGCGTGGGCGCGGCTCGGGGACCGCCGACAGGTTGAGGTGGCCCTCGACAAGGGACGGCGGATGCTCGAAGGGATGCCGCACCCTGAGAACCTTGACAACCACTTCGTAGTGGACCCCTCCAAGTTCGATTTCTACGCGATGGACTGCTACCGCCTGGTCGGTGAGGACAGGCTCGCGCACACGCTCGCCGAAGAGGTGCTGAGGGCAGGAACGGACTTCGACGGCACCGAGCGCTCACCGATGCGCAACGCGGAAGCGCGGGTCACGCTCGGAGTCACGGCAGCGCGTGAGGGCGACTTGGAGCAGGCACTCACAATGGGAGAACGAGCCCTCGAAGGGGACCGTCAGTCTGTGCCGTCGCTAATCATGACCAGCCGGGAACTTGCTGCCGAGATGAAGCGCCGGTACAGCTCCGAACCGGCGGCACAGGACTACCTCGCACGGCTGCAAGCACTTGGCCAAGAGAAGCCTGGATTCCTGCGACAGTGATCGCGCAATAGCCCCTGCACGAACGTTTGTCGGGGTGCGAAGGCGGCCCGGGAGTGGAACCGGGCACGACGCTGCCCCCGGACCCAGAGGCAGCCTGGGGCTTCTTTCGTATCAAGACCGGTCTAAGCGTCGCGCACCGCTTGACCGGCTCTTGGCTGGTCAGAGCCCTACCCCTGAGATTATGAACGGCTGCGCTCGGCTGGCTTTACGAGTCACTTGGTATGAACAGGGCTACGGCTACGGGGGAGGAGCCGCTGCCTGGGCCGTCGCGGCTTGGGCGCGGGCCACCGCCCGCGTCTGGGCGTTGTCTGATCGGCGCAGCACAAACAGTGAAGCCAGGGCGAGCACGCTCGGCCCCGACAACATAGATGCCAAGCCCACGTGTCCTTCCATGCCAACAACCACCGCTCCGGCGAGCATGCCAGCGCTCAACAAGAAGCCCGCAACAAGACCGACGATCAGCAGAGTGTGGGATCGACGTGCTGCGGCGTCTCGGGTCTGCGCTCGAAGAGTTTCAAGCTCCATTTGGCGAATTGCCGACTGCTCGGCCATCCGAAGTTCGTGTTCGCGCCGCAGCTGCGGCTCAAGGGCCTTAAGGGCGACCTGTAGATGCTCGGCGGGGAGATCCGCCCATTGCATCGCGATCTCCAGGCCAGTGTGCTGGTGTCGTGGGACGTCTGCTGCCTCACGCGTCATCGCTCCGTCCCTCCTCCGCCGTCAGGTACTGGTTGTAGTTGCCTGAGTCCTGGCGGTGGAGGGCCGAGGGCTTTAAATAGTTCATCGAATCCGTGAGAAAGCTGACGGACCGCAGCGCCAGTGTCCTGGTTTTCCGTCAGTTCGAACAAGTCCGGAGCCGGGAGTTGCGGCAGTATCCGTTCCACCAGGCGCACAAACATGGTGGCGTCGCGGACGAGATCGTCAGCTTCCCGCTCGCTTGCGGCACCGGGTACACCTGCCTCCGCGCGCGCTCGCGTCCGAGCACTAGCCGCGAATAGAGCACTCCATTCGGCTAGTTCAGGGGCGACCTCGGGCAAGATCTCCCACGCGGAACGAATTCGAGCCTGTCGACCTTCAGGTTCCTCAGGACGCCCTCGCGCGGCAAGCACCGCAGCTGCTGTGCGTAGTGCGGCGAGGTGAGCAGTGGCGTACCGCTCATTTGGAGTACCCAGGGCTACAGCCTCCCTGAGCCCGACGCGTGCTTGAGCGATAAGGTCCAGAGCGGCGGGGGGCATGGCACCAACTGTTGGGGTGCGTCGAATGGGCCGCGCTCGCGGCGCAAGATGCAGCTGGATGGGCCGCTTACGACTGACCTCTCGCCATCTCGCCTGCAGCGCTGTGAGCGAGGCGTCGGCGGCGCGATCAGTTGTCAGCCACTCGTTGTCACCTACGGACCGGAGCGCTTGGCGGTAGGCGTCCGCAAGAAGATCTTCAGGCGAAGGATCTGGATGCGTCAGCGGCGCCTTGGCTGGCTTCCGCAAAAGCGGAGTCTCCTGGATCAGCTTCCAAGCTCCGTAGGCAGCCAGAACGGTAAGCAGAACCAGAGGTGCCACGAACCATGCCATGCTCCCCACCCCCAATTACTTGCAGTGCAAGCTACCAAAGGGAGGGGGCGCCGTGAGAGTGAACGCCGCGTTGTCCTTGATTTAGACACGGCCGTACAGCCACCGAGTCCGGCGTGTTGCTGGCGTCAGCGACGGTCCGAGGGTGCGCTAGCTGAAGCACCCTCAGAACAGTCACAAGCCTGGTTCCCCCAGGCGTTCCCCAACTGCGGGATCTAGAAGGGAAATCACAGGTCAGACGTGATAGATGGAGCCCGCTGTCAATCTGCCGGATGGGCGCCGGCGCTCCCACAGATGACTGGCGTCGTGGCCCATGCGCGGCTGGGCCATCTGTGGGCCAGGAGGCCAGTCGAGCGCGACTAGGACGGCGTTCTGGCAGGTCACACGCATTGTGGACGTGGTCAGAGCGACGGTCTTGAAAGCCATCACTGTGCGAGCGCGGTAGAACTTTCTCTACTTCATCAAGTAGCTCGCTTCGCTCGCTGCCCGCCCACGGTTCGGGCAGCGAGCCGATCCACTGCCAGCCCATCCGCCGCAGCACAGCCCAGCCACACGGGAGCTTCCTCCCCTTCCCGCAATGCGTCTGAGCGGCCCCCGGAAGGCAGCAACAACACCAGGGCACTGGCACCGGGGTACCGCGGTGGGAGCTCGGGAGAACACCACAGTTGACGCTTGAGGCGTCTGCTTTCCTAAGGGCTGTCCCGTAACTG
>NZ_JAGGPB010000071.1 GCF_018614055.1 Streptomyces sp. ISL-98
CCGCCCCCCCCACCGCCGCCGCCTCCACCGCCTCCTCCCCCGCCACCGCCGCCCCCGCCGGTCGCCGAGCCCGTACGCCCGGAACCGCCACCACCGCCGCCCCCACCGCCACCGCCGCCACCTCCCCCCAGCCCGACTCCCAGCCCCACACCCACCCCGTCCCTCCGGCTGAAACCGCCCTCTCCCACCAGGGTCGCCATCCCCGTGTACCGGAAGGCAACCCGTAAGAAGCCCAGGGGCGGACCGTCCCTCGTGTCGCTCACGCTCCTGGTCACGGCCCCCGCGGTGTTCGCCGCCGCCGTGCTCCGCCCCCGATCCCGCTAGCTGACAGAGGTTCCCGTGTCGGAATGGCTTGTTCTGAGCATTGCGATGGCGTCCGCATGCGCGGTCGTCCTCACCATCACCGTCATCAATCACCGCCGCGTCGGCGACAACGACGACCCCTCCGAGACCCCGGATGTCATCGAGTACATGACGATGATGATCGGCGTGGTCTACGCGATCGTGCTGGGCCTCGCCATCGCCGGCGTCTGGGAGGGCCGCACCGCCGCCCAGGATTCCGTACGGCAGGAGGCCCAGGCCCTGCACGAGGTGAGCGCCCGCTCCGAGGTCTACCCCGCCGAGGTCCGCGACCGTATCCGCGCCGACGTCGACGCGTATGTCTCGTACGTCGTCCGCACCGAGTGGGATTACATGTCCGACCAGGGAACCCTCAGCGAACGCGGCACCGAACTCCTGGACCGGCTGCGCCGCGACGTCACCGACTACAAGCCCAGGACCGACCACGAGGGCCAGGCCTATCAGCCCCTGGTCGACCAAGTGGCCGCCGTGGACGACGCCCGGGGCGCTCGCGGACAGGGCGCGAGCGCCACCATGCCGGGCGTCGTCTGGTTCGGCCTCATCATCGGAGCGGTGGTCGCCGTCGGCCTGGTCTTCACCCTCCAGATCCGCCGCACCGGACGGGAACTGCTCCTGGCCGGCCTCTACAGCGCGCTCATCGCCTTCCTGCTCTTCCTCATCTGGGACTTCGACGCCCCCTTCGGCCGCGGCATTTCAGCCACCGCCGGACCCTTCATGGACCTCTTCCCGGACGCGACCGAGTGATGAGACCCCGGGGCTGACGGGGTCGGCTGTGCGCCGAGTGGGGGACACCATTGCCCCATTCGCACGACTGTGATCGCGCGCCTCCGTGACTGCTCCTAGCGTTCCGGGTATCGAGGTGCAATTTCCTGCCATGAGTGGATAAAGGTTCCGCCGCTGCTCCTCGGAGACCGGAGGATTTGACCATGCGCGCGATAACGCTCGCGTCGGCCGCCGCGCTCGGCGTTGCCGCTCTTTCGCTCGGCGCCCCTGGCGCCTCGGCCGCCGACGCCAAGGGCACCGCAGTGATCGGCACCGCCACCCCGTCGACCATCGCCGCCGGCGGACAAGTCACATTGACCGTCACCGGCTGCAATACGCCCGCCACCGTGACGTCCGGGGTGTTCGACACCACGACCATCCCCGTCGGAGGGTCGGCCACCGCGACGGTCGACTCGGACGCCAAGCGCGGCGCCGTCTACACGGTGACGTACAGCTGCACCAGGGGGACGGACACGTCCGACCTCACCATCGCCGGTGGCGCCACGTCCACGCCCACCGCCACCCCCACACCGTCGGTCACGCGCACGGTCAGCTCCACCACCACCCCCGTCCCGACCCGGCCCGCCCGAGGCGGTACCGGCGGCAGCGTGGGCGGGATGGACACCGGGGAGATCGTCGCCGGTGCGGCGCTCGTTGTCGCTGCTGCGGGAGGTGTGGTCTACGTACTGCGCCGACGGAGCAGCAGCCGGCAGAACTGACCGCTCGGCAGAATAGCTCCCTCCGCTTCACACGTCCGTCGCCCCGCGTCCTCACAGGGACTCGGGGCGACGGACGTTTCTGCGTGCTGCCCGGGAAGCGTGCTGCCCGGGAAGATCCGGAAGGGAAGGTACGCGCTGTCAGGAGCCGTGGTTGTTCATGCGCCGACGGCGCATGATGAAGATTCCGCCGCCGAGGGCCGCCGTACCGACGAGGGCCGCGCCGACCGCCATTTCCGTGTCGGACGGGTTGAGCGATCCGCCCAGACCGCCCTGCGCGCCGCGGCTCTCGAGGACGGTGAACTGATGCGTTGCCGTCAACGGATTGTCATTGCACTTGATGGCCAGGTTGTAGTGCCCGGGGGTGGCGTTGTGCCGGATCTTGGCGGTGGCGTACCCGGTGGCGCCCGCCGAGAGGCGGGCCGTCGGGAAGGCGTTGGACGTCACGGTGCCGCCGTGAGTGCAACCGGCGGCGCTGACCGTCATCCTGCCGCCCTGGTGGACCGAGAACGGGTTGACGTTGACGTTGCCCGGGCCGCTGCTGGCCACAGCAGCCGGAGCTGCGAGTCCGACCGCCGCGCAGGCCGCTACGGTCGCCGCGAAAGCGCGTGAAGCACGCATCGTAGAACCTCCTTGGGGACGGCGCCCCGGAGCGGTGCTCCGGGAAGATCGACGAGAACGCGTCCCAGGACGAACACTCACCGGGCCTCGCAACTACCGCATTTCGGGACTGGTCCACCCCGGTGAGGCGACACGCCGGTGTACAGCGCTTTGATCTGACGGAGCCGCAGGTCACAGACCGTCAGATACTTTTGTACGACGAGCTACCCGGATGGGTCACCGGAGGCCGCCACGCCACCCGTTCGCCTCTCACACCGCGCAGCTCCCACGTCCCGCACTTAGCGTCCGTACAGACGCGACGAAGGGAGCACCATGGGCCAGCAGTACAGCGGCTCGGATCCGAGGAAGCGCTCGCCGTGGGGGGTCCTGGCTCTGGTCATGCTCACCGGCATCGCGCTCATGCGGAACGGCGCCGACGTATCGCTCGGCCCCCCGCAGCCGGCCTCGGCCGCCGCACTCAAGAACATCCCCGACGCCGCCGCCACACCGGCGGCGCCGGCCGCTGTCCGGCCTCTGCCGTACGCCCCGGCCTCACGGGTCCGCGTCCCCGTCATCCAGGTCGACGCCCCGATCGTCGACGTGGGGCTCGACGCGGAGGGCTGGATCGACGCACCGCACGCCCAGGACCCCAACCTGGCGGGCTGGTACCAGAACGGCATCGCCCCCGGCCAGCGGGGCACCTCGGTCATCACCGGCCATGTCGACAACGACTCGGGTCCTGCCGTCTTCTTCGGTCTCGGCTCGCTCGAAAAGGGCAACCAGGTCGAGGTGATCCGCTACGACGGCCGCACCGCCGTGTTCGAGGTCTACGGCGTCGAGGTGTACTCGAAGGAGAACTTCCCGGGCGCCCACGTCTACGGGGACACCGGACACCCGGAACTGCGGCTGATCACCTGCGGCGGCGGCTATTCGAGGGCGACCGGTTACGCCGGCAATGTCGTCGCCTTCGCCCGCCTGGTCGCCACCCGCTGACGGGCGGCGACCAGGGCGGGGGCCGGTCCTCACATCCGGGGCATCGGGTTGGGCACCGCGATCCGGTACCCCGCATCGAGCAGCCACGGCAGGTACCTACGCAGGGCAGCCACGCTCTGCGCCCGGTAGCCGCCGGCGTCGTGCGACAGCACGACCACACCGGGCCCGGCGCCCTGGCGCACCCGGCGGACGATCGTGCCGGTGCCGGGCTCGCGCCAGTCCAGGGTGTCGAGGCTCCAGCCGAGCGGTTCCATGCCGAGCTCCGCGCCGATCTCGAACGAGCTGCGGCTCCACGCTCCGTACGGTGCGCGGTACCAGGCCGGGGCATACCCAACGGCCCGCTCGACCACCTCGCTGGTACGCCCCAGCTCGTCGCGGATGGCGTCGCGCGAGAGCCTCGGGATCAGCGGATGGGACCAGGTGTGGTTGCCGACGACATGCCCGTCGCCGGCCATCTCCCGCAGCAAGTCCCGGTGCCCGACTGCCATTTCGCCGCATACGAAGAACATCGCGCGCACGTCGTAATGGCGCAGGGTGCTCAGGATGTCCGGTGTGTAGCGCGGGTCGGGGCCGTCGTCGAAGGTCAGCACCATGCTGCCGCCGAGCCCGGCCAACCGCAGGAACGGCCGTTTCCGCACGGGCGAACGGGCGGGCCGGAATCTGGGCGGCGCGTGCGCCGTCATGGGCTGCAACCGGTACGACGAGACCCTGACCGGCGCACCGGCCTGGGGGCCTGCGGCCCGGGGCGGCCCTCCGGAGGAGGGAGGGCCGCCCGGCGGCTGGGCCTGGTCGGGGCTCAGAGCCCGCAGGACGGTGACGGCTCCGAGGCCGGCGGCGAGGCGCAGTATCATTCTGCGCCCCGGTACCATCTCATCCTTTTTCATGACTAATAGCTCGCACGGCCGCAGCCCCCGGCGGCCGACCAACACCGGCAACGGATGACGAAGTACCCAATGGGCGTACGGCACCTTTCACCTCAGCCGCACCTGGGCCATCATGAGCCGCCATCAGCCGACAGCCGTCAGCGGAGGTATCACTCATGGCCGGACTGCGGACAGGACACGGCGTACTGCGTCGCAAGCCCATCGAACAGATCGAAGAGGGCGGCGCGGAGGAGCGGCTGACCAGAACGCTGGGACTGTGGCAGCTCACCGCGATCGGCGTCGGCGGGATCATCGGCGCGGGCATCTTCACGCTCGCCGGTACCGTCGCGAACGGCACGGCGGGTCCCGCCGTCCTCATCTCGTTTCTGATCGCGGGTGTGGCGAGCGCGGCCGCCGCCTTCTCGTACGCCGAGTTCGCGGGGATGATCCCGAAGGCCGGTTCGGCGTACACCTACGGCTATGCGGTCCTCGGTGAACTCGCGGGCTGGTTCATCGGCTGGGACCTGCTGCTCGAATACACCGCGATCGTGGCGGTGGTCGCCATCGGCATCTCCGGCTACTTCAACTTCCTGGTCGAGGAGATGGGCGCCGAACTGCCCGCCTGGATGCTGGGGGCTCCCGGCACGGGCGACGGGCACCGGGTCGACCTGATCGCGGCGGTGCTGTGCCTGTTCATCGCGTATCTCCTGACGCTCGGCATCAAGAGCGCGGCGCGATTCGAGACGGTCGTTGTGGTGCTGAAGGTCCTGGTGGTGCTGCTGGTGATTGCCGTCGGCGTCTTCCACATCGAGACCTCGAACTACAACCCGTTCTTCCCGTTCGGGGTCGGCGGGGCCTTCACGGGTGCGGCGACGGTGTTCTTCGCGGTCTTCGGGTACGACGCCATGTCGACGGCGGCCGAGGAGTCCAAGGACGCGCAGCGCCACATGCCCAAGGCGATCATGTACTCGCTCGCGATCTCGATGGTGCTGTACGTGCTGGCCTGCCTGGTGCTGACGGGCATGCAGAACTACAAGGAGGTCGACCCGGAGAGCGGCTTCTCGACGGCCTTCAAGTCGGTGGGGCTCGGCGGGCTCGCGGATGTGATCGCGGTGGGCGCCATCATCGGCATCCTCACGGTCATGTTCACGTTCATGCTGGGGTGCACTCGGGTCTGGTTCTCGATGAGCCGCGACGGGCTGCTGCCGAAGTGGTTCGCCAAGACGCACCCGACGCGGCACGTGCCGGTCCGGGTGACCTGGATCGTCGGGGTCGCGTCGGCGGTGATCGCCGGGTTCCTGCCGATCGGTGAAGCGGCCGAACTGACCAATATCGGGATCCTGTTGGCGTTCGTCGTGGTGTGCATCGCCGTGATCGTGCTGCGGTACAGGCAGCCGGACCTGCCGCGCACCTTCCGCTGCCCCGGGATGCCGTTCGTTCCGGCGATCGGGGTGGTGTTCTCGATCTGGCTGATCACGTTCCTGAACTGGGAGACGTGGGCCCGCTTCGCGGTGTGGTTCGCGGTCGGCCTGGTCGTGTACTTCGCCTATTCGTACCGCAAATCGGAGCTGGCGAAGACGCAGCCCGAGGCTCGGGCGCGCGGCGAGGAGTAGGAGCGGGTGGGCGGGCCGTGGCCGTGGGCCGGGGCCGCCCGCTATTCGCCCATGATCAGGCCGGCTTCGGCGGCGTCCCGGCTGAGGACGACCTGGCGGATGGTGTCCCGTACGGACGTGTGGTCGGCTCCGCGGCCGATCGCGGCGTTGAGGTTCACCGTCCGGCCCGCGTCCGTGTCGAACCAGTGCGGTATGAACTCCGCCTTCCGCACCTCCCAGCGCTGCCCCGACCGTTCGGGCGGTGCGAAGGTGAAGCGGCCGATGGTGCCCTGGTTGCCGCGGGCGTCGAAGGCGCCCGTGTAGTTGATCATCGGGCCGGCGATCTGGTCGCCCATGCCGTAGATGATCCAGGTGCCGTTGACCTTCTCGTACGCCTGCGGGACGTGCGCGTGCGTGCCGAGTATCAGGTCTATGTCGGGGCGGCCCCCGGTCTGCGACGCGGTGAGCGACCTGCCCAGCCGCAGTTGCTGATCGTCGGGGGCGTCCTGCCACTCGGTGCCCCAGTGCAGCGAGACCAGCACGACGTCGGCGCCCTCGTTCCTGGCGGCCCGCGCGTCGGCGACTATCTTGCGCTCGTCCATCAGGTTCACCGCCCAGGGCCGGTCTTCGGGCAGCGGGTACCCGTTGGTGCCGTAGGTGTACGAGAGCTGGGCGACCTTGGCGGTGCCCGCATCCAGCCAGGCGGGCTGCCGGGACTCGGCCTCGGTGCGGGCGGAGCCCGCGTGCTTGACGCCTGCCTTGTCGAGCGCGCCGAGGGTCCTGTCTATGCCGGCAGTGCCCGCGTCCAGGGTGTGGTTGGACGCGGTGGAGCAGGCGTCGTAGCCGGTGGCCCGGAGGCCCGCGGCCACCTCGGGCGGGGACTGGAAGTTGGGGTAGCCGGTGTACGGGCCGCCGTCCGGGCCGTACACCGTCTCCATGTGGCATATCGCGAGATCGGCCTCGGAGACGACCGGCTTGGCGCCGGACAGCATCGGCCGGAAGTCGTAGCCGCTGCCGTCGGCGTCCCGTTTGGCCTGGCGGATGATCGAGGCGTGCGGGAGTACGTCGCCCGATGCGACGAGGGTGAAACCGCGCTCCTTCGCGAACGCGCCTGCCGCCGAGGGGGCCGAGCCGCGGTGCGTGGCCGCGTTGTGTCCTGTGCAGGCTGTCGCACTTCCGATCAGCAGGACGGTCACGGCCGCCGCCCCTTGCAGCTTTCGCTTCATCATCCGACCGACTTCCATGGTTGGGGATAGTCATACAAATGAACCCATAAGGGTGGTCAGTCGCATTTCAGGGGACGCCGCCGTCGCCCGATCAGGTGCCGGATACGGCCGGATGCCGCACCGTCCGAGGGACCGTTCGACGCGCCGCTCGTCGCACCGTTCGACCGCTCACCGCAAGCCCTTGCCGCCCGTTCGGCCGCCGCGTGCAGCGCAGCCGCAATCACGCCAGGCGGCGGATATCTTCGCGGCCGTCCGGCCTACGGCCACCCGGTCCCCCGAAGGAGTGTCAACGGTGACTTCCTCCCTCAAGCAGCACACCGACGAGCGGGCGCTCGCCGATCTTCAGCGCGAGCACGGCAAGGCGCTTCTCAGCTTCCTTCTCGGCCTCACCTACGGGGACAGGCAGCGGGCGGAGGACCTGCTCCAGGAGACCCTGGTACGGGCCTGGCAGCACCCGGAGGCACTGGCGAGCGGCCACGATTCGATGCGCCCGTGGTTGTTCACCGTGGGCCGCAGGCTGGCCATCGACGCCCGGCGTGCCCGCAGGTCCCGGCCGTACGAGGTAGGCGCCGACGCACTGGAGCACTCGGCCCTCCCCGACGACCACGCGGAACGCTCAGTGACCGCACTCGATGTGCGCGAGGCCGTCAGGACGCTGCGCGGCGCCCATCGCGAGGTGCTGACGCAGGTCTATTTCCGCGGCCGGTCGGTGGCGGAGGCGTCCGAGACGCTCGGCATACCGGCCGGCACCGTCAAGTCCCGTACGTGCTACGCGCTGCGCGCGCTCAGGAAGGCGTTGCACGGCTACGGGCTCGACACCCCCTGAGCCCCCCTTGTCACGCCCGCACCGCAGGTCAATTCTTCTCCCTCCTGTACCCGTGCAGACCAGGCCGAATTCGAAACCACAGCGCCCAAGTTGAGTAAAGACCCCACGCTGTGCGTGTCTGAGAGTGAAAGCTCGGCGATGCCCCGAAACACAGAAGAGATCCGTCCGGGAGAAGGTGGAGTGCTGTGCTGCCCGAGAGTACGAATGGCACCAGCGGAGACAGGCTTGCGGTACCGATGGCTTGGCTGTACGCCGAGTACATCGGCGACGAGCTGCTCCGCACGGGCAATCTGATTCCGCCCGGCACGCTCGAGTTCCGGGCGGGGCGGGAAACACTGGCGCTCACCATCTACCTGTCCGACAGCTCGGACGAGCTGTCCGGCATCCGCGTCGTGGCCGGCCTGGACGAGTGGCTCTCGCTCACCACGTACGGCCATCCCTGGGAGAAGTGGGTACGGGAAAGGCTCGCCGACCGTATGGCCCGCGCCGACGCCCGCAAGACGGTCGACCCCGACCTGGAACTGGCCCTGGCGTCATGGCGGTGGCTGAGCGACACCGAACTGCTCGCCGCCGACCTCGGCGGGGCACTCCCCGCGCCCCGGACACGGGAACTGGCGGACGATCCCGGGAACGACCCCGAAGACGGCCCCGGGGAGGACCTCGTGGACGAGAGCGAGAAGGTGTGGATGCCCGCCTGGCAGCTGGGGCTGCCGCTCGGTCATCTCGCCATCCACCTCTTCTGATTCTGATTCTGTTCCGGCTCGCGTCCGGCGGGCGCCGACGAGTGCACTCCCGCCCGGTACTTGGGGAATCGCAGCGTGATCTTCATGCCCGCACCGACGCCCGTCTCGATGACGAGTCCGTAGTCGTCCCCGTACACCTGGCGCAGCCGGTCGTCGACATTGGAGAGACCGATGCCGGACGAGGCGGTGTGCTCGCCCGCGAGGATCCGGCGCAGCCGCTCCGGGTCCATGCCGACCCCGTTGTCCTCGATGACCACCATGGCCTCGGAGCCCGCGTCCTGCGCCGCGATGGTGACCCTGAACTCGTCCCGGGAGTCTTCGAGCCCGTGCTTGACGGCGTTCTCGACGAGCGGCTGGAGGCAGAGGAAGGGCAATGCCACCGGCAGCACCTCGGGGGCGACCTGGAGCGTCACCTTGAGGCGGTCGCCGAAGCGGGCGCCGGCCAGCGCCAGGTACTGCTCGATGGAGCGCAGTTCGTCGGCGAGGTTGGTGAAGTCGCCGTGCCTGCGGAAGGAGTAGCGGGTGAAGTCGGCGAATTCCAGGAGGAGTTCGCGGGCGCGCTCCGGGTCGGTGCGTACGAACGAGGCGATCGCGGCGAGCGAGTTGAAGATGAAATGCGGCGATATCTGGGCGCGCAGGGCGCGGATCTCCGCCTCGACGATCCGGGTCCGTGAGCGGTCGAGTTCCGCCAGTTCCAGCTGTACGGACACCCAGCGAGCCACCTCGGTGGCGGCCCTGACCAGTACGGCCGATTCCCGTGACCCATACGCGACGAGCGCGCCCAGCACGCCCTCCTCGCCGGTCAGCGGGGCGATCACCGCCCACCGCAGCGGGCACTGGAGATCGTCGCAGTCCGTGCGTACGCTCTGGCTCCGCCCGGAGTCGAGCATCTCCCGTACGCGGCGCATCACCGGCTCCCGGTGATGGTCACCGCTGGGCCCGTCCCAGGCGAGCACCGTCTCGCGGTCGGTGAGGCAGAGCGCCTCGGTGCCGAGCAGGGAGCGCAGCCGGCGGGCGGCCTTGCGCGCCGTTTCCTCGGTGAGGCCCGCGCGCAGCGGGGGTGCGGCCAGCGACGCGGTGTGCAGGGTCTGGAAGGTGGCGCGCTCGACGGGCGTACCGAGGTCGAGGTCCCCGCCTCGCCCGTGGCGGGCGGTGAGACGGCCCAGGACGATGCCGACGGCGAGGAGTACGGCGCCGGCGGCGGCCAGTGCCGCGATTTCGATCCCGGTCATCGTTCCCCATTCACGCTCAGGCCCGTGTCGGCCTTCGCCATCAGGTCCTCGGGCAGGTGAAGTCTGGCCAGGGTGGCGGCCGTCCCGGCAGGTATACGGTCGCGGGTCGCCAGCGACACCAGCACCATCGTGAGGAAACCGAGCGGCACCGACCAGACGGCGGGCCAGGCCAGCAGCGAGTGCGACCAGCCGCCCGCGGGCAGCCCCGCCCTCGTCGTCATCACCGCGCTCAGTGCGGCCCCGCCGCCGACGACCAGGCCGGCCACCGCGCCCGGCGGGGTGAGTCCCCGCCACCAGATGCCGAGGACGAGCAGCGGGCAGAAGGAGGAGGCGGAGACGGCGAAGGCGAGGCCCACGGCGTCGGCCACCGGCACATTGACGGTCACGATGCTCAGCGCGAGCGGCACCGCCATGGCGAGGACGGTCGCGAGCCTGAAGTGGCGCACCCCGCGCGCCGGGAGGACGTCCTGGGTGAGCACGCCCGCGACCGACATGGTCAGCCCCGAGGCGGTCGACAGGAACGCCGCGAATGCCCCGCCCGCGAGCAGCGCCCCCAGCAGGTCGCCGCCGACGCCGCCGATGATCCGGTCGGGCAGGACCAGAACGGCGGCGTCCGCCTCCCCGGTGAGGGACAGCTCGGGAGCGTAGATCCGGCCGAGCGCTCCGTAGACCGGCGGCAGCAGGTAGAACGCGCCGACCAGGCCGAGTACAACGAGGGTGGTGCGGCGGGCCGCGGTGCCGTTGGGGCTGGTGTAGAAGCGCACGGCGACGTGCGGCAGCCCCATCGTGCCGAGGAAGGTGGCGAGGATCAGCCCGTACGTCGCGTACAGCGGGTGCTCCTCGCGGCTGCTGGCCAGCGGCTGCGACCAGCTGGACGCTCCCGCCCCCTCGGCGGCGGCCTTCTCCGGGACCTGGGCGTCGGCGGGGAAGCCGAGGGTCGTGCCCGCGCCGATGAGGTGGACGCCGGCGTCGAGGCCGAGCGGCTGCCGGTGGTGGCGCCGTTCGTCGACGCTGCCGGTCACGGTGACGCGCAACGGCCGGTCGAGGTCGATCCGTACCGTGTCGTCGATCGTGACGACCGTGTGCTCGCGGAACGTCGCGGGCTCCGCGAACCGTGCGCGCGGGGCGTCGTCCCCCAGCCAGGCGACGACGAGGAAGAGGGCGGGGACGAGCAGTGCGGTGAGCTTGAGCCAGTACTGGAAGGCCTGCACGAAGGTGATGCTGCGCATCCCGCCCGCCGCCACCGCCCCGGTCACGACGACCGCGACGACCAGTCCGCCGACCCAGTCGGGTGCGCCGGTGAGTATCTCCAGGGTCAGGCCCGCGCCCTGGAGCTGGGGCAGCAGGTAGAGCCAGCCGATGCCGACGACGAAAAGGCTGGCGAGCCTGCGGACCTGCGGCGATTCGAGCCTGGCCTCGGCGAAGTCGGAGAGCGTGTACGCCCCGGAGCGGCGCAGCGGGGCTGCGACGAGGACGAGGAGGACGAGATAGCCGGCGGTGTAGCCGACCGGGTACCAGAGCATTTCGGGGCCCTGGAGGAGGACGAGTCCGGCGACGCCGAGGAAGGAGGCGGCGGAGAGGTATTCGCCGCTGATGGCGGCGGCGTTGAGGCCGGGCTTGACGCTGCGGGAGGCGACGTAGAAGTCGGAGGTGGTACGGGATATGCGCAGGCCGAGGGCGCCGATGAGCACGGTGGCGAGCACGACGACGGTGACGGCGGCCACCGCGTACGCCTGGTTCACTCGACGCCACCCCGCGAAAGCTGTACGGGGAAGCGGTCCGGCCGGGGGGCAGGGACTTGTCGGGGTTGTCCTCCGGGAAGGCACAGCATCGTCCGGTCAGCGCCCTTCGACCAGCTTGCTGAACGCGCGCTCGTTGCGCTCCGCGCGCCGGACCTGCCATCGGGCGATCAGCCACATGACGGGGTACACGGCCACGCCGAGCGCCGCCCAGACGAAGGGCGCGGGCGACGGCAGGTCGGAGCCGGTGAAGACCTGCGGCAGCGCGAACAGCAGCGGCAGCGAGCCGACGAGCAGCACCAGGGCGCCGAGCGAGATCGCGGCCGTGCGCAGCTGACTGCGCATCAGGGAGCGGACGTACGTCGCTCCCAGCGTCGTCTGCTCGGTGATCTCGGACCGTGCCGGGGCGTGGCCGGGCGGCCGCCGCCGGGCGCTGCGGGGCACTCCGGTGACGATTTCGCGGCGGGGCTGCGGCTCTGCGGACATCGCCGGGAGTCTATGCAGCGGCACCCGGCGTGGGTAGAGGCAGCTGGTCAGCCGCTCGCGGTGGGGGTACCTCCCGTGCCCTTGGGGCTACGGGGGAGCATCAGCAGGTCGCGGAGCTCGCGGGCGTGGCGGCGGCTCACCGCGAGTTCGGCTTCGCCGACGCGCACGCTCGTCGCCCCCGCGTCCAGCCGCAGTTCGTCGATGCGGGCCAGGGCGACGAGGTGGCGGCGGTGTATCCGGACGAAGCCGCGGGCGGCCCAGCGCTCCTCCAGGGTGGAGAGCGGGATGCGCACGAGGTGGCTGCCGGCGGGCGTGTGGAGGCGGGCGTAGTCGCCCTGGGCCTCGACGTACGTGATGTCGTCGATCGGGATGAAGCGGGTCACTCCGCCCAGTTCGACCGGGATGTGGTCGACGGTGCCGGGCTGCGGCGGCAGGGTCGGCGCGGGAGCCCGTGCCGATTCCACCTGGTCGCAGACGCGGCGTACGGCCTCGGCGAGGCGCTCCCTGCGGACCGGCTTGAGGACGTAGTCGACGGCCTTGAGGTCGAAGGCCTGGACGGCGAACCCCTCGTGGGCAGTGACGAAGACGATGAGCGGCGGCCTGGCGAAGCCGGCGAGCAGCCTGGCGACGTCGAGTCCGGTGAGCCCGGCCATGTGGATGTCGAGGAAGACGACGTCGATGGCGTCGTCGCCGTCGGGGCCCGCGTCGAGCGCACGGTTGATCCGGCGCAGTGTCTCGGTGGCGTCGGTGGCCCCTTCCGCGCTGCGGACCCGGGGGTCGGCGCGCAGCAGGTAGAGGAGCTCCTCCAGCGCCGGTCGTTCGTCGTCGACAGCCAGTGCACGCAACATGGTGCGGAGTTTAGGAGACGTGTCCGGCAACCGGCACCTGAGCAGAAACGCGCTCATTTCCGTACCTGAGGACGACTGGGCCCGGTAAGCCCACCACACCCCCCATGAACCACGAGACCCACCCCACAAGGAACTGACTCATGAGCCCGAAGCAGCGGCATCGGGACGTCGGCGCGTATGCGCTCGGTGTCCTCGATCCAGCGGATTCGTTCCGTTTCGAGGAACACCTGGCCGACTGTGCCACCTGCGCCGTACGGCTCAGTGAGTTCGCCGGACTCGAATCGGCGCTGGCCGCGTTCGCGCACCCGGGCGGCGCCCACGGCGTGCTCCTGCCGGAGCCGCCCGGGCCCACGCTGCTCAACCAGCTGCTGGACGCGATCGAGACGGGGCGGCGGCGCAACGGCAGGCGCCGTTTGCAACTGATCGCCGCGGCGGCGGCGCTGATCATCGCCACGCCGGTGGCGGTGCTCGGCCTTCAGGCCCAGGATTCGGGCGACGACGCGGTACGCACGTACGCCGCCACGGACCCGGCAACGGGCGTCTCGGCAACCGTCGCGCTCCAGGAGCGGGGCTGGGGGTCGGGGGTCGGCCTCGAACTGGCACGGGTGAAGGGACCTTTGACCTGCAAGCTCGTAGCGGTCGGCAAGGACGGCAAGGAGCAGACGGTCACCACGTGGGCGGTGCCCGTCGGCGGTTACGGCTTCCCGGACGCCAAGGGCCACGAGGAGCCACTGCGCACGGAGGGCGGCGCGGCGCTGCACGGCGCCGAGATCGACCGGTTCGAGGTGCGCACACTGGACGGGCATCGCCTGGTCACGATCGAAGCGTGAGCGGACCCGGACCCGGACCCGGGCGTCGGGCCCTCGGGGACGGGCGAGCAGGCGTTCACGCGGGCCGGGTGTTACTTGACCGGGTGTTACTTGAGCAGCCTCGACAGCCGGCGGTCCGCGAGTGGCTTGCCGCCCGTCTGGCATGTCGGGCAGTACTGCAGCGACGAGTCGCTGAAGGACACTTCCCGGATGGTGTCGCCGCAGACAGGGCACGGTTCGCCGGTTCGGCCGTGGACCCTCAGTCCGCTCTTCTTCTCCGCCTTCAGCCGGCCCGCGGCGAGCCCGTGCGAGCGCTCGACCGCCTCCGCCAGGGTGGCGCGCATCGCCTCGTACAGCGTCGTGATCTCGTCCTCGGTGAGGTTCGCGACGGGCTTGAACGGGGACATTTTCGCGGCGTGCAGGATCTCGTCGCTGTACGCGTTGCCGATCCCGGCGATCAGGCTCTGGTCGCGCAACGCGCCCTTGATCTGGCGCCGTTCACCGTCGAGCAGGGCCGCGAACTCGGCGCGGCCGAAGTCCTCGGCCATCGGGTCCGGGCCCAGCCGTGCGATGCCGGGTACGTCGGCGGGGTCGCGTACGACGTACACCGCGAGGCTCTTCTTCGTGCCCGCCTCGGTGAGGTCGAAGCCCGCCCCGCCGGTGAGGGCGACGCGCAGGGCGAGGGGGCCTTTGCCGGGGCGGGGCGGGGCGGCCGGGAGTTCGTCCTTCCAGTGGAGCCAGCCCGCGCGGGCCAGGTGTGTCACCAGGTGCAGGCCGCCCGCGCCGATGTCGAGGAACTTGCCGTGCCGGGCGACGGCGGTGACGGTGGCGCCCTCCAGCGCGGAGAGCGGCGGGTCGTACGTCTTGAGGACGCTGACCGCGACCGGGAGGACCCGGGCGATCTCCCGTCGGACCAAGTGCGCGTCGAGGAACTCTCGCAGTGCTTCCACTTCCGGCAGCTCAGGCATGTTTCCAGCGTGCCTCAGCCCGTGGCGGCTCGCAGGAGTGCGGCCAGCTCGTCGTTCATGCTCCGGGCCAGCCGGTCCAGGTCGGGCACCGCCTTGGCGTCGGCGACGAGGCCGACGTGCACCTGCCCGCCGTACGTCGACAGGGCGACGGCCAGGGACTGGCCGCGGGCCAGCGGCGCCATCGGGTAGATCTCCCGCAGCGGGCTGCCGCCCAGCGAGAGCGTCGAGCGGGGCAGCGGCACACTCGTGACGAGGACGTCGAAGAGCAACCGGGCCGCACTGCCCGCGATCGGGGCGCCGAAACGGTGTGCGAGCGGCGGGAGTTGATCGGCGAGTACGGCGACCGCTCCGGCGCCGCGCCCCGGCCCCTGGGCCTTGTTGCGGTCCATGGCGGCACGGACCGAGGTGAGCCGCGCCCAGACGTCGGGCTCGGAAACGGGCAGCCCGAGGAGGTAGGCGGAGAGTTTGTTGCCGGAGCCCGCCGGGCTGCCGGGCCGGCGCCGCGACACCGGCACCAGGGCACGCGGGTCCGCTCCGGGCAGCGGCTCGCCGCGCTCCAGCATCCAGCGGCGCAGGGCGCCCGCGACGACGGCGAGCAGCACGTCGTTGGCCGTGCCTCCCGCCACCCTGCGGATCTTGAGTACGTCATCGAGGCCGAGCACGGCGGTGCCGAGCCTCCGCGTTCCGCTGGAGCCGGCCGCGAGGGCGCCGGCTCCCCACAGGTCGAGCCTGCTGGCCCGGAGCACGTCCGCGCCGATGCCGACGGCCCGGCCCACCTCCTCGATACGGTCGCGGGCGAAGCCGACGACCTGGCGCGGGCCCGCCAGCCAGGACCGCGGCGGCACGCTGCGCTCGCGGCGGGCGCCGGCGGCGCGTGCGCCCGCGATCTGGTCGAAGATTCCGGCGCCGATGGCGACGGCGCGCATGCCGTCGGCCAGGGCGTGGTGAAGCTTGACGAGGACGGCGAAGGGGCCGGGGGCGGTGCCGCTCGTGAGGACGTACATCTCCCAGGGCGGCAGGCCGCGTTCGAGCGGCCGTTCCATCAGTTCCCCGGCGATGTGGGTGGCGTGGGCCGCGAAGTCGCCGTCGGGGAGCCGGATCTGCCGGACGTGGCGGCGTACGTCGAAGTCCTTGGCCGTGGACCAGGCCGCGCCGCCCACAGGCAGCAGGACGTCGCGTACGCGCATTTTCAGCCGGGGAATCGCGGCGGCGCGCTCGGCGAGGAGCGCGGCGACCGCGTCGGCATCGGCGTCGGCATGGCCGTCGAAGAGGGCGAGCGCGCCGAGGTGCATCGGGTGCTCGGTGGATTCGAGGTGCCAGAACGCCAGGTCAAGAGGTGCCAGAAGCTCGGTGCTCAAGGAGCCCTCACGTCATTGGAGGCGAGTGGGAGTTGGAGGCGAGTGGGAGAGCGCAGTCAATCCCGAACGATCGGTTACGGTCAAGTACGTCCCCAACACACACCGTTACCGAACGGTACGGTCAGGTCTGCTCAGTGCCGGTCAGGCACCACGAACTCGCACCAGACGCACTTGCCGCTCCCCCGCGAGTCCACGCCCCACACATCCGCCAGCCGGTCGACCAGCATCAGCCCCCGCCCCGAGACACCGGCCTCCCCCGCCTCCCGGCGCCGCGGCAGAACACTGGAGCGGTCGTCCACCTCGATGCGCAGCCTGCGCTGCGCCCCGGCCAGCACCCGGGCCGTGACGACGGCTCCGCCGTCCGTGTGCAGCAGCGCGTTGGTCATCAGCTCGTCGGCGGTCAGCTCGATCTCGTCCGAACGCTCCCGGGCGCCCCAGGCCCGTACCGCCGCCCGGATCATGTGCCGCGCGGAGCTCAGCGCCTCGGGATCGTTCTGCGCGACATGCTGCTGGAGGCGCCCGCCGGTCTGTGGCAGGTCCGCACCCTTGCGGCGCAGGAGCAGCAGCGCCACGTCGTCCTCGCCGCCCCGCTCGTCGACGACCTCGCAGAGCTTGTCGGCGAGCTGCTGGAGGTCGCGCGGCCCGGTGCGGACCATGGCGGACAGCATCTGCATGCCGTCGTCGAGATCGGCGCCCGGCTGCTCCACCAGGCCGTCGGTGCACAGCAGCAGGGTCTGGCCCGGGTCGAGTTCGATGGTGGTGACGGGGTATTCGAGCTGCCCGAACTCGGCGGAGAGGCCGAGCGGCATGCCGCCCTCGGCGGGCAGCCTGCGGCAGCTGCCGTCGGCGAGCCTCAGCAGAGGGTCGATGTGCCCGGCGCGGACGAGCTGGACGACGCCGGTGCTCAGGTCTGCCTCGGCGTACGTACAGGTGGCGAAGCGTTCGGTGTCCAGCTCGTCCAGGAACACCGAGGCGCGGGCCATGACGGTGGCGGGGGTGTGCCCCTCGGCGGCGTACGCCCGCAGCACGATGCGCAGCTGCCCCATGACGGCGGCGGCGTGCGTGTCATGGCCCTGTACGTCCCCGATGACCGCGCCGACCCGGCCGCCGGGCAGCGGGATGACGTCGTACCAGTCACCGCCGATGTCACGGCCGAGGCGGGCGGAGCGGTAGCGGACCGCGATCTGCGCCCCGGGGACGGCGGGGATACGGCGCGGCAGCATCGCCTGCTGCAGCCCGGCCGCCAGGTCCTTGTCCTGCTCGAAGAGCATGGCCCGCTGGATGCTCTGCGCGATGCTGCTGCCGAGGGCGATCAGCACATTACGCTCGTCGGCGGTGAAGCCCGTCCTGTCGCTGTAGAGGAGGCCGATCGCGCCGATGGGACGGGCCTGGGCGATCAGCGGCAGGTAGGCGGCGGAGGTAATGCCGAGGCCCGTGATGTGCGGCCACAGGATCGGGTAGGAGCCGGCGAAGTCCTCCGCCGACTCGATGAAGCGGGGCCTGAGAGTACGGACCACCTCGCTCATCGGGTACTGCTCGTCGATCCGGGTGTAGCGGGTGCCCGGCACGAAGGAGCCGTAGGGGCCGTCGGCGACAAGATGGATGCGGCCCGCCTCGACCAGGCCCACCACCAGACTGGTGGCGCCGAGGTTCTCCAGGCCCTGGGAGTCGTTGAGTACGTCGATGACGTCCTGCACGGTGCGCGCGTGCGCGAGGGCGGCCGTGGTGCCCTGCACGACGCTCGTCCTGCGGCGGCGGTCCGCGTCCTGTTCGACGCGGGCGGTCGAGTCGGCAAGCTCCTGGGTGGCGTCACGGACGATGCCGATGATGCGGCGCGGGCGGCCGCTGGTGTCACGGCCGATGGAGCCCTGTGTGTGGCTCCATCGGAGACCTCCCTCGCGGGTGCGTATGCGGAAGTAGGCGCCGTACGTGGAACTGCCGTTCTTGAGCGCCTCGGCGACGAGCGCGTCGAGCCGGGCACCCTCGCTCGGCGGCACACGTGACGCGAGGTCCTCCGGACGGCCGCTGTATTCGTCGTGAGCCATGTCGAACACATCGAGAGCGGCCTCGTCCATGTACAGCAGTCCGCTGTCCAGATCCCAGTCGAAACAGCCCATGCGATTGAGGGCCATGCTCAGATCCGGGTGGGCGGGCCAGTCGTCCGGAAGCGAAAGGGAGCTCACTTCCCGATCAACCATGCTGCCACCTTGCCATCATTTGCCCGATTCCTCGACCGGATCGGAGCCGTTCAGGACGCACCGTCACCCCCCGGCGGCGGAGGCAGCACGTCGTTCGAGGGCGGGGGCGGGCTCGGCGCGTCGGATGTCCTGTCCTGGCGGCAGTCGTCGCCCGCCTTGCGCTCGATCCAGGTGTTACTGACGACGTCCACAATGATCAGGACATCCATCGGCTGCGTCACGGGCTTGACGACCGCGACCCGGTCGGGCCGGTATCCCGCCCACGGCTGCCCCTGGGAATCCCGCACCCCACCCTGACCTGGATGGCCGCGACCCACGGCCTGGGAAACGCCCTCGGCTTCGCACTCTGCGCGGTGCTGGCCTGGCGACGACTCGAGGAGACAACAGCAGCATGAGCACCCTCAACTACCCAGAGGTCGGCGGCACCCGCCAGAGCGTTCTGCCCGCCGGGTACAACCACCTCCACCACCGCACCCGGGTCGGCACCGGCCGCCGCGCCTTCGAAACGGCGGGTACGGCAGTGACCACCTGGCGACTGCACCGCGATTCGGGCGTACGGGTGCGTGCCGACGCGGTACGGGCCGAGCCCGGCGCGGCCGTCGAGTGCGCGATCGGCGTGGGGCCGCTGCGGGTCACGGCGCCGTGCGAGGTGGTCTGGACGGCGTACGAGACGGACAGGACGGGGTTCGCGTACGGGACGACCGGAGGGCATCCGGAGTGCGGCGAGGAGTCGTTCGTCGTCGAGCTGGCGGACGACGGGACGGTGTGGTTCACGGTCACCGCGTTCAGCCGGGCGGGGCGGTGGTACACGCGGCTCGCGGGGCCGATCATGCCGGTGCTTCAACACTGGTACGCGCGACGGCTGGGCGCGACGCTGCGGCGGATCGCGGCGGGGTAGGGGGTGCGGGCGGCTGCCTGGGAACAAGCCCGCCGCAGGCGCCCCCACCCCCGCGCCCCGATACTGGAGGCAATGGAGTGGTTCACCGCACCCGACTACTGGCTGAGCCGCCTGGTCTTCCAGCGGGCTCTCGCCGCCGTATACCTCGTCGCCTTCCTCGGTGCAGCCCTCCAGTTCCGCGCGCTCATCGGCGCCAACGGCATCCTGCCCGTGCCCGCCCACCTCCAGCGCGTGCCGTGGCGCGCTGCGCCCACACTCTTCCGCCTCCACTACTCCGACCGCTTCTTCGCCGCCTGCGCCTGGACGGGCTGCCTCCTCGCGGCCGCGCTCGTCGCGGGCGCGGCCGATCAACTGCCGCTGTGGACCGCGATGCTGATGTGGGCGGCGCTGTGGGGGCTGTACCTGTCCATCGTCAATGTCGGGCAGACCTGGTACGGCTTCGGCTGGGAGTCCCTGCTCCTGGAGGCCGGATTCCTCGCCGTCCTCCTCGGCAACGAGCGCACCGCCCCACCCGTACTGGTGCTGTGGCTGATCCGCTGGCTGCTCTTCCGCGTCGAGTTCGGCGCCGGGCTGATCAAATGGCGGGGCGACCGCTGCTGGCGGGACCTGACCTGCCTTTACTACCACCACGAAACCCAGCCGATGCCGGGCCCGCTGAGCTGGTTCTTCCACCATCTGCCCAAGCTCTTCCACCGGACCGAGGTCGCCGCCAACCACGTGGCCCAACTCCTCGTCCCGGTCGTCCTCTTCACTCCTCAGCCGGTCGCGAGCGTGGCAGCCTGCCTGATCGTCGTGACGCAGCTGTGGCTGGTCCTGTCCGGCAATTTCGCCTGGCTGAACTGGCTGACGATCGTCCTCGCCCTGTCCGCGATCGACGGCTCCTTCATCGCCGATCCGCCCGCCCTTCCCGATTCCCCGCTCTGGTACGAAGTGCTGGTCATCGCCGTCACAGCACTGCTGCTCGGGCTGAGTTACCGGCCCGCCCGCAATCTGCTCTCACGGCACCAGGCCATGAACCGCTCGTACGATCCGCTCCATCTGGTCAATACGTACGGCGCATTCGGCAGCATCAGCCGCGTCCGCCACGAGATCGTCGTCGAAGGTACGGACGAACCCGTGGTCCACGCCGGAACGGTGTGGCGCGAGTACGGCTTCAAGGGCAAGCCGGGCGATCCGCTGCGGCTGCCGCGCCAGTTCGCGCCGTACCATCTGCGGCTCGACTGGATGATGTGGTTCGCGGCGCTCTCTCCGGCGTACGCCCACTCGTGGTTCGGCCCGTTCGTCGAACGGCTGCTGACGGGTGATCCGGCGACGCTGCGGCTGCTGCGCGACAACCCCTTCCCCGACGCCCCGCCGACCCACGTCCGGGCCCGCGTCTACCGGTACCGCTACACGACGTGGGACGAACTGCGGACCACGCACGCCTGGTGGCACCGCACGCTCGTACGCGACTTCCTGCCCCCGGTGGCTCTCGCCGGGAGGGTGGTCAAGTAACTCTGCTTATTGTAGTTTCCGTCGCGTGAAGCCGCGCGCGGAATTGGGGTGCCCATGACGGCCGGAGCCTTCGTTGCGGCCACCGGTGACGGGCCGGAGCCCGCCGTGCCTGCCCGGGAGCGGGCCGCCGAGGTGCGGGTGGCGTTCGAGGGGCTGCTGCAGATCCGGCGCCTGACAAACATGGAGGCCGACGTCCCCGAGGCGGTTCCGGCGGCCTGGGAGCTCAACCAGCCGGTGCGTTCCGTGGCCCTGGCTCTGGAGGCGGCGGGCATCGCGCCCTCCTCCGTCGACGCGGACGGGCGCAGGAGCGCGACCGGGTATCGCGTCGGGCCCGGCGAGCGGCCGGGGACGGCCCGGGTGGAGTGGCTCGGGCCACCGGGCGGGGGCGCGGCGCAGGAGGAACAGGACACGTTGACGGAGTGCGCGGCCGCGCTGGGGCGGGTCGGGTGGACGGCGCTGCTGTACCGGGGACCACGGCGGCGGCGCTTCCTTGAGGTCGAACCGGCGCGGACGCCCACGACAGGCACAGCTACGGAGGGGGACCACACCCATGGACGTTGAGATCGTCGGACGCGCCCTGTCGACCCTGCCCGGGGACGACGACCATCCGTACCGTACGGGCCCATGGAAGCCACAGACCACCGAGTGGCGGGCGGACGACCTGGAGGTGACGGGCGAGATCCCCGCCGACCTCGACGGCATCTACCTCCGCAACACCGAGAACCCGGTCCACCCCGCCCTGAAGCTTTACCACCCGTTCGACGGTGACGGCATGATCCATGTCGTCGGTTTCCGCGACGGCAAGGCCTTCTATCGCAACCGTTTCGTGCGCACCGACGGCTTCCTCGCCGAGCAGGAGGCGGGCGAGGCGCTGTGGGCCGGTATCGCTGAGCGGCCCGCGCTGTCGAAGCGCGAGGACGGCTGGGGCGCCCGCACCCGCATGAAGGACGCGTCCTCCACCGACATCGTCGTCCACGCGGGCCAGGCGCTCAGCAGCTTCTGGCAGTGCGGCGACCTCTATCGCCTCGACCCGCTCACTCTGGAAACGGTCGGCAAGTCGCCCTGGGCGCCCGACTGGGGCGTATCCGCACACACCAAGGTCGACGACCGCACCGACGAGCTGCTGTTCTTCTCGTACGCGACCGAGGCGCCGTACCTGCGGTACGGCGTCGTGGGCCCGGACAACCGGCTCAAGCACCTCACCGACATCCCGCTGCCGGGCCCGCGCCTCCCCCACGACATGGCGTTCACCGAGAACTACGCGATCCTCAACGACTTCCCGCTCTTCTGGGACCCGGAGCTGATCGCGCAGGGCAAGTACGCCTCCCGTTTCCACCCGGACATGCCGAGCCGCTTCGGTGTGGTGCCGCGACTGGGGAGCGAGGTGCGGTGGTTCGAGGCGGAGCCGACGTATGTCCTGCACTTCACCAACGCCTACGAGGACGGCGACGAGATCGTCCTCGACGGCTTCAGGCAGGGCCGCCCCGAGCCGCCCGACCCGCGCGGCGAGGGCGTCTACCAGCGGATGTTCCGCTTCCTGGCGCTGGAGCGGATGGAGACGACGCTGCACCGCTGGCGGTTCGACCTGCGGACGGGGCAGGTGAAGGAGGAACGGCTGAGTGAGCGCTACACCGAGTTCGGCACGATCAGCCCGGACCGGGCGGCCCGTCCGTACCGCTATGCGTACGCCGCGACGCAGAAGCCCGGGTGGTTTCTGATGGACGGCATCGTCAAGCACGATCTGCACACCGGGAGGGAGGAGCAGTACGCGTACGGCGACGGGGTTTTCGGCAGCGAGACGGCGATGGTCCCGCGCGCGAACAGCACCGCCGAGGACGACGGCTACCTCGTTACGCTCACCACCGACATGAACGCCGACCGCTCCGAGTGCCTGGTCTTCGACGCCGCACGCCCGGCCGACGGTCCTCTCGCCCGGATACGGCTGCCCGAGCGGATCTCCAGCGGTACGCATGCGGCCTGGGCGCCCGGTTCCGCGCTTCCGGGCTGGTACGAGGCCTGACAGTGAACGACGCAGCGACGCAGGCGCCGGCCCCGACCCCGCTTCCCGAAGGCGGGCCGAACGCCATCGCCGTCACATTCGGCCTGCTGGGCGACGAGTGGGCGCTGCTGATCCTGCGGTACGCCCATCAGGGCGTACGCCGCTACCAGGACTGGCGGGGTCTGCTGCCCATCTCCGATGCCGTGCTCGCGGCCCGCCTGGCCCGGCTGACCGAGGAGCGGCTCCTCGACCGTGTCGCGTACCAGGACCGGCCGGTGCGGTACGAGTACCGGCTCACCCGGCGCGGCCGGGAAATCTGGCCGGTTCTCGTCGCCGTCCGGGGCTGGGAGTGCCGCTGGGCGGGTGACCATGGGGAGCCGCCGGCAGGGATGCGGCACCGTACCTGCGGCCGGCCCATGGAGCCGGTCATGGTCTGCGACGGGTGCGGTGACCCCGTACAGCCGCGCGACATCGGCAGCACGCTCGGCCCGAGCGGTGACGACGGCCGGTCCATCCCCTCGGCGGCGACCCGCAGGCGCAGCGCGGCGGTCCTGCCGGAGGGGGCGGCGGGCCTGCTCCCCGAGACGGTGGCGCTGATCGGCAACCGCTGGTCGGTGGCGCTGCTCGGGGCGGCGTTCCTGGGTGCACGGCGCTTCGGCGAGTTCCAGCAGCGTCTGGGGGCGCCGCCGACGATGGTGGCCGACCGGCTGAGGACGTTCTGCGCACTGGGTGTGCTGAGGGCCGAGGGAGCGGCGTACCGGCTGACACCCAAGGGGCGGGCGTTCTTTCCCGTCGTGATGACGCTCATCGGGTGGGGTCAGCGATGGTACGAGGCGCCGGAGGGGCCCGCGCTGGTGTCCGTACACCGGGGGTGCGGGCGGGAGTTCGGGCCGCGGCTGGCCTGCGGGGAGTGCGGTGGGCGGCTTGCCGAGCGGGACGTGCTGGTGGAGGCGGCGCGGCAGCCGGTGTGACGGAGGCGCCCGGCGACGCACGTGCCGGGTCCCCCGGCCCGCCTCACGGCGGTGCCCGGGGGACCCGGTCTCACGCGTTTCGCTCGGTTTCGCCCGGCGGTCCCGCTCAGTCGATACCCGGCAGAATGTGCGGCTCGGCCAGGTCGTCTTCGTAACCGGCCAGTCTGATCGGGGCGGACCGGGACCAGACTTCGAGGCTGCCGAGCTCGTCGGGCCGACGGCGTCGGGGCTCACCGGCCTGTTCGCCACGTTCGTATCGCTTGTCCTGCTTTGTCATCTCTGGCGTCACCGCGCACTCCTTTGTGTCGCGTAACCCGTCGGACGAGTCGCCGCGGCCTTGGCCGGCGGGCGACCGGCACCCAACGGGTCCGGAATATTAGGGCAGTTCGGTCGCGGTGGCGCCGTTTACTCACACTGGAGTGGCCTTGGTTGGGCTGTCCGTGACCAACAGAGTACCCATATGAGCGGGGTTCCGCTCGATGGATTCCGTCACATTTCGGCCTTCGGCCCTTCGTGCCCCGTTCAGCCGGAAGCCAGGGCCCACGTGATCTGCTCGGAGGCACAGATGCTCACGCTTCGGGGAGGAACGGGATGGAGCTGCGCAGCGTCGAGGAATTGATGGCTCTGCTGCATGCCTGCCGGGGCGCCTGGGACGCGCCCGACCGCAGCGGCGATCCGGTCGATCTGCACGATCACGCACTCCAGACGGCGCATTTGCTGCGTCGCTCGCACCCCAGCGACAAGGAGCTCCAGCTGGCGGGGCTCGTCCATGACCTGGGGCATCTGCTCCAGCCGGGTGACGACGCGGGTCACGCCGACCGGGCGGCGGACGCGGTACGCCCGCTGCTCGGCGAGCGGGTCGCCCGGCTCGTACAGCTCCATGTGCCGGCGAAGCGTTATCTGGCGGCGGAGGAACCGGGGCGCCCGCTGTCGGCGCAGAGCGCGCTGACGCTCGGGCTGCAGGGCGGGGCGATGACGCCCGACGAGGCGGCGGCATTCGCGCGCGATCCGCTGGCGGACGATGCGGTGACGCTGCGTCAGGCGGACGACGAGGGGAAGGTCGTCGGGCTCGATGCGGGGGTGATGGAGGACTGGCGGCCGGTGCTGGAGATGGTGGCGGCGGGGCGTATATCGGGTGCGTGAGGGTGTACGTGACGCGCCGTCACGTGCGAACGCGAGCCGCTGCGCGGGGCTGTTCCCCTACCCGCCCCTTCCCGAACTGGGGGCAAGCCCCCAGTTTGAGGAGCGGGGTCCGGGGCGGACCCACCCGCGCGCGGCAGCAGCCGCAAAATGTCACAGCGGGAAGGGGCGGGGTGGGGAAAGAAAAGCCACCCGCCACGCCCCGCCCGCCTACCAGTTCGCCGGGGCGTAGTCCTTCAGGAAGACGCCGAACAGGTCCTCGCCGTTCTCCTCGCCCCGCACGATCGGGTCGTAGACCCGCGCCGCACCGTCGACCAGGTCGAGAGGCGCGTGGAAGCCCTCCTCGGCGAGCCGCATCTTGTCGGGGTGCGGGCGCTCGTCCGTGATCCAGCCGGTGTCGACGGCGGTCATCAGGATGCCGTCCTTCTCGAACATCTCCTGGCCGCTGGTGCGCGTCAGCATGTTCAGCGCGGCCTTCGCCATGTTCGTGTGCGGGTGCCCCGCGCCCTTGTAACCGCGGCTGAAGACACCCTCCATCGCGGACACGTTCACGACGTACTTCCGCTGCGCGGACGACGCGGTCATCGCCGCGCGCAGGCGGCTGATCAGGATGAACGGCGCGGTCGAGTTGCACAGCTGCACTTCGAGCAGCTCGACCGGGTCGACCTCCGAGACCGTCTGGATCCAGCTGTTGGTGTCGTGCAGGTCGGGGACCAGACCGCCGGCGTCGATTGCCGTGCCGGCCTCGATCCGGGCGAGCGACGCGGATCCCGAGACCAGAGCCAGCTCCGTCACGTCCTGCGCGGTGAGGCCGTCCTCGCTGCGGGCGGCCGGCAGCGCGGCCACGCGGTCCACGGTGCCGCTGCCGAAGGTACCGATGACCTGCGCCGGCGGCAGCTCGCCGGCGGGCAGCGGCGCGGACTCGGCGGCGACCAGCTCGCTGTACGCGCCCGGGGAGCGGCGTACCGTCTGCGCGGCGTTGTTGATCAGGATGTCGAGCGGACCCTCGGCAGCGACCGAGTCGGCCAGCGCGACGACCTGCGCCGGGTCGCGCAGGTCGATGCCGACGATCTTGAGGCGGCCGATCCACTCGTCGCTGTCCGGCATCGCCTTGAAGCGGCGGATCGCGTCGTTCGGGAAGCGCGTGGTGATGGTGGTGTGTGCACCGTCGCGCAGCAGCCGCAGCGCGATGTACATGCCGATCTTGGCCCGGCCGCCGGTGAGCAGCGCGCGCTTGCCGGTGAGGTCCGTGCGGGCGTCACGGCGGGCGCGGTTCTCGGCGGCGCACTTCTGGCACAGCTGGTGGTAGAAGGCGTCGACCTCGACGTACCGGGTCTTGCAGATGTAGCAGGAGCGGGGGCGCTGGAGTATGCCCGCGATCTCTGCGGTGGCCCTGGAGGACGGCAGGACGCCCTGCGTCTCGTCGTCGATGCGCTCGGCCGAGCCGGTGGCGGTGGCGTGCGTGACGGCCCTGTCGTGGGCGGTCTTCGCGGCCCGGCGCTCCTGGCGGCGGCGCTGCTTCACGGTCCGGTAGATGCCGGCGGTGGCGCGGCGTACCGCGATGGCGTCGGGGTGGTCGACGTCCAGCTTGTCGAGCTCGTCGAGCACGCTCAGGCAGACGGCCATCCGCTCCGGGTCGATGCCGGGGCCGAAGGCCGGGCTGTCCGGGCTGTCTGGGCTCTCGCCGTACGCCGGACTGTCCTCTGTCACCGTCATCGCCGCTGTTGTCCTCGTGTCGCTCGTGCTGTGAAGTACCACAATCGAAGTACCAAAATCCGAACTTTACGTTTTGACGGGCTCCGACGACAAACGCGACAGCGGACCGAGTGACTCAGCTCACGGGAGCGCGGTCGAATACGCAGTCGCCGCAGAGCCCTCCCGACGGGCACCGGTAGTAGAGACAGCAGCTGCGGCGCCGGAACGCCGCGCCTTCGAGGGTGCCGGTGGTGCACAGATCGGGGTGGCGGAAGAGCTCCGCGGCCAGTTCCAGTGCCCGCTCCCCCACCTCCGGGCACCCGTTCTTCCTCGCCCAGGTGTGCAGCTCGCGGGCGGCGCCGGCCAGGGCGGAGCCTGCGTTGCCCCAGAGCAGTGGGCGCGAGATCCGGCAGTCCCGGACGAGTGCGTCGGCCAGCGGCACGAGATGGCCGTACTGGACCACCTCACGGATCCGGTCGGCGGTCGCGGGCAAGGTGCGCGGTGCGGCGAGCCACAGGTCGTCGGGCGAGCTCCGGTCGGCGTCCCAGCGCAGGTCACCGGGCGGGAGGGCGGGGAACTCGCCGTACAGCGCGGCCGGGCCCAGGGCGATGGACCACAGCCGGGCGGCCAGCCCGAGGTGCGCGATGGAAGCGGCGACGCGGCGCTCGGGGGCGTTCAGCCGCGCCGCGACCTTGTCGACACGGAAGGCCAGGCCCGGCGCGTCGCCCGCGTAGATCCGCGCGAGCGGGACATGCTCGCCGCCCTCGGGCTCCTCGGTCCGCAGCGCGAAAAACCCGCCCACGGAGGCCACTGCTGCCAGGTCCACTTAACGCCCCCTTCATCCGCTTCACCTGCTGTCGCGTCCGGTTCACCGTAGTGGGGAGCAGTCGGGAGGCGCGGTCTCCACCTCTGGTAGGCGGTTACAGCGCCAGGAGGAGGACCTCGGGCGTACTCACGTACTACGTCGGCAGTACCTCCGAATGCCTGCTGAGGGACGACGACTTGAACGCCGCGCCGAGAGATCGTGTAGTCCATGAGTGCTCTTGCGCTGTCCGTGCTGCTGGCGCTGGTCTCCGCCGTCGCCTACGCGGCCGGGGCCATCGTCCAGGAGCGCGTCGCCTCCACGACACCGCACCGCCCGTACGCCCCGCTGCGCCACGGCGCCTGGTGGGCCGCCGTGGCGCTGAACGGCCTGGGCGCACTGCTGCACGTGGGGGCGCTGGCGTACGGGCCGCTGAGTCTGGTCCAGCCACTCGGCGCCCTGACCATCGTCTTCGCGCTGCCGATGGCTGCGGTATTCGTCCGCCGCAAGGCGGGTGCCGCTGCCTGGCGCGGCGCGATCATGGCGTCGGCGGGGCTCGCGGGGCTGCTGTCGCTGACCGGCACGGCCGACGCGCAGTCGCTGGCCGGGGGCGAGCGGCTGGCGGTGGCGCTGGTGACGTTCGGCGGGGTGGCGGCGGTGTTCCTGGCGGCGCAGCGGGTGCACCGTGCGGTCGTACGCAGCATTCTGCTGGCCACGGCCGCGGGCGCCGCTTTCGGCATCGCCTCGGTGTTCACCAAGACCGTGGCCGTGGACTGGACTTCGACCGGCGGGCCGGCCGGACAGTTGCCGAGCCTCCTGACCATCGCGGGGCTCGCCGCCGCCGGGCTGCTGCTCTCCCAGGCGTCGTACCGCGGCGCCGGTCTGGCCGCCCCGCTGGCGACGGTCACCGTCGTCAATCCGGTGGTGGCCGCCGCCGTGGGCATCACCCTGTTCGGCGAGCACTTCCGGTACGGCGCGACGGGCACCGCGCTGGCACTGGGATGCGGTGTCGTCGCTGCGGGCGGCCTGATTCTCCTCACGACGGAGCGGCTCGGCGCGCACGCGGACCGGCGGCGGACGCTGCCCGCCGTACCGACCCAGGAGCCCGCGCCGCCGCGGCGGACTCAGACGGTGACGCCGCCCGCCCTGAGGTAGGCCAGCGGGTCGATGTCCGAGCCGTAGCCGGGTCCCGTGCGCACCTCGAAGTGGAGGTGGGGACCCGTGCTGTTGCCGGTGGACCCCGAGCGGCCGATGCGCTGCCCGCCGCCCACCTTCTGGCCCTCGCGCACGGTGAGCGCCGAGAGGTGCGCGTACTGGCTGTACTTGCCGTCGGAGTGCTGGACGACGACCTCGTAGCCGTACGCCCCGCCCCAGCCGGCCGAGACGACCCGGCCCGGAGCGACGGACTTCACGGCGGTGCCGGTGGGGACCGGGAAGTCGACGCCGGTGTGGTAGCCCTTGGCCCAGGAAGAACCGGCGGCGCGGTAGGGCGTGCTGGGGCCGGCGTCCACCGGGGCGGAGAGCCCCGACGACTTCTTGGCCGGCGGGGCGTGGGAGGCGCGCTCGGTGCCGGTCGCCTTGCGCGTTCCCTTGCCCGTACCTGTCCCTGTTCCCTTGCCGGAATCGGGTTTGGGCTTCTGGCCGCCGTGCAGGATCAGCCGCTGCCCGGGGTGGATCAGGTCGGGGTCGCTGCCGACGACCTTGCGGTTCGCCTCGTACAACCGCTGCCAGCCGCCCCTAACGTCCTCGGCGTCCGCGATGGTGGAGAGCGTGTCACCGCCCTCGACGGTGTACGTGCGGCCCTTCTTCGGGGTGTCGGTGGAGGGCGTGCGCGGCGCGGAGGCCTTCTTGGAACCGGTCTTCTTCTCGGTCGCGGTCTTGGCCTCGGGCTTGGTCTCAGCCTTGGTCTCCGGCTTGGGCGCACCGCCCTTCGGCCCGGTGCTGATGTCCGGCGCGTCGCCGCCGCGGGTCAGGCCCGCCCGTACGGAGCACAGCGGCCAGGCCGTCGGCCCCTGCCCCTTGAGTACCTTCTCGGCGACGGCGATCTGCTGGTCCTTGGTGGCCAGGTCGGCGCGCGGGGCATAGGCGGTGCCGCCGTACGCCTGCCAGGTGGACTGCTTGAACTGGAGACCGCCGTAATAGCCGTTGCCTGTGTTGATCTTCCAGTTGCTGGTCGATTCGCAGGCCGCGACCTTCTCCCAGACATCGACCGACGCGGCGTCGGCCGTTCCTGAGGCGACCAGTGGCAGGGCTATCCCGGCTCCGCCTGCCGTGACCGTCAGAGATGCACGGTTGATACGGCTCGGCTGGTACCGGCGGTGACGACCGGTTGCGGCCATGGCTCGGTTCCCCCCACTCACGCGTCGGACACGTCGCAATCGGCAAAAGTACGGGCAGCGCGCAGGCCATGACAAGAGCAAGTGCCAGGAACTCCCCCCGGCGCGCGGCGCATTGACGGGGACTCAGCCCGCGCCGTGCCGCCGAACGGGCCCCAATCGCGTCCACACGATTCCACCGGCGCGGAATGCGGAAGCTACGGGACGTCTTGAGTAACACCAGCACACAGCCACGTACAGGTACACACACGGACACGGACAGGCACACGCACACCCTCAGGAGCACACGCATGAGCGGTACAGCCCAGATCGGTGTAACGGGGCTCGCGGTGATGGGCCGCAATCTCGCCCGCAACTTCGCGCGCCATGGCTTCACAGTCGCGGTGCACAACCGCACGGCGTCCAGGACCCACGCCCTCGTCGAGGAATTCGGCAAGGAAGGCACGTTCGTTCCGGCCGACAGTGCCGAGGAGTTCGTGGCTTCCCTGGAGCGCCCCCGCCGCCTCGTCGTCATGGTGAAGGCGGGCGGGCCGACAGACTCGGTGATCCAGGAGTTCGCGTCGCTCCTTGAGCCGGGCGACGTCATCATCGACGGTGGCAACGCCCACTTCGAGGACACCAGGCGCCGCGAGAAGGAACTGCGGGAGCGCGGCATCCACTTCGTCGGTACGGGCATCTCGGGCGGCGAGGAGGGCGCGCTGCACGGCCCGAGCATCATGCCGGGCGGATCCGTCGAGTCGTACGGCTCACTGGGGCCGCTGCTGGAGAAGATCTCCGCGAAGGCGAAGGACGGCACTCCCTGCGTGGCCCACATCGGCCCTGACGGCGCGGGCCACTTCGTGAAGATGGTGCACAACGGCATCGAGTACGCCGACATGCAGCTGATCGCCGAGGCGTACCACCTGCTGCGCGCGGTCGCGGGCTACAGCCCCGGGAAGATCGCCGAGACCTTCCGCTCCTGGAACACCGGCCGCCTCGACTCGTATCTCATCGAGATCACCGCCGAAGTACTCGCCCACACCGACGCCGACACCGGGAAGCCCTTTGTCGACATCGTCGCCGACGAGGCCGAGCAGAAGGGCACGGGACGCTGGACCGTGCAGATCGCGCTCGACCTGGGCGTGCCGGTGTCGGGCATCGCCGAAGCCGTCTTCGCCCGTTCGCTGTCGGGGCACAAGGACCTGCGGAGGGCGTCGGGCGCGCTGCCCGGGCCCCGGTCGGAGCCGCTGGGCGACGCTGATGCGGCCGCCTTCGCCGACCAGGTCGAGCAGGCGCTCTACGCGTCCAAGATCGTGTCGTACACCCAGGGCTTCCACCAGATCCGGGCGGGCAGCGAGGCGTACGGCTGGAACATCGACCTCGGCGCGGTGGCTTCGATCTGGCGCGAGGGCTGCATCATCCGTGCCGCGTTCCTGGACCGGATCAGGGCCGCGTACGACGACCGGCCCGGCCTGCCGAGCCTGCTCGCCGACAAGGGCTTCACCGAGGAGATCGGTACGGCGCAGGACGACTGGCGCGCGGTGGTGGCGGCCGCCGCGCGGGGCGGGGTCCCGACGCCCGGCTTCTCGGCGGCGCTGGCGTACTACGACGCCGCTGCGGGCCGAACGGCTGCCCGCGGCCCTCACCCAGGGGCAGCGCGACTTCTTCGGGGCGCACACCTACCGGCGCACCGACCGCGAGGGTTCGTTCCACACTCTCTGGGGCGGTGACCGGTCAGAGGTGCGCGCCGACTGATCAGGACCGGTAAGGGCTGGTTAGGACTGGTTAGGACTGCTGCTCAGAGCGGCCCGATGGGCCCCGGCTGCGGCTCGGGGTCCGGAACGGGGCCGGGATCCGGGCCGGGTGACGGGGGCCTGGGGATGGGATCCGGGGAGGGTCCCGGTGGGACGGGGCCCGGGCCCGGGAGGGGGCCGGGATCCGGCCCCGGCGGGCCGGGCGGCGGTGGGGTCGGCACGGGCCCGGGGGGTACTGGACCTGGGACGGGGGGCTGGGTCATGGCTGACTCCCTGCCGGTGGTGAAACGGTCAGGACCACTCTCTCCCCGTGCGGTTGCCCCCGCCCGCCGGGCCCACACATGCCGCAGCGGATCCGGCGCTTCTATCGGAGGGCGACCGCCGCTGCGGCGCGCAGCCCCGGGACCGGGCTGGAGAGGACGGGAACAGCGGTACGGGTACGGGCGGCCGCGTCCGCCATGGAGGCCTGGGCCAGGACAACGACGTCGACCTCGTCGATCCCGTCGACCTCGTCAATCCCGGCGATCCCATCCACGGTCTCGGCCACGGCTTCCAGGTAGCCGTCCCGGTCACCGTCCTCGAAGTATTTCCACGCGCCTTCGGCCGGCACGGTGAGGATGTGCACCCGCCGTCCGGCCGCTTCCGCCTCTTCCCTGATCAGGTCGGCCGTCGGTGCCAGGGTGCTGTGCAGCGCCGCGACGACCGCGATACGGACCGGGTCGCGCCCAGGGGCCGCCGCCACCGCCGCCGCAGCCATCGGCCGGTCGACGCGCAGCACCGGGACGCCGGCCTGCGCGGCGTACGCCTCCGCCGTACCACCGATCGTGGAGCACGTGCAGAGCACGGCCGTCGCGCCGTCGGCGACGGCCTCGGCGAGCACCACGGCGATCTCGGGCCCCACCGCGCCGGGCCCGCCGGAGCGGGCCCGGGCCAGCAGTTCCTCGTACACCAGATGGCGCAGTTCGAGGCCGGGGTGTTCGCGGTCCCGCAGGGCGTCGAAGACCGGGACATGGACCGGGGAGGTGTGCAGCAGCGTGAGCATGACAGCGATGTTAGGACGCGGGCATGATCAGCGGGGCGGGCCGGAGGGGCCGAAGCCTCAGACCTGGACTGCCTCGGCAGGGGCGGCATGCGGGCTGCGCTGCGTATCGGTGCCGGGGACGGGCTCCGACGCATCGGCACCGAGGGCCACGATCCGGTTGTCGGCGTCGACGTGGACGACCCGCGGCTTCAGGGACCGCGCCTCGGCGTCGTCGACCTGGGCGTAGCTGATGAGAATCACCAGGTCGCCGGGGTGCACGAGGTGGGCGGCGGCGCCATTGATGCCGATGACGCCGGAGCCGCGCTCGCCCTCGATGGTGTACGTCTCCAGGCGGGCGCCATTGGTGATGTCGACGATGTGGACGAGCTCACCGGGCAGCAGATCGGCCGCCTCCAGGAGGTCGGCGTCGACTGTGACAGAGCCGACGTAGTGGAGGTCGGCCTCCGTCACGGTGGCACGGTGGATCTTGGACTTGAACATGGTACGCAACACTGAGGTGCTCCCGGTTATCAGCTCCCCGCCTGCCTTGCAGGTCAGGGCAATGCCGGTGAGTTAGCACG
>NZ_JAGGPB010000072.1:0-39230 GCF_018614055.1 Streptomyces sp. ISL-98
GCCGAGGGTGGCCAGCACGCCGAGCTCGCCGTTGATGACGGCCGGCTCCATGGTCAGGGCGGCCAGTTCGGGCTTGGCCAGGAAACCTACGATCCAGCGCGCGACGTGGTCGGTGCCGTGGAGAGGGCGGCGGGCGGCGGTGACCTTGCCGCCGCCGTCGGACCAGGCGGTGACGTCGGGGGCGAGCAGCTCCATGACGGCGTTCAGGTCGCCGCCCGCGCAGGCATCCATGAACTGGGCGGTGACCTGCTGGCGCTGGGTCTGGTCGGTGTCGAAGCGGGGGCGGCGGGCCTGGACGTGCTCGCGGGCGCGGTGGGCGATCTGGCGGACCGTCGGCTCGGGACGTTCGAGGGTCTCGGCGATCTCGGCATGCGAGTAGCCGAAGACCTCGCGGAGCAGGAAGACGGCACGTTCGACGGGGCTGAGGGTTTCCAGGACGACCATCATGGCGGTGGAGACAGTGTCGGCCAATTCGGTCTCCGTGGCGATGTCGGGGGAGGTCAGCAGGGGTTCAGGGAGCCACGGGCCGACGTAGGTCTCGCGGGTGGCCCACGCGGAAGTCAGGCGGTTCAACGAGAGGTTGGTGACCGTGCGCACCAGGTAGGCCTTGGGGTGGCGAATCGCTTCGCGGTCCGCGGTGCTCCAGCTCAGCCAGGCGTCCTGCAGGACGTCCTCGGCGTCGGCGACGCTGCCCAGCATGCGGTACGCGGTGGCGAACAGCAGCCTGCGGTGCTCGATGTACGGGTCCTGCTCAGCTCTGGCATCGACCATCGGCCCATGCTGCCAGCACCGTAACCAGGGCGGCAAGGACCGAGATCACGGCGCTGGGAGCCGATGTGCCCGTCATATCGCGGGCTCGCGGGTGGCGCGGCCGCCCTTGGAGACGATGGTGGTGACGTTCATGCGCTTGCTGAACCGATAGGTCTTGAGCGGGCTGCCGCTGACCATCTCCTTGTACGCGACGGCGCTCCGGCCGGTGAGGTGCATGCGGCGGGGGTGTCGTCGGCCTTGGTGAACTGGATGACGGCATCACGGCGGCCGAGGCTGACCGGCTGGTGGAAGTAGCCGAAGCGGAACGCCTTGACGGCCTTGCCGCGCACGAGCCGCGCGATGGTGTCAGCGGTGTACTGGGCGGTGGGCAGGCCGCTCTGGCAGGTGCCGTGGATCTGTCCCCAGGCCAGACGGACAGCGGCGGCGTCGCCGATGGCGTGGATCTCCGAGTGGGACACCGAACGCAGCGTGGCGTCGACCAGGATGAGGCCGCGGTCGTCGGTGGCGATCCCGGCGGCGGCGGCGAGCGGCGACACCTTGACACCGGCGGTCCACAGGCAGGCGTCGGAGCGGACGAGCCGGCCGTCGGCCAGCTCGACGGCGCCGGGCAGCACCTTGGCGACGCGGGCGCCGGTCTCAAGAGTGACGCCGAGGAGGTCCAGCGCGCGGTAGAGGTAGGCGCGGGCCTTGGCGCCCATCATGCCGCCGGGCTCGTCCAGGCTGATCAGCGTGACGTCCAGGCCGGGGTGGCTCTCGGCAATCTCGGTGGCCGCCTCGATGCCGGTCAGGCCGCCGCCGCAGACGGTGACCGTGCCGCCGGACGCGGCGACCTCGGTGAGCCGCGCGGCGAACCGACCGGCGATCTCCGGGTTGTTGAGGGTGAACGCCTGGGTGTTGACGCCGGGGACCTTGCCTGTGTCGGTCGAGCTGCCCAGCGCGTAGACGAGCGTGTCGTACCCGAGGGTCTCGGCGCCGTCGACGGTGATCTGCCGGGCCTCGGGGTCGATGGCGGTGGCGGCGCCCTGGACGAACGTGACGCCGGTCCCGGCGAGCAGGTCGGGGATCTGGTGGTCGGCCAGCTCCTGCCCGGCGGCGATCTGGTGCATCCGCAGCCGCTCGACGAACCGGCTCGAAGGGTTGACCAGGGTGATCTTCACGCCTGTCCGGCGGGTGCGGTGGGCCAGCCGGATGGCGCTGAACATGCCCGTGTAGCCTGCGCCGAGGACGACGATGTGGTGGCCGTTGTTCATCTCAATCTCCCAAGGTCGGGCACCGGCTTCGGTGTCGGTGACGCCCATGGGACAAGCAACCCGCACCGGACGTGACAGGTCGCCGATGTGAACCACGTCACACCAGGAGCACCGTTGGTGTGCTGGCAAGAACCCGTCAGTTGCCTCGCTGTACCGGGCCTGGCCGAGGCGGAGCAGGACGCCGAAGAGGACGGGCTCCCACTGCCCGCCCAAGGCAGCGCGTATCCGACGTCCGGACGAACCTCTCACCCCCGAGGAAGCCGAACTCCGCGAGCGACTCCAGCGCCAGGTCCTCGACGGCGCAGACTGATAGGCGCCCAGATTCAGCCCAACGTGCCGACCCCGCTTAGCGTTCCATCCTGTAGGAATACCGGCGGGACCCCGGCCCCAAGTGCGGCCAACTGTCGGACGAATCCGGAGGTGCACCGTTCCGTCGCAGGTCAGCGGGCCGTGGATGGGGAATTTCGGAGAGCAGGTCTGTCCCACCCCCGAGCACGAGGTGGGGAGATTCAGGGTTCTGGCCGCGCTTCCGTGACGGCTGCGCCAGCGAGACGGCCCGCGTCCAGGCCGGCCGGCCTGCCACCGCGCAACAACCTCAGCAGGCCTTCACGCAAGTGCGGCCAGAACCGCATAGGCACTGTCCGCAGGATCATGCGGAGGGTGTCAGCTGTGGCTGCGGTGTCGTGCGTGTGCTGCCCTCGGTCAGCAGCATGATGGCGGTGAGTACGACGATGGCGGCCGCCGATACGTGAACACTCAGCGCTGTGGTGAACGTGCCGCCATGGGTGACGACCGCAAGCGCGTCACCGAGCGGAATGATGGCGTCGATGAGGACCACCCAGCCGAGGATTCGCCGCTGCCCGAGCGTGAGCAGCAGGAACACGGTGGATGCCACGGCGATATCGCGTACGCCCTTCACGACGAAGTAGCCGTCGGCGTTCCCCTGTGGCCAGGGGGTGATGCCGAATCCGGCGGGTGCACCGTCAGGGTTGAGCAGGAAATTGAGCCCGAGGAACAGAACTGCGACGCCGGTCAGTGCGGCAAGGGCAGTGGTGATGTGACGCCTCTTCATGGATCCTCCGAGAGGGAGAGCGGGGCCTGTGGGTCCGTGCCTTCCTGCGTTGTCCGGCAACTGCTCGCTCGTGCGGTCAGGCAGGGGCCGCACTGGTTTGGCCACTGGGGGACCTCCGGACCGGGGTGCCCGGGCTGTGCCGGATCAGGGTGATGCCGTACGCGACGATCCAGACGACCCACAACAGCCAGCCGGCGAGGCCGAGGAGGCCCAAGGCCCCGCCGTTGCCGATCACCCAGTGGGCGAGGGTGGCGGAACTGAACTGCAGTGCGGCGGCGAGCAGCCCCAAGGTGCCGTGCCACGGCCGGATCACGCCGGTGCGCAGGCCGCCGACGGACAGGCCGAGGAGGGCGAGCGCCAGAAAGGTTCCGTTGAGGGTGAACACCGCATCGTGCAAGGCCCAGAGTGCCGTGGTCGCGGAGGGGTCGTGCGGGGCTGTCGAGGTCAGGGCGAGGCGGGTCGCGATGACCCCGGCGAAGGTGACGTTCTGCAGGGCCAGTCCGGCGAGTCCGAGCAGCGACCACGCTTCGCCGCGGTCGCGCTCGGACCTCCGCAGCGCGACGAGCGCACCGGCGCCGAACAAGGTGGCCAGGATCCAGGCGGCGGGGGCGAGTGCGGAGCCGATGCCGACAGCGGTGCCTTCCTCAGCGAAGAACTCGGTGACCTTGCCGATCTCTGCGCCGGTGAGGGGCAGCCCGGCGGGCACCATCATCACGTTGCTGAGGGTGATCATGGCGGCGAAGCCTAAGGCGGCCATGCCACTGATCCGGGAGAAGCCGATGTTGGCCAACTTGGATTGACGTGTCATATATTGATTATAAGCAGCGCAAACCTGGAGAGGGCAAGGTATGAGTGCAGAGCAGGACCGACGTCGCTATGACTCACTGCGTCGGACGACGCAGGCACTGGAGACCCAGGCCGAGATCGCCCGCGCTGCACGCCGGCTCTTCGACTCCCAGGGCTGGGCGGGCACGACCGTGCGCGACGTGGCGCGCGAGGCGGGAGTCTCCGTGCCCACGGTCTACTCGACGTACGGAAACAAGACCGGGCTGACCCGGGCCGTGGCCGATTCGGCCGACCTGTCCGCCGACGCGCCGCAGATGCTCGCGGAGTTGGAGGCCGCAGCGGCGGACCCTGGGCGCCAGCTAGCGGCGATGGCCGCCTACGACCGGCGGCTGTTCGAGCGCGCGGGCGACGTCATCATGCTGATCCGCGAAGCGGGCCGCAGCGAACCCAAGCTCGCCACGGCTTACCGTGACGGCCGCGAACGGGGCGACGAAACCCGGGTTCAGGTCTTCTCGTCCTGGCCGGACGGCACCCTTCGACGCGACCTGGACCTGGGGTCTGCCGTCGACATCTACGCAGCCATCTGCAACATCGACGTCTACACCACACTCACCACCGAACGTGGCTGGCTACCCGGTCGTATCGAGGAGTGGTGGGGCCAGGCGCTGGTCCGCGAGCTTCTGAGTTAGACATACGCCGAACACCTCCGTCTTCACCCCGCCTGGCGCCCCCGAATGCCTGGCCTGGATGCAGGGCCGTCTCTGGCGTAGCCGTCACGGAAGAACGGCCAGAACCGCTTTCAAGAATCCCCCTCAGCGGCGCGTGGGTCCCCGGCCAGACCATCGGGCTTGCCGCAGCATCGAGGCGTGCACGGTGGGCAGCCCGTACGCGAACTTCGCAGAGCACGACCGGGGGTTCGGTGACCGTCGGCAAGTACACACTCGCCGCCGACCCCAGTCGAGTCGTGGGGCATGCGCAGGAGGTGCGGCTGCCGGAACATCCGGCAGCCGCACCTGAAGTGCCGGGCGTTTACGGGTGCTGGAGGATCCAGATGGTGCCGGTGCCGGGGCGGTAGAGGGCGAGGTGGTCGTGCTTGCCCGTGCCTTCGTAGTCGAGGGCGAAGACTTGGTCGGCGGGGGAGCGCAGGTCGTAGCCGCCGATTCCGTTGCCGGGGTCGCCCTGTGCGTAGACGGGTGTGAATTGGCCGCCTTGGTTGCGGAGGATCCAGATGGTGCCGGTGCCGGGGCGGTAGAGGGCGAGGTGGTCTTGCTTGCCGGTGCCTTCGTAGTCGAGGGCGAAGGCGCGGTCGGCGGGGGAGCGCAGGTCGTAGCCGCCGATTCCGTTGCCGGGGTCGCCCTGTGCGTAGACGGGTGTGAATTGGCCGCCTTGGTTGCGGAGGATCCAGATGGTGCCGGTGCCAGGGCGGTACAGGGCCAAGTGGTCCTGTTTGCCAGAGCTGTTGTAGTCGAATGCGAACGCCTGGTCGGCTGCCGACTGGAGGTCGTACCCGCCGATGCCCTTGCCGGGATCGCCCTCGTGGTAGACCGCCCCGAACTGCCCGCCCGCGTTGTTCAGGATCCAGAAGGTGCCCGTTCCGGGGCGGTACAGCACCAGATGGTCGAGCTTGCCGCTGCCGCTGTAGTCGAAGGCGAAAGCGCGGTCGGCCGGCGAGCGCAGGTCGTACCCGCCGATGCCTTTGCCGGGATCGCCTTCCTGGTAGACCGGGCTGAACTGGCCGCCCTGGTTACGGAGGATCCAGATGGTGCCGGTGCCGGGGCAGTAGAGGGCGAGGTGGTCCTGTTTGCCCGTGGCCTCGTAGTCGAAGGCGAAGACTTGGTCGGCGGGAGAGCGCAGGTCGTAGCCGCCGATGCCTTTGCCGGGATCGCCTTCTTGGTAGACCGGGCTGAACTGGCCGCCTTGGTTGCGCAGGATCCAGATGGTGCCGGTGCCGGGGCGGTAGAGGGCGAGGTGGTCCTGTTTGCCTGTGCTGCCGTAGTCGTACGCGAACGCGCGGTCGGTGGGGGAGCGGAGGTCGAATCCGCCGATTCCGCTGCCCGGGTCGCCCTGTTGGTACACGGGCCGGAAGAGCTTGCGGGTGAAGGAGGAACGGGTGCCGTCGAGAGTGGCGTCCATGCGGGCCGACTGGCCCTGCGTGAACATGAACATCGCCTCGTCGTCGGTGTAGTCCATGTAGTTCATGAACATGTCGCCGTTGGGCCCGTTGTTGCAGGTGACGTGCGGGAAGGTGGGAGTTCCCACGTTTGCTCCGGCCTGATTCGGGGTGTCGGCGACGGAGTCGCTGCCGCTGCAGCCCATACCGTCGTCGCCCCAGATGTGGAACAGGTTGAGCCAGTGTCCGACCTCGTGAGTCGTGGTACGACCGAGGTGGAAGGGCGTTGCTGCCGTGCCGGTGGTGCCGAAGGCCGAGTGCCGGATGACGACCCCGTCCGTATTCGCCGGACCGCCCGGGAACTGCGCGTAGCCCAGAAGCCCACCGCGTAACTGGCAGACCCAGAGGTTGAGATAGCGGTCGCGCGGCCACGCGTCGTGGCCTCCACGCGCTGCGAACTTGACGCCGTCGCCGGTGTCGAAGTCCGCCACCGACGTACGGGTACGGGTGATTCCCGTCGTCGGCTGTCCGGCCGGGTCGTGGGTGGCGAGACGGAACTCGATGCGGCAGTCGGCCGTGAGTGGCTGCCAGACGGCCGGCGTCCGGGAGACATCGGGGTTCAGCCGACGGAAGTCCCTGTTCAGGACATCGATCTGACTGATGATCTGGGCGGCGGTGACGTTCTGCGCGTCGGTGCTGTGGACCACATGCACCACGACCGGGATACGGGTCACTCCCACCCGCTCGGCTTCCTGCTCCCGGCGCTCATAGGCGAAGGCCCGGTTCTCCACGGCTGTACGGGCTGTTGCATACGCGGGTTCCTCGGCGAGCAGCCTGCGGTGTGCCTCCATTGTTCCGCAGAGGTTGTTCGGTGAGGAGGAGGGATCCATCCTGCTGGTGTCGACGTTGTCGGGCACGCTGCCTCCTGCAATTTGCCGTCTTGTCCGACGGAAGTGGAAGGAAGAGAACAGCGGGCCCCGCTAGCGGCTACGGTAGGCCGACAAGTCATGTTGTGTAAGTAGAATCACAGCTTCGGTGCTAACTATGGTGATCCATTCCGGATCCTCCCAACTGTGGTGATTCAAGAGGTGGCTGTGGCATGGCTGAGATGTCCGGCGAGGGTCTCGGTGAGGCGTCGCCCGGGCTTTTCCAGTACTGGGTGCATTCGTACGAGGAGGATGCGGATGGTGTGATGGTCTTCCGCCCAGCCGACTACCTCTTCCCGCCCGCGCGCGGGCGTCGGGGCCTGGATTTCTCCGAGGACGGCACGTTCATCGACCACCCCATCGGCCGAGGCGACGCCCCTGGGGCGCTGACCGGACGGTGGGAGCAGGCGGAGGGCCGAGAGCTCGCCTTGAGTTTCCCGGGCGAGGGCCGGCGCCGCGACCGGCGCTTGAACATCCTCCACTGCGACAGCAAGGTTCTCAGGATCCGCGCTTAGGTCGTCCTCATGCCCGCGCTCATGTGGGCGTCACTTCGTCACGGTCCGGTCTGGCTGTGGGGTCAGTGGCCGACGTCATGCTCCGCCGCCTCACTCACACCTCTACCCTGACCTGGCTCGCCCGGCCCGCCTGGCGCCCGCCATCCCCGACCCGGGGGGGTGCCCCTATGGGTTTGGTCAAGCTGTTGGGGCGGGTTGGGGTTCGTAGAAGGTGCCGTCGCGGAGCATCGCGAAGAGCACGTCGGCTCGTCGTCTGGCCAGGCAGAGGAGGGCTTGGGTGTGGTGCTTGCCCTGGTCGATCTTCTTGTCGTAGTAGGCCCGGGAGGCCGGGTCGGCCAGGGCTGCGAACGCGGACAGGAAGAAGGCTCGTTTGAGCTGCTTGTTTCCCCGCCGGGACGGTTGCTCACCGCGGATCGACGAGCCCGAACTCCGAGTCGCGGGGGCGAGACCGGCATAGGCGGCGAGGTGGGCGGCGGACGGGAAACTGCTGCCGTCGCCGACGTCGATGAGGATCCTCGCTCCGGTCCTGACGCCGATCCCTGGCATCGAGGTCAGGACCTTCGAAAGAGGGTGGGCCTCCAGCAGTTCCTCGATGCGACCGGCCAGCATTTTGCGCTGGTCAAGGACGGAAGTCAGCGAACCGGCCAGAGTCGGGACGATCAACGCTGCCGCGTCCGTGCCGGGAACGACCACGGTCTGGTCGTCCAGCGCGGTGAAGATGTCCTCAACAAGCCGCTCGGCCATCCGCGGCGCCTTCGGCCGCAACAGGCTGGTCAAGCGACGTCGTCCGGCCTTGCGGATCTGGGCTGGCGAGCCGAATCGCCCCAGCAGGTCCAGGACGGCCGGATGCTGGACGCGGGGACCGAGAACTCGCTCCAAGTGCGGGTGGATCTGTGTCAGCAGGCCGCGGAGCCGATTGCTGATCCGCGTTGCTTCGCCGGCCAGGTCGTCGTCGAACCCGACGAGCATCTCCAGCTCGGCGATGGTCTCGTCTTCGAGTTCGACCGCGCGGAGGGTGTGCGGCATGACGCGGGCCGCGTCGGCGATGACGAATGCGTCGCGGGCGTCGGTCTTGGCCTCGCCGGGATAGAGATCGGCGATCCGCCGCATCGTCAGGCCCGGCAGATAGGCAACAGGGCAGCCCATGTCCCGGGCCACCGCCAGCGGCAGAGCCCCGATGGGGGCTGGCTGGTCGACCACGACGAGCACGGTCCCGTGCTTGGCCTGCAGCTTGGCGAACACTTCCCGGAGCTTCGGTTCGCTGTTGGGCAGCCGCTTGTCGAACGTCTTCTTCCCGGCCGGCGTGACAGCGGTGGCGTGGTGTTCGCCCTTGCCGACGTCCAGGCCGAGGAAGGCGCCGATCTCGCTGACGTCGATCACGTGTGTCCTCCGGTCGTTCCTGCCCGGCCGTCCCACGGCACCGATCGCCACATCCACATTACGAAGAGCCTCCCGACGTGCGAAGAAGCCGGTGGTCATGCCCCTAATCAGCGGTCTGTCGATGCCTCCGGAGCTGGTGACACCCCCCCCAGGCCATACGTTCGACAGGGGGAGAAAGTCATGCCAACTCCGGAGGCCGGGCGCCCCGTTGCGGGGCCACCAAGAAGGTAATGGGGAGCGTTGATGAGGGAACTCCTGGACAAGATCGACACTCTGCAGCAGCTCGTCCGCGAGACCACCGAACGGCTGCGTGAGCAGATCACCCTGCTCACAGAGCAACTCGTCGCCGCCGAAGACACCTTGAAACGTCTGGAGATCACCCGCGAACGCCGGCCCAAGCCTCCAGTGCGATGGCGCGGGCCGGTCACCGCCGAAAGCGATCTGATCTATTCCCGAGTCGACGCCAACACACTGATGTGACTCGGCCTCTCCGCGGGTGGCTTCGGACTCGGAGTGACATGGGTGTACCAGCGAGGACGCACACGGCGGACCGGTATTCGGCCGGCTGCACGCCCGGTGCGGACCTCGGCCCTCGGCGTGGACCGGCATCAGTCTCGCTGCATTGGCAGCGGGGACGCTGAAGCCATTTCGGGTGCGGCGGCGGAAGGTGTTGACCCTGCCCCTGCGTCAGGGTTGGAGCCTGGACGCATGACGAACAACAGCACTTCCTCGGCTCGGCTCGCGCCGCCGATCGGAGGGTTCCAGGAGATCGACGGCCGCCGCATTTTCGTGCATCAATCGGGCCGCGGCGGACCGGCCGTGGTGTTCCTGCCGGGCGCCAGCGCGGTCGGGCTGGACTATTTCGGCGTCCAGCAGGGGGTTTCGCAGTTCACCACCGCTGTGGTGTACGACCGCGGCGGCACGGGCTACAGCGATCCCCTCCCGCTGCCACGCACTGCCGCCGCGGTCGCCACGGAACTGCGCCAGCTGCTGCGCGCCCAGAACATCGCCGCCCCATACGTTTTGGTGGCGCACTCCCTCGGCGGCTTCTACGCGCATCGGTTCGCGCAGTTGTACCCGCAGGACGTAGCCGGGCTGGTCTGGTTGGACGCCTTCCACCGCGACTGGGACGACTTCATGCCTCCCGCGGCGGGTCTGGCCGCGGTCGAGCAGATGGGACCTGATCGGGAGCAGCTGGAACAGATGCGCCCGGCCCTGCGCGAGATGAGAGCCGAGTTGCTCGCGGACTACCCGGAGCACATGCGGCAGGCGCTGATCGATGCCAAAGCGAGTGATGAATGGACCCACGCCGGCATCGCCGAGCGCACCAAGTTGGCCGAACTCGCCACCGAACTGCGGGCCGGGCCGAACATTCCCGACGTCCCGGTGGTTGCTCTCACCGTGTTGGGCATCGACCCCGGCCAGCAGGCGCTGACGTCGGAGCGGACGTTGCAAGAGATGCATGACGGCAGGACGAGGTTGGACGAGGCCCTGGTGAGCGCGGTCTCCCACGGGGAACAACGCATCATCTCCGACACCAGCCACCACCGGCTCTGCTTCGACCGGCCCGATGCCGTGGTCCAGGCGATCCGCGACGTCGTCGACCGAGCTCGCCCCTAGACTCGGCACGACCACGTTGCACGAAGACCCGAGGAGGACGGTGCTCACGATCGGCCAGCTCGCGGCAACTGCCGGCGTGACCGTGCGCACCGTTCGCCACTACCACCACGTCGGCCTATTGCCCGAGCCCGAGCGCGATGCCTCCGGCTACCGCCGCTACAGCGCGCAAGCGGCGGTGGATCTCATCCGGATCAGGACCCTCGCCGATGCCGGGGTGCCACTGGCCCGTATCGACGTGCTGCTGCATGCACAGCCGACCGAATTCGCCGCGGCCATCACCGACATCGACGCCGAATTGCAGCGCAAGATCGACCAGCTCACCGAATACCGCCGCAGGATCGCCGAACTGGCCAGCGGCGAAAGGCTTGCCCTGCCCCCTGAGGTGGTCGCCATCCTGAACCGGATGCGCAGTATCGGGGTCAGCGAACGGAGGGTACGACTCGAGCGCGACGCGTGGATCCTGATGCAGGCACTGGACCCGCACGTCATGCCGCAGCGGATACGGGACAAGAACGCCGGCCTCGACGACCCCGAGACGACGCGCCTGTATCTCGCCTGTGATCAATCAGTCGACTGGGATCCGCACGATCCACGCCTGGACCGGCTCATCGACGACCTGGACGCATGGGAGATCAAACACGAACGAGACAGCAACCGGGCAGGGTACCTGAAGCTGGTCTCTTCCCGGATCTCCGAGGCATCACCGGCATGGCAACGCATCATCGATGCGCTCGCCCACCGCGCCAAGCAGCGCCGACCCGCCGGGCACGACAGCTGAGAGGCCCAGCAGAACCCGAGAACCGCCTCGGCCGACTGGTCGGACCATCTTCACCGTGGACACAGGCCATCGACCAGCGCGAGCCGCTCGCAACCTCTCACACCATGCCTGTGACGAGCAGTCGGGCGTCGTGCGCCAGTGCGCGGACTATTGCAAGCTCCTGCCCTGGCCGAAACGACAGCCCCGGCGTCACCGAGTGGAACGCGCCGATCCCCCAGAAGACGCTGATTTCAGGGCTCGGGTCAGTTCGCGGTTGGCGCCGCGGGCCGCCCCCAGGCCGGCCTGGCTGTCTTCGAGGCGGCCGGTGAGTTCGACGACCTGCTGTTCCAGCCTGGTGATCTTCCTGCGCTGTGCCGGCGCGTCAGGGCAACGTCGAAGCGGCCTGCAACACATGGGCGCACGCCCTCGACGCTAAGAACGGCGTCCAATCCGGGCAGAGCGCGGGAAGTGTGATCAACATGCGCCCGGTTGTCTCCCCATACCGTAACTGCGGTATCACCGCAGCGGGGGAGATGGAGCGTTTGTGTCCGGCGACGCCGAGGGGGAGCGGGAGGGTGCCGCCTCCGCCTCCGATTTCTCGAGTCATTGCCCCCGGAAAACGTGCGTGCGTACGGGATCTCGGCCGTGCCAGGATGGCGTCGGGAAGCGAGGTCTCGTGGACGAGTTGAGGCGATTCCGCCTGGCGTTGGTCGCATGGGCGGCCGGCGGAGCGGGGGCGGGTGCGGCCGCCGCGGTGGCGCGGGAACTGTCCGGCGGCGGTGTGCGGACGATCGTACTCGTCGAGGGGAGCAGTGATCAGGTCGCGCTCGAAGCGCTGGCCACGCGCTACGGCCGCGACCTCGGTGCGGAGGGCGTCGCGGTAGTACCGCTCGGAGGTGCGACGAGCATCGGGCGTTTCCTGGACGTATGCGGTCCTCCGGGGCTCGGCCTCCCGCTGGCCGGTCTCTGCGACATCGGTGAGGAGCGACATTTCCGGCGTCATCTGGAGCGGGTCGGGCTCGGGCCCGGTCTCACGCACGCCAGACTGGAGACACTTGGGTTCCACGTGTGCGTCGCCGACTTGGAGGACGAGCTGATCCGCGCTCTCGGGGCCGAGGGCGTGCAGCAGGTGATCGAAGCCAGGGCGAGATGCGCCCCTTCCACACCTTCCAAGGCCAGCCGGCACAGCGGGAACGGCCTGTGGAGCACCAGCTGCGGCGCTTCATGGGCACGCACAGCGGTCGCAAGGCGCTCTACGCGCAGGCGCTGGTCGCGCACCTGGACCTAGAGCGCGTTCCCCGACCACTGGAGCGTCTGCTCACGCACGTCTGACACGGCCGACGCCATCGCCGTGCCGGCGTGCGGCCCCCGTCAGCGGAAGTGAACGGGCTGACCAGCAGGGTCTCGGATCCGCGGCTGACCGGCCGCGGAGTGGCCATTGATCGTGAGAGTCGGCCACGCGATCTGAGGGGGCGGTACGTGACTTGATGTCCGGTTCGTGGTCGCCCGATCGCGTGGGGCTGCGGGATCCGGGCGATGAACGCCGTACGCCAACTGCTCTGCACGGCTGCGTACACCGAGGGCGAAAAGGGGTTCGTGCCCCAGCCCAATCGGTGGGTGGTGGAGCAGACCTACGGCACCCTGTCCTGGCACCGTCGCCTGGTCCGCGACTACGAACACCGGCCTGCCTCCTCCGAGTTCCGCGTCTACTGGGCGATGAGCGATGTCATAACCCGTCGGCTGACCGGCACCACCACCCCACCTGGCGCGACGCATGACCGGCCACCACGCGGTCAGGCCGTTCCTGGACCAGATCGACACCCGTGAGCGGGAACTGGCCGGGCAGGCCGAACAGGTCCGGGCCCGCATCGAAGAGCTCACCGCACGGCTGAGTGAACTCGATACCGAAATCCACGAGTTGAGGATCACCCGCAAGACCCTCACCGCCCCGGCCGACGACCTCGCCCCCGAGTCAGCACCGGATCCACAGCCGCCACCGCCGACGGTCCCGGACCACCCCGCCGACCAGCACACCCAACCGTGACCGGACATCAGCCCAGGTATCGCCCTCTGAGACGTCTCGTGCTGCTGTCCGAGTGGGTCTCGCCCAGGTGCCGCTGCGTGCAGCACCGGCGCGTACGCACCCACACCACGGGAGTTGCCCGCGCCGGGCGGTGACGGGGAGGGAGGAAAGTCACTCCATCGGGTGGGAGATGCCCCATTTCGGCGTAGTGCCGAAATGCCGTGGGCACTTTCCGCAGCGGTGTGGGTTCCACGCCATCAGCGGAAGCAGGGGAGGATCTTCATGCAGCAGGACGAAGTGTACGAACCACCGGCCATGGTGGAAGTCGGTGACTTCGCCGAGCTGACCCGCGGCGAGGCCCTGGGCGCGCACTACGAGGGCGGATTCCCGCCGTACGAGTGGTACCTCGGCCCCAACTGAGCCCGAGACCGACAACACATGACGGGTGACGTGCCATGAGCGGTGACGTGTGGTTCACGATCCTTCCGGACGGTGAATCCGGCGTGGCCGCGGCGCGGCTCCTGCGCCCCTGGGCCACCGAGAGCATCGCTCACCACTCCGGTCGGCCGTGGCTGCTGGGCAGTTGGCCGGAGGGACTGGTGACGGTGGGCGCGGCAGGGGCGCGGCGAGTCGCGGTGATCGGGCGCTGCCCGGTCACCGTCGAGGCGCTGTCCGCGCGGGCGGGACGGCTGCGGGACATCGGGGACGTGGAGCGGATCGCCCACGGTCTGACCGGAAGCTTCCACCTCCTCGCCTCCGTCGACGGTTCGGTCCGGGCCAGGGGGAGCGCGTCCGGGGTGCGGCGGCTCTTTCACGCGCGGGTGGGCGGAGTGTCCGTGGCCGCCGACCGGTCGGACCGGCTCGCCGCCGTGACCGGAGCGGCCCCTGACGAACGGCTCCTGGCCGCTCACCTGCTCGCCTCGCCGCTTCCGTATCCGCTGGACGACCGCTGTGTGTGGCAGGGCGTGCGAGCGCTGCCGTCCTTCGATTGTCTGCTGATCGACGCGGACGGGCGGGCCCGGACCCAGCGGTGGTGGACCCCGCCGGAGCCGCAGCGCGCGTGGCGGGAAGGAGTGCCCGCGGTGCGCGCGGCGCTGACCGCCGCGGTGGGCGCCTGCACGGCCGACGGGGGCACGGTGAGCGCGGATCTGTCAGGCGGCCTGGACTCCACCAGCCTGTGCTTCCTGGCCGCCCGGGAGCAGGAGCGGACCCGGCAGGCCGGAGCGAGGCTGGTGACGCTGCGCTGGCAGAGCCTTGACCCGGAGAACGACGACGCGGCCTGGGCCGCGCGTGCCGCTGCCCGCCTTCCCGGCAGGGAGCACGTCACGCCCGACCGCGACCAATGGCCCCTTTGGTACAGCGACTTGACGGCTCTGACCGGCGACGCCGTCCCCACCGACGAGCCGGGACCGTGGGTGCGCGACGGCGCCAGGATGGCGGCGCTCTGCCGCCTGATGACCGGACGGGGGTCACGCCTGCACCTGATGGGCGGCGGCGGAGACGAGCTGTTCAGCACGTTTCCCCCGCACCTGCACGACTACGTGCGACGCCATCCGCTGGCGGCGTATTCCCGTATCCGTACGCAACGCGCCTCCCAGCACTGGCCGCTCGGGCAGCTGCTGCGGCAGCTCGCGGACCGCAGGACGTTCGGTCAGTGGCTGGCCGCATGGGCACAGGGCCTCGCCGCCGCCGAGCCTTCCTCGGCGGCCCTGGTCCGCGGGGCCCCCTCGATGGCGTGGGGGGTGGACCTGCGCATGCCGTCGTGGGCGACCCGGGACGCGGCCTTGGCCGTGCAGAGCCTGCTCCGGGAAGCCGCCGAGACCGCCGAGCCGCTCGCGCCCCAGCGCGGACAGCACACAGCGCTCGCGTGAGTACGGACCGGTGGGCGCGGCCTGCGGCAACTGGATCAGGTGACCTCCCGCAGCGGCCTGGGGCAGGCCGCGCCCTACCTCGACGACCAGGTGATCGAGGCGGCCCTGGCCATCCGAGTGGCCGAGCGCAGCACGCCCGGCCGGTACAAGCCGGTGCTCGCCGAGGCGATGCGCGGCATCGTGCCCGACGACGTCCTGCGGCGGCAGACCAAGGGCGAGTACAGCACGGACTTCCACGTCAGTCTGCGCCACAACCGCGCCGCCCTGGTCGAGCTCTTCGACGGTTCGCGGCTCGCCCGGGCCGGACTGATCGACGATGCCGCGGTCCGTGCGTCCCTGCTTGGGGTGCACCCCACCCCGGAGGGGCTGCGCTCCCTCAGCTCCAGTCTGGGCAGCGAGATCTGGCTCCGTGCCCGCCCCGCGCGCACCCGCCCGCCGAGCATCGCGATCACTGAAGGAGCGACGTGAGCCTGACCCTGCGACCCGACGTCTGCGCGACGGACACAGCGGACGGCATGGTGGTGCTCGACGAGGTCACCGGCCGGTACTGGCAGCTCAACCGCACTGCGGCGCTCGTCCTGCGCAGCCTCATCGACGGCGCCGAGCCACTGGACACGGCCCGCGCACTGTGCGACGCCTACCCCCGGCTCACCGCCGAGCGCGCCGGCGCCGACACGGCCTCGATCACGCGCGCGCTGATCGAGGCCCGGCTGGTGGTGCCCGTATGAGCCAGTCGATGGTGCCCGCCGCCCGCAGCCGCCTGCCCCTGCGCCGCCGTCCCGCTGCCCTCCTCGCCACGGCCGCCGCCCGGCTGATCGTCGCGTTCAAGCCGCACCGCATCCGCCGCGTCCTGTCCGTGGTCCGGCGCGGGGCCGCCCCCGCCACCACCCGGCAGGCGCTCGCTGCCCGCGAGGCTGTCGTCGCGGTCAGCGCGCGTTGCGCCGGGGAGGGCTGCCTCCAGCGTTCCGTGGCCACCGCGCTGCTGTGCCGGATGCGCGGGGTGTGGCCGGACTGGTGCACAGGAGTGCGCACGGCGCCGTTCCGCGCGCACGCCTGGGTGGAGGTCGACGGCCTCCCGGTGGGCGAACCGCACCGGCCGGGGGAGTACCAGCGCATGATGGTGGTGCCGGCCGCCCTGCCGGAGAAGCGGCTGCCGGAAAAGCAGCCCTGAGGCCCGGCGGGCCCCGGACGTAAAGGGGCCCTCGGCGGCAAAGGGGCGGGCGGTCACCGGTCCTGGGCGAGGCGGTAGAGCTCGGCGAAGAGTCCGTCGCGTGCCATCAGCGTCCGGAAGTCGCCCTCTTCACGGACGCGACCCCGGTCGAGGACGACGGTGCGGTCCGCGATCCGGGCGTTCTCCAGGCCCTGGGTGACGAAGACGGCGGTCTTGCCCGCGGCGAGCTCCTTGAAACGGCGGATCACCAGGTACTCGGCGCGGGGTTCCATCGCGGAGGTGGGTTCGTCCAGCATGAGCATCACGGCATCACGGCATCACGGCATCACGGCATCACGGCAGAAGGCGCGCGCGACGGCGATCCGTTGCCACTGCCCGCCGGACAGGTCGGTGCCGCCCCAGTGGGAGCCCGCGACCAGCGTGTCCAGGCCGTGCGGGACGTGCGCGACGACACTGTCCGCGCCGGCCGCCCGCGCGGCGTCCAGGAGGAGGGTGTCGTTCTCGGAGCGGGGCTGGCCGAGATGGATGTTGGCGCGCAGGTCCATCGGCCAGCGGGTGTAGTCGTGGGGCACCAGACCGACCTTCGCCCACACGGTGTGCGGGTCGGCCTCGGGTACCGGCTGTTCTGCCATGCCTAATCCGTAGGTAGGGACGTTCCGTAGGAGCGGGTGCTTCTCGGGATGTTCGAGTACCAGTTTGTGACGCCAGGGGCAGCCGGGCCGGTCAGGCCTCAACGTAGACCGGGTGCGCGGTCCTGGTGCTCAGGGTGGTGGCGGTCGCGTGGGCGCCGAACGGATGCCTATGCCATACCGGGCCTTGATGCCTAGCCGTAGATCGAGCACGGTTCGGCGCCTTCGGGGCCGCCACCACTGTCAACACCTCGCGCCTACGGCTTGACGAGTTAACAACGTTAGGTGTCTATGGCGGGTCAGGGGCTCGGCCCAGATGATCCCCGGCTGGCCCTACTCCTTCATTGCGGCCAGCGAATGTCCGAAAGCATTGCAGGTTAGTCAGCGAGGCGACGCTGGGGAGAACTCGTACTGCAACTCGAAAAGATGAGCCGCTTCCACCGCGTCGGTCACGGTCACGGGCCGGCCCCCAATGCTGTACGCCACACGGAAAGTGCGCAGCAGCGGCACTGTTTCGGGCAGCCGCAGAATGGTGTTCTGCTCCTGTGTCGGGACCTGGGCGGTGAGCGAGTCCATGCACCGCAGGGCGGGGTAGCCGAGGTGGGTGAGAAGTGAGGGAATGCCACCGCGGATGAGGCGGTGACCGGTGATCAGGGTCCCGGCGACTATGTCGTACGGAAAGTAAACCTTGATCAGGGCTGCCGGTTCCCCGTCGAAGGTCAGCAAGAGATGACGCAGGACGGCTGGTTGTCCAGCGGTCATATGGAGGGCTTTGACGATCCGGGCCGGAAGTTCGGGCAGGATCTCGACCTCCAAGAGGGTGAAGCGGGCATCGATCCCACGTCTGCGAAGCTCGACTATCCACGGGAAAGGCTCACTGGGGCCGGTAAGCGACATTCCCTGGGCGGGGCGCATGGTTTGTCGGCGGTGGCCCATCACCACCACTTCGCCGTCGGCGTGCGGCTCGGTGAGATGTTCGTCCTGCAGGGTGCGCAAAGCCCGGTGAACTGTCGTGTCGTCGGCGCCCAAGCGTTGGGTGAGGTCAGCGTGGCGCAGTACGGTACCGGGAGGGACGGCGCCGGACAGGATCTCTTCGCGCAAATCGGCGGTGATGCGTTCGTGCATCGGGCGCTGGTCAGGGGTCACGGGCGGACCTGCTGCCAGGTCCACCGCCTCATGGGCCGTCGTCATGCTGAGTCTCCCGCCTCACATTAGGGTCAACGGACCTCTGTTATCGCGGGACTTGGCATTGCGCGGCTAGGGCGCCCTTTCGGCCACGGACCGAGCGGTCACGTGTCTGCCTGGCGTCGGGGCGGCCGGATCCTCGGCAGGCCGAAGCCCGCCATCCGCTTCTCCTCGTAGGAGAGGAAGCCCAACTGCCGGTAGAAGGCGTGGCTCCGCTTCCCCTCCGGTGTCGATTCATGGTCGGTGGACAGCAGGAAGAAGCGGCAGTGCGCGTATCGCCCCATCAGGCGTTCGAGCAATGCCCGGCCGATGCCCTGCCGGTGGAACTTCGGGTTCACCAGCAGATCCTGCACGTAGCAGATGCTCTCGTCATCGGAGACCGTCCTGGCCAGCCCGAGGAGTGCGCCTGACCCATCGCGGGCGGTGATGACCAGGTGCGAGTTCGCCAGGCCACGGCAGAGCTTGTCGACGTCGCGGGTGTAGCCGTTCCACCCGACTGAGTCGTAGAGCTTGGAAATCTCCTTCGGGTCGAACGCGGCTTCTTCCGTAAGAACCACGCCGGACTCTCTCATCCCACTCATCCACCTCACCCCTGCTCGACGTGGAGGGACCAGCCCTCGTTGCCTGCGCTTCCCCACTCAGGCGGCCGGCTAGGTTCCGTCCTGCCGATCAAGGTTGGTTCGCGTTGCCGGTCACGCGCATTCGCCCCGTGGCCATGGTTCCCTGTTCGTCGGCAGTCCGGTCCACCTGGCAGGATCGTGCTCATGGGCACGGACATACATGGGTTCATCGAGGTCAGAAACAGCCACATCGACACCTCCGAACCCGACGACGAGCTCTTCCTCCGCTGGTACCCGGCCATGGCCCTGGAGCATGTCTATGACGACCGGTCATACGATGCATTCGGCTGCCTCTTCGGCGTCCGGAACCGGGCCTTCGAGCCCCTTGCAGCGCAGCGGGGCTACCCGCAGGACGCTTCCCGAGCTGCCGTACGAGCCTTCCAGGAGGAATTCGGGACGCCCACAGCCCTTCCTGGATCAGTTGGGCCGAGTTGGAGGCGACGGACTGGGACGAACTGGAACGACTGAGCACACAGCGGCCCCCGTGCGAGGATCGGCTCACCCGGCGACAGACGGTGCGGGACGAGGACTGGGGCGACGTCTGGACAGTGAGGCGCACCCTCGCCAAGCGCCACGGGGCCGAGAACCTCCGCCTCGTCGTCTGGTTCGACAACTAGGACTTGTCCGGCCGATCATGCTGCTGGTTAGGGTGCGAGCGTGTCGAAGACGAGCGTTAGCAACCAGACCGGCAGCAGGCTCTGCCTGTGGGTCGAGCCATGGGGAACCGATCACTGGATGCGTCCGGGTGAGGAGTTCACCGTGGTGACGGAGACGGAGCCGGAGGAGTCGCCGTTCAACGTGGTCGTGCACGATCAGGGCATCACTGTGTGGGTGAACTCGGGGAACGACGCCGAAGTCTTCGACAAGCACGGGAGCCCGGTCGCTTGCGGTCATCAGCGGCCGGCCGAGGATGGTTCCTGAGGCCGTCAAGTCCGGAGCCAGATGGAGAGGGCTGCCGCTGTCGCGGTACCGAGGAAGACATAGCCGCGTTTGTCGTAGCGAGTGGCGACGGCCCGAGACTGCTTCAGGCGGTTGTTCGCCCGTTCGAGGTGTTGCGTTTCTTGTACCGCTCTTCGTTGAATCCCGGTGGCCGCCCGCCGTGTGAGCCCTTGCGCAGGCCCGATCGAGTCGAGCTTCTCCACCGTCAAGCTCCGCACCAAGGTCACCCGCGGCGCCCGGCCGCAGCCCTCGCGATGGTGTTCAAGCTCGTCGAGTCCGCCCAGGCCCGCTGGCGCGCGGTCACCGGCGCTCACCTCGTCGCCCTGGTCCGCGCGGGCGCCAAGTTCGAAAACGGCGTCCTGGTCGAGCGCGCAGAGTCCGCCACTGCCTGATCATGCGTCACCCGAACCACATCTCTTGATAATTGCTCGTCAGCCCGGAGCTCTGCGCCGCATGGGACATGCGCCCACTACTCGGTCACGACATTGAAGGCCGGGTAAATCCTGGGCTGGAAATCTGGCATTCCGACCTCTTGCGCAAACGGCACCAGGATCTCCGCGAACCGCTGCCACGCCTCCTCGGACTCCCAGACATCCACCACGAACCAGCCGTTCTCGCCAGGCCCGGCGACGTGCGCGATGACGCCGGGCACCGGCCAGTCCGAGCGGCCCTTGACCAGTCCGCGCCCACCGGTCACCTTGTTGGCGACCTGCTCATACTGATCCTGAGTGGCTCCGGTCATGTTCAGCTCTACGATGATCGCCATAGCGGCTCCGTCCATTGTCGGCACCTTGTCGTCCCCAGTTGACCAGCGGAAGGTGCGCTCCGCACGGGAAGGTCGTCCCTATGGGTGACGGACGCGAGCGCCTAGGTGTTGTGGGCATGGGCGTTGCTGACGCGGGTGCGCCACAACGGCGGCAAGCTGCTCTGGAAAGTCGGCTGGCCCATGCGCTGGGCGTACGAGGGCGTGATCTTCGAGCCGTCCGGCTTTGACCACTCCTCGGCCGCGGCGGGGTGCTGTGCCGGTGCTCTTCGCACGCGACTGCATCCTTTGGAGTACTGCGTTTTCGGCCCTGTGGAGGACGATCCTGTGGCGCCGCCGCGAGAGGGTTGATCCGTGCGAACAACCATCGGATACACCGTCGAAAGCATCGGCTACGTCGTAGGAGCCCAGGGGCTTGTCAGCTTCGCTTCGCAGACCCTCTTCGGCACGGAGTGGGGCTGGATGCACAAGGTCGTCGACCTTCCGTCCATCGCTTACCTCGGCATCGTCGCCGTGGGGCTGGCGCTCATCGTCGGCGGGGTGAAGACGCGGAAGACGCCCCAGGATCAGAAGGTCGCCTGACCGGCGGGCCTTTCAGCCCGCGAGTCCCATTTCCGTGTCGTAGCGGTCGAAGCCCGCAGGCCGCCCGCCGCGTGACCCGCGCTACGGCGGGCGGCCTTGTGGCCGCTCTTCTCCGGAATCACGTGCCGGATCCCGCGACGCCGCAGGTACTTGCGGATTTTGCCGTTGCTGTACGCCTTCTCGGCCGCGACGCTGTCCGGCTGCCGCGTGGGGCGCCCCGACCCCAGCCGTGGGACATGGACGAAGCCACCGCGTCAATCATCAACCGAGACCGGGCAGCACACGCAGCGCCTGATCGGTCCAAATCTTCTTCTTCTACTTCAAGGGCGCGCCTGCGACCCGCCGGGCTGCGGCCTGTCGGCCGGTCCCGGCGGGCGGCAACCGCCCGGGTCCCAAATGCGGCATGAACACGCGTCAGAGGTCCGATCCGCCGTCGAGGGCGGGGCGTTGTGGCTTGGGGTCGACGGCCTCCGAGGCTTTAGGCAACCACACGGGGCGAGCCTCTAAGAACAGGGGCCACTGGGTCACATTGCGGGCAGATGTGAAGCCTGCCCGAGTGGCTGGCAAGGGTACGGCCCCCTGTTCTCTCGCCCCATGGCAGCTCCCGCCCAAAGCCTCTGCGGCCGGCGACGTGGCTGGCGCCCGAACCCTGCCTGTTCACCCTCACCCAGCCGACACCGGCCACCCCAGAGACCGACTCAAGCTGAAATCAGCCGAAGCCCCACAGCACACCCACTCAGTGCAATACGCCTGGGGCATCACTGGCCCGCACGGACAGCGCTCGGTCTCGTTCTGCCAGGAGGTCGGCCTGGAAGGATCGGCGTCCGTCGGTTAGCAGGCACGGGCACCTGACACCGGAAGTCCGGGCCAAGTTGCGCGATCGCACAGGCCGTCTTCGAGTCCGAACCGTCACACGGCATCATGCAGGCATGATCACCATTCATCTGAAGTACGAGGTCGACGCCGACAAGCTTGAGGACTTCGAAGAATACGGTCGCCGCTGGGTCCGGCTCGTCAACCGCTTCGGCGGGACGCACCACGGCTACTTCCTGCCCAGTGAGGGCGACAGCGACATCGCCTACGCCCTCTTCTCCTTTCCCAGCCTGGCCGCGTACGAGCAGTGCCGCACGGACAGCATGTCCGACGCGGAGTGCCAGGAAGCGTTCGAACTGGCTCGTGACACCCGCTGCATCAAGCGGTACGAGCGCCGCTTCCTCCGGCCGCTCGACGGCCTGTCCTAGGCCGCCGGGAGGTGCGTGGTGCGATCCTGCCGCGCGGCTGTGCGCAGCGCTGCGATGACGGCCGTGGTCGTCGGGTTCGCGGTCTCGGTGTGACGCGTCGCGGCGAACAGCAGGCGCAGGATCGGGCGATCCTCGATGGGCGCCGTGCGGATTCCTGGTGTGGCCGGGTCGATGGCCGTCCGGGGGACAAGCGCGGTGGCGAGGCCGGCTCGTGCGAGGGCGAGCTGGGCGACGATGTCGGCGGTGATGTAGCGCGTCGTGGGTGTGAAGCCGGCCTGGTGGCAGGCGTGCAGGATGGCCTGTCCGCAGTCGGTGGTCGGCGGCGGCAGGGCGAGGCTGTGCGTGGCCAGTTCCCGCAGGGCGACGGGCCGCTCGTCGGCTTGGTCGGCCGCGGTGACGACGAGCAGCGGATCGTCGAGCAGCGGGGAGACCGCGATGCCCCGGGGTGTCGCATCGGGCAGGTGGTGATACCGCTGCCCCAGCACGACATCGACGGTGCCGAGCGTGAGTTCCCGCAGTTGCGCCTGGTCGGTGAGAAGACAGGTCACGGTGAGCTGGGGGTGGTGCGAGCCCAGTGCGGTCAGTGCAGGGGCCACGATCCGGGCGACGGTCGACGGCAGCGCGGCGAGGGTGGCGGTGGCGCCGACCGTGCCCTTGACCGCCGCGACGGCGCTCTCGGCCTCCTGCACGGCGGCGAGGATCCGGTCGGCGTGCTCGATGAGCACCCGGCCCGCCTCCGTCAGTGCCACGGTTCTCCCGTCGGGGCGCAGCAGATCGACTCCCACGTCGCGCCGCAGCGCGGACAGCTGCTGGGACACGGCACCGGCTGACAGCGCCAGTGACTGGGCGGCCGCGGCGATGGAGCCGCGGGCGACGACGGTCTTGAGCATGTGCAGACGGCGGATATCCAGCATGAATCGATAGATTACCTAAAGGGTTTCATTAGAAATACCCCTCTTGACCTATTGAGTCTTGGTGAGCGACCTTCGGCGCATGGAAATCTTCGACTGCATCGCCGCGGTTGCCCGGCCCATCCACGATTTCGGTGACGAGTTCATGTCCGACGAGGCGACCGCCGCCGTGGGTCTGCGTGCCGGGTTTCCACCAGGGCGCGGCTTCTACTGCCGCGGCCGGTTCGGGGTGCTCGGCGAGGCATCGGTCTCGGTGGTCCAAGCGGTGCAGGGCTTCCTCGGCCCCAATCTGGTTACCGCGGGCTGGCTGGCGGGACGGTCCGTGATGCCGGCGGGGGAAGCCGCCGCCTGCTATGCGCAGGCCGTCCGGAAGTGGGGGCGTGCCAATATCCCCGCCGACGTCGACGTGGAGAACTTCAACCGCTTGGCACAGCAGCTGATCGACGCCGCTGACGCCGACGCACTGCCTCTGTTTGCCGGCTGGCGCGCGCAACCCTGCCCCGCCGACGACCTGGTCGGTGCGGCTATGCAGCGCATACACGTACTGCGGGAACACCGTGGCGCCTGCCATCTGTCGGCGGTGCGCCTGTGCGGGCTGAGCGCCCGAGCGGCAATGGTCATCAACCTGGGCGTCGAGCAGGCGACCCACTACGGCTGGCAAGAGCCACATCCCGCCGTGGCAACCCTGATCCCCCGATGGCGGCGTGCCGAGCAACTCACCGACGAGCTGCAGGCGCCGCTCTACGCCGCACTGGCTGACCGGCCACGTACCGAATTCGCCCAACTCGTCAACGCGTTGACCGACTCCCTGGCCCCGTGACCGGACGTCGAGAACACCAACAGGTGTACGAGGCCCAGCCGTTCGTCACGACCGGCCCTAGACGCCAACCCGAGCTAAATCCCACGAAAACCAGATCCCGACACGCTCCTGAGAAGCGCCTGGCCCATTCAATCGGCAGCCCTGGGTCTCCTTCGGGGCGGGGTCGCCGTGGGCGACCCTCACTCTCCGGCTGAGGCTGGAGGACGGCGCCAGGGGGTGTCGACGGTTCAGTTGGCTTTGTGGCGCTGGTAGTAACGGGCAACGCGGGCCCGGTTGCCGCACCGGGAGGCCGAGCACCAGCGGCGGCGCGGATGGGTTGGCAGGAACAGCATCACGCAGTCTTCGCCCTCACAGGTACGGACTTTGCGGACTGCGGGATTGGTCAGCAGGCCGACGGTGTCCTCTGCGAGCAGGGCGGCCAGGCGTGTGCCAGGGGCGCCCGGACGGTGGGAGGAAAGTGTGAATGAGCCGCCGTCCCAGACCAGTTCCTGGATGGCGGGCGCGGCGTGCAATGCCGCGTTGAGGCCGTCCAAAGCCGTCACGGGTGGCCGCTCGCCGCGCCGGGCGGCGTGCACGGCGGCCGCGATGTGCTCGCGCACGGCGTGTACGGCAGCCAGGTCGGCATCGGTGAGCGCCGCTGCGTCCGGTGTCGGCTCTGGGAAGCGTTCGGCCTGGAGGCCCAGCCATGACCGCAGCCGGGTGACGTCGGCGAGCAGGTCGACCGGGCCGTCGACCGTGTTCGGGCGGGTGTTGACCAGGTCGATGGCCAGGGGCTCGCCGGTCAGCGGAGTGGGATCAACCATGTGCCTAATGGTACATGAGCATGTTGACACATTAGCTTGGGGTCCGTTAAAACTAATGCATCATCTCGACAGAGAGGCATGTGAAATGGCGCCGCTGGTCATCCCCCGCATCGTCCACCGCCACGTCGAGGTCGACGGAGTGCAGGTCTTCTACCGCGAATCGCTTCCGGCCCGGGCGGACGCCCCGGTCTTGTTGCTACTGCACGGATTCCCGTCGGCCTCCCACCAGTTCCGGCGCCTGATCGACGCACTCGGCGCTCAATACCGGCTGATCGCCCCGGACTACCCGGGCTTCGGACACACCCGGGCCCCGAGTGGCTTCGCCTACACCTTCGACCGCCTCGCGGACATCACCGAGGCATTTGTGGAACAACTCGGTCTGACCAGGTTCGTGATGTACGTCTTCGACTTCGGCGCACCCGTCGGCTTCCGGCTGGCAACCCGTCACGCCGAGTGGATCGCCGGCCTGGTCGTGCAGAACGGCAACGCCTACGAACAGGGTCTGTCAAAGGGCGCCCGCGACTTCATCGAGCTCCGTCCGGACGTGCCTGGCGACGAAGGCATCATCCGCGACCTGCTGACACTGCCGGCCACGCGCGGCCAGTACGAGGGCGGCACAAGCGACCCCGAACTCGTCGCCCCCGACGGCTGGACCCTTGACCAGCACTTCCTGGACCTTCCTGGACGCAAGGAAGCCCAGATCGCTCTGGCCTTCGATTACCACACCAACCTGAAGCACTACCCGCAGTGGCAGGCATGGCTGCGCAAGCACACCCCACCCACCCTCATCACCTGGGGCCGCAACGACCCGTTCTTCCCCGAACCAGGCGCCCACGCCTACCTGGACGACCTCCCCGACGCCGAACTCCACATCCTCAACACGGGCCACTTCGCACTGGAGGAGAACCTCCCCGAAATCGCCCCCCTCATCGCCGACTTCCTCGACCGCACCTGGACCTGACCAGCCCCTGACATCTGAGCACCTTCACTTGTACTTGGCTGAGCACATAGGCCAGTACGCGGGCAGTGGGCGACGGAAAGACACCGTGACCGAGCGGCAGGCCGAGATGCCGCTCGGTGGAGGCCGGCACCCGGACGCCGACGCCGTCGACGCGCGACTCTGGCGGCGGGGGAGAGCCCGGCATCGGCGCGGCGCGCGACCTTGCTGGTTCGCCCCGTCAGTGGGCCAGGAGATCGCCCGGGACAAGACGCTCCCTTGGCTGGAGGAGTAGGTGGCCCGAGTGCGGCGGGCAGCGGCGGCTGCGGGCATTACTCCTTCGACGCGGGATGAGCTGCCACCTGGCCTTGTTGGCGTGCTCGATGCCGAGTGCAGGCCGTGGCCTGAGCCGCGAGGCGCCGCCCGAGGCGGACCGGCTACACGCGCTCCAAGCCTTCCACAGCCGGGCGAGATGCCGGGCCTCTTTCCTCGCACCGATGGCATGCAGCGCTTGGGACGCCTAGATGCCGCCTCCGATCGCGGAGATGGTGCGCCACGAGGTGTCCGTATGGGGAATCCTCGCCCTGGCCGTCACTTTCCGCACCCAGGCCCGGCCCGGCGATACGCACCTGGGGCGGGTCGGCTTCGGCTGCCCTACGCCTTTGGCCCCGCTCGTGACCCGCCGGACAGTCCTAGGCGTCGGCCGGGTGGCGCGGCTCGCGCCACATCGCCCACAACGCCGGCCCGTCCCCCGGCAGCCGCAGTTCCTCACGCACGGTGAAGCCGAAGTGCTCGTAGAAGGGGAGGTTGGACGGTTTGGAGGACTCCAGATAGGCGGGCAGACCCGCCGCGTCAGCCGTGGCCAGTCCCGAGCGCAGCAGGGCGGCGCCGTGTCCCTGGCCCCGGGCGGCCGGGTCGGCGCCTATCACCGCCAGGTACCAGTGCGGTTGCTGGGGTGTGTGCTTGGCGGCTGTCTCGACGGTGTCCCTGAACAGCGGAGCCCGGTCGCCGAGAATGTTCTGGAGTTCCTGAATGGTCTCCGCGTCGGGAACGGCTTTGGTCTGCGCCTCTGGCGGTACCCAGAATGCGGCCGCCGCCTCGGTGCGCTCACAGACGCCGTGGTGGACGTACTGCCGGGTGAAGATCGTGGTGAAGTAGCGGCACAGCCCTGCCTCGCGCGAGGCGTCGTCGGGGAAGAACCAGCGCATCATCGGGTCGTCGTCGAACGCGCGGGCCAAGGTGCGGCTGATCAGCGGAGCGTCGCCGACCGTTGCCGTCTTCGAAATGTTCGTTATCGACATACGGGTCATTCTGCACCCATTGATCTTCGAAGGCGGGGTACGGGTCCCGCTCCGCTCGCAGGGGCCAATGAGGCGGCCTGAAAGGGAGGTTCAGGCAAGGGATGCAGCGAGAAGAATCAGCGGCGGCCGTGGTGATGCGCGGCTCAGGCCTGTCCGACGGACCCGTCGCCCGACTCGTCGGACAGGCCCCTGGTGGCCGGTTCTCCCTCGCGGTGTGCCCACACTCCGGGCACTTGCGGGAAGTGTTGCGAGGGTCCACGGCTATCACTTCCCGCCCGGCACTTTCAGCCTTTGCGTTCAGGATCGCGAGGAACACCCCCAACCGGCATCAGCGATCGAACGGTTGAGACCCGCCTTCGAGGCCGCCCCCGTTGGGCAAAACACGCCCGGCGTCTCGGGGTCCGGCTCCGGCTTGGGGGCTTTGCGCATGTTGCGGATCTTGAGGTCCGACCAGCGTCGACAGCTTGACCTGCGGACGGCCTCCTGGCGGGTAGTGGATGAGGAGGTGTGGTCGCAAATGGTCAGCGAGCGTAGGACAGGCTGGCCGAGTGTGGCTAAGAGTTGGACCACGCGCGCGTGCAGAGCACGAGCCGGTAGCCGTCCGGGTCCTCGACGGTGATGCCCCACTCGTTCCAGTACGGGTTGGGGGACGGGACGCGCTTGCCGCCGTGTGCCTCGAGGCGGGTCACCAGCTCCTCGGGTACCTGCTCGTCGAGGTAGATCACGAGCAGGTCCTCCGCGCTGGGCCGCGGCTTGACGAGCCCGGCCGCCTCGTGGACGAGTTCGAGGTGCCAGGAGGCGTCGGGCCAGCCGACCATCAGCAGGTCGTGCTCTCCGGGCGCATCGCCGGCCTCGGCTCGGTACAGCACGCTCAGACCGAGACCCCGGATCCAGAAGCCCTCCGCCGCCGCGAGGTTGCGCGACGGGCGGGCGAGGCGGATATGGCTCTGACCGGTGGCGGCATGGACTTCCCTTCGTCATGGCGCGCTCAGTGGCGGGCCAATGGTCACGGTGCCTTCCGTGGCGGACCGTTTCGGTCAGCGTAGGCACGAGGGGTTCTTGCGGCATCGGTCGCAGGGCCCATGCCCTTTGGTTTGGAGCCCTACGACCGTGGACCTGCATGATCGAGTCCAGGCGATCGCCTGCGCGCAATCATGAGAGACCTGGTGGGTGACCTCGGAGGCGATTGCGCCCGATGCCACGTGGCTCGCCACTTACCAGCGACGACGGGACGCTGCGGAACTGGGCTCCTGTCCAAGAGCACGCTGTCGCCCTCGTACGCACTGAAGGCCCCTTGAGCTCGTGAGCGTGGGCGGCCCCGCCAGCCTCAGTCTCACCGTAGCCGGGGGCCGGGGACTGTACCTCTTTACGCTTCGCCCTGTATAGCGAAACGTCACCCCTGTCCAGCCCCCTCTTCCGACGAACCGCGTGAGGGACCGCCATGTCAGCCCCTGCCCGTATCCTGATCACCAGCTCCCGCAGCTAGCCCGACCCTGAACTACTCGCCGCCGCGCTGCTCGACACCTGGCACGACTCCACCTAGATCGGCCACCCAGGCATCTCCGTCATCCACGGCGGAGCGCCCGGCGCCGACCAACTGGCCAAGGTCTGGGCGCAAGGCAGCGGCGTGCCGTACGGAACTCACGACGCCGATTGGGAGGCGCCCTGCCCACCGCAGTGCCCACCCGGACACCGCAAGACCCGCCGTTGCGGCGGGGATTGCTGCCCCACCGTCGGGCACCCGGCGTAACGAGCTGGGTGGTCGACCTGGGTGCCGACCTCTGCCCGGCCTTTCACCGCAACCGCTCAACCGGCACCGCCGGCGCCATGCGCCGAGCCGACGCCGCCCAGATACCCGTCCGCCGCATCACCCCATGACAGGAACGACGATGACCGCACAGCAGCAGAACCGCCCCATAGAGACTGTGGGATTTCCCCGCCCGACCAAGCCCGACTACACGACGGTGTTTCTCGAGCCCGCCCTGTCGAATCTCCCGGAAGTCGAGAGCGAAGACGAGGACGACCACAGCACTTTCCGGTGAAGGCAGCCGGGTCCCTGGAACGGGACCCGGCTGTGCCGGTAGCGTCATCTGCGCCGGACAGCTTCGGAGGCCCGGCCGCGGATAAGTGTCAGGCGCCTGGCCTAGATCCGGTGTTCAGAGGGTGTGGGCACCCACTCCGAACAGCAAAGAAGCCGTCCCGGCCGTACGCCGGGGCGGCTTTTGCGTTACCTGATGACGGGGCCGGAAGGTCGTGAACATGTGCACCACCTGACACCTTCGGGGCGCCGAACGGGACGATGCCGAGGCGCGCACTGTGTCCAGGCCGTTGACGTCGGCCAGCGGTCGAGCTGGGCGGCAAGGACCGATGACGGGCAGACGCTGGCGTAGAGTACGGCCTCTCACATGACGATGTGGAATGTGCGGCCGGACTGGCACAGCAGGTCTTGGCGGCGCATGCGGGCGAACGGACTGGGTTGTCGCTGTCCCGTACGGACTGGTGCAGGTCGGCGTACGGCTGGAACACCGAGCGTGCGTAGTCCGGGGTCTGGAGCATGCCGACGACCATGGTGTTCTCCCAATCGAGGAGCATGGTGGACTGCTCGTACTCGACGGTGAGGGTGTCCTGGACCGGGCGATGACCGGCGGCGAGTTGCCGATGATGGGGATCCCCGAAATGGGTCTGGCCGCAGTTCCGCAGAAGGTGAGCCAGAGCCGGCTCCCACGTACAAAACCAGAAGCACGGTGGCCGCCGAATCGGTGGCCGCCAGGTCCTGCACGGTCGCGCCCGAAGCCCCAGTCAGGACGTCGGAGGGCTACCGTCGTGCGCTCGCTTGTGTGCGCTCGGTCAGTGACCGGGCTTAGCTATTGTCAGCGACCAGTCTGGATTCCCCACGTATGGCAGACGGTTGAGGAGATCCTGGGCGACGCGGCGCCAGGCGGTGCGCGCGACGGCGGGGATGCGACCGCGTGTGGCGAAACAGGTGGCCAGATCGATCAGGAATCGAGAAGCGCGGGTCACGGAGCCGCACCTAGCATGATCGTCATGGACATCACCATTCACACGAGCTTCCTCCCGCATGACGACCCGGACGCGTCCCTGGTCTTCTACCGCGACGCCCTCGGCTTCGAGGTCCGCAGCGACGTCGGACAGGGCAAGATGCGCTGGATCACGGTCGGCCCCGTCGGGCAGCCCGGCACGTCCATCCTCCTGGCGCCGCCGGCCGCCGACCCTGGGGTCACCGAGGACGAGCGCCGCACCATCGTAGAGATGATGGCCAAGGGCACCTACGGCTGGATCCTGCTGGCCACCCGGGACCTCGACGGCACTTTCAAGAAGGTGCAGGCCGGCGACGCCGAGGTCGTCCAGGAGCCGACCGAGCAGCCGTACGGCATCCGCGACTGCGCCTTCCGCGATCCCGCGGGCAACCTGGTCCGCATCCAGGAGCTTCGCTGAGCCCTCCGGTCATCGATTCGGCCATGATGGCCGACGTCGCGACCACCTGCGAAGAATACGACGGCCGGCGCTTCCAGGCCGCTGTCCTCGACGAAAAGGAGTTCTCTCATGTGTCACCCCTCGTGGGGGCGCGCACGCACCGCGGCGCAGCGCCTGAGCGACCTCGCGCGACTGCGCCGCGTCCGCGACCGGATCGACCGGGAGTATGCGCAGCCGCTGAACGTCGAGGCGCTCGCCCGCGGCGTCAACATGTCCGCCGGGCACCTCAGCCGCCAGTTCCGGCCGGCCTACGGCGAGTCGCCGTACGCGTACCTGATGACGCGTCGCATCGAGCGCGCGACGGCGCTGCTGCGCCGTGGCGACCTCAGTGTCACCGAGGTCTGCTTCGCGGTCGGCTGCTCATCGCTGAGCACCTTCAGTACCCGCTTCACCGAGCTGGTCGGCATGCCGCCCAGCGCCTACCGGCGCCGCGCAACGGGCGCTGCGGCGGGGATGCCGCCGTGTGTGGCAAAACAGGCGACAAGACCGGTCAGGAATCAAGAAGCGCCGGTCGCCGAGCCGCAACTAGCGTGATGGCCATGGCATCCATCGCATCCGTCACCCTCGACGTGGCCGACCCCACGGCCGCCAACCGCTTCTACACCGCCGCCTTCGGTTTGGACACGCAGATACGCCTGCGGGCCTCGGAGGCACCGACGACCGGCTTCCGTGGGTTCACGCTGGCGCTCACGGTGTCCCAGCCGGCCACCGTCAACAGCTTCATCGGCGCCGCCCTCGACGCCGGCGCCACGCCGCTCAAGCCTGCCGCGAGGTCGCTCTGGGGCTACGGCGGTGTCGTACAAGCCCCGGACGGGACGATCTGGAAGGTCGCGACCTCGGCGAAGAAGGACACCGGTCCGGCCACCCGGCGGGTCGACGAGATCGTGCTCCTGCTGGGAGTCGCGGACGTGGCCGCGAGCAAGCGGTTCTACATCGACCAAGGCCTTGCCGTGGCGAAGAGCTTCGGCCGCGTGTACGTCGAGTTCGCTGCTGGGTCGAGTCCCGTAAAGCTGGCGCTGTACAGGCGCCGTGCCCTTGCCAAGGACGCCGGCGTCTCTCCCGACGGCACCGGATCGCACCGGCTCGTGATCGGCGGCGATGCCGGGCCTTTCACCGACCTGGACGGGTTTGCATGGGCGGCCGCATCGCCGGCACCCACGCCCTGATGTGTCACTGCTGCCTGCCCTGCCTGGTCGCCGATCACGAGACAGTCGCCGGGCTCGGGGCGGTGTCGGGTGCCGAGCTGATGCGCCCGCCGCGGCCAACCACCATCGCGTGGGCCCTGCATCTCAGCTGCGCGAGTACGCCCGCGTAACCATCGCCGCAGGGCGCCGGCGTCGACCCCGAGGTGGGCGCGGCCGCCTCGGTGGCGGTCCGGCCTGGATCACGTCCGGTGCCGCGCGGTCGCAGCGGCCCGAGCGCGCAGTGGAGTACGCGGTAGTCAGGCCGGTGGCCTCGGCGAGATCCGCCAGCAAACGTGCCCCGGCGTGCCCGACCACCCCCGAACCGTCAGCGGAGACATGGAGCTTGGGACGAGAACCGATACCCTGCACGCAGAAAGCGCCTTCCGCTTGGACCGGCAGAACGGCCTCGGCCTGCTTGACCACTCCGCGGCGCAAGCTCGAGGCTAGCCTGATGTAGTGGATACGACGGGGTTACTCCTCAGCGCAGTCGGCACCGTCGCCGGTGTTGTCAGTGCCTACTTTGCCTATGTGGCTGTTCGTCATCAATTGGCCAGACACCGGCGCCGCGCCGCACCGCGCACGCCGCTGCCTGCGCCGTCGCCCGCGAACGGCGCCGCGCGCTACGACGTGTTCGTCTCGTACGGTCGAGAGGATACTGACTGGGTGCATTCGTTCGCGGAACGGCTCGGGGAGAAGGGGCTGAACGTGGCGTACGACGAGGTCGTGAGCAGACCGGGCGGGATCCGCGTGCACACGGTGGAGGCCGCGATCCGTGAGGCGGCGCATGGGGTGCTGGTGTTCAGCCCGGCGTCGATGAGCAGCGGTTGGGTCAGGCAGGAGTACGCCGCCTTGATGCAGTCGTCGATCGAGTCCGGCCGTCTGTTCATCCCTGTCGTGGTCGGGGACGTCCAGTTGCCCGAGTTCGCCGCCACCCGGTACTGCGCGGACTTTCGCCGGGTGGGCGACGGCGCGGGTGATGACGGTGTGTACGAGCAGCGGGTCGACGAGATCGCGCGGGCCGTGCGTAGCCGCTGACGGGACCCGCCCGGTGGCGGCAAGAGCCCCTACTCCATTCCGGCGCTGTGGCCTATTCCTCGTCGTCCGGGGCGGCGGGCTGCGGCAAGGCGACCTGGTCGGCACGGTGCCTGGCCCCATCGATGATCTCCAGGGCGCGCTGTACGGGCAGGTACTTCAGCAGGGACTCCGCTTCTCCGCTGACGACTTGGGGCACATTCATGTGTCTGAGTTCCGCGAGGAACATCTGCATGGCGATGGTGTCCGGGCCGAGAAGTTCGATCTTGCGCTCCAGCTCCGCCACGGCCAGCAGCCGCTCCTTCCGATCGGCCTCGAGTTCTGTTTCACGAATTTCCGCCTTGATGACAGCGTTCTTCCTCTGCTCTTCCAGTTCCTGGGTGCGCATCTGTGCGTCGAAGACCCGCTTGCGGGCCCGGTCGAGGTCCGCGTCCAGGGATTCGAATTCCCCCAGGTTGGTACTGGCCGCCTCGACCCCCCACGCGGCGAGAGCGTTGCGCACCTGTGCGGCCAGGTCCGTGCGGATGCCTGCATACCCGGTGAGGAACTCCTCCACAGTGGATTCGGCGGCGATGCCGTTGAAGTACGTGTCCACGGCGCCGCCCAGCACCTGTTCGACGAACCGCTGCACGGGGACAGGGTTGTTCACCAAGCCGCCCATCCCGGACGTCGAAGAGTCACCGAACTCACGGACCAGCCGGGGAGCGACCGCCTCCGGGATGTTCAGGGTCTGCCTGAGCTCCACCTGGAGCCGGTGTCCTTGCACATTGACGCTGATCCGGTCGAGCGCGGAGTCGTAGTTGTCCGACGTGGAGCCGCCCTTGTTGCTCCAGTCCAGGATGAGTAGGCGGGTGGGGATGAGCACGACGCGTACGAACCAGGGGTTGAGCGCGCAGACGGAGCCCTCGCCGAGGGTCTCCTCCTGTACGCCGCGCCACCCTCCGTTGTCGAGGAACACCCAGGGCAGGCGGAAGCTGCTGTGGTTCCTGACGATGATGCCCACTTTCCGCTCACCCTGTTGGGGCTCGGCACCGTCCAGGGTGATCACCACGCCGGCATGACCGACGGGGATGGCGATCTCCCTGAGATGCTCGGCATACAGACCGCTCTGGCCGGAACCGTGCACGTTGCTTTCGGTGATCACCTCGAAGAGGTAGGGGTTGATGTCGTAGTGCGTGCCGCCGGTGAGGATGGCCAGTTGTCTGCCTTGTTCGCCGCCGCCCAGCAGGAAGGCCGAGCTGTCCTGGAAGTTGTCGCACTCCACGTACCGGCCGAATGGACGGTCGGGGGCCCGGATGGCGCCGTCTTTCGCGATGACCAGTCCGACAGTGCCCGCTTCCACGAACGTTCGGGGAACGATGTCGACCTGGAACAGGGCGGTGTTGATGTAGTACGAGCTGTCGCCGCGCAAGATGGCCAGCTGTCTGCCTTGTTCGCCGCCGTTCAGCAGGAAAGCGGCGCCGTCCTGGAAGTTGTCGCAGTCCACGGACCGGCCAAGGGTTCGACCGGGCGCGCGCTTGGCGCCTTCGGTGGCGACAACGAGTCCGATCTTTCCCGCCGGAACATGTGTTCTCGGTACGAACTCGATTCTGTGGACGACGGGTGTGAGCCGGTGGAGCCGGCCTGGGAGGAGCGTGCGTGCCTGGACACCGCGGGCGTTGTGGGGGGTGATCCGCTTGAAGCGCTGATCTGGATTCGCGGACCCGAACCTCCTGTGGACGATGCCGACATGGTCTGCGGGCACCACGCACAGGCCCATCCATGAGCCCAGCACGCCTGCCCCGTATCCGACGAGCACGCCTGACTGCCGTCGCGGCGGGTGTGACGGGCCACGTTTCGACCGGCCCGCCCCGTACCAGACGAGACCGATCAGTGCCACGGTCCCCGCAGCCAGCACCAGCACGAGTAACAGAATCAAGGCATCCGTCCTTTCTCACGAAGCCGTAGATGAACGGCGAGCACCGTCTCGGTCCACTGGTTGTACCAGTCCAGATACTGTTCGCTCTGCGGGTTGCGCAGCGTCGGAAAGAAACCGTGGCTCCTGGCTCGGCCGATGAAGTGCTGGTACTTGGGCATGGTCTCGCCCGGCGAAGCGCGCCAGCCGTATCCCAGGGAGAGGGCCATGAAGTCCGCATGGCGGCCGCCTCCCAACCGGGCGCGCCGCGCCTGCGCGCGGAAGCCGTAGATCCCGCCCGAGAACCGTGACCAGAGGGCGTCGATGTCGGACAGCAGGGCGTCGGGCAGACGTTTCCCGTCGGATCGACGCATCCATCCGGTTTCGAGCCTGCCGACCGCTTCCAGGAGCAGTGTCGTCGTCAGCAGATCAGCGTGCTCGGTCTCGTGTTCAGCGAGAAGGGCTTTGAGTCTGCTCAGGGATGTGTGGGCGGGAGAACGGACGGCGGGTACCAGGCGCTGAGTCGGCGGCAGCGGCAGGAGCGGCGAGTCGGCGGGCGGCTCGTCGGAGCGGCGGGAGTCGTGGAGGCGGCGCAGCAGGCGCAACTCGTCGGGCCCGGGCAGATCACCGTTTCTCGCATCGAAGTACCAGCTGCTGGCGAGAAGGTAGTTGCGTTCCCCGCGTAGCAGGACGGGGAAGAACTCGCGGCTGTGGCGCTGCCCTTCGAGGATTTCGCGCGTGACATCCTGGGATTCCTCGGCCTCCGGCGACATCAGGACGACGACTGCGAGGGCGTGCTGGAGCTGTTGTCTGATCGTCCAGATGTAGTCGTCGCCCCACTCGAGGTGTCCGAGGGACCAAACGGGCAGGTCTAAGCGGGAGATGTGGTCCACCAGCCCCTCCTCGTAGCCGGCGTCGGCGCGGGCGTAGCAGACGACGAACGCGGGGTGTGTCGGCTCGGCGAGCGGCCGGTGCTCCGGACGTGCGAGATCGAGTAATTCCTTCCCTAAGCCGGTCTTGCGGACCTGCTCTTCGCCGCGGAGAACACGGGCCAGTTCGACCGCCTTGGCGTCGAATGCGGGTCCGCTCAGTTTGCGGAAGTCCATCCACACCCTGGTCGAGGCAAAGGGCGGAATATCAGCATCACGATCACCGCAGAGCACGGGGATCAGTCTCAGCCCGCGCCCAGCCGAAGCCTGCACAAGCGCCGCGTACTCCTGCCGCGCCCATGGTTCGGTCATGGTGAGCGGGCCGACCACCTGGATTCCATGCTTGGACCGGCGGATCGCCGCTTCGAGCTCATGTACCACGACATCGCCCGGCCGTAGGCTGCATCTGTCGAAGAAGACGCGCACGCCCTCGGCCTTGAGCCGGTCGGCGAGCGTACCGGCCCAGTCGCCGTCGTCCTCTGCGTAAGAGATGAACACGTCATACACCGTGTTGCCTGCCCCCGTAAAAATGCACGGCGATTACGTCTTTACCAGCAAGGGTAACGAGAGTGGGGCCTCTGGGACAGGCGAATGTACGTCGGCATCGACATTCGGGGCGACCGCGGACAGGTGCTGCGTACCAACTACCGCAACAGCAAACAGATCCTGGACGCGGCGCTCACGGTCGTGGCCGATGATGCCTTCGAAGACATCGACGGACTGCGCACACCCGGCCGCCGCGATGTCGACCTCGTGTACCACGACGGGCAGGTCGTCCGCGTCACGAAGCCGACCGTGGACGCCCACGACCAGTGCTCCTGGACGCCTTGCGCGCCCTGCCCGACGCCGCAGTGCTGTGCCCCTCCATGCGGGCCATCGGTCACTTATCAGCGACTGCTCACCCAGGCGGAGATCCCGGTATGCCTGCTGGAGCACTACGACGGTCGTCCCGTCGACGCGGTCAAGCTTGGCACTTACCGCAGAGCCAAGGGCTTGGAGTTCAAGCGTGTGTACCTACCCCAGCACGATGCCGCCCTGCCGAACGGAGTGTCCGCTGGCGGCTCAGGCGCCACGGAGGTCTCCGAAACGGCAAGGGAACGTGAAGAGCTGCTACGCAGCCAGCTCTTCGTGGCAAATGACTCGGGCTCGTGACGTGCTGTGGTTGGGCAGCGTGGCCCGGTAGGGGCAGCGATGCGCTTGCACCGGTTCCGCCTGTCATCGTCGTCGGCCCCGGACTCCTAGCTCGGACACCAGCCTCAAAGTAGCGGCCGGGGCCATTACCCCCGGGGTAATCGACCGTTCTCCCCTTCCCCGGCAGGATCAAGCACATCGACGGGAACCCCCGCCGGGATCCGGCCGCAGCCGCGAGGAGAGCGCCATGTCCGTCAAGTCCACCGCCACCACGGCGAGTTCAGCCACCACCGCGAGTTCCGTCGCCGAAGCCACCCGGGCCGTCGTCCAGGAGTTCCTTGCCGCCCGGGTGGCCGGGGACACCGGGCGGCTCGTCGCGCTCTTCGCCGACGAGGTCGACTGGCTGCTCGCCGAGAACCCCGTCGTCCCGTGGATCCGCCCACGGTCCACCGCCGCCGAATGCGCCGCCCAGTTCACGGAGTTGATGGAGCACACCGTGCTCGAGGACGCGCGCGCCTCCGTCGACACCTTCCTCGTCGACGGCACCGACGCCGTCCTGATGGGGCAACTCTCGGGGACCGTACGCGCGACGGGCAAGTCCTTCGAGGGCCCGTTCGCTCTGCACCTCACCGCCGAGGACGGCCGGATCACCCGGCACCACCTCTACGAGAACAGCCTGTCGATCGCCGAGGCCTGCGCCCCGTGAGGGCGCGGGCGGCCGGGCCCCGAAGGGAGCCCGACGACCCATTCGTGCCAACGCCCAGGCCGAGCAGGCCGCCCGCGGCGGCGTAGTCGGCGACCCGGGACACGGCCGCGCCCGCCCTGCACCGTGGCGGTTCGCAGGTGTCAGGCGCCGGGCGGGCGAAGCCCGGCCACCGCCCATTTCGCCCGCGTGGACAGCCGGTTGAGCGCCTTCGCCGACTTCTTGCCGATCGTGTCCAGCAGGAGCCTGCCGTGCGCCATCGTCACACGCGCGAGTTCCGCGTCACCCGCCTCGACCGCGGCGAGCGTCAGCTCCAGATGCTGCTCCGTGATCAGTCGGCCTAGCCCCCGGCGGTGCCACCGGTGAACCGCTCCCTCCGGCGTGGCGCCATCGGCGCCGACCGCCGCCCGTGCCCGCTCCAGCGCCCACCCCGCTGCCGCGAGGTCGCCCTTGTGGCGCTCCAGGCGGATCGGCTCCAGCGACGCGCCGGACGCCAGGTGCACCGTCTCGACGTGGTACGCCCGGCTCACATCGAAGTCGAACGGAAACGCGGCCAGTTCGGCCAGATCGGGGCGGGCGCGCAAGAGTTCCAGAACGCGGTCGGTCATACGACCGAACCCTAACGAGGCTTCAGCAGGAACACCCGGCGCAGATGGCACTCCGGGGCGACCGTGATGATCACGTCCGCCCCTTACAAGACGACCGACCGACCGACAACAGCAGGCAGGCGCTACTGTCCGCAGCTATGACCGAGCCGACCTACCTGCACGCCACTCGCGTGGCCTACGACACCGTTGCCGTCGACTACGCCAAGCTCGTGCCCCCCGCGTTCGAGGACGACCTATACGGCCGCGCGATGATAAGCGCGTTCGCCGAACTCACGCAGGCCGTCGACGCCGGACCCGTCGCTGATCTCGGCTGCGGGCCCGGCCACGTGACGGCACACCTGCACTCCCTCGGGGTGACTGCGTTCGGCATCGACCTGTCGCCGGAGACGGTTGCGGTTGCCCGTCGCACGCACCCGGACCTGCAGTTCGGCGAAGGGTCTATGACCGACCTGGATCTGGCGGACGGCATTCTCGGCGGCATTGTCGCCTGGTACTCAACCGTCCACACTCCTCCAGAGCTGTTGCCGGTGGTGTTCGCAGAGTTCCACCGGGTGCTGGCCCCAGGCGGTCATCTGTTGATTGCCTTCAAGGCCGGTGACAAGTACCGACACCTGGAGAATGCATACGGGCACGAGCTCTCGCTCGACGTCTACTGGGTGGCTCCCGACCGAATCGCTGAGCTGCTGAGCCAGACCGGGCTTGTTGTGGACGCCCGGCTGATCCGCGAGCCCAACGAGAGGGAGAAGCCCCGGCAAGGCCAGCAGGCATACCTCCTGGCCCGAAAGCCGGGGAAGTCGGTCGGAGATCTGGAAACGCGGGCAGCCGACAACGTCGCATGATACGAACCCGCCGACGGCCCCAGGTGCGACCCGGGTCGGGTCGGCGCACACTGGAAGTGTGTGGCCCGGATGAAGGGAGATGCGCCATGACCGGACTCGTGCGCCGCTCAGCTTGCGCCCCCGTGGGCAACCCGCAGGGGTCTTCAGTCTTGTGGGACGAGTGTCGTTGACACGGGATTGACCACATGTCAGCGACAGGACGGCAAGCCGTCCGGCTCCTGGTCGTGGCGCTCCTCGGCGCTGTGGTCCCGCTTGTTTTCGCTGCGGTCGGGCCACAAGGCGGGGGGAGGTACGGGACGGTGTCGGGGCAGGCGGCGGAGGTCGCGGCCGCGAGGGCTACTGCAGAGCCCACCCCCGAGCCCGACTCCGACGGGGACTACTGCGCCGATTGCCCCTCGTGCGAGGGTTGTCCGGTGGACCCGGTGGACCCGG
>NZ_JAGGPB010000072.1:39287-44140 GCF_018614055.1 Streptomyces sp. ISL-98
CCCGGTGGACCCGACCGACCCAACGGACCCGACCGACGGCCCCGGCACCGAGGACCCGACACCCAGCGGTGGCGAGGGGTCCGGTCCCTGGCCGATCGTGCTCGTGCTGCTCGGCACCGCGATGGTCACCACGGCTGCCGTCGTCGGCGTCCGTCATCGGGGGCCGCGCTGGGTACGCCGCCATGTGCAGGCCGTACTGCGCAGCGACCCCGGCATGGGCAGCGTGCGCGAGAGCCGCGCCTCCGATGCGCCGGACCGCACGGTACGGCTGGAGCCTCACCGCGACCCCGGCGAGCAGAACATCCAGGAGGAGGACGATCGATGACCGTGACGAGTCCCGTAGAGCACATGACCGTACGGGCCCTCCTTTTCGGCGAAGACGGCGGGAGTGCCACCGATGCCCTCGCCGATCATCTTCATGAGCGCGATGTCGGGGAGACGCTGTCGCACGGTGCGCGGGGTATGGCGGGTTCGGCAGGCCGCGCTGTCGAGCGTGAAGTCGCCACCGTCGTCAACGGTTTCCTCGCCATGGACGTGATCGACCTGTTGGGCGTGGGCTGGCGAAAGCACTCCGCTCTCACGGCTGCCGCTCGCCGTACCCGCGACGCCCCGGACAGCGAGGAGCTTGTCGCTCTGGTGAGCCATCACATCACGTCAACCCACCGTCCCTGCGTCGACTTGATCATCGATGGGGTCAAGGTTGGGACCATCGACCTGGCGATTACCGTCGACTTCGACCTCAACGGAGTTCTCGCCGTCGTCCGTGAGGCCCGTTTGGCCGCCCTGCGGTCCGGCGAGTGCACGGCGACCGGGACCCTCGCGATCGAGGAGAACACGGTGGCCAGCCGGAACCGCCCCCTCGATCTTCCGGGCACGATCCGGCTCCGGTCAGGAATCCCCCTGCTCACCGCAGAACAACTGGCTTCTGGGGGCGGTCCCACCCCCGAATCCATTGCCGCAGTGACCGGCTTCCGTACGTGGCTCGAATCCCATGCCAACGAGAACGCGGCACTTGGCGGCCTGGCCCGGGCCAACGCCGAAACGCTGGAGAACCTGCTGAGGGCAGGGGAACACTACTGGGTCGGCACGCGATAGGCGCGGGGCGCCGAAGCGGACGGGGCCGTCGAAGTCCCCGCGTACCACGGCCGCGCGGAAAGCAGACCATTCGGCCGGCCTGAGTCCGGCGCTTCACACGGGAGCCCGACCTGGATCGGGCCCGACCACATCGCCCTCATGTCTCCGGCGTCAGCCGCCGCCGGTCGGGTCGCATCTCAGGGTGGTTGCCAATCGGCTGCAGAGGGCAGTGCGCGGACCGAGCGGTGTTCCGGCGCAAAGGCCGATCCCTAGGGACCTGTTCCCGCGCAGTTCTGGACTCAGCTTCGCAAGTGCGGGCATGCCCCATCCATCTCGTCGTCTGGCTCGTCACCGCCTGGTGCGGGGTGCTGGTGCAACAGGTTCGGGCGGCAGATCGCGAGTCGTGAAGGGTGGCGCGAGTCGGGTCTTGGCCCGGCTGACGACGGGGGACTTGGCGAGTACGAGCGGCGGCGCTGGTCCTCGGCTTCTTCGTCGGCGGGTTCGTCGGCGATGCGCTGGTCCTCGGAGCACAGGCCCGGTGTGCGTTCGGCGATGGCCAGGTCCTCGTAGTGGAGCTGTTCGCAGGCGGCGAACAGGAGGCGCGACATGCCCAGGCGCATCACACTAGGTGAGTTGCTTCCACCACCAGCTCACCGCGGGGATATTGAGTGGCTCGGTTGCGGCGTCACTGGGGGTGTCCCGCCAGGTGATGTCGTAGTACGCCCCCGGGACAGGGAGCGCGTTTCGATTGCGGGGGCTGGCGTATCGGGGCGCAGCGCACATCCAGCGGATACAGCCGGAGATGTAGTTGCCGAGAGCATCGAGGTAGCGGCGGAGTTCCACGTCGGCGTCCTGTGCAAGCTGCTCGCGGAGGTTGACGAAGAGCGTCATGGCGCGGTCCCGGATGGCCACGGCGGTCGGCAGGGCCTCCTTTGGTGTGCGACCGGTGTGGTGCGCGAGAACGTTGACCAGGTTCTGGCTCGGTGGATCGTTGTGGTCGTCGAGAGCGTAGGAGAACAGATCGTTGTCGCAGCTCACGATGAATCCCGCAGCATCGGTGAGAGCCTGAACCGATGGCGAATACTGCACGTCGGGGGGGAGGCGGATGCCGTTCGCTGTCTCGCTGAAGGCGAGGGAAAAACGGGTGCCGTTGATCGAGATCCGCACTGCGGCGAAGTCGTTGAGGGTAGGCATGATCCGACGCTCGGCGTTGGCTGTCTGCCAAGACGCTCCATAGAGCCAGTCCCGCGCTCCTACGCATAGTTGATGGAGCTGAGAAGGCGTGAACATGGCCCTCGTGCGTTCCACAAGATCGCTGAGTGCAGCGTTGAGCGGGCCGGCTGCGAGCATGGCAGAGCCCGGGGCTTCCAGGGACCGCAGTACTCGGATGCTGTGGTCGGTGACATCCGCCGTGCGGCCAGTTCCAGTACCCGAGTCGTGCCAGTCATCGATGGCCCAGGCCCAGTAGTTCCATTCGATGAACAGGAGGAGGGTCTCCGCGTTTCCGACCGGAATGACGCGGCCTACGAAGTCGGCGTTGTGGATGGCCCGTGCCCAGGCTCGTTCGGTCGCATCGGGATAGAGCCCGAACTCGTCGGCCCAGGCGAGCGCCTGCTCGTCCAGGTGGCCTGCCGCCGGGTGGACTCCCACGTCCGCGAGAGGGCAGTAGAAGGGGGGGAGTTGCCAGCCAATGGCTGATGCGGGAGAGGTTTTCGCGAGCATGGCTCAGCTCCTCCCGAGGCGGAACAGCAGGAGCCGGGTTTCCAGAGCACGGTCACGCCAGGCGCGGAAGAGTTTTCCGTGGGTGAGGACGGATTCGACCAGCCGGTTTCGGTCGATCGGCGAGTGGCGGCCATGGCTCAAGGCATCCAGTTCGGCGGTCGTCCATGCCATGGACTGCACCCAGAACTCCGAGACCTGGTCGGTGATGTCCTCGTCCTGCTCCAACTCGAAGCCTGCGGCGGCGGCAGCGGTGATGTACTCGGTCAGGGTGCCGAGGCGCGTCTTGTAGTAGCCATCGACGAACGCGGTCCACTCCGGGCGGCACACAAAATGTTCCTGGATGCCGAACCAGCCGCCGGGCCGCAGAGCCTTGGCTGCCACGGAGAAGAGCCGCTCGCGGTCCATGTATCCGGAGCTCTCGATCGCAACCGCCGCGTCGTACGCCCGCTCCTCACACAGGTCATGAACATTGCCCAGCACGGTGGTCACTCGGTCCGTTACTCCGGCTTGTCGCACGAGATCGTTGACTACCGGAATGTGCTCGGCCGCCACCGTCATCCCGGTGACATTCACGCCGTGTTCCTGAGCCCAGAAGATGGACCCGCCACCTACCCCGCACCCGATGTCGAGGAGTTCGCCGGGCGGACTGCTCGCCACACCCCACGCCCCCGCGGCGCGGTGGAGCACCGCCTCCTGGGAGGACAGTATGCGCTCCTTGAGTACACGCTGTGCGACGGTGGTGTTGAGGTTCTCACTGAACACGCCCATGTGAAAATGGACTCGGGGGCCTGGTCCGTACTTGTGGAGGATCTCCTTCGTCTTCCGCGAGTAATACAGCGGCACCTGGCCCTCATCGAATGAGGTGCGCGGCGTCATTCCCTGCCGGATGGTCGCATGTGAGATCGTCACTATGACTCCCGATTCTTGGGCTGACGTGTACTCGCGAACTCGAAGGCGTCTTGGATCGTTTCGCCGACGCATCCGAGTGGAGATCAGGGGATTGGGTCACGAACCGGAACCTCTGTCCCCCTCTCGCAGGTGTGGTGGAAAGGGAACGTGCCGGTGTGGCGGGCGAGCTCCCCTGCGCTGAGCCGGTCCGGTACCGGCCCCGTCGTACCCCTTGGCAGCTCCCGCTCCAGTCGCGTGAACTGCTCTTCTGTCAGCCGCGGCAGCGAAGCCGGCACCCTCGAACCGCAGGGCCTGCGGGTCGCCTGGCTCCGGGACCGTCGCCACCGCTGTACGGATCGGACACTGACCCGTACCTCTGCGGCGATCACTGTGTCCGACTCGCCCGAGTCGAACCACTCACCCGGCTCCAGGCGTAACCGCTCCCGGAACTCCTGGCGTTCAGCGGTCAAGCCGCCACCTCGTGGATACCGCATCCCATGGGCATATCGCAGGGATCAAGGGCCGTCAGCCCTTACCGAACCACGAGTTCAACCTCAGTCGTCCCGTAGATCCAGTGGCACACATCAGGCACCTTTGAGCCACTCTGAGCCGAGCGCGAGAGTATGCGTGAGGCGCTCCTCCAGTGGCTGGGCACCGCGGTCCACAGGCGAAACCACGGCGGCCGCCCGCCGGTCATCACCGACGACATGCTGCACCACACACAACACGACACAGCCATCCCGGTGTCCTGCGGTGATGGCCCAGGAGGAGGGTGGGGGCGCAGTGCTGCGGGAGCGGCTGAGCTGGTACGAGAAGAGCTGAAGAGCCAGACCCGTTGCCGACATGGTGGGCAAACCCCTCCACTTGTCTGGCACGCATCCCTGTCAGGATCCTCCCTACGTCCGGAAGCGACACGTGGGACGCCGACGCCTCGCCGCCGCTCGAACACGACGCGAGTGAAGACGTACAACTGCTCTTCGAAGCCAGTCCGTACTTCACCCTTCGCTTCGAGGATGGCTCAGCCACTGAGGTAGAAGTGGTCCATTCTGGAGACATCAACCATCTTCGACTGACGGCTGGAGCGACCCCATCTCCGAGGGCCTGAGCAGGTCGGACCCAAACGTCACATGATTGCCCGGCCAAGTCCCTAGTGTGATGCGCCAGAAATT
>NZ_JAGGPB010000073.1 GCF_018614055.1 Streptomyces sp. ISL-98
AACACAGTGGACGCGAGCAACTGAGGACAAGCCCTCGGCCTATTAGTACCAGTCAGCTCCACCCGTTACCGGGCTTCCACATCTGGCCTATCAACCCAGTCGTCTACTGGGAGCCTTAACCCCTCAAAGGGGGTGGGAACACTCATCTCGAAGCAGGCTTCCCGCTTAGATGCTTTCAGCGGTTATCCTTTCCGAACGTAGCCAACCAGCCATGCCCTTGGCAGGACAACTGGCACACCAGAGGTTCGTCCGTCCCGGTCCTCTCGTACTAGGGACAGCCCTTCTCAATATTCCTACGCGCGCAGAGGATAGGGACCGAACTGTCTCACGACGTTCTAAACCCAGCTCGCGTACCGCTTTAATGGGCGAACAGCCCAACCCTTGGGACCGACTCCAGCCCCAGGATGCGACGAGCCGACATCGAGGTGCCAAACCATCCCGTCGATATGGACTCTTGGGGAAGATCAGCCTGTTATCCCCGGGGTACCTTTTATCCGTTGAGCGACAGCGCTTCCACAAGCCACTGCCGGATCACTAGTCCCGACTTTCGTCCCTGCTCGACCCGTCGGTCTCACAGTCAAGCTCCCTTGTGCACTTACACTCAACACCTGATTGCCAACCAGGCTGAGGGAACCTTTGGGCGCCTCCGTTACTCTTTAGGAGGCAACCGCCCCAGTTAAACTACCCATCAGACACTGTCCCTGATCCGGATCACGGACCGAGGTTAGACATCCAGCACGACCAGAGTGGTATTTCAAGATTGACTCCACACACACTGGCGTGCATGCTTCACAGTCTCCCACCTATCCTACACAAGCCGAACCGAACACCAATATCAAACTGTAGTAAAGGTCCCGGGGTCTTTCCGTCCTTCTGCGCGAAACGAGCATCTTTACTCGTAGTGCAATTTCACCGGGCCTATGGTTGAGACAGTCGAGAAGTCGTTACGCCATTCGTGCAGGTCGGAACTTACCCGACAAGGAATTTCGCTACCTTAGGATGGTTATAGTTACCACCGCCGTTTACTGGCGCTTAAGTTCTCAGCTTCGCACGCCCGAAAGCGCACTAACCGGTCCCCTTAACGTTCCAGCACCGGGCAGGCGTCAGTCCGTATACATCGCCTTACGGCTTCGCACGGACCTGTGTTTTTAGTAAACAGTCGCTTCTCGCTGGTCTCTGCGGCCACCCCCAGCTCACCGTGTAAAACGGATCACCAGTGATGGCCCCCCTTCTCCCGAAGTTACGGGGGCATTTTGCCGAGTTCCTTAACCATAGTTCACCCGAACGCCTCGGTATTCTCTACCTGACCACCTGAGTCGGTTTAGGGTACGGGCCGCCATGAAACTCGCTAGAGGCTTTTCTCGACAGCATAGGATCATCCACTTCACCACAATCGGCTCGGCATCAGGTCTCAGCCTTAATGTGTGACGGATTTGCCTATCACACGGCCTACACCCTTACCCCGGGACTACCACCGCCCGGGCTGGACTACCTTCCTGCGTCACCCCATCGCTTACCTACTACCACCTTGGACCGGCGGCTCCACCACTTCCCTTTGCCCGAAGGCTCCAGGACGGCTTCACGGCCTTAGCATCAATGGATTCGATACTGGGCGTTTCAAAGCGGGTACCGGAATATCAACCGGTTGTCCATCGACTACGCCTGTCGGCCTCGCCTTAGGTCCCGACTTACCCTGGGCAGATCAGCTTGACCCAGGAACCCTTAGTCAATCGGCGCACACGTTTCTCACGTGTGTATCGCTACTCATGCCTGCATTCTCACTCGTGAACCGTCCACAACTCGCTTCCGCGGCTGCTTCACCCGGCACACGACGCTCCCCTACCCATCCCAGCAGGCGTTGGCCCTATTGCTGGAATGACACGACTTCGGCGGTACGCTTGAGCCCCGCTACATTGTCGGCGCGGAATCACTTGACCAGTGAGCTATTACGCACTCTTTCAAGGGTGGCTGCTTCTAAGCCAACCTCCTGGTTGTCTCTGCGACTCCACATCCTTTCCCACTTAGCGTACGCTTAGGGGCCTTAGTCGATGCTCTGGGCTGTTTCCCTCTCGACCATGGAGCTTATCCCCCACAGTCTCACTGCCGCGCTCTCACTTACCGGCATTCGGAGTTTGGCTAAGGTCAGTAACCCGGTAGGGCCCATCGCCTATCCAGTGCTCTACCTCCGGCAAGAAACACACGACGCTGCACCTAAATGCATTTCGGGGAGAACCAGCTATCACGGAGTTTGATTGGCCTTTCACCCCTAACCACAGGTCATCCCCCAGGTTTTCAACCCTGGTGGGTTCGGTCCTCCACGAAGTCTTACCTCCGCTTCAACCTGCCCATGGCTAGATCACTCCGCTTCGGGTCTAGAGCGTGCAACTCAATCGCCCTATTCGGACTCGCTTTCGCTACGGCTTCCCCACACGGGTTAACCTCGCTACACACCGCTAACTCGCAGGCTCATTCTTCAAAAGGCACGCAGTCACGACTGCATGTGCAAGCACATACAGCGACGCTCCCACGGCTTGTAGGCACACGGTTTCAGGTACTATTTCACTCCGCTCCCGCGGTACTTTTCACCATTCCCTCACGGTACTATCCGCTATCGGTCACCAGGGAATATTTAGGCTTAGCGGGTGGTCCCGCCAGATTCACACGGGATTTCTCGGGCCCCGTGCTACTTGGGTGTTGCACAAGCAAGCCGTTGATGTTTCAGCTACGGGGGTCTTACCCTCTACGCCGGACCTTTCGCATGTCCTTCGCCTACACCAACGGTTTCTGACTTGCCCAACAGCCGGCAGACTGTTGAAGTGCAATCCCACAACCCCGCATGCGCAACCCCTGCCGGGTATCACACGCATACGGTTTGGCCTCATCCGGTTTCGCTCGCCACTACTCCCGGAATCACGGTTGTTTTCTCTTCCTGCGGGTACTGAGATGTTTCACTTCCCCGCGTTCCCTCCACATACCCTATGTGTTCAGGTATGGGTGACAGCCCATGACGACTGCCGGGTTTCCCCATTCGGAAACCCCCGGATCAAAGCCTGGTTGACGGCTCCCCGGGGACTATCGTGGCCTCCCACGTCCTTCATCGGTTCCTGGTGCCAAGGCATCCACCGTGCGCCCTTAAAAACTTGGCCACAGATGCTCGCGTCCACTGTGCAGTTCTCAAGCAACGACCAGCCACCCATCACCCCGCTCCGAGGAGCGAGTGCACTGGGGCCGGCATCGCGAAGATAAAGACCAACAGGTCCGTACCCTCAGATACCCAACAGCGTGCCCGACCCGACCAACCCGATATCACGTTCCACGCCGAAGCAGTACTAGTGAACCTTGCCGATCGTGCCGAGTAGTCAACGTTCCACCCATGAGCTGACCACCGTCGAACATTTGCCGACGTAGTGGCTCTGGATCTCTTGCGAGATCTAGATGCTCCTTAGAAAGGAGGTGATCCAGCCGCACCTTCCGGTACGGCTACCTTGTTACGACTTCGTCCCAATCGCCAGTCCCACCTTCGACAGCTCCCTCCCACAAGGGGTTGGGCCACCGGCTTCGGGTGTTACCGACTTTCGTGACGTGACGGGCGGTGTGTACAAGGCCCGGGAACGTATTCACCGCAGCAATGCTGATCTGCGATTACTAGCAACTCCGACTTCATGGGGTCGAGTTGCAGACCCCAATCCGAACTGAGACCGGCTTTTTGAGATTCGCTCCGCCTCGCGGCATCGCAGCTCATTGTACCGGCCATTGTAGCACGTGTGCAGCCCAAGACATAAGGGGCATGATGACTTGACGTCGTCCCCACCTTCCTCCGAGTTGACCCCGGCGGTCTCCTGTGAGTCCCCATCACCCCGAAGGGCATGCTGGCAACACAGGACAAGGGTTGCGCTCGTTGCGGGACTTAACCCAACATCTCACGACACGAGCTGACGACAGCCATGCACCACCTGTATACCGACCACAAGGGGGCACCTATCTCTAGGTGTTTCCGGTATATGTCAAGCCTTGGTAAGGTTCTTCGCGTTGCGTCGAATTAAGCCACATGCTCCGCTGCTTGTGCGGGCCCCCGTCAATTCCTTTGAGTTTTAGCCTTGCGGCCGTACTCCCCAGGCGGGGAACTTAATGCGTTAGCTGCGGCACCGACGACGTGGAATGTCGCCAACACCTAGTTCCCAACGTTTACGGCGTGGACTACCAGGGTATCTAATCCTGTTCGCTCCCCACGCTTTCGCTCCTCAGCGTCAGTAATGGCCCAGAGATCCGCCTTCGCCACCGGTGTTCCTCCTGATATCTGCGCATTTCACCGCTACACCAGGAATTCCGATCTCCCCTACCACACTCTAGCCTGCCCGTATCGAATGCAGACCCGGGGTTAAGCCCCGGGCTTTCACATCCGACGCGACAAGCCGCCTACGAGCTCTTTACGCCCAATAATTCCGGACAACGCTTGCGCCCTACGTATTACCGCGGCTGCTGGCACGTAGTTAGCCGGCGCTTCTTCTGCAGGTACCGTCACTTTCGCTTCTTCCCTGCTGAAAGAGGTTTACAACCCGAAGGCCGTCATCCCTCACGCGGCGTCGCTGCATCAGGCTTTCGCCCATTGTGCAATATTCCCCACTGCTGCCTCCCGTAGGAGTCTGGGCCGTGTCTCAGTCCCAGTGTGGCCGGTCGCCCTCTCAGGCCGGCTACCCGTCGTCGCCTTGGTAGGCCATTACCCCACCAACAAGCTGATAGGCCGCGGGCTCATCCTTCACCGCCGGAGCTTTTAACCCCCGCCCATGCAGGCAGGAGTGTTATCCGGTATTAGACCCCGTTTCCAGGGCTTGTCCCAGAGTGAAGGGCAGATTGCCCACGTGTTACTCACCCGTTCGCCACTAATCCACCCCGAAGGGCTTCATCGTTCGACTTGCATGTGTTAAGCACGCCGCCAGCGTTCGTCCTGAGCCAGGATCAAACTCTCCATGAATGTTTTCCCGTAATCGGGAGTGAACACCACGTTGAGCGGAACAGATCGGGCCGGAATATGGCCCGCTGTCCTCAGCGTCCTCGCTGTGTTTGCCTACCCGCCGCATGGGCCGGTAGGACTTCAAAGGAACCACCAACCCACCGAAGTGGGCCGGGGTATCAA
>NZ_JAGGPB010000074.1 GCF_018614055.1 Streptomyces sp. ISL-98
CAATTATCAGACAGGCCTTAGGGCCGGGGCGCTTGCGCTCCGCGCGTTCCTGGCGGAGGCAACGCCGCAGCGCCTCCGGGTCGAGGCCTTCATTGCACGCCTGGTGCAGGAGCTGTGCGAACTGGTAATCGGGGTCGAGCCGAAGGGCGAGGCTGAGGGCGACCCTCGCGCCCGGTTCGTCACCGGTCGACCAGGCGACCCATCCGGCAAGGGTGAGCGGGGCGGCGGCATGAGTGTCGTACGGTCCGGCGCACCGGCGGGCGAGCGCCCGCCACAGCCGCAGCGCGGTCTCCGCGTCGGGGCCCTCCATCCACTCCGCCGCCCGGTCCCTGGTCTCGCGGTCCTGCAGCCCGAGAATGACCGCGGCAGCCTCGTCATGGTCGATGAGGCCGTCGTCCGCGGCATCCGCCTCGGACCAGCGCGTCGTGGCAGGCCGGCTGTCCCCGAGCCGCTTCATGAGCCGCCGCGCCAGGTCGAGCGTCTCGGCTCCGACCTGCTCCCGCTGGGCTCCGCTCAGGATTCTGGGCACCAGGGCGAGACCCGCCGCGTCCAGTGCCCGCACCTGTTCCTGAGCGGCAGGAGACTCCGGCCGGGGCGCCAGCCGGGCCTCCATCTCCCGCAGCGATCCACGGACTTGGATACCGGCGTAGGCGGCGGCCGCGGCCATGACCGAGGTGCCGGGCAGGCCCAGGACGTTGCCCTCGGGCGGACAGCAGCGCGCGTCGGGGCAGCAGTACGACCAGTACCTGCCGTCGGAGATGCACAGCGCTTCGAACACGGGGACGTCGAGCGCGCCGCACGCGGTGCGCAGCCGCTGCGCGAAGGGGCGCAGCCGGTCCATCACCTGCCTGCTCGTCTCGCCCTCGGCCGGGTCCTGGCAGAGGAAGACGACGATGCCTTCAGGACGGTCTCCACGACGCTCGCTCCCCGTCACCAGACACTCGGCAAGCTGGTCGGAGACGGGCGCCCATTCCTTCGGCGAGCCCGGGATACCGAGCCTGAGCCGCCCGCCGAACCGGCCCCGGCGGCCGTGCAGCGCGACCATGACCACGCTGTCTGTCGGGTGGAAGCCCATGAGGTACGGAAGCGCGTCGGCCAGTTCGGCGGGGCCGCGGAGGGTGATCTGGTCGTCGGCGGAGGGGCCTGTGGGTTCGTGGTGCTTGTTCATGGCTCGACGGTCCCGCAGACACCGCCCGCGCCGCCAACCCTGTGGATAACTTTATCCACAGGCCTGAGGCCGCATTCGCACAATGTCCGATGCATCAGGTTGCATGGGGGGCATGACCAACGCAGAGCTCAGGTCCTCGGCCGATTCCGTACTCGCCCGCCTCGTCGGAGACACCACCGGCACCGCCAGGCTGCGCGAGGACCAGTGGCGGGCCATTGAGGCGCTCGTCGCCGACAAGCGCCGGGCCCTGGTCGTGCAGCGCACCGGCTGGGGCAAGTCCGCCGTGTACTTCGTCGCCACTTCCCTGCTGCGTGAGCGCGGCAGCGGCCCCACCGTGATTGTTTCCCCGCTGCTCGCGCTCATGCGCAACCAGGTCGAGGCGGCGGCGCGGGCCGGCATCCGCGCCCGGACCATCAACTCGTCCAACACGGAGGAGTGGGACACGGTCCAGGGCGAGGTCGCGGCGGGCGAGGTGGATGTGCTGCTGGTCAGCCCCGAGCGGCTCAACAACCCCGATTTCCGCGACCAGGTGCTGCCGAAGCTGTCCGCCGCCACCGGCCTGCTGGTGGTGGACGAGGCCCACTGCATCTCCGACTGGGGTCACGACTTCCGGCCCGACTACCGGCGTCTGCGCACCATGCTGGCGGAGCTCCCGCCGGGCGTTCCGGTGCTGGCCACCACGGCAACGGCGAACGCCCGCGTGACCGCCGACGTCGCCGAGCAGCTGGGAACGGGTGCGGACACCGACGCCCTCGTGCTGCGCGGCCCGCTCGACCGGGAGAGCCTGAGCCTGGGCGTGCTCCAACTCCCGGACGCGGCGCACCGGCTGGCCTGGCTGGCCGATCACCTCGGCGAGCTCCCCGGCTCCGGGATCATCTACACCCTCACGGTCGCAGCCGCCGAGGAGGTCACGGCGTACTTGCGGCAGTGCGGCCACACCGTCGCCTCGTACACCGGCAGAACGGAGAACGCAGAGCGGATGCAGGCGGAGGAGGATCTGCTCGCCAACCGGGTCAAGGCTCTGGTGGCCACCTCCGCGCTGGGCATGGGCTTCGACAAGCCGGATCTCGGTTTCGTGGTGCACCTGGGGTCGCCCTCGTCCCCTATCGCCTACTACCAGCAGGTGGGCCGCGCCGGCCGAGGTGTGGAGCATGCCGAAGTGCTGCTTCTGCCGGGCCGCGAGGACGAGGCGATCTGGCAGTACTTCGCCTCGGTCGCCTTCCCGCCCGAGGAGCAGGTACGCCGCACGCTCGACACGCTGGCCCGGTCCGAGCGCCCGCTCTCACTGCCCGCCCTGGAACCGATTGTCGACCTGAGGCGTACGCGCCTGGAGGCGATGCTGAAGGTTCTCGACGTGGACGGAGCGGTGCACAGGGTGAAGGGCGGCTGGACCGCCACGGGGCAGCCGTGGGTATACGACGCCGAGCGCTACGCCTGGGTTGCGCGCCAACGTGCGGCCGAGCAGCAGGCCATGCGGGACTACGCGTCGGCAACGGGGTGCCGGATGGAGTTCCTTCGGCGGCAGTTGGACGACGAGGAGGCAGCGCCGTGCGGCCGCTGTGACAACTGTGCGGGTGCCAGGTTCAGCGACGGGGTGTCCACCGGCGCCCTGGATGCGGCGCGCGGTGAACTCGGCCGGCCCGGTGTGGAGGTCGAGCCGCGCAAGATGTGGCCGACGGGGCTCGTGGCGGTCGGAGTGGACCTCAAGGGCCGCATCTCGCAAGGGGAACAGGCTTCCCCGGGACGGGCCTTGGGCCGGCTTTCGGACATCGGCTGGGGCAACCGGCTCCGCCCGCTGCTCGCGGCGCAGTCTCAGGACGGCCCCGTGCCCGACGATGTGGCGAACGCTGTGGTGAGCGTGCTGGCCGACTGGGCGAAGGGGCCCGGTGGTTGGGCGTCAGGCGAAGCGAACGCCCCTGCCCGTCCGGTCGGAGTGGTCACGATCGCCTCGCACAGCAGACCGGCGCTCATCCAGTCGCTCGGCAGCAGGATCGCGGAGGTCGGCAGGATGCCGCTGCTCGGTTCCGTCGCGTACACCCCCGAGGCGGCGGGCCGGATGCCGAACACCAACAGCGCCCAGCGGGTGAGGGCACTTCACCAGGCGCTGACAGTGCCGCCGGAGCTGGCGGCCGCGCTGGCCGGAGCCGGTGGCCCGGTGCTCCTGGTCGACGACCGCTCGGACACCGGCTGGACGCTCGCGGTGGCGGCCAGGCTGCTGCGCCGAGCCGGAGCACAGGGGGTGTTTCCGCTGGTCCTCGCCGTTCAGACGTGACGGGATGCGTCGTCCCCGGACAGGTTGGGCAGGGATATCCACGTCATACCCGCAGATTCCCGTCAGCTGGGCCAATTGCTCGTTGCCGCATCCTCACGAGGCAGCGAGAATTGAACTGCTCCCCGCACGGCCCCGCCGCGGACCGGATGGGCTGTGCCGCGGTGCGCCCCCAACCGACCCTGCCCGCACTGTGGGCGCGTATGCGAAGGGAGGACCGTGACCTTCGGATTCGCTCCGTCCGCAGCCTCGTTGAGCCCCGCGTCCGCCGACACTGTCAACCGCCTGGGCCGGATGCTCGAACCGTCCGAGTGGGCAGCGGCGGGAATCCCGCTGCTGCGCAATCCGCGTGACGTGGTCAGCGGGCTGCACGCAAGGCACCGGCCGACACCATCGACGGCTGTCGTCGCCGTCCTCGACTCCGAGGAACGGCTCACCGCCAGCGCCTCGTTCACCCGGCGCCCCGTCCCCGCCGACGGCTGGGAGTTCCGCAACGCCCTGCTCGCGCACCTGCGCCGGGTCATCCCGCACGACCTGCGCCGCCGCACGCCCGTACGGACCGCGGTGCTGCTCTACTGCCGTGAAGGCGACGAGCGTTGGACCGAGGAGGACGGGGCATGGATGTGGGGCCTACGGGACGCCTGCACCCTGCACGGGCTGCGCTGCGGGGCGTACATCACGCTGACGAACGGCGGCTGGCAGGTGCTCGGCGAGGGCCGTGGCGGCCGTCGCCCGAGCACCGGATCACGCCCCAGCGACCTCGCTGAAGCCGTGGCCGAGGCCGACCCCTCCCCCTTGCGAACAGGTGGAGGGGCGGCGGACGCACTGCGCCGGGCGGCAGCCCGCTGAGGCGGCCCGCCGACCGGCAGCACCGCGCGCAGGTACACGCACCGCGCTCAGGCAGTGGCGTACGGGTCAGACGCCCGCGCCGAGCACGGCGTTGACCCGGTTCGGGTCTCCGCACACGATCAGCAGCGCGCCTGCGCGTTCCCTGGCGACGGGCAGCGCACGGCTCAGGACGTCGTCGGCCCCGCCGTTGACCGCGACGACCACCACAGGCCGGGCGGCAGCTCGCTCCGCGACAGCGGCGTCCGCGTAGAAGACGTCGTCGCGGGCCTCGTGGTGGGCCCAGTACGCGGCTTCTCCGAAGGACAGCTCGTGGGCGGCCCAGGGGTGCTGTTCGCCGGTGGTGAGCACCAGGACGTCGCCCGGCGCGCGACCGGAGTCGAGCAGCAGGTCGACGGCCTCGCCGGCGGCGTCGAGTGCGCCGTCCGTCGAAGCGGGGATCAGCTGGACCTGCGGCGCGGAACGATTCTCCTGCCGCGCTGCCGGGGCATTGCCGCCGGAAGGCTGCGTCCGCTGCACCGGCGGCGCGGGCCTGGCAGGGCCCCTGGCAGGGCCGGGGACAGGGCGTCCGGGACGCGGTGTGGCCGCGGTACGCGGACCAGGTACGGGACGGGGGGTCGACGCGGGGCGGCCGGTGGCCGGAGTGACGCGGGGACCCTGGGCGCTCTCGTGAATCTGAGGCTCCTCGGGGGAGAGAGGCATGAGTGGGTTTCTATCAAATGCCGCCGCGACGCGCAGCAGCGGGTTGGCACATAAGTGCGATCAGATCAGAAATCGAAGCCGAGTTGGCCCCCGTCTTCCAGAGCGGCGGCCTCCGCCGACAGCCGGATCTTCTTGAGGTGCCGCCACTTGGGCAGCGCATCGAGATACGACCAGGACAGCCGGTGGTACGGGGTGGGACCCCGCTCGGCCAGCGCCGCCTTGTGCACGGGCGAGGGGTAGCCCGCGTTGTCCGCGAAGGCGAAGTCGGCGAACTCCGGGAACTGGGCCTCCAGTCCGGCCATCATCGCGTCCCGCCTCACCTTGGCGATCACCGAGGCGGCCGCGACCGCGATACAGGACTGGTCCCCCTTGATCACCGTACGTACCTTCCAGGGCAGCCCGAGGTAGTCGTGCTTCCCGTCGAGGATCACCGCGTCCGGCTGCACGGGCAGCGCGCCCAGGGCACGTACGGCGGCGAGCCGCAGCGCGGCGGTCATCCCCAGCTTGTCGATCTCCTCGGGCGAGGAGTGCCCCAGGGCGTACGACGTGACCCACCCCTCCAGCACCACGGCCAGCTCGGTGCGGCGCTTGGGGGTGATCAGCTTGGAGTCGGTGAGGCCGTCGGGTGCCCGGCGCAGACCGGTGACGGCTGCGCACACGGTGACGGGTCCGGCCCACGCTCCGCGCCCGACCTCGTCGACACCGGCAATGATCTTGGCGCCGGTGGTGGCGCGTATGGAGCGCTCGACGGCGTGGGTGGGTGGTTCGTACGGCATGGCGCCTGCCAGGTTACGCCGCCGGGCCCCGCCGGCGACACCCCGGGCGTCAGTCGGCGCCCGGAGTCGGCACCGGGCGCAGCAGAGGCACCATGATCCGGTCGACCACCTCAGCGATCTCCTCGTCCGGCCATTCACTTCCGCACACCTTCGAGCGGTACATCATCAGGCCCGGAATCACATCGAACACCAGGTCACTCGTGGCATCGGGGCGTACGTCACCGCGCTCGATCCCGCGGTTCACCACCTCACGGAAGAGCCGGTTCGACGGCTCGATCACCTGGCGGACAATCACCGCGTGGAACCGCTCGGCCACCCTCTTGTCGCATTCGTGAAGCACAGAACGCAGTGCGAATCCGGGCCTGGAATACATCGCTCCGCGCATACGGCAGCAGAGCTCGTAGAGGTCTTCCCGGACGCTGCCCTTGTCCGGCGCATCGGCGAGATCCGGCAGCCCGGCTTTCAGGGCGTCCGCGACGAGGTCTTCCTTGGACGGCCAGCGGCGGTAGACCGCCGCCTTCCCTGTCTGCGCGCCGGCGGCGACACCTTCCATGGTGAGGCCGTTCCAGCCGACCGTACTCAACTGCTCCAGCGCGGAATCGAGGATCGCTCGTTCCAGCACGAGCCCGCGGCGGCGCAGTGAGACCGGCTGCGCCTCAGCGGCGGCAGTCCAGCGCGAAGTAGCCATCTTTTTCTCTCCGTTGGGGACGAGGGCTTCAGTGAACGCTTGCGTTCACTGAGGGGGAATCCCTACCGTTGACATGACAGTGAACGCATCCGTTCACTAACTCACTTGTGGGGGATCCATAGTGACTACCTCTCAGTTAGCTGCACCACACAACTCGGGCGCAGCCCGACGGCAGGGGCGTCCAGGCATCGCCCTTACCGTCATCGCGGCTCTTCAACTCATGGTGGTCCTCGACACCACCATTGTGAATATCGCACTCCCGCACATCCAGACCGCTCTCTCCTTCAGCACGACCGACCTCTCCTGGGTGATCAACGCCTACACCCTCACCTTCGGCGGTCTGTTGCTGCTCGGCGGACGGGCGGGCGACATCCTCGGCCGCAGGCGGGTCTTCGTCTTCGGCGTTCTGCTCTTCACGTTCGCCTCACTGCTGTGCGGCATCGCGCAGGAGCCGTGGCAGATACTTGCGGCGCGTGCGCTCCAAGGTGTGGGCGGCGCCATCGCCTCGCCCACCGCGCTCGCGCTCATCACCACGACGTTCCGCGAAGGCCCCGAGCGCAACCGGGCGTTCGGCATCTTCGCGGCGGTCTCCGCCAGCGGCGCGGCGATCGGACTGCTGGCGGGCGGGATGCTCACCGAGTGGCTCGACTGGCGCTGGGTGTTCTACGTCAACCTGCCGATCGGCATCCTGATAGCCGTCCTCTCCCCCGTGTTCATCAATGAGTCCGAGCGCCACCCCGGCCGTTTCGACCTCACCGGCGCGCTCACCTCGACCGTGGGCATGGCTTCTCTGGTGTACGGGTTCATCCGCGCCGCCGACGACGGCTGGCGGGACGGTCTCACCCTCGGCGCGTTCGGCCTGGCTCTCGTCCTGCTGGTCGCCTTCGTGCTCAACGAACGTCGGGCGCCGGACCCGATCACCCCTCTGCGGATGTTCGCCGACCGCAACAGGTCAGGGACGTACGCGATCATGATGAGCCTCGCCGCGGCGATGTTCGGCATGTTCTTCTTCATCGTCCTCTTCGTGCAGAACGTGCTCGGCTACAGTCCGATCTCTTCCGGGCTCGCGTTCCTGCCGGTCACCCTGATGATCGTGACGGCGGCCGGTCTGTCGTCCCGGCTGCTCCCGGTCCTTGGCCCGAAGCCGTTCCTTGTCTCAGGGGCGGTGTTCACCGGAGCGGGCATGGCCTGGCTGACCGCGATCGATCCGGACAGTTCGTACGTGGGAGGCGTGCTGGGCCCCATGCTGCTCTTCGGCTTCGGCATGGGCCTGGTGTTCGTAACGGCGACACTGACAGCGGTGTCCGGTGTGGCTCAGCACGAATCGGGAGCGGCCTCCAGTCTTCTCAACGCCACACAAATGGTCGGTGGTTCCCTGGGGCTGTCGATTCTCATGACAGTCTTCGGAACGGCCAGCCGCGACGAGGCCGCGCGGCAGATTCCGTCGTTCCTCACGGAGGCGACGCCCGCCCAGCAGGCGGCCTTCGCCAAGTCCCACGAGCTGCCGGCCCCTTGGGGCCACCAGGTGCTCGCCGAGGGCATTTCGACGGCGTTCTGGGCTGGTGTGGGCCTGGTCGGACTCGCCTTGCTCGTCGCGCTGTTCGTCATCCGGGTACGCAAGAGCGACCTGGAGGCGCTCAGCGGGACGGCGGGCGCCGGGGGGCCGGGGGCGGTCTGAGCGGTTCGCCACGGCGAACCGGGCCGGGGAAGGGCGGGGAGGAGGCGCCGCTGCGCCCCCACCCTCCCTGCCCGGTTGGCCCCCTACCGTCAGTACTCGTCGTAGAGCCCGCGCCCGTCGCCGTACATTCCGAGCTTCTGGCACCCGCTGTCGTCCAGCTCCAGGGGGCGCTTTTCGAGGATCTGGCGAGCCCGGGCCGAGCCCAGGCTCGTCGCGTACCAGGGCTCACTCTCGTCGTCGAGCCGTGCCGCGATGCCTATGAGGGCGCAGGAACGCTGGGGCTCGGGCAGCGTGTCCAGTGCCGGCACGGCGTCGGCCGACAGGTCCTGGAAGTAGCCCACGTCGAGCTTCTCGGTCGCCCGGTAGCGCGCCACATTCTGTTCCGCGACGAGCCCGTCCGGCGAGATCAGCCCGAAGGCCAGCACAGCGGCGCCCGCGCTCGCCGCGACCACGCGCGGCAGCCAGCGGGAGCCCAGTACCCCCGCCGCCATGATCAGTACGATCACAAGGCCCAGCCACAGCTCCACAGCCGCCACCGAGATACGCAGCCGTGTCAGGCCGTACGCATCGACGTACAGGTCCATGCGGCGCAGCGCGGACGCGACGACGACCAGCGTGAGTACGCACAGGGTGCCGAGAACCGACCGGACCAGGGTCCGGTCGCGGCCTCCGTCGCGCGGTGCCCAGCGCAGTGCGAGTGCGATCACAAGGAGGGTCAGGAGCGTGGCCCAGAGGAGCTGCCAGAAGCCCTGCCGGGCGTACTCGGAATAGGTAAGTCCGGTCTCGCTCAGCACCTTGTCGTAGCCGCCGAAAAGCACGGCGAGCTGGACGGCGATAAAGGCGGCGAAGAGGAGGTTGAGGACGATCAGCGGAAGTGCCCATTCCACACGGCCCCGGGCGCGTGCGGGACGTATGTCGAGGCGGTCCCAGCGCATCGGCGCGGCGGCGCTGCGGGCCGCGGCAAGGGCACCGAAGAGACCGAGGGCGAACAGGAAAATCCGCCAGGGGCCGTCGGCGACGGAGACGTCGGGAGTGAGGCCACCGAGCAGATCGGCGAAGGCGGCGTCGGCTCCAGCGAAGAGCGCGCCGAAAACGACCAGCAGCACGACGGCGACGGAGACCGTACGCACGACGGGCGCCCAGCGGCCGCGCGACACTTCCGCGCGCTCGCGCAGACCCCGCCAGGCCCAGGCCCCGCCGGTACCGAGCGAGCCGAAGATGCCCAGGGAACCGGCGAAAACGCCCGCCCAGGTCCGGTTGCCGTGAAGCGCGAGGGAGCCGAGCGCGAGCGCGGAGACGACGGCGAGGAAAGTCGGCCAGCCCGCGTCACGCAACGCGGGTACGACCAACAGAGCCAGACCGCCGACGGCCCACACGAGCGTCCACGGCCGCAGGCGACGGCCTGCCGCCTGGGCTGCGAAGTACGCGGCGAGCGCGGCCGGCACGGCCACGACCAGCAGGTTCAGGCCCAGACCCTCACCGAGCAGCAGCGCGCTCAGCAGGGCGGTGGCCAGTACCGCCCAGAGCGTGGCGGGGCGGATGGCGGCCGGCGGGCCGGGCCGTACGTCGGTCAGCCACTTGGGCGGCGCAGGCGGCGGTGGCGGCCACGGCTGGCTGCGCTGCGGCTGCGTCGCCCGCTGGTGCTGCTCCCGGTACGACGGCATGGCTGGCGGCTCGGCAGACGGCAGGGCCGACGGCTGCGGGACGGCGTCCTGCGGCTCGGGGCCCGGTCCTTGGCCGGACTCTGACTCCGTGGGCGGTGTATCGGGCACGGGACCCCCTCCCGACCGGGCACGTGCGCGGCAGGAAGCGGCGTCCGGGGCCCGGTGTCTCGTAGGCGCGCGCCCGTCCATGATCAAGGGGGCGGCGTGGCCGTCAGAGTAGCCCTGGCGTGGCGGCACGGCCCTGCCAGGGCCCGGATGTGGCAGGACCGTGACAGTCGTACCGGGTCAGAGCGTGCGTGAAGGGATCCAGTCCGGCAGCTCTTCGGTCTGCTCCAGCCAGGAGACCGGCGGCGCCCCGGCCTTCCCCGCGCCCACCACTCCGCCGACGATGGCACAGGTCGTGTCGACGTCTCCGCCCACCTGCGCAGTGGTCCAGAACGCCTGCTCGAAGTCGCCGAGCGCCCGAGCGGCCGACCAGAGAGCGAACGGCACGGTGTCGTGCGCGCTCGTGCGCCGTCCGCAGCCCAGAACCGCGGCCACGGTCCCGGCGTCGCCGTAGTCGAGCATGTCGCGGGCACGTCGGAGCCCGGCGCCCACGGCGCTGCGCGGTACGAGCGCGATCACGCCGTCGAGCAGGTCGGGCGCCGGCGGCGGACCCGCCGGATCCGCGGCTAGCGCGGCCGCGGCCGCCACGGCCATGGCGCCGACCACGGCCTCACGGTGCTGATGCGTGACATACGCCGAGATCTCGGCCTGGTGGGTGGCCTGCTCGGGGTCGTCGGCGTACCAGGCGCCCAGCGGCGCGATGCGCATCGCCGCGCCGTTGCCCCAGGAGCCCTGGCCGTTGAAGAGCGCGGCGGCGAGCTCGCGCCAGCCACCGCCCTCCCTGATCAGCCGGAGCATCCGGTTGACGGCAGGGCCGTAGCCGCGGTCGAAGTCGTGGTGCTCGGCGAAGGAGCGGGCGAGGGCGTCCTGGTCGACCCGGCCGTGCTCGACGAGCACCGCCAGGACCGAGCAGGCCATCTCGGTGTCGTCGGTCCACTGCCAGGGGCCGGGAGGCAGTGCGCGCCGCTTGAGCAGCGGATAGTTCGCAGGTACGAAGAATTGGGAGCCCAGGGCGTCTCCCAGGGACAGCCCACGCAGGCTGGCCAGGGCGCGTTCGAAGCGCCGGACGGTGAAGGAGTCAGCGGTCATCGCTCTGCCACTCTATCCGGTGCGGCCGTACGGTTCGGGGGTCCGCCAGCGTTCGAACGGCCGGTCCAGGCTGTAGCGCCCGTTCTCGCCGAGGAGCAGCATCCGTATCTCGGCGTTTCCCGGGTTGGACAGTGACTCGAATTCGGCCACCGACCAGTGAAACCAGCGCATACAGAACAGGCGCATGGTCAGCCCGTGCGTGACGAGCAGTACGTTCGGCGGGTGGTCGGGCGCCTCGAAGCTCCGGTAGAGGCTCTCCAGGAACGCCCCGACCCTGTCGTACACATCGGCCCCGGACTCGCCCTGCGCGAAGCGGTAGAAGAAGTGCCCGTACGCGTCCCGGTACGCCCTCTGCAGCCGTACGTCTTCCCTGTCCTGCCAGTTCCCCCAGTCCTGCTCCCGCAGCCGCGGCTCTTCCCTGACCCGTACCCGGTCCTGGGCGAGCCCCAGTGCAGCGAAGGTCTGGTGCGTACGGCGGTACGGCGAGACGTAGGCACTGACCCGTTCCTCGCCGAAGAGGGCGCGGAGCCGCACCCCCGCTTCCCGGGCCTGGCGGAGCCCGGTCTCGGTGAGCCTCAGCGCGTGGTCGGGCTCCCGTTCGTACACCGTGTCATCGGCATTCCCCTCCGACTCCCCGTGCCGGAGAAGGACGATGCGCCGCGGTCGTGCCATGCCGAAACCCTAGAACGTGAGATCGGATGCGGCTCAGCCGGGCGGCTGTCCCGACTCTCTGTCCAGCGTATGCGGCCGGGGAAAGGACGGCGCAGCAGAGGGCAGTGCGAGACCGCTGTGCCGACGGCGGCACAGTGCGATCACACCGTCCTGTACGGACCCGGGTGATCACACCGTCCAGGACGGATCCAGCTCAACGACCGCGCCCCCGAGTTCCGCGACATCGACCGCTGTCTGCGCGCGGAGCGAGAGCCGCTCCACCCGCTCGGCGCGGTACTTGCCGTGCTCGGCAGCGGACTGCCACATCGACAGCACCAGGAACTCATTGCCCTGCGCCTCACCGAACAACCCGCGCACCATTCCCGGCGACCCGGCCATCGCCGGATTCCAGACCTTCTCCTGCATCAGCGAGAAATGCTCGACCCGGCCCTCATTCACTTTGCAGTGCGCGACCCGCACCACATCCGCGTCCGTGAACCGCGGTTCGAAGCCCGTCTTGATGTCGAACCGGTAGTCGAAGAGACCGACTTTGATGTTCTTGTACGTGCCGGACTGCGCCGCAGCGAGCCGGTCGTGCGAGCGCGCCATGAACGAGTCGTAGAAGGCCCGGCTCTCCCAGAAGGCGAAGACGTGCGCCACACCGGGCCGCTCCCGACTCCAGCCGCCGCCCTGTCCCCGGAACCCCGGTTCCCCCAACAGCCCCGCCCACTTTCGCTGCCCCCGCTCAAAACCTCGACGGTCGATCACTGTGCAGCGAATCCACTTGACCAGCACCGCGCCATCGTACGGCCATCAACGCGGCGCCGGTCACTCTCCGCCGCACATCACCGAAACGACAAGCTCACTGCGATCCGCCTGTAAGGGCGCCCAGTTGCTCCAGAGCCTCCGCGCCCATTTCGATGCCGAAGACGTCCTCCAGCACACGTCCGAGCTCCCCGGAGGGCACCTGCCGCCGACTGCTCGAACCGTCCGTGCGCAGGGTCGTCAGCTGATCGCGTACGAGCGCGTGCCGCTCCCCCGGTCCGGGCAGCTGCGCGACGACCTGTCCGACGAACTTCGACTGAGGATGGGACGAGCTGTAGTGGTTCATGACCGCGAAGTCGGCCGGATAGAGCGTCTGCGGCGCGAATGCGTACAGGTCGATCCACCCCTCGGCCCGCAACGTCCGCAGTACGTGAATGCCCTCCTCCTCGACACGGATGCCAAAGGTCCAGCCGCCCTGCTCGACCGTCGCACCGTCGTGGATCGGCACCGGCTCCACCGGCCCCAGGTACCCGAACCCGGTGTCCACCAGCCACCGTTCGCCATCGACGCTCACCACGAGCATCCCGTGCGTCACTGGGGTGAGGTCGCTCCCCCGCGTACGGTTCCTGGCTCCACGCCCGGCGATCTGGAATCCCAGCCGCTCCAGAACGGCGGCGAACAGCGAGTTCTGCTCGTAGCAGTAGCCGCCGCGCGGCAGCCCCACCAGTTTCGCCTGGACGCTCTTGGGGTCCAGCAACACCGGCCTGCCGAGCGCCACTTCAAGATTCTCGAACGGGATCGACGCCACATGGGCCCGCTGCAGCGCCCGCAGCGTCCCGATCGTCGGCGACAGGTCCCCCTTGTCCCCCTCGTAGCCGATGCGCGCCAAGTACGCGTCGAGGTCTATCTCTTCACCGCTCCACGTCATAATCTCCCACCCCGTTCATCATTCGGACCCGTGCCCCGAGCCCCTGCCCGGCACAATGATCACCCTGACAGACATGATCTCGCATCGAGTTGTCCGTGTCCGGGGCTAGCCTGGCTGCGGGGCACATTCGCAGAACTCGGGCCGGTGGCAGCCGGGTACCGGGTTCCGAGGGAGGGAAGACCGGTGGGCAGTCTCAACAAAGGGGTCAGCAAGGTCGACGTGACGCTCAAGTGGGACCCGAGTCCCATGGGCGCGCCGCCCCACGATCTCGACATAATCGCCGCGACGTACACAGCGGACGATCCGTACGGCGCCCCGGCGTACCTCGTGCATTTCGACAGCCGGTCGCCGGACGGCACCATCACGCTCAAGCGGGAGAGCCGCACCGGCCAGGGCTTCGGCTTCGACGAGGCAATGACCCTGGAGCTGGACCGGCTGGCGCCCGCCTACGCCCGTGTGGTGGTGGGCATAGTCATTCAGCAGGGTGAGGGCAGGAAGACCTTCGGCGAGATCGCCAGCACTGCGATCCGGATCTGCGAGGGCTACACGGTGCTGGCGGAGGACGACTTCGCCGCCATCTCCGATTCCACCGCGGCCACCGTCGCCGAATTCACCCGGGACGCAGCCGGCGGATGGGAATTCCGTGCCGCCGTAAGGGGGTTCGACGCCGACCCGAACTCTTTCGCCGGTTTCATGGGAAACAGCCTCTCCTGACACGAGTACGGAAAGCACGGAGAGACCGCCCGGCAAGGGGCGATCTCTCCGTTTGCCCGATTACTCCGTGTGGCTGGAGTCAGCTGCAGCCGCTGGTCGAGCCGCAGCCCTCACAGATGTAGCAGCTGCCTGCCCGCTGCATCTTCGTGCCGCACGAGAAGCACAGCGGCGCGTCCGCGCTGATGCCGAGCTGCATCTCGACGAGCTCCGCCGAGGTGTGCGCCTGCTTCAGCTCCGGGACGGCCTCCACCTTGGGAGCGGGGACCGACTTCGGCGTCTCGGTCTGGCGCGGAGCGGACTGGGCCAGGCCCTCGACGTCCATGTCGTCGTCCTCCATGGACGGCTCGTACGAGCCGGTGTCCAGGTGACGCTGACGCTCCTCGGCCGAGTGGATGCCGAGTGCCGAACGCGTCTCGAACGGCAGGAAGTCGAGCGCCAGGCGACGGAAGATGTAGTCGACGATCGACTGCGCCATCCGCACGTCCGGGTCGTCCGTCATGCCGGCCGGCTCGAAGCGCATGTTGGTGAACTTCGAGACGTACGTCTCCAGCGGAACGCCGTACTGCAGACCGACCGAGACGGCGATCGAGAAGGCGTCCATCATGCCCGCGAGGGTCGAGCCCTGCTTGGACATCTTCAGGAAGACCTCGCCGAGACCGTCGTCCGGGTAGGAGTTGGCGGTCATGTAGCCCTCGGCGCCACCCACCGTGAAGGAGGTGGTGATCCCCGGACGGCCCTTCGGGAGGCGCTTGCGGACCGGACGGTACTCGACGACTTTCTCGACCGCGGCCCGGATCGTCTCCTCGGCCTTCTCCGTGACCTCCGCCTTGACGTCCTTCTTCTTGGCGGAGAGGGGCTGGCCGACCTTGCAGTTGTCGCGGTAGATCGCGAGCGCCTTGACGCCCATCTTCCACGCCTCGAAGTAGACCTCTTCGACGTCCTCGACGGTGGCCGTCTCCGGCAGGTTCACCGTCTTGGAGAGCGCGCCGGAGATCCACGGCTGGATGGCCGCCATCATGCGGACGTGACCCATCGCGGAGATGGAACGCTCGCCCATCGCGCAGTCGAAGACCTCGTAGTGCTCGGCCTTCAGGCCGGGAGCGTCGATCACATTGCCGTGCTCGGCGATGTGGGCGACGATCGCCTCGATCTGCTCCTCCTGGTAGCCCAGGCGGCGCAGGGCCTGCGGGACGGTGCCATTGACGATCTGCATCGAGCCGCCGCCGACGAGCTTCTTGAACTTGACCAGCGCGAGGTCGGGCTCAAGACCCGTGGTGTCGCAGGACATCGCGAGACCGATGGTGCCGGTGGGCGCGATGACCGAGGCCTGCGAGTTGCGGAAGCCGTTCTTCGCGCCGAGGCGGATGACGTCCTGCCAGGCTTCCGTGGCCGCCGCCCAGACCGGGTTGTCCAGGTCGTCCATGTGGACGGCCACAGTGTTGGCGTCGGCGTGCTGCTTCATGACGCGCTGGTGCGGCTCGGCGTTGCGAGCGTAGCCGTCGTACGGGCCGACGACCGCGGCCAGTTCGGCGGAGCGCTTGTACGACGTGGCCGTCATCAGCGAGGTGATGGCGCCGGCGAGCGCGCGGCCGCCGTCGCTGTCGTACGCGTGGCCGGTCGCCATCAGCAGGGCGCCCAGGTTGGCGTAACCGATGCCCAGCTGACGGTAGGCGCGAGTGTTCTCGCCGATCTTCTGGGTCGGGAAGTCCGCGAAGCAGATGGAGATGTCCATCGCGGTGATGACCAGCTCGACGACCTTGGCGAAGCGCTCGGACTCGAAGGACTGGTTGCCCTTGCCGTCGTCCTTGAGGAACTTCATCAGGTTCAGCGAGGCCAGGTTGCACGAGGTGTTGTCCAGGTGCATGTACTCACTGCACGGGTTCGAGCCGTTGATCCGGCCGGACTCCGGGCAGGTGTGCCAGTGGTTGATCGTGTCGTCGTACTGGATGCCCGGGTCGGCGCACGCCCAGGCCGCCTCGGCCATCTTGCGGAAGAGGGACTTGGCCTCGACCTCTTCGATGACGTCGCCGGTCATCCGGGCGCGCAGCCCGAACTTGCCGCCGGACTCCACGGCCTTCATGAACTCGTCGTTCACGCGCACCGAGTTGTTGGCGTTCTGGTACTGGACGGACGTGATGTCGTCGCCGCCCAGGTCCATGTCGAAGCCCGCGTCGCGCAGGGCGCGGATCTTCTCCTCTTCCTTCACCTTGGTCTCGATGAAGTTCTCGATGTCGGGGTGGTCGACGTCGAGGATGACCATCTTGGCCGCGCGGCGCGTGGCGCCACCCGACTTGATCGTTCCTGCGGACGCGTCGGCGCCGCGCATGAAGGAGACCGGGCCGGAGGCGTTGCCGCCGGAGGAGAGGAGCTCCTTGGAGGAACGGATACGGGAGAGGTTCAGGCCGGCGCCGGAGCCGCCCTTGAAGATCATGCCCTCTTCCTTGTACCAGTCGAGGATCGACTCCATGGAGTCGTCGACGGCCAGGATGAAGCAGGCCGAGACCTGCTGCGGCTGGGGCGTACCGACGTTGAACCAGACCGGCGAGTTGAAGCTGAAGACCTGGTGCAGGAGGGCGTAGGCCAGCTCGTGCTCGAAGATCTCGGCGTCCGCGGGAGAGGCGAAGTAGTTGTAGTCCTCACCGGCCTTCCGGTACGTCTTCACGATCCGGTCGATCAGCTGACGCAGACCGGTCTCGCGCTGCGGAGTACCGACGGCCCCGCGGAAATACTTGCTGGTAACGATGTTGACCGCGTTCACCGACCAGAAGTCGGGGAACTCGACGCCACGCTGCTCGAAATTGACCGAGCCGTCGCGCCAATTGGTCATGACGACGTCACGACGCTCCCAGACCACCTCGTCGTACGGATGCACGCCGGGCGTGGTGTGGATGCGCTCGATACGCAGACCCTTGCTCGCCTTGGTTCCCTTGGTACGGGAACCTCGCGCCGGGCCGCTCGCCGTCTCTGTCATGCCGCCTCCCATATACGTACAAAAACGCTCTGACGTGCCCAGTTCTTCCCGGGGCACGTGGTGTGTCTGATGTTCCGGACGTCCCAAACAGCGGCCGGAACAGGTCTGGTTTTTCCGCCGATCGGTCAGTCGGCGGCAGCGGCGGGCACGGGGACCTCAGGGGTCGCGCCGGGCCCGCAGCCACAGTCACTTGCTGGCGGCCGCTCTTCGCGGAGCTCCGCGATGGCAGCCTCAAAGTCTTCGAGCGAATCGAACGCCCGGTACACGGATGCGAAGCGCAGGTACGCGACAAGATCGAGTTCCTGCAGCGGGCCGAGTATGGCCAGCCCCACGTCGTGGGTGGTCAGCTCGGCGCTTCCGGTGGAGCGCACTGCCTCTTCGACCCGCTGGCCGAGCTTGGCGAGGGCGTCCTCGGTTACCGGCCTGCCCTGGCATGCCTTGCGCACGCCGGAAATGACCTTGGTGCGACTGAAGGGCTCGGTGACTCCGCTGCGCTTGATCACCATCAGTGAGGCGGTCTCCACCGTGGTGAAACGGCGGGAGCAGTCGGGGCACTGACGGCGCCTGCGGATCGACGTTCCGTCGTCGGTGGTGCGACTGTCGACGACGCGACTGTCGGGGTGCCTGCAGAAGGGGCAGTGCATGGTCCCAACCCTCCTTCACAGCACGACTGAATGGCCTCGGCCGACCCCACCGGGGGCCACTCCGAAGCAGCCCCAAGCATAGGGGATCCTGAGGCTCCTGATGGCACTGGGGAACCACATGTGGGCGGCTGCGGTCATGTGACCACTAGATCTTGGGTCTGCGCGCTTTTGACTCTCCGCGCGTGTCGCGACCCTCGCCGCACGGCGACACGCTGATGACACCCCCGCCACCCCTCGGCTCAGCCGCGAAGGTTACCGTAATGGCCCGAATTGCCATTCGGCTCAAAACGGACCCCCATACACCCCACTGCGCGTTCGAGAAAGGCATTCTGCGCTTTTTCACTCGAACGTGTGTTTGGCGCAACCTTTCGAAAGCAACTACCGTTGTCCAACCAGGGAGAGAACATCTCGAGAGGGGCCGACGTGACCACCACCGCTGACAGTGCAACTATCGCTGCCCAGAACCGCTCCCAGAGCCGACTCGAGCCGGTGCATGCAATGAATGAACCAGCTACAAGCCCGGAGGGCCCCAAGCCCTCACGCTCGCTGCCCGGCCGGCCTCCAGGGATCCGGGCGGATAGCTCCGGCCTCACCGATCGGCAGCGCCGTGTCATCGAGGTCATCAGGGACTCTGTGCAACGGCGGGGTTACCCGCCGTCCATGCGCGAGATCGGTCAGGCGGTGGGCCTCTCCAGCACCTCTTCCGTGGCCCATCAGCTGATGGCCCTCGAACGCAAGGGTTTCCTGCGCCGTGACCCGCACCGCCCCCGGGCGTACGAGGTGCGGGGCTCGGACCAGCCGAGCTCACAGCCCACCGACACTGCGGGCAAGCCCGCGGCGTCGTACGTCCCGCTGGTCGGCCGGATCGCGGCCGGCGGCCCGATCCTCGCCGAGGAGTCGGTCGAGGACGTCTTTCCGCTCCCCCGGCAGCTCGTGGGCGACGGCGAACTGTTCGTCCTCAAGGTCGTCGGTGACTCGATGATCGAGGCGGCGATCTGCGACGGCGACTGGGTGACGGTACGCCGCCAGCCGGTCGCGGAGAACGGCGACATCGTGGCCGCGATGCTGGACGGCGAGGCAACGGTGAAGCGGTTCAAGCGCGAGGACGGCCATGTGTGGCTGCTCCCGCACAACGCCGCCTACCAGCCGATCCCCGGCGACGAGGCCACCATCCTCGGCAAGGTGGTGGCGGTGCTGCGGCGGGTGTGACGTGCCGCCGGTCAATGACCGAGCCCCGGGACCTCTGCGCCGGTCCCGGGGCTCCTGCCTGTGCGGCTTGAGAAGGTCGGGCCCTACCGGCCGTCGGCCGTGGCTGCGGCGTCGATGGCGGCCAGTGAGCGGCGTACCTGGTTACGGTCCGTGGTGTACCAGAAGTCGGGCAGCGAAGCCCGCAGGTAGCTGCCGTAACGGGCATTGGCCAGCCTCGGGTCGAGCACTGCGACGACACCGCGGTCGCCCGTGGCCCGTACGAGCCGGCCCGCGCCCTGAGCCATCAGCAGCGCCGCGTGCGTCGCGGCGACGGCCATGAAGCCATTGCCTCCGGCCTCCTCGACCGCCTTCTGGCGGGCGCTCATAAGCGGGTCGTCGGGCCGGGGAAACGGGATCCGGTCCATGACGACAAGCTGGCAGCTCGGCCCCGGAACATCGACGCCCTGCCAGAGGGAGAGCGTGCCGAACAGGCAGGTCTTCGGGTCGGCCGCGAAGGACTTGATCAGCTCGCCCAGGGTCTCCTCGCCCTGGAGCAGGATCGGCATGTCGAGCCTGCCGCGCAGCTCCTCGGCCGCCGCCTGGGCGGCCCGCATGGAGGAGAACAGGCCCAGCGTGCGCCCTCCTGCGGCCTCGACCAGTTCGGCTAGTTCGTCCATCATGTCGCCGCGTGAACCCTCGCGACCGGGCGTGGCCAGCTGTCGAGCGACGTACAGGATTCCCTGCTTGGGGTAGTCGAAGGGGGAGCCGACGTCCAGGCCCTTCCAGACCGGGATGTCCTCCCCTTCGGTGCCCTCCGGAGCGAGACCTAGCGAAGCGCCCACCCCGTTGAAGTCCCCGCCGAGCTTGAGCGTGGCAGAGGTGAGGACGACGGAACGGTCGCTGAACAGCTTCTCGCGCAGCAGACCCGATACAGACAGCGGAGCGACGCGCAGGGAAGCGCCGAAACGGTCGTGACGCTCGTACCAGACGACGTCGTACTCGGAACCGTTGGAGATCCGCTCGGCGACGCTGTGAATGGTCTCGACGGCGGCGAGGGCCTGCTTTCGCACGGCGTCCTCGTCCTGGACGGACTTGTCGCGGGTCGACCCGAGGGCCGAGATGACGTTGCGGGCCGCGTCGCGGAGCGACATGAGGGCGTACCCGAGGTCCTCCGGGATCTCCTCCAGGCGGCCGGGGAGGGCGAGCTCCATCAGCCGCTCGAAGGACTCTGCGGCTGTCTGCAGGGCGTCCGCGGCCTTTTCGTTGACGAGCTTCGCCGCCCGCCGGACGGCGCGGTTGACCTGGCCGGGGGTGAGCTCGCCGGTCGCGACGCCGGTGACCCTGGAGACCAGTTCGTGCGCCTCGTCGACGATCAGCACTTCGTGCTGCGGGAGCACCGGAGCACCCTCGATGGCGTCGATTGCGAGGAGGGCGTGGTTGGTGACGATGACATCGGCGAGCTTGGCCCGCTCCCGGGCCGCCTCGGCGAAGCACTCCGCCCCGTACGCACATTTCGTCGCGCCGAGGCACTCGCGGGAGGAGACGGAGACCTGGCCCCAGGCACGGTCGGAGACGCCGGGGGTGAGGTCGTCGCGGTCGCCCGTCTCGGTCTCGTCCGCCCAGTCCCGCATGCGCAGCAGGTCCTTGCCGAGCTTGCTCGTCGGCGCCGCCGCTTCGAACTGGTCGAACAGGCCGTCCTCCTCTTCCTGCGGCACGCCCTCGTGGAGCCGGTGCAGGCAGAGGTAATTGGAACGCCCCTTGAGCATGGCGAACTGCGGGCGACGGCGCAGCAGCGGATGCAGCGCGTCGACCGTACGCGGAAGATCACGCTCCACGAGCTGACGCTGCAGGGCCAGGGTCGCAGTGGCCACCACGACGCGCTCGCCGTGCGCCAGGGCGGGCACCAGATAGCCGAGAGACTTTCCGGTGCCCGTGCCGGCCTGGACGAGCAGGTGGGCGTTGTCGTCGATGGCTCCGGCCACGGCCTCGGTCATGCTGACCTGGCCGGGCCGCTCCGTGCCGCCGACTGCGGTGACGGCGGCATGGAGGAGCTCGGGGAGAGAGGGCTTCGTCATAGCTCGACCAGCCTACGGGGCCCCACTGACAACGCGGATCACAACCGGGGAGCGCATCAGGAGAGCTGGAGGGGGTTGGGGACCGTACCGTGCACCGCGGCGTGCGGGCGACTGGGGCGGTCTCGGTAGCCGTCGAGGTGCAGCCGGTTGCGGTTGAGGCAGAGGCGCTCGATCCGCGGGGTGAGCAGGTCGAAGATCTCGTAACGGTCCTTGAGCTCCGGGAAGCGTGCCTGGTGCCGCAGAATTTCGGCCCGTACAAGGGACCAGAATTCGCTTTCCGGTACTCCCATTTGCTCCTCGCAGAGGGGGGCGAGATAGCGGAAGACGCCGACGAACAGACCGGAATGGATGAACTGGGTGAGGAAGGCGGGGGGCTCGGTGAGCAGGATCTCCCTTACGTCCTCGGGCATGGAGTCGTGCTCGGGCAGCTTGTGCGCGCTGACGTTGACGTCGTCGACGAAGTCCTTGATCGCGAGGCGCACGGGGACGTCCTTGTCGTCGAAGACAACGATGGCGTTCTCTCCGTGCGGGGAGAAGACGGTCCCGTAGCGGTAGAGGAAGTGCAGCAGCGGGGGCAGCAGAGCGGCGAAGAGATGGCGGAGCCAGACGGCGGGCGGAAGGCCCGAGCGGGAGACGAGTTCCGTGGTGAAGGCACGCCCTTCGGGGTCCGTGTGAAGCAGGGAGGCCAAGGTGCGGGCGCGCTCGTCGGGGGCCAGGCGTCCGGTGAGCGGTTCTCGCCAGATCGCACCCAGTAGTTCCTTGTACTGGTACGGAACCTCGGGAAGGCCGTCGTACAGGGGGTGCTCGACGGTGACGGAGGCGACCTCGCCGAGCAGGATCACTTCGCATTCGTCACGGAGGAAGGGGTCACCGTCGCGCACTGCGTGCACCCACGCGGTGACGGCGGGGGCCGCCAGGGTGCGCTCGGTCGGCAGGCCGCGCCAGACCAGTGTGTTGAGGATGGCGAGTGGCAGCTTGACCGTGTGCCGATCGGGTCGGCTCGTGTTGAGGAACGTACGGATGGACTGTTGCGGCAGCCGCACGTCGCCGTCGGTGGGGAGCGGGACGATCGCGCCCTGTGCGACGGCGGGCGCGAAGAGCGGCAGGATCACCTCGTCCCACTGCCAGGGGTGCACCGGAAGGTAGAGATACCGCTCGGGGGCCAGGCCGCGGGCACGCAGGGCGGCGGCGAACGAGTCGCGGGTGGGGGCGTCGAGCTCGCGCGCGTAGAGGCGCTCGGGCTTGGCAAGTAAGGGAACCCCGCGGTAGGCGGCGAGGTCGGTGCTGACCGCGATCCAGGGCAGCATGGTGGGCGTACGGGCCTCGGGGGCCCAGCGGGATGTGTCGGTGGCGGAGAAGCCCTGGCGGCCCTTGCTGAGGACGAGCCAGGGGTGGCCGGTCTGGTGGCCTTCGAGTTCCGCGTAGTCCAGGTCGGCGAGGCGCGCTGCCGAGAGGGCGGTGTGGTCGAGGCGTGCGTCGGCGGCCAGGGTGGCGGTCAGCTCGCGGATGAGGTGGCCGAGGGTGGCGCCGTCGAGGCCGAGGAGGCGGCGGGCGCGGACGAGGAATCCGAGGGGGTCGCCGAAGGGGTGGGCGATGGCGTCGGCGGAGTGGTCGCGGAGCTCGATCGTGTCTGGGTCTACGTGCCAGCTGCCGTAGGCGGTGCGCCTGGCGCGGAAGGAGAGGGTGCTGTCGTCGTCGAGCGGGAGGGTGTAGTGCTCAGCGGCGGCCGCGCAGTCTTCCGATGCGGGTGCGGCCGGCTCAACGGGTTGTGGGACCGGCTCGATGATCTCCTCGTACGCGAACTCGCCGAGCATCTTGGCGAGGAGGCGGCGTGCGGCCAGGTCCCAGGTGCCCGGGTTCAGCTCGGGCGGGTCGAGCAGCGGCAGCGGGTCCTCGAAGTCATTGGCGGCGGCGGGCTTCTGCACGGGGACTCCTTGGGGTGGAACCCATTCGGGGCGAACGGTGTATGAGAAGTAGCGGGTCGTTCACAGCAGATTACGGAGTGCGCGGTCGCGGACCATGAGTGCGGCTTGCTTGTCGGGGAGGTCGAGTTCCGCGGAGAAGCGGAAGCCGGCCCTGAGGAAGGCGGATACGGAGGGGGTGTTGCGGATGTCCGGTTCGGCGACGACGCGTGCGCAAGTGGGACGACTGTCGAGTACGAGGTCGGCGACGGCTCTGAGGAGGGTGGTGCCGACACCACGGCCGCGGTCCAGGACGCCGCCGAGGAGCAGGTGGATACCAGTGTCGTGGGGGCGGGCCGGATAGTGGCGGGCCAGCGGGTCGAGGTCGGCCCGGTAGATCTCCCAATAGCTCATGGGTACGCCGCCCAGCACGCCCAGGCAGGGTGCGCTGCGCCCGTCGCCGTCCAGCTGGAGGCGCAGATGGGCGGCGGTGACGTCCTCGGGGCCTTCAAGTTCCCAGAACGCGGCGACGGCCGGGTCGTTCATCCACCGGGTGATGAGTGGCAGGTCCCGCCCGATGCGTACGGGCACCAGCTGGAAGACGCCGACCGCGGTCGTGACGGGGCCCCAGTCGGCGGGGGCGTCGAGGAGGTCGTCGCAGTCGAGCCGCGGGCCGGTCTCCGGGCCGTCGTCGCCGAGCAGCGCGACGAGCTCGTCGGGCAGCCGCAGGTCCAGGGTGTCCTCGGCGCCTGATCCGGCGCCAGGAGCGGAGTTCGTTCCGGCGTCGGTGCTCGCATCGGTGGGAGGCACGGCGACGCTCCTCTCAGCAGTTCGGGCGGTCATGTTCCTTCAGTTGCGAAGGGGGTTGGCGATGGTGACGTAGACGGACTGGGTGTCGACCGGGCCGACCAGCTCGTCGAGGCCGTGCAGCCGGGTCAGCAGGTTGGCCTTGCAGCGAAGGGTGGGGGTCTCCAGGAGTTGTGCGGGCAGTGAGGATCCGAGGCCGGTGTTCTTCCCGAGGAACTGGCGGAGTGCGGCGATCAGGACGCGTTCGTCGGCCAGGTGCTGGGCGCCGAACGCCCCGATCAGGCCCAGGATGTTGTTGATGCCGAGGTAGTAGGCGAAGCGTTCGTCGGTGACGGCGTCGGTGACGAAGGTGTCGCTGGTGGCGCCGAGGCCGGGCAGGCGGCGTTCGAGGCCGGCGCGGTGGGACTCGCGGAAGTAGTAGCCCTGGTTGTCGCGGTAGCGGCCGCCCATGGGCCAGCCATCCGTGTCGAGGAGGACCAGGGTGTTCTGCTGATGGGCCTCCAGTGCGATCCCGGCGGTGCCGTCCAGCCAGAGAACCGGACGGACGACGTGGTCGAGGTAGCGCAGGAACCACTCGGCGGCGACGGCTCCGGTGGGCCGGCCGGTGCGGGCCGCGAGACTGGCGACCAGGTCGGCGAGGCGGGAGTGCATGCCGGTGCGACCCGGCCAGGGCCTCGGGGCGGTGAGGGCGGCGATGCAGACGGCGTCGTCGCCGGGGCCGAACGGGTTGTGGCGCACCAGAGCGTCGAGGCCGGGTACCGGTTCGCCGTCCGCCGTATCGACGGCGAGCCAGGCCGGGTCGCGGACGATGTCGAAGCCGGGGTGGGCGGCCTGCCACTGCTCGGCGAGCCCGCCGCGCAGCAGCCGGTGGACCTCGACGCCGCGGTGGAGTTCCTTGCGGAGATTTTCACGACGGGAGTTGGTGATGCGTACGCCGAGCGAGAGCTTGAGCATGACGGGCGAGCCGGGGCGGTGCACGGTGCGGACTGAGGAGGTGGGGTGCCACGGGGCGCCGTGAGGGCCGAGGTCGTGGAGAAGGCCTTCCTCCAGGAGCGCGGCGACTGCCAGGCGGTGGGTGAGCTCGCGGGCCTGCCAGGGGTGCAGGGGCAGTGGCACGGTGTCGTCGGGCAGTTGGAGCCCCTCGGCCAGGCGGACGGTGAGCTGCTCGACCGGGACGGTGCGGCCGCGCTCGGTCCAGGCCGAGTCCTTGGCGAGTACGGACCGGTCGACAGCCATCCAGTGCAGCGGGAAGGAGCCGTACAACTCGGGTGAGTAGAGACGCGCTTCGGACTCCGAGAGTCCTTCACGGCTCTTGGGCGTGGGATGCAGGGGGTGCCCGAGGACGAGGGACTGCTCCGCGCTGAGGAAGAGGTCTGCCTTTTCGGGGGGACCGGGTCGGTGGCGGCGGTCGGCGATGAATTCGGCGGTGCGCCGCACCGAGTCGGCGACCCGGCCGACCAGGTCCGCTCCTTCCCGCGTGCCTCCTTCGCGGCCGAGGAGGGCGGCGACCGTGACGGCGTCGGCGGGGGTTGCGCCGTGCGGCCCGCCTTCGAGAGCCGGCATGCCGAAGCGGTGCCATCCGGTGGCCGACCAGTAGTTGACGGGTACGAGCAGTGCGGTGCCGCTGGCGTCGAGCGGGATGCGCAGGGTCGCGCCTTCGGGCTTGGCGAGGTCGTTCTCCCGGACCCAGCAGCGCAGCAGATTCTCGACGGCTGCCGCGTCCGCCGCGGTGTGCGGGTCGGGGTGCCCGAGGAGGTCCGTTGTGGCGGCCGAGGGTCGTGTGGCGGGACCGGGGGCACGCTCGCCGTGGCCTGCCCCGCCCTGGCGGGGGACGGTGACCTGCTCGACGGCGAGGCAGCCGTGTGTACCGCCCGCCCCCTGGTCGTGGGCGGTGAGACGGCCGTCGGCCTCGGACGCATCGGATGCGGGAGTGGGGTTCACGGGGTCTTCCTTGTGATGGTGTCCGGGGTCAGTGCGGCAGTCCGGCCCGTCGGCCGGTGGCGCAGGGAGCGCTCCGCGGCCGAAAGGGCGTCGGCCAGGCGGTCGATGACCGCCGTGGCCTGTTCATCGGTGAGGGTGAGGGGAGGCAGCAGGCGTACGACGGCGGCGTGGCGCCCGCCGAGTTCGACGATGAGTCCGCGGTCCAGGCACTCCTGCTGGACAGCGGCGGCGAGTGCAGGTGCGGCCGGCGGTACGCCCGTGGACTTGGGCTCCAGCGCATCGGGGTCGACGAGTTCGATACCGATCATCAGTCCCCGGCCGCGTACGTTCCCGATGCAGGGATGGTCGGCGGCCAGGCCCTGCAGCTGGCCGAGCATGCGCGCGCCGAGGAGGGCGGCGCGCTCCGAGAGCCGGTTCTCGCGTACGTACGCCAGCGTAGCGGCGCCGGCCGCCATGGCGAGCTGATTGCCGCGGAACGTACCGGCGTGGGCGCCCGGTTCCCAGGCGTCGAGGTCGGAGCGGTAGACCACCACGGCCAGTGGGAGGCTCCCGCCGATGGCCTTGGACAGGACCATCACGTCGGGCACGATCCCGCTGTGTTCGACCGCCCAGAAGGCGCCGGTCCTGCCGACCCCGGTCTGCACCTCGTCGGCGATCAGCGGGATGGAGCGTTGAGCCGTGATCTCGCGCATCCTCCGCATCCAGGCGTCCGGCGCGGGGATCACGCCGCCCTCCCCCTGTACCGGTTCGAGGATCATCCCGGCCGGGGAGGGCACCCCGCCCTTCGGGTCGTCGAGGAGGTTCTCGGTCCAGCGGGCGGACAGTTCGGCGCCGCGTTCGCCGCCCACTCCGTAGGGGCACCGGTAGTCGTACGGATAGGGCAGGCGCGTCACCCGTACGTCCTGCGCACCGCCCGAGGCGTCGAGCGCGCCCGCCGTCATGCCGTGGTACGCGCCGGTGAAGGACAGCAGTCCGCTGCGCCCGGTGGCGGTGCGTACGAGCTTGAGCGCCGCCTCCACCGCGTCCGTTCCGGCGGGACCACAGAACTGCACCCTTGCGTTGTCGGAGAGTTGGCGCGGCAGTGTCGCGAAGAGCTCGGTAGTGAAGGCGTCCTTGACCGGTGTGGCGAGGTCCAGCACATGCAGCGGCGCCCCGGAATCGATGACCTTCTTGATCGCTTCCAGGACCACCGGATGGTTGTGCCCGAGTGCCAGAGTGCCCGCCCCGGAGAGGCAGTCGAGGTAGCGGCGCCCATCCGCTCCCTCGATCGTCAGGCCCCGCGCGCGCACAGGCACGATGGGCAGCGAGCGCGCGTACGTACGGGCCGCAGATTCGCGCAGCGACTGGCGCCGCAGGATGCCCTCGTGAGCAGCGGGCAGCACCGCAGCGCCAGGTTCAATCACGGCCACGTCTTCTGGTCCTCCCGCGGTGACGGTTCCGTTGCAGTTCGTTGTAAGTCCGTTGCCCTGCCGGGCGAACGCTGAGCCTGTGTCCCCCGTACGTACCAACGACGCCGACGGCTGAGGATCACGGGCAATCAGAAGATCCTTACGTCGGGGGAACCACAGCCCTGCCGCATGCCGTCCCCATCGGCACCGGCATAGTGGGGTCCGGCCTTCGGCCCGGAGCTCTGCCGCCGGACCGGAAGCCGTGTTCAAAGAGTTCGCTGAAAAGTTTTCGAAGTCCCAGGGGGATCACGACATGCGACCCATTCGCCCGACCTTCGCAGCACGTGGTGGGAGGAGTGCGCGTCGCCGAACCTCTCCTGTGCTGGCTGCTGTCGGCCTCACCGCCGCCCTTGCCCTGACCGCCACCGCGTGCGGTCCGAGCGAAGACAACGCGGGCGGCGACCCGACCGCCTCCGTGAGCCAGTCCGCCGACAACAAGATCACCATCCCGGACGACCTGAAGGACCGGCTCAAGGAGCACGGGGTCGACCTGGACAAGTGGAAGAACGGCGCCTGGAAGGACTGGAGCAAGGACGACTGGCTCCGCGAGGCCGAGGACTACATCAACCCGATCATCGAGGACCTGTGGGACAAGGACCGGATGCGGGACGCGGAGCAGCCGGACAAGCCGGTGGACAACGACATTTCCGGTGACGAGGGCGTCACCGACCCGACACCGGCCCCCGTCCAGGCGCAGCCCGTGAAGACCCCCTACCGCGAGAATGCTCCCGAGTCCGGGAAGGTCTTCTTCGACGGCCCCGAGGGATCGATGGTCTGCTCGGCGACCGTCATCAAGGACCCGGCCCACCCCGGCAAGTCCAACATGGTGTGGACCGCCGGGCATTGCGTGCACGCCGGCAAGAAGGGCGGCTGGTACCGCAACATCGCCTTCGTCCCGTCGTACAACGACAACGGGAAGGCGGCCGCGGAGATCGAGGGCGCACCCAAGAACGAGATCACTCCGCACGGTGTGTGGTGGGGCGACTGGGCGCAGACCTCCGATCAGTGGATCGCCCAGGGCGGCCCGACCGGCGGCGAGGGTGCTCCGTACGACTTCGCGGTGCTGCACGTCACCCCGGAGAAGGGCAACGGCAAGTCTCTTGAAGAGACAGTCGGTTCGGCGCTTCCGGTGGAGTTCAACGCCCCGGCCGCCCCGGAGATCAACAGCATGACGGCGACCGGCTACCCGGCCGCCCCGCCCTTCGACGGGCAGAAGAAGTTCCAGTGCGCCGACAAGCCGGGCCGCCTGTCCATCAAGGCCGGTGACCCGACGATGCACCGCATCGGCTGCACCATGACCGGCGGTTCTTCCGGCGGCGGCTGGACGGCTCTGGGCCAGGACGGCAAGCCTGCCCTGGTGTCCAACACATCGATCGGCCCCGTGGAGGCCGGCTGGCTGGCCGGTCCGCGACTCGGCAAGGAAGCCAAGGGGATCTACGACTCGGTCAGCGACAAGTTCGCCAACCGGTAGGAAATCGCCTGCAGGGTGACCGTAGGTCAGGGGCCTTCGGCAGACGCGCCGGAGGCCCTCACCTTGGGCGTCAATATGGCATGTTCAAGACATCATTTGTGCACTACAAGGGGACAATTTCCATGCGATCCATACGTCCGCTGCTGGCCGCAACCGGCATCGCCGCGGCCCTCGCGCTGACGGCCACTGCCTGCGGTCCCGGCGAGGACAAGGCGGCGGACGCCGCCGCCGACAAGCCCGCCGCCTCAATGCCCGCCGGGGGCAACGACGGTGCCATTCCCGCGGACCTGGCCGACAGGCTCAAGGAACAGGGAATCGACGTCGACAAGTGGAAGGACGGCGGCTGGAAGAACTGGGACAAGAAGGAGTGGCTGCGCGAGGCCAAGGACTTCGTCAACCCGGTCATCGAGGGCCTCTGGAAGCCCGAGCGGATGAAGACGGCGAAGGACCCTGCGAAGACGATGGCCGCCGGTGACGCCTCCGGTGGTCAGGGCGTCTCCGACCCGGAGCCCCGCCCCGTGAAGGCCGAGCGGGAAAAGACCCCGTACCACGACCACGCGGCCCCGGTCGGCAAGGTCTTCTTCGACTCCCCCAAGGGCTCGATGGTCTGCTCCGCGACCGTCATCAAGGACCCGAAGAACCCGGGCAAGTCCAACCTCGTGTGGACCGCCGGACACTGCGTCCACGCGGGCCAGGGCGGCGGCTGGTACCGCAACATCGCCTTCGTCCCGTCGTACAACGACCTGGGCAAGTCCCCTGCCGCGCTGGAGAACGCCCAGCAGCACGAGATCTCCCCGTACGGCATCTACTGGGCCGACTGGGTCTCCACCTCCGGTGAGTGGATCAACGACGGCGGTCCGACGGGCGGCGAGGGTGCTCCGTACGACTACGCCGTCATGCATGTGAAGCCGGAGAAGGGCGGCAAGTCCCTCGAGGAGACCGTAGGCAATGCCCTGCCGGTCAACTTCGACGCTCCCGACACCAAGCGGATCAGCGCGATGGGCGCCTGGGGCTACCCGGCCGCGCCCCCGTACGACGGCCTGATCATGCACAAGTGCGTGGACCGTCCGACCCGCCTGTCGATCAGCCCCGCCACGCCCACGATGCACCGCATCGGCTGCAGCATGACCGGTGGCTCCTCCGGCGGCGGCTGGTTCGCCACTCAGCCGGACGGCAAGCTGGCTCTGGTCTCCAACACCTCGATCGGCCCGGTCACTTCGGGCTGGCTCGCGGGTCCGCGCCTGGGCAAGGGAGCCGAGCAGATCTTCACCGCGATGAGCGAGAAGTACGGCAGCAAGTAGCAGCCGCGCAACGCATCGCGCGCCGCACAGCCCGAAGGCCCGCCCCCTCACAACGAGGGGGCGGGCCTTCGGCCTTGCTCAGTTCTCAGCCGGCCACCGGCACATACGGCGCCAGCTCTGCCGCCAGCTCCTCGTGCACGCGCACCTTGACCAGTGTGCCCTCCGGGGTGTGCTCCTCGGAGATCATCTCGCCTTCGGCGTGCGCCCGCGAGACAAGACCGCCGCGCGTGTACGGCACGAGTGCCTCGATCTCGACCTCGGGCCTGGGCAGTTCGGAGTCGATCAGGGCCAGCAGCTCCGCCATGCCCGCGCCCGTACGGGCCGACACCGCGATCGCGTGCCGCTCGATGCGCAGCAGTCGCTGCAGTACGAGCGGATCTGCCGCGTCCGCCTTGTTGATCACCACGATCTCGGGCACGTCCGTCGCGCCGACATCACGGATCACTTCCCGTACGGCCGCCAGCTGCTCGTCCGGCGCCGGGTGCGAACCGTCCACCACGTGCAGGATGAGGTCGGAGTCGCCGACCTCCTCCATCGTGGAGCGGAACGCCTCGACGAGGTGGTGCGGCAGGTGCCGTACGAACCCGACGGTGTCCGCGAGCGTGTAGATCCGCCCGCTAGGTGTCTCCGCACGGCGCACGGTCGGGTCGAGGGTGGCGAACAGCGCGTTCTCCACCAGCACGCCCGCGCCCGTAAGCCGGTTGAGCAGGGACGACTTGCCCGCGTTCGTGTATCCGGCGATCGCGACCGAGGGCACCTTGTTGCGCTTGCGCTCCTGCCGCTTGATGTCGCGGCCCGTCTTCATCTCCGCGATCTCCCGGCGCATCTTCGCCATCTTCTCGCGGATCCGCCGACGGTCCGTCTCGATCTTGGTCTCACCGGGACCACGGGTTGCCATGCCGCCACCGCCGCCGGAACCGGCGCCACCCATCTGACGGGACAGCGACTGACCCCAGCCGCGCAGTCGCGGCAGCATGTACTGCATCTGCGCGAGCGCGACCTGTGCCTTGCCCTCTCGGGACTTGGCGTGCTGGGCGAAGATGTCCAGGATCAGTGCGGTGCGGTCGACCACCTTGACCTTGACGACGTCTTCGAGATGAATGAGCTGGCCGGGGCTGAGCTCACCGTCGCAGACGACGGTGTCGGCCCCGGTTTCGAGGACGATGTCGCGCAGCTCCTGTGCCTTGCCCGAGCCGATGTACGTGGCCGGGTCCGGCTTGTCACGACGCTGGATCACACCGTCGAGCACCAGGGCACCCGCCGTCTCGGCGAGCGCGGCCAGCTCCGCGAGGGAGTTGTCCGCGTCCTGCACGGTCCCCGAGGTCCAGACGCCGACCAGCACCACACGCTCCAGGCGCAGCTGCCGGTACTCGACCTCTGTGACGTCCTCGAGCTCGGTGGAGAGGCCGGCCACGCGTCGCAGCGCGGCGCGCTCCGAGCGCTCGTACTGCTCGCCGTCCCGCTCCCCGTCGATCTCGTGGCTCCAGGCGACGTCCTCTTCCATCAGGGCATCGGCCCGAAGGCTCTCGGTCAGGTTCTCCGTGAAGCTCTGCGCGTCCTTGGAAGGGGAAGAAGAGGAGGTCATTGGATCCTTACGTCGATAGGGTCAATAGAAAAGTCCGTTACAGCAGTCACAACGCGTGACGAGCCCGGAAGATTCCCGAAGAGTTCCGAGGTCTCCCGCACCACCGTCCCGGCCGCGCTGCCGACCCGTTGATAGTGGCACGGTGCGCCCCGGGCCGTCACTCCGGTTTTCCGTGCGGCGTCAGCCCTTCGCGGGCGCCGGCCCGCTCCGCCATTCCGGGTGACCCGGCATCGGCGGCGTCTTCTCTCCGTACAGCCACTTCTGGAAGAACCCGGACAGGTCCCGCCCGGCGAGCCGGGAGGCCAGCCCCATGAAGTCGCGCGTTGTCGCGGTGGCGTCACTGTGGTCACGGACCCACTGCCGCTCCAGCTGCCCGAAGGCGTCCTCCCCGATCTCCTGGCGCAGTGCGTAGAGCACCAAGGCGCTGCCGTCGTAGACGACCGGCCGGAAGAGGCTGATCTTCTGGCCGGGGGCGGGGGGCTTGGGTGCGGCGGGCGGGCCGGCGTCCGCCCGCCACCCGTCCGACTGCATGTACGCGCTGCGCATCCTCGCCTCCAGTGACCGCCCCGCGTGCTCCTGGGAGTACAGGGTCTCGTACCAGGAGGCGTGTCCTTCGCTGAGCCACAGGTCGGACCAGGTGCGCGGCGAGACGCTGTTGCCGAACCACTGGTGCGCCAGCTCGTGCACCATGATCGATTCGACGTACCAGGCCGGGAACCCGCGACGGGTGAACAGTGACCGTTCGAAGAGCGACAGCGTCTGTGTCTCCAGCTCGAAGCCGGTCTCCGCGTCGGCCACGAGCAGGCCGTACGTCTCGAAGGGATAGCGGCCGACCTGCCGCTCCATCCACTCCACCTGTCCCGGTGTCTTCTTCAGCCACGGTTCGAGCAGCTCGCGGTCCGCCGTCGGCACCACATCCCGTACGGGCAGCCCGTGCGGCCCGTTCCTGTGCACCACGGTCGAGCGGCCGAGAGAGACCTGGGCGAGTTCGGTGGCCATGGGGTGGCCGGTCCGGTACGCCCAGGTGGTACGGCCGGACGCGTTTACTGGCTCCCCTGCCGGCAGGCCGTTGGCCACTGCCGTGATGCCCTTGGGGGCGGTGACACGGAAGGTGAAGTACGCCTTGTCGGCAGGGTGGTCATTGCACGGAAAGACGCGGTGGGCGGCGTCGGCCTGGTTGGCCATGGCCAGACCGTCGCGGGTGCGCACCCAGCCGCTGTCCTCGCCCCTCTTGGCGGCCGGGTCGCTGGTGTGCTTCACCGTGATCGACAGGGGCCCGGACCGCCGCACCGGTTCGGCGGGTGTGACGACCAGGTCCTCACCCGTGGAGGTGAAGTCTGCGCGGTCTCCGTTCACCTCGACCGACGTGACTGTGCCGCGCGCGAAGTCGAGGTTGACCCGGTCGAGGCGTTCCTTGGCAAGGGCATCGATTTTCGTGACGGCGTCCAGCGGCTTGCTGTTGCTGCCGCCGTACGTGAAGGCAATGTCGTACGAGAGGACGTCGTAGCCGGGGTTTCCCAGGTGCGGGAAGAGCGGATCGCCGATGCCGAGCGGCACAGGCGGGGGCAGAGTCGCGGCGATGAGGGCGGCCGATGCGCCGGTCAGCAGGGCGCCACGCAGGCGCCGGGATGTAAGTAGCATGAATTACCGCTACCAACATGCGCCGCACCGAACGCGAGGCGTTCATCGCACCCACCCGAAAGAGCGGTGCGTTCGATCAAGCCGTCGCGGGATGCTGAGCGCGGCTCACGTCGTACACACCGGGCACCTCTCGCATCGCGCGCATAAGCCCCGGGAGGCCTCCCGCGTCCGGGAGTTGGAGTGTGTATGTGTGCCTGACGCGCTGCTCGCTCGGCGGTTCGACGGTGGCCGAGACGACGGCCGCACCGGCCGTGGCGATGGCCTCGGTCAGATCGGCGAGGAGCCGGGGCCGTCCGAACGACTCGGCGACCAGGGTGACCCGGCAGTCGCCCGTGGCCAGCCAGCGCACCCCGACGCGCTCCCGCCCCCGGGCCTCCATCCGGCCCACCGCCGGGCACTCCTCCCGGTGCACCGTGACGACGCCGCCGCGCACGGCGAAGCCGGTGACGGCGTCGGGTGGTACGGGCGTACAGCAGCCCGCGAGCCGTACGGTCGCGTCCGGCAGGTCCACGACGGCGTTCTCGACAGCCGGGCGCCCCGAATGGGCGACGGGCGGCGCAGGCGCGGCGGTTCCTCCCGCGGTCCGGGGCTCCGTCGGCTGCCCGCCGGAGGTGCGGACTTCGCTCTCCGGGTGGGTGGCGAGCCAGCCGGTGATGGGGATCCGCGCGGCGGGCGTACGGGCGTGGTCGAGCCAGTCGGGCGAGGGACCTGAGCCGCTGTCGTGGGCGAGCAGCAGCTGCACCGTGTCACCGTCGCTGAGGACGGTGCTGAGCGTCGCCAGGCGGCCGTTGACGCGCGCGCCGATGCAGCCGTGCGCCGCCTCGCCGTACTGCGCGTACGCCGCGTCCACACAGCTCGCACCGGCCGGCAGCCCCAGCGTGCCGCCGTCCGAGCGGAACACGGTGATCTCCCCGTCCTGCGCCAGGTCCGCCCGCAGCGATGTCCAGAAGGTGTCCGGGTCGGGTGTGGACTCCTGCCACTCCAGCAGCCGGGAGAGCCAGCCCGGACGGGTGGGGTCGGCGCGCTCGCCCTCGACGGCGGGCTCGGGGCCCTCGGTCGGCGCGTACGGATTGCCGAGGGCTACGACGCCCGCCTCCGCCACCTTGTGCATCTGGTGCGTACGGATGAGGATTTCGGCGACCTGGCCGTCCGGGCTCGCGACCGCTGTGTGCAGCGACTGGTAGAGGTTGAATTTGGGCGTCGCGATGAAGTCCTTGAATTCGGAGATCACCGGTGTGAAGCAGGTGTGCAGTTCGCCGAGTACGCCGTAGCAGTCGGCGTCCTCTCCGACGAGGACCAGCAGGCGGCCGAAGTCCGTGCCGCGCAGTTCACCGCGTTTGAGCCTGACGCGGTGCACGGAGACGAAGTGCCGTGGCCTGACGAGCACTTCGGCCGCCAGGTCAGCGTCCCGCAGTACGTCTCTGACCTCCTCCGCGATGACGCCCAGGGGGTCCCCCTCGGTGGTGTCGGCGGCGATGAGGGCGCGGGTGTTCTCGTACTCCTCGGGGTGGAGGATCGCGAAGACGAGGTCTTCCAGCTCGGTCTTGAGGGCCTGTACGCCGAGGCGCTCGGCAAGGGGGATCAGGACGTCGCGGGTGACCTTGGCGATGCGGGCCTGCTTCTCGGGGCGCATGACGCCGAGAGTGCGCATGTTGTGCAGGCGGTCGGCGAGTTTGATGGACATGACCCGGACGTCGTTGCCGGTCGCCACGAGCATCTTGCGGAAGGTCTCGGGCTCGGCGGCAGCGCCGTAGTCGACCTTTTCGAGTTTCGTCACGCCGTCGACGAGGAAGCAGACCTCTTCGCCGAATTGTGTCCGCACTTGATCGAGCGTCACATCGGTGTCTTCGACGGTGTCGTGGAGGAGTGCCGCGGTCAGTGTGGTGGTCTCGGCGCCGAGTTCGGCGAGGATCAGCGTCACGGCAAGCGGGTGCGTGATGTACGGCTCGCCGCTCTTGCGCATCTGTCCCCGGTGCGAGGACTCCGCCAGTACGTACGCCCTGCGCAGGATGGTGAGATCGGCGTCGGGGTGGTGGGCGCGGTGGGCTTCCGCGACATGGCCGATGGCGTCGGGCAGCCGGTCCCGCGATGTGGGCCCGAGGGCGACACGGCCGAGCCTGCGGATGTCGATCCTGGCGCGAGCGCGCCTGCGGCTGGGGGCACCAGGATTGGTGGCCTCTGCACTCATGGGGCACCTCCGGGCAGCGTCGACCGGAGGCGGACGGGTGGACCCGCGTCCCCAGCCGGTGCTTGATGCTACCGAGCCCACCACGCGCTGCAGTCCCGCTCTCGCTCAGCGTGAACCGGATCACCCATTCGAGCGAAGCTCTATGCGACACCCGTTTCCTGAGCTGTTTCCTACCGGGCGGTGGCGAGCCAGTCGGGGTCGATCGTGCCGTGGGCCACGATCACGGCCGGGCCGGTCATCTCGATGGCTCCGTCGGGGTGCTCGGTGATCACCAGGCGCCCGCCGGGGACGTCCACGGTGTACGCCACGGGGGTGCCGGTGGCGGAGGGGTCGGCTCCGTCCCGGCGGGCCGCCGCGACGGCGACGGCGCAGGTGCCCGTACCGCAGGATCGGGTTTCGCCGGAGCCGCGCTCGTGCACGCGCATCGCGACGTGGCGGGGGCCGCGGTCGACGACGAACTCGACGTTGACACCCTCCGGATAGGCCGAGGCGGGGGTGAAGGACGGTGCGGTGAACAGGTCGCCCGCGTGCTCCAGGTCGTCGACGAAGGCAACAGCGTGCGGATTGCCCATGTTCACGTTGAGGGCGGGCCACTCGCGGGCCCCGACGGAGACCGTGACGTCGCCTTCCGGGAGCACGGCCCGGCCCATGGAAACGGTGATCTCGCCGCCCGCGTCCGGCTTGGCGATGTGGACCCGCTTGATGCCGCCCCTGGTCGCGACCGCCAGGTCGCCCTCGCCGGCGAGGCCTGCGCGCTGCAGGTAGCGGGCGAAGACGCGGACGCCGTTGCCGCACATCTCGGCGATCGAGCCGTCGGCGTTGCGGTAGTCCATGAACCACTCCGCCGCGTCGGCCATCGACTGCGCCTCGGGGTGCGCGGCGGACCGTACGACATGCAGCAGACCGTCGCCGCCGATGCCGGCCCTGCGGTCGCAGAGTCTCGCGACGAGAGACGCGGGCAGGTCGACGGTGTTGTCCGGGTCCGGGACGATCACGAAGTCGTTCTCGGTCCCGTGGCCCTTGAGGAAAGCGATCGGCGAAGTGCTCACGGCGTCAATCGTACGGGGCGGGTACGACAGCCGGTCGGCCGGTGAGGCCGTCAGCGGGGCAGCCGGTGCGTGGCAGCCGGTCAGCGGAGCCGGGCCACGCGCCAGACGGCCAGCGCGACAAGCCCCGCGCCCACGGCGACGTACAGCGCGATCATCCGCCAGTCGGAGCGCTTGCCCGAGTCCTTGGACGGCAGGCCCGGCCAGGTGTGTCCGACGCGGCGGGCGGCCATCATGCCCCAGCCCGCGGCACAGCAGCTGATCAGCAGTCCCAGCATGGCGACGACCGCTCCGCCGTCGCCGAATTCGAAGGCGAGCGGGAAGGCGAACATCAGGGAGCCCATCGCGGCGAGTCCCACGATCGGCGCGAGCTGCCAGATCCGCAGACGTCGCTGCGGTCGCAGTTCGACCTCGACCTCGGCACCCGGATCGGTCCCGGCCGCCACGTCCTGCTCGTCCGGCCCGTCGGGGCTCAACCGGTCCGGATCTTCCTGTGCTCTGTCACGAGGGCCGGCTTCCATCGCCACGCGCCCTCCCAACTTGGACTCCACTGGTCGATCGAAGCTTGATGATGGCACGGGCCCAGGCACCCTGATGACGGGCGGAGCGTCCCGATGCCATCACGTGATCAGGCTGTAACCGCTCGTTCGACCAACGCCAGCGCCCGATGCGGGAGTTCTGAGCGGTCCTCGGCCGCGCCGCTCAGCCAGTGCACACGGGGGTCCCGGCGGAACCAGGAGTCCTGACGGCGCGCGAATCGCTTGGTGGCGCGCACGGTCTCGGCGCGCGCCTCCTCCTCGGTGCACTCACCCGCCAGAGCGGCCAGCACCTGCTGATACCCGAGTGCGCGCGCCGCGGTACGCCCCTCCCGCAGCCCCTGCGCCTCCAGCGTCCGCACCTCGTCCACGAGCCCCGCCTCCCACATGCGGTCGACCCGAACGGTGATGCGCTCGTCGAGTTCGGGGCGGGCCACGTCGACGCCGATCTGGAAGGTGTCGTACACCGGGTCGGGTCCGGGAAGATTGGCCGTAAATGGCTTACCGGTGATTTCGATCACTTCGAGTGCGCGGACGATACGGCGGCCGTTGCTCGGCAGGATGGCGCGGCCGGCGTCGGGGTCGGCAACGGCGAGCCGGGCGTGCAGCACGCCGGGGCCGCGCAGCGTCAGCTCGTCCTCCAGGCGGGCCCGTACGGCGGGGTCGGTGCCGGGGAATTCGAGGGCGTCGATGGCCCCTCGTACGTACAGCCCCGAGCCGCCGACAAGGACGGGCGTACGGCCTTCGGCGAGCAGCCGGTCGATCTCCGCGCGGGCGAGCCTCTGGTACTCCGCGACGCTCGCCGCCTCGGTGACGTCCCAGATGTCGAGGAGGTGGTGCGGGATGCCGCCGCGCTCTTCGGGCGTCAGCTTGGCGGTGCCGATATCCATCCCCCGGTAGAGCTGCATGGAGTCGGCGTTGACGACCTCTCCGCCGAAATGCTGGGCAAGGGCGACGCCCAGATCGGACTTTCCGGCTGCCGTGGGGCCGACAACGGCGATGACCCGCGGTGCGGGAGCTGCAGTTCTCACTGCCCCAGTCTCGCAAACCCCGGGGCCCCTCCCCGAACGAGCGACGTGACGGCACGCGTCCGGGTTCGTTGCCTGTTGCGAGGTTCCGACCGCCGGTTTACGGACCGGTGCCCCCGGGCGACGCAATGAGCCGCTCCGGACAGGCGCGGACTTCGCCCACACGAGTAAGGTAATGGAGTAGATATGGGCGTTTTTTCAAGGTTTCGCCGCAAGTCCAAGGACGCCGCTGAGGCGTCAACCGAGGAGGCACAGGCCGCCACGCTGACGGCCGAATCCGCCGAGGAAGCGGAAGTGGAAGGACCGGAAGCCGCAGAAGCAGCCGAAAAGGCCGCCGAGGATTCCGATGACGCTTCCGCTGCCGCCGACGGTGTGGAGATTCCGAAGCAGCAGTCTGCGGAGGAAGCGGCAGACAGCGAGGCCGGAGAGAGCGCCCGTAAGTAGTCCTCCGAAGAGCGAAGGTGTTCCATGGGCTTCCTGGATTCGTTGAAGGCCAAGCTTGCCCCTGCGAAGGACAAGGTCTCGAACCTCGCCCAGCAACACGAGGGCAAGATTGAACACGGCCTGGACAAGGCCGCCAAGGCGGTCGACAGCAAGACCAAGGGCAAGTACAGCAGTCGGATCGAGTCCGGTACGGACAAGGCCAAGCACGCCCTGGACCGCATCGCGCACAAGGGCGACGGCAGCGGCACCCCACCGCCGCCGCCTCCTGCCCCGTAAATGCAGCAACGGCAACGGCGGACGGCTGTGGAGCAACGTCGCTCCACAGCCGTCCGCCGTTGCTCGTGTGCCGCGCTGCTGCCCTATGGCCAGACGCCGGTCCCTACGACCAGACGGCGACGAAATACCCGACCCCGTACGGGGCGTCCTCGTATAGCAGCTGTCCGGCCAGCCCGGCGCCTTCCGCGGCGCCCGCCAGGACCTGCCAGGGTCCAAGGCCCGCGACCTTGAGCTCGTACGACAGCTGCTCGTCCAACGCCATAAGGGCAGCCGTGTCGGCAGCGCCCAGCGCGCGGGCCACTTCCGCGTCGAAGCCGGCGGCCCTCTCGTCCAGATAACCGGGCGCCTTGACCGTCCGGCAGGCGGTGCCGTCGCCCATCACAAGGAGGGCGACCCGGTCGGCACGACCTGCAAGTTCCCGGCCGGCCTCCGCACGCCGGTCGCGCGCCAGGGGCTCTCCGACGCCCAGCCCCTCGACAGGAACGTCGAACCGTTCCGTACGGGCGAGCAGCCAGGCGCCCACTGCGAGCGACTGCGGAAGCTCGCGCTCCGTGGCACTCCCCGGGGCACTCTCCCCGGCGCTCTGACGCGTGCGCTCCGGAGCCGCCGTACCGAGGCGTACAGCGAGGTCCACACCAAGGCCCTTGAAGCTGCCTGCAGCGCCCTGCGGGTACGCCCCCGTGCCGTCCTGTCCAGCGGGCCCGACCACGACGAGCAGGTCCGGACGGGACGCTGCCAGCACCCCCAGGGCGTCGGCGCAGGCGGTCCGTGCGGCGTCGAGTTCCGGTGCGGCGCCGGCGGCCACCTGGGGAACGAGGAGCGGCGGACAGGGGCATACGGCGGCGGCGACAAGCATGCCCGGCAGCCTAACGCCCGCCGGTCCGTACGCCCGTCAGTCCGTGGCGCCGGAGTCCCACTCCAGCTCACAGGCCATGAAGCGGTACGGGAACGACTGGCCCGAGGCCCCGTCGCCGATCAGCACCCAGCCGTCCACCGTGCGGTATATCGGGGTCCGCTTCGGCTGCAGTCCCCCCCCCGTGGTGTGGTTGTCGCGACGGTCAGTCGCAGCCGCAGCCACCCGTGGCCGCGGGCTGCGGCGCCGGTGCGCCGATCGACGGCAGGCCCAGCATGACGCCGACCGGCTTGGTGGCGGCGGCCGCGTTGCGCTTCTCCCAGGCGTCGCCGGCGCGGGTGCGGCGTATGGCCTTCGACGGGCCTTCGGCCAGCAGGTGGTGCGGCGCGGCGTAGGTGATCTCGACCGTCACCACATCGCCGGGGCGCACGTCCTCGTCCGGCTTCGTGAAGTGAACGAGACGGTTGTCGGGGGCGCGGCCCGAGAGGCGGTGCGTGGCACCGTCCTTGCGGCCCTCGCCCTCGGCGACCATGACGTCCAGGGTCCGGCCGACCTGCTTCTTGTTCTCCTCCCAGGAGATCTCCTCCTGGAGGGTGACCAGACGCATGTAGCGCTCCTGGACGACTTCCTTGGGGATCTGGTCCTCCATGGTGGCCGCCGGAGTCCCGGGGCGCTTGGAGTATTGGAAGGTGAAGGCCTGCGCGAAGCGCGCCTCGCGGACCACGTGCATCGTCTGCTGGAAGTCCTCCTCGGTCTCGCCGGGGAAGCCCACGATGATGTCGGTGGAGATGGCGGCGTGCGGCATCGCGGCACGCACCTTGTCGATGATGCCGAGGAAGCGGTCCTGCCGGTACGAGCGGCGCATCGCCTTGAGCACCGTGTCCGAGCCGGACTGGAGCGGCATGTGCAGCTGCGGCATGACATTCGGCGTCTCGGCCATCGCCGCGATCACGTCGTCCGTGAAGTCGCGGGGGTGCGGCGAGGTGAAGCGGACGCGCTCCAGGCCTTCGATCTTCCCGCAGGCGCGCAGCAGCTTGCTGAAGGCCTCGCGGTCGCCGATGTCGGACCCGTACGCGTTGACGTTCTGGCCGAGCAGGGTGATCTCGGAGACGCCCTCGGCGACCAGTGCCTCGATTTCGGCGAGGATGTCGCCGGTCCTGCGGTCCTTCTCCTTGCCGCGCAGGGCGGGGACGATGCAGAAAGTGCAGGTGTTGTTGCAGCCGACAGAGATGGACACCCAGGCGGCGTACGCGCTCTCGCGCCGCGTCGGCAGCGTGGAGGGGAAGGCCTCCAGCGACTCGGCGATCTCGACCTGCGCCTCTTCCTGGATACGGGCGCGCTCCAGCAGCACCGGCAGCTTGCCGATGTTGTGCGTACCGAAAACCACGTCGACCCAGGGGGCCTTCTTGACGATGGTGTCGCGGTCCTTCTGGGCGAGGCAGCCGCCGACGGCGATCTGCATGCCGGGCCGCTTCGTCTTCATCGGGGCGAGCCGGCCGAGGTTGCCGTACAGCTTGTTGTCGGCGTTCTCCCGCACCGCGCAGGTGTTGAAGACGACGACATCGGCGTCACCGTCGGCGCCCTCGGGCGCCCGTACATATCCCGCGCCCTCCAGGAGGCCTGACAGCCGCTCGGAGTCGTGGACGTTCATCTGGCACCCGTAAGTGCGCACCTCGTATGTCTTCTCGCTCATCTCGCTCACCAGGGTACGGGGCCCGGCACCCCCTGGTCTCCGAGGGGAGTGAACTGGCAGGATCGCGCGCATGCCTCAAGCCCTCCCCCGTATCAGCCGCCGACGCGCCCTCCAGGGCTCGGTCGCCGCAATCGTGCTGTCCGGGCTGCTGATGTGGTGGCTCGTGCCGATGGGAGAGTCATCGCCGCGCGGAAAGATCATCTTCAGCACGGGCGTGACGACCGGGGTCTACCAGCGCTACGGCGAGCTGCTCGACAAGGCCGTGGCAGGCGATCTGCCCGGCGTGAGCATGCGGCTGCGCTCCAGCCAGGGCTCGCGCGAGAACCTCGCTCGCGTGGCGAACGGTGAGGCCGATTTCACCATCGCCACCACGGACGCCGTCGCGCAGTACAAGCAGGACGGCCTGCAGAGCGCGGACCGGTTGCGCGGCTGTGCTCGGCTGTACGACGACTATGTGCAGCTCGTCGTGCCCAAGAGCTCCAAGGTGCGGTCCGCCGCCGGTCTGCGCGCCAAGCGGGTGGCCGTGGGCCAGGCCGGTTCCGGCGTACGGCTGGTGTCGAACCGGCTGCTCACGGCTGCCGGACTGGATCCCGAGAAGGACATCACCCCCGTGTCGGTCGGTATCGACACCATGCCGGGGCTGCTGGAGAGGAAGGAGATCGACGCCTTCTTCTGGTCGGGTGGCCTGCCCACCACCGCTGTCAGGGAGCTGTCCGAGCGCTTCGCGATCCGGCTCGTACCGCTGGGCGGCCTGATAGACGAGCTGCATGCGGCGGGCGGTACGGCACGCCACTACCGGTCGGCTGTGATGCCCGCCGACGCCTATGTCAAGGCGCAGGACGGGGAGGCTGTGCCGACGGTGGCGGTCGCCAATCTGCTGGTGACCACGGACCGTACGGACGAGGAGCTCACCGAGGAGATCACCCGCACCGTCATAAAGAACCGGGACCGCATCGGCAATGAGGTGCACGCGGCGCAGCTGGTGGACCTTCGGACCGCCATCTATACGGACCCCCTGTCGCTGCACGAAGGGGCGCAGCGCTACTACCAGTCGGTCAAGCCGTAAGGGCAGTCGGTCGAGGCGTGGGGGACGTGCGCGGGACCGTCACAGTGACGCGCAGGCCGTGGGGCTCGTTCGGGGCGTACGACATGGTGCCGCCGACCGCGAGGAGCAGGGCCCGCGAGATGGAGAGGCCGAGGCCCGACCCCTTGACGTTCTGGTGACGGGTACTGCGCCAGAAGCGGTCGCCGACGCGCTCCAGTTCGTCCTCGGTCAGGCCGGGACCGCCGTCGGCGACGGTGATGGTGCAGGTCTCGCCGTTCGACGCGACCGCGACGGTGACCTCCTCGCCCTGCGGCGTGAACTTCAGGGCGTTGTCGATCACCGCGTCCAGGGCGCTGGAGAGCGCGACGAGGTCGCCCCACGCGGTGACGGCCGCCGGGCCCTCGCGCGTGAGGCGTACGCCCTTGTCGTCCGCGAGGGGGCGCCAGGCGGCGACCCGTTCACAGGCCAGCTCGCCGATGTCGATGAGCTGGAGGTGGGCGGGGGCATGCTCGGCCAGCGCCAGGTCCAGAAGGCTGTCGAGGACCTGGGCGAGGCGCATGCCCTCCGTACGGACGGAGGCGATCTCCTCGTTCCCCTCGGGGAGTTCGAGGGAGAGGAGCTCGATACGCAGGAGCAGGGCGGCCAGTGGGTTGCGCAGTTGGTGGGAGGCGTCGGCGACGAAGGCACGCTGCTGCTCCAGCACATCCTCGACGTTGTCCGCCATCTCGTTGAACGACCGGGCCAGGCGTCGGAGTTCCGGTGGACCGCTGCCGGCTGCCACCCGTGAGTTCATCAGTCCGGTCGCGATGTCGTGGGTGGCCGCGTCCAGGACGCGTACGGGCCTGAGCACCCAGCCGGTCAGCCGGAACGCGGCGCCGACCGCGACCAGCATCGCCGCGAACTCGCCCGCGGCGATCACCAGCCAGCCACGCATGATCCGCTCGCGCATCTGCCCGGTCGGCGAATCGGTGACCACGACCGCGACCACATCGCCGTCCCGTACGACCGGTGAGGCGACTATCAGGCGTCCGTCCTGCCAGGGCCAGACCTGTGCGGGATCGTGGCTGCGGCGCTTGTAGAGAGCCTCCTGGAAGGCGTCGCCCCCCTCGCCGCCCGTCGGGACGGTCCAGCTCACGGGGGCACTGGCCATGGCATGGCGGTCGCGGTAGAAGACGCCCGCGTTGATCCCGTACACCTCGCTGTAGCTGGCGAGTTCGGTCTCCAGCGTCCTGCGGCGCTCGTCCTGGCTGCTCTTCTTGCGTTCGGTGACGAACTGGGCGAGCGCTGCGAAGCGCGCGGTGTCGTCGATCCGGTCGACGACCACCCGCTGCTGCTGGGCCGCGGCCACGCTCACCGCGAGCGGGAAGCCCAGCGCGAGGAGTATCCCCGCGAGGAGGACGATGAGCAGGGGGAGAAGGCGGGTGCGCACGTGCCGTTACGGGCCTTGCACCGCGGCCGGGGCGACGAGCCGGTAGCCGACGCCGCGCACCGTCTCGATGAGCGCGGGCATCCGCAGCTTGGAGCGCAGGGAGGCCACGTGGACCTCCAGCGTGCGTCCCGTGCCTTCCCAACTCGTGCGCCACACCTCGCTGATGATCTGTTCCCGGCGGAAGACGACGCCGGGACGCTGGGCGAGGAGAGCAAGCAGGTCGAATTCCTTGCGGGTCAGCTGGACCTCGCTGCCGGCGACGCTGACGCGGCGCGTGGGCAGTTCGATGTGTACGGACCCGAGCCGCAGGGCAGGGTCGGCGGCGGGCGCCGGTGCGTCGCCCGTCGTCTTGCGGCGGCTGACCGCGTGGATACGGGCGAGCAGTTCACCGGTGTCGTACGGCTTGACGACGTAGTCGTCGGCGCCGAGGTTGAGGCCGTGAATGCGGGAGCGCACGTCCGCCCGCGCGGTGACCATGATCACGGGGGTGTCGGTGCGCTTACGGATCTTGCCGCACACCTCGTAGCCGTCCTGGTCGGGCAGCCCGAGATCGAGCAGTACGACACCGAACGGTTCCTTCTCGGCAGGCAGCAGTGCCTGGAGCGCCTCCTCGCCGCTGCGGGCGTGGACGACCTGGAAGCCGTGTCTGGCGAGGATGGCGGAGAGGGCCGCGGCGACGTGGTTGTCGTCCTCGACGAGCAGCAGTCTCATGGGCCCCCCTCCGGTGGAATTGATGAACTGTTCGTGAATGCTCTCAGTGCATCCACGCCGATCCGTCACGGTCCAGTCAAGGCCCTTCCCGTTACGGGCATGTTCCGTTATGGAGCCGTATCCCCGCCGGGAGTCCTGTTCACGCGGAGTGTCCGGTTGCAGCCGGATCGTTATGCTCAATTTCCGCTCAGATGTAATGACGCTGGTCGTAACGGCTGACTAGGGTCCTCCCCAACCGAGGAGGACGGAGCAAGAAGCCGATGAGCGGAGTTTCAGTGACCAAGGCCGCCGAGGACGCTGCCCCCGCAGCCGACGACCTGGTCGTGCTGAGCAACGTCAACAAGCACTTCGGCGCGCTGCATGTGCTCCAGGACATCGATCTGACCATCGCCAGTGGCGAGGTCGTGGTCGTCATCGGACCCTCCGGGTCCGGAAAGTCCACGCTGTGCCGCACCATCAACCGCCTGGAGACGATCGACTCCGGCGCGATCTCGATCGACGGGAAGCCGCTGCCCCAGGAGGGCAAGGAGCTCGCCCGGCTGCGTGCCGACGTCGGCATGGTCTTCCAGTCGTTCAATCTCTTCGCACACAAGACGGTGCTGGAGAACGTCACGCTGGGCCAGATAAAGGTCCGCAAGACGGACAAGAAGGCGGCCGAGGAGAAGGCGCGCGCCCTGCTCGACCGGGTGGGTGTCGGCTCGCAGGCGGACAAGTACCCGGCACAGCTCTCGGGTGGCCAGCAGCAACGTGTGGCGATCGCACGGGCGTTGGCCATGGATCCCAAGGTCATGCTCTTCGACGAGCCCACTTCGGCGCTCGACCCGGAGATGATCAACGAGGTGCTGGAAGCCATGCAGCAGCTGGCGCGCGACGGAATGACGATGGTGGTCGTCACCCACGAGATGGGCTTCGCACGCTCGGCCGCCAACCGTGTCGTCTTCATGGCGGACGGCAAGATCGTCGAAGAAGCCACACCGGACCAGTTCTTCAGCAACCCGCGCAGCGACCGGGCCAAGGACTTCCTGTCGAAGATCCTTCACCACTGACGACCAACGACCTACGACAAAAGGGATGTTCACGATGAAGCTCCGCAAGACGGCCGCTGTTGCCATTGCTGTGCTCGCGCTGACCGCGACCGCCTGTGGCGGCGAGTCCGGTACGGCCGGTGACAAGCCGAAGGACCCGACCGGCGGCAAGGACGCCCCCAAGCTGCCGACGTACACGGTCGCCAAGGACGTCAAGCTCGACTCGCCGACCCTGAAGAAGGCCCAGAAGGCCGGCAAGATCACCTTCGGCGCGAAGAACGACCAGCCGTACCTCGGCTTCGAGGACACCAACGGCAAGCGCTCCGGCTTCGACATCGAGATCGCCAAGATGGTCGCCGCCGACCTCGGCTTCTCGGCCGACCAGATCAGCTTCAAGACGGTCGACTCCGGTGTCCGTGAGACGACCATCTCGAAGGGTGACGTCGACCTCTACGTCGGTACGTACACGATCAACGACGAGCGCAAGAAGCAGGTCGGCTTCGCCGGTCCGTACTTCATGGCGGGCGCCGACCTCCTGGTCCGCAAGGACGAGAAGACGATCACCGGACCCGACTCCCTCAAGGGCAAGAAGGTCTGCTCGATCGTCGGCTCCACTCCGCTCCAGGAGATCAAGAAGCCGAAGTACGGCGCGAAGGCCACCGAGCTGTCGAAGTACTCCGAGTGCGTGCAGCAGCTCATCAACAACGAGGTCGACGCCGTCACGACCGACGACGCGATCCTCAAGGGCTACGCCGCCCAGCGTCCGACGAAGCTCAAGGTGGTCGGCAAGCCGTTCACCAAGGAGCCGTACGGCATCGGCATGAGCAAGGACGACAAGGTGCTGCGCGAGGCGGTCTCCAAGGCCCTCGAGGCGCACATCAAGAACGGCGACTACAAGAAGGCGTACGACGCGACGCTCGGCCTGTCCGGCTCCGCGTTCACCGAGCCGCCGGCGCTCGAGCGCTACTGATACCGCCGACTTCGGTGGTGACCTACCGGGCCCCGTACGCGCTTGAGGGGAGCGTACGGGGCGCGGTGTCCCCTGCCCGTCCGCTGCCGCCCACGAGGACTTCCCCGTGAATGTATTGCTCGACCACTTGCCGGAGTTCCGTGACGGTTTCATAGGAACCGTGCTGCTGACCGCCGCCAGTGCGCTGCTCGCGATGGTGCTCGGCGTCGTGATGGCCGGCTTCCGCGTCTCTCCCGTACCGCCCCTGCGATTCTTCGGCACCGCCTGGGTCACGCTCTTCCGCAACACCCCGCTGACGCTGCTGTTCCTCGTCGCCTGGTTCGTGGTGCCCGCCGTCTTCGGCTCCGGCATGAACCCGTGGACGAAGGCTCTGCTGGCGCTCGGCTTCTACACCTCCGCGTTCGTCTGCGAGGCCGTCAGGTCCGGTGTCAGTACGGTGCCGCTCGGCCAGGCCGAGGCCGCCCGCTCGCTGGGCATGACCTTCTTCCAGACGCTGCGCATGATCGTCCTGCCGCAGGCAACCCGCACCGTGATCCCGCCGCTGAGCAGCATCTTCATCGCCCTCACCAAGAACTCGGCGATCGCGGGCGCCTTCAGCGTCACCGAGCTCTTCGGTGTCCAGAAGCTGCTGAGCGACAAGGGCTTCGCCATCGCCCCCATCTTCCTCTGGGTAGCCCTCGGCTACCTGGTCGTCACCTTCACCATCAGCGGTCTCTTCCGGCTGCTCGAGCGGCGCCTGGAGGTCGCACGATGAGTTCGAGCGTCCTGTACGACGCCCCGGGTCCCAACGCCCGGGTACGCAACCGCATCTACACCGTGGTCGGCTCCCTGCTGGTTCTGGGGCTGATCGGGTTCGCGGTCTTCCGTCTCGCGGACCGGGGTTACTTCGCCTCCGAGATGTGGGCCATCTTCAACAACGCCGGCGTGCGGGCGAACATCCGCGACGGCATCCTCTCGACTCTGCAGGTCTTCGTGGTGGCGGCGGTCCTGTCGCTGGTGCTCGGTGTCCTGCTGGCCGTGGCGCGGCTGTCAGACCACCGGGCAGTGAGCGCGGTGGCCACCGGGTTCATCGAGCTGTTCCGGGCCGTCCCGCTGCTGATCACGATCTACGCGCTGTGGGTCCTGTTCCTCACGTACAAGGACAGCCTCGGCTTCATCGGTGAGAGCTCGGCGTACTGGGCGCTGGTCATCGGTCTGACGGTCTACAACGCGTGTGTCCAGGCCGAGGTGCTCAGGGCCGGTGTCAACGCCGTGCCCAAGGGGCAGGTCGAGGCGGCGTACGCGCTGGGTCTGCGCAAGTCGCAGGTCATGACGATGCTGCTGATCCCGCAGGCCGTACGGTCGATGCTGCCGACGATCATCAGCCAGCTGGTCGTGACCCTCAAGGACACCTCGCTCGGCTACATCATCACGTACGCGGAGCTGCTGTACGCGGCGCGGACGATGGCCAACAACATCATCGTCAACGACGACAATCCTTACGTCCCTGTCGTCATCGTCGTCGGCGCAATCTATGTCGCGATGTGCATGGCGCTGTCCTCGCTCGCTACCTGGATCGAGAAGCGTGGCCGCCGTGCCAAGACCGGCATCATGCCGGCCGCGGCCGCCGAACCGCTGGAGGCTCCCGGAGTGCTTGACGCCGGTGGCGGTCCGCTCGGACCACATGTGGAGGGCGGGTCCGAAGGGACCGACGGGCCTGTCGGCAAGAAGAACTGACGAAATGTGAGGCAGCGGCCACCGCGCCGCTGCCTCTGTCACTTGACGCACGCACCCGCAGTGGGTTGCATACGTTCTGTGATCGTGCACCGGGTTCCACCTGCCACTTCCCAGATGTCCGTACGGACAGGAGGGGACGCGCCGTGGACCCGGTGATTGTCGTTGGTGCCGGTCCCGTCGGACTGGCACTTTCCCTTGCCCTCGCCGCCCAGGGTGTCCCCTCTGTGGTGCTCGACGAGGGGCCGGGCAAGAACGAGCCTCGTACGGCCCGTACGGCCGTCCTGCGGCCGGACACCGCGGACCTGGTCGAGCGGCTCGGCTGCACCACTGTCCGTGACGGTGGGGCGCGCTGGGCCGGATGGCGGTCCATGCGGCGCAATCAGGACGTCAGGCGGGTGGAATTTGGCGAGGGCGGCGAGCCCTCACCCCTGCATCTCCCACAGCACGACCTGACGCGCGGGCTGCGCGCCGCTGCCGCGATGCAGGAGCTCGTGCAGATCGTGCCGCAAGGCCGCCTCGACACCATCGAGCAGGACGACAGCGGCATCACCGCGCACACCCGCGAACCCGGGGCCACCTGGTGGCGCGGCAGTTTCCTGGTCGGGTGCGACGGGGCGAGGTCGACGGTGCGCAAGCTCCTCGACATCCGTTTCCCCGGGCGTACGGCGGTGGAACGGCATGCCGTAGCCGCGCTGCGTACGGAACTGCCCTGGCCCGACGAAGCGTTGCTGCACCGGCTGCCGCCGTGGCGCACGGGCGGCCAGGAAGTCACCGCCCGTCCCCTGCCGGACGGTGTGTGGCGGCTGGACTGGCTGCTGCCCGCCCGTGGCGAACTCGTCACGCCCGAAGCCCTGGTGACGCGGGTACGGGACACGCTGGGCGGCTGGTGCGGCGAGACACCCCCGTACGACCTGATCGACACCGGCGTGTACACGCTCCACCACCGGCTGGCCCGCCGCTGGCGTGTGGGCCGGGCGTTCCTCGCCGGGGAGGCAGCCCATCTGCTCGGCGCGCTCGGTACGCAGGGGCTCGACGAGGGGCTGCGGGACATCGACAACCTGGCCTGGAAGCTGGCGCAGGCCTGGCACCTGGGGGCGTCGGAAACGCTGCTCGACAGTTACCAGGCGGAGCGGCGCACATCGGTAGCCTCGCGCCTGCGCGCCGCCGACCAGGCGCTGCCGATCCTGCGGCGGAGCGGTGGCCTGCGTACGTACCTGCCGGGTACGGCGCGAGGGCACGACTCCCTGCTCACGGACGGGCACCTGGGGCGCGGCGCTCTGGGTGCGCCCCCCGAGTACACGCGCTCCCCTCTGGCACCCCCGCACGCCGAGGCGCAGACGCTGGTCGGCACGCCCCTGGGGGCTCCCGTAGCGGACGTACGGGCGACGGCTCCCGACGGCACTACGGTGCGACTGCGGGACCGGCTGGGGCGCGGGCGGCTGCTGGTGACGCTGGTCGCGCCGGGCACGGGCGTATGGGACCGGCGGCACTGGATGACGGCGGGGGTCATGCCCCGGCTGGCCGCGGCGGTGACGGCGCTGCCTGTACGGGCGGAGCTGCTGGTGACCGAGAGCTACCCGGGGGCGTCGGCGCACACGGTGCTGCTCGTACGGCCCGACGGGCATCTGGTCGCGGCGTTCCACGGGGTGCGGCCCGCCGAGCTGTACGCGGCGGCGGACGCGACGCGCGGGGGCTCACCGGCGCCGTCGGCACAGGCTCCGCCGCGCTCGGGGCTTCCCGAGCAGTCGGCGCCCTCCGACCAAATGGACCGGACCGACCGGACCGACCGGACTGCGGACATCAATTGACCGTCACAGGCGTGCATGGTGTACTCCGGAGCGTGACCGACACCAATGTGCGCCTGTGGCGGAGGGTCCATATGGACCTCGTCCGCTATGCGGGCTGCGTGTGTCGTCCGTCCTGCTGATTCGCCTTCTCTCCCCGCGCTGTGCCGTGCCGTTTTCCGGCCGCGCGTTCCTGCGAACTGCCTCAGGACGGTCCCCTGTGTCTTCTCCCGTACGTACATCTGCCGTGCCCGAACCCGCGGCCCGAAGTGCGGCACCCTCCGCCGCAGAACTGCTCGAATTCGTGCGCCGTACCGCCGCGGACGCCGCACTCGTGGCCTCCCTTCCACTCGATCCCCAGGGGCGCACATGGTCGCGTCTCGAAGGCCCGGGTGGGAGCGAGGCCTGGCTGATCGGCTGGCCACCCGGCACAGGCACCGGCTGGCACGACCACGGCGGCTCGCAGGGTGCGTTCGCCACCGCGGCCGGCTCACTGCGCGAGGAGTCCCTCGCGGCGCGCATCCCGACGGAGGGCTGGAAAACGCTTGAACTGGCCGACGGGGTGGACCGGGAACGGCTGCTGACCGCCGGCCGGGGACGGGCCTTCGGCGCCCACCATGTGCACCAGGTGCTGAACAAGTCGACGGACGAGCACGCCGTCTCGGTGCACGCGTACTACCCGCCGCTGCCGATGATGCGGCGCTACAGCCGTACGGGCGCCGTACTCCGCTTGGAGCACGTCGAGCGTCCGGAGGAGTGGCAGTGAGCGGCGAATCTGTGGGCATTGACGAGCTCCTGGAACGGGTCCGCGAAGGCCTCGACCGCATCGGGCCGCAGGAGGCCTACGACGCGGCCGAGGCCGGAGCCCTGCTGGTGGACATCCGGTACGCCGCGCTGCGCGAGCGGGACGGGCTGATTCCGGGCGCGCTGGTCGTCGAGCGCAATGAGCTGGAGTGGCGCCTCGATCCGCAGGGCAGCCACCGGGCTCCGGAAGCCACCAGCCATGATCTGCAGGTCGTGGTGATCTGCAACGAGGGCTACGCATCGAGCCTCGCGGCCGCGTCACTGCGGCAGTTGGGCCTGCACCGGGCGACGGACCTCGACGGCGGTTTCCAGGCCTGGCGCGCGGCGGGACTGCCGGTGGCTCCATAGGAGATGCGGTAAGGGGTGCCCTCCCTGAAAGGGCACCCCTTACCGCCCTGCGTGGTCACTGCTTGGAAGTGGCCACGTCCACCGGGCGGGTCCTGAGCGCTGCCCGGCCGGGCAGCGCAGTCGCCACCAGGGCGAGCAGTCCGGCCCCGCCGACGACGGTGGCGTACACCAGAGGCCGCACAGCCGGTGCCGCGCTGCCCGTCATGCCGACACTGAACGCGGTGAGTACGGCGAGCGCGATACCGGTGCCGAGGACGGCCCCGATGAGCAGGACCGACAAGGCCTCGATGCGCAGCATGCGCAGGACCTGACGGCGGGTGGCACCGGCCAGCCTGAGCATCGCGATTTCCCTGATGCGCTCGGAGACCGACATGGCGAGGGTGTTGACGACGGCAATGGCGGTGAAGGCCAGGACGAGCCCCATGGCGAGGTAATTGACCTCGGCGTTGGTGCGTTGCTGCTCTTGCTGGAGCTCGTCGACACTCTCCGGGCTCAGGACAGAGACGCCCGGGAACTTCTGTACGGCTTTGGCGAGCTCCTTCTGTGCAGCCCCGAGGTCGGCGGTCTTGTCGGCGGCGACGAGTACGGCAGCCGCGAGGGGGCTGTCGACATGCCGGGCGACCAAGCCGTGGGGCAGGGTCAGGTCTCCGAATCCGAGACCTCGCGCGTACACGGCGGCGACGGTGAGGGTGGCAGGGGTGCCGTCGCCGAGCGTGAGTTCGAGCGTGCTGCCGGGCTTCAGTTTGAGCTGGTCGGCGGCGAGTTCGCTGACGGCGGCACTGCCGTTGCCGAAGTGGGCGAGCGAGCCGCTGGTGACGTCCGGGTCCCAGGTGCGGGTGAGGCCGGCGGGCGTGACGCCCTGGGCGGAGTACTTGTCCAGGCCGACTCGGACCGTGGTTCTGACGATCTCTGTGGCTGTCGTGACGCCGTCGGTCCGGCGGACCAGCTCGGTGGCGGCCGCCGGAACGCCCGGGCCCTGGGAGGTCATCACCCAGGTGGCTCGGGTGCCCTCACGGCTCTGTGCGCGGGCAGCGTCGCCGAGCGTCGGCTGGACAAAGAGGACTGTGCAGGTCATGCCGATGAGGAGGGCGAGCGGGGTGACGGCCGCGGCCATCCGAGTGGCATTGCCGCGCACATTGGCAGTGGCGAGCCGGCCTCCCGAGCCGACCAGGCTGAGCGGTCCGGCGAGCAGTGCGCCTGCTGCCCGTACGAGCACGGGACCCAGCAGCGAGATCGCGACGGCCAGCACCACAACGGTCAGGAACGTCACGGGAGTCGACGCGGGTTCGGTGCGCAGCATGCTCAGGACCGCGACCAGGATGATGCCGCCGGCGAGCAGCGCGAGCCCGGCGAGAATGCGGGCCCAGGGGGTCCTGGTGCCGTCGACCACGGCTTCGGCCATGGCTTCCGCCGGTCGGATGCGGCTGATCCGGCGGCCGGAGATCCGGGCGGCGGCCCAGGCACCGAGCAGCGTCGCGCCGACGGCGGCGAACGTCGGGAAGATGCTGACCGCGCGTTCCAGGGTCGCCGGGACCGCGCCCATCTCGACAAACCGGCCGTGCAGCCAGGCGCCGAGCGGCAGGCCTGCGAGCGATCCGACGATGCCGGCGGTCGCACCGACGAGGAGGGCCTCGCGGCCAAGCAGGCGGCGGATCTGGCGGGGTGTGGCCGCGATGGCACGGAGCAGGGCGAGTTCGCGGTGACGCTGCTGGATGGAGAGCGCGAAGGTGCCGACGACGACCAGGATGGCGACGAGGAGCGACGTACCGCCGATCGCGCCGCCCATGCTGACGAGCTTGATACGGGCTTCGGCGGCGTCGAGGAATTCCACGGGGCCGCGGTCGTCGCCGACGGAGACCTGGGCCTTCGTACCGGCGAGTGCTGTGGCGATTGCCTTCTTCAACTGGGTTGTGTCGGTGTCCTTTTCCGGTACAACACCGATGGTGGTGACCTGGCCCGGGCGGTCGGCCAGCCGCTCGGCTTCCTTGGTGGAGAAGAAGAGGGAAGTCTGGCGGAGCAGGTCGCCGCGGTCGGCGACGGAGTCCGGTGAGTGTTTGGGGGCCGCGATGCCGGTGATCCGGTACGTACGGGGGGACTTGGTGGACTGGACGGTGAGCCGGTCGCCGGGCGCGAGGTGGGCGCGGGCGGCGAGTTCACGGTCGACAACGAGGTCGGCGGGGGCCTTGGGGGCATGGCCGCGGGTGAGGGTGAACGGGGTCAGGGCGGCGGAGGCCCAGGCGTGGCCGTAGTACGCCCTGTCGTCGGCGGCAGGAAGGAAACGGCCATCGGGGGCTACGGGGTAGGCGGGGAAGGTGAGTTCAGGCACGGCGGCACGTACGCCCGGGACGCTTCTGACGCGCTGGACGGTCTTCTCTGGCAGCCACGCCCGCTCGGCCATGGGCTTCGCTTTGCGCTTGGTCTTGGTCTTTCCGTTGCCTTTGTGCTTGACGGTGGTCTTGTGAACGTTCTGGTCCGCGGAGACGACGAGGGGGGTGGCGGCGTAGCGCTCGGTGGCGATCTTGCCTCGAAGGCCGCTTTCCAGGAGGGTGCCGCAGGCTGTGATGAGGGCCGCTGCGCACATCAGGGCAACTAACGCTCCGAGGAATCCGCCCTTGCGGGCCCGGATGGTCTGCAGGGCATAGCTCAGCATCATGACGCGTCCTCGGGTGCAGGGAAGGCGAGCAGGCGGGTGAGTACGGTGCGCGCCTCGGGCGGAGTCTCGGCGTCGGGGCGCTTGTAGCGGTTGAGGAGAGCGATGTACTCCTCGAAGAACTCCCGGAACTCGGGGAGCGTGAGCCGGATGGAGCCCCTCGAATAGGGGAAGCCGTCGGCCCACTCTCCGAGATCCGCGTCCGCGCTCTCCCGCTGGACCTGCTCGAAGAGTGCGAGGTCGGCGGCGTACGCATGGTGGTTGAACTCGTCCATGACGAGGCGCATTTCGGCGGTCTGGCGAGTGCGGCGGGGGAAGCGGCGGTCACCGGGGACGGCTCGCCACCACCGTTCGCGGCGGGCGCTTTCGCCCTCGGTCTCCTCGACGAACCCGTATCGGGCGAGCTCGCGGAGGTGGTAGCTGGTAGCGCCGGTGTTCAGTCCGAGGGCGCGGGCGAGGACCGCCGAGGTGGCAGGGCCGTAGAGGGAGAGGTGCTGGAATATCTGCTGGCGTCGCGGCTGTGCCAGCGCCTTGAGGGCGGCGATGTCCGCGATCTCGGTGCCGCCGGGTTCCTGTGCCATGCGCACACAATCTCCTGTGCACAAGGTGCTGTGCACTGGAGCGGACCTGCGTCTTCGACCGGGGGTTAGCCCCACCCTGGGCCGACCCCCGGCCAGTCGCCGCACGCGCTAGAGCGGGTCGTAGCCCAAGTCGTCCGTTTCCTCGCCCTCTTCCTCCAGGGCCCGTCTGACCACCCGCAGAGCCAGACCCTCGGGATAGCCCTTGCGGGCCAGCATGCTGGCCAGGCGGCGCACTCTGCGGTCGCGCTCCAGGCCGCGGGTGGAGCGCAGTTTGCGGGCTACGAGCTCCCGGGCTCTCTCTTCCTCCTGGTCGGAGTCGAGCTGCCCGACCGCATCGTCGATCAGGGCCGAGTCCACGCCCTTGGTTCGCAATTCCCGCGCAAGCGCCCGCCGGGCCAGACCGCGGCCGTGGTGGCGGGACTCCACCCAGGCATCCGCGAAAGCCGCGTCGTTGATGAGCCCGACCTCTTCGAAGCGGGACAGCACTTCGTCCGACACGTCGTCCGGGATGCCCCGCTTCTGGAGGGCGTCCGCGAGCTGTTTGCGGGTGCGCGCGGTCCCGGTGAGCAGGCGCAGGCAGATCGCCCGCGCCTGCTCAGCCGGATCCTGAGGCGGCAACCCCTTCCCGGCCCTCGACGGGGCGGGGCTGCCGCTGTCCTCTGCGTCCGCGCTTTCGCTTCCCGGCCAGTCCGTTCTCCGGGTCACGATCTAGCTCTTGGCTGCCGCGGCCTTGGCCGTCTTGGCCTTGCTCGCCGGGGCCGGTACGGACTTCGCCTCGTCGGCCGGGGCCGTGACGCTGACCGCCGCGTCCGCGCCGGGCTCGGCTCCGGGGGCCACCGGCTTGACGCCGACGCCCAGCTTTTCCTTGATCTTCTTCTCGATCTCGTCGGCGAGATCGGGGTTGTCCTTCAGGAAGTTACGGGCGTTCTCCTTGCCCTGGCCCAGCTGGTCGCCCTCGTACGTGTACCAGGCACCGGCCTTGCGGACGAAGCCGTGCTCCACGCCCATGTCGATCAGGCCACCCTCGCGGCTGATGCCTTGGCCGTAGAGGATGTCGAACTCGGCCTGCTTGAACGGCGGCGCGACCTTGTTCTTGACGACCTTGACGCGGGTGCGGTTGCCGACCGCGTCCGTGCCGTCCTTGAGGGTCTCGATACGGCGGATGTCGAGCCGCACGGAGGCGTAGAACTTCAGCGCCCGGCCACCGGTCGTGGTCTCCGGGGAGCCGAACATCACACCGATCTTCTCGCGGAGCTGGTTGATGAAGATCGCTGTGGTCTGGGACTGGTGCAGCGCGCCAGTGATCTTGCGCAGCGCCTGACTCATCAGCCGGGCCTGGAGGCCGACGTGCGAGTCGCCCATCTCACCCTCAATCTCCGCGCGCGGCACCAGGGCCGCGACGGAGTCAATGACGATGAGGTCGATGGCGCCCGAGCGGACCAGCATGTCCACGATCTCGAGGGCCTGCTCGCCGGTGTCCGGCTGGGAGAGGATCAGATTGTCCGTGTCGACGCCGAGCGCCTTGGCGTACTCGGGGTCGAGCGCGTGCTCGGCGTCCACGAAGGCGACAGTGCCGCCGGCCTTCTGCGCGTTGGCCACGGCGTGCAGCGTCAGTGTCGTCTTACCGGAGGATTCCGGTCCGTACACCTCCACCACACGACCGCGCGGCAGTCCACCGACGCCGAGCGCGATGTCCAGAGCGGTCGACCCGGTGGAGATGACCTCGATGGGGTCGTTCGGCCGGTCGCCGAGGCGCATCACGGCGCCCTTGCCGAATTGCCGTTCAATTTGTGCGAGCGCGGCGTCGAGCGCCTTCTCGCGGTCGGTGCCTGCTGCCATGGGTTCCACCCGATTTGCTTGAGTCGATCGCTTCACGTCAATGACGCTAACCCCTGCCACTGACAATGCGTCCCGGCGTCCGTCTGGCCTGTGGAAAACCCTTGGGGTTTCAGGGCCGGAACCCCATGAGAATGGATGTTCGATTTTGGTGTCAAGCGCACCACGCCCACCGGTCCAGGCCTCCCCTCCCGCCTATCCTTCGGGGCATGGCCCTCCCCCAGCGCACCGTGACCTTCGCCGTCGGGGCCGGTGTCGCCCTGGTCACAGTCGTCGGAACCCTGGTCCGCGACCGGGACGCGTACGAGTCGCCCGGCCGGCTCCTGCTCGGCTGGGCACTCATCGCCGTCGGATGCTCCGCCCTCGTGTGGCGCCGCCGGTGGCCGGTACCCGTCGCGGTTGTCACCCTGCTGTGCTGCGCGGCGTACTTCCCGGTCAGCACCGTCGACCTGCCGGTGCTGCTCCTGGCCTACGCCTACGCCCTCTACACCGTCGCCGCCCAGGGGCATCTCGCCTCGGCCATCACTCTGGCCGTCGTCACCATGCTGTCCACCGTCTACGTCGAGCAGGTGGTGACCTCCGGCGAGCGGCACGTGGACGACGCGGCGATCTTCCTGATGGCCGGCTGGTTCGTCGGCGTGATCGCGATCGGCCAGGCACACCGCACCCACCAGGCGTACCTCCGTGAGGTCGAGCAGCGGGTCCGTGCCGCCGAGCGCGAGAAGGACGTACGCGCACGCCAGTCGGCGACGGAGGAGCGGCTGCGCATCGCTCGCGAGCTGCACGACGTACTCGGGCACAACATCTCGCTGATCAACGTCCAGGCGGGCGCGGCCCTGCACCGCCATTCCAAGCGGCCGCGCGGCCCCGAGGAGCTGGTGCCCGCTCTGGAGGCGATCCGCGACAGCAGCAAGGACGCACTGCGCGAACTGCGTGCCACCCTCGGCGTACTGCGCCAGGTCGACGGCGAGGACGGTGCCCCGGTCACCCCGACCGCGGGCATCGAGCGGCTCGACGAGCTCACGGCACGCGCGCGGGCGGCCGGACTCGACATCCGTACGACCGTAGAGGGCGCGGCACAGGAGCTGCCTCCGCAGGTCTCGCTCGCTGCCTACCGCATCGTGCAGGAGTCCCTGACGAACGTCGCCCGGCACGCACAGGCCCGCACGGCTGTCGTCACTGTGCGGTGTGACGGCGACAATGTCGTGGTGCGTATCGAGGACGACGGCCGGGGCTCGGCGCCCGGCGCGGAGGGCAGCGGAATCAACGGAATGGCAGAGCGGGCACGGGCACTTGGGGGCGAGCTGACCGCCGTCGACACCGGCAGCGGCTTCCGGGTCGAGGCCCGGATCCCGGTCGGAGGAGGCGCATGATCCGCGTAGTGCTGGCTGACGACCAGACGCTCGTACGGGCGGGATTCCGCTCCATCCTCGACGACGAGGACGACATCGAGGTGGTCGGCGAGGCGGCCAACGGCAACCAAGCCCTGGCGCTCGCCCGTGAACTGCGCCCGGACGTCGTGCTGATGGACATCCGTATGCCCGAACTCGACGGGCTGGAAGCGACCCGCCGTATCGTCTCGGATCCTTACTTCGAGGGCATACGGGTCGTCATCCTCACCACCTTCGACGTGGACGACTACGTCTACGGCGCCCTGCGCGCCGGGGCATCCGGCTTCCTGGTCAAGGACACGGAGCCGATGGAACTGCTCCACGGTGTACGGGTCGTGGCGCGCGGCGACGCGCTCATCGCCCCCGCCGTGACCCGCCGCCTCATCGCCGAGTTCGCGGGCCGCGCCAAGCAGCCCGACCCGAGCCCGCGCCTGAACGCCCTCACCGAGCGCGAGCGCGAGGTCATGGGCCTGGTCGGCGCCGGCCTGTCCAACGACGAGATCGCGCAGCGCCTGGTGCTGAGCCCGGCCACTGCCAAGACCCACGTCAGCCGGATCATGACCAAGGTCAATGTGCGGGACCGGGCGCAGTTGGTGATCCTCGCGTACGAGAGCGGCATGATCACCCCGGGCTGGCTGGGCTGACGGGCACCCCCTGACGCAACTCCTGGGGTACGCGGCCGGGTGGACCCACAACTCCTGGGGTACGCCCACTGTCCACGCCAGGCCGACGCCACGCCTGTGACCGTGCCTTCAGAGTCACAGGCGTGGAACCAGAAACGCTCGATCTCGCGCGGTTGCAGTTCGCCCTCACCGCCGGCGGACACTTCCTCTTCGTCGCCCTGACGCTGGGGCTCGCCACGGTCGTCGCCGTCATCCAGACGCGCGCCGTCTTCTCCGGTGACCCCGTGCACGCCCGCATGGTGCGCTTCTGGGGCCAGCTGTACGTCATCAATTACGCCGTAGGGATCGTCACGGGCATCGTGATGGAGTTCCAGTTCGGCATGACGTGGAGCGGCCTCGGGCACTACGCGGGCAACGTGTTCGGGGCCTCCCTGGCGATCGAGACAGTCGTTGCCTTCTTCGTCGAGTCGACCTTCCTCGGCCTGTGGATCTTCGGCTGGAACCACTTCGGCAAGGGGGTCCACCTCGCGCTGCTGTGGGTGGTGACGCTGACGGCGTACCTCTCGGCCTACTGGATCCTCGTCACCAACGGCTTCCTCAACCACCCTGTGGGTTACAGAGAGACCGCCGAAGGGCTGGTCATCAGCGACTCCTGGGCGCTGCTCACCAACCCGTCCACCCTGTTCGCCTTCCTCCACATAACGGGCGGCGCCCTCATCACAGCGGCGTTCTTCATGGCAGGGGTGAGTGCTTATCACCTCTTCCGGCGTACGCCCGATCACGAGCTGTTCCGCCGCTCCCTTCGGATCGGTGTCTTCGTCGCCCTGCCGGCCGTTTTCTTCACCGCTGCGGTCGGTGGGGCGCAGTTTCCGATGCTGCGGGAGTACCAGCCCGCGAAACTGGCGGCGTTCCAGAGCGATCCCGCCGAAATGGCGCGGTTGCAGGCAGAGATGGCGGCGAAGTTCGGCCCCGGTGACTATCTGCCCTCCGAGGCGTGGACCAGGGCCGGTGCGCTCGTGATGCTGTCGGTCTTCGGCCTGATGTTCTTCATCGCGATCCTGGGCGTCGTCCTCGGCTCCATCAAGTGGACGGTGTACCGCCTCCGCCCCTGGCACGTACTGCTGATGGCCGTCGTCCCCCTGCCGTTCGTAGCGATGACCGCGGGCTGGGTCTTCCGGGAGGCAGGGCGCCAGCCGTGGGTGATATACGGGCTGCTGAAAACGGAGGACGCGGGATCCGCCCTTTCCACCGGCCAGTTGCAGCTTTCGCTCGCCGTTTTCGGCACTCTCTTCGTGCTGCTGATCACCATCAACTGGTGGCTGTTGCTGCGCACCGCACAGCGCGGCTCTTCCCACGTGGCCCTGGGGGCTGACGACCGTACGGACCACGGCCCGGCCGATCGCCCCCTCCCTGTCCACTCGTACTGAAGAGATCCGGAGACGACGTCATGGACATCCTTGCCATCGCCCTTCTGGGCTTCTTCGCAACCGGCTACTTCGTACTGGCGGGTGCTGACCTCGGTGTCGGCATGCTGCTGCCCTATCTGGGGCGCGAGCCCGGCGAGCGGCGCCTGGTTCTCGCCTCCATCGGGCCGTTCTTCCTGAGCAACGAGGTGTGGCTGATCGCCACCGCCGGCGTACTGATCGGCTGCTTCCCCACGCTGGAAGGTGAGCTGTTCCAGGGGCAGTTCCTGGTACTGCTGCCACTCGTCGCCGGCTGGATCGTGCGGGACGCGGGCCTGTGGTGGCGTGGGCGCGGCGCCTCGCGGGGGTGGCGCAGCAGCATGGATGCCCTTGTGGTGTGCGGCAGCTGGACCGTGGCGCTGTCCTGGGGTGCGCTGTACGCCGGGCTGCTGACCGGGGATCCGTTCAGGCCTGCGTCGGGCAGCCTGACGGTGTTCACGGCCCTCGCGGTGGCCCTGCTGTTCGCAGCGCACGGGCTCGGCTTCGCCGCACTGCGGCTGACCGGCAAGCCGTACGAGCGGGCCAGGCAGATCTCGGGCCGTACACCCCGGCTGCACTCCTTCGCGCTGACCGCTGTCGTCATGGCCGCCCTGCCGCTCTTCGCCGGCACCCGGCTGCCCCTCGCCGACTCGGCGGCGGACAGCGTCACTCTCTCGCTCCTGGTGCCGGCACTGCTCGTCGTCACACCGGCGCTGGTGGCCGCACAGGTGTGGCTGTGGCGCACGTTCGGACACCGCGTAACCCGCCCCTCGTACCTCTGAATCTTCCGCACCTCTGTCCTGACAAGGAGTCCGTCATGACCATCGGCACAGAACCCGCAGCAGCGCCCGCACAGCGGCCCGCGCGCCGTGCGAGCGTCTTCGAGCGCCTGGCCGCCTTCTCCCACCAGCACCGCTGGAGGGCCCTCGGCCTGTGGGTCGCCGTCCTGATCGCCGTCACGGCCGCGTCGACCGCCGTCGGCAGCGATTACCACAACGATTTCTCGCTTCCCGGCACCGATTCGCAGGCCGCCCGGACCACGCTCCAGAAGCACGGCTCCGCGCAGGCGGGCGACTCCGTACAGATCGTCATCAAGGACAGAGACGGACTGCGCGGCAGGGACATACAGCAGCGCGTCGAGCCCATGCTCGAGAAGGTGGCGAAGCTTCCCGGCGTGGCCGAGGTCCGCAGCCCGTACGAGGACGCGGCGGCCTTCTCCAAAGACGGCACTGTCGCGTACGCGACGGTCACGCTCGACGGCAAGACGGAGGACGTCCCCAAAGAGGACGTAGTACGGGTCATCGACACCGCCAAGTCCGTTGCGGGGCAGGGGCTTCAGGCCGAGGTCGGCGGCGACGCCGTACGAGGCGCGGAAGAGAGCGAGGGCGGCGCGGCGGAGGGAGCGGGCATTCTTGGGGCGCTCGTGATCCTGGTCTTCCTCTTCGGGTCGCTGGTCGCCGCGAGCCTGCCCGTTGTCGCCGCACTCTTCGCCGTCGGGACGTCGATCGGGCTGATCGCGATGGCCTCGCACCTCGCGAACGTCGCCGACTTCACCCCGCCGATCATGATGCTGGTGGGTCTGGGCGTCGGCATCGACTACGCCCTGCTGATCTTCTCCCGCTACAGGGGCGAGCTGCTGAAGGGTGTACGGGCGGAACAGGCCACCCGTACAGCGCTGGACGCGGCCGGCCGTACCGTCTTCTTCGCCGGCTGCACAGTGATCATCGCGCTGATGGGACTGGTGGCCCTCGGCCTCGGCTCGCTGCAGGGCGTGGCACTCGCGGTGGCACTGACCGTCCTGGTCACCATGGCCGCTTCGCTGACCCTGCTTCCCGCACTGCTCGGCATCCTGGGCAAGCGCATCGAGCGCAGTGTGGCCAAGCGCGCCGCCAAGGCGAAGCGCGTCGAGGGTGCGGCCTGGCGGCGCTGGGCGACCGGTGTGCAGCGCAGGCCCTGGGCGGCACTGATCGTGGCGCTCGTCGCGCTGGGCGCGCTGGCCGCCCCCGCGCTCGACATGCGCCTGGGCTTCGCCGACGCGGGCAACGAGGCGCAGACGAAGACCAGCCGGAAGGCGTACGACCTCCTGGGAGAGGGCTTCGGGCCCGGCTTCAACGGCCCGCTCGTCGTGGTGGCCGACGGCGGCAGCGACGACGCGGCACAGCGGGTACGTACCGCACTGGAGGGGACGGAGGGGGTCGCGGCCGTGACCCCGGCCTTCCCGACGCAGGACCGTTCGGTCTCGACCGTCATCGCCTTCCCCGATTCCGCACCGCAGGACGAGGCGACGTCCGGTCTCGTCGAGCGGTTGCGCTCCGACGTACTGCCGCCGCTGGAGCGGGACACCGGCGCCGATCTGCTGGTCGGCGGATCCACTGCGGCGACGGAGGACTTCGCCACGACTGTGTCGGACAGGATGCCGCTGTTCGTCGCGATCGTCGTGGGACTCTCCGCGCTGCTGTTGCTCGCCGTATTCCGGTCGGTCCTGATCCCGGTGAAAGCCGCGCTGCTCAACCTGATCAGCATCGGTGCGGCGCTCGGCGTGATCACGCTGGTGTTCCAGCACGGCTGGTTCGGCGTCGAGCCCGGCCCCATCGAGGCGTTCATCCCGGTCATGATCTTCGCGATCGTCTTCGGGCTCTCCATGGACTACGAGGTCTTCCTGCTCTCGCGCATCCATGAGGAGTGGGAGCGCACGAAGGACGCGCCGGGTGCGGTGCGCGAGGGGCTCGCGGCGACCGGCAAGGTGATCACGGCGGCAGCGGCCATCATGATCGTGGTGTTCTCGGCCTTCATGCTCAGTCCTGACCGGATGCTCCAGCAGTTCGGGCTCGGTCTGGCGGTGGCGATTCTGCTGGACGCCGTCGTCATCCGCTGCCTGATCGTGCCCGCGGTGATGCAGTTGCTGGGGCGGAGCGCGTGGTGGCTGCCGGCCGGACTGCGCCGGGTCCTGCCCCGGGTGGAGCTGGAGCGCCACTGACACGGCCGTACGGCAACGGTCCGCCCCTCAGGCGTCCTCAGGCGTGGTCGTCCCCGGACGGCGGCGTCTGCGGTGGACGGGACTCCTGACGGGTTTCCTGGCCGGGTTCCTGACCGGGCTCACGGCGCCGCAGACGGGTGAGGAGAGAGGCGCCGCGTCGTGGCGCGCGCCTGCCGTGCACCCGCGGGTCGTCCGTCACGTCGTACCGCTTCACATACGCGCCCAGGAAGGCCTGCAGCGTCGCGATCGCCGGAATCGCGATCAGCGCGCCGACAGCGCCCATCAGCGCGGTGCCCGCGACGACCGAGCCGAAGGCCACCGCCGGGTGGATGTCGACGGTCTTGGCGGTCAGCTTCGGCTGCAGCACGTAGTTCTCGAACTGCTGGTAGACCACGACGAATCCGAGCACCCACAGCGCGTACCAGGGGTTGACCGTGAACGCGATCAGCATCGGCAGGGCGCCCGCCAGATACGTACCGATGGTCGGGATGAACTGCGAGACCAGGCCCACCCACACCGCGAGCGCGGGCGCGTACGGCACGTCGAGGGCTTCGAGCAGGATGTAGTGCGCGACTCCGGAGATGAGCGCCATCAGACCGCGCGAGTAGATGTAGCCGCCCGTCTTGTCGACCGCGATCTCCCAGGCGCGCAGCACCTCGGTCTGGCGGGACGGCGGCAGTACGGAGCACAGGGCGCGGCGCAGTCGGGGCCCGTCGGCGGCGAAGTAGAACGAGAACAGGAAGATCGTCAGCAGCTTGAACAGCCCACCGAGGACGGTCGCCGATACGTCCAGGACGCCGGTCGCGCTGTTCTGTACGTACTTCCGCAGCCAGTCGGAGTTCAGCAGGCTGTCCTGGACCTCGACCCGCGAGAGCTCCGTCTGGAAGGTCTCATTGATCCATCTGATCACCGAGTCGAGGTACTTGGGGAAGTCCTCGACCATCTCGATGATCTGGCCGGCCAGCATCGAGCCGAGCAGCACGACAAACCCGGCCCCCGCGACCAGCACCCCCATGAAGACCAGGAAGGTGGCAAGACCGCGGCGCATGCCGCGGGCCGCCATGCGGCCGACGGCGGGCTCGATCGCGAGCGCCAGGAAGAAGGAGATCAAGATGTTGATCAGCAGCCCGACGAGCTGGTGGAAGGCCCAGCTGCCGAGCTGGAAGCAGGCGTAGAGGGCGAGGGCGATCACCATGGCCCGGGGCAGCCACCGGGGCATGCGAGCCGGAGCGGCGCCTGCCGTGAGGGCCGAGGGCGGGGGCGCGGTCAGGGAAGCTGCGTCCTTGGCGGACTCGTCGGTGGGTGCCACGGGGTAAGTCTGGCCCATGCCTGTGTCGTCGAACCGGGCGCCCTGTGCGTCAGCGCTTGTCGGCGGGGATGTTCATCGCGGAACAGACGCCGCGCCACACGTCCTTGGCTTCCCATCCCGCGGCCAGGGCCTGGTGCACGGTACGGCCGCCGAGTTCGGCCATCACATGGTCACGGGCGAAGGAATCGGCGTACGCCGCGCCGAAGTGGTCCGCCATCCGCTCCCAGAAAATCGTCAACCGCATGACTCCAGTATCGCGCCCCTGAGAGTGCAGCCCTGTCCGTAGACCTTGCCGACAGCGCTTTCCGCCCTACGGTCGTCCCATGGCTGGATCTGGAGCATCCCCTCTCGCCCGCGCCGAGCAGTTCATCTGGCTGACGGCCCGCGTGCTGGAACAGCGGCGGTTCGCGTTCCACTTCCTGGACGGCGACGCCGGCGCAGTGGAAGCGGCGCTGGCTGCCTATCAGGGCGCGGACGGCGGCTACGGTCACGCACTCGAACCCGATCTGCGCGGGCCGGTCAGTCAGCCGCTGCACACTGTGCACGCGATGCGCGTCCTCGACTCCATCGGCCGCTGCGAGGGCCTGCGGGTGGAGCGGATGTGCCGCTACCTTTCGGACGTCTCGACAAAGGACGGGGCACTGCCCATCGTGCACCCCTCCCAGCGCGGCCGGCCGACGGCGCCCTTCCTCCCGGTCGTCGACGACCCTCCCAGCGAACTTCTGGCGACAGGACCCGTGGTGGGGCTGCTGCACCGCAACGAGGTGTGGCATGCCTGGCTCTTCAGGGCCACGGACTTCTGCTGGGCAGCAGTGGACGCCATGGAGAAGTCTCATCCGTACGAAGTCCAGGCGGCGGTCGCCTTCCTGGACGGAGTGCCTGACCGGGCGCGGGCGGAGGCCGCGGCGGACCGGCTGGGACGGCTGGTGCGGCAGCAGCGCCTCGCGGTGCTGGATCCGGCGCGGGACGGGGACCTGTCGGTCGCGCCGGGGTACGGGCCGGGGTGCGCGCCGGGCAGGCACCACCTTCCGCACGACTACGTCCGTACGCCTCACTCGCTGGCCCGCCGCTGGTTCACGGACGAGGAGATGGACCGCTCGCTCGACTTCCTCGCGGCCGAGCAGCAGGAGGACGGAGGCTGGCCGATCGTCCCCCATGGAGTCCGGCGGGGGAGGCACCCCCAGCGGGAGTGGGCGCCGGGAACCGCACTGGAGTCGCGCCCCATCGCGACGCTCGACGCGCTGCTGACGCTGCGGGCTCACGGGCGCCCTATCGGCTGATCCATCGGCCCCCTTCGGCTGCCGAGCGTCAGCCGCCGATCGCCCGTACCCCCGCAGTGACGATCACGGCCGCCCCTACGACGACCAGGAAAGGGGCGCGCAGGACAAGGGCGAGGGCCGCCGCCGCGAGCCCTGCGCCTCTGGCGTCCAGCACCAGCTCCTGGCCGGTGCTGAAGGTCTGCTGGGCAGTGAGCGCGGCCAGCAGGGCGACGGGCAGGAGGGCGGCGAGCCGCTTCACGAGCGGTCGCTCCACTGCCCCGACGGGTACCAGCAGACCGAGCAGCTTGACGAGGTAACACCCGACGGCGGTCGCGCCGATCGCGATCCAGACGCTCATCGTGCCTCCTCCGTGACGGTGTTGCGTGCCCTGCGGCCCTGGACGTACAGAACGGCCGGAGCGGCGAGTGCAGCGACCAGCACCGGCACTCCGGCAGGCAGGACCGGCAGCAGCCCGAGGGCCAGGACGACCGCGAGGCCCCCGACAGCCCGCTCCATGGTGGTACGGAGCATGGGCGCGAGGAGGGCGAGGAAGACGGCGGGACTGGCGGCGTCCAGCCCCCACGCGTCGGTGTCACCGATCGCCTCCGCACCCAGGCCCCCGAGCAGTGTGGTGAGGTTCCACAGCACGTACAGGGACAGTCCGGTGACGGTGAAGCCGAGCCGGGCGCTACGGCGGGTGGGCTGCGCGAGGGTCACGGCAGTGGTCTCGTCGATCACCCAGTGCGCGGCGAAGGGGCGTACAAAGCGCGGGAGGGCAAGGAGCTGGGACAGGCGCAGGCCGTAGAAGGCATTGCGTACGCCGAGGAAGAAGGCGCCGGCTGCCGCGGTGAGGGGATTGCCGCCCGCGGCGAGGGCGCCGACCAGGGCGAACTGGGAGGCTCCGGTGAAGACGAGGAGGCTGAGCGCGCACGTCTGGAGGACAGTGAGGCCCGCGCCCGCGGAGGTCACACCGAAGGCGAAGCCGGAGAGTCCGACGGCGACGCCCACGCCCAGTGCGTCGCGTACGACGGCACTGTCCGGCTTGGCTTCGGGTTCGTGTTCGGGTTCTGCACGTATCCCTGCGGACGTGGATGCGGATGCTGTCTTTTCTGGCACGGCCCGGACACTACGGCCGGCCTTCGTCGCCGGTCTTGTACGTTCTTGCACGCTCCCGCTGGTAGGCGCCCGGAGGCACCCCGACGATCCGGGTGAAGTGCCGGTTCAGGTGCGGCTGGTCGGTGAAGCCGACAGCGGCGGCGGCCTCGGCGGGCGCGGTCCCCGCCTCCAGGAGCCGACGGGCGGTGCGCACGCGCGCATTGGTGAGCCAGGTGTGCGGGGGCATGCCGTACGCCGCCTTGAAGGCGCGCAGCAGCGAGAAGGGGCCCGTGCCGAGCTCCTGGGCCAGCTGATCCAGGGACGGCGGCTCTGCCATGCGCTCCTGGAGGAGATTCTTGGCGAGGGCCGCTGTGCGCGCTCCGGTGGCGACCGGCGTACGGGCGGGCAGTGACTGGCCGTATCGGCGCAGAAGCCGGGCCACGGCGATACGCAGCAGACTGTCGGCGGCGAGGGCGTTGCCTTCCTCGGCCGCCTGGTGCACCGCGCGGATGAGCTGCGCGGTGTCCGGGTCTTCGACGATGGTCTCGGCGAAACCTGCCGTACCGCGCAGCGTGGTCATGTCCTCGGCGATGCCTGCGATGACGTGCGCCGACGGGTACAGCGTGGCGTACGACCAGCCTTCGGGAACCCCGGCGCGGGCGGAGTGCGGCACCTCCGGGTTGATCATGACTACGGTGCCGGGACGGGCCTGGATCGTGCCCTGCGGCATGATCACGTCCTCGATTCCCCGGAAGACCGCACCCAGGACGAAGCCCTCATGGCTGTGGCGCGAGAAGGAATGGCTCACGTAGCGGGCCCGCAGCAGGTCGAGGCCGGGCACGCCCGGGTACTGCCAGTGCCGCGCCCACTCGTCCTTCCCGTCTGCCGCCGCCGAGTCAGCCATGGAGCCATTCTGCTCCCGCCCGCGCACCGCTGACCTGCGCGTCCATGTCCTGGACACCCGTTGTCAGTGGTCGGGTGCACGATGGGGGGCATGGCCAGGACAGCGCTCGACTCGTTCTCCCCCGCGACCCGCAGCTGGTTCACGGTGGCCTTCAGCGCGCCCACCGCGGCGCAGGAAGGCGCGTGGCACGCGATTTCCGAGGGCTCCGACGTCCTGGTCGTCGCCCCGACCGGTTCCGGCAAGACGCTGGCCGCCTTCCTCGCCGCCCTCGACGATCTGGCGTCCACGCCCCCGCCCGCCGACGCCAAGCGGCGCTGCCGCGTGCTGTACGTATCGCCACTCAAGGCCCTCGCGGTCGACGTCGAGCGCAACCTCCGCAGCCCGCTCACCGGCATCCGCCAGGAGGCCGTACGGCTCGGGATGCCGGAGCCCGAAGTGCGCGTCGGTATCCGCTCGGGCGACACCCCGGCCGCCGAGCGGCGGTCCATGGCGACCAAGCCGCCGGACATTCTCATCACCACGCCCGAGTCGCTGTTCCTGATGCTCACATCCGCGGCGCGCGACGCCCTCGCCGGCATCGAGACGGTCATCCTCGACGAGGTGCACGCCGTCGCGGGGACCAAGCGAGGGGCGCATCTCGCCGTGTCCCTGGAACGGCTGGACGAGCTGCTGCCACGGCCCGCCCGCCGGATCGGTCTGTCGGCGACGGTCCGGCCGGTGGACGAGGTGGCCCGTTTCCTCTCCCCGAAGCGCAAGGTGTCGATCGTCCAGCCACCGTCGGGCAAGGAATTCGACCTGTCGGTGGTCGTCCCCGTGCAGGATCTGGGCGAGCTGGGCGGCGCCCCAGCCAAAGGGGACGACGCGGGCGACACCCCGTCGATCTGGCCTCATGTCGAGGAGCGCATCGCCGACCTCGTCCAGGCCCACCGCTCGACGATCGTCTTCGCCAACTCCCGCCGTCTCGCGGAGCGCCTGTGCAACCGGCTCAATGAGATCGCGTACGAGCGTGCCACCGGTGAGCCCCTGCCCGAAGCGCACTCCCCTGCCTCGGTCATGGCCGAGTCGGGCGCCGCCAAGGGTGCGCCACCACTGCTGGCACGTGCCCACCACGGGTCGGTCTCCAAGGAGCAGCGCGCCCTCGTCGAGGAGGACCTCAAGGCGGGCCGGCTGCCGGCCGTCGTCGCCACTTCCAGCCTTGAACTGGGCATCGACATGGGTGCGGTGGACCTCGTCGTCCAGGTCGAGTCACCGCCCTCCGTCGCATCCGGCCTCCAGCGCGTCGGCCGCGCCGGGCACCAGGTCGGCGCAGTCTCCACGGGCGTGGTCTTCCCCAAGTACCGGGGCGACCTTGTGCAGTCGGCGGTCGTTACGGAGCGCATGCGCAGCGGCTCCATCGAGGCCCTGCGCGTCCCCGCCAACCCTCTCGACGTACTGGCGCAGCAGCTCGTCGCCATGGTCGCCATGGACACCTGGCAGATGGACGACCTCCTTACGGTCGTCCGCCGAGCGGCGCCCTTCGCCTCGCTCCCCGAGTCCGCCTTCACTGCAGTGCTCGACATGCTCGCCGGCCGCTACCCGTCCGACGCCTTCGCGGAGCTCCGCCCGCGTGTGGTGTGGGACCGCATCGCCGGTACGGTCACGGGCCGCCCGGGCGCACAGCGCCTCGCCGTGACCTCCGGGGGCACCATTCCCGACCGCGGGCTCTTCGGCGTCTTCCTGGCAGGGGCCGACCCGAAGAAAGGCGGCGGCCGCGTCGGCGAGCTCGACGAGGAAATGGTCTACGAATCGCGTGTCGGCGATGTCTTCACCCTCGGCACCACCTCGTGGCGCATCGAGGACATCACCCGCGACCGCGTGCTGGTCTCCCCCGCCCCTGGGGTGCCGGGACGGCTCCCGTTCTGGAAGGGCGACCAGCTGGGCCGCCCCCTCGAACTGGGTCGCGCGCTCGGCGCGTTCCTCCGCGAGGTCGGCTCGCTCACGGCCGACGACGCGCGGCTGCGCCTGTTCGCCGCCGGGCTCGACGCCTGGGCCGCCGACAATGTCCTTGCATACCTCGACGAGCAGCGCCGGGCCGCCGGTCACATCCCGGACGACCGCACCATCGTCGTGGAGCGTTTCCGCGACGAGCTCGGCGACTGGCGCGTCGTCATCCACTCCCCCTTCGGCGCGCAGGTGCATGCCCCTTGGGCGCTGGCCCTCGGCACCCGCCTGGCCGAGCGGTACGGCATGGACGCCCAGGTCATGCACGCCGACGACGGCATCGTGCTGCGCCTGCCCGACGCGGACCTCATGGGCTTCGACCTGCTCGACGAAGAACCGTCCAGGCAGGGCACGGAATTCGACAGTGAGCAGGCTCCGCTCGGCGCTGCGGATGTCGCTTTCGACAAGGGCGAGATCAGCCAGATCGTCACTGACCAGGTAGGCGGTTCCGCCCTCTTCGCCGCCCGCTTCCGTGAGTGCGCCGCCCGGGCCCTGCTGCTGCCCCGCCGCAGCCCCGGCAAGCGCACGCCCCTGTGGCAGCAGCGCCAGCGTGCCTCGCAACTTCTCCAGGTGGCGTCCGAGTTCGGCTCGTTCCCCATCGTTCTTGAAGCCGTCCGGGAATGCCTGCAGGACGTCTTCGACGTACCGGGCCTGACCGAGCTCATGGGCGACATCGAATCCCGTCGCGTCCGCCTCGTCGAGGTCACCACCACCGAACCCTCGCCCTTCGCCCGGTCCCTTCTCTTCGGTTACGTCGCCCAGTTCCTGTACGAGGGCGACTCGCCCCTCGCCGAGCGGCGAGCCGCCGCACTGTCGCTGGACTCCCGGCTCCTCGCCGAGCTGCTCGGCCAGGCCGAGCTGCGCGAGCTGCTCGACGCCGATGTCCTGACCGAGCTGGAGCAGGAACTCCAGTGGCTCACCGAAGACCGCCGTATCAAGGACATTGAGGGCATGGCCGACGCCCTGCGCGTCCTGGGCCCGCTCACAGACGCCGAGTTGACGGCCCGCGGCGGCGAGTCCGAGTGGGCGCAGTCCCTGTCCTCCGCGCGCCGGGCGATCCGTGTCCGCATCGCGGGGGCGGACCACTGGGCGGCCATCGAGGACGCGGGCCGTCTGCGCGACGCCCTGGGCACCGCACTGCCCGTCGGCGTACCGGAAGCGTTCACCGAGCCGGTCAAGGACCCGCTCGGCGATCTCCTGGCCCGTTTCGCCCGGACCCACGGCCCCTTCACGACCGCCACCGCCGCCGCGCGCTTCGGTCTCGGCGCGGCGGTCACCGACGGCGCGCTGCATCGACTTGCCGCGAACAGCCGTGTCGTTCAGGGCGAGTTCCACCCCGCCGGTATCGGTCAGGAGTGGTGCGACGCGACGGTGCTGCGCCGCCTCCGGCGCCGCTCCCTCGCCGCCCTGCGCCATGAGCTGGAGCCGGTGCCGCCCGCCGCGCTCGCCACGTTCCTCCCCCAGTGGCAGCACCTCGGCAGCAACCGGCTGCGCGGCATCGACGGGCTGGCGCGCGCCATCGAGCAGCTGCAGGGTGCTGCCGTCCCCGCCTCCGCGCTCGAAAAGCTGGTCCTCCCGTCTCGCATCGTCGGTTACACGCCCGCCATGCTCGACGAGCTCACCACCACGGGCGAGGTCCTGTGGGCGGGATCGGGCGCTCTCCCCGGCAAGGACGGCTGGATCTCCCTCTACCTCGCCGACGCGGCGCCCTTGCTTCTCCCCCAGCCGCACCCTCTCGAACTGACCGCCCTCCACGAATCCGTCCTCACCACCCTCTCCGGGGGATACGGACTCTTCTTCCGCCAGATCGCCGACACGGTCCGCGCCACCACCCACCCCGACTGCACAGACGCCCAACTGGCCGATGTCATATGGGACCTGGCGTGGTCGGGGCGGCTCACCAACGACACGCTCGCGCCACTGCGGTCCCTCCTCGGTTCCGGTCGTACCGCGGGCTCCACCGCGCACCGGGCGAAGCGCGCGGTGCCACGCGGGCGTTACGGGACGCTCACCGCGGCCGCCCGCACCGCTTCCCGCACCGGCCCGCCCACCGTCTCCGGCCGCTGGTCGCTGCTCCCCGCCCACGAACCGGACCCGACGCACCGCGCCCATGCCCTCGCCCGCACATTGCTGGACCGGCACGGCGTCGTCACGCGAGGCGCGGTCGCCGCCGAAGGTGTCGAGGGCGGCTTCTCGGCGACGTACCGCATCCTGGCGGCGTTCGAGGACAGCGGACAGGCTCGGCGTGGTTACGTCGTGGAGGGCCTCGGCGCCGCCCAGTTCGCGATGGACGGCGCGGTCGACCGGCTGCGCGCGGCCGCCACCGCACGTGAGCGCGCGGATGCGGAGTTCCCGAACCGCGCGGTAATCCTCGCTGCGGCGGACCCGGCCAATGCATACGGCGCTGCCCTGCCCTGGCCCGAGCCCCCAGCCGAAGCGGGCCACAAGCCCGGCCGCAAGGCGGGAGCCCTGGTCGTCCTGGTGGACGGCGAACTGACCATGTACATGGAGCGCGGCGGCAAAACGCTGCTGGCCTGGCCCACCGACCCGAACGACCCGTCGTCCGCGGACCCCCGCATGACCGCAGCGGCCGAAGCCCTGGCCACGGCGGCTCGTGAAGGCGCCCTGGGCACCATCACGGTGGAACGCACCAACGGCACCCCGGCCCTGACGTCCCCCCTGGGCCAAACCCTGGAATCAGCCGGCTTCCACGCCACCCCCCGAGGCCTCCGCCTCCGCCCGTAACCCTCCGGCCCGCCACACACTCCCCAGCCAGCGACCGCCACTGCCAGAAGGTGATCCGGCGCCCCACCCCGCCCCGGCTCTGGAAAGGCCCGCCCCGACCGGGGCGAGAGCACAAGCCCGCCCTGACCAAGGCCGAAGGCCAAAGCTGCCTCCGGCCAGAGCCGGGACGAGCGCCCACCCCGCCCGACCCGGAACCGTGCAGCGCGCCCTGCCCCGGGTCCAGAGCCGGTGCCAACCCCCCTGCTCGGCCTCCGGCCCACCCGAGAACCTCTCAGGGCCTCCGCCGACCTGGCGAGCGCTTCCAGTGGCCGCCTGAGCCACCCCAGCCCCCGCACGCTCCCGGCACCCGCGAACGCCCACCGAGACCTTCCCTTGGCCCTGGGCCCGCCACCCCACCCCGCGACCCCACCCGCCACCACAGAAGCGCCTCCTGGCGCCCGCGAACCACGAACACCCCCTGGGGCTCTGGGCCCGCCACCCCGTCCCCACCAGAGAGCACCTCCGCGGCCAGGACGGCCCCAAGAACACCTCCCGAGACCCGAGGACGCCCCACCGAGCCCGTCCCCCAGGCACCCGGAAGCCCGCGCCCGAGGGGTCTGACGTCCCAGGGCGTCATCATGGAGCCATGCCCGAAGGAGACTCCGTCTGGCAGGCCGCCCACCGCCTGCACACCGCCCTTGCCGGACACCGCCTCACCCGCTCCGACCTGCGCGTCCCCCGATTCGCCACCGCCGATCTGACCGGCCGCACCGTCCTGGACGTCACCCCTCGCGGCAAGCACCTCCTCGCCCGTATCGAAGGCGGCCTCACCCTCCACAGCCACCTCCGCATGGACGGCGCCTGGAAGGTCTACGCCGCCGGAGAGTCGTGGCGCGGCGGCCCCGCCCACCAGATCCGCGCCATCCTCGGCACCGCCGACCACACTGCCGTCGGCTACCGCCTCCCCGTGCTGGAACTCATCCGCACCCAGGAAGAAGCAGAGGCCGTCGGCCACCTCGGCCCCGACCTCCTCGGCCCCGACTGGAACGCCGACGAAGCCCTCCGGCGCCTCCTGGCCGACCCCGCCCGCCCCCTCGGCGAAGCCCTCCTCGACCAGCGCAACCTCGCCGGCATCGGCAATGTGTACAAGTCGGAGCTCTGCTTCTTCGCCCGCGCCACCCCCTGGCTCCCCATCGGCGAACTCCCCGCCCCCGACCGCCTCGTCGCCGCCGCCAAGCGCCTCCTGGAGGCCAACCGCGACCGCCCCCGCCGCCGCACCACCCTCCGCGCCCTCACCCCACCCCTGTACGTGTACGGCCGCGAAGGCCGCCCCTGCCTGCGCTGCGGCGCCCCGATCCGCGTCGCCGACCAGGGCGACGGCACCCGCGCCCGCCCCACCTACTGGTGCCCGCGCTGCCAGTTGGGCCCCACACCATAGTTGACGCACCGTCAGGTCCAGTCGTACCGTCCCCCCATGCCCCTCAAGGCGTACGACCTCACCGACCGCACCGCACTGGTCACCGGCGCCGCGAGCGGCATAGGCAGAGCGAGCGCACTGCTCCTCGCGGAGGCAGGTGCGAGCGTCCACTGCGCGGACCGCGACGAGAGCGGCCTCCACGAGACCACCGCCCTGATCACCAAGGCAGGCGGCACCGCACATCCCCACCCCCTCGACGTCACCGACCGCACCCAGCTCGCCGAGGCGGTCGCCGCAGCAGGGCGGCTCGACATCCTCGCGGCCATCGCCGGAATCATGCACTCCAGCCCGGTCCTGGAGACCCGCGACGAGGACCTCGACCGCGTCCTGGCATTCAATTTCAAGGGCGTGCTGTACGCATGCCAGGAGGCGGCCCGCGCCATGATCGCCGCCAAGACCCCCGGCAGCATCATCACCATGGCATCGGGCGCCGTCGACGCCGCGAGCCCCGGCCTGCTCTGTTACAGCGCGGCCAAAGCCGCCGTCGTCCAGCTCACCAAAACGCTCGCAACCGAACTCGGCCGGCACTCCATCCGCGTCAACGCCGTCGCCCCCGGCTGGATCCGCACACCCATGACCGACCGCCACGATGCGGCACTCCGGCACCAGGCCGAGGCCGCGATGGTCCGCATGTCCCCGCTCGGCCGCGTCGGGGAGCCCGAGGACATCGCGCACGCGGTCCTCCACCTGGCCTCGGACGCATCCGCCTTCACGACGGGCCAGATCCTCCGCCCCAACGGCGGCGTCGCGATGCCCTGGTAACACCAACACCGCGAGCACCCAAGGCACCGCGAGCACCCGGGGCACCAGGAACACCTGACGCACCAGGAGAACCGGGGGCACCGGAAGCACCACCCCCACCACCAGCGGCCGAAACCACATGAACCGGCAGCAGGCTCAGTCCCCAGCCCCCCGCCGCCACCGCCCCCTCCAGGACGCCCGCCCGCTCCGGCACCAGCACCAGCCGAAGCACGGCCCACCACCACACCGCGCCCGCCACAAGCAGCACCACAAACACCGGCACCCGCAGAAGCACCCGTAGAGACGCCCGTACAGGCACTCGCACAGGCTCCCTTGCAGGCACCCACACAAACCCCATCAGACGCACCCGCCGCACCACCCCACGTCCCCAGAAGTCACGCCAAGCCATGGCAGCCTCCTCCGGCCGACGCTAGACGGGCCCGATCACCCGACGGGAGGGAGCGCCGGAAGCACAACCGGCGCATCCCACCGCATCACGCGCCCTAGACGCTCTCGGCCTGGAACATCCATGCGTGCTTCTCGAGGTCCGCGGTCAGGCCGATGATGATGTCCTGAGTCACCGGATCCGGGTCGGCCGTGGCCTCGATCCGCTCGCGCATGCGGCCGACGACAACACCGAGCGCGTCCACCAGGATCCGTACGGCATCGACATCCTTGATCCACCCCGGCGGCACCTCCTGGATCGCGGTCGACCTCGCCACGCTCGCGGACCGCCCGTCCGGGTTGACGCCGATCGCCGAGGCCCGCTCGGCCACCGTGTCGGAGTGCAGTCGCGCCGAGGCGACCACCTCGTCCAGTTGCAGATGTACGGACCGGAAGCGCGGACCCACCACGTTCCAGTGGACCTGCTTGGCCACAAGGGCGAGATCCACGAGGTCGACGAGCGACCCCTGCAGAGCCTCACCCACCACCTTGAGATCCGCGTCGGGCAGGGTGCTCTTCACGACAGACATCCACTTCCTCCTCAGGGTCCGGCTCCACGGCTCTCACCACCTTGGCATAAATGACGCAAAACGGTCATGCCAGGGCATGAAAGAGCCCCGACAGTCCTACGAGGACCCATCGGGGCTCTTCCTAAACTCAGAACCTCAAAAGTTCGGAGCTTCAGAGCTTCGGAATTCTCAGGCCGGAATCACGCAGCGACGACGTCCACCGCTTCCGCGGGCGCCTTGATCGTCACCCGCTCCGGTGGCACTCCTGCCACCGACGTCACCGACACGGAATTGAGCATCGGGCGTACCGGTGGACGCACCGGCTCGCTCGCCGCCGACTCCGCCAGCTCAGCCAGCGACAACTCATCACTCACTTCGCGCATGAGCTCGGACATCCGTACGTCAAGCGCGTCGCAGATAGCGGAGAGCAGCTCGGAGGAAGCCTCCTTCTGCCCCCGCTCCACCTCGGATAGATAGCCGAGTGAAACTCGGGCGGACGAGGAGACTTCGCGCAGAGTACGGCCCTGGCGCTGGCGCTGCCGACGCAGCACGTCACCAAGCAGGCGACGGAGCAGAATCATCGGTGGCTCCCTCCTCGGACCGCGTAGCCGCATCCTTCACGCCCCACCGTACCGCCTCGCGCAGCGGCCGTGCGGGGAGCGATGTCGTGTTCACTCAGGGCTGCAAACATCAATTCCCCCCGTTCTGTTCCGTATCCTGTGCCCGCGCATTCTCGATCAGTTCGCCGAAGAGCAGGGTCAGCACTCTTCGTACACTCTCCATACGGATTACCGCCCGGTCCCCGTTCAACCTCAAAGGGGCCACTTTCCCTGCACCGCCCGGCCCCGCGACCGCCACAAACACCGTCCCGACGGGCATCCCGTCCTGCCCGTCCGGCCCGGCAACGCCCGTCGTCGCGATACCCCAGCCGGCCCCGAGCACACGCCGTACACCGGCCGCCATCTGCCGCGCGACCTCCGGGTCCACGGCGCCGTGCCGCTCCAGAAGTGCCCCGTCGACCCCGAGTACGTCCCGTTTCAGCTCGGTCGCATACGCCGTGACCGATCCGCGGAAGACGCGCGAGGCACCGGGCACGGAAGTCAGCTCGGCGGCCACCAGACCGCCGGTCAGCGATTCGGCCACGGCGAGCGTCTCGCCCCGCCCCGCCATCAGCTCAAGCACCTCAGCCGCGACGGCCCGGACCCCGGCCCCCGCTTCGGGAACAGCAGTCACCGCGACGACTCCTCCGCAGAGTCCTGCCCAGCCCGCTCAGCCTGGTCGGTCCGCTCAGCCACCCGCTCTGCCGGCTCTTCCTGCTCAGCGCGCTCCACCCGCTCCGCCTGCTCGGCCCGCTCCGCCGCGAGCCCCGCCCGCCGCAGCACCACTGCCTGCCGCACGTAGTCGAGCCCGGTCAGCACAGTCAGCGCCACAGCCACCGCCATGACCCAGAACCGCGCCGTGGCAAGCGGCCCCGTCAGCGCCAGCACGTACATCCCGACCGCCACGCCCTGCAGCAACGTCTTCATCTTGCCGCCGCGGCTGGCCGGAATCACACCGTGCCTGATCACCCAGAAGCGCATCAGCGTGATGCCGAGCTCCCGGAAGAGAATGACGCCCGTCACCCACCACGGCAGATCCCCGAGCGCCGACAGACAGATCAGCGCAGCGCCCATGATCGCCTTGTCGGCGATCGGGTCGGCGATCTTGCCGAAGTCGGTGACCAGGTTGTACGTACGCGCCAGATGGCCGTCGAAGATGTCGGTGATCATGGCGACGGCGAACGCCGCCCACGCCCAGGCCCGCCACGCCGGGTCGTACCCGCCGTCCTGCAGCATCAGCATGACGAAGCCGGGCACGAGGACCAGCCGCACCATGGTCAGGATGTTCGCGATGTTCCACAGGCTGGCCTGATTGACAGCCGCAGCGCCCAGCTTGCCGCCGGGCGCCGGCCTACCGGAGCCGCCCGCCGCGGATGCCGGCACTCCGGTCATCTGGCCGCCTCCTCAGCACCGAGCGGTTCGGCCACCAGGTCCACGCCCTCGGTCCCGACGACCTTTGCCACGACCATACGACCGACAGCCAGGCCCTGGCCCGTGGTGAAGACCACCTGGCCATCCGTCTCGGGCGCCTGGTGAGCCGCCCGGCCCACCGCGCCGTCCTCGCCGTCGACCGACTCGACCAGCACCTCGACCGTCTCGCCGAGCCGCTCCTCGGCCCGCTGGGAGGTGAGCTCGTCGGAGAGCCGCGAGATGTGCTCCAGCCGCTCCGCGATAACGTCGGCGTCGAGCTTGTGGTCGTACGTGACAGCCTCGGTGCCCTCCTCGTCGGAGTACCCGAAGACGCCGATGGCGTCGAGCCTGGCGCCTGTCAGGAAGCGCTCCAGCTCGCCCAGGTCGGCCTCGCTCTCGCCGGGGAAGCCGACGATGAAGTTGGAGCGCACACCGGCCTGCGGCGCCTTGTTGCGAATGGTCTCCAGCAGCTCCAGGAAGCGGTCGGTGTCACCGAAGCGCCGCATCGAGCGCAGCACACCGGCCGCCGAGTGCTGGAAGGACAGGTCGAAGTACGGCGCGATCTTGGGCGTGGACGTCAGTACGTCGATGAGTCCGGGGCGCATCTCGGCGGGCTGCAGGTAGCTGACCCGCACCCGCTCGATGCCGTCGACCTCGGCCAGCTCGGGCAGCAGCGTCTCGAGGAGCCGGATGTCGCCGAGGTCCTTGCCGTACGACGTGTTGTTCTCGGAGACCAGCATGACCTCCTTGACGCCCTGCTCGGCCAGCCAGCGCGTCTCTCCGAGTACGTCCGAGGGGCGCCGCGAAATGAACGAGCCGCGGAACGAGGGGATGGCGCAGAAGGAGCACCGCCGGTCGCACCCGGACGCGAGTTTCACCGAGGCGACGGGGCTGTTGCCGAGCCGCTGGCGCAGCGGCGCACGCGGGCCCGAGGCGGGGGCGACACCGTCGGGAAGGTCCTCGGGAGGCGTGTCCTGCGCGTGCCCGGGCAGCGCCACGTCGGAGGCGTCCTGCCGCTCGGCGGGGCTGATGGGCAGCAGCTTGCGCCGGTCGCGCGGGGTGTGGGAGGCGTGGATGCCGCCGTTCAGGATCGTCTGAAGGCGGTCGGAGATGTCGGCGTAGTCGTCGAATCCGAGCACACCGTCGGCCTCGGGCAGCGCTTCCGCGAGCTCCTTGCCGTACCGCTCGGCCATGCAGCCGACAGCGACGACGGCCTGGGTCCTGCCATGATCCTTCAGATCATTGGCTTCGAGCAGGGCGTCGACGGAGTCCTTCTTGGCGGCTTCGACGAATCCGCAGGTGTTGACGACGGCGACGTCCGCGTCCGATGCGTCCTCGACGAGCTTCCAGCCGTCCGCTGCCAAGCGGCCTGCCAGCTCCTCCGAGTCCACCTCGTTACGGGCGCAGCCAAGAGTGACAAGGGCGACGGTGCGGCGTTCGGGCATGAGCTCAAGACTACTTTGTCCCGGCGCACACCCCGGCCGCCAGGGTTGGCCCCGGCCCGGCGCCCCGCCCCGCAGCCCTGGCGCGGGTGGGCGACCCCAGCGACCGCCCACCCGAAAAATCGGGCGCTCTCCCGGGAAAGGGCCGGGCCCCCGGAGGTCAGCCGACCTCCGGGTCACCCTTCGTGTAAGTGAGCCGCTCGACCTGTCCCGGCTGGAACTCGTCGGCGACCTCCTTGCCGTTCACGAAGAGCTGCATCGCCCCGGCGTCTCCGAGCACAAGGTCGATCTTCTCCTTGTCCGTGAAGGTCTTGGACTCGCCCTGGAGGAGGAGTCCGTCGAAGAGCAGCCGGCCGTTGTGGTCCTTCGCCGAGATCCAGCTCTTGCCGTCCTTCGCGGTGAGCGCGACGGTCACCTTGTCCCGCGGGGCGGCCGCGATGGCGCTGTCCGACGGGTCCGGCTTGGGGTCGGCGGGCTTGGACGCCGAGGGCTTGGCCGACGGCTTGGCCGTGGCGGGCGTGGACCCTTCCGCGACGCTGGAGCCGGTGCCGGCGTCCCCGCCGTTGAAGAGCGTGAAGCCGACGAAACCGACCACGGCGACGATCGCGGCGACCATGGCCGCCGTCCAGTTCGGCCGACGCCGCTCGGGACGGATCCGTTCCGCCTCGAAGAGCGGCGCCGCGGGCGTCGGCGAAGGACGTCCGCCGTGCTCCGCGTCGTACTGCGCGATCAGTCCATCGGGTTCGATTCCGACGGCGCGCGCGAGCGTACGAATGTGGCCGCGCGCATATACGTCGCCGCCGCAGCGACTGAAGTCGTCCTCCTCGATCGCGTGCACGATGGGAATGCGCACCCGGGTCGAGCTGCTGACCTCGTCGACCGTCAGACCTGCGTCGATACGAGCCTGCTGGAGGACACGACCGATCGAAGGCCGGTCGTCTTCAATCGAAGGCCGGTCGTCTTCGGGGGAGTTGCCGATGGACACGGGGGCGCCTTTCGAGCGTGAGCCACCTGCTGGGTGTTCAGTCTAGGGGGGGTACGAAAGGGTGGGGCAACCGGGAGGGCGGACTTTGTACGCCATCAGAACGCCACACGGCCCAATGGTGGGACCCATCGCGTCCTTCCCTTCCCTCAACTGGACGTACGAACAAGGGAAACGGTTGCTCGCCGTTCTCTTAAGGGTGAGACTCCCCCCGGATCACTGCGAGCATTCCATCCAGTTCGTCCGGTTTCACCAGGACATCACGCGCCTTGGAGCCCTCGCTCGGCCCGACGATGCCCCGAGATTCCATCAGATCCATGAGCCTGCCCGCCTTTGCGAAACCGACACGCAATTTCCGCTGAAGCATCGAGGTCGAGCCGAACTGTGTGGACACCACCAGCTCGGCCGCCTGGCACAGAAGGTCCAGGTCGTCGCCGATGTCCTCGTCGATTTCCTTCTTCTTCGCCGTCCCTACGACGACGTCTTCCCTGAAGACGGGCGCCATCTGGTCCTTGCAGTGCCTGACGATGGCCGAAACCTCGTCCTCCGTCACGAACGCGCCCTGCATACGAGTCGGCTTGTTCGCACCCATCGGGAGGAAGAGGCCGTCGCCCTTGCCGATCAGCTTCTCGGCGCCGGGCTGGTCGAGAATGACCCGGCTGTCCGCGAGCGACGAGGTCGCGAAGGCCAGCCGTGACGGCACATTCGCCTTGATGAGACCCGTGACGACGTCCACGGACGGCCGCTGGGTCGCGAGCACCAGATGGATTCCGGCCGCGCGGGCCAATTGGGTGATGCGCACGATCGAGTCCTCGACGTCGCGCGGGGCGACCATCATCAGGTCCGCCAGCTCGTCGACGATCACCAGCAGATACGGGTACGGCGACAACTCCCGCTCGCTGCCCGCGGGCGTGCTGACCTTGCCGTTCCTCACCGCCTGGTTGAAATCGTCGATGTGCCGGAAGCCGTACGCCGCCAGGTCGTCGTACCGCAGGTCCATTTCCCGTACGACCCACTGGAGCGCCTCGGCTGCACGCTTGGGGTTGGTGATGATCGGCGTGATCAGGTGCGGGATGCCCTCGTACGCGGTGAGCTCGACCCGCTTGGGGTCGACGAGCACCATGCGTACGTCGTCGGGGGTCGCCCGCACCATCACCGAGGTGATCAGGCAGTTGATGCAGGACGACTTTCCGGAGCCGGTGGCGCCCGCGACCAGCACGTGCGGCATCTTCGCGAGGTTGGCCATCACATAGCCGCCCTCGACGTCCTTGCCGAGCGCGACGAGCATCGGATGGTCGTCCTCCGCCGCGTCGGCGAGGCGCAGCACGTCGCCGAGGTTGACCATTTCGCGGTCGGTGTTGGGGATCTCGATGCCGACGGCGGACTTGCCGGGGATGGGACTGATGATGCGTACGTCGGGACTGGCGACGGCGTACGCGATGTTCTTGGTCAGTGCCGTGATCCGCTCGACCTTCACGGCGGGGCCGAGCTCCACCTCGTAGCGCGTGACCGTCGGACCACGGGTGAAGCCGGTGACGGCCGCGTCGACCTTGAACTCGGTGAAGACGTTCGTCAGCGAGGCGACGACGATGTCGTTGGCGGCGCTGCGCGTCTTGCCGGGGCCTCCCCTCTCCAGCAGATCCAGCGAGGGCAGGGCGTACGTGATGTCCCCGGCGAGCTGGAGCTGCTCGGCGCGGGGTGGCAGCGGCTGGGATTCCTCGGGGGGCGCCTTGGTCAGATCCGCCACGGGCAGCCGCGCCCCGGAAACGGAGGCCGGTGTCGGCGTCGCCTCGCCCGCCCCGTCCGCCTCCCGCGCCCCGGGCACGGCGGCCGTCCGCTCCCCGGAGACCCCCTGCGTCAGGTCCGCCACGAGCGGCGAGGGCGGCAGCCCGTTCAGTACGGCGCCGTCCAGCGCGGCGGCCGCTGCCGCCGCCACGTCCACGGCGTCCATGGCGCGCGCGGGGGCGGGCTGCACGGAGGGCCTGCGCGGCCGGCGGCGCTGGACGAGCGCCTCCTCCTCGGCCTGGCCGGGGTCGTAGTCCGCCGCCGCGTGGCTGCGGCGCGCGGTTGAGCGGCGCGCGCCCGCGGGCAGCGCTTCGCGCCACTGTTCGTCGTACCGGTCGTCGTCGCTCTCCTGCGCCCCGGGCGGCGGCGCCACGACCCCCAGCTTGACGCCGAGCTGCCGCAGCCGCTGCGGGATGGCATTGACCGGCGTCGCGGTGACCACCAGCAGCCCGAAGACCGTGAGCAGCAGCAGAAGCGGTACGGCGAGTACGTCGCCCATGGTGAAGATCAGCGGCATGGACGCGGCCCAGCCGATCAGCCCGCCGGCGTCCTGCATCGCCTCGGTGCCGTCACCGCGACCGGGCGCCCCGCAGGCGACGTGCACCTGGCCGAGTACGCCGATGACGAGGGCGGAGAGCCCGATGACGATCCGGCCGTTGGCCTCCGGCTTCTCCGGATGCAGGATCAGCCGTACGGCGATGGCGCCGAGCAGTATCGGCACGAGCAGGTCGAGCCGCCCGAAGGCTCCGGTCACGAGCATCTCGACGAGGTCGCCGACCGGGCCGCGCAGTTGGGCCCAGGTGCCGGCCGCGACGATCAGTGCGAGACCGAGCAGGAGCAGTGCGAGACCGTCCTTGCGGTGCGCGGGGTCGAGTCCCTTCGCGCCGCGGCCTATGCCCCGGAACATCGCGCCCACACCGTGCGCGAGGCCGAGCCAGAGGGCGCGTACAAGTCGGTAGACGCCCCCGGTGGGGGACGGCGCCGCCTTGGGTGCGGAACTGGGCGCCGCCTTCTTGGCGGCGGCCTTCTTCGCAGGCGCCTTTTTCGCGGGCGCGGTCTTCTTCGCGGTGCTCTTCTTGGCGGGCGCCGCTTTCTTCGCGGCGTCGGTGGTACGGCCGGCGCGCGGCTTCGCGGTGCCCGCCGTGCCCTGGGAACCATTGCCGGACGTACGTGAGGCCATGGTGGTGAGGTTACCGGTGTGGGGCCGGGTGGACACGTGTGCCTACCGCTTCACCCGTTCGTGTCGTGCACCAGGGGCCGCAAGCTGACGCAGCCTCATGCGACTCGTACGCCCCGCCCAGTCCTACGACTCAGTCCTGCAACTCGGTAACTCAGTCCCACGACTCAGCTCTGCAACTCAGTTCTGCGACGGAAAAGGCGGTGCGCTGCCGCTTGTGCCCGGTTCGAGTGCGTCCAGCGCCCGGCGCAGGCCGGTCAGCTTCCGCTCCAGGTGGGCCGCGGTGGCGACGGCCGCCGCATCGGCCGAGTCGTCGTCGAGCTGTTTGGAGAGCGCCTCCGCCTGCTCCTCAACCGCCGCGAGCCGTGCGGACAGTTCAGCGAGGAGCCCCGCGGGCTCCTTCGCGTCGCCCATGCCGCCCGCCTGGCCGCCACCCTCCAGCTGGAGGCGCAGCAGCGCGGCCTGCTCACGCAGCTGACAGTTCTTCATGTACAGCTCGACGAAGACCGAGACCTTGGCGCGCAGCACCCACGGGTCGAAGGGCTTCGAGATGTAGTCCACGGCGCCGGCCGCATAACCCCGGAAGGTGTGGTGCGGACCGTGGTTGATCGCGGTGAGAAAGATGATCGGGATGTCCCGGGTCCGTTCTCGCCGCTTGATGTGCGCCGCGGTCTCAAAACCGTCCATGCCCGGCATCTGGACGTCCAGCAGAATGACCGCAAAGTCGTCCGTCAGCAGCGCTTTGAGCGCTTCCTCCCCTGACGATGCCCGTACCAGTGTCTGATCGAGCGCAGAGAGGATGGCCTCCAGCGCCAACAGATTCTCCGGCCGGTCATCGACCAGGAGGATCTTGGCCTTCTGAACCATGGCCCGTCCTCCTCGCCCCGGAAGTGCACCGGGCGCCGCCCCAGGGGACGACTCTCTTGCGTCGCCCGTCCTTGTGCCGGTCATCGTAGCCGCACCCTGCCTGTCGCCACACCCTGTCACCGCGATGTCACTGTGCACGTAGCAGAAACGCAGTGGGAGACCAGAAGGTTCCCCGTATACCGCCGCCTCACACGCCTTCGGCCACAGTCAGTCAGCAACCCGCCGGCATACATACAGCCAACGATCACTCCCCACGCATCCATTGATCCATCACCGTCAGCAGATGGTCAGGATCGACCGGCTTCGTAACGTAGTCGGAAGCGCCGGACTCGATGGCCTTCTCCCGGTCGCCCTTCATCGCCTTCGCCGTCAGCGCGATGATCGGCAGTCCGGCAAACTGCGGCATCCTGCGGATCGCCGTAGTCGTCGCGTAGCCGTCCATTTCCGGCATCATGATGTCCATCAGCACGACCGTCACATCGTCGTGCTGCTCCAGGACTTCGATGCCCTCCCGGCCGTTCTCCGCGTACAGCACGGACAGCCCGTGCTGCTCCAGCACGCTGGTGAGCGCGAAGACATTGCGGATGTCGTCGTCGACGATCAGCACCTTCTCGCTGTTGAACATGATGCCGCGACGCGGCTCCGGCGCCGCCTCCTGTCCGTTCGGCGTCCAGGACTCCTGACCGCCCTGTGCCGACGGCGTCCCCGACGTCTGGCCCGGCAGCGCGGCCCGGTGATCCGTACCGCCCACGGCCTTGCGGCGTCGCCGGAACAGCCCGGCGGGCCCGGTCTGCGGGTCGGAGGCCAGCGGGGCGGGGCCGGTCTGCTGGATGGCGTCCTGCGCCGTGGCGTCGTCGGAGCTGCTGCCGCGCAGCGGCTCCATGCCGCCGGGGGAGATCTGCGGGTAGCCCTGGGGCGGCAGTTCGCTCGGGTTCAGCGGCAGATAGAGCGTGAAGGTCGAGCCGCGGCCCGGCTCGCTCGCCGCGTGGATCTCGCCCCCGAGGAGGCGGGCGATCTCCCGGCTGATGGACAGGCCGAGGCCCGTGCCGCCGTACTTCCTGCTGGTCGTCCCGTCGGCCTGCTTGAACGCCTCGAAGATCACCCGCATCTTGCTCGCCGCGATCCCGATCCCTGTGTCGGTCACCGAGAAGGCGATGAGATCACCGTCCGGGTCGCGCAGCGAACCGGCCTCCAGAAGCTGCTCGCGGATCGCGTTCGGTACGTCGGCGCTGGCCAGCCGGATGACGAGCTCGACGGCCCCTGTGTCGGTGAACTTCACCGCGTTGGACAGGAGATTGCGCAGCACCTGCAACAGCCGCTGCTCGTCCGTGTGAAGCGTCGCGGGCAGTTCCGGAGACACCCGTACGGAGAAGTCGAGCCCCTTCTCCGCGGTGAGCGGCCGGAAGGTCGCCTCGACGTAGTCGACGAGCTGGACCAGCGCGATCCGGGTCGGGCTGACGTCCATCTTGCCCGCCTCGACCTTCGACAGGTCGAGGATGTCGTTGATCAGCTGGAGCAGGTCGGAGCCCGCTCCGTGGATCGTCTCGGCGAACTCCACCTGCTTCGGGGAGAGATTGCCCTCCGCGTTGTCGGCGAGCAGCTTGGCCAGGATGAGCAGCGAGTTGAGCGGCGTACGCAGCTCGTGCGACATGTTCGCCAGGAACTCGGACTTGTAGCGCATCGAGACCGCGAGCTGCTCGGCACGTTCCTCCAGGACCTGCCTGGCCTCTTCGATCTCGGTGTTCTTCACTTCGATGTCGCGGTTCTGCTGGGCCAGCAGCTCGGCCTTCTCCTCCAGTTCGGCGTTGGACGCCTGGAGGGCCTTCTGCCGGTTCTCCAACTCCTCTGAGCGCTCGCGCAGTTGCTCGGTCAGCTCCTGCGACTGCTCCAGCAGCACCTCGGTCTTCGTGTTGACGCTGATGGTGTTGACGCTCGTCGCGATCATCTCGGCGATCTGGTTCAGGAAGTCCTTCTGGATCTGGGTGAAGGGCTGGAACGACGCCAGCTCGATCACACCGAGGACCTTCCCCTCGAAGAGCACCGGCAGCACGATCACATGCGCCGGCGGAGCCTCGCCGAGACCGGAGGAGATCTTGAGGTAACCCGGCGGCACGTTGTCCACCAGGATCGTGCGCTTCTCCTCGGCGGCCGTGCCGATGAGGGTCTCACCGGGCTTGAAGGACGTCGGCATCGAGCCCGCCGAGTAGCCGTAACTGCCGCGCATGCGCAGCTCGTACGGGCTGTCCTCGTCCGCCCCCACCTCGGAGTTGCCACGCGTCGTCAGCGCGAGGAAGAACGCGCCGTGCTGGGCCGAGACGACCGGGGTGAGCTCGCTCATGATCAGCGAGGCCACGTCGTCGAGGTCGCGGCGGCCCTGCATCAGACCCGAGATACGGGCCAGGTTGCCCTTGAGCCAGTCCTGTTCCTTGTTGGCGAGGGTGGTGTCGCGCAGGTTGGCGATCATCGTGTTGATGTTGTCCTGCAGGACCTGGATCTCGCCCGCCGCATCGACGTCGATCTTGAGATTGAGGTCGCCGCGGGTGACCGCGGTCGCCACGGCCGCGATCGCGCGCACCTGCCGGGTCAGGTTCCCGGCCATCTCGTTCACGGACTCGGTCAGGTCGCGCCAGGTGCCGTCCACATCGCGTACGCGCGCCTGGCCGCCCAGCTGGCCGTCCGTACCCACCTCACGGGCCACCCGGGTCACCTGGTCGGCGAACGAAGACAGCTGGTCGACCATCGTGTTGATGGTGGTCTTGAGCTCCAGGATCTCGCCGCGCGCATCGATGTCGATCTTCTTGGTCAGATCGCCCTTCGCGATGGCCGTGGTGACCATCGCGATCTGGCGGACCTGCCCGGTCAGGTTGGACGCCATCGAGTTCACCGACTCGGTGAGGTCCTTCCACGTACCGGAAACGCCCGGGACGCGGGCCTGGCCGCCGAGCTCGCCCTCCGTGCCCACCTCGCGGGCCACCCGCGTGACCTCGTCGGCGAACGAGGACAGCGTCGTCACCATCGTGTTGACGGTGTCGGCGAGCTGCGCGACCTCGCCGCGCGCCTCGACCGTCACCTTCTTGGTCAGGTCACCGTTGGCGACCGCCGCCGAGACCTGCGAGATGTTCCGTACCTGCGACGTCAGGTTGTTGGCCATCAGGTTGACGTTGTCGCTGAGGTCCTTCCAGATGCCGGTGACCCCGCGCACCCGGGCCTGGCCGCCGAGGATTCCCTCGGTGCCCACCTCGCGTGCGACCCTCGTCACCTCGTCGGCGAACGACGACAGCTGGTCGACCATCGTGTTGACGGTCGTCACCAGCTCCAGGATCTCGCCCTTGGCATCGACGGTGATCTTCTTCGACAGATCGCCCTTGGCGACCGCCGTCGTCACCTCGGCGATATTGCGCACCTGTGAAGTCAGGTTGTTCGCCATGAAGTTGACGGACTGGGTGAGGTCCTTCCACGTACCGCTGACGCCCTGGACCTCGGCCTGACCGCCGAGAATGCCCTCGGTGCCCACCTCGCGGGCCACCCTGGTCACCTGCTCCGCGAAGTTCGACAGCTGGTCGACCATCGTGTTGAGGGTGTTCTTCAGCTCCAGGATCTCGCCGCGCGCATCCACGTCGATCTTCTGCGACAGGTCACCGCGCGCGACCGCCGTCGCGACCTGCGCGATGTTGCGGACCTGAGCGGTGAGGTTGCCGGCCATGCCGTTCACGGAGTCGGTCAGGTCGCGCCATACGCCGGCGACTCCCGGCACCTGCGCCTGGCCGCCCAGGCGGCCGTCCGTACCCACCTCACGGGCGACTCGCGTCACCTGGTCCGCGAAGGAAGACAGCTGGTCCACCATCGTGTTGATGGTGTTCTTCAGTTCGAGGATCTCGCCGCGCGCATCCACGTCGATCTTCTGCGACAGGTCGCCGCGGGCCACCGCCGTCGTCACCTGAGCGATCTGCCGCACCTGCGATGTCAGGTTCCCCGCCATGAAGTTGACGGAGTCGGTGAGTTCCTTCCAGGTACCGCTGACGCCGTCCACCCGCGCCTGGCCCCCCAGGCGGCCCTCCGTGCCCACGTCGCGCGCCATCCGCGTCACCTGGTCGGCGAACGACGACAGCTGGTCGACCATCGTGTTGACGGTGTTCTTCAGCTCCAGCATCTCGCCGGAGACATCGACGGTGACCTTCTGCGAGAGATCACCATTGGCGACCGCGGTCGTCACCTGCGCGATGTTCCGCACCTGGCCGGTGAGGTTACGGAAGGCCGTGTTGACGGAGTCCGTCAGGTCTTTCCACGTCCCGGCCGCGCCGGGCACCTGCGCCTGACCGCCCAGCAGACCCTCGACGCCGACCTCTCGCGCCACCCGCGTCACTTCGGAACCGAACGACTGAAGCTGGTCCACCATCGTGTTGACGGTGTTCTTCAGCTCCAGCATCTCGCCCGCAACGTCGACAGTGACCTTCTGCGTCATGTCACCGTTGGCCACCGCCGTCGTGACCTGCGCGATGTCCCGCACCTGCGTCGTCAGATTCCGGAAGACGGTGTTGACCGAGTCCGTCAGGTCTTTCCATGTGCCCGCCGCGCCCGGCACCTGCGCCTGCCCGCCGAGGAGACCCTCGCCGCCGACCTCGCTGGCCACTCGCGTGACCTCGTCCGCGAACGTACGCAGCGTCTCGGTCATCTGGTTGATGGTCTCGGCGAGCTGCGCCACCTCGCCCCGCGCGCTCACCGTGACCTTCCGCGACAGATCACCATTGGCGACCGCCGTGGTCACCTCCGCGATCCCGCGCACCTGCGCGGTCAGGTTCCCCGCCATCAGGTTGACGGAGTCCGTCAGGTCCTTCCACACACCGGCCACGCCCGGCACCTGCGCCTGACCGCCCAGCTCGCCCTCGGTACCCACCTCACGGGCGACACGGGTCACCTCGGAGGAGAAGGAGGACAGCTGGTCGACCATCGTGTTGACGGTGTTCTTCAGCTGCAGCATCTCGCCGGCCACATGGACGGTGACCTTCCGCGACAGATCACCCTTGGCGACCGCCGTCGTGACGAGAGCAATGTCACGTACCTGAGCGGTGAGCCGGTACGCCATGGTGTTGACGGAATCCGTGAGATCTTTCCAGGAACCGGACATACCGCGCACCTGGGCCTGGCCGCCCAGCTTGCCCTCGGTACCCACCTCAAGAGCGACCCGCGTCACCTCGTCGGTGAACGCCGACAGCTGGTCGACGAGGTTGTTGACCGTACGCCCGACCTTCAGGAATTCGCCGCGCAGCGGGTGCCCCGCACCCTCCACCCCCAGCGACCGCAGCTCCATCCGCTGGTCCAGATCACCGTCGGCGACTGCGGACAGCACCCGCCCGACCTCGGACACAGGCCGCGCGAGATCGTCGACCAGGGCATTCGAAGCGTCGATCGCGGCGGCCCAGGAGCCCTCGCAGGCCCCCGTTTCCAGCCGCTCGGCCAGCTTCCCCTCACGCCCGACCATGCGCCGTACGCGGGCCAGCTCGCCGGTCAGATGCAGATTCCGGTCGGCCACCTCATTGAAAACGGCGGCGATCTCGGCCATCACACCGTCGCCCGAGACCGTCAGGCGTTTACGGAAATTGCCGTCCCGCATCGTCACCAGTGCCGCCAGCAGCCTTCCGAGGGCTGCCGTGTCCACTTCGGTTGTCCCATTGTTCCGGGACCGTCCGCCTTTTGCGCGCGTGTTCGTGCTCCGCGCGGCTGCGCCAGACTCCACCGTGTCCCTCCCGCAGGGGTTGACCGTACTCACTGGGGCTTCTCCCGGAGCCTTCCCAGTGTTTCACCCTGGCCGAACCAGGCCATAACAGTTCGGCAGCTTCGCACACCCCTCCCCGCACTCTCAGGGCGGAAACACTGGTGACCGGCATCCGCACGGACAGCGAAGGTAAGTAACCTGGCATCCGGCTGTCCAGCCGCCCCGGTCTGCCCGGCGGGGGCGGTGGCGCGAGAACTACCACCGGGCACCGGAGGGGCGGGCCGATCATGGCAGAGCCGGGCGTCGATACGCGTACGAGGAGTTCTGTGATCACCGCGCGGGCGGCTGCCAGCTTCGATCCCGTGGGACGGTCCGTCGCGACCGCCCGCGCCTTTGTCAGGGACACACTCCAGGGGTGGGGGTATTCCGACATCGTGGACGACGCCGTCGTCCTCACCAGCGAGCTCGTCACCAACGCCGTCGTGCATGCGGGCACCACCGCCGACGTGCTCTGTCTCCGGATGGAAGACGGCATCCGGGTCGAGGTCGCCGACCGCTATCCCGAGCGCGAGGTCCCGCTCCAGGGCTCGGCCCAGTCCTTCGGCAGCCCCGACCGCGAAGGCGGCCGAGGACTGCTCCTGTGCGCCGCGCTCGCCTCCCGCTGGGGCGTCGAGTACGCGCGGACCCACAAGCAGGTCTGGTTCCAACTCGACCTCCCCGCACGCCCGGTCGGCATCCGCTCCGCCGGTCCCGTTCTCCCGGTCGAGCTCCTCCCGGTCGCCGACGGCCGCGTCCGCGTCGCCGTCGTCCAGATCGACCGCACCGGCGCGATCAGCGCCTGGAACGAAGACGCGGAGGAGCTTTTCGGTTACGCCGCCGACCAGGTCATCGGCAAGCAGCTCACCGACTTCGCCGCCTGGCCCCATACCCCCGGCATCGCCACCGGCATCGCGGACGCGCTCCAGCTGTCCCGCTGGGAGGGCAGCTACGGCGTACGCGGCGCCGACGGCCGCGTCGTCGCCGTCTACGCGTCCCACCTGCGCGTACGGGACGCGGCGGGCGAGCCGTCCACCGTCTGCCTCCTCGTACGCGACTTCGAGCGCGCCGTGATCCAGTCCCCGCAGCGCACCCCCGCCGACACCGCGGGCGGCACGTTCCCCGAGGGCCGCACTGCCGACCCGTTCGAGGTCTTCATCGGCTCCCCCGCCCCCGACGACCTCGACGGGCTCCTCCAGCGCACCGTCGAGCGCTCCCGGGACATGCTGGACGCCGATTCCGCGTTCCTGCTCCTCGCCACCGACGACGAGACCGAGCTGGAGGTACGAGCCACCACCGGCCTCCCCTCCGCCCGCCAGCGCTTCGCCCGCGTCCCGGTGGAAGCCGGCACCGGCCGCTACGGCTCGGCCCGCATGCCCGCCGTTCACGAGGACCTCACGGCCGTCCCAGGCGCCGTCCCCCTCCTCAGCGGCACCGGCATGCGCTCCGTCGTCACGGTCCCGCTCAAGGTCGAGGGCCGCCTCACCGGCTCACTCGGCGTCGCCGCCGAAGCCCCCGGCCGGTACTCCAACGAGGAGGCCCTGCGCCTCCAGTTCGCCGCCGACCGCATCGCACTCGCCGTCGAATCCGCCCGCCTCGGCGAGCTGGAACGCCTCCGCCGAGGCTCCCTGTCCTTCCTCGTCGAGGCCTCCGACCTCCTCGCCGGTACGCTCGACCGCGACCAGACCCTGGCCCTCATGGCACAGATGACGGTCCCCACGCTGGCCACTTGGTGCGCGGTCTACACGATCGCCGACCAGTCCTCCGAGCCGTACCTCTCGTACGTACTCCACGAGGACGAGGAGCGCATCGACGGCCTCAAGGCCCTGCTCTCCAAGATCGACCCGCCCGAGCCGGTCCCCGCCCCCGGCGCCCGCATCTGGACGGCCCCGAGCGACGCCGCCCACCAGGCCGCCCTCCGTACGTCGATGCGCAGCCTCGGCCTCGGCTCCACCCCGCACCTCGGCTCGGGCATCGGCACCACACTCGCCACAGCCGCAGCCGTCGGCGGCGAGACGGTCGTCCTCCCCCTGGTCGCCCGCAACCGCGTCATCGGCATGCTCACCCTCGGCAAGCCCACCGACGACCACTTCCGCCAGGAAATCCTCGAACTCGCCGAGGACCTCTCCCGCCGCGCCGCGCTGGCCCTCGACAACGCACGCCTGTACTCCGAGCGCATGGCCATCAGCCAGTCCCTCCAGCGCAGCCTCCTCCCGCCCGAGCTGCCCCACGTCCCGAACGTCGAGGTGGAGGTCATCTACCGAGCGGCCGGCGAAGGCAACGAGGTCGGCGGCGACTTCTACGACCTCTTCCCGATCCGCGACGGCGCATACGGCTTCGCCATCGGCGACGTCTGCGGTACGGGCCCGGAGGCGGCCGCGGTCACCGGCCTCGCCCGCCACGCCCTGCGCCTCCTGGCCCGCGAAGGCTTCGGCGGCCCCGCCGTCCTGGAACGCCTGAACGCGGCGATCCTCGACGAGGGCGCCCGAAGCCGCTTCCTGACGCTCCTGTACGGCGAGTTGTGGCCGCAGGAGGACGGCAGCTCGATCCTCAAAATCGTCTGTGCGGGCCACCCGCTCCCCCTGCGTCTGCGCCCGGACGGCTCGGTCGAACCGGCCGCCGAACCCCAGCCGCTGCTCGGCGTCATGGAGGACCTGGAGCTGTACGAGCAGACCGTCACCCTCGACCCCGGCGACGTGCTCCTGTGCGTCACCGACGGCGTCACCGAGCGCCGCGAGGGCACCCGCATGCTCGGCGACGACGGCCTCGCCGACGTCCTGGCCACCTGTACGGGCCTGACGGCCGGCGCGGTGGCCGCCCGCATCCTGCGCGCCGTCGAGCGCTTCGCAGCAGAACCGGCATCCGACGACATGGCCATCCTCGCGATGCGCGTCCCGGAGCGGCACAACTCATAGGGCATACACGAAAGGCCCCCGCCAACCGGCGGGGGCCTTTCGTTTGTTGAGCCCCAATACGGAATCGAACCGTAGACCTTCTCCTTACCATGGAGACGCTCTACCGACTGAGCTATTGGGGCCTGCTGCGCTGCGGCAACGGAATAGATCATACCCGAATCCGAGCATGCTCTGAACCAACCCTTCCTCTGGACCGGTCCCGCCCCCGCTGCCACCATGCGCGACGCCGCCGACCTGATGTGGGAGTTCTTCGCCTCCCACCCCAAACATTCGTCCTAGAAGGCCGGTTGCAGGAGCCCGCCAAGCGCATTGCAGGCCGCCACGACGCGTTGAAGGTCACGACGCGACAGCTCGCCACCGATGGGCAGAGCGAGGGTCTCGTCGGCGGCCCGCTCGGTCTCGGGCAGACAGACCTCCCGCTGGAAGTCCGGCAACCGGTGTACGGGAGTCTTCACCGGCACATGACAGTTGACGCCCCTGCGCCGCACGGCGTGTGCGAACGCGTCACGATCGGGCCGCCCATTACCGGGCACCCGGACGACGTACTGCTGATAGCCGTGCCCCTCGCACACCACCGGGGTCCGAACCCCGGTGAGCCGCCCGTCCAGGTAAGCCGCGTGCACGCGCCGTCGAGCGACCGCGCTCGGATCCGCGTCGGCCTCCTCGCGATGCTCCACCACGAGAAGCCCTCGCCGACGCCCGAGCTCCTCGAGCCGCCCCATGCCTGCGGGAGACCCGAATCGCTTTACGCCCACGATGGCCGCCGTACGCGATGTCACGGCGGCTTCAGCGGCACCCGCATCCAGGCAGTACGTCTCCCCGTCGATGTCGGCGAACACCGGCAGCGCCCGGACAGCCAGCACCGCCTCAGCCAACTCGACGTTCCCGTAAGCCGACACGATGACCTCGTCGCCGGCACCGACACCCGCGGACTTCAGCATTCCGATCGTCCCCATGACTGTGGATGCTGGTCGTACGACGTGAACATCAAGTGACTAGGCATAAAAAAACGCTGGTCCCTGAACCGAAGTTCAGGGACCAGCGTGAATGATTGTTCGGCGGCGTCCT
>NZ_JAGGPB010000075.1 GCF_018614055.1 Streptomyces sp. ISL-98
CGAGGTCGTAGACATTGACGGCGAGGACCAGCTGTCGCTCACCGTCGGCGGTGGTGAGGGACACGCTGGTGAAGCCGGGTCCGCCGCCGTCGGTCTCCCAGGCACTGATCGGCTTGGTGTCCGGCTCCGAGCCGCATGGCACGTCCATGCGCTGCACGCCGAGTCCGTACGCCGGCGTGTCGGGGAACTGCACCGTGGTCAGGAGTTCGCGCTGCTGGGCGGGGCGCAGCAGCTTGCCGGTGAACAGGGCCCGGTGGAAACGGGCCAGGTCGTTGACCGTGGAGATCATGGCGCCGGCGGTCCAGTCGTACGACGGGCTGAATCGGGTCACATCGCGTCCCGTGAGGTCGTAGCCGTGCAGATGAGGGCCGTGAATGGCGGGGTCGGTCAGCGGGAAGGAGGAGTCCTTCAGGCCGAGCGGGGCGAGAATCCGCCGATGAATTTCGGAGGGCGCGCTGTGACGTGTGACTGCCTCGATCACCAGACCGGCGAGTAGGTAGTTGGTATTGGAGTACGACCAGCCGCCGCCGGGCGCGAATAGCGGCTTGTGCCGGACGGCGCGGGCGATCACCTCCCGAGGGGTGTAAACGTAGCCCCATTCGTGGCGCTCCAGGTAGGGGGCGAAGAACTCCGGCTCGGTGGTGGGGTCGTAGATGCCCGAGGTGTGGTTGAGCAGTTGCCGAATGGTGATGGCCCTGCCGACGTTGCCGTTTCCCTGGACCACGCCGGGCAGCCATTTCTCCACGCTGTCGTCGAGCGAGAGCCGTCCTTCGCCCTCCAGCTGCAGAAGCACCGTCGACACGAATGACTTGGTGTTACTGGCAATCCGGAACCGCTGGTCCGGCCGGGCTCGCTCGCCGCTCGCCGTGTCCGCGAGCCCGGCCGCCGTCCGTGACTCCCGCTCTCCGTGCCTGGCATACGCCACGACCCCCGGGAATCCGTCCGCGACCGTCTGCTCGATGGCCTCCTTAAGGCCGGCGGGCGGCGAGGCCGACGCCCGCTCCGCTGCGGCCGCCGGGAAGATCCCTGATACCGCCACCGCGCAAATCCCCGCCCACAGTGCTGCGGCCCCTGCCCGTGCATTCACCGATTGCTCCTGTTTCTGTTGCCTGTGCCGTTCCTGCCCCAGCGTGCCGGGCCGCCGCACCAGTCGACCATCCTGCTGACGCCCGGATTGATACGGGGGCCAGCGTCGACCAGTCCACGGTGACGCCCTCCTCGATGAGGGCGCGGCCGATGCCGGCGGCGAAGGAGGATTCCACGATGGTCCAGCGTGCGCCGAGCTCCGTACGAAGTCCCGTGGCTTGTTCCGACTGCGCGACCTGCAGGAGCTCTGGCGTGAGGCGAACGATGCGCTGGCGTGGATTGCCGGCCACCTCGTAGAACCGGTGCGGGACTTCGGTTCCGCCACGCAGGTTGTGGAACCTCTGCATGACCATCGCCGGCATCGACTTGACCGCGGCCTCCAGTAGCAGGTCGGTGGGCCGGCCGAGCTTCTGCGTCTCCTCGCGCTCGGCAGCGGCGATGGCCAGGAAGTCGGCTTTGCCGATCGAGGTGCCCTCGGGCGCCTGCGGGGCCTTGGCCGTGTGCTCGACCAGGCTCATGGCGTAGGGCACGGCGAGTTCGCTGAGCAGGATCTCGGTGTGGCCGTGTCGGGCGTGCTCGAGGAGGGCGTCGCCGAGGGCGAATTTATACGTGCGGGAATTGGCCCCCATCAAGATCGCCAAACGCCAGGACGACCGGACGGAGGGTTCGGCCGAGAAGAAGGCATCCGCCGTCATGCGTGGTCCTTCCGCAGGGCCAGTTCACTCCAGTGGATCTCGTTCCGGCCGAGCTGGTCCTGACCGCCACCGACTTGGAGGACGCTCAGGCCGCATTCCCGGGCCAAGGCGGCGGTCTCGTCGGCGGGCACGTCGAACATTCGGCGGTCCGTCGGAGGCGGCCCGTGGCGCAGCGAGATGACCAACAGGCCACCAGGAGCTAGGAGTTCAGCCAGCCGGCCCATGGCCGCGGCCCGTTCCTGCTCATCGAGATGCATCCACACCGCAGAGAGCAAGATGAGCCCGAACTCCCCGTCCAGACCCTCGAGGCCCGGCAGCGAGTCCTCCAGCCAGACGACATTCGCGTCGGCATGGAGCCGCTGGGCCACCAGTCGCAGCTGCCGCACGGGCTCGACCGCGATGACTTCGTGACCGCGCCCGGCCAGCGCCGCCGCGTCCCGGCCGGTCCCCGCCCCGATGTCGACCGCCCGCACCGGGGCTTCGGGCAGCAGATGCAGGATCTCCTCGTGCACGGCCTCGAAGGTCAAGCTCTCATACCGCTGGGCCAGTTCATCCGCTGCCCGCGCATAGTACGGCTGAGCTCCCGAGTCAGGGGCATACCTCCCGCCCGAAACATCACCCTGGTCGCCGCCTGATCTCGTCATGTCGGCACACTACGACGCCCCACTGACAACGCCCGTTGGAGCACGTCCTTGGGCAGCCCCATCGGCGCGCAGGGGGCGACGCTCCGAAGCTCGCGATCGTCCCACCACGTGGCGTTCGCCGAGAAGATGAGAGCTGCCCGCCGCGTCGCTCCGGTCCTGGTCCGGGGTCCGGACAGCCTTGGCCACGGAGGCCATCACCAGGCGGCCGGCGTCGAGCTGGGCGGTGAGCTCCTCCATGGTGAGCTCGCGGTGCACGGTGGCCGCCATGCCGTGCGTGGCCTCGACGTACTCGGCGAACGGCGCCCCCGCGCTTGCGGTCCTTGCCTGCCGGGTAGTGCTGCCTGCGATGTCCTCTTCTCCCGCAGTACGGGCGACGGCGAGGGACCGCGGTGGCGCATGAGCATGGGGGCTTGATGACCGACTTGGCTTCGGCGAAGTGGAGCAGCGGAACCCGGCGGGTCGACCACACTCTGTGTCGTCTCGGTGGCATGCCCAACGCGCTGCTGCCTGGTGACCTGGTGGCAGCGCGCGTTGAACGGGTGGGGTGGCAGGACTGGATCGGTGACGTGAGTGGTCGTCGCAGGCGCTTGTACGCCGGGGATGTGGTGGTCGGGGTGTGCGGGGGACGTTACGCCACGAGTATTTGCGAGGGTTTACCAGGGAGCGGGACGATGCGGCACCTGCTGGGTGCCACAGGCGTGATCGGTACGGTCGTAAGCACAGCCGCCGGCCGGGGCGCGCCCACTCAGGTGGAGTTGCTGGGTTACGTGTCCGCCGAGGACGGGCAGACACTGTCGGCAGCGGATTTCGCCCTGCCATGGCCGATTCCGACATCGGCAGCAGGCCCTGGTGTGAATCCCACTGTGGCTGTGGTGGGTACCGGCTCCGACAGTGGCAAGACGACCGTGTCGGCCGCGCTGATCCGTAGCTGGCGCCGAGCCGGCCGTCGGGTGGGGGCGGCCAAGGTCACCGGTCATGGCGGACGCGGGGACAGATGGGCCTACGAAGACGCAGGGGCTCAGGTGAGTTTGGATCACCTCGAATTCGGTGTGGCCGACACCTACGGCTACCCTCTCGACGATTTATGGGCCTGGTGAGGTCGATGCATGGCTTCCTGATACAGCGGGGCACCGACGCCGTCGTACTGGAACTCGCCGACGGAATGCTGCAGCCTGAAACACGTGGGTTGTTGCCTTTATCTGCCTCGGATCGCCCACGGCCTCGTGATCACGGCATACGACGCGCTCGGCGCCGTAGCCGCAGCCCGCATGGCCGTTGAAGCGGGGAATCGTCCTCTGGCCGTCAGCGGCCTGGTCGCCAACTGTCCGCTCAAGGCCCGGGAAGCCGCTGAAGCCACTGGCCTTCCGGTGCTGTCGCCAGACGAAATCGCAGAGGGCAAGCTCCTCGTATGCGGCGCCGGACTCCCAGCTCTGCCCTCAGGGATAACCTCCGGTTAGCTTTCAGGTAGTCAAATATGCCGGTTCGTGCCGCGTGAGGGCCGCCTGCGCCGGTTCCGCACGTACGCTATCCGCCGTCGCGGCCGAGATCGTCGCCCTCCTCGATCAAGGGATGCGCCACCTGGCAGCCGCCCATCCCGACACTCCCACCGCCGTCTGCCTGTCCGGCGGAGCAGACAGCTCCGTCATCGCCTCCTACACCCGCCGGCACTTCCCTCACGCCGCCGCCTACTCCTATTCCTTCGGCGACGAGCAGCTCAGCGAAGACGCAGCCGCGGCCCAGAACATCGCGTCTCACCTCGGCATGCCTTTCTGCCTGGTCCGTGCCAACCCCCAAGATCTTCTCGACGCACTGCCCCATGCGGTCCTCCACGGGCAGGACTGGCGCGACTTTAACGTCCATGCCGCCCTCGTCAACGAGCTACTCGCCGCTGCCATCGCAGCCAACCACCCCAGGGGCGCACTCGTCTTCACCGGCGACCTGATGAATGAGTTCCTGGCCGACTACACCCCCGTGACGTACGCGGACACCCTCTACTACCGCCTGCCGAACATCCCGCCGGAGCGCTTACGGATCCATCTCACCCGCGGCGTGCAGACCGGCGACCGAGAAGTCGGAGTGTTCGCCGCGCACGGCTTGACTGTCGTCCAGCCCTACAGCTGGGCCGCCGCAGAACTGCTTGCCCTGCCTGAGCCGGTCACCAAGCCGCTGCTCATAGCCGACCTCGCACGCGGCAGCCTGCCGAACGGCACCCTTTACCGCCCCAAGATCCGTGCCCAGATCGGCGATCGCACCGCCCACACCGGCATCCTTCCCCAGCTCCTCCAAGTCGGAATCGAACAGCAGTCGCTCGAAGACCACTTCCGCCGCACCCTCGGTATCCGATCACCGGCAGAGCTGCACCGCACCATCCGTGGCGGCATTCACCAGCCCCCACCCCTCACCTCCGCGGAAGGCGACAAATGAGTCTCACACCAATCCACGCGGCTGCTGAGATCGAAGCCTTCATCCGACGCGAAGCCGCCGTCGCAGACGATGACCCGCACTTCACCCAGCAGGTGAACCTCTTCGACACCGGCTATCTCGACTCCCTCACCGTCGTGGCGCTCACGGTCCACATCGAGGAGTGCCTCGGCGTCACCATCGGCGATACCGATCTCTTCGACCCCAGGTCCGCAACGATCGAGGGGATGACCGATCTCATTACAGGCCCCGCCCCGGCAGGGGTGACCTCGACTGGCCGGGAGACCCCATCTGTCACATGCGTATCAGCCTCGGCGATTCGGCCATCACCACGCCCAGGGCCGACCCGCACGCCCCAAGGGTGGATGCACTCCGCACGTTGCGCATCCCGCGCTCCCGTGCGGAATCCACTCCGTCTCAAACACGTGTGTTCGATATCGCCGCTCTCGTCGTTGACCCCGGTGGCGCCGACCTGACCCCAACAACCGTGCAGGAGAAGTGCAGTTGACCTCATCCGACACCAAGGACACGCAAGCCGTAACCCCGCCGCCGCCACCGCCCGCCGAGATCACCTATGCGGGGGAATACTCCGTGAACCCGCTCGGCGAGGTCTCCTTCCGCAAGCTCTGTGCCCAGCTCCCCTCCGTCCTGCGCCGCATCGCCAAGATGTCCTGGGACATCGACCGCCGGGCCGTCCTGCTGCTCCTGGCCTGTCAGTTGGTCACCGGCGTGGCCGCCGCGGTGCTGCTGACCGCCACGGCCAGGGCCATGCGGCCCATTCTGGGGGGCGGTGTGGTCGCTGACCGGCTGCACCAAGCCCTGCCAGCCCTGCTGGTCGTGGCCGGTGCGACCGCGCTCACTCGCGGTGCCGGCGCCGTGGCCACCTACGCCGAGCGGCGGATCACGCCCAAGCTCACCACCGTGACAGACACCGCCCTGGTCGAGGCGGTCTGCCGCGTCGAAGCAGCAGCCTATGCCGTGGACGGCTTCGCGGACCGGCAGGAGGCCGCGGAGATGGGGGTGATCCGCACGCACGTGATGGTCACCGACGCCCAGCGCTTCATGTCAGCCCTGATCAAGATGATCTCTGCCGGCGGCGTCCTGTCGATCTTGAACGTGCTGATGCTGCCGCTGCTTCTGCTTGCTGTACTCCCTGCCGGAATCGGCGCGGTACTTACCGCCCGGGTCGACTACGAGATCCACTACGCGAACATCGCCGACCGCAACGTTCGGGGCATGATGCGGTGGTGGTCGACGACCCCCAAGTACGGCGATGAGGTCCGCGCCAATGGGATGACGGACTACCTGTTGTACTGGTATCGGTCCCTGTCGGAACGAGTCGACCAGCGCACACTTGCCGCCGCCCCTCGGACGCTGCGCATCGCGTTGATGTCCTCCCTCGTCGGCGGGGTGTTCCTCGTCGCTACGTGGGCGGCACTCGCCTGGCTGGCCGTGACGGGCCGGGTCGCGCTCGCCATCGCCGCCACGGCGGTCGTCGCCGTGCAGACGACGCTGGCGGCGTTGTCGCAGGTCATCATCAACGGCGCCGCTGTGTTCCACACGAGCCTCTACCTGAGCGACGCGCAGGCGTTCCTCGACGACGCCAATGAGCGAGCGCCCAAGCGCGGCGAACTGGCCGTCAGCGCACCGGTGGAGGAGATCAAGCTGGAGGAGGTCACCTACCAGTACCCGGGGAAGGACAAACCGGCCGTCGACGGCGTCTCCATGACCCTGCGGCGTGGGGAAATCCTCGCGATCGTCGGGGTGAACGGCTCCGGCAAGTCGACTCTCACCCGCCTGATCACTGGGATCTACCTGGCCGACAAGGGCCGGGTGATCTGGAACGGCTCAGACCTCGCCTCCGTTGACCCGGCAACCGTCTGGAACTGCACCGGGCTGGTTCCGCAGATCTTCGCGCAATGGCCGCTGCGGGTCCGCGAGAACGTGACGCTAGGACAGCCCCGGACCGTCGACGATGGGCCGGTGTGGGAGGCGGTCGACGCGGTCGGCATGCGAGAAGCCGTCGAGGACCTGTCGAACGGCCTCGACACTCTCCTCGCAAGGGAAGTGTTCGGCGGGGCAGAGCTCTCCGGGGGACAATGGCAGCGTCTGGCCTGCTCCAGGGCCTTGTACCGGCGCCCGTCCCTGCTCATCCTGGACGAACCCACCTCGCAGATGGACCCCCGCGGCGAGCACGGGATCTTCGAGGAGATCAAGGCCATCGCCGGAGACCGCATCACCATCGTCGTGACGCACCGGCTTGAGAACACGAAGGTCGCCGACCACATCGTGGTCATGGAGCAGGGACGCATCACCGAACACGGCCGGTACGACGACCTCGTGCACGCGGGCGGCACCTTCGCTGAACTCCTCGAACTCTCGCAGGACCGGTAGCTGACTCGGACGAGGGCGAACGCCGGCCGCGGCAGAAACCGCAGGTTCGGCCCGCCCAGGTACTTGCGCCCGCGCTGCCGCCCCGCGGGCCTTACACCCCTAAGGAGATGACTTGAGCGCGGAGTTGCTGAACTCGGCTTCCTGGCAGTCCTACGGTGAACATCACCTTGAGCGCCGCACCACCCTGCCGGAGGTGGACCGGATCGACTGGGGATTCTGGGGCACCGGGCCGGGCGCGGAGGTCCTTGGGGACCTCACGGGCAAGCGCGTACTGGACATCGGCTGCGGCCCGGGACGACACGCGGCCTACCTGGTACGTGAACACGGCGCAGTGGTCGATGCCTTGGACTCCTCGCCCAGCCAGCATGAGCGGGCCCGCACCCGGTACGGCGACCTGCCGGGACTGCGCCTGGTGCTGGCCGATGCCACCGAGCACCTGGAGACGGCAGAACCGTATGACGTGATCTACTCCATGAACGCCGTGCCCTACATCGATCCCCACCGGCTGTTGCCCGCCGTCGCGACAGCGCTCAGGCCGGGCGGAACCTTCTTCTTCACGGCCTTGCACACTAGGCACTGTTTCTCGGATCTTGTTCGGAGCCAGATAGCGAGG
>NZ_JAGGPB010000076.1 GCF_018614055.1 Streptomyces sp. ISL-98
TACGCGGTCAGAGCACTAGCCGTTGCGGACCGAGCCTTGCGAGAAGCGGCGCATCTACTCACCGCACACCACCGCACCTGGAACGGTGCCGGAAAATGGCTGCCCAGACGCCTGAGAGCAGCTGACCCCGTCCTCGGCCAGGGGCTACTCGACGGACATGTCGCCGTGGCCAGACACGCTGACCCGACACCGCTGACGAACTCAGCCATCCGAGTGCTGAACTTGGCGGGCGGTCCTCTCCGCGAAGGCTACGTCGATCGCTGATGCGATCCCGGCAGGTTGAGAGTAATCGTCAAGAGTTGTGGATCGGTTTGTTCGCTCGCTACGAGAGAGACCTCGGTTCGAGCAGGAAAGCACCTTCGTCGAGGCCGTGCAGGATGGAGCCGGCGGTGGTTTCCGGGGTGAGTTGCGTCGTGTCGAGTACGTGGCCTTGGAATGCTTCGATGTCGGTGAACTGCTGGTGTAGTGCGCGGATTGGTTCAGGGTCGGTCAGGGCGTCGTCGCTGCGGCTGGCTGCCCGGTGCAGCGTCGTGTCCTGATCGGGGCGCAGGACGATGTAGTGCAGGTCGATATCTTGTGTCTCACCTACGGTTCGGAACGCGTTGATGAACCAGGGGCCGACGATGCCGTCGGAGATCACCTGGTAGCCCCCAGCGGCATAGCCGTAGGCGGTGTTGGCCAGGATGCCGATGACGGTCTCGTTCTGCTGGTGGGCCTGCGGCAGGTAGGGAGCGATGGCGCCTTGCTTGATGAAGTGCCAGAAGTCGTCGCAGTGCAGGTGGACGCTGGGCGAGAGCCGGTCGGCCAGCAATCGGGCCACGGTGCTCTTGCCCGCACCGGGTGGACCGGTGAGGACGATCACCCTGCCAGGCGGAGAAGCCGGGGTCGCCGCGTCGATGGTGGGCTGGTTCATGCGGCGATCCTTTCACTACGCTCAACCAGCGCGCCGTGTTCGAGGCGGGCTTCGGCCCTGACGAGGGCGACGAGGTGGGGCGCGTTCACGGCCCGCTATTCGGCACAGAACCCGGCCTCCGCCCTGTCCGCCCGGCTCACTACCAGCGCGAACACGCCAGATCTGCTGCTTCGCAAACATGACCGCTGGGTGTGCGGCGTACGCCACCGCCTACCCGTCGATCCAAGCCGAACCGTCAGTCACAGACGGCTTTGAATCCAGACGCCGAGGACTCCGGCCGCCTCGACGGGGTGTGGCGTGGAGCGGGGCGGGCGGGGTGGCCGGGTGGGGCGGCAACTGCGGCTGAGGAGCATGGGCATGCCCGGGAAGAACGGCGGCGCACCGGGGGACCTCTTCGTCAAGGTGCACATCGACTGACCGGACACCGTCGGGCACTGGTCCGGGAGCCCGCTCAGCTGCGGAATCCGGCCACGGGATCGCTTTCTGCCAATCGCAGGCAACTCGGCCACAGCGCCGCCGAAACCGGGCTACAGCAAGAGGGCTGGGGCGGGCGACCGCTGCGCTCTTGTGAGGACGGTCGTGGTCTGGTGGGAGGTCCGGAGGTTGCTGACGATCAATGTGGCGGTGCTGCTCGCGGTCATCGTCTTCTTCCGGCTGCGTCGGCGTACGGAGGCCCGGAGCCGGTTGGACGAGAAGTTCACCGTGGTCATCGTTTTGGCGGGGAACAGCGCCGCAGGCAACTCACACCCGTAGAGACGGCGTACCCCTCAGGCGAGCGCCGGCGGTGTCGCGGGGCAGTCCTCGTACACCCGCGCAAGCGAAGCCTGGGGCTTCCCGTACGACCGCGACTCGCACAGCAGCTCCGCGAACGCCGCCGCCGCACCCGTCAGCTCGACGCGGGAGAAGACCGTCAGCGCGCGCCGCCAGGGCGGGTCCACCGGGAGCACCACGCAGTCCTCGCCCACCGCTCCCCGCACCACATGTGACGGCGCGGTGGCGACGCCGACCCCGGCTGCGGCCATGCGTACCGCCGTCGAGGTGTGCTCGGTGCGGGCCGCCGTGCGCGGTACGAAGCCGGCCTTGGCGCAGACCCAGTCCAGGAAGTGCTGCCCTTCGACCACCACCTCCATCGCGCACCGCACCCAGTCGCGGTCGGCGAGCTCCGGCAGGCGGACCGACGTACGTCCCGCGAGGCGGTCGTCGAAGGCGACGACCAGCACGATCTCCTCCTCGCCCACCGGCACTACGGGGCCCTGCCAGTGCCGGGGCGGCGCGGGTCCCACCGCCAGGTCGGCGACGCCCCGTTCGAGTTGTTCCTCCAGTGCCTCGGTCGTCGCGTACTCGTGCAGGACCAGGGCCACGCCCGGGTGTTCGCGCCGCCAGCGGGCGAAGACGTCGGGCAGGATGCCGACCGCCACCGAGTGCACGGTCGCGATGTGCAGTTCGCCGCCCTCCGCACCGGCGGCGGCCCGTGCAGCGCGCCGGGCCTGGACGGCACTGCGCACAGCCAGTTCGGCGTGCGGCAGGAAGGCGCGGCCCATCACGGTCAGGCGTACGCCGCGCGGCATGCGTTCCAGCAGTGCACCGCCGACCGACTTCTCCAGGGCTTTGATCTGGTGGGAGAGGGCGGGCTGTGTGACGTGCAGGATCTCGGCGGCCCGGGTGAAGGACTCCTCCTCGACGACCGTCAGGAAGTACTCCATCTGACGAAGGCTCATGCCCCGCTCACCGCTTCCTCCCATAAAGGCTGTGCATCGGAGCCAGAGAAACATTGCCTGGACTCATAACAAGGGGCGGGCGGAGGGTGAGGACATGACAGAAACGCATGAAACCGATGTGATCGTGATCGGCGGCGGCACCGGCGGTTACAGCACCGCCCTGCGCGCCGCATCCCTCGGCCTGAAGGTCGCCCTCGTGGAGCGCGACAAGGTGGGCGGCACCTGCCTGCACCGCGGCTGCATTCCCAGCAAGGCGATGCTGCACGCCGCCGAACTGGTCGACGGCATCGCCGAGGCGCGGGAGCGCTGGGGCGTGAAGGCGACGCTCGAATCGGTGGACTGGCCGGCGCTGGTGGCGACCAGGGACGACATCGTGTCCCGCAACCACAAGGGCGTGGAGGGCCACCTCGCGCACGCCGGGGTAGATGTGGTGCGGGGCAACGCCGAGTTGACGGGACTCCGGAGCGTACGGGTCGAGGGCGTCGGTGCTTTCCACGCGCGCCGGGGTGTCGTCCTGGCCACCGGGTCGAGGCCCCGTACGCTGCCGGGGCTCGACCCGGACGGTAGCCGCGTCGTGACCAGCGACGACGCACTGTTCGCGCCCGGGCTGCCGCAGTCCGTACTGGTGCTCGGCGGCGGTGCGATCGGCGTGGAGTACGCCTCGTTCCACCGTTCCATGGGCGCCGAAGTCACCCTGGTCGAGGCCGCGGACCGGCTCGTACCGCTCGAAGACGTCGACGTGTCACGCCACTTGACGCGCGGCCTGAAGAAGCGCGGCATTGATGTGCAGACCGGCGCCCGGCTGCTGGACGCGACCGTCCTCGACGACGGCGTACGGGCGGACATCCGCACCCCGCGCGGCGAGACCCGCACCGTCGAGGCCGCGCGGCTGCTGGTCGCCGTGGGCCGCGCCCCTGTGACGGACAGCCTCGGCCTGGCGGCGGCCGGGCTGGCGGCCGACGAGCGCGGATTCGTCGCGCCCGCCGACTGGTCCCGCCTGGAGACGGCTGTGCGCGGCATACATGTGGTGGGCGATTTGCTGCCGCCGCCCTCGCTCGGGCTGGCCCACGCCTCGTTCGCGGAGGGCCTGTTGGTGGCCGAGACGCTGGCGGGTCTCGCTTCGCCGCCCGTGGACTACGCGGCGGTGCCCCGGGTGACGTACTCCTCGCCGCAGACCGCTTCGGTGGGGCTGAGCGAGGCGCAGGCCCGGGGCCGCGACCACGACGTGGTCGTCAACACCATGCCCCTGACCGCTGTGGCCAAGGGCATGGTGCACGGTCAGGGCGGTGTGGTGAAGGTCGTCGCCGAGCGCGGCGGGCAGGTCCTCGGCGTGCATCTGGTGGGCCCGAACGTCTCGGAGATGATCGCCGAGAGCCAGCTGATCGTCGGCTGGGACGCCGAACCCTCCGACGTCGCCCGCCACATCCACGCCCACCCGACCCTCTCCGAAGCAGTCGGTGAAACCTTCCTTACGCTCGCGGGCCGTGGCCTGCACCAGCAGTAGGACGAGGCAGCGCCGCTCCGGCCGGCTCCCTGCGCCCCGGCGCGGCGCTCCACGGCGACCACCAGCAGCGGTCTCCGAGCAGTGCCATCGCCGAGGCAGGATCAGTGCCCGCAGCACCACAGCGTCGAACAGCACCGCCACCGTGAGGCCCACGGCGAGCGGATACGTCTACCTCGGCACCGCTACTGTTGCCGCGCTCCTCATCTGGCTCCGCTCATGATGGAACGGGCATGGCCTACGGGGCCTCAACGCCGGAAATCCGGTACTTGCTCACCTCGGCGTCGCGGATCGGAGCCGTCTGCTCCGGCTCCGGGCCCGTGCCACGGAAGCGTTCGCAATGATGATCACGGTACTCCTCGCGTTGCGGTTACTCGGCGTGACCGCCTATCGGCATGGCCACTGCGGGGATAGACCGTGGCAGCGCACCAGAGTCATCGGTCTTGTCCATCACCACCAGACACCACACCGGCACAAGCCACCAGATCGAAGAGACACTGCCTAGTCGTGGTTCTGGCTGCTGCGGTGCGACGCCTCCTGACGTTTACGTTCCTGTTGGAACTTCCAGCGCTTGAGCTCGGTGTAGTGCTTGCGCTGCCGCTCGGCCTGGGCGTGGGCCGCCCTCCGTGCCGTGGTCTTCGGCCGCGCCATTCTCGCTGCCTTCTCGACTATCTCTCTCACCTGCTCCTTGAGCCCCATGCGCACTCTCCCTGTCGCGGGCCGGCCGGCCGGATGAGGAGTGGACGATCCTCGCCCGCCGGTATCCCTGACCTGGCCGCTGACCGCGCGGTGCGGGCACGGCCCCACCGCCCCCGCACCGCCCCCCAAGGAGCCCAGAGACGCCGTCGGCGCCCCGCTCCCGGGCTGCCGGACCAGCACACCGTGGTTGGACCCACTGGTCCGGCAGCCATTCAAGTCCACCACCCGCCCGACCGGCGCACCGCGCCCGGGCAGCACGAAGCCCTGGTCCCGAGGGGATACCAGGGCTTCGATCAACGGTCCGGAGGGGGCGGAACCGACGATTGCGGATCCCCGGCGCCGGGCGCGGTACCGGGGGCCGTCGGCGGCACCAGTCCCGTGGGGTCTTTGCAACCCGTGCACGCGTCACCGCCACCAACGCACTCCGGTGCGGAAGGACACGGCCCACGTCACCCCGGCCCGGCACACGGGCGGGTCCTGCTGTGTTGACCGGATTGACCGCCCGCCACACCCGCATGGACACTCCCTCGCCCAGCGGCTCGACGGCGGCCGGGTCGAAGCCGGTGTCGATGGCGAAGTCGCCGTCGGCGAGGAAGAACTGCTCGTGGTCGACGATTTCGGCGCACAGCCGGTAGGCCCGGCGCATTCCGTGCACGCCGTGCAGCCGCTTGACCGTGCCGCCGAGCGTCCTCTGAAGCCGGGAGTGCAGGCAGTCGGCCATCGGCTCGTCGAAAGAGAGGAAGACGGCGTCGAACTCAGTCATGAGAGGGCCTCCAGGTAGCGTGCGGCGACCAGGGCGGGGGCGAAGTCGGTGGTGGAGGCGTGGGCGCGCTTGGCGTGTAGAGCATGGAACTCGTCATCCGTGGCCAGGCGTTCGGCCAGGGCAACGGCCTCGGCCGGGGTGGTGAAGCACAGCTCGGGGTCGATGTGCTCGGCGAGCCAGCCCAGGCGCGAGGCGATGACCGGCAGGCCCATGCCCTGGCAGTCGATCAAGCTCATGGACCAGGGGCAGCCGGGGCGGAACGGTGCGATGCCGAAGCGGGCGTCGGCCAGCAGCTCCTTGTAGCGGACGCGGTCGCCTTGATCGGAGACGACCTGGACGTGAGGCAGGGCGGCAAGCCGATCGCGCATCCGCTCGGGGCTGTCGTCCAGGCCCGTACGGGCAGGCCGGCGCTGGCCGAACAGATCCATGACCCGCAGATGGACCGCACCGGAGGCCACCAGATCACGGGTCAGGTGCACGAACCGCTCGGTCCCGTAGTGCGCGTACAGCCGGTGGTTGTAGACCCCGATCGCCCCACTGCGCTGCCGACGATGAGCCGTGATGGGGTCGCGAACCAGCCGCTCGTCACGCGGTGCTGGCACCACCCGCAACCGGTCACCGAGGTGCACGGTCATGCGTGCTGCGGCGGCCGACACCCATGAGGCGGCCGTGGAGGAGTGGACCATCACCCGGTCGCAGGCCGCCAGACCGGCGGCGAATGCCAGCAGCACCGGCCGACCCAGCCCTGCGTCGTTCAACGACGGATCGAGCAGGAGCTGACCGCCGCCGGTGAAGGAGAACGGCAGGTAGTGGCAGTAGCCAGCCAGCCGCGCATTCGATCCGGCCTCCAGCAGGGCCGTGCGGATGGCCGGGGCCTCCTCGATCTGGTTGGCCACGACGACATCCGGCTTCTCGGTGCGGATCAGCGCCACCAACTCGTCGATGTCCGCGGAGAACCGGGCCCGGTACTTCGTCCCGGGCACCTGCGTCTGGTGGAAGCCGCAACGGGCATCCCCGGCCGCAGCCGGGGCCGCGACGGTCACCTCCGCCCCGGCGTCCGCCAGGGCCGGGGCGAGCAGGTCCGCGAAGATCCAGCCCGAATCCGCAGACAGCCGGTCTGGGTTGGAGATGTTGAGCAGGTACAGCACGTGCATGATGCGTCGCCTCCCTCATCTGCCCGGAAGGGTCGATCCGGGTCGGTGAGGGAAGGAAAACGGCGACGTGGGCCGTGACGGGATGATGAACTGGGATCACTCACGGTTCACTCATGCTCACCAATGAGGACGCGGGGCGGGGCTTCGATGGACGCGCAGGACGAGGAGATCACCGTCGAGCAGGCGGCCGAGAACTTCGCGGCCGAGGTCGCGCGGTGGCGGGAAGTACGCGGCATGTCCAAGCGGGCCTTAGCGCAGGCCATGGGCTTCGATCCGTCGTACGTCAGCCACATGGAGTCCGGCCGCCACAAGCCCAGCGAGGAGTTCGCCCGGCTCGCCGACGAAGCCCTGAACGCCGGGAAGGCGATCTGGAGACGCTGGTGCGATTACGAGCAAGCCAAGGCCAGGGAGACCAAGGCCCGGCGCCCTCCCTCAGCACCACCGGCCCCGCGCAGGCCCGAGCAGCCGTACGCGACCGGCTCCGCCCTCGTCGTCGAACACGACGCCGCCCGGCTCCACTACGACGGCCGTTCCTACCGGCTCACCATGCGGCGGCTCCTGCGGAACACCGGCGAGGAGCCGGTGACCCGCTACCTGATCCGCATCTCCGTCGACCGCTACCCCGGCGATCCCGAGCGGTCCAACGCGCACTACCGGGCACACCCACTGACCTGGGACGAACTCAACCTCACCGCCACCTGCCGGGGCGAGGCGATGCGCTGGCAGGCCAAGCACGACCGCGATGCCTTCAAAGAAGTCTGGTTGCTGTTCGACAACGAGCACGGTCGCTTCCCGCTCTACCCAGGCGAGTCCGTGTGGATCGAGTACGCCTACACCGTCGGCGACAACAAGTGGGGCAACTGGTTCCAACGGGCCGTCCGCCTGCCCACCGAGCAGTTGGAGGTCCAGCTCGTCTTCCCCGTCGCCCTCGACCCGGTGGTCTGGGGCACCGAGACCTCCATGACCGCCGAAGCCACCCCTCTACGCACCCCAGCCGTCCGCAGCGACGACGGCGACCTACGGCAATTCACATGGATCACGACCACACCCGCCCTGCACGCTCGGTACCGTCTGGAATGGCGGTTCCGGGCACGGCCCGAACGCGACACAGATCAAGGGGAGTTCAGGTGATTGACGTGCGGCCCAGCCAGCAGATGCGAGACCTCGGCGTCGTCCAGCGCGGCGCCGGCATCCTCGCCGACACCGCCCGCGCCGTTGATCTGCCCGCCGAGCGCGAAGTAGCCGAGCGTGTCGTGGACGAGCTGTTCGCCGCCATGGAGCGGATCGGACAGGTCCATCCTTTCGCCAAGGGCATGGGTATCGCGGCCCCGCAGATCGGCATCGGACGCGCCAGCGCCGTCGTCCAGCCGCCCGGCGACACCCCCGCCATCATTCTGCTCAACCCCCGGATCGCCACCTACTCCGACGAGATGGATGAGCAGTACGAGGGCTGTCTGAGCTTCTTCGACGTCCGCGGCCTCGTCCCCCGCCCGCTGAAGATCACGGTGGAGACCACGGCCCTGACCGGTGAGACCGTGACCACGGTGTACGACCGCGGTCTCGCCCGCCTCGTCCACCACGAGATCGACCACCTCGACGGGCTGCTGTACACCACCCGCATGCGAACAGGGGTCCAGCCGATCCCGGTGGAGGAGTACCGCCAGACCGGCCGTGCGTGGGCATACGAGTAGGGGGTTGAGACTGGTGAGCTCGCCTATTCATGTGCCGCGTATTCGCCTGGGGTGCTGGTTGGGTGGCTACTTGGCGTCGCGAGTGTGTGGGCAAGCTGCGTTAGCCCCCCATTCAAGCTGTCGCCGCCAACCTACTGACCTCGGGGTTCCTGGTCAGAGAGCGTCCCGCTCGAATGGGTGAATGGCGCGGGATGCGCGAACCGTAAGGCTCTGGGCAGAGTCCTGCTTCACACCTGCTCTTGAAAGAGGTGAGGGTGTGCCCAGAGGCGTTGTGAAGTGGTTCAGCCCTGAGAAGAGGTGGGGCGTCATCGCGCGGAAGGAGGAGGAGCCGGACGCCCGCGTGGACTCCGTGGCCATCCAGGGGTGTTTTCGCGATCAGGGGCTGAGGGCCGGTGACAGAGTGGTCTTCGACGTCATCGTGGACTCCGAGGGAGTCCGCGCCGAGAACGTCCGGCGGGCCGGCGGATGTTGCTGAGGTTGTTGAGCGGGTGAGTGGGTGACCTGCGAAGGAAGGTCCGTGGTGACCTTGGGTCTCTTCGACCAGGATGCGCTTCTTCACCAGAGAAATGGTCCTTGCACTGCGCCGAACAGGACCCTCAGCAAAGTTCTATCGTCGCAAGCCAGGAGAGTTTCTTGCGTTTACGATCACGCACCGGGCCACGGATCACGTGAAAGCGCGAGGCTAGATAGTTTCCATTTCAACCGCTGCCGGAACGGATCTTCCGGCGGAACGACCCTCCCGGTAATTCTTCGGGGTAAACGATTCTTCAGAACGCTTTCCCCGCCTACTTCCGGGGGCGCGGGGGATTGCACACGGGCAAGGAACGCAGAGCGCACGCCCCTCGAATGCCCTCAACCGCCTGGGAAAGTCATGGTGATATTGCGCTTGTCATACCTACCATTGGGGCGCGGATTCGTCGGCAATGACTTTCGGCCAGAACCGTTCCGAATCCGCTGCACAGGCGTCTGTTGTGCTCATCGTCCCCTCGTAGAGAAAAGGAGAACGACCATGACGTACGAGCGCCCCACCCTCGCCAAGGCTGGCAGCTTCCGCAAGGTGACCGGCAAGCACACCGGGCCGAAGGACATCCTCGGCGGCAAGCAGCTCCTCTGAGCGGTGCGGCCCGTGACCGCTGAGCGGTCCGGGCCGTGGCGATCGCGCATGGGCCGGCCGCTCAGCCGGCCGGCCCAACCGGGTGGCGGCGGACACCGCCACCCGGTCCGCTGCCCGGAGCACCGCCGACCGGAGGCCGAAGCCCATGGACCAGCCCTTGTCGCTCCAGGCCGCGCCCGCCTGGTTCGTCGCCCTTCCCGACACCGAAGCGGCCTCAGCCCTCGCCGCCGGAGCACTCGCCCACGCGCACGGAAGCCTGCGCCACGCGTCCGGCCGACCCTGGCTGGTGGGCCGCTGGGCGTCGGAGGCGATCACGGTGGGGGAACACGGCGGAACGCGCGTCGCGGTGCTCGGGGAACACGCCGTCACCGCGCGGGAGGCCGCACGAGCCGCCGCGGCCGCCGTCTCTTCCCACTCGGCCCTTGACCGCGCCACCGCCCACTGGGCTGGAAGCTTCCACCTCGTGGTCAGCGGCGGCGGACAGGTACGGCTGCGGGGCGGCGTCGTCGACATACGGCGCGTCTTCCACACCGAGGGACCGGTGAGCGCGGCCGCCGACCGTGCCGACGTACTCGCCGAGTTGACCGGCGCACCGTTCGACGAACGCCACATCGCCCTGGAGATGCTCACCCTGGGCGCCCCGCACCCGCTCTCGGGCGCCCCACTGTGGCGCGGTGTGCGCGCCGTACCGGGCGGCCACGACCTGACCCTCGACCCCGGCGGACGGGCCCGCACCACACGCTGGTGGTCACCGCCCGACCCCGTCCTCCCGCTCGCCGAAGGTGCCACGCTCCTCCGGCAGGCACTCACCGATGCGGTCGAAGTACGCACCCGGGGGCGCGACTTGGTGACGTCGGACCTGGGCGGACTGGACTCGACCGCCGTGTGCTGCGCCGCCGCCCGCACGGGCGCGAAGGTCGTCGCCTACACCGCCGCCATCCACGACGAGGCGGGCGACGACGTGTACTGGGCGCGGCGGACCGTCGCAGCGCTGCCAAGCATCGAACACCACGTCGTACCGGCCCAGGACGTGGCCATGACCTTCGACGGGATCGACGCCCTTGAGGACGTCCTGGACACGCCCAGCGTCCTCGCCGTCGACCGCAACCGCCGCATGGGCATCGTGGAGATGGCCGCGGCCCGGGGGTCCGGCCTCCATCTGACCGGCCTGGGCGGCGACGAACTCCTCGCCGGAACCCCCGCCCATCTGCACGCCGTCGCGCTCACCCACCCGTTCGTCGCACTGCGCGCCGTGCGGGGCTACGCCGCCAAGTACCAGTGGAGCCGCCGGGGTGTGCTGCGCCAGCTCGCGGACCGGCGCTCCTACCGGTCCTGGCTGGACCGGGTGGCCCGCGAACTGACCGAGCCGCCCGCCCCCGTGGACGCACCGCTGCTCGACTGGGCCGTGCCGCCCCGGATGCCGCCCTGGGCCACTCCCGACGCCGTCGCCGCCGCCCGCGAACTGCTCCGGGCCGCCGCCCGGGCCGCCGCCGAGCCCCGGGGCTGGGACCACGGCCGGCACCGCGAGCTCGTCGCGATGGACAGTGTCTCCCAGTGGGCGCGGCACATCGGGCAGATGGCCGCCCCCATGGGCATCACCATCTCCGCCCCCTACTACGACACCCGCGTCCTTGAGGCGTGCCTCGCCGTCCGGCCGCAGGAGCGGACCACTCCCTGGCGGTACAAGCCGCTGATCGTCGAGGCCACGCGCGGCGTTGTGCCGGAGGCGTCCCGCACGCGCGGCACCAAGGCCAACGCCACGTTCGAGGAGGAGGTGGGGCTGCGCCGGCACCGCCGCGCGCTGCTGGCGCTGTGCGAGGACTCCCGGCTGGCCCGGCTCGGCCTGGCCGATGAGCGGGTCCTGCGCGAGTGGTGCCACCGCGCGCTCGCGGCGGAGACCGAGAGCTTCCTGCTGCACCCCACCATCGCCTGCGAAGTGTGGCTGCGCTCCCGGGAAATGGCGCCGCCGCGCCCGTCGCTCCCGCCGTTCCCGTCCGTACGAGAGAGGTGAGTCGATGATCGGCCTGAAGCCCGGTGTCCTGCTGACGGAGACCGAGTACGGTATGGCGCTGCTCGACCAGGACAGCGCCGAGTACTGGACGCTCAACCCGACCGCGGCCCTCGTACTGCAAACCCTGCTGGACGGTCAGGGCACCGAGCGGGCCGTGGCGGAGCTGATCTCGCGGTACGAGGACGTCGACGCCGACCTGGCGGCACGGGACGTCGACCGCATCGTCGGCGAGCTGCGCTCCGCCGGACTCGTGAGGCCGGCGTGACGACACCGGAGGCGATGCCCTACCACCCCCGCTCCGTCCCGCTGGGCCGCCGCTTCGTGGCCCGGCTCGCGGTGGGCGGCGCCCATCTGCTGGCCACCCAGCCGCCCGCCCGTATCCGCGCGGTCCTGTGCCGACTGCGCCGCGGCGCCCGGCCCGCCACCCTCGCCGAGGCGAGCACGGCGCGGCAAACGGTGCTCGCCGTGAGCCTCGCCGCCGGGGGCCAGAAGGGGTGCCTGCCCCGCTCCCTGGCCACCGTGCTGCTCTGCCGCTGCTACGGGCAGTGGCCCACGTGGTGCGTGGGGGTGCGCAGCCGCCCGCCGTTCGCGGCGCATGCCTGGGTGGAGGCCGAAGGGGTCCTCGTCGGCGAGGGCACGCCGGCCGACTACTTCCAGCGCTTCCTCACGGTGAACTGAGCCCGTGACCACGCGGATCTCCGCCCCGGAGGCTCCATCGGGACACCGGGCCCTGGCGACCCAGCTGCGACCGCAGCGCGGGCGCCTGGCCGTGGGCGTCCTGCTGGGACTGATGGGCAGTGTCATGGGCCTGGCCCAGCCCCTCGCCGCCAAGCGCGTGATGGACGACATGGGCCAGGGACGACCGGCGGCCGAGCCCGTTCTCCTGCTCAGCCTGCTGGTGGTGGCCGGAGCGGTCCTCGTGGGACTGGGCCACTACGTGCTGCAGTGCTCGGCCGAGTCCCTGGCCTGCGCCGCGCGACGACGGCTGGCCGATCGCATCCTCCGGCTTCGGGTGTCCGTGGTGGACCGCACTGAGCCGGGCGACCTGATCGCCCGCGTGACCTCGGACACCGCGCTGCTGCGTCAGACCGCGCCCCATGCGATGTCCGCGGCGGTCACCGGCACGCTGGTCACCGCGGCGACGGTCGTCATGATGGGGCTGCTCGACGCCGTCCTGCTGTGCGTCACGCTCGTCGTGATCTCCCTGGTCGGGGTCTCTGTCGCGGTCGTTGCCCCGCGCATCGGCCGCGCCACGCGGCACACCCAGGAGGCGGTAGGGAGCATCGGGGCCGCCCTGGAGCGGGTACTGGGCGCCTTTCGCACCGTCAAGGCGTCGGGCGCCGAGGGGCGTGAGGCCGAGGCCCTGCACCGGGCGGCCGAACGCGCCCGCCGCACCGGGGTGCGAGCCGCGACGTGGGAGGCTGTCTCGGCGACCGCGTCGGCGGTGGTCGTGCAGGTCTGCTTCCTCGTGGTGCTCGGCGTGGGCGGCGCCCGTGTCACTTCCGGCGCCACGGACGTCTCCACGCTCGTCGCCTTCCTGCTCTATCTCTTCGCCCTCGCGCCGCGCATCGGCCAACTCGTCGAGGGCGTGAGCCAGCTGCAGATCGGATCGGCGGCCGCGGGCCGCATCGGGTACGTCGAAAGCCTGGAGGTCGAGGACACCGGCACCGAGGAGGCCGACGACGGGGAAGCGCGGCCACCCGCCGGTGTGACGTTCCAACAGGTGCGCTTCGCCTACCGCCCCGGGCTGCCGCGCGTGCACCACGAGGTCTCCTTCACCGTGCCCGCACGCGGCCTGACCGCGTTCGTCGGCCCGTCGGGGGCGGGCAAGACCACCGTCTTCTCCCTGATCGAGCGATTCTACGAGCCCGACGCGGGCCGCGTCCTGCTGGACGGGCTCGACGTGCGCGAGTGGCCCCTGGCCAGTCTCCGCGCGGCCATCGGCTACGTCGAACAGGACGTCCCCGTCCTCGCCGGCACCCTCCGCGACAACCTGACCCTCGGCGCCCCTGCCCCTACCGCCGAGCGGCTGGCCCGCGTACTGCGCCTGTCCCGCCTGGACGCCCTGGCGGACCTTCTGCCCCATGGCCTGGACACCGAAGTGGGCCACCGCGGCACCCGCCTCTCCGGCGGTGAACGCCAGCGCGTGGCGGTCGCCCGCGCCCTGCTGCGCCGCCCGAGGCTGCTGCTCCTGGACGAGGCTACGTCTCAACTCGACGCGGCCAACGAGGCGGCCCTGCGCGACACCATCGCCGACACCGCCCGCGACACCACGGTCCTGGTGATCGCCCACCGCCTGTCCACGGTGACCACGGCCGACCGGATCGTGGTCATGGAGGCGGGGCGGGTGCGGGCGGTCGGTACCCACGCGGAACTCATGGCGAGCGACGCGCTGTACGCCGAACTTGCCAGGACGCAGTTGCTCAGCGGGGTGGATCCGCCCGCGAACAAACACGTTCATCGCTTATAGACCAGGCCACGGGGGCGTTCCGGTGTGCGGGAAGACCGCCCCCATCGGGATACCGCATGACACGGGATACACCCACCACAGAGATCACCGTCACCCTGAACCGAAAATCTCAGTAGCCCGGCACCAGCCGCTCAACCAGATCCGCCATGAGCCATCACCGGCCGGCCTCACCACGTAGGACACGGTCCAAGTACCCACCACCGGTCGGCTCCCGCGGAGTGCCCTCCGCGGGCACATCCAGGGCACAGCACAGCGAAAAACCCTGCGGACCAGTGAGAACTACCGAGCGTAGTTTCCCCTGGTCCGCAGCGTTTTCGTGGCAAAGCCGCAGGTCAGTCCCCCTCCCCGCCATTCGATCCTGTTGTCGACGACGTAACGCACCGCGTCGAGCATCCAATGCCACGAAGTTTAAGGGCCCGTTGGTGATGTCAAGGGCGGGTGCGACGCGAAGGGGCCTCTGCTATCCAGGGGATCGACCAAGATCTTCCTGAGAAAGCAGAGGCCCAGTGCCCCAGTCTGTCACGGGCGGAACCGAGAACGTGTTCGCGCCCGGTCACATCGGTGAGTTAACGCAGGTCATCCCGCCAGAGTTGGTAGATGCCGTACTGGACGAGACCGGGGCACGCGAGCAACGATTGCGAAGCCTCCCCTCTCGCGTCGGTGTGTACTTCGTGCTCACGCTCGGGCTGTTCGAGCATTTGGGCGCCGGGCTGGTGTGGGGCAAGCTGGTGGCCGGCCTGGCAGACAGAGCGCCGCAGCCGTCGGAGAAGGCACTTCGCGATCTGCGTCGGCGCATCGGCGTGGCCCCACTCAAGCGGCTATTCGACGTGTTGGCCGGCCCGCTGGCCCAGCCGTCCACGCCCGGAGTGAGCTACCGCCGCTGGCGTACGGTCGCCTTCGATGGCTGCGGGAGCCTGTCCGTCCCCGACCACGAGCGCAACCGGTCCTGGCTCGGCCGCGTCCAACGCCGCTACGGGCCGGGGGCTTATCCCCGACTGATGCTGATGACTCTGTGCGAGACCGGCACGCGCGGCCTGATCGGAGCCGTCTTCGGTCCCGCCACCAAGGGCGAGACCGACTACGCTCACGACCTGGTCGGCAGTCTGACCACGGACATGCTCCTCCTGGCCGACCGCGCCTTCGACAGCAACGAACTGCTCAAGGACATCGCAGCTCAGGGAGCGCAGTTCCTGATTCGCGCAACCAGCACGCGACGCCCACCGATGTTGGCACTGCTGCCCGACGGCTCCTACCTGACTCGGATCGGGGGACTCTCACTGCGGGTGATCGAGGCGGAGATCCGCTCCCGCACCGTCGACGGCGGCGTCTTCGGCGGCACCTACCGCCTGCTGACCACACTCAGCGACCACCGTGCCGACCCCGCCGACCAGTTGGTGCGTCTCTACCACGAGCGATGGGAGATCGAGATCGCCTACCTGGCCCTACGCCACAGCCTGCTCAAAGGGCGAGTTCTACGCTCGAAGGACCCGATGGGCCTCACCCAGGAGATGTGGGCATTACTCACCCTCTACCAAGCCCTGCGCTCGGTCATGGTGACCGCGGTGGAGACAATGCCCGGCCACGATCCCGACCGGGCCGGCTTCACAGTCGCTCTGGAGGCCGCGCGTGACACGGTCGTGAGCCTCATCGGCGCGACTGCGACCGCCGGGGCGAGAACCAGCTACGACATGGTAGGACACATCGGTTCCCGCGTCCTGCGCGCGCCGCTTCCCGAGCGCCGGATGAGGCTGTCCACCCGCATCGTCAGGTGCGGAACCTCCCGCTACAACAGCTGGAACCGCGACGCACGACCTCGCGACAGCACATCGATCACCAGCATCGAGATCACCGTGCATCCCCCGGCCCTACCCAGCGCGCACGATCCAGGACGAGCCTCCTCGGGCCGATGGGGCCTGGTCTGCCGGATCCTGGCAGCGAACGCCAATCAGCCGATGCACACTCGTGACATCGCACAGCGCCTCGGCCTCGCCGCCACGGGGCGCGCCCTCAGCAGTCTCACCGCGCAATTCTGCTACTGGGCTCGCAACGGCCGACTCATCCGCACGGCACCGAGCACCTACAAGATCACGCTCCCCGATGCCTTGACATCGCCAACGGGCCCTTAAGGGCCTGCGGAGAAACAAG
>NZ_JAGGPB010000077.1 GCF_018614055.1 Streptomyces sp. ISL-98
CCGGGCCCTTCCTCGTACGTACCGAAATCAGGTACCCCTACCGAAATCAGGTACGGACCGAAATCAGGCGTAGCGAAATCAGGCCTCGCCGCGCTGCGCCGCGGCCGTCGCCGCCTTGCGCTCCTTCTCGGCCTGCTCCTGCGCCTCCATCTCGGCGAACACGTCGATGGGCGGCGGCGCCTTCGCCAGGAAGACCCAGGTCAGGTACACCGCGAGCAGGAAAGGCGGGATCTTCAGCGCGACCAGGACCCAGCCGAGATGGGTCGTGTCGGCCCACCAGTAGAGCGGGAAGAGGATCGCGCACTTGGTGAGCAGGATCAGGCCCCAGGCCCAGCTCGCCTTGGCGTACGCCTTCTTGCGTCCGGGGTTGCGCTTGCGCCAGGAGAGGTTCTCCTTGAAGACCGGCCCGAGGATGAGGCCGATCAGCGGGACGCCCGCGATCGTGGTCACGATGTACGCGAGGGCCAGGCCCAGCGTGTAGATCATGCCCGGCAGGTAGAAGTCCTTGGCATTGCCGGTCATCATCGCGAAGACGACACCGAAGGCGACGCCGAAGACGCCGCTGAAGGCGTGCTTGACGGTGTCCCTGCGGATCAGCCGTACCGCGACGAGCAGCAAGGACACGCCGAGGGCGGCGATGGCCGAGAGGTGCAGGTCCTTGTTGACCGTGAAGATCGTCACGAACAACAGGCCGGGGAGGACGGTCTCCACCATGCCCCGCACCCCGCCGAAGGCCTCGAACAGGGCGGCCTCGGTGACCGCCTTCGCGGCCTGGGCGTCATCTGCGTCGCTGTCGTGGTCCGTCGCGGTCGGCTTGTCGATAGACGTCACCGGCTACTCCTGTCCGAGCGGTCGGAGTTCGTATTTGGGGTTGAAAAGCACCCGGCGGCCGTGGCTCATGGAGATCCGGCCCGAGGCGATGAGCCTGCGGCCCGGTTCTATGCCCACGATGGAACGCCGGCCCAGCCACACCACGTCCAGGGGCGCGGTGCCGTCGAACAGCTCCGCCTCCAGGGCGGGCACGCCGGCCCGCGGACGCAGGGTGACCGTGCGCAAGGTACCAGTCACCTTGACGATCTGACGGTCGCCGCAGTCGCAGATGGGTGTACACCCCGCGGCCTGCGTATCCTCCTGCAGCTCCGCGGAGTGCAGCTCCTCCTGCGAGGTGGACAGCCGGTCGAGCATGCGGCGGAAACGGCCGGCAGGCTTCTCCGAACGAGGTACGGCACTCATACAGGAAGCCTACCGGGGAGTGACGAGGACGGATCACCGCTCGAAGCGGTATCCCATGCCCGGTTCGGTGACGAAGTGCCTGGGATGCGAGGGATCCGCCTCCAGTTTGCGGCGCAGCTGGGCCATGTAGACCCGCAGATAGTTGGTCTCGGTGCCGTACGAAGGGCCCCAGACCTCCTGGAGGAGCTGCTTCTGGCTGACCAGGCGGCCCGTGTTCCGTACGAGCACCTCCAGGAGGTGCCATTCGGTGGGGGTCAGGCGTACGTCCTTGCCGCCTCGGTGGACCTTTTTCGCGGCCAGGTCGACGGTGAAGTCGTCCGTATCGACGATCACGTCGTCGTCGGCGGCCCCGGTCGGCTCCGCCCGCCGGACGGCGGCGCGGAGTCTGGCCAGCAGCTCGTCCATGCCGAAGGGCTTGGTGACGTAGTCGTCGGCGCCGGCGTCCAGCGCCTCGACCTTCTCGTCGGAGGTGTGGCGGGCGGAGAGGACCAGTATCGGTACGCGGGTCCAGCCGCGCAGGCCCTTGATCACCTCCACGCCGTCCATGTCGGGCAGGCCGAGGTCGAGAACGACCACGTCGGGGTGGCGGGCGGCGGCGAGCTGGAGCGCGGTCGCTCCGTCGGGGGCCGCGTCCACTTCGTACTTGCGCGCCTTCAGGTTGATCACGAGGGCGCGTACGATCTGCGGCTCGTCGTCGACCACGAGCACCCGGGTCATTGGATGCCTGCCTTTCTGCGGGGCGTACGGAACAAGGCGTACGTAAACACGGCGTACGTGAACAGGGTGATGAGCGGGGTCGTGCACATGGTCACGAGGCGACCCGGGCGGTGAGATCGGGGCGGACCGGTCCGTGTCCGTGGACCGCCTTGAGGGTCAGGACCATCGTCATGCCGCCCCCGGGGGTGTCCTCGGCTTCGAGCGTGCCGCCCATGCATTCCACGAAACCGCGGGCGACGGCGAGGCCGAGGCCCACTCCGGCGCCGCGCGGTGCGTCGCCGTAGCGCTGGAACGGCTCGAAGATCCGGCTCTTCTCGTCGTCGGGGACGCCCGGGCCGCGGTCCGCGACGCGTAGCTCGACGCGGTCGCCGAGCGCGCTGGCGGCGACACAGACGGGGGTGCCGTCGGGGCTGTACTTGACGGCGTTCTCGACGATGTTGGCGACGGCCCGCTCCAGGAGGCCCCGGTCGACGGCGACCATCGGGAGCGACTCCGGGATGTCGAGGCCGACGCTGTCCGCGGGTACGCCGACGAGCGCCATCGGGACGACCTCGTCGAGGTCGGTCTCGCGGATGAGGGGGGTGACGGTGCCGGTCTGGAGCCTGGACATGTCGAGGAGGTTGCCGATGAGGTGGCCGAGCCGGTCGGCGCCTTCCTCGATGCCCGCGAGCAGCTCCGCCTCGTCCGCCTCGGACCAGGCCACGTCGTCGGCGCGCAGTGACGTCACTGCGGCCTTGATGGCCGACAGCGGCGTACGGAGGTCATGGCTGACGGCGGCGAGCAGGGCGGTGCGGATGCGGTTGCCCTCGGCGAGCTTGCGCGCTCCTTCCGCCTCTCCGACCAGGCGTTGCCTGTCCAGTACGACGGCGGCCTGGGCGGCGAAGGCGCCGAGCACCCTGCGGTCCTCGGCGGGCAGGACGCGGCCGGAGAGGGCGAGCGCCATGTGGTCGCCGACGGGCATTTCGACGTCGGCGTCCTCGGGCCGGTCCAGCTGCCTCGGTCCGACGCTCGCGGCGCGGGTCCAGGGTTCGACGTCGCTCGCACGCTCCAGGAGCGCCACGGACTCCATGCCGAAGGTTTCGCGTACCCGTTCCAGCAGGGCGTCGAGGGCCGTCTCGCCGCGCAGGACGCTGCCTGCCAGGAAGGAGAGGATCTCGGACTCGGCGCGGAGCCGGGCGGCCTGGTGGGTGCGGCGGGCCGCCAGGTCCACCACGGAGGCGACCGAGACGGCCACCGCGAAGTAGATCACGATGGCGACGATGTTCTTGGGGTCGCTGATCGTCAGGGTGTGGGTGGGCGGTGTGAAGTAGTAATTCAGCAGCAGGGAGCCGACGGCGGCGGAGGCGAGCGCGGGCCGCAGACCGCCGAGCAGGGCGGCGACGACCGTCAGGAAGAGGAAGAGCAGGACGTCGTTGGCGAGCCCCGGGCCGTTCTCCAGGCTGGTGAGCAGCAGCGACAGCAGGACGGGGGCGGCCACGCCGACCAGCCAGCCCGAGACGATCCGGGCGCGGCCGAGGCGTGCGCCACGGGCGACGGGGAGTCCGCGGCCCTTGGCGACCTCGTCGTGGGTGACGATGTGGACGTCCAGGTCGGGCCCGGAGTCGCGGGCGACGGTGGCGCCGACGCCGGGGCCGAAGATGTACTGCCAGGCCTTGCGGCGGCTCGACCCGAGCACGATCTGGGTGGCATTGACGCCCCGCGCGAATTCCAGCAGCGCGGACGGGACGTCGTCGCCTATGACGTGGTGGAAGGTGCCGCCGAGGTCCTCTACGAGGGTGCGCTGTACGGCCAGTTCCTTGGGCGACGCGGAAGTAAGGCCGTCGCTGCGGGCGATGTAGACGGCGAGGATCTCGCTGCCGGAGCCCTTGGCGGCCATGCGGGATGCGCGGCGTATGAGCGTACGGCCCTCGGGTCCGCCGGTGAGGCCTACGACGATGCGCTCGCGTGCCTGCCAGGTGGAGCGGATGTTGTGCTCGCCCCGGTACTGCTGGAGGTACTCGTCGACGCGGTCGGCGACCCACAGGAGCGCGAGTTCGCGCAGGGCGGTGAGGTTGCCGGGGCGGAAGTAGTTGGACAGTGACGCGTCGACCTTGTCCGGCTTGTAGATGTTGCCGTGGGCCATGCGGCGGCGCAGGGCCTGGGGAGACATGTCGACCAGCTCGATCTGGTCTGCGCGCCGGACGACCTCGTCGGGTACGGTCTCCCGCTGCCGTATGCCGGTTATCGACTCGACGACGTCGCCGAGCGACTCCAGGTGCTGGATGTTGACGGTCGAGACGACGTCGATGCCGGCCTGGAGCAGCTCTTCGACGTCCTGCCAGCGCTTGGCGTTGCGCGAGCCCGGGACGTTGGTGTGGGCCAGTTCGTCGACGAGGGCGACGGCGGGGCGGCGTTCCAGGACGGCGTCGACGTCCATTTCGGTGAAGGCCGAGCCGCGGTACTCGATCTCGCGGCGGTGGAGCTCTTCGAGTCCGTGGAGCATGACCTCGGTGCGCGGCCGGTCGTGGTGCTCGACGAAGGCGACGACGCAGTCGGTGCCGCGTTCGACCCGTCGGTGGGCCTCGGAGAGCATGGCGTACGTCTTGCCCACGCCCGGAGCCGCGCCGAGGTAGATCCGAAGCTTGCCGCGTCCCATGGCCCCATTGTCATCATTGTCGTATCGGAAGATGTTGCGAGATATTGCGGCCCGATGAGGCGGCGCTTCCGAAGTTACATCCATGGATTCCGACAAAAGGGACGAGCGCGGGCTTCCAGGACGTGTTTGACGCAACCCTGACGCCCGCCGCCAAGCGTTGGACAAAAGCCGGTGGGCCGTACTCCCGAATCGGGAGTACGGCCCACCGGCCAGGTCTCTCTCAGGTCAGCGGACCTCGGTGATCTCGGGACCGCGCTGCAGCTGCCCCATCCCACCGGAGAAGCGCGAGCCCTCCTGCTCCTCCTGCTGTACGCCCTCGGGGACCATCTGGGCGTCGTTCGGCAGCTTGAGGACGATCGGGTCGCGCGGCGCCATCGGCCCCTCGCCCCGTACCACCACGGTGTCCTTGAAGACATGCTCCAGCACACCCGCGGCCTCGGGCTGCACAGCGCCCTGCCCGGAGATCACTCCGCGCAGGAACCAGCGCGGCCCGTCGACGCCGACGAAGCGCACCATCTGCACGCCGCCCGTGCCGTCCGGAAGCTGTACGGGCACCTGGGCCCGCAGCTCCCAGCCCAGCGGGCCCTCGACCTCGTCGATGATGCCGCCCTGCTGGGTGATGCCCGACGCGATCTCCTCGCGGACCTCGCCCCAGATGCCTTCCTTCTTGGGCGCCGCGAAGGCCTGCAGCTGGACGGCGCTGTCGCGCAGTACGACCGTCGCGGCGACGATCGCATCGCCGGCGACCTCGACCCGCAGCTCCATGCCCTCGACTCCGGGCACGAACATGCCGCCCAGGTCGACCCTGCCCTCTCCGGGCTCGATGACCTCGGACACGTCCCAAGGACCGTCCGGGCGGGGTGCCGGCGGCAGGTTCACCCTGCGCGCTGAGTCCTCGCCGTCCGCGCCGTTCATGGCCGCGTCGGTCTCGACGTCGTCGACGACCTGCTCGGCCTCGCCCGCCACATGGTTGGCGGTTTCGCTCTTCTTGCGACGTCCGAACACGTCACTGTCCTTCCCGGTCGGATACGACCGATGCGTATCGATTCCCACCCGCCCGGCCGTCCACTGCGGCATGACCGCCGGTGGAACCGAAGCCCCCCTCGGCCCGCGCAGAGCCGGGAAGCTCCGCGACCTCGTGGAAGCGCACCTTCTCGACCTGCTGGACGACCAGTTGGGCAATCCGGTCGAAGCGCTCGAACCGCACGCTTTCGCGCGGGTCGAGATTGACCACGATCACCTTGATTTCCCCACGGTACCCGGCATCCACCGTCCCCGGGGCATTCACGAGGGCGACTCCACAGCGGGCGGCGAGGCCGGATCGGGGGTGCACGAAGGCGGCGTACCCGTCGGGCAGCGCGATGGATACCCCGGTGGGGAGGACCGCCCGTTCGCCGGGGGCCAGTTCGACGGCCTCGGTGGTGACCAGATCGACCCCTGCATCGCCCGGATGTCCGTACGAAGGGATCGGTACGTCGGGGTCGACCCGGCGGATCAGCACATCAACAGGGTTACGGGTCATGGGTTCACCTCGAAGGCGCGGGCGCGCCTGGCCTGATCGGGGTCGGCCATCGCCGCCCGGATCTCCTCCGGGCGTCCGTTCTCGATGAAGTGGTCGACCTTGACTTCGATGAAGAGGGCGTCGGCGCGGACGGCAACGGGCCCGTCGGGGCCGCCGATCCGTCCGGTCGCCGTGGAGTAGATCTTGCGGCCGTGCACGGCGGTGACCTCGGCGTCGAGGTGCAGCACGGTGTCCACGGGCACGGGACGCACGAAGTCCGTCTCCAGCCGGCCGGTCACCGCGATCACCCGCAGCAGCCAGTTCAGCGAGCCGAGCGTCTCGTCGAGAGCCGTGGCCAGTACGCCGCCGTGCGCGAGACCGGGAGCGCCCTGGTGGGCGGGCTTGACCGTGAACTCGGCCGAGACACGCACACCTTCGCCGGCCCGCGCCTGGAGGTGCAGCCCGTGGGGCTGCCCGCCGCCGCAGCCGAAACAGTGCTCGTAGTGCGCACCGAGGAGCTCTCCGGGCGGTGGTGCGTCGGGGTGCCGGACCGGGGCTATGGCGTCGGCCGGGGGCTTGAGGGCCGCGGACCCGGGGGCCGTCTCCCGGGAGTTCTCAGTACTCACAGGCGCAGACCTTACCCGCGCGGCTACTCGCGGGTCGCGCCGTGCCAAGCTTGGATTCATGCAGCCTTCCGCCCCGCAGTACACAGAACGTCTGACCGCACCCCGTTCGTGGTGGATCATCGCCGCACTCGTCGGCGTCTCGGGCGCTCTGATGCTGCTGCCGCTGGGTCTCCTGCCGATGTTGGGCGGCCTGGTCGGCGGCTTCGCGCTCGCCGCGGCCGGGGTGAGTTCGTACGGCTCCCAGCGGATCCGCGTGGTGGGCGACGCGCTCGTCGCGGGCGACGCCCGTATTCCGGTCTCCGCGCTCGGCGAGGCGCACGTGCTGGACGCCGAAGAGGCTCGTGCCTGGCGGTCGTACAAGGCCGACCCCCGCGCCCACATGCTGCTGCGCAGCTACATCCCGACGGCGCTGCGCGTAGAGATCACCGATCCGGACGACGCGACTCCGTATGTTTACCTCTCGACGCGCGACCCGGAGGCCCTCAAGGCGGCTCTCACGGGCGTACGGGCGGGCTAGCCCTCCAGCTCCTTGCGGGTGGGCTGCCAGTCCAGCGGCAGCTGCGGCTGTTCCAGCGGGGCCATCAGGGGCAGTACGTCCCAGGGGACCTGCATGCTGCGCAGATCCTTGCGGACCCGGTGGGCGAGCTTTCTGGTGTCGCGCCGGTTCATCACCGCGCCGACGGCCGCGCCGACCATGAACGGCATGAGGTTCGGCAGATTGCGGACCATGCGCTTCATGATCTGCTGCCGCAGCTCGCGCTTCATCTGGCTGCCGAGCGCGGCGTTGTACGTGGCCGGTTTGGTCACGTCGATCCCCCGCTCCTGCGACCAGGAGTTGAGGTAGGCGGTGCTGCGCTCCCTGAGGTTGCCGGGCGGCCGTACGCCGTAGACCTCGTGCAGCTCCGCGATGAGCTTCAGCTCGATCGCGGCAACGCCGGTGATCTCGGCGGCCAGCTCGGCCGGCATCGCGGGCGGTACGGGCAGCATGGCGGCCGCACCGATGCCCGCGCCCACGGTGGAGGTGCCGTTGGCCGCACCCGCCACCAGTTTGTCGGCAAGCTGCTCGGGGCCGAGGCCCGGGAACTGCTTGCGCAGTGTCGCCAGGTCGCGCACGGGAACGCGCGGCGCGATCTCGATGACCCGGTCGGCCAGGTGACCTAGCCAGGCCTTCGCGCTCTCGCCGCCCTTGCGTGCGGTCCGCTTGACAACCGCCAGGCGCCGGGCCCGACCTGTGGGCCCTTCCGCAGCTTCGAGCGAGGCCGGCAGGCCTCGCTCGTCGTCACGTGCGCCGACGGCCGCGCTCACGCCGTGCGGCGCCTCCGGTGATCCCTGCCGCCGGAAGCGCTTTCTCCTGGACGGTGTCGCGCCTGCCACGGCCGACCCGACCTCAGTCGCAGTCGCGGCAGATCGGCTGACCGTTCTTCTCCCTGGCCAGCTGGCTCCGGTGGTGCACGAGGAAGCAGCTCATGCAGGTGAACTCGTCGGCCTGCTTGGGCAGGACTCGTACGGCGAGCTCTTCGTTGGAGAGGTCCGCGCCGGGCAGTTCCAGCCCCTCGGCGGCCTCAAATTCGTCCACGTCAACGGCCGATGCGGTCTTGTCGCTCCGACGTGCCTTGAGCTCTTCAAGGCTGTCCTGGTCGACGTCGTCATCGGTCTTGCGTGGGGTGTCGTAATCCGTTGCCATGTCGCTCTCCCCCTCTGGGTGGTTGCGGTGTCTCAGCGCACGTAACGCGTGAGAGGCCGGACTTGTGCCCGACCTGAGGCGGAGATTTTGCCTCACATCAAGGTCTGTTACTCAATCGACACCCAACCGAGCCCCTCAGGAGTGCTCGGTTTGGATGGCGATCGGGACCGTACACGGTCCTGAGGCCGCACTTCACGAGCGCCACCTCGTGTACTTCCCGTTATCTCACCCCCAGGAAACCCGGACTTTTACCGGCTTTCCGGGGGCGTTGGCGATCACGGAGAGTAGATGGCCGGAAATTCGCTCCTGTGATCGATCACACACGGGCCTTCCGGGATTACGTCCCGAAAATTCCGCGTAAAGCGAACAAGCCGAGCTGCTTCGCGAAACGTCTCAGATCGGGAGAGTGACACGCATCACGAGGCCGCCGCCCTCGCGGGGCTCCGCGATGATACGGCCTCCGTGGGCCCGCGCGACGCTGCGCGCGATGGACAGGCCGAGGCCCACACCCTTGTCACTGCCGGTCCGCTCCGTACGCAGCCGCCTGAACGGCTCGAAGAGGTTGTCAATCTCGTACGCGGGAACCACTGGACCGGTGTTCGAGACCACCAGGACCGCCTGTCCGTGCTGGACCTCAGTGGTCACCTCGACCCAGCCGTCCTCGGCCACGTTGTAGCGCACGGCGTTCTGTACGAGGTTAAGGGCGATCCGCTCCAGCAGAACGCCGTTGCCCTGTACGACGACGGGCGCACGCTCGCCACGGATCTCCACGCCCTTCGCAGCGGCCTCACCGTGTGCCTGGTCGATGGCGCGCGACGCGACCTCGGCGAGGTCGACCGGCTTGCGCTCCACGATCTGGTTCTCGCTGCGGGCGAGCAGCAGCAGGCCCTCCACGAGCTGCTCGCTGCGCTCGTTGGTGGCCAGGAGCGTCTTGCCGAGCTGCTGGAGCTCGGGGGGCGCCCCGGGGTCGGAGAGGTGGACCTCCAGCAGGGTCCGGTTGATCGCGAGCGGCGTGCGCAGTTCGTGCGACGCGTTGCCCACGAACCGCTGCTGGGCCGTGAACGCCCGCTCCAGACGGTCGAGCATCTCGTCGAAGGTGTCCGCGAGCTCCTTGAGCTCGTCGTCCGGGCCGTCCAGCTCGATCCGCCTGGTCAGGTCCGTACCGGCCACCCTGCGGGCCGTACGGGTCATCCTGCCGAGCGGCGCGAGGACCCGGCCCGCTATGGCGTAGCCGAAGGCGAAAGCGATGACGCTGAGCCCCAGCAGCGCGAGAAGCGAGCGGCTGAGCAGCTGGTCGAGCGCGTGCTGGCGCTGGTCGTTGACGCAGGCGTTCATGGCCGCGTTGAACTGCTCGGGCGTGGCCTGGTCGGGCAGGTCGCACACCGAGCTCTCGACCTTGCCGCTCACGATCCTGAAGGGCAGGTCACTGCCCACCGTGAGGGCCTGGGCCGCCAGCAGATAGATGATCGAGAGCAGCAGGATGCCCGCGATCAGGAACATGCCGCCGTACAGCAGCGTCAGCCGTATCCGGATGGTCGGACGCAGCCAGGGGAACGAGGTCCGGTGCCCGCTCGGGTCCCAGGTCGGTTTCGGCGGCGCCACGGGCGGCGCCGGGGTCGCGGCCACCGGGCGTCAGATCCGGTAGCCGGAGCCGGGCACCGTGACGATGACCGGCGGCTCCCCGAGCTTGCGGCGCAGGGTCATGACCGTGACGCGTACGACGTTCGTGAACGGGTCGGTGTTCTCGTCCCAGGCCTTTTCGAGCAGCTGCTCGGCCGACACGACGGCGCCCTCGCTGCGCATCAGCACCTCCAGCACCGCGAACTCCTTCGGCGCCAGCTGGATCTCCTGGCCGTCGCGGAAGACCTCGCGGCGGTTCGGGTCGAGCTTGATGCCGGAGCGCTCCAGGACGGGCGGCAGAGCGACGGTCGTACGGCGCCCCAGGGCACGTACCCGCGCCGTCAGCTCGCTGAAGGCGAACGGCTTGGGCAGATAGTCGTCAGCGCCGATCTCCAGGCCCTCCACGCGGTCGCTGACGTCACCCGAGGCGGTGAGCATCAGGACGCGGGTGGGCATCCCCAGCTCGACGATCTTGCGGCAGACGTCGTCACCGTGGACGAGCGGGAGGTCACGGTCGAGAACGACGACGTCGTAGTCGTTGACCCCGATACGTTCCAGAGCGGCCGCGCCGTCGTACACGACGTCGACGGCCATGGCCTCCCGGCGCAGTCCGGTGGCCACCGCATCGGCGAGCAGCTGCTCGTCCTCGACGACGAGTACGCGCACGTCACATTCCTTCCGCTGATGCCCCTGAGGGCAAGGTCTGTCCCATTGACTGTGCGCTGCCATCCTGCCCCTTTCGGCCATAAACCGGCGGTAAGGCAGGGGGGAGGGGACGGGCCCCTGACAGGGCACAGCGGGGTAATTCCATGATTCTCGGGCCAGTTGAGGTTTTCATGAGGCAGCCCGTGGGGAGGACGACTGCACACCCCGCGATCACGCCCTGTATGTGGCACGCCACAGCCCGCTCTGTCCCCTGTACCCCAGACGGTCCGCGTGATCCACCCGACCCTCGGCACACCCCCGTGCCACCGACCCATGACGAGGGGGCGCACCCATGGACGCTTTCACCGCAGGCCTGCTGCAGCGCATAAAGGCCACGGAATCCGACCTCACAATGGCTCGCGAAACGGGCGACGACTTCCTCGCGGAGGTGGAGCAGGCAGAGCTGGACGACCTGCACCGCCTCGCTGCGGAACATGGCGTGGAGGTGGGCGCCGCGCGCGCCTGACCCGCCCGGTCGACCGTACGGAGCACACGTACACGTACACGTAAGGAAGGGCCCGGCACCGAGGGGAAGGTGCGGGGCCCTTTCGCGTGCCTGCCGCCCCCTGCGCCGGTCCGGCCCGCTCCTAGTCGTGCCAGGCGTCTAGTCGTGCCAGGCGCCGAAGTCCTCCAGCAGGGCCTGGAGCGGCTCGAAGACCCCCGGCGATGCCGCGATCGTCAGCTCGCCCGACGCGGGCCGGCCGGGCCGCCCACCGGTCACCGCGCCCGCCTCCCGCGCGATCAGGTCCCCCGCCGCCAGATCCCAGGGGCTCAGTCCGCGCTCGTAGTAGCCGTCCAGACGGCCTGCGGCGACGTCGCACAGGTCGATGGCCGCCGAGCCGCTGCGCCGGATGTCACGGAGCCTCGGGATGAGGCGCTGGGCCACGTCCGCCTGGTGGGTGCGCACGGTGGCGACGTAGTTGAAGCCGGTCGAGACCAGTGCCTGGTCCAGCGGCGGGGCCACGCGGTGGTGGAGCCGGCTGCCGTTGGCGTACGCGCCGCCGCCCAGGACCGCCTGGTACGTCTCGCGGCGCATCGGGGCCGCCACGACGCCGACGACCGTCTCACCGCCCTGTTCCGCCGCGATGGACACGGCCCAGGTGGGGAGCCCGTACAAGTAATTCACTGTGCCGTCGAGCGGGTCGATCACCCAGCGGACCCCGCTCGTGCCCTCGGTGCTGGCACCCTCCTCCCCTAGGACTCCGTCGTCGGGGCGGTGTTCGGCGAGGAAGCCGGTGATCAGCTTCTCGGCGGCGATGTCCATCTCGGTGACGACGTCGATGGGGCTGGACTTGGTGGCGGCGACGCCCAGGTCGGCTGGGCGGCCGTCCCGCAGCAGTGCGCCGGCGCGGCGGGCGGCTTCCAGGGCCAGTTCGAGCAGCTCGGACTTGAGGGTGTCGGTCACAGCTCTCCTTGTGCGTACGGATGTACGGATGCGTACCGAATGAGACAACTAGGCGTACGGGCTGTCGGCACCCGCCGCAGCGGGCTTGGGCGACCTGGCCGGGCAGCATCCGACCGGGCAGAGGTCGTGCGAAGGGCCGAGTACGCCCAGCGCGCAGCGCTCCACCGCGCGCCCCCGCTCGGTGGCCACCCGTTCGAGCAACAGCTCGCGCACGGCCGCGGCGAACCGCGGGTCCGCCCCGACCGTGGCCGAGCGGGCGACCGGCAGGCCGAGTTCGGCGGCCTTGGCGGTGGCCTCGGTGTCGAGGTCGTACAGGACCTCCATGTGGTCCGAGACGAAGCCGATCGGGACCATGACGACGGCGGGCGCCCCCGCGCCGTGCAGCGCCTCCAAGTGGTCGCAGATGTCCGGCTCCAGCCACGGGATGTGCGGGGCGCCGCTGCGCGACTGGTAGACGAGCTGCCAGGGGTGCTCGACGCCCGTCTCTTCGCGGACCGTCTCGGCGATCAGCCGGGCGACGTCCAGGTGCTGTGCGACGTACGCACCGCCGTCGCCGTGCTCGTCCGCCGGGCCGGAGGTGTCTGCCGCGGCGGTCGGGATGGAGTGGGTCGTGAAGGCGAGGTGGGCCCCCGCCCGTACGACCGGGGGCAGATCGGCCAGGGACTTCAGGACGCCGTCGACCATCGGTCGTACGAAACCGGGGTGGTTGAAGTAGTGCCGCAGCTTGTCGACGCGCGGCGGCTCGATCCCCTCGGCCTCCAGGGCCGCGAGGGCGTCGGCGAGGTTCTCGCGGTACTGGCGGCAGCCCGAGTACGAGGCGTACGCGCTCGTGGCGAGTACGGCGATGCGGCGCCGGCCGTCGGCGGCCATCTCGCGCAGCGTGTCGGTCAGGTAGGGCGCCCAGTTGCGGTTGCCCCAGTAGACCGGCAGGCCGCCCGGACCGCCCATGCCCTGCTCGGCGAAGTCCTTGCGCAGGGCGTCGAGCAGCGCCCGGTTCTGCTCGTTGATGGGGCTGACTCCGCCGAACAGGAAGTAGTGCTGCCCCACCTCCTTGAGCCTCTCCTTGGGGATGCCCCGGCCACGGGTGACGTTCTCCAGGAACGGGACCACATCGTCGGGGCCTTCGGGGCCGCCGAAGGAGAGCAGCAGCAGGGCGTCGTAAGGGGCGGGATCGCGCTGGTCGGGCATGGCTCCGATCCTGCCACCCCCAACTGGCGAGCGGGAACCCGATACCGCCGTAAGCTGTAGTGCCCACCTATACGCCTTACCGGAGCGCCCCCTTGCCCAGTCCCTATCGCGCGATATTTTCCGCCCCCGGCACCAAGGCGTTCTCCGTGGCCGGCTTCTTCGGCCGGATGCCGCTGTCCATGATGGGCATCGGCATCGTGACCATGATTTCTCAGCTCACCGGCCGGTACGGGCTGGCGGGCGCCCTCTCCGCAACGCTCGCGATGGCGGCCGCCGTGCTGGGCCCCCAGATATCGCGTTACGTCGACAGGTACGGGCAGCGCCGCGTCCTGCGCCCGGCCACCCTGGTCGCCGTCGCGGCGGTCGCGGGCCTGCTGATCTGCGCCCATCAGGGCGCCCCCGAGTGGACGCTCTTCGTCTTCGCTGCGGGCGCGGGCTGCGTACCGAGCGTGGGCTCGATGACCAGGGCCCGCTGGGCGGAGATCTACCGCGGCTCACCGCGGGAACTGCACACGGCGTACTCCTGGGAGTCCATTGCCGACGAGGTCTGCTTCATCTTCGGCCCCATCGTCTCCATCGGGCTCTCGACCGCCTGGTTCCCCGAAGCCGGCCCGCTGATCGCCGCCGCCTTCCTCGTCGTCGGCGTCTTCTGGCTGACCGCCCAACGCGCCACCGAGCCCGTCCCGCACCCGCGCGACGAACACACCGGCGGCTCCGCGCTGCGCTCCCCCGGACTTCAGGTGCTGGTGGCCACGTTCGTCGCCGTCGGCGTGATCTTCGGGGCGATCGACGTGGTGACGGTGGCCTTCGCCGAGGAGCAGGGCCACAAGGCGGCCGCCAGCCTCGTCCTCGCCGTGTACGCGCTCGGTTCCTGCCTCGCGGGTGCGGTCTTCGGACTGCTGCATCTCAAGGGCCCGGCGTCGAGGAGGTGGCTGGTGGGGGTCTGCGCCATGGCCGTGAGTATGATCCCCCTCCAACTGGCCGGGAACCTGCCGTTTCTGGCCGTGGCGCTCTTTGTCGCGGGCCTTGCCATCGCACCGACGATGGTGACCACCATGGCTCTCATCGAGGAGCACGTACCGCGCACCAAACTGACCGAGGGCATGACCTGGACAGGCACCGGGCTCGCCGTCGGAGTCGCTCTCGGTTCCTCGGCCGCAGGCTGGGTGGTCGACGCGGCGGGAGCGGACGCGGGGTACGGAGTGCCCGTCGCGGCGGGAGCTGTCGCGGCCGTCGTCGCGTTCCTGGGGTACCGCCGGCTGCGCACGCCGGCACCGACGCGGGGAGGGCACGGGGCAGATGGCCACGACATCCAGGACGGCATCCCGGACGGCGAGCACGTGGCGTAACTGGGCGGGGAATGTCACGGCCCGTCCGGTACGGGAAGTCACTCCGGCCTCGGCGGAGGAACTCGCCGAGGCCGTGCGCAGGGCCGCGGAGGACGGGCTGAAGGTGAAGCCCGTCGGCACGGGCCACTCGTTCACTGCGGCCGCCGCGACCGACGGTGTGCTCATACGCCCCGACCTGCTGACCGGCATTCGCAAGATCGACCGCGCGGCGGGGACCGTCACCGTGGAAGCCGGCACTCCGCTCAAGCGCCTGAACGTGGCGCTGGCCAGAGAGGGCCTGTCGCTCACGAACATGGGCGACATCATGGAGCAGACCGTGGCCGGTGCGACCAGCACGGGCACCCACGGCACGGGCCGCGACTCCGCCTCGACCGCCGCGCAGATCCGCGCCCTGGAACTGGTCACGGCGGACGGCTCGTTGCTGACCTGCTCCGAAAAGGAGAATCCCGATGTCTTCGCGGCCGCCAGGCTCGGGCTCGGCGCGCTGGGCGTCGTCACCGCGATCACCTTCGCCGTGGAGCCGGTCTTCCTGCTGACGGCCCGTGAGGAGCCGATGACCTTCGACAGGGTGACGGCCGATTTCGAAGCTCTCCACGCGGAGAACGAGCACTTCGAGTTCTACTGGTTCCCGCACACCGGCAACTGCAACACCAAGCGCAACAACCGCAGCGCAGGACCCGCCGCCCCGCCCGGCAGGGTCAGCGGCTGGATCGAGGACGAGCTCCTCTCCAACGGCATCTTCCAGGTGGCCTGTTCGGTCGGCCGCGCCGTCCCCGCGGCCATACCCTCCATCGCCAAGCTCTCCAGCCGCGCACTGTCCGCCCGTACGTACACGGACATTCCTTACAAAGTCTTCACGAGCCCACGCCGCGTGCGCTTCATGGAGATGGAGTACGCCATCCCGCGCGAGGCCGCGGTCGAGGCGCTGCGCGAGGTGAAGGCGCTCGTCGAACGCTCGCCGCTGCGCGTCAGCTTCCCCGTCGAGGTGCGTACGGCGCCGGCGGACGACATCACGCTCTCCACGGCGTCCGGCCGGGACACGGCGTACATCGCGGTGCACCTCTACAGGGGCACCCCGTACCAGTCGTACTTCACCGCGGTGGAGCGGATCATGACCGCGCACGGCGGCCGTCCGCACTGGGGCAAGGTGCACACACGAGACGCCGAGTACCTGGCCGGGGCATACCCGCGCTTCGGCGAGTTCACTGCGCTGCGCGACCGGCTGGACCCGCAGCGCCTCTTCGCCAACGACTACTTGCGGCGGGTCCTGGGCGACTGACGCCTCGCTCCTCCCTGCCCGGTTACGGAGTCGCGGTGCTGCCGCCGTCGGTCGCGTCGCCGCCACTGCCGGTGGTGTCGCCGCTCTCCGTTTCGCCGCTGTCGCCGCCGGTGGGTGTCGGGGTCGGAGTGGGTGTGGGCGTCGGGGTCGCTTCGCCGGTCGAGCCGCCGTCCGTCGTGGGCGGCGTCTTGGCCGGGTCGGGCGAGCCGGTGCCCTGGTCAGTGCCGGTGTCAGGATCAGTGCCGGTTCCTGTGCCGGGCCCTGTGCCCTTGTCGGGGCTCTCGCCGCCGTCCTTTACGCTGCCCGGCCTGTCTTCTGACGGCGTGTCCGAAGCCGGGGTCTGCTTCTGCCCCTGCTCCCCGCCGCCACCGCGCAGGACATTGCCCACGGTGCTGCCCCTGCCGCCGCTGAGGTCGCCGCCGGAGGCCAGTTCGTACGCCGTGATGCCTCCCATGGCCACGGCGAAGACGAGGGCGGCAGGGATGGCGGAGCGCTTCCAGCCCCTGACCCGCGTGCCGTGCGTCGTGGCCTCGCCGAACTCGTCGGCGTACGCCGGCACCGGCTCGTCGCGCGCGGGCACCTGACGTGCCTTCGGCTTTGCCTGGACGGTGACTTCGCGGATCTGTTCGCCGGTACGCCGGAAGAGATGCTGGAAAATCGTGCCGCCGCTGGTCGCGACGACGCTGACCACGCCCGCGCCGATGATCGTCCCGTACACACCGAGCTTCGATGCCAGCACCGCCGCCACGATCGCGGCCACCGCACTGCCCGCGACCTGAGCCACGCTCAGATCAATTCGCGGTTTTTTCTGCTCACCTGTCTCGGTTTCCGGGTTCCCGCCCATGTACCAGCCTCTGATCGCCCATCTGATCCGTCTTGCAACAAGAAGAGACATTTGGGCGAAGTGATTAGTTCCGTTTCCGGCGATTCTGTGAAGCAGGACACGCACACACACTGCGCACGGAAGAACAGATCGACTCAACTCCCGTACACCGGCTGAACTTCGGTGGCGCGCCGGTCCACCCCCATGGCCCGAATGGAGTACTGTGGCGAGCCCTGGGTCCGGCCCAATCGGGGGCACCCACCACACAGGGTGACGAGGCGGTCACTATGAGTGGTGAAACGGTAACCGTGCCATAACGGCCATCCGGGGCTGATGCCCGACACGCCGGGCAACTCGGCAATGTTGTGGCAGGCTGCACCCGGGCAGGCCACACTCGACTAGCGGAAGCAGCGACGCACGTGACGTCGGCAGGCACCACCCGGGAGGTTCCCATGCCCGAACTGCGTGTCGTGGCCGTCTCGAATGACGGCACACGACTGGTGCTGAAGGCTGCTGACAGCACGGAGTACACGCTTCCGATCGACGAACGGCTGCGCGCCGCCGTTCGCAACGACCGTGCCCGTCTCGGCCAGATCGAGATCGAGGTGGAGAGCCACCTCCGCCCTCGCGACATCCAGGCGCGCATACGCGCCGGTGCCTCCGCGGAGGAGGTCGCTCAGCTCGCGGGCATTCCGGTCGACCGGGTCCGCCGCTTCGAGGGTCCCGTGCTCGCCGAACGCGCCTTCATGGCCGAGCGCGCCAGGAAGACCCCGGTACGCCGCCCCGGCGAGAACACCGGGACAGGGCCCCAGCTCGGCGAGGCGGTGCAGGAGCGGCTGCTCCTGCGCGGCGCCGACAAGGAAACGGTCCTGTGGGACTCGTGGCGGCGCGACGACGGTACGTGGGAAGTGCTGCTCGTCTACCGCGTCGCAGGCGAGCCCCACTCCGCGAGCTGGACGTACGACCCGCCCAGGCGGCTCGTACAGGCAGTGGACGACGAGGCGCGGTCGCTGATCGGCGAACCGACCGACGCGGACACGGCTGCCGCCCCCGAGCCGAGCTTCCCGTTCGTACCGCGGATCGCGCGGCTGCCCCGGGACCGGCCGCTGGACCGTGCCCTCGACCGTCAGATGGAGCGGCCGACCGCTCCGGAGCCGGAGGAGAGCACCGGCAGCGAGCGGGATTCGCTGACCAGCCTGCTGGAGGCAGTACCGAGCTTCCGCGGTGACATGGTGGTGCCCGAACGGCCTGCGCCGCCCCCGGAGCCGCCGACGACCGAGCCCGCCACCGCGCAGGAGCCCGACTCCGAGGAGCCCCCGGCAACGGCCGCCTCGGCGGGAGCCGGTTCCGCGTACGCCGATGTACTGATGCCGCGTGCGGTGGCCGGTCACCGTGACCGGCTCACCGGTACGACGGACCGGCAGGCGGAGGCCGACGGGGTCCGGCCGGGACGGCGGGCTGCCGTACCGAGCTGGGACGAGATCGTCTTCGGTACGCGCCGCAAGAAGCAGGACTAACAGCGGCGCTGTAACGCCCGCCCGGTGGGCCCGTACGTATCGCGTACGGGCCCACCGGCATGCGCGGCTACAGAGGGTCGGGTCCGGTGGCCACAGGCCGGGCTTTGTCGGCGCACCACTCCGACCAGGAACCCGCGTACAGCGCCGCCGGGATGCCCGCGACCTCCAGGGCGAGCACCTCCTGCGCGGCCGAAACGCCCGAGCCGCAGTACACGCCGACCGCCGGGGCATCGGCAGCGCCCAGCGCCTTGAAGCGGGCGGCCAGTTGGGATGCGGGGAGCAGGCGGCCTTCGGGCCCGACGTTGTCCATGGTCGGGGCGGAGACAGCGCCCGGGATGTGGCCGGCGACCGGGTCGATCGGCTCCACCTCGCCCCGGTACCGTTCGGCCGCCCTCGCGTCGAGCAGCAGCCCCGTACGGGCCAGTTCGGCGGCGCCGTCGGCGTCGAGGACAGGTACGGCGCCGGGGACGGGCGTGAAGTCACCGGCAGCCGGGGCCGGGACCTCGGACTCGGCCGGGCCCGTCCACGCGGCGAGACCGCCGTCCAGAACCCTCACGTCCGGGTGGCCCGTCCAGCGGAGCATCCACCAGGCACGTGCCGCGGCCCAGCCCTGCCCGCCGTCGTACACCACGACCGGCCTGTCCTGGGAAACGCCCGCACGGCGCATGACCGCTCCGAACGCCTCGACGTCGGGGAGGGGGTGACGGCCGCCCGGTCCCGGCGGGCCGGCGAGTTCCGCCTCCAGGTCGACGAAGACAGCTCCCGGGATGTGGCCCGCCTCGTACGCGGCACGGCCGTGAGGTCCGCCCATCTGATAGCGGACGTCCAGGAGGACCGGCGGCCGGTCCCCCGCCGACTCGCTCGCGAGTTGGGATGCGGTGATGATTGCGTTCATAAGTGCCATCCTTGCGCAGCGGGCATTCTCTCCTGCGGGAACCTGTGAAAACGGCGCGGCCGGACCACACGGCGGGGCAGGTGGTGCAAGATCTGCACGGGTGCGCCCCTTTGACGACGGCTCGCCCGGTTCCTGCACGACCACCAACCCGATGGTCCAAGGAGAGAGTGACGATGACCGAGCCAGCGATCCCGCGGCACACGCCTGGTGCGCCCTGCTGGGTAAGCCTGATGGTGCACGGCCTGGCCGCGACCCAGGATTTCTACCGGGCGCTGTTCGGCTGGGAATTCAGGCCAGGACCGGGGCAGCTCGGCCCGTACGTCCGTGCGGTGCTCGACGGGAAGGAAGTCGCGGGCATCGGCCAACTGCCCCCGGACCGGCACCTGCCCGTCGCGTGGACGCCGTACTTCGCCACCGAGGACGCCGATGTCACGGCCGAGTCGATCAGGAGCCACGGCGGCACGATCGGCGTCGGCCCGCTCGACGCGGACCACGCCGGCCGGATGGCGATCGGCTCCGACCCCTCGGGCGCGGTGTTCGGTATCTGGCAGGCCGCGGCGCACCTGGGCACGGCGATCGCCGGGACTCACGGCACGCCCGCCTGGAACGAGTTGATGACCCGTGAGACGGCGACGGTCAGCAAGTTCTACCAGGCGGTGTTCGGCTACGAGGTGGAACCGGACGCCTCTGCCGACCCCGATGATTATCTGACCCTGCGCCTCGAAGGCCGGCCCGTGGCTGCCCTGCGCGGCGTCGGCAAGGCCCTGCCGCGCGACAGGGGCCCGCACTGGATGACGTACTTCGAAGTCGAGGACACCGACGCATCGGCCCGTACGGTCCAGGAACTCGGCGGGCATGTCCTGCAGGCCCCCGAGGAGGGCCCCAACGGCCGGGTGGCGACCGTCGCGGACCCGGAGGGCGCGGTCTTCACGATCGTACGGTCGACCCGTTGAAGGCGGAGCCGGGAGTGAGGGCGTCCACGGGCAGCACATCGGGCGACAGTGCCCCTGCCCGCGCGGACGCGGCCGTCATCCGGCGCCTGTGGTGCCGGCGGCACAGCACCTCGTAACCGATCTCGTCGGGCGACTGGTTGACGTCGCCGACGACGACCTGGGCGCCCTCGACCACCATCTGGCCGCCTATGGTGCGGGCGTTGTGCGTGGCGCGCGCGCCGCACCAGCAGAGCGCCTCGACCTGGAGCACCTCCACCCGGTCGGCGAGCTCGACCAGGCGCTGCGAGCCGGGGAAGAGCTTGGAGCGGAAGTCGGTCGTGATGCCGAAGGCGAAGACGTCGAGTTCCAGGTCGTCGACGATACGGGCCAGCTGGTCGATCTGCTCGGGGGCGAGGAACTGGGCCTCGTCCACGATCACATAGTCGGCTCGGTTGCCCTGGGACAGGTGGGCGACGAGGTACGCGTAGAAGTCGAAGCCGTCGGCGGCCTCGACGGCGTCGGTGACCAGGCCGAGGCGGGAGGACAGCTTGCCCGCTCCCGCACGGTCGTCGCGTGTGAAGATCATGCCCTGGAGGCCGCGTGCCGACCGGTTGTGCTCGATCTGAAGAGCGAGGGTGCTCTTTCCGCAGTCCATCGTTCCGGAGAAGAACACCAGCTCGGGCATGAGGAGTTGAAGACCTTTCAGATCTGTGCGGTCTGCGCGGGGGTGGGGAGGGCTTACGAACGTACTTCGATGAGCGGGACGAGCTGCTCCACCGCGGTCATGGAGCCGTGCATGCCCACCATCGCGGACTCGTGCGGCTCCCGCCGCGAAGCGATGATCACGACGTCGTCGTGGGCCGCCGCGACGACGTCGCCGATGCGTCCGTACACCCGCTCGTCGACCGTCGGGCCGAACCAGCCCGCCGCGATCGCCTCGTCCCTGCTCGCCACCCAGAACTGCTCTCCGAGCACCTCGCGCCAGACCGTGAGCACGTCGGTGGCGGCGCCCGGGACGGCGTACACATGACGGGCCCGGCCCTCGCCGCCGAGCAGGGCGACGCCCGCACTCAGCTCCCAGTCCTCGTCGAAGTCGATGCGCGACTGCTCGTCGAAGGGAATGTCGATCATGCCGTGGTCGGCGGTGATGTACAGGGCGGAGCGGGGCGGCAGCTGCTCGGCGAGGCGCTGGGCGAGCCGGTCGACGTACATCAGCTGGCCGCGCCAGGCGTCGGAGTCGACGCCGAAGCGGTGACCCTTGCCGTCGACCTCGCTGTAGTACGTGTAGACCAGCGAGCGGTCGCCGACGGCCAGTTGATCAGCGGCGAGGTCCATCCGGTCCTCGCCGGTGAGCTTGCCGCGGAAGGTGCCGCCGCTCAGCGCGACCTTGGTGAGCGGGGTGTGCTGGAAGTCGGGTGACGAAACCTGCGCGGTGTGTACGCCCGCGGCGTCCGCGAGCTGGAACACCGTGGGGTACGGCTGCCAGACGTGCGGGTCGGTCCACGGCTTCCAGCGCAGCTGGTTCATCAGCGCGCCGGTGTCCGGGTCGCGGACGGTGTAGCCGGGCAGGCCGTGCGCGCCGGGCGGCAGGCCCGTGCCGACGGAGGCGAGGGAGGTCGCGGTGGTGGCGGGGAAGCCCGCGGTGAGCGGGCGGCCCGTGCCGCCGCGCGAGCTGCCGAGGAGTGAGTGCAGGTACGGCGCCTCGTCCGGGTGGCTCTTTATCTGCTCCCAGCCGAGACCGTCGATCAGGAACACGCAGTTCCGGTCCGCGGGCGTGAGCTCGGGGATCATGGCGCTCGTACCGGGTACGCCCATGCCTGCCGCGAGGGTGGGCAGCAGGTCGGCGAGCGAACCGCTGCCGTACTCGGGGGCCGGCGCGGAGTCGAGCGCGAGCGGAACCGGGTCGGACCAGGCGGGCAGTGCCATCAGCGGTCGGCCGCGGCGGTCGCTTCGGAAAGCGACTGGGCGAAGGCGAGGGTCTGGCGGACGGCGTCCGGGCCGTCGCCGGCCTCGCTGACGCGCAGGCTCAGGTCGTCGGCGGTGCTGTTGCCGGTGTAGCCGTGGTCCGCCTCGCAGTTGGGGTCGCCGCAGGCGGCGGGCTCCAGGTCGATGCGGGAGACGGCGCCCCAGCCGATGGTCAGGACGACCTCGCGGGGCAGTGTGCCGGGGACGTACTTCTCGGGGTTGGCCACGACGCGGCTCACCACGACCGACGAGATCCGGTCGAGCTTGACCGACTCGGTGGATGTGGTGGCGTACGGCGTCGGGGACGTGGTGTCGGCCGCCTGCTCGTCGGTGTGGCTCACGATGAAGCGGTTGCCGGTGAGGACGAGGACCGTGACGTGGCGGCGTACCTCGTTGGAGTCGAAAGTCGTCTCCTGGTGCACGAGGTATGAAGAGACCGGCTCGCCGCCGACAGCGGCCTCCACCGCTTCGGCCACAAGGGCCGGGTAGTAGCCGCTGCGCTCGATCGCCGCGCGCAGCCCCTGGGTCGTCGTACCGGTCTTCGCCATGCCCTCCATCCTACGGGGCTCTGGGGGGCGGGAATGCGGGTCAGTAACTGGGGAGGCGACGGGGGCCGACGTCGTCGCGTGCGGGTGGTGGTGCGAGACGTACGGTCGCGCCGAGTACGGACAGGCCCCGCGGGGCGACGACCACCGGTTCGAGAGCGACTCCGACGACCTCGGGATGGTCGTCGACCAGTCGCGATACGCGCAGCAGGAGCTCTTCGAGGGCGGCGGTGTCGACGGGGGCGGAGCCTCGCCAGCCGAAGAGGAGCGGGGCGGTCCGGATCGACCTGATCAGCTCGGCGGCGTCCCGGTCGGTCGCCGGGACGAGCCGGTGCGCGGTGTCGCCGAGCAGCTCGGAGGCGGCTCCCGCGAGCCCGAAGGACAGCACGGCTCCGGCGGCGGCGTCGATGGTGGCCCGTACGACGGTGTCGACGCCGCGCGGGGCCATGGCCTGGACGACCGGCTGGAGCTCCTCGGGCTTGCCGAGGGCGTCGGTCAACTCGGCGAAGGCCCGACGCAGTTCCATTTCATTGGCGAGATCGAGCCGTACGCCGCCGAGGTCCGGGCGGTGGCGGAGGTGCGGGGCGGTGGTCTTGAGAGCGACGGGGTAGCCGAGCCGCTGGGCGGCCGTGGCGGCGGCGTCGGGGCCGGGGGCGGCGAGCGTCGGCCGTACGTCGATGCCGTACCGGCCGAGGAGCTCGCGGGCAGCTTCGGCGGTAAGGGGCATGCCGCGCGGCACGGCACCTTCCGTCAGGAGGGCGTCGATCTGCGCGGCGGCGCCGGCTTCGTCGATGTCGTCGTACTGCGGCACGCGCCCCGGGTCGGCGGCCTGCCGTCGCCACTGCGCGTACCGGACGGCCTCGGCAAGAGCCCGCACGGCACGCTCGGCGGCGGGGTAGGCGGGGATACCCCGCCGGGCGGCGCCATTGCCACCGCCCTGCCCGGAGGAACTGCTGACGGAAGGGGCAGCCTCGCCGGGCGGTACGGCGGGCCGGTCGCCCGGGGGCGACGGAGCCGTACCGTCGGCCCGGGGGCCGGTACCCGTATCCGTGCCCTGCGCCGCTCCGGAAGGGGCGGCTTCGCCGGGCGGTACAGCGGCCCCACCGCCCGGGGGCGGGGCTGTGGCGTTGGCGTCCGCCCCGGGCTGCGGGGGCGGGGCGCCCGGTCCGGGAGTCTGGGGGGTTACCCCCTCATGCGGCGGAGTCGCAGATGTCACAACCGGGGAGTGGCGGGGTGGGGGAGAAAAAAGCCCCGACCCCGGCGCCGAACCGGCCCCGGCCGCGTCGGCTCCCACCGCGCCATGCCTCCCCGCCGACGTCACCGTCGCCGGGCGGGCCGTGCTGGTCGCGGCGGCCAGGGCCTCCGCCAGGCCGCCGATCTCCACGTGGACCACCGCCACCGGCTTCGCCGGTCCCGTGGCCGCCGCCGCGCGCAGCGCATCGGCCAGGACCTCCCCGTCGCCCGATTCCATGGCGCCGTTCTCCCCGACCCAGGGAATCGCTGTCACCACGACCGCATCGCACGCCGCGTCCGCGAGCGCGTCCGCCAAGGCCGCCCGGAAGTCCGCCGGGGTCGCGGCAGTCGTCAGGTCGCGGGGCGGCAGCGGGCGCAGCCCTTCGGCGAGGCAGGCGTCGTACGAGAGGAGGCCGAGGGACTCGGAGTTGCCGAGGATCGCGACGCGCGGCCCCGCGGGCAGCGGCTGGGAGGCCAGCAGCAGCCCTGCGTCGACGAGCTCCGTGACCGTGTCGACACGGATGACCCCCGCCTGGCGGAACAGCGCCGAGACCGTCGCGTCCGGGATCCGGGTGGCCGGCACCGCGTGCCCCGGCGGCGTACTGCCACTGTGCCGCGCGCCCTTCACGACGACGACCGGCTTCGCGGCCGAGGTCCGCCGCGCGAGGCGGGTGAACTTGCGCGGATTGCCGATCGATTCGAGGTAGAGCAGGACGATGTCGGTGTCCGGGTCCTCATAGCAGTACTGGAGGTAGTCGTTGCCGGAGACGTCCGCGCGGTTCCCCGCCGAGATGAACGACGCCAGGCCCGCGCCCCGCCGGTAGAGCCCGGAGAGCAGCGCGATGCCGATCGCACCGGACTGGGTGAACAGGCCGATGCGGCCGCGCTCGGGCGGCTCCGGCGCGAGGGAGGCGTTGAGGCGTACGGCCTCGGAGGTGTTGATGATGCCGAAGGCGTTGGGGCCGATGATGCGCATGCCGTACGAGCGGGCCTGGCGCACGAGTTCCCGCTGCCGCTCCCGGCCCGCCGCACCGCTCTCTGCGTACCCGGCGGACAGGACGACGAGACCCTGGACGCCGTGCTCCCCGCAGTCGGCGACGACCTCCGGCACCCGCTCGGCCGGAACGGCGACGACGGCGAGGTCGACGGCCTCGTCGATCCCGGCGACGGAGCGGTGCGCAGGGACGCCGTCGAGCTCGGTGAGGCCGTCGGGGAAGGCGCGGTTCACGGCGTACGTACGCCCGGTGAACCCGGCGGCGAGCAGGTTCCGCAGGACGGTTCGGCCCACCCCGCCCGGCGCGCGCCCGGCTCCGATCACGGCGACGGCGCCGGGTGCGAGGAGGCGCTGCACGGAGCGGGACTCGGCGCGCTGCTCGCGGGCGCGCTGCACGGCGAGGGAGCGGGCGGTCGGCTCCAGGTCGAATTCGAGGTGTACGACGCCGTCCTCGAAGCTGCGCTTCTGGGTGTAGCCCGCGTCCGTGAAGACCTTGATCATCTTGGTGTTGGCGGGCAGTACTTCCGCCACGAAGCGCCGGATGCCGCGCTCGCGGGCGACGGCGCCGATGTGTTCGAGGAGGGCGGAGGCGACGCCGCGGCCCTGGTGCGCGTCCTGGACGAGGAAGGCGACTTCCGCCTGGTCGGCGTCGGGGCCCGAGGCGGGGCGGCCCTGGGCGTTGATGCGGTCGTACCGGACGGTGGCGATGAACTCGCCGCCGACCGTGACGGCGAGCCCGACCCGGTCCACGTAGTCGTGGTGGGTGAAGCGGTGGACGTCCTTGTCCGAGAGGCGGGGGTACGGAGCGAAGAAGCGGTAGTACTTCGACTCGTCCGACACCTGCTCGTAGAAACTGACCAGGCGCTGCGCGTCGGCGGCCGTGATCGGGCGGATCCGCGCCGTTCCTCCGTCGCGCAGCACGACATCGGCTTCCCAGTGGGCCGGGTAGGCATGGCGCATGCGGTGATCCGGCTCGGTCTGCTCCTGCGGGGTCTGCTCCGGCGGATGCTGCATGACGAAAGCCTACGGGGCGGGGTCGCGTCAGCGCGCCGGGCGAGGCAGGCTGGGGGCGGCCGGACGGCTGTGGAAAGGGGCCGAAGGCGGTCACCCGCCGACCGCCCGCCATGAGATAGTGGTCTAGACAACCGTTAGAACATGAAGGGCAACACCATGGTTGAGCGCCGCGTCACCGTCGGCTGGGCCGAGGGCCTGCACGCCCGGCCCGCCTCCATCTTCGTCCGCGCAGCGACCGCCTCGGGCGTCCCCGTGACGATCGCCAAGGCCGAAGGCAACCCGGTCAACGCGGCCTCCATGCTCGCGGTGCTCGGCCTGGGTGCGGCGGGTGGCGAAGAGATCGTGCTCGCCTCCGAGGCCGACGGCTCCGACGCCGCTCTCGACCGCCTGGCGAAGCTGGTCTCCGAGGGCCTGGACGAGCTTCCCGAGACCGTCTGAACCCCGGACGAGCAAATTCTTGAGAAGGAGCCGCGTCCCCGAAATTCTTCGGGGGACGCGGCTCCTTCTTTTATGCGGCGCGATACGCCGAAGAATGCGGGCAGCGCGAATTGACCCCCGCCAATTCACCCTCTTTGTATACGGCGCACCTGTTAATGACGCCCACTCGCCGTGTTTACGGCATGTTGCGAAGTCCTCACACGCTCCCGGTCCCGGTCCGGCTGCCGCAACCGGTGTACCGCGACCGCCCGTTCGGCGTGCAGCGCCATGAGAGACCTGGCGCGCTCCGCGTCACCGCGCGCCACGGCGTCGACGATCGCGCCGTGTTCGGCCCACGACTCGACGGGGCGCGCGTGCTGCTCCACGGCGTACATCCAGGCGATCTTGTGCCTGAGCTGAGTGAGCAGCGCCGTCAGGCCTGGGCTGCCGGAAGCCTGGGCGAGCGTTTCGTGGAACCAGCCGCCGAGTGAGCGCAGGTCCTCGCCCTCACCCCGGCGAGCCCGCTCCTGACCCAGCCTGACCAGCCCACGCAGCACCTTGAGGTGCGCGTCGGTGCGCCGCTGGGCGGCGCGGGCCGCGCTCAGCGGCTCCAGCAGCGTCCTGACCTCCAGGAGGTCGGCGGCCTCCTGCTCGGTCGGCTCGGCGACACACGCACCGGCGTGCCGGCGGGTGGTGACGAACCCCTCGGATTCCAGGGTGCGCAGGGCTTCGCGCACCGGGACGCGCGAGACACCGTAACGACGCGCAAGCAGCTCTTCGGTGAGCCGGCTGCCGCGCTGGAAGACACCGGAGACGATGTCGTCACGGATCGCCGTGCATACCGATTGCGCGGGAATGCGCATGACCTGACCTCCGCCTTAATCCCCGCGAAACGCGGTCGATTGACGCTTGTTCAGCGACTCTATTGCAGAGGCGGGGAATTTCCGAAGGGAGGCCGGAATCCATGGATATCTTTTGGCCAAGCCGAAGGCCCCGGCGGGGAAGCCGGGGCCTTCGGGGAAAGCAGAGGCGAGTCGGACCGCGTCGCCGGAGTCGGGGTCAGATGCTGACGCCGTGCGCGCGCAGGTACGCGGTCGGGTCCATGTCGGAGCCGTAGTCGGGCGTCGTACGGGCCTCGAAGTGCAGGTGCGGGCCGGTCGAGTTGCCGGTCGAACCCGAGAGGCCTATCTGCTGGCCGGTGGTGACGGCCTGTCCGACGGAGACGCCGATGGACGACAAGTGCCCGTACTGCGTGTACGTACCGTCGTTCATCCTGATGACGATGTTGTTGCCGTACGCGCCGCCCCAGCCGGCCTCGACGACGGTGCCGCGGCCGACGGACACGACGGAACTGCCGGACGGCGCACGGAAGTCGACACCGGAGTGGCTGCCGGAGGACCAGAGCGAGCCGCCGGCGTTGTAGCCGGTGGTCACGACGGAACCGGCGACGGGAAGGGTGTAGCTGTTGAGGCGCTTGCGCTCGGCGGCGCGGGCGGCACGCTCCTTGGCCGCGCGCTCCTCGCGCACCTTCTTGGCCCTCGCCTCCGCGGCGGCCCTGGCCTCGCGCTCGGCTTCGGCCTTCCGCTCCGCCTCGGCCTTGCGGGCGGCCTCCGCCTTGACGGCGGCCTGTCGCTGGGACTCGGCCTGGGCCGCGATCTGGTCGGCGAGGGAGTCGCCGATGACGAGGGCCTGGGTCAGGCCGGTGTCCGCGACGGAGTGGGCCGCGTCGGCGCTGGTGTCACTGCCGGCGGCGAGGGCCGGAGAGGCCAGGCCTCCGATGACGCCGGTCGTCGCGAGGGCGGCAACGCCCGCCATGTTCGCACTCTTGCGCGTCAGACGGCTCGGACGACGGTGCTTCCCGGTGGGACGGGTGAACGCCATGGAGTGGCTGATCCTTTCCTTCCTTCTCGCCTACCGGGTTAGCTGACGGGTTCGGAGCAGGAAGGTCTCCTACGGACCCCTCCGTGCGTACGCGCACAGAGGCCGTCCGATTCACCCCAGGGACTGAGTGGGTCCCCGGCTCCCCAGGCTCGCGCCTGACGGGGACTCGGCGATGACTGTCCGGTGCCGCGGATGCGGCGCATTGCTGACGAACAGCCGGACAGACGCTAAACGGGACATCTGTCAATCACCAAACAGACACGAGGTTTTGTAACGCACCCCACAGGCCAGACAGGCAACCTCCACAACAAAAGGGACATACAGGAAGGACCCCGGCGGCCTGTAGGCCACCGGAGTCCCTCTATTCCGTCCCTCTATGCCCCATTACGGGGGCATTTGGCGCGCGGCTGATCAGCCGGCCACCACCTTCACCTCGCCGATGCCGAGCGCCCTGACCGGCTCCTCGATCTGGGACGCGTCCCCGACAAGGATCGTGACCAGACGGTCGGCAGGGAAGGCGCTGATGGCCGCTGCGGTGGCCTCCACCGTGCCGGTCTCGACGAGACGCGCGTACAGCTGGGCCTGGAAGTCGTCCGGCAGCTGCTGCTCGACCTGGTCGGCGAGCGTGCCGGCGACGGCCGCGGCCGTCTCGTACTTCAGCGGTGCGACGCCCACCAGGTTCTGTACGGCGACATCGCGCTCGGCGTCGGTCAGGCCCTCCTCCGCGAGGGTGCGCAGCACCTTCCAGAGGTCGTCCAGCGCCGGGCCCGTGGACTCGGTGTCCACGGAGCCGCTGATCGCGAGCATCGCGGCGCCCGGGGCCCCTTCCGGGCCGGAGGGGGCCGCGGAGCGCAGCACCTGGCCATAGGCGCGCACGCCGTACGTGTAGCCCTTCTCCTCGCGCAGGACACGGTCCAGGCGGGAGGTGAGCGTGCCGCCCAGGCAGTACGTACCGAGGACCTGGGCCGGCCAGACACGGTCGTGCCTGTCCGGGCCGATGCGCCCGATGAGGAGCTGCGTCTGGACCGCGCCGGGACGGTCGACGATGACCACGCGGCCCGTGTCGTCCGCCGTCACCACCGGGACGGGGCGGGGCTCGGCGGTGTTGCCCGTCCAGGCGCCCAGGGTGTCGGCCAGCACGACATCGAGATCGGTGCCTTCGAGGTCGCCGACCACTACGGCGGTGGCGGTCGCGGGACGCACGTGCGCCTCGTAGAAGCCCCTCACGGCGGCGGAGTCGATGCGCTCCACCGTCTCCTCCGAGCCCTGGCGCGGCCGCGACATGCGCGAGCCGGCGGGGAAGAGCTCCTTGGAGAGCTGCTTGGCGGCCCGACGGGACGGGTTGGCCGTCTCGTGCGGGATCTCGTCGAGCCGGTTGCGCACCAGTCGCTCGATCTCGCTGTCCTCGAAGGCGGGCGCGCGCAGCGCGTCGGCGAGCAGGCCGAGCGCCTTGGGCAGCCGGGAGACCGGGACCTCCAGGGAGACCCGTACGCCGGGGTGGTCGGCGTACGCGTCGAGCGTGGCGCCGCAGCGCTCCAGCTCGGCGGCGAACTCCTCGGCGGAGTGCTTGTCGGTGCCCTCGGAGAACGCCCGCGCCATGATCGTGGCAACGCCGTCGATGCCCTCGGGCTCCGCCTCCAGCGGGGCGGCGAGGAAGATCTCCACGGCCACGACCTGCTGGCCGGGGCGGTGGCAGCGCAGCACGGTCAGACCGTTGGGCAAGGTGCCGCGCTCGGGGGCGGGGAAGGCCCACGGCTGGGCGGTGCCCGCCTTCGGCTGCGGGTGGAACGTCATGCTCACGGCTGCGGTGTCGGTCACTTGTCCGCCCCTTCCTGCGCGTCGGTCTCGTCGGCGGCGGCATCGGCGTCGGCCGTGCCCGCGGTGTCGGCGGTGTCGTCGGCGTGTGTGGGCTCGTACACCAGCACCGCCCTGTTGTCCGGGCGCAGCCGGGCCTTCGCCGCGGCCTTGACCTCGTCCGCCGTGATGTCGAGGACGCGCTGGACCGCGGTCAGGGCGAGCTGCGGGTCGCCGAACAGGACGGCGTACCGGCACAGTTCGTCGGCGCGGCCCGCTACCGTACCGAGCCGGTCCAGCCACTCGCGCTCCAACTGGGCCTGCGCGCGCTCCATCTCCTCGGGCGTGGGGCCCTCGGCGGCGAACTTGGCCAGCTCTTCGTCGACGGCACGCTCGATGTCGGGCACCTCGACACCGGCCGACGTCTTGACGTCCAGCCAGCCGAGCGAGGGTGCGCCGGCCAGGCGCAGCAGCCCGAAGCCGGCCGCGACGGCCGTCTGGTCGCGGCGCACGAGGCGGTTGTGCAGCCGGGAGGACTCGCCGCCGCCGAGGACGGTGAGCGCCAGGTCCGCGGCGTCGGCCTCGCGGGTGCCGTCGTGGGGCAGCCGGTAGGCGGCCATCAGCGCGCGGGCCGGGACCTCCTCGTGGATCTCCTCACGCAGCTCCTTGCCGATGATGTCGGGCAGGGTGCCGTCGCGCGGCGGCTGCTTTCCGTCGTGGGACGGGATGGAGCCGAAGTACCTCTCGATCCAGGCGAGCGTCTGCTCCGGGTCGATGTCGCCGACGACCGAGAGCACCGCGTTGTTGGGTGCGTAGTACGTACGGAAAAAGGTGCGCGCGTCTTCGAGGGTCGCGGCGTCCAGGTCGGCCATCGAGCCGATCGGCGTGTGGTGGTACGGGTGGCCCTCCGGGTAGGAGAGGGCGGTCAGCTTCTCGAACGCCGTGCCGTACGGCACGTTGTCGTACCGCTGGCGGCGCTCGTTCTTGACGACGTCGCGCTGGTTCTCCATGGACTCGTCGTCGAGCGCGGAGAGCAGCGAGCCCATCCGGTCGGCCTCCAGCCACAGGGCCAGCTCCACCTGGTGGGTGGGCATCGTCTCGAAATAGTTGGTGCGCTCGAAGCTGGTCGTGCCGTTGAGCGAACCGCCCGCACCCTGCACCAGCTCGAAGTGGCCATTGCCCTTGACTTGCGCCGAGCCCTGGAACATCAGGTGCTCGAAGAGGTGAGCAAGACCGGTACGGCCATTGACCTCGTGGCGCGAACCGACGTCGTACCAGAGGCAGACCGCGGCGACCGGGGTCAGGTGGTCCTCGGAAAGCACCACGCGCAGGCCATTGGCCAGCCGGTGCTCAGTCGCTGTCAGGCCGCCGGAACCGGCCTGCGCTGTGGCCGTGTGACCCATGGGCATGTACGTCCCTTCGATCGCGATATGGAGAAGTCCTGCCACTGTATGCAAGCGCGCTGACACCTGGCGAAGTTCCCGGGCCGCGTACGCCCTCAGGGAACGCCCGTGGAGCGCCCCGGGAGAGCGCTACGGACGGGTCGAGGTCGGCGTTGTCAGTGCGCAGGTCCACAATGGTCCGCATCAGGTCCAGAACTTGCCCCGACAGAACCGCGAAGGAGCCGCAGCCGCGATGGCCCGCCGCAGCACGAAGACCCCGCCGCCGGACGATGCGTTCGAGGAGAAGATCCTCGATGTCGACGTCGTCGACGAAATGCAGGGCTCCTTCCTCGAGTACGCGTACTCGGTGATCTACTCGCGAGCGCTGCCCGACGCCCGCGACGGCATGAAGCCGGTGCACCGCCGCATCGTCTACCAGATGAACGAGATGGGGCTGCGGCCCGACCGCGGCTATGTGAAGTGCGCCCGCGTCGTCGGCGAGGTGATGGGTAAGTTGCACCCGCACGGCGACGCGTCGATCTACGACGCGCTCGTGCGGATGGCGCAGCCCTTCTCGATGCGCCTGCCGCTGGTCGACGGCCACGGCAACTTCGGCTCCCTCGGCAACGACGACCCGCCGGCCGCCATGCGGTACACGGAATGCCGGATGGCCGACGCCACCTCGCTGATGACCGAGTCGATCGACGAAGACACGGTCGATTTCGCGCCGAACTACGACGGGCAGGAGCGGGAGCCGGTCGCGCTTCCCGCGGCGTATCCGAACCTGCTGGTCAACGGTGCGTCCGGAATCGCCGTCGGCATGGCGACGAACATGCCGCCGCACAACCTGGGCGAGGTCATCGCCGCCGCCCGCCATCTGATCAAGCACCCCGGTGCCGACCTCGACACCCTGATGCGTTTCGTCCCCGGTCCCGATCTGCCGACCGGTGGCCGGATCGTGGGCCTCGGCGGCATCAAGGACGCGTACGAGAAGGGGCGCGGCACCTTCAAGATCCGCTCGACGGCCACCGTGGAGAACGTCACGGCACGCCGCAAGGGCCTGGTCGTCACGGAACTGCCCTTCACCGTCGGCCCGGAGAAGGTGATCGCCAAGATCAAGGACCTGGTCTCGTCGAAGAAGCTCCAGGGCATCGCGGACGTCAAGGACCTCACCGACCGCATGCACGGGCTGCGTCTGGTCATCGAGATCAAGAACGGCTTCGTCCCCGAGGCGGTGCTTGAGCAGCTCTACAAGCTGACGCCGATGGAGGAGTCCTTCGGCATCAACAATGTGGCGCTGGTGGACGGTCAGCCGCTGACGCTGGGCCTGAAGGAGCTGCTGGAGGTCTACCTCGACCACCGCTTCGAGGTCGTACGGCGCCGCAGCGAGTTCCGCCGCACCAAGCGGCGCGACCGGCTGCACCTGGTCGAGGGCCTGCTCGTCGCCCTGCTCGACATCGACGAAGTCATCCGGCTCATCCGCTCCAGCGACAATTCGGCGCAGGCGAAGGAGCGGCTGATCGAGCACTTCTCGCTGAGCGAGATCCAGACGCAGTACATCCTGGACACCCCACTGCGCCGGCTCACCAAGTTCGACCGGATCGAGCTGGAGAGCGAGCGCGACCGGCTGAACGGCGAGATCGACGAGCTGACCGGGATCCTGGAGTCGGACGCGGAGCTGCGCAAGCTGGTCTCCTCCGAACTGGCCGCGGTCGCGAAGAAGTTCGGCACCGACCGGCGCACGGTACTGCTGGAGTCCGGCGCTTCGCCGGTCGCCGCGGTGCCGCTGGAGGTCGCGGACGACCCCTGCCGCGTGCTCCTGTCGTCGACCGGGCTGCTCGCCCGTACGGTCACCGGCGAGCCTCTCGCCATGGACGACGCCCGGCGTGCCAAGCACGATGTGATCGTCTCGGCCGTGCCGGCCACGGCGCGCGGCGATGTGGGCGCGGTGACGTCGGCCGGGCGGCTGCTGCGGCTCGCCGTGATCGACCTGCCCCAGTTGCCGTACACGGCCTCCGCGCCGACCCTCTCGGGCGGGGCGCTGGTCTCGGAGTTCCTGTCGCTGGAGGAGGGCGAGACGCTGGTCTGTCTCACCACGCTCGACGAGTCCTCGCCGGGTCTCGCGCTCGGCACCGAGCAGGGTGTGGTCAAGCGGGTCGTGCCCGACTACCCCGCCAACAAGGACGAGTTGGAGGTCATCACCCTCAAGGACGGTGACCGGATCGTCGGCGCGGCCGAGCTGCGCACCGGAGAGGAGGACCTGGTCTTCATCACGGACGACGCCCAGCTGCTGCGCTACCCGGCGGGCCAGGTCAGGCCGCAGGGCCGTCCGGCGGGCGGCATGGCGGGCATCAAGCTCGCGGACGGCGCCAAGGTGATCTCGTTCACCGCGGTGGATCCGGCGGCGGATGGCATGGTCTTCACGGTGGCCGGAGCGGCGGGCACCCTGCTCGGCGATTCGGAGACCTCGGCGAAGCTGACGCCGTTCGACCAGTACCCGCGCAAGGGCCGGGCCACGGGCGGCGTGCGCTGCCACCGGTTCCTCAAGGGCGAGGACATCCTCATCCTGGCCTGGGCGGGCGCGGCTCCGCCCCGGGCGGCGGCGAAGAACGGCACACCGGTGGAGCTGCCGGAGCCGGACCCGCGCCGCGACGGCTCGGGCACACCGCTGACGACGGCGGTGGCGGCGCTGGCGGGCCCGGTCTAGTCCGGCCTAGTCCGCCTAGCCCTCGCCCTGTACGTACCGCAGGACGCCCCACATGCTGCGCTCATCGGCAGCTGCGGTGGCGTCCTGCGGCCCGTCCGCCCGGCAGGACGCCAGCTCCTTGCCCAGCGCTTCGCCGTCGATCCCCGACCCGATCAGCACGAGCTGCGTGACCCTCGGCTCGTCGCGGCCCCAGGGCTCGGGGTAGAAGCGCAGAAACCGGCCGACGGCGTGCAGTGCGTACCGGTTGCGGGCGTCGGCCGCGCCGAAGTCGACGTAACCCTTGATCCGGTAGAGCCCCTCCGGCCTGGTGTCGAGGAATTCCATGAGCCGGCGCGGGTTCATGGGCTCTTCGGAGGTGAAGGAGACGCTCTCGTACGCCGCGTGCAGATGGCCGTCGTGGCCGTGCTGGCCGTGCTGGCTGTCGTGATCGTGCTGGTCGTCGTCCTCGGCCCGCAGATCGTCGAACGACAGCTGCCGGACTTTCTCCGCCGCGTCGTCCGGCCGCGCCGCGGGGTCGAAGAGCAGCTCAGGATCAATCCGCCCGTACGACGCCCGGACCACGGCGGTACCGCCGCTGAGGCCACCGACGGTGTCGAGGGTGCGGCCGATCTGCTCATCCCCCACGCGGTCGGTCTTGTTCAGGACGACGAGATCGGCGATGGCGAGGTGCCGGTCGATCTCCGGATGGCGCTCGCGGGTCGCGTCGAACTCGGCGGCGTCGACGACCTCGGCCAGCCCTCCGTAGACGATCCGTTCGTTCTCGCTGGCCAGGATCATCCGGACCAGCTCCTGCGGCTCGGCGAGACCGCTCGCCTCGATGACGATCACGTCGAGCCGGGCGGCGGGTCGGGTCAGCTTCTCCAGATACTCGTCGAGCTCGCTCGCGTCGACGGCGCAGCACAGGCACCCGTTGCCGAGCGAGACCGTGGAGTCACCGAGCTGACCGGCCACGGCCATGGCGTCGATCTCGATGGACCCGAAGTCATTGACGATCGCACCGATCCTGGTGCCTCTGCTCTGCCGCAACAGATGGTTGAGCAGGGTGGTTTTACCGGATCCCAGGAAGCCCGCGAGGATGATGACCGGAATGGGTTGCCTGACCATGGGCCGATCGTATGCGAGCGCTCTGACACGACCGTGTGCGCCCCGGGGGCCGCGTTTCCGCTGCGGGTCTCACGGGCAAGTTGCCTCGAAACCTTGGGGGCGGGGGCGCATGGGGCGAGCGTGGCGAAGCACAGCACGGTTCGGCGGTTGGGCGGCTCTGTGCGTTCTCGGAATAGCGCTGGTGGGCGCGGCATCCGTCATTCTCAGCGGCTGGCTGATAGACGCAGTGGTGCGGGCCAACAGCCATACAGAAAAAGCAGCCGAACGAAGCGGTATCGGCGACTACTTCGGTGGAGTCAACTCGGTCTTCTCCGGAATCGCTCTGATTCTCCTGGTCATAACGCTGGTGATCCAGCAGCACGAATTGCGGCTCCAGCGCCAGGAGCTGACCGCCTCGCGCAAGGAGCTGCGCCGGAGCGCCGAGGCGGACCTCCGCAGCCTGCACATGCAGCTGACCCAGATGCAGATGCAAGACCTCTCTCTCGCAGATGTCTGGAACGATTACCCCGGCGAGACGGAACTCGCGATCCGGCAGAACCTGTTCGCCAACCTCACTTTCTGCCACTATTTGCTCCTTCTGAAATGGGAAAGCGTTTCTGAGAACGAGATGCTCGTCCATGCCAGAGACCTCATCCGCTCCCCCGCATTTCGCCGGTACTGGGCTGCCTCACGTGACATGAAAGCGTCCCTGCCGCCGGACAGCGACGAGAGGCGGATGTTCCTGATCTTCGAACGTGCCATGGCCGAGGCCGATCATGGAACGCCCCCGGACGACCCGGATTCCGCTCACGCGCGGTGATGCCCGAGTTCCACTCGCGGGAGCAGGGAATTTCGGAAAGGTGTGCCCGGCGCTTTACCGTTCATCAGCATGACCGCCGAACCGACCGCCTCCGGCAGACGCCTGCGTCTGGGCTGGCCCCAGCGCGTCTTCTCGCAGGTACTGCTGATGCAGCTGGCCATCGCCACAGGCGTCACCGTGCTGGCCACCGGCCTCTTCCTCGCCCCGCTCAGCGCCCAGCTCGACCAGGAGGCCATGCGGCGCGCGCTCGCCATCGCGCAGACCACGGCGGCCCAGCCGCAGCTCGCCGACGCGGTGACCGGGTCCAGGCCCACCGCCGGAGGGCCCGTACAGACCGAGGCGGAACGCATTCGGCGATCCACCGGCGCCGAGTACGTCGTGATCATGGACAGGCGCGGCGTGCGGTGGTCCCACACCGACAGACGCCAGATCGGCAAGGTCGTCTCCACCGACCCCAGCGAGCCGCTCGCCGGCCGGGAGGTCATGGGGATCGACGAGGGTACGCTCGGCCGCTCCGCCCGCGGCAAGGTCCCGCTGCGCGACGCCGACAGGGAGATCGTCGGCGCCGTTTCGGTCGGTATCGAGTACGACAGCGTCCGCGCCCGGCTGCTGGCGGCGATCCCGGGGCTGCTCGCGTACGCCGGAGGCGCCCTGGCCGTCGGCGCGCTCGCGGCGTATCTCATCTCCCGCAGGCTCCAGCGGCAGACGCACGACCTGGCCTTCTCGGACATCTCCGCGCTGCTCGCCGAGCGCGAGGCGATGCTTCACGGCATCAGGGAGGGCGTCGTAGCCCTCGACGCCACAGGCAGGATCCGGCTGATGAACGACGAGGCGCAGCGGCTGCTCGGGCTCGGCGCCGAGGCCACAGGGCGGCCGCTCGACGAGGTGCTGGGCGAGGGCCGTACCGCCGATGTGCTGGCAGGGCGAGTGACCGGCGACGATCTGCTGACGGTGCGCGGGCACCGCGTACTGGTCACCAACCGGATGCCGACGGACGACGGCGGCGCGGTAGCGACCCTGCGCGACCGTACCGAGCTGGAGCAGCTCGGCCGCGAGCTGGATTCGACGCGTGGCCTGATCGACGCCCTGCGCGCCCAGGACCATGAGCACGCCAACCGGATGCATACGCTCCTGGGGCTGCTGGAGCTGGGCATGCACGAGGAGGCGGTGCAGTTCGTGACGGAGGTCGCCGGGGTGCACCGTGCCACCGCCGAGCAGATCACCGAGAAGATCCACGACCCGCTGCTGGCGGCGCTGCTGGTCGGGAAGGCGACGGTCGCGGCCGAGCGCGGTGTCTCGCTGCGGCTCTCCGGGGCGACGCTGCTGCCGGACCGGCTCGTGGACCCGCGTGGCCTGGTCACCGTGGTCGGCAATCTGGTGGACAACGCACTGGACGCCTCGGCCGGATCGCCCGACGCCCGGATCGAGGTCGAGCTGCGCGCCGAGGGGCGTACGGCCGTACTGCGGGTGGCCGACAGCGGGCCCGGCATTCCGGCCGAGCAGCGCGAGCTGATCTTCACGGAGGGGTGGTCGACCAAGGAGCTGCCCGCGCACGGCAAGCGCGGCCTCGGCCTGGCGATGGTGCGCAGGCTCGCGGAACGGCAGGGCGGCAGCGCGCGGGCCGGCGAAGGCGCGGAGGGCGGCGCCGAGTTCAGCGTCGTACTGCCGGAGGCGCTGACCGATGCGCCACCGAGCACGGAGGAGCTGTACACGGCGGAGCTTGATACGGCAGGAGAGGCGCGATGATCGACGTACTGGTGGTGGACGACGACGTCCGGGTCGCGGAGATCAACGCCGCCTATGTGGCCAAGGTGGCGGGCTTCCGCGTAGTCGGCCGGGCTCACTCCGCCGCCGAGGCGCTCGCCGCGCTCCGGGCGCACCACGTCGACCTGGTCCTCCTCGACCACTATCTGCCGGACCGGAACGGCCTCGCGCTCGTACAGGAACTGCGGGGCCTCGGCCTCCAGACCGACGTGATCATGGTGACGGCGGCGCGCGACATCGCGACCGTGCAGGCCGCGATGCGTCAGGGCGCGCTCCAGTACCTGGTGAAGCCCTTCAACTTCGCCGGCCTGCGCACCAAGCTGGAGGCGTACGCCGCCCTGCGCCGCACTCTCGACGGGGGCGGCGAGGCGGAGCAGGCAGAGGTGGACCGCATCTTCGGCGCCCTGTCCGTGGCAGGCTCCCCCGGCCTCCCCAAGGGGCACTCGCCGACGACGGCGGAGCTGGTCCGGCAGGTGCTGCTGGCCGCTGACGGGCCGCTGTCGGCCCAGGAGATCTCAGAGCGCGCGGGCATGAGCCGGCAGACCGCGCAGCGCTATCTGAAGCTGCTGGAGCGGTCTGGGCGGGTGCGGCTCAGCCTCAAGTACGGCGAGACAGGCCGCCCGGAGCACCGCTACGCGTGGACGTCCGGCCGCTGAGGTCGGGGGTGAGAGGCACCACCGCCACCGTGCGGACGGGTCAGACCGCGCCCGCGCCCGTCAGCGAGCGCACCTCCGTCTCGGCGTGCTTGGCCGCGTCCGGCGGTTCGGGCGACAGCACCGTACCGAGCCAGCCCGCGAGGAAGCCCAGCGGAATGGAGACCAGGCCCGGGTTCTGGAGCGGGAAGAGCTGGAAGTCGGCGCCGGGGAAGAGCGCTTCGGGGCTGCCGGAGACAACCGGCGAGAGCAGCACGAGCAGTACGGCCGGAAGCAGGCCGCCGTACACCGACCAGACCGCGCCCCTGGTGGTGAAGTTCCGCCAGAACAGCGAGTAGAGCAGCACCGGCAGATTGGCGGAGGCCGCGACTGCGAAGGCGAGGCCGACCAGGAACGCGACGTTGAGGTCGCGGGCGAGCAGGCCGAGGGCGATGGCCACGGCTCCGATACCTCCCGCCGCGATACGGGCCACCGCGACCTCGCTGTGCGGCTTGGCGTGCCTGCGCCTGAGCGAGGCGTACAGATCGTGCGCGACGGAGGCGGAGGAAGCCAGGGTGATGCCTGCGACGACCGCGAGGATGGTGGCGAAGGCGATGGCCGCGACCACGGCGAAGAGAACCGTTCCTCCTGTGGAACCCACGCCCCCGCCCAGATCGAGCGCCAGAAGCGGAACTGCCGTGTTCCCCGCGGCATTCGAGGTCCGTACCGCATCGGAACCGACCACTGCCGCCGCGCCGAAGCCGAGCACGATCGTCATCAGGTAGAAGCTGCCGATGAGGCCGATGGACCAGACGACCGAGCGGCGGGCGGCGCGCGCGGTCGGCACGGTGTAGAAGCGGGACAGGATGTGCGGCAGGCCCGCGGTGCCGAGGACGAGCGCGAGGCCGAGGCTGATGAAGTCCAAGCGAGCCGTCACGTCCCCGCCGTACTTGAGACCGGGCGACAGGAAGTCCTTGCCGTGGCCGCTGCGTTCCGCGGCGGTGACGAGCAGCTGGTTGAAGTCGCCGTGGAAGCGCACCAGTACGAGCACGGTGAGCGCGACCGCGCCCGCCATCAGCAGCACTGCCTTGACGATCTGGATCCAGGTGGTGGCCCGCATCCCTCCCAACGACACGTAGATCACCATCAGCGCGCCCACGCCGATAACCGTCCAGGAGCGCGCGGCCTCGCTGCTCCCGCCCAGCAGCAGCGCGACCAGGCTGCCCGCCCCCACCATCTGCGCCACCAGATAGAGAACGGACACGGTGACCGAAGAAGTTCCCGCGGCGATACGCACCGGGCGCTCGGCCATCCGGGCGGCGATGACGTCGGCGAGGGTGAACCGACCGCAGTTGCGGACCAGTTCGGCGACGAGCAGCAGGACGACGAGCCATGCCACGAGGAAGCCGACGGAGTAGAGCATGCCGTCGTAGCCGAAGAGGGCGATCAGTCCCGAGATGCCGAGGAAGGAGGCCGCGGACATGTAGTCGCCCGCGATGGCGAAACCATTCTCCATAGGAGAGAAGAGCCGTCCGCCCGCGTAGAACTCCTCGGCTGAGCCGCGGCGGTTGCGGCTCGCCCATGCCGTGATGGCGAGCGTGGCGGCGACGAACGCGCTGAACAGCAGCAGTGCCAGGGTCTGGTGCTGCGTCGTCATGGTGTGCCCGGTCAACGCTTGATCCCCCGCGTCAGTTCCTGGGTGTCCCACCGGAGTTCGAGCGCCGGGCGGTCCCTGCGCAGCCGCGCATGGCGTGCGTACGCCCAGGTCAGCAGGAAGGTGGAGAGGAACTGGCCGAGGCCGGCGACCATCGCGACGTTCACCGCGCCGACGACGGGCCGGGCCATCAGGTCGTGTGCGGTGGTGGCCGCTACGACGTAGACGACGTACCAGGTGAGGAAGGCGAGGGCCGCCGGGACGACGAACCGCCGGTACCGGCTGCGCACTTCCTGGAAGGCGGCGCTGCGCTGCACCTCCAGATAGATCTCGGCCGCACTGTGGCCGGCCCCGCGGGTCGCACCGCCTGCGGGAGCGGGCGACGGTACGGGTGTGGGGGCACCCGTTCCGTCCAGTTCGCCCCACCCGGAGGCAAGCGCGTCGTACCAGGGATCATCGAGCCGCACCGCTGCGGCTTCGCACCCTTCGGGCTTCTCCACCGAACAACTCTCCTTGTCCGCGAACGCATTGTTCGCGTGCCCAAGGATGGACAGAGTAGGAAGATCCCGGACTCTTCAATCCCCGCTCTTCACCCCATTAGGTGACGGATGTCCCCAACTCAGGAGTCACCCACCGGTGGACTCAGGCGTCGATGCGCGAGCGGTCCAGCGTCGCCGCCGAGCTGGTGATGAACTCCTTGCGGGGCGCTACTTCGTTGCCCATCAGCAGATCGAAGACCTGCTCGGAGGATTCCAGGTCACCGATGTTGATCCGGCGCAGCGTGCGGTGGCGCGGGTCCATCGTGGTCTCCGCAAGCTGGTCGGCGTCCATCTCGCCGAGGCCCTTGTAGCGCTGGATGGAGTCCTTGAAGCGCACGTTCTTGCGCTGGTACTCCAGCAGCGTCTGCCGCAGCTCGCTGTCCGAGTACGTGTAGACGTACTTGTCCTGGCCCTTCTTGGGCTGGACCAGCTCGATCCGGTGCAGCGGGGGCACCGCGGCGAAGACGCGTCCCGCCTCCACCATCGGCCGCATGTAGCGCTGGAAGAGCGTGAGCAGCAGACAGCGGATGTGCGCGCCGTCGACATCGGCGTCGACGAGCAGCACGATCTTGCCGTAGCGGGCGGCGTCGAGGTCGAAGGTCCGCCCGGATCCGGCTCCTATGACCTGGATGATCGCGCCGCACTCGGCGTTCTTGAGCATGTCCGAGACGGACGACTTCTGTACGTTGAGGATCTTGCCGCGGATCGGCAGCAGCGCCTGGAATTCTGAATTCCGGGCGAGCTTGGCCGTACCGAGCGCGGAGTCTCCCTCGACGATGAAGAGCTCGCTGCGCTCCACGTCGTCACTTCGGCAGTCGGCGAGCTTCGCCGGCAGCGAGGAGGACTCCAGCGCGGTCTTACGACGCTGCGCCTCCTTGTGCTGGCGGGCCGCGATGCGCGTCCGCGCGGCGGCGACGATCTTCTCCATGACCGAGCGCGACTGCTGCTTCGCGTCGCGCTTGGTGGAGGTCAGGAACGCCTTGAGCTCCTTGGCGACCACATTGGCGACGATCCGCGTGGCGGCCGACGTGCCGAGGACCTCCTTTGTCTGCCCCTCGAACTGCGGCTCTGCCAGGCGCACGGTCACCACGGCCGTGAGGCCCTCCATGGCGTCGTCCTTGACGACGTCGTCCTCGGCGACGCGCAGCAGCTTGGCGGAGCGCAGAGCCTCGTTGACGGTCCTGGTGAGGGACCGCTCGAAGCCGGAGATGTGAGTGCCGCCCTTGGGTGTGGCGATGATGTTGACGAAGGACTTGACGGTGGTGTCGTAGCCCGTCCCCCAGCGCAGCGCGATGTCGACAGCCAGCTCGCGGGTGACCTCGGTGGCCGTCATGTGGCCGCGGTCGTCGAGGACCGGCACGGTCTCCTTGAAGGTGCCGTGCCCGGTCAGCCGCAGGACGTCACAGATGGCTTTGTCCTGCGCGAGGTACTCGCAGAACTCACTGATGCCCCCGTCGAAACGGAAGATCTCCTCGGTCTTGCCCTCGCCCTCCAGGGCGCGCTCGTCGCGCACGATGATGGTCAGGCCGGGCACGAGGAAGGCCGTCTGGCGGGCGCGCTGGTACAGCGTCTCCAGGTTGAGCTTGGCGTCCTTGAGGAAGATCTGCCGGTCCGCCCAAAAGCGCACGCGCGTACCGGTGCGCACCTTGGGGACGCGCTTGCCCTTGAGCAGCCCGTTCGCCGGGTCGAAGGGGGCGTCGGGGCCCGACTCGGTGAAGATGCCGGGGACGCCTCGGCGGAAGCTGATGGAGTGCGTCGCGCTGTTGCGGTCGACCTCGACGTCCAGGCGGGCGGAGAGGGCGTTGACGACGGAGGCGCCCACACCGTGCAGACCGCCGGAGGCCGCGTAGGAGCCGCCGCCGAACTTGCCGCCGGCGTGCAGCTTGGTCATCACGACCTCGACGCCGGTCAGGCCCGTCTTGGGCTCGACGTCGACCGGGATGCCGCGGCCGTTGTCACGGACCTCGACGGAGCCGTCCTCGTGGAGGATGACCTCGATGTGGTCGCAGTAGCCACCGAGGGCTTCGTCGACGGAGTTGTCGATGATCTCCCAGAGGCAGTGCATGAGGCCGCGGCTGTCGGTGGACCCGATGTACATGCCAGGACGCTTGCGGACGGCCTCAAGCCCCTCGAGTACGAGAAGGTGCCGCGCGGTGTAGTTGGAGCCGTCACGGTCTGCACCGGTCAGAAGCGCAGTGGACGGCACGGACGTCTCGGCGGTCACGCGGTTCGCTCCTCGCTGAATTTCACATGTGTCCCGATGGGGTACGGGTCCGGCGTCGGTCGCCGGTCAGAGGGTACCGAGGCCTGGTAGAGCCGATGTAACGCCACCCTCGGGAAAACTCATGCTAGTCCAGAGTCGTATGAACGTTCGATCCCTCGATGGGGTGACGCACAGGTCACGTTCCCTTTGGCGCATGAACCATTTAGGCTCCGGGCACGTCCTCCTCAACAACCGGCAAGCCAGCCGGGAGGGCAAACCGAGACAATCGACGCGAAACCGTAAAGCGACGCAATACGGCTCCTTCGCCGCTAACCGGCAGCAGACAGCCACCTTCGGAAGAAGTTTCAAGGAAAAGCCACGAGCGGGAACGTTTTCGGCCTGGTTGGATGTTGACCCTGGTACGACAGCTCGTCGAGCTAGAGAAGAGGCGACGTGACTACTGTTCTGACCCCCGCGAGCCCGCTGACGGCCGCTGACCGATGCGACCGCTGCGGCGCCCAGGCCTACCTGCGTGTCGTCCTGGCCAGCGGCGGCGAACTGCTCTTTTGCGCCCACCACGGTCGCAAGTTCGAGCCGGAACTCAAGAAGATCGCCGCTGAAATACAGGACGAGACAGACCGGCTGACCGCCGTGCCTGCGTCCACAGAAGACGAGGAACGCTGAACACCTCGCGATCACGACGAGCGAAGGGCCGGTTACCCACCGGTCGACGGGCGGCCTCCCCTGGTAACTCAGGGTGGGCCGCCCGTTCTCGTACGCTGCAAGCGTAATCAGTCGCTTGCAGGCAAGAGATCCTCCGGGACGGCCGACAGCCGTGTGTACACCCCGGGACTCCTGGCCTGGCCGCAGCCGTTCCCCCAGGAGACGACCCCGATCAGACGGCCGTCCGCGACCAGCGGCCCGCCACTGTCCCCCTGGCAGGCGTCGTGGCCGCCATCGGGATCCCCGGCACACAGCATGGTGTCTGCCCGGTACGCGGGCTCCCCGCGGCCGGGATAGGACCGCCTGCAGGCTCTGTCGGGCAGCACGCTGACGCGTGCCGCGCGCAGGCCGAGCGGGTAGGCCCCGTTGCCCGTCGTATCGCCCCAGCCGTAGACGGCGGCGGGCGTACCGGGCTCGTCCGCCATGTGCCGCGGTCGTGCGGTCCGGATGACATGGCGCGTCGGCAGAGCGCTGGACAGAGTCAGCACGGCGAGGTCTCCGGAGTTCGTGGCTGCGTCGTACTCCGGATTGATGCGTATCCCGCGCACCGGGATCTCCCTGCCCCCTTGCCCGCGCAGATCGCCGCGCCCCGCGATGACCTCCAGGTCACGCACCTGATTCAGCGGCACGCCGAGCACCTGTGAGCTCATGCAGTGCGCCGCTGTCACCACCTTCTCCGGCGCCACCACCACTCCCCCGCAGAACTGGCCAGCCCGCGTACCTCCGAACCGGTCACGGCTGGACAGTGCCACGACCCAGGGCGTCTCCGAGATTCGTACGGGCTGCCCGCCTATCACCACACTGTCCGCGGCGGCGGAACCACCCGATGCGGTAGGCGCCACAACGGCCGTGGCCGTCAGGGCCAGCACCCCCGTCAGTGATCCGGCAAAAGAACGACGCATACGGCCTCCTGTACTCAGTGCTGCACATTGCACACACAGGGTCAGCCGGACGGCGGCGGGCCGCACCCGCGAAAGCCGATGGCCCGGAGTCCCGTGGAGGGGACTCCGGGCCATCGGCCCGAGCGGTGAATGACGACTGGGCACGCGACCTGGTCGAGGTGGTCGTGACCTAGTCGAGGTAGTCGCGCAGGACCTGCGAGCGCGACGGGTGACGCAGCTTCGACATCGTCTTCGACTCGATCTGACGGATGCGCTCACGCGTCACGCCGTAGACCTTGCCGATCTCGTCCAGCGTCTTCGGCTGGCCGTCGGTGAGGCCGAAGCGCATGGAAACGACGCCCGCCTCGCGCTCGGACAGGGTGTCGAGCACCGAGTGCAGCTGCTCCTGCAGGAGCGTGAAGCTGACGGCGTCGGCCGGGACGACGGCTTCCGAGTCCTCGATGAGGTCACCGAACTCGCTGTCGCCGTCCTCGCCCAGGGGGGTGTGGAGCGAGATGGGCTCGCGGCCGTACTTCTGGACCTCGATGACCTTCTCGGGGGTCATGTCGAGTTCCTTGGCCAGCTCCTCCGGGGTGGGCTCGCGGCCCAGGTCCTGGAGCATCTGGCGCTGCACGCGGGCGAGCTTGTTGATGACCTCGACCATGTGCACCGGGATACGGATGGTGCGGGCCTGGTCGGCCATCGCGCGGGTGATCGCCTGACGGATCCACCAGGTGGCGTACGTCGAGAACTTGTAGCCCTTGGTGTAGTCGAACTTCTCGACCGCGCGGATCAGACCGAGGTTCCCCTCCTGGATGAGGTCCAGGAAGAGCATGCCGCGGCCGGTGTAGCGCTTGGCCAGCGAGACCACGAGTCGGAGGTTGGCCTCCAGGAGGTGGTTCTTGGCGCGGCGGCCGTCCTCGGCGATGATCTCCAGCTCGCGCTTGAGCTTCGGCGCCAGCTTGTCGCTGTTGGCCAGCTTGTCCTCGCCGAACAGACCCGCCTCGATGCGCTTGGCGAGCTCGACCTCCTGCTCGGCGTTGAGGAGCGGGACCTTGCCGATCTGCTTGAGGTAGTCCTTGACCGGGTCGGCCGTGGCACCGGCGACAGCGACCTGCTGCGCGGGTGCGTCGTCCTCGTCCTCGTCGGAGAGAACGAAACCCTTGTTCTCGCCGCTCTCTTCCTCTTCCTCGCCGACTGCCTTGGCGGTGGTCTCCTCGGTGGTCTCTTCACCCTCGGAGACCTCGTCGCCGTCCTTCTTGGCGGAGGTCTTCTTCGCGGCCGTCTTCTTGGCCGCGGTCTTCTTCGCGGCGGTCTTCTTGGCCGCCGTCTTCTTGGCGGCGGCCTTCTTCACCGGTGCGGGCTCCGCGGGGTCGTCCGCCACGGCCTCCACCGTTTCGGATGCGGGAACGGCCGTGGCCGCCACGGTCTTCGCCGGGGTCGCCCTGTCCCCGACGGTCTTGGTGGCGGTCCGCTTGGCCGGGCTCTTCGCTGCGACGCTCTTGCGGGGGCGCTTGGGCTCCTCCGCGGCACTGACCATCAGCGTCACACCCTCTTCCTCGAGGATCTGGTTGAGGCTGCGCAGAACGTTCTTCCACTGGGCCGACGGAATCTGGTCGGCCAAGAATGCCTGGCGCACGTCATCGCCGGCGATCTGCCCATCAGCCTTTCCCCGCTCGATGAGCGCCATCACAGACTCGGACTCGGCGATCTCCGGCGGGAGCGTACGGGATGTGCTGGCCGACACGAACAACCTCTCGGAACGATGGGAACGGCTTCCGGCCTCGCCCTGAGTGCGGGCCTCGGCCGACGACATCGGCTGGGGATGTACCGACGGCGCAGGTTGAACCTCGGACTTGTTACAGCGCCGACCATGGCGGCTGTATTCCCTCTTCGGCTGTCACCTCTTAGGTCATCGCACAGTTCCGAGGAGTGTTACGCCCAATCTTCGTGGCCCGAGTCACACCCCTCGGAGGCGACGGGGAACAGAACGGGACATCGTCCCACCATCATGCGGCCCCATAATCCTGTCGCCGGACCCGACGGGCCCGGCGACACGAGATTCGTCAGCGCAGCAATGCCGCAAAGAGCACACCCTGGCCGTGCTCCGCTGTCAGTGCTCGCGCGGTGCGGGCACCACACGCTCCACCTCGGGGTGGACGGTGAGCAGTTGGCGCATGGCGTTCTCTGCGGCCATCGCGTCGCCGGCGGCGAGCGCGTCGACAATGCAGGAGTGGTGGACGAGCGCGCTCTCGGTGGGGCGGTCACAGCCGGTGACGGGGCCGCCGGAGACCTGGAGCGCGGCGGAAACAATGCCGGAGAGGTGCTCGAGCATGCGGTTGCCCGCGAGCTGGATGAGCAGGGAGTGGAATTCGGCGTCGGCCCGGGAGAACGTCAAGGAATCACCCTGAGCGAGGGCGTGGCCCATGATCTCGACCATGTCGGCGAGGCGCTGCTGGACGTCCTCGCGTCCGTGGCCGGCCGCGAGTCGTGCCGCGAGCGGCTCAATCATCCACCGCAGCTCACCCAGTTCGCGGCGCTGGTCGTCCCGCTGAGGGCCGAATGCCCGCCATTCGATAATGTCCGGATCCAGCAGATTCCAGTCGCTGACGGGGCGGACCCGGGTGCCGACGTTGGGACGGGCACTGACCAGGCCCTTTGCCTCCAGCACGCGCAGGGATTCCCGTACGACGGTACGGGACACCTCGAAGCGCTGGCCGATCTCTTCGGGGACGAGCGGGCGGTCGGCGCCGAGATCGCCCGAGACGATCATCTGGCCGAGCTGCTGGACGAGTTGGCCGTGGAGCCCGCGGCCCCGGCTGCCCGCCGAGCGGCGGCCCATCCGGCCCAGGTCCGTGTCGGCGCTGTCCCAGGAGGGCACGCCGACGCGGTCGGCGGCCGACGCCTCTCCGTAGGGGTAGCGGTCGAGTTCGCCCGGGCCTGCGAGGCCGGTCTCGACGGGGCGGGCGGCGGTCATCATGGTGTGCGCAAGGGTACTCACGGATCCTTTGTCGGCGGGACTCACACGACCCTTGAGGTCTTTGGTGAAAAGCACACGAAAGGGTGATCGTCGCCCGCCCTGCAATTGACGACTTATCGGAAAGAAACGGACGCTCTCGGGGAAGTTGCGAGCGGCCCGCGCCCTTCGTGTCCGAGCCGGTCACCAATGGGCTTTCCGACGAAGGCCAGTGAGCAAATACGCGCAGAGCAGGGCACACAGCGACAACGCCAGGGCCGTACCGACCGGTTCAGCCACGAGTCGCATCGCCGCCACCATCCATCGGTCGACCTCGTACGGCCACTCCAGCCAGGCAACTTCGCGCAGCCTGGCCGGGAGTCCGGCCACCGAACGTGCGGACGGGGCCACGATCACCTGCTGTGCGACCGGGGTGACGACGACCGGAACGGCGAGTACCGCCGCCACGCCGGGGGCCGTGGCGCGGAAGACTCCGGCGCCGAGCAGTCCTGCCCAGGCGCAGCCGACCGTCAGGCCTCCCCAACTGGCGGCCATCGAGGGCCATTTTTCCGGTACGTGCATCAAGTCCGGGCCGTACAGCAGCCGGAGGGCCTCCGCGTCGGCCGCCACGGCAAGGAGGGCGAGAAGCAGTGCGGCGGCCGCGGAGACGGTCAGCTTGGCGAGGAGCAGGCCGAGGCGGCGGGGCACGGTGCCGCGGGCGGCGGCCAGGGCCGGGTACCGGTATTCGTCGCCGAAGGCGAGGGCACCGAGCAGTCCCGCGCCGAACGCGGCTGGCGGCAACGGAAGGATGTCCGGCCAGGCGGCGAGGACGCTCGGCAGCGGCGTACTGCCTGTGTGCGCGAGGAATGCGGAAAGCGCGACGGAGGCGGCCAGAACAGCGGTCACGACCAGGAACGTCGACCTCGTGCCAAGGAGGCGGCGCACTTCGTAGCGCAGGGCGTGGACGGGGCTGCGAGCCGGGCGCAGAGGCAGCGGCGACGGGAGTGGTGCGCGCTCCGTGGCGGGTGCGCCGGCGCAGGAAGCCGGCCACCGTGCGCCGGTCCCGGCTTCTGCCGCCGCCCTGGTCGCCCCTTCCGCCCGGGTCCCGGCTTCCGCTGCCGCCCCGGTCCCGGCTTCCGCCCGGGCGGGCTGGGGCGGCGCCTCCGGGCCGGGGGCAGGGCCCGTATCGCCGATCTCGTCGGCCAGGCCATGGATCAGGATGCCGTGCCGGAAGGCGGTCTCGCCGATGCGGGCACAGTCACTGCCGTAGACGGAGAGGCGGCTGCCACCCTCGGCGACCACCTCGACGGACTGCTGGGCAGCGCGGGCTTCCCGGCTGACGAGGACGCCGAGGCGGGCTGCGTGTGGCGTCCTGACGGCGACGCGGGGGCGGAGCCTGGTCCGGGCGAACTCGGCGGCCTCCTGATCCGCCATCAGGCGGCCGCGGTCGATGGTGACGACCCGGTCGGCGGTACGGGCGGCCTCTTTGGCATCGCTCGTCGTGTACAGCACGGCGCCGCCGCGGGCGGCGTGACTGCGCAGCACCCCGAAGAGCCAGTTGTACTCGAGCGGAGAGAGGCCCTTGGCCGGTTCGTCGAGGAGGAGCGTGTGCGGGTCGCCCAAGAGGGCTGAGGCCAGGCCGAGTCGGCGGTCCATACCGACCGAGAGCGTGCCGAGGCGCTGGTCGCCAAGACCGGCCAGGCCGACGAATTCGAGCATTTCGACGGCGCGGGCCGCGGGCGCGCCGGCTGCGGCGCAGAGCATGCGGAGCTGGCCGACGGCGGTACGTGCGGGGTGGCCCGGCACGTCGCCGAGGAGCGCTCCGACTTCGCGGGCGGGGTTGGCGATCCGGTGCAGGGGGCGGCCGCGGAAGTACGTGACGCCGCGGCCGGGTTCGAGTTCGAGCATCAGGCGGAGCGCCGTGGTCTTGCCGGATCCGGCGGCACCGAGGAGGGCGGTGACCTGTCCCGGCCCAGCCTCGAAGGTCAGGTCGTTCACGGCGGGCGGGAGTTCCCGACGGGGGGCGCTGGTGAGTCCGATGACCTGGAGCATCGCTTCTCTCGCGGAAGGTGAGACCGCTCGGCGGCAGGGCGTACCGCAGCAAGATAACGCGACATATCCGACTTTTGGTGCAGCGGGCGAACTGCGGGGGTGCGGGTGTCAGACCTCCGGGCGCAGCATCGGCGGATTGAGCAGCGTCGCTCCGCCCGCCCGGAAGAGCTGGGCGGGGCGGCCGCCCTGGCGGGTCGTGGTGCCGCCCGCGGGGACGAGGAAGCCCGGGGTGCCGGTGACCTTGCGATGGAAGTTGCGAGGGTCGAGAGCGACGCCCCACACGGCTTCGTACACCCGGCGCAGCTCGCCGACCGTGAACTCCGGAGGGCAGAAGGCGGTGGCGAGCGACGAGTACTCGATCTTGGAGCGGGCTCGCTCCACGCCGTCTCCGAGGATCTGCGCGTGATCGAAGGCGAGCGGCGCCGACTGCTCGTCCTCACGGCCGAAGGCGCTCTCCTGGTTGAGCAGGGCCTCGACCGTCGCCCAGCGCACGCTGTTCGCGTCGCCGCCCGCCCGGGGCGCGGGGAGATCCGGTGCGAGCACCAGGTAGGCCACGCTGACCACACGCATGCGGGGGTCCCGCTGAGGGTCGCCGTAGGTGGCGAGCTGTTCGAGGTGAGCCCCGTTTCCGAGCGCCGGGGTTCCGGGTTCGTGCGCGCACAGTCCGGTCTCCTCGGCGAGTTCGCGTGCCGCCGCAGCCCCGAGATCCTCCTCCGCCCGTACGAAGCCGCCGGGCAGCGCCCACCGGCCCTGGTACGGCGGCTCGCCGCGGCGTACGACCAGTGCGCAGAGCGCGTGACGGCGCACGGTCAGTACGACCAGATCCACGGTGACGGCAAAGGGAGGAAAGGCGGATGGGTCGTAGGGCGACATGCCGCGATCATAGTCGTCTGCTTGACGATAAACAGTCCCTGTGCCGGGGCCGCTGATGTCGGTTTCGCCCTCTCGGCGCCACCCGTCGGCATTCACGGTCACACTCCCAACTGGAGCTTGTCGGCGGCTTCCTCGATCATGCCGAGGCCCAGCCTGCTGATCCGTACGGCGAAGGGCTCCCCCGCGACGCGCAGCCCAGAGAACTGCACCGCGCCGAGCGGCGAGCAGTGCACGGGCGACAGTGCCACCGTGCCCGCCGGGGCGTCGGGGCGGATGCCGGCAAGAGCGGTGAGCAGATGGATCCCGGCAGCGGCCGCCACGGCCGCAGGCCTGCACGCGGCCGGGTGCGGTACGGGATGGCTGCCCGCGGTGCGCTGCTCTCCCGCGTACATCTCCGGCAGGCGGTTGCCGAAGGCTCCCGCCGCATCGAGGACGCCGCGCAGCAGGGACGTCGCTTCCTTCTCGTATCCGGCCGCCGCAAGCCCCGCGACGGCGACGGCGGTCTCATGGACCCGCACCGCGCCGCCGCGGTGGCCGAAGGGGTTGTGACCGCTCTCCCTGGCCCCGAGGCTACGCAGCCCCCAGCCGGAGTCCATGGCAGGGCTGCCCAGCAGTCTCGCCACCTGCTCGGTCTGCACCTTGTCCAGCAGGCCGGGCGCGAGCCGGCCCGCTCCGAGCAGGCCGGTGTCCAGGAGGTGGGCGGCGCCGCCACCGAGGTGCGGCACGAGCCGTCCCACGGCCGAGCGTGCGGTTGCCGGGCGACCGCCCGCCCGGTCGTCGATCCAGAAGTTCTCCTGGAAGGTGCGGCGCAGTGCCCGGGCCCACTCGCGCCACCATTCGGCACCTGGGCGGTTGTACGCCGCCAGCAGATCGGCGCCGAGCAGCGCCGCCCGGTGGGCGTGAGCCTGCGTCTCGCTGCGCCGGTGTCCGGCCGGGCCCCGTTCCCGCAAGCAGCCGTCGTCTCCGGCCGCCCTGCGCAACCAGAGGAGGCAGCCCTCCGCCACGGGCAGCAGCTCCTCCAGGTCCTGCTCCGCCATCCCCCATCGCCTCGCCTCGGCGAGCACCACGGGGAAGGCCAGCGTCGCCTCCACGCCCGTACAACTGGGCGGGAGGTACGGGCCCGCGTCCCTCAGCGGTCCCGGGATGCGCCCTTGGTCGGGCCCTGGGTTCCGCAGCTGCGTATGGGCGACAGTGCGCAGTGTGGCCGCGGCGAGCCGGGTGCCGAGCGGCAGCGTCATGCGCGCCGCCCACAACGCCTCGGCGGGCGCGAGCCCGCACCGCCACGGCACTCCCGCCGCCAGATACACATCCGTGGGCCGACGGGAGTCGCGCATCAGCAGGGCCCGCAGATCGTCGAGGCTGGTTCGCAGCAGCTCTCGCACCCGAGGGTCGTCCGCCTCCGCCGTCGCGTCGGAGAGCAGACCTGACCCCGCTTTCGTGACAGGTCTGACTCCCCGGTCCGTACGGATGCGCAGCTCGATCGTGCGCGATGTGCCGGGCAGCAGCTCGATCTCCCACCGCAGCAGACCGGCGGATGCGAGCGCGTCCTCTGGAGGTGGATCGGCGGTGACCACGGCCTGGGCCCCAGCAGCCGTCCAGCGCATCCCCGAGGCGTGAACGCTGGCGGGCAGCTCCGGGCCGGAGCGGCCGGCGGCGACGGCGCCCAGGTCCGCGAGGTCGGTGCCGAGTCCGATCTCCACACGGAGCCGCAGGGTGCGGCTCGCCGAGCTGCTTAAGGTGATCCGCTCTGTGCCTTCGGCATGCCGCAGCCTCTCCACCGTGATCTCGGGGTCCGGCCCGCCGTCGGCCGCCGTACGCACAACGGAGACGAACCGGGCACGGCCGGCCGAGAGCAGCCTGCCCTGCACAGAGACCGGTTCACGTCCCGCCACCCTCAGCTGGCAGCGGGAGAGGAGACGGCGGCCCGACTGGTAGAACCCCTCGAGACCTTGGCCGGTGAGCTGTCCGTGTTCCGCGGAGACGGCGAGTCCCGGCAGGTCCGCACAGATCAGCAGCCCATGGACGGAGGGCAGCTCGCCGGGAGGCCGTGCAGCCCCTGCCAGGGGCCGTCGTTCGATGGCAAAGGACGGGACGGTGAGGGTCATACGATGCCTCCTCTGCGCGGGGGACAGCGGCGCCGACCGGAGCGGCGCGGGACGTTCGCGGTACCGCCACACAGGGGAACGGCCGCACGGGCGTCCGGGTCACGGCCGTCATCGCCCGCTCCTGCTCCCGCGCTGCCCGTCCCGCCTCCGGACCCGCCCCCGTGCGGCGGCTGCGCCGGGACGCGCCTTGGTGGGCCGGTTCCCGTTCCTGGTCACGGACGGCCGGGCAGAACGCGCGGTGGCCTGCCTGCGTACGGCGCGGGGGCTAGGCAGTGTCTGACAAATGA
>NZ_JAGGPB010000078.1 GCF_018614055.1 Streptomyces sp. ISL-98
AAATCACCGGTATTGGGTCTAGGGGCTTGGTTCGATGTATGTCAACATAGACGTATGTCGAACGTGAGGGTGTTGCCGCTGCTGGAGCCGGACGTTGTTCCGTGCTGCCCACCGCTGAATGAGCGCCCCCTCACCGCGGAGGAAGCCGTTCGTACGGCCGCGATGTTCAAGGCGCTCAGCGATCCGGTTCGCCTGCGGCTCTTCTCGGCGGTGGCGTCGTACGAGGGCGGCGAGGCGTGCGTCTGCGACATCTCTGATGTCGGCGTCTCTCAGCCCACCGTCAGCCACCACTTGAAGAAGCTGAAGGAAGCGGGACTGCTCACTTCCGAGCGCCGGGGCACCTGGGTGTACTACCGCGTCGAGCCGTCCGTGCTGGCCGGGATGAGCAAGGTGTTGGGCCAGTACGCCGCCTGACGAGCCCGCCTAGTCAGCGCGGACCCTCGCCACCGGAGACCGGTAGCCACCGGTCGAGATAGCTGATGAGCCCCGTCAGGTCCGTGCCTGCGGCTCGGTAGGCGACATAGCCGTCGGGCCGGACCAGGCCGTGCGTGATGCCTCGCCAGGGTCCGCCCGTACCCACTTTGTGGACATGGATCAGGTCATCGCGGCCGCGCGTGGCGGCTGCGATCAGGCCGGTGTCCCAGTCATCGCCAGGGCCGCACAGGAGCAGGTGGAAACCGGGTGCGGCAGTCATCGTCTGCAGGCTGCCGGGGGCGTCCGGGAGTCTGTCGCCTGCTCGCGGGCCGCTCTTGGGGGAATACGGGCCCTCGGCCGTGGCCGGACTGCGCCGGTAGTGGATGGCCAGTTGCGAGAGCGTACGGAAGGCTGCGCCGCGCAGGGTGGGAAGGCGCAGGGCCACCGGTGCGAGGCGGGGTGCCACTTGGGTGCGGGCCAGGCGAATCAGCGGGTTGCGGCTGGTGGCGATCGTGAAGGCGCGGTCGGTGAAGCGCAGGACGTTCCGGCCGACCGGGGCCCGTTCGCTCTCGTACGTATCCAGTAGGGAGCCGGGTGCGGCGCCCTGGCAGACGAGGGCGAGCTTCCAGCCGAGGTTGAGGGCATCCTGAATGCCGGTGTTCATGCCTTGGGCTCCCGCGGGGCTGTGGATGTGCGCGGCGTCGCCGGCCAGGAAGACGCGGCCGGCGCGGTAGCTCCTGGCGCCGCGGTTGTGGATCCGGAAGTCAGTCATCCACACCGGATCCCGCAGACGCAACGGGTCGCTGACGTAACGGTCGACGAGCCCCTGCAACTGGCCGATGTGCACCGGGCTTTCGGTTTCGCGGCTGTCGGGCGGTCGCATCGCCAGCATCCGCCAAGTCGCCGGTGAGCCCAGCGGGAAGAAGAACAGCATCCCGGCTTCTGTCATGTAGGCGTGCGCTGCGCCGTGTTCCAGACCGTCCACTTCCAGGTCGGCCAGCAGGAACGTCTGCGGGTATGCGTGGCCGGGGAAGCCGATGCCGGCCTGGTCACGGACCGTGCTGCGCGCCCCGTCGCAGCCGACGACGAAGCGGGCATGCACGCTCTCTTCGTTCCCCTCCCGATGCCTCAACCGGCAGATCACGCACGTGCCTTCGTCTTTCAGCTCCACCAGCTCGGTGCCTCGTTCGACCGTCGTACCGGTCTCGCTGAGATGGTCGCCGAGCACGCTCTCCGTTTCGGCCTGGGAAAGGAAGAGCAGGAAGGGGTACGGAGTGTCGGTGACGCCGATGTCGAACAGCGGCAACCGCACGGTACGGCCGGGAAGATGCATCCGCAGCTGCACGGCGGGATTCCCCCGCGCGACCAGTTCGTCCGTCACGCCGTACGGGGACAGGGCTTCCAGAGTGCGGGGCTGGATGGCGAGCGCCCGTGATTCCTGGGCACGGTCCAGGTGCCGGTCAACGATCCGGAACCGTACGCCGTACGCCTGCAACTGGGCGGCGAGGGCCAGCCCGGTCGGACCCGCGCCCACTACCAGGACATCAAGCGATTCACTCGCAGCCATGGCAGCAGTGTGCCGCCGAAAGGCTCACCTTGCCCGCTGCGAACGCACGACGGCCGTCACCCGGGTGTCGAGCCGCCGATGATGCTGCAGATGTCCGCATCCGTGCAGGTACTCGGATCTGTGCTTGCGGCCCGCTCGGCGAGCCCGCGTAGGGCGGTTCGGGTCTTGCGCAGTTCGGCCATGCGTTGCTCTATGTCGGCCAGGTGCTCGTGAATCAGGTGTGTGACGTGGGCACACGGGGCTTCGCCGGAGTCCCGCAGGACGAGCACGCTGCGGATCTCGGCGAGCGTGAGCCCGGCCCTCTGGGCGTCGCGGACGAAGGCCAGCCGTGACGTTGCCGCGGGTGGATAGTCCCGGTAGCCGCCAGCGGTGCGCGGTGGCGCCGGGAGGAGGCCCGACTGCTCGTAAAAGCGGATGGTCTTGGTGGTAAGCCCGCAGGCCGTGGCGAGGTCGCCGATGCGCATGACTCCAGGCTACGCCTTGACCTTCCAGTGCACTTGAAGGTCTACCGTCGGTGGCACATGCAGCGACCTGGGAGGGCGACGCTATGCACATCACCGTTCTGACCGTGCCCGACTGCCCCAACGCGCCCCTGGCCCACGAGCGGATCACCGCTGCGCTCGACGGGCGGAGCGCACAGGTGGAGCTGATCGAGGTCAGCAATGAGGCCCGGGCCGCCGAGCGTGGCATGACCGGCTCGCCGACCGTCCTGATCGACGGAATTGACCCCTTCGCCGCGCCGGGGGGCGCGACGAGCGTCTCCTGCCGCCTGTACCGGGGTCCGGACGGGCGCACCGACGGGGCGCCGAGTGTGGCCGACCTACACCGGGCGCTCGATCTCGCCGAAGTCACCCGGGACTGCGAGTGTCCGCCGATGGATGCGGCGGGCCGCGCCGGCCGCGGTCGCCTCGCGCCACGCGAAGGTGGTCTGCGAGCCGTGCAGCAGGCGGTGCTGCGTCACTTCGCGAGGACGGGCCGGGCACCCGAGGCAGCCGACTTGGAAGAGGCCGCATCCGCTCATGGCCGCCGGGCTGCTGAGGTCCTGAACGAGCTCGCGGCTGAAGACTTCCTCGCCCTCGACAGCGGCGGACAGATCCGGGCGGCATACCCCTTCTCCGGCGTGCCCACCGCCCATCGTGTCCGCTTCCCCGACGGCGTCCAGGCATGGTCGATGTGCGCCATCGATGCCCTGGGCGTCTCCGCCATGCTCGACACGGACGCGGTGATCACCTCCAGTGATCCCGTCACCGGTGAAGCCATCACCGTCGTATCCGCCAACGGCAACATGACGTGGGAACCGGCGACCGCCGTCGTTTACGTCGGGCAAGGCTCCTGCACCGGCTCCGCTGCCGAGGTCGCCTGCGGGGCCCTGAACTTCTTCACCAGCCGCGCCACCGCCCGTACCTGGTCGACGCAGCACCCCGACTTCAGCGGCGGCGTGGTCGAACAGACCCGCGCCGAAGCCCTGGGACAAGCCGTCTTCGCCACCCTGTTGACAGAATCGGACCACGCCTGAGCAAAGGAAGACCGGCCATGATGACGCTGACGCTCAACTCCTGCGACACCGTGGTGATCCTTTTGCGCGGCGCCCGTAGGCGCAATGGGCTGATCTCCGGCCATTCTCACAAGCCGCCGCCGGGCATCAGCCCGGCCGGTCAGTGCCGCCCGGAGCGGACCTCGGCGTCGGACGGTGCCGGAGTGGGCATGCCGAGATCGACCACACCCCGCTCGGTCTCGCAGACCGCCGCACGCCGACGGCGCAGCACCCACACCACGCCCATCAGGGCGACTACCGCCACCACGGCCAGCGCCGGAACCCACACGGCCCCGATCGCGGAAGCGGCACCGATGCCGCCGAGTACCGAGAGCAGAGGGCCGATGCAGCACAGGGCGCAGGCGGCCACTGCGGCTGTGACGGTACCGAGGGCGGACCACTGGTTGGAAGAACGTTGGTTGGAAGTCATGCCATCGCTCCGAACAGGTCGGCCAGCAGGGATCCGGCGGCCTCGGGAGCCCGGACGGTCAGCACCAGTTCCGCAGGGGTCAGGTGCAGGGTGAAGTCGAAGAAGGAGCAGCACTCCTGCTCGGCCGCCGCGAGGGAGGCCATCTCGGCGGCCAGCTCCGGTGTGGTGGGGAAGGTCAGTCGCAGCCCGTCCCGGATCTCCTCACGCCGGGTGGCTTTCCCGGCCAGCCGCTGCCACTGCTCCGTCCGCTCGCTGAACTTGGAGGCATCCAGCGTGCAGGCCACCGGCTCCTCACGCCACGCCTCGGCGTCGCTCAACAGAGCCCTCGGCCGGGGCGGCGTCAGTTCCACCGGTATGGGTCCGGGACGGGAGTCGGATACGCAGCCGCAGTCAGGGCCGCAGCCCCCTTCCGGGGCAGGACCCGCCAGTTGCTCATGGACCCCGGCCAGGCGGGTGGAGAAAGCTGACAACTCGGCGAGCCGCCGGTCCGCATCCGCGATCCGGTCGGCGACCAAGGGCAGCAACCGCGCCCGCACCGCCGCGCATACGCCCTGCTCCCACACCACGAGCAACTCACGGATCTCTTCCAGCGGCAGCCCGAGGACCTTGGCCGACGAGATGAAGGCGAGTCTTTCCATCGACTCGCCGTCGTAGACGCGGTAGCCGGCGGTCGTGCGCTCAGCGGGCAGCAGCCCTGCCGTCTCGTAGAACCGCAGCGTTGTTGCCGGCACGCCACTGCGCTCCGCCAGCTGCGAGATGCGATACGTGGTCATGCCTCCGACGCTAAACCTTCAACCCGACTCGAAGGTCAAGCCCTGCGCTCCGCCGACCGCAGATCTGCCGGTGGAAGACGGATTCGTCAGGTACGGGCCGCGCGGCCGCTGCCGCTCGTGGGGACGTCCAGCAGCTCGGCGATCTCGCGCGCCGCGTCGCGGGCGGGGCGGCCGACGCCGATGAGGGTTGCTGACGCAGGGCCGGTCCAGTCGCCGTAGCCGAGCAGGTGCAGGCGCGGTTCGCCCACGGCGCGTGTGCCGGTGGTGGGGATGTGACCGCGTGGCCCTCGTAGCCCGAGGGGTGCGAGGTGGGAGAGGGCTGGGCGGAAGCCGGTGCACCAGATGACCGCGTCGGCTTCGGCGCTCGTGCCGTCGGACCACTCCACGCCGCCCGGCGTACGGGTGAACATGGGCGAGTCCTTGAGCAGCCCGGCGTCGCGTGTTTCCCGTACGGGAGGTACGGCGACGATGTCCCCGAGGGACGCGACGCCGCCGGTATCGGTTGCGCCCGCGTCGAGTGCGCGGCGGCGGGCGGTTGCCGTGTCGAAGAGGGCGCGGCCGTCGATGTCGTCGGCGAGGAAGCGGGCGGGGCGCTGGGTGACCCAGGTCAGATCGGACGTGTACGCGAGGTCGGCCGCGATCTGGGCGCCCGAGTTGCCGCCGCCGACCACGACGACGCGCTGTCCGGCGAAGTCGCGCGGGCTGCGGTACTCGACCGTGTGCAGCTGCCGACCGCGAAACACGTCGCGGCCGGGGACAGCGGGCAGGAAGGGCCGCCACCAGGTGCCGGTCGCGCTGATCACCGCGCGGGCCTGCCACGTTCGGGAGTCGGTTTCCACCCGCAGGAGTTGGCCGTCTCGGTGCACCCCCTGCACGCGTACGGGCCGGTGGACCGGCAGTTCGTAGCGCTCCTCGTACGACGTCAGGTAGCCGACGACGTGGGACGCGTCCGGGTAGACCTCACCGGCCTGTACGGGCATGGGGCGGCCAGGCAGTGAGGAGTACGCCGCCGGGGAAAACAGGTGTAGCGACTCCCAGGCGTGCTGCCAGGCGCCGCCCGCCCCGGCCTGGGCATCGAGGATGACGAAGTCCAGGCCGAGGCGGCGCAGGTGGTAACCGGCGGCGAGCCCGGACTGGCCGCCGCCGATCACCACCACGTCTACTGATGCGGTCACAGCGTGACCGCTGCCGCAGTCAGTGCCTCCGCCTCGGCGCAGACCTTGCACAGCACTCTGCGGGCCTCCGCCTGGGCGCACTGCCCCTGCGGTGATCCGTGCCGGACCGTGCGGTTGGTGATGCGGGCGTGGTTCTCGCAGACGCCCGCACCACAGCCTTGGCATACGCCGACGGAGTGCGTGTCCTTGCTCTCCGTGCGGCAGTCGAGGCACCGCATGTGCCGCTCCCTACCGGGTGGTGGTGATGGCCGTGGGCGCGAACTTCTTCCGCCAGGCCAGGGATACGTACACGAGCGCGACCAAGACCGGGACCTCGATCAGCGGGCCGACGACGCCCGACAGGGCCTGGCCTGAGGTGACGCCGAAGGTGGCGATGGCGACCGCGATGGCCAGCTCGAAGTTGTTGCCCGCCGCGGTGAAGGCGAGGGTCGCGGTGCGGTCGTAGTTCAGACCGATGACCTTGCCGAGCACAAACGTGCCGAACCACATCAGGGTGAAGTACACGAGCAGCGGCAGTGCGATCCTGGCCACGTCCAGCGGCTGCGAGGTGATCGTCTTCCCCTGGAGGGCGAAGAGGATGACGATCGTGAACAGCAGGCCGTAGAGCGCCCACGGGCCGATCTTGGGCAGGAAACTGTTCTCGTACTTCTCCCGGCCCAGCTTCTTCTCGCCGAAGTGGCGGGTGAGGAAGCCCGCCAGCAGCGGGACGCCGAGGAAGATGACGACGTTCAGCGCGATCTTCCACATGGAGATGTCGAGCTGCTCGCCGTCACCGAGGCCGAGCCAGCCGGGCAGCAGGTCGAGGTAGAGCCAGCCGAGCAGGCCGAAGGCGATGACCTGGAAGACCGAGTTCAGGGCGACGAGGACGGCAGCGGCCTCGCGGTCGCCGCAGGCCAGGTCGTTCCAGATGATCACCATCGCGATGCAGCGGGCGAGGCCGACGATGATCAGGCCGGTGCGGTACTCGGGCAGGTCCGGCAGGAAGATCCAGGCCAGCGCGAACATGATCGTCGGGCCCGCGATCCAGTTGATGACGAGCGACGAGATCATGAGCTTCTTGTCGCCGGTGACCGCGTCGAGCTTGTCGTAGCGGACCTTCGCCAGTACCGGATACATCATGATCAGCAGGCCGACGGCGATGGGCAGCGAGATGCCGCCGATCTCGACCTTGGCGAGGGCGTCGTTGAGGCCGGGGATCAGGCGGCCGAGGCCCAGTCCCAATGCCATGGCAAGAAGAATCCACACGGCCAGAAAGCGGTCCAGTGTGGAGAGCTTCGCGACGACCGACGCTTCTTCGGTGGTCGCAGGTGCTTCGGTGGGGGTCACGGACAGGCCCTCTTGTTCTCGGCGGCGGTACGGGAAGCTTCAGCCAGCTCGGCGAACTGGTCTGCCAGCTGGGCGATGACGTCGGGACGGACCTTGTAGTAGGTGAACCGGCCGCACGGCTCGGTCTCCACCACCCCGGCCTCGCGCAGGACGCGCAGGTGGTTGGAGAGGTTCGTCTGCT
>NZ_JAGGPB010000007.1 GCF_018614055.1 Streptomyces sp. ISL-98
GGGAGTCCCAGGCCGTGTTCGTGTGCAAGAACCCGGACTGCGGCTGGTCGGGCAACGCCGACCACAACGCAGCCCGGAATGTTTTGCATCTGTACCGGATGGGCCTCGCGCTCATCCCGGCTGCCGGGAGGGCAGTCGTCAGGCGCGCGAAGCGCGTCAAGCCCGCTACCGCAAGGTAAGCAGGAATCTCCCGGCTTCAGCCGGGAGAGCACTTCAAGTGTTCGACGACCATCAGCGTGGCGCCGCCCCACTCGCCGCCGATCGCGATGCCTTGTACGACGCGCAGCGTGATGAGCAGCACGGGTGCCCAGACCCCGATCGCGTCGTACGTGGGGAGGAGGCCGATGAGGAAGCTGCCGGCGCCCATCAGGACCATCGCCAGCAGCATCATCGACTTGCGGCCGAGACGGTCGCCGAAGTGGCCGAAGACTATGCCGCCGAGCGGACGGGCGACATAGCCGGCCACGAATGTGCCGAAGGCGGCGATGGTGCCGACTGCGGGGTCGGCCTGGGGGAAGAACAGCTCGCCGAAGACGAGTGCGGCCACCGTTCCGTACACGAGGAAGTCGTAGAACTCCACTGCGGTGCCGAGCAGCCCGGACAGCGCGACGCGGCGCAACTGCCGGGTGTCCGGGGCGGATTGAGGCGTGGGGACACTGGGTGGTTGCACGGGAGGCTCCCGGGTGCGGTGGCGGTGTCATTGAGACGGTGCCGGTGCCCGGTGAAGTTAGGCAGAACTCTTACTGCCGTCAATGTTCTGCACAACATCTGCCGCCAGGAGTCCGGGAGCGGTCCGGACGGCCTGGACGGTCCGGGGATCAGTCCAGCCCGGCCTCGGCGATGCGCTGCAACAGGGCGTGGAGCGCGTCCCGTTCGGCGGGGTCGAGCGGTTCCAGCAGCTCGTTCGTCACACGCAGCCCGGCCTCGTCGGTGTCGCGCAGGAATGCCCGGCCGTCGGTGGTCAGGACGACGATGCGGCTGCGACGGTCGTCGGGCGACGGGCGGCGCTCGACGAAACCGAGCCGCTCCAGATCGTCCACCAGGCCGACGATCGCGCTCGGGTCGTACCCGAGCCGCGAGCTCAGCTCGCGCTGCAGCGCGCCTTCCGATGTGGCGAGGAAGCGCAGCAAGGCGTAGTGGCGCAGTCGCAGGCCCGACTCCTGGAGGAATGCGTTGAACAGCTGCCCCGAACGCAGGCCGAGCCGGTACAGCAAATAGCCGGTGTCCGTGTGGAGTCCGCGCATCCACGGCTCGTGCGCGTCGATGGGGACGGGGTTCGTGGCGTGGTGCTGGCCGGCGATGACGGACTCCCTGGTCGAGGCCCCGGTCAGGGGCGTTGGTGCGTTCTGGTCACAGCATGGCGCACAACGAGGCTCTCAACAACTATTGACGTCAACAACTATTGTCCTTAGCTTCGATCTCCTGGCCGAGGGTGCAGCCCGCCTGGACTGCCCTCGGCGCCCCAACACTCCTTTCCGAAGGGACCTCTTCGTGCCCACCATCGATCTCACCGGCAAGGTGGCCGTGGTCACCGGCTCGGGCCGCAGCCTCGGCCTCGCCTATGCGCACGCTCTCGCCGCCGCCGGCGCCCGCGTCGTCATCAACGACGTCGACGAAGCCGTCGCCGAACAGGCCGTCAAGTCGGTCACCGAGGCAGGCGGCCGGGCCGTGGCCGAGGTGGTCGCGGTCGGCACCAGCGAGGCCGCCGACCGTCTCGTCACCCGCGCAGTCGCGGAGTTCGGCCGACTCGACGTGCTCGTGACCAACGCGGGCATCCTGCGCGACAAGGTCCTGTGGAAGATGACCGACGCCGACTTCGACAGCGTCGTGGACGTCCATCTCAAGGGCACCTTCACCTGCGCCAGGGCCGCCGCGGTCCGCATGCGTGAGCAGGGTGAGGGCGGCAGCCTGATCCTTGTCGGTTCCCCGGCCGGACAGCGCGGCAACTTCGGCCAGACGAACTACGCCGCGGCAAAGGCAGGCATCGCCACCATGGCCCGCACCTGGTCGATGGAGCTGGGCCGCTCGGGCATCACGGTCAATGCCGTCGTGCCCGTCGCGGCCACCGCCATGACCGAGACCATCCCGGCCTTCGCGCCGTACATCGAGGCGATGCGGCGGGGCGAGCCACTGCCCGGCTTCCTGCGCAGGGGCGAGGGCTTCGGCACTCCCGAGGACTGTGCGGCGCTCGTGCCGTTTCTTGCCTCGGAGGCCGCCCGTAATGTCACCGGCCAGTGCATCGGCATCGGCGGCGACAGGGTGACGCTGTGGTCACACCCGCAGGAGATCAGGGCGGCGTACGCCGACGGCGGCTGGACGCCGGACACCCTCGCCGACGCCTGGCCCACCTCGGTGGGCGCCGAGCCACAGACTGTCGGCATCCCCGCGCCGAAGCTCCCGGAGGCGTGACCATGACGTTCCTCGACGTCGAAGAGCTCGTCGCGATCGACGTGCACACCCATGCGGAGGTCTCGTCCAAGGGGAACGCGTCCCTGGACGACGACCTGCACGACGCCTCCAGTGCCTACTTCAAGGTCGAGGGCAGGCGGAAGCCCACGCTGGAGGAGATCGCCGCGTACTACCGCGAGCGGAAGATGGCCGCGGTCGTCTTCACCGTGGACGCGCAGCACGCCACCGGCACCGAACCCGTTCCGAACGAGGAGGTCGCCGAGGCCGCGGCCGCCCACCCGGACGTACTGATCCCCTTCGCCTCCATCGACCCGTTTCGCGGACGGGCCGGTGTACGGCAGGCCCGCAGGCTCGTCGAGGAGTACGGCGTGAAGGGCTTCAAGTTCCACCCCAGCATCCAGGGCTTCTTCCCCAACGATCGCGCCCTCGCCTACGAGCTGTACGAGGTCATCGAGGAGACCGGCACCATTGCGCTGTTCCACACCGGACAGACCGGCATCGGCGCGGGTGTCCCGGGCGGCGGCGGTATTCGCCTGAAGTACTCCAACCCGATGCACGTCGACGACGTCGCCGCCGACTTCCCCCACCTCAAGGCCATACTCGCTCACCCTTCCTTCCCCTGGCAGGACGAGGCCCTGGCCGTGGCCACCCACAAACCGGGCGTCCATATCGATCTGTCCGGCTGGTCGCCCAAGTACTTCCCGCCGCAGCTCGTGCAGTACGCGAACTCCCTGCTCCAGGACAAGGTCCTCTTCGGCTCGGACTACCCCGTCCTGACCCCCGACCGCTGGCTCGCCGACTTCGGCAAGCTCGGCATCAAGGACCACGTCAAGCCCAAGATCCTCAAGGACAACGCCGCCCGCCTCCTCGGGCTCACCGGCGGGTCCACCCACATGTGAAGGCGGCGTACCGATGCGCAACGAAGGACTGGGGTCGTGGCCCGCGCGCCGCGCCCGCAAGACTCCCCATCGCACCGCCCTGATTCACCAGGACCGGCACCTCACCTACGCCGGCCTGCAGGATCACACCACCCGCCTCGCGCATGCCCTGCACGACCGGGGTGTCCGGCGTGGTGACCGCGTCGCCTATCTCGGCCCCAACCACCCCTCCTTCCTGGAGACCTTCTTCGCCACGGGCCTCCTCGGCGCCGTCTTCGTCCCGCTCAACACCCGCCTCGCCGCCCCTGAGATCGCACACCAGCTGTCCGACTCGGGTGCGCGCATCCTCGTCCACGCCCCAAGTCTGTACGACGCCACTGACAATCCCGACGGGCCCGTACGTACACGCATCGAAGTGGGCTCCGGCTACGAGCAGTTGCTGGCCGAGGCATCCACCGACCCGATCGACGAACCCGTGACCCTCGACGACACCTGCGTCATCATGTACACCTCGGGGACCACGGGCCGGCCCAAGGGCGCGATGCTCACCCACGGCAACATCACCTGGAACGCCGTGAACGTCCTCGTCGACCAGGATCTGGCAGCCGACGAGACGGCTCTCGTCTCCGCGCCCCTGTTCCACACCGCCGGGCTCAACATGCTCGCCCTGCCGGTCCTTCTGAAGGGCGGCACCTGCGTCCTGGCCGAGTCCTTCGACCCGGCGGGCACTCTCGACCTCATTGAGGAACACCGCGTCACCGTCATGTTCGGCGTGCCCGCCATGTTCGGCCAAGTGGCCCGGCAGCCCCGCTGGGCCGACGCCGACCTGTCCTCACTGCGCGGCCTCAACTGCGGCGGCGCCCCCGTACCGACAGCCCTCATCGCTGCGTACCAGCAACGCGGGCTCACCTTCCAGCAGGGTTACGGCATGACCGAAGCCGCGCCCGGCACTCTCTTCCTCGACGCCGAACACGCCCTGAGCAAGGCGGGTTCGGCCGGTGTACCGCACTTCTTCACCGACGTACGCCTCGTCCGCCCCGACCTCTCGCCGGCCGACGCCGGAGAGCGGGGGGAGATCCTGGTGAGCGGCCCGAACGTCATGCCCGGCTACTGGGGTCTGCCGCAAGAGACAGCGGCGGTCCTCTCCGACGGCTGGTTCCGCACCGGTGACATCGCGTACGCCGACCCGGACGGATACATCCATGTCGTCGACCGCGCAAAGGACGTGATCATCTCGGGGGGCGAGAACATCTACCCCTCCGAGGTCGAGGACGCCCTGCTCGCACATCCCGACATCGACGAATGCGCGGTCATCGGCGTGCCCGACGAGAAGTGGGGCGAGGTTCCCCGCGCGGTCGTCGTCCTCCGCGGGGGCGTCCGGCTCGATCCGGACGAGCTCCTCGCGTCGCTCGCCGGGCGCATCGCGAAGTACAAGATCCCGAAGTCGGTCGTGGTCGCGGACGAACTGCCGCGCACCGCCTCGGGAAAGCTCCTCAAACCCCGCGTCCGCTCCCTGTACGGCACGCGCTGACCCTCTGAAACCACGAACCTACGGAGAACACGCCACATGAGCGTCACCGTCAACGGCCTTGATGAACTGAAGAAGCTCGCCGGCAGCGACCTCGGGACCAGCGCCTGGATCGAAGTCACCCAGGAACGGATCAACACCTTCGCCGACGCCACCGGCGACCACCAGTGGATCCACACGGACGTCGAGAAGGCCAAGGAGGGCCCCTTCGGCGCGCCCATCGCACACGGCTACCTCACCCTCTCCCTCTTCATCCCGCTCTTCACCGAACTGCTGGATGTCCAGGGCGTCACCACGAAGGTCAACTACGGTCTGGACAAGGTCCGTTTCCCCTCGCCGGTGAAAGTGGGCTCCCGTATCCGGCTGGTCGCGAAGCTGGCCTCGGCCGAGGACGTGCCGGGCGGCGTGCAGATCGCCGTGGACGGCACCCTCGAGATCGAGGGCGGCGGCAAGCCGGCCGCCGTCCTGCGGAGCCTCTCCCGCTTCTACGCCTGACCTGTCTACGCCTGACCTGCGGCGTCCGGCCGCACCGGCACCAGGTCGAGAAGACGCTCCGCCGCTTCCCCCGCGCCCGGGGTGAGACGGTCGTGGACCGCGCGGAACGTCTTCTCGGCCCGCTCGGCGGGCCAGTCGTCGGCCAGGTGCGCGACGGGAAGCCGCGGGTCGCGCCGGATGATCCGCAGCCACTGCGTGGACAGGAGCAGTCGCAGTACCAGCGGGTCGTCGTCCACCGGCACCGTCCGCTCCTCCCCCGGCTGCCAACGGCGTACGAACTCCTCGTACTGTGCGGCCAGTTCGGACAGGTCCCAGGCCTCCTCGATCATCGCGCCGATGTCCATGCCCGCGTCAGCCCGGGCCCGGAAGACCTTCACGTGCGCGGCCAGCCCCAGCTCCGCGACGAGCGAGGACACGTCGACCTCGCCCGGTGCGATCCACAGCCCGCCGAACAGCGGACCGAAGCCACTCCAGGTGAGCTGCGAACGCAGATCGTGCCGCTGCCGCCGCCAGGACTCGGGCAGCGAGAAGCCGAGCAGGGTCCACGTGCCGTCCCACTGCCGGTTGACCGCTCCGGTCTCCCAGATCCTGCGCCTGCCGTCGCGCAGCACCGCCTCCGAGCGCTCCGTCAGCCCGAAGTACATACGACGCCCCTCACGCTGCCGCCGCAGCAGGCCGTGCCCCACCATGCGGGTCAGCGTCGAACGGGTCGCCTGCTCCCCGACGCCGGCACGCCCGAAGAGGTCGATGACACTCCCGGAGTACACGCAGATGTCCCGGCCCAGCACCTGGTCGCCCAGAAACGTCAGCATGAGCGACTGCGGCCGCAGCGCGTCGTGAACAGGGGGCACGAGGACACCGTACGCGTAGCATTCAGCCCCCGGAAGCAGGGCTGTGCAGGACCGGGTCTGCGCTGCCACCAACGCTCGGACACCCGCCGACGCGGCAGTGCACGACCGCTCGCTCGCTCCCGTCGACGTGCCTGAGCGCTTCACTGTGCGGATGGGCGCCCCAGTTCGCGGGACTGAGCGTTTCCCTCCCAGCCACCTGAGGCAAGCCGCACCCGCGGTCATCTCGCGTCGGCTCGCACCACTGTGACCACCACCGCGGTGTAACGCATCGCGAAGCTGCCTCCCACCGCGTCGATCGCGGCCCCAAACCCGCCAGCACTTTCTCCAGCCTCGCCGGCGGTAGCTGGGTGTGGCCGCCGCTAGATGAATGATGCGAAGGGTTAGTGGTCGTAGGCGGTCAGTGAGCGCATGTCGGGCTGACTTGTGCGGTCGTTGAGCCAGATTCCGGCCGTGAGTGCGAGGACGCGTTGCAGGACGCAGACCATGACACCGCCGGCGGTACGGCCCTGGTGGCGTTCGAGGTCGAGTTGGGCTTTGAAGGCCTGAACAGCTCGGACCCGGCGCGCGGGCTCGCCCTTGCGGGCCGGCCGCAGCAGTCGGATTCCCCACTGTGTGAGTTCGCGTTCGAACGGGCGCCGTAGTAGTGGCGGTCGCTGATCAGGGTCTGCCCTAGGTGGGAGCCGACGAGGCCGGACTCGGCGTCGAGGATGACGAGAAGGGTCTGGCGTTCGTCGGCTTCGCGCCGGTCAGAGCGAACACGACGGGCAGCCCGTGGAGGGTGCACACGAGGCGCAGCCGAAGACCACAGAAGAAGCGGGAGTGGCTGGCGCAGTAGCCGAACTCGGCCCATCCGGCCAGGCCGGAGTGTTTGACCGTCTCGCGTGAACTTCCGCATTCCACGGCCGTGGAGTCGACGACCCAGACGGTGTCGGTCCACAGCGAGGTGCGCGGCGTTGTGACCGCGCTTCCGTGATACCGCGCTTCCGTGATGACGACGGCTTGGGGAGGATCCGCTGACGGTTACGCGGAGAGTTGGCGTTCGAGTGGGGTGCGGTAGCAGGGGGTGACGCGGGTGCCCCTGAGGAAGGTGGTCATGCGGGCGGTCTCGCCGTCGAGGGCGGTGTGTATCTCGCGGCCGGGGTCCGTGAAGAGGCGGTGGTTGATGCTGCCGTCGGGACGCTGAGCCCAGGCGCCGATGATGCGGCCGTCTGCCCAGATGGTGGGGCCGATGTTTCCGTTGCGGTCGAAGAGCGCGGGGGTGTGGTCGGCGTCGAGGTACCAGTCCCGTTGGCGCCATCCCATGGGGGTGGCGTCGAGGCTGGGCAGCAGTGTGACCCAGGGTTCGGGGCAGGAGACCGGCTCAACGTCCTCCGGCAGGAGGTAGCCGGTGCCTTCGTCGAGGCTGACTGCTTCGGCGCCGCTGGCGGCGATCGCCTTGCGGGTGGCAGCCAAGGTCCAGCCGGTCCACCACTTCAGGTCGGCCTCGGTGACGGGGCCGAAAGCTGAGAGGTAGCGCCGGGCGAGGGCGGCCTTCGACTCGGATGCGGGCAGCTCGGGGAGGGGTTCGGCCAGGGCCCAGCGGAACTGGGCGGAGGTCCAGTTCCCGGCCGGGCGGGCGCGGCGGATACGGCCTTCGGCGGCGAGGACGCCAAGGACGGTGGAGGCGACGCGCTGACGGGACTCGTACGACTTGCCGGGGAAGGCGACGATCTGCTCCCGCAAAGCGGGTACGGCGGCGGCGAACTCGGCGGCGGTGGCCTCACCACGTTCGGCAAGGAGTGCCAAGGCGTCCTGCTCCGCCGCGGTGTAGCGGAGCTCGTCCCAGCCGGCCGCCTCACGCAACCGGTCCAGGGCCTTGCCACGGTCCATGTAGGCGTACCTGCCGACGGCGGCCTGGGCCTCCGGGGCGAAGGCGGCCGGGAGGACGAACATGGTGCGGCGCATGCACCGTATCCGCGCCAGCGTCCGCTCCTCGTACAACGCCCGTTCCACCGCTGCGACTTCCGGCTCGGCCATGCGCGCTGCGGCGGACAGGAACACGGTGGCCGGGTCGGTCGCGTGCAGCCCGATCAGGGCGCCGGCGACCTCCTCCGGCGTCCGTACCCGCGCTGAGCCGACCAGCAGGTGCCGGCGCCCGAGGCGGGCGCGGCGCTCGGCCGGGGTGACGCTGCGGCGGAAGGACGTCATGGCTCGCTCCGGGAGGCGGACTGAAGAGGCAACGGTGGGGTGGGGAACAGGCAGCGGCCGGCTAGCGGGTGGAGCTGATACAGAAGGGCTGGCCGGAGGGATCGAGCAGGACGGTCCAGTGGGCGCCGCCGGGCTGGTGGCCGGGGCGGGTGGCCCCGAGCTCCAGCAGGCGCTTCTCGGCGGCCTGGACATCGTCGAAGGCGAGGTCGAGGTGGAAGACGAGCTCGTCCTGCGGCCAGTTCGGGGCCTTGAAGTCCCGGGCGGTGTAGAAAACGTACGAGGTTGTCCCGTCGCTGACCATCGCTGCGGATTCGCCGAAGGTCTGGGTGACCTTCCAGCCGAGGGCAGCGGCGTAGAACTCGGCGAGAGCCCTGCCGTCGTGGCCCCAGAACGCTGCGCACTTCACCTTCGCGGCGCCCTCCGGCGCCTTCTTGGGGCGGTCACCAGGCCTGCTTCTGGGCAGCGGCGATGACGTACCCGTTGGGATCGATGAAGTAGAAGAGCTTCTGCCCGTGGTGCTCAAACACGTCCTTCTGGACGGTGACCAGGGGGCGGATGCGTTCGACGTAGGAGTCGAAGTCGTCGACGGCCAGGTAGAACATGCCGAACGCACCGACAGGGGTCTCCTTGAGGTTCGGCAGCCAGCTGCGCAGCTGATCCTCCCGGTAGACCATCAGGGCGAACTCGCCCTCGAAGAGCAGGATGCGCAGGTCGTCGTTGGGGTCGTCGCCGGCAGGGAGGGCTGTAAAGCCGATCTTCTCGTAGAAGTCGACGGCAGCCTGGGTGTCGGGGACGCCGAGACAGGGAGAGAGGGCGGGAGCCTTCATGGGAGATCACTCCTTGCGTGTGGGTTTTGCGGTGAGGGGGATGTATCGGCCGACCGGGGAGAGCCGACGAGTGCCGGGGCTCCACGTTCAAGCAGTACATTTGTACTGTACCGCAGGAACCGCCAAGGCTGCAATCCGGACATTCGCCTCGCGGTCCTTTCACCCTTCCGCTGCACCGGAGCGCTTTGTGCACAGCTGACCAGGCACAACATGCCGTGAGCAGCGCTGACCGGCATTAGTACAGTACCTTCGTACTACACAGTCTGTACGGAGAGGGAGAGGGGCGGTCTCATGACTGTCGACAAGCCCGCGCGGCGTCGGCGCGACCCGCAGCGGCGGATCGAAGAGATCGCCGAGGCCACCGAGAGAGTCATTGCGGAGCGGGGCATCGAAGGCCTGACCCACCGCGCAGTCGCCGAAGCGGCCGGCGTCCCCCTGGGAGCGACGACCTACCACTTCGCCACCAAGGACGATCTCATCACCGCTGCCCTGAGCCGGGCCGTCGACCGCTACGCCGCTTACCTCCGCGACTGGGTCGCCCAACGGCCCGAGCTGAGCACCGACCATCTCGTCATCCTGCTCACCGACGTGCTGCTCGGCTGCTTCGGGCCCCAGCGCGACCAGCAGGTCACTGAATTCGAGCTCTACGTCGCAGCCCTGCGCCGCCCCGCACTGCGCCCGATCGCAGATCAGTACACCGAGCACACCGTCGAAGCCCTGGCCCACTACACCGACCCCGTCACCGCCGCTGCGGCCGCCGCCACCATGAACGGCCTCACACTCAGCGGCCTGGCCGGCACGCATGCCCCCGACCGAACCCACGTCGAAGCCGTCCTGCGCCGGGTCCTGACCCCCAATCCCACGCTCAGCCTGTAAGCCCGCCGCCCCAGTGAGGCGACGCCCTGTAGTCACTCAGGCGTAGCCCGGTCGGCGCCGGAGGTCAGCGCGTACTGCCAACCGTGCCGCTCAACCAGTTCGGCCGGCCATGCCATGGCCCCGCCGCCCGCGCCGGCCGGCTACGAACGGTGGGAAATGAGGCACCCTGGCGACGATCCTGGCATCCACGCGATCTGGGAAGTCACTCGAAGTCGTCGATTGCGTCGCGCAGGCGCGCTTCCTCGCGGTCGTACTTCGCGCTGCCCTTCCAGAACAGGAGGGTCAAGTGGTTCAGCGGGTACACGAAGTCTTCTTCATGGAAGTGCAGTTGGGTCAGGTACGGAGTGTCAAGATCGTTCGGTCGGTCATGGGGGCACCGTAGCGAAGGGGACGGGCACCCCAGCGAACTGACCGTTGTCGTGGGTGAGTTGGGACATGTCACGTGCCGGTATCTGTTGTGCTGCCCGGCACGTCCCACGTCTTCACGACCATGCGGCGGCATGGACGGCCACCCGTTCGCCGACGGATACATGTCCGCGAACATCTCTGCCGGGAACAACGCATCGCGATGTTCGGCCAGAGACGCGAACACACTCCGCGAGGCCCTCTCATCAGCGGCTTATGCGCTAAAGAAGGACCATTCGCCGGCGCTGGGCCCTCCCTGGGCCGTCAATGCTGTCTCTCCAATCGACGCTATCGCTCCTGGATAGCACAATGTCATTCGAAACGTTGACGCTGATCGATTCCTAGTGTCTTGTGATCCTGTT
>NZ_JAGGPB010000079.1 GCF_018614055.1 Streptomyces sp. ISL-98
CTCCCCACGCTCATCCCCCTCCTCGCGCTCATCCGCTCCACCCGTCAGGCCGAGGGACCGCAGGACGGGTTCGGCCACGGCCTCCCACAGCCACTCCAGCGCCTGGAGAATCACCTGGCCCGCCTCCCAGCGCGCTTCGGCCCCGAGACCGCGCGAATGCAGCTCGCCGGTCGCTTTGAGGAAGGCGAAGCAGCGGTCCATGGCCGGCTGGAGCTCCAGCGTCGCAAGCGGCACGACCGTCACATCGCCGTCGGCCAGGACGAGGGCGTCGCTGCGGTACCGGCTGAGGTTGACGACCACGACGGGTCCGTTCTGCGACAGTTCCCCGACGTCGGGGACCGGCGGTTTCAGGAAGGATCCGAAGCCCGGCTGCTCACGGATCTCGGCGCAGACCCGCTCCCATGCCCGTACGCGCGACCGGTGCTCGTCCATACGGAGCCCATGGCCGTCCCCGCCCGACGGCGCGTCGTCGAGCCCCTGGCTGAGCTGTTCGAATCTCTGCGCGAGTTCGGGGGCGTCCTGGTGCAGGCGTGCGAGGTCCTGACGGACCTCGGCCGCCTGGCCGAGCAGAATCCCGCGGCCGCCTTCGAGGATCCGCAGCGCCCGCAGCGGATCGTCCAGATTCAGGGCGCACGCCGCCCCGTCGGAGGCGAGCAGCAGGTGTTCCGCGAGTGCCTCCTCGCGGTCGCTGCGGCCGATCTGGCGCCCGGCCAGCCGGGGCAGCAGCGCGACCGCCTCCTCGTAACTGCCGGCCGCGGTCTCCCAGTCGCCGTCGTCCACGGCCGCGGTCGCGGAGCGCCTGGCGGAGGTGATCCGGTTGGGTACGTCGAAGTTCTCGGCGCGGGCGGCCCGCAGAAAGCACGCGATGGCTTCGGCGCTGTCCCCACCGCCCCCTTCCGGGCCACCGGCCCCGTTCCCGTCCCCGTTCTCCAGCTGCTGCCGCGCCATCAGTGCCGAGCCGAGCGCCACCTGCGCCCGCGGATGGTTCGGTTCGGCCGGACGGGTCGCCGTGACCGCCGCGCGCCCCAGCTCAACGGCCTCGGTGAGCAGCTCCGGAGCATCTCGCTTCTCGGACAGCCGTTGCAGAACGAACGCCAGATGGAGCATCCACAGCGGCCGTTCGTCATGGTTGCCCGGCTCTCGGCCGACCGCCTGCCGCAGCAGTGACGCAGCCTCCTCGATGTCGTCCGCATTCCCCGTGAAGCCGGCCCTGGCATCCAGCGCCAGGCCGAGATTGCACAGTGCCACCCCCCGGTTCGGGTCGCCCTGCGGGTAGGCGGCGAGCGCCCTCCTGGAGGTGTCGACCATCGCGTCCAGCTCGCGCTCGTACTCCTCGATCTTCGTGTCGAAGAGCCCGGGGACCTCCTGGCTCATCCGGCGTGCGGTGTCCATGTCGTGCCGGGACTGCGAGATCCGGAGCCGGCGGGCGTCCGCCTGACTCGACAGGGCGCTGCGTGCCGTCGGCCATTCCGGGGGATAGGACGAGGCCTTTTCCAGTACGTCGATGCCCTCCTGGAGGGCCCCCTTGTCCAGCGACGCCTCGTAGATCCAGACGAGCCCCATGCCGAGGTTGAGCAGGGCGTCGGCGTGCGCGGGCGAGCCCTCGTCGGCCGCCTCCACGGCGGCCCGGCACATGGGCAGCAGCTCGCTGAGCAGCTGCCTGTCGGCGGTCACCTTGTACATGAACGCGAGCGCGAGCGAGGTCTGGGCCAGCAGCAGGCTCCGTTCCACGCGACCGAGATCCGTGCGGTCGACGTACGAGCGGCTGATCCTGAGTGCGGCGTCGAGCGACTCCTGCTCACCGGTCTGTTCGTGGTGGATGCGGTAGGCGTGGACGAGCCGGACCCGGGCGCGGATGAACTCGTCGTGCCCGTCGGGCAGTTCCGCAGTGACCGATTCGAGCAGCTCTCTGCCTTCCCGCAGCGATGCCAGATCGCCGGTCAGCCCGCCCCGGGTGATCAGTGCCTCGCCGAGATCGACGAGGACCGCGGCGCGGGACGGGTGCCCGGCATCCACGCTCCGCTCCGCCATACGGAGAGTGTCGATGGCCAGGTCCACCGCTTCGGCGTCACCCTTGGCGTCCCCCACGGCACGGAACGACAGGGCGGCGTTCATCAGCGACGTGAGACGGCCGGGGTTGTCCGGGGGCGTCGCGTCGGCGGCGGCCCGGTTCAGCCGCGCGGACTCCTCGGCGGCCTCGATGTCGTACGTGAGCCTGTATTTCTCCAGCAGGGTGTTGCCGAGACAGGACAGCGTAATGACCTCACCGGGCGCGATCGCCAGGGCGCGACGGGCGAGGGCCACTCCTTCCTCCAGCGGGCCGGCTTCTCCCGAACGGACATGTGCCAGCAGCGCGTTGGAGAGGCTCACCATGCGCGCGGGTGCATCCGGATCCGTTTCCTCCGTCGCGGCAAGGACCTCGCGCAGTACGTCGACCGCCTCGGCCAGCGCGGCCCGGTCCCGCGTGTCGCGGTGCTGAACGCGCAGGCACATGCCCAGCTCCGTCAGGTGCTCCGTACGCCGGTGATCGTCGTTGCTCAACTCCCGGACAAGCGCCCGGAGAAGACCGGTCCGCGAGGGCAGCAGAGCGGGCTCCAGAGCGCGGATTCCCAGGCTCCGGTAGAAGGACGCGCACGTTTCCATCCGCCGTACGCGCTGCGCCCCGCCCCCGTCCCCGCCGTCCTCCGCCACCATCCGGTCGACGTACGTCGCGGCCTCGACGGCCTGTGCGATGTCCCCGGAATACGCCGAGGCGATGAACAGCGCGCCGGTCAGACGGAAGCGGATCTCCTCGGCCAACCGGGCCTCCGGACCCGCCTCGTGGGCGTGGCGCAGGGCCAGGATGCCGCCGCTCAGCAGCCGCGCGTCGCGACTGTCCGGGTGCGCGTTCACCAGACTGGCCCCCAGGTTGGCCAGCAGTGCCGCGGTCCGCGACTGCGGCGCGGACGTGAGGCCTTCCACGATCCCGTCCGCGAGGGCGAGGGCCTCCTCCATCACCTGTGGCTCTCCGCCTCTCCGATGCCGCATCAGCAGCAGCTTCACGAGAGTGATCTGAACCATCTCCGGGGCGGCGCCCGCACGGCGCAGCAGCGCGACGGACTCGTGGAGGAGTGAAGCGGCCTGGTCGAGGAGCGCCGGATCACCGTTCTGCTGATACGTGCGGAGCAGTTCGGACGCGGTGTTGTGACGCCGGAGTCCCTCTTCCAGCACTTCCTGGACGTCTGCGGGTGTCGGATCGTGCGCGCCCTGCAGGAGGTACTGGCGTACCGGGTCCGGGAGTTCGTCCGGAATCTGGTCCATCAGTGGCCGGAAGAATTCGATGGCGGCCCGGAAATCGGGACCGGACGAGTCCCGCAGAATCAGGGATCTGTACCAGTGGAACCAGCCCAGGGTGTGCAGGATTTCACCGGTCCACCCGCTGCTCTGCGCGTACGCGACCAGCCGAGCCGCAGCGGCCCCGGCCTCCTCGCCGACGACCGCGTCCGGGTCCCCGGTGCGGCCGAGCTGCATGATCCGCTCCCGCAGTGCCTCGGTCAGGGGATGCGTCATGTGGGCTGCCTCCACGGCGAGTCGGACAGTAATATCGTCCGGCGACGCTAACGCGCCCTCTCGCCCGGGCGAAAGGAGCAGCATGGAGCCCAGGCACGACCTCGCACCGTGGTGCGAGGCCCTTCCGCTGCTACGGCGCCTCGCCGCCGCACAGGGACTGGGCGCGGAAGTCGAGGAAGCCGTCGAACGGGCCCGTGACGGCCGCGACGGTCACAACGGTCGCTACGGTCACGACACAGAGCAGCAACTCGCCGAAATAGCACGCCGGTTGGGACTGCCCGGCATCGGACCCCGTTCCGTGCTCGGAGTCCCCGGACTGCCGCCAGGACGTCCGGCGGACGACTTGTACGTCTGCCCCGGCGCCCTCTGCACGCGCGACTGGGTGCCCGCCCCCGGCGTGCCCGCGCCCACCTGCCACATCTTCGGCGGCGGCCTCGAACCAGAACCCCGGCGGCGGCTTCCTTGAACTCCTTCCTGAACGAACTGGCCAAGCGCCTGGCCGAGAAGTGGCTGTCCCTGCTGGTGCTCCCCGGCGCCCTGTACGTCGCCGTGGCCCTCGCCGCCTGGCGCATCGGGCACGGATCGTGGGACCCCGGCGCACGATTCGCCGCCGAACTCCAGTCCGGCAAGGCGTCCACGAGCGAGGTCCTGGTCGCGGCACTCGTGGCCCTCCTGCTCGCCGCCGCTGCGGGCCTCGCGGCGCAGGCGGCAGGCCGGGCCGTCCAGTGGCTCTGGCTGGGGGAGTGGCCCGGCCGCATCGGCGCACCGCTGACCCGCGCACGCCGCCGCCGCTGGGACAGCGCCCAGGACCGCTACGCGGCGGCGGTCCGCGCCGGTGAGCCGCCGGACGAGCGGGCCCGGCTGGCCCAGCAGCGGAACCGGATCGCGCTCGCCCCGCCCGCCAGGCCCACCCGTATGGGCGACCGCGTGACGGCTCTGGGCACCCGGGTCCTTGTGGCGTACGGCCTCGACCTCGAATTCGGCTGGCCGCGGCTCTGGCTGGTGCTGCCGGAGGAGACCCGTACGGTGGTGAGCGAGAGCCGCGACTCCTTCAACACCGCCGCCACCCTGGCCGCTTGGGGCCTGCTCTACGTCCCGCTGGGCGTGCTGTGGTGGCCGGCCGGAGTGGCGGGCATCGCGACCCTCCTCGTCGCCTGGATCCGGGGGAGCGCCGCGATCACCAACCTCGCGAGCCTTATGGAGTCGGCCGTCGACCTGCACGCCGCCGCCCTGGCCACATCACTGGGCCTGGACGTACCCGACGGCCTGATGACCGCCGAGCTCGGCCGCCGGGCCACCCGGATCCTGCGCAAGGGCGCCTGAACGGGACAGCCGCCGGTCTCCGTGGAGGCGGGCTGTCGGTGGCGTGTAGGTGGGCGCTGAGACCGTGACGAGGTCAGCACCCACCCCATCCGCACAGACAGAAGAGGTCCGAAGTCCCATGGAGAAGTCGTCGCTGCCGGTACGGCTCGTCAACGTCACCCGCACCGAGCGGATCACCCCGCACATGCAACGCATCACCTTCGGCGGCGACTCCCTCGCCGACTTCGTTCACGATGCGACGCCCGACCAGCAGGTGAAGCTGTACTTCCCCCGGGCGGGCCAGACCGTGCCCTGCCTCCCGGAGCCGGCCGAGGACGGCGACGTAATGCGGTGGTACTACGCCTTCGCCGCGATCCCCGCGGACGAGCGGCCGTGGCAGCGCAGCTACACGCTCCGTGCGTACGATCCGCAGCACTGCACGATCGACATCGACTTCGTACTCCATGGCGACGGCGACGGCGACGGCGGTGGCGACGATGCAGACGCCGGCCCGGCGACACGATGGGCCCGGACCGCGCGCCCCGGTGACACCCTCGGCATGTTCGGCCCCTCGGCGTACTTCGCCAGGCCCGTACCCCTCGGTACGACCGACTGGACGCTGCTCGCCGGCGACGAGACGGCGCTCCCGGCCATCGGCACCTTGATCGAGGCGCTGCCCGAAGGTGCCCGCGCGGTGGCGTACGTCGAGGTCGGCGGCCCGGCCGACGAGCAGCGCTTCGAGAGCCGCGGCGATGTGACCGTGCACTGGCTGCACCGGGGCACAGCCCCGGCCGGGCACAGCGACGTACTGGTGGAAGCCGTGCGTGGCGCGGAGTTCCCGGCGGGGTCGGTGTTCGCATGGCTGGCGGGCGAGTCGGGCGCGGTGCGCGCACTGCGCCGCCACCTCGTCGACGAGCGCGGCATCGGCAAGCGGTCGGTCGACTTCACCGGCTGCTGGCGGCTCAGGCTGACCCAGGACGACGCCCCGACCGCCGAGGACCTCGCCGAGGCCCAGGAACGCCTCGCGGACGCGCCGCAGACCTGACCGCCCACTGCGTCCCTGCGCACACAGACTTCAGACGAGGGCGGCGGCTTCCCTCAGCGCAAGCCCGCCGCCCTCCGCGTAAGCGCGTTCGTACGTCGCGTCGTCCAGCACCGCCCGCACCTTCGCCCCGGCCCGCCGCCGGATCTCCGCCTCCGCCTCGGGACGGAACTGGTGGAAACCGAAGGACTCCGGCAGCGCGGTCTGGTGGTCGTACGCACCCAGGAGCCGCGCCCCGTCGCTCGCCGCGCCGAGACGCGCCTTGACCCAGGCGGCGACGGGGAACTGGCTGACCACCAGGTGGGGCGCCACCAGGTACGCCAGGCTCTCCAGATCCCGCACGGCCGCGCCGATGCGCCGCCCGGCCCGCCCGTACTCCCCGTCGAGGCAGTCCAGCCAGCCGTACAGCCCCGCCACCATGCCGGTGAAGAGCGCGGGCGTACCGACGGAGAACTCCTCCTCCAGCTGCCGCAACTGCTCCCGGGCGAGCCCCGTGCGTCCGGTACGGCCGTAGCGCTGGGCCAGCATGCCCCGCGCCGTGATGGCCGCCTCGCCCGCGTACGCCCGCCCCTCCTCGACGGCCTCCGCAAGCAGCTTTTCGGCGCGCTCCGCCGCCGCTGTGTCCGCCGCGTTCTCCAGCCGTACGCACGCCAACTGGGCCTTGAACAGCGGCACTTGGGTGCGTGCGCCGATCCGCACCGAGCCCTCCATGGCCCGCTCGAAGTCCGCGGCCGCCTCCGCATACCGGCCGCGCCGCTCGTACGCCTCACCGCGCGCGGAGAGCGACTCCGCGATCCCCCACTGATCCCCGGCACGCTCGAACCGTGCCAGCGCCTGTTCGGCGTCGTCCGGATCGTCGTCGAGCAGCTTGGCCCGCATCAGCAGTGCGAGGCCGAGGTCCCACGCGCCACCGTGCTCCCGGCAGCCCCGCACCAGGGCGTTCATCGTCTCGCCGAAACTCGTGAACTCCCCGGTCATCAGCCGTGCGAAGAACCACATGGTGCCCGGCTGCCGGCAGGTCTGCGGCATGCCCGGCCGGTACGCCGCCACGATCGCCGCCAGCTGCGCCCGCGTCTGCGGATCCTCCAGCGAGGTTGCGTCACCGACGCCGTGGCTCGCGAGTACCTGGAGGTGCATTCCGCGCCGGGCCTCCCACAGCTGCTCCGGGGACCAGGGCGGCGGCTCGTCCGTACACCGCTCGTACAGCGGTACGGCTTTCCTCACCGGCGGGCCGAAGGGGTCGGGTCCGAGACCGGCGGCCGCGGCCGACCAGGTGCGGGCGTCCGCCAGATGGCCGCGCAGCTGCCAGAACCAGCTCATGGACAGCGCCAGACAGAGCGCCTCCTGCTCCTCCCGCAGGGCGACTGCTGTGCGCAGCGCGGTGCGTACGTTTTCGTGCTCCGCCTCGAAACGCTCCAGCCACTCGGCCTGGAGCGGCCCGCGCAAACGGGGATCGCCGGTGCGGACAAGCTCCCGGTAGACGGCCAGATGCCGACGCTCGACGGCCTCCCGCTCACCGGCTTCGTCCAGCCGCTCGGCGGCGTACTCGGCGACGGTCTCAAGGAGTCGGTACCGCATCCCGCGCGGCCCGGCGGGCGCGGCGACGACCAGTGACTTGTCGACAAGGGAAGCGAGAACGCCCAGGGTGTCGGAGCTGTCCGGGAGTCCTGCCCCGCAGACCGCCTCCGCCTCGGCCGGATCACAGCCGCCGGAGAAGACGGCGAGTCGCCGCAGCACCGCCCGCTCGTTCCCGTCGAGCAGCTCCCAGGACCAGTCCACCACCGCCCGCAGCGTTTGCTGTCTCGGCAGCGCGGTCCTGCTGCCGCCGGTCAGCAGTCGGAAGCGGTCGTCGAGACGGTCGGCGATCTGGCGGGCCGTGAGCGCGCGCAGCCGCGCGGCGGCCAGTTCGACGGCGAGCGGCAGGCCGTCCAGCCGTCGGCAGATCTCCGCGCAGGCGAGCGGATCGTCATCGATGCGGAAACCGGGGCGGGCGGCGGCGCCGCGATCGGCGAGGAGCCGCAGCGCCGCGTCCTGCGGCAGCGGCCCGACGGGGCGTACGAACTCGCCGGGCACGGCCAGCGGCTCCCGGCTGGTGGCCAGCACCGTCACGCCCGGACACCGGGCGAGGACCGTCTCCGCCAGCTCGGCCGCCGCGCTCGCCATGTGCTCGCAGTTGTCCAGTACGAGCAGCATGCGGCGCCGGCCGCAGCGCTCCACCAGCTCCTCCAGCGGTTCGTCCGGCGGCGTCTGTGTCGCGCGCGCCGCCTGTGTTCCCCTCACCACCGTCTCGCGCGCCCCGAGCGCGGTCAGCACCGCCTCGGGAACGGTCCCCTCGTCCCGTACGGGCGCCAGCTCGGCCACCCACACCCCGTCCGGCCACCCTTGCGTGACTGCCGCTGCAGCCTCCAGCGACAGCCGGGTCTTTCCCACACCGCCGGGCCCGAGCAGCGTCACAAGCCGACGCGCCCTCAACTCCCCTGCCAGCTCGGCCAGTTCCGCATTACGGCCCACGAAGGAGGTGAGCCGGGCGCGCAGGTTGCCTCTCGGGGCCTTCTCCCGCTCCGGCGCCTCGGCCACCTCGCCGGGCTTCCCGGCCAGCAGCTCCGCATGCAGGGCGCGGAGCTCGGGGCCGGGATCCGTGCCGAGCCGCTCGGACAGCCCGGTGCGTACCTCCTCGTACGCCTGAAGCGCCTCGGCCCGCCGCCCGGCCGCCCGCAGCGCACGGATCCGCAGTGCCTGAAGCGGCTCGTCCAGGGGTTCCCCGGAGGACAGTTCCGCCAACTCGTCCAGGACGCTGTCGGCCCGGCCCAGCGCCACCTCCGCGGCAAGCCGGGCCCGCCGCGCCTCGCGGCGCCGCCTGTGGGCCCGTACGGAAAGGGGGTCACTGTCTCGTCCCGGCAGGTCGGCCAGCGCGGGCCCGCGCCACAGCGCCAGTGCTTCGTCCAGCAGCGCGGCGGCCTTGGCCGCGTCGCCGCCGGTCAGCGTGCCGCCGTTCTGCCCGCCGCCGGTCTGCGTGCCGCCGTTCTGCCCGCCGCCGGTCTGCGTGCCGCCACTCAGCGCGCCGCCGTTCTGCCCGCCGCCGGTCTGGGTGCTGCCGTTCTGCCCGCCGCCGGTCAGCGTGCCGCCGCTCTGCCCGCCGCCGGTCAGCGCGGCGGAGCCCTCCGCCGCGAGCCGCTCGAAGCGGAAGAGGTCGATGTCGTCCCGGTCGGCGGCGAGGCGGTAGCCGTCGGGCACCGAGACCACCGCCTCCCTGCCCAGCACTCGCCGCAGCCGCCCCACCAGTGCCTGAAGTGCCGCAGCCGCGTCGACGGGTGGTGTCTCCGCCTCGCCCCACACCTGGGCGACGAGCTCCCTCGCCGGGACCGTCCGCCCACCACCGGCGGCGAGCGCGGTCAGCAGCGCCCGCAGCCGCGCACCCTTGACGGGCACCTCGGTGCCGTCCGGCAACAGGGCCTGAGCGGTGCCGAGAACGCGGTAGTGGTAGCGGTGATTCACCCGCCCATTGTCACCGGTGGTGCCCGGCCCCCCTGCCTTCCTGACAAGCCGAGGGGGCGCGGTGGCCGGCCCCCGCGCGCGGCGCTCCTCCCCAGCGTCACCCGGTCGGCGCCGCGTGTTTCCCCCGAGGTCTGCGTCACCCTCTGGTGCGCTGGTGTGTGCACGGCAATGCTGTCCGCCGACAGCGCATGATGCCCGCTCAACCAGACGCATCCCCGGAGGACTTGTGGGCCCACGCATACTTCGCACCGTCAGGCGGCCTGTCGTGTTTCTGGCGACGGTGGCCGCGCTGGTGGCGGGAACGGCATCACCCGCATCCGCGGATCCGGTCCCCGACCCCCGCCCCCACCACCCCGCCGAGGTCCTGCGACCGATCGCGCCGCCGGCGGCGAGCAGCGCGAGCGGCACCCCCGCATCCGTCGTCGACGGCGACGGCATCGAGACCGCCCGCAGCGCCCGGCCGGTCGCGCCCGGTGTCCGACTCCACTCGTACGACCGCCTCGAATCCGACAAGTGGTTACGCGTCGACGCGCTCACCGTCGACCTCGACGGAAGCGGCGTACAGGCCGACTACCTGCACTCCGGCAAAGTCTCCGAACGCCGCACGGTGTCCGAACTCGCCGCGCAGCACGACCCGGGCGACGGCCGGCGTACGGTCGCCGCCATCAACGCCGACTTCTTCGACATCAACCAGACCGGCGCCCCGCAGGGCCCCGGCATCAAGGACGGCAAACCGGTCCACTCCCCAGCACCGGGAGCCAACCGCGCCGTCGGAATCGGCCCCGGGAGCGCGGGGCGCATCCTCCAGCTGTACTTCGACGGCACGCTGACCCTCCCGGCGGGCACGCACCCCCTGGCCGCCTACAACGCGGCGAACGTGCCGAGCGGGGGAGTGGGAGCGTACACATCGGGATGGGGTACGGCCGACCGCGCCCTCACCGTGGACGCCGCGACACCCGTCGCCGAAGCGGCCGTACGGGACGGAAAGGTCGTCGCGGTCACGGACCGGCCCGGCACCGGGCCCGTCCCCGAGGGCACCACGGTCCTCGTCGGCCGCGAGGCGGGGGCGGCCGCGCTGAGCGCGCTCAAGCCCGGCGACCCGGTGGCATTGGAGTACCGGCCGCGCACCGACAGCGGACCCGTTCCGCGCACTGCGGTCGGCGGGCGCGAGCTGCTCGTCGTCGACGGCGTACCGCAGAACCACGACGGCCAGGGCAACAACACGGCCGCGCCCCGCACCGCCGTCGGTTTCTCCAAGGACGGCAGCGAAATGCAGGTGGTCACGGTCGACGGTCGCCAGGCCGACAGCGGCGGCGTCACCCTCACCGAGCTGGCCGTGATGATGAAGCGCGCCGGATCGCACAGCGCGCTCAACCTCGACGGCGGCGGTTCGTCCACCCTCGTCGCACGCGAACCGGGCAGCGACGCGCTCCAGGTGGAGAACAGCCCCTCGGACGGCAGCGAGCGCTTCGTACCCAACGGCCTGGCCCTGACGGCCCCCGATGGCAGCGGCAGCCTGCGCGGCTTCTGGGTCGAGACCCGCACCCCCGCAGGTAGCGCACCGACCGCCGACCCCGTCAGGGGCGGCCACCCCGAGCGCGTTTTCCCCGGCCTGACGAGGCAGCTGAGCGCGGCGGGTTACGACGAGACGTACGGCCCGGCGAACGGCGCCCCACGCTGGGAGAGCGCACGTGCCTCGGTCGGCCGGGTCGACGAGGACGGGCTGTTCACGGCGCGGCGCGGCGGCACCACCGAGGTGCGCGCGCATCGCGGAACCGCCGACGGCAGCACACAGCTGACCGTCCTTGACTCCCTCGCCCGCATCGAACCGACCACCCGGCGCGTGGGCCTCGCCGACGCGGCGGCGAGCGGCAGCTTCGGCATCGTAGGACTGGACGCCCACGGCACAAGCGCGCCGGTGGAACCGCGTGACGTGCGGCTCGACTACGACCGCTCCCTCTTCGACGTACGCGACGACGGCCGGGGCTCCTTCACCGTCACCTCGCGCACCGGGAGCGGCGCAGGCCGGATCACGGCCACCGTCGCGGGCACCACCACCGCTCTCGCTGTCAGCGTCGGACTGGCCGAACAGGCCGTCTCGGCCTTCGACGACGCCGGATCATGGACCTTCAGCCAGGCGCGCGCGAGCGGCTCGGTGGCGGCGACGCCGGAAGGCCACACCGGCACCGGGCTGAAACTCACGTACGACTTCACCAAGTCGACGGCGACCCGCGCCGCGTACGCCAACCCGCCCCAGCCGGTCACCGTGGACGGCCAGCCCCAGTCCTTCAAGCTGTGGATCAACGGCGACGGCAAGGGAGCCTGGCCCACCCTGCACCTCAAGGACGCGGCAGGCTCCGACCAACTGCTGCGCGGCCCGTTCATCACCTGGACCGGCTGGCGGCAGGTCACCTTCCCCGTACCGCCGGGCGCGGCGATGCCGCTGAGGGTGCACCGCTTCTATCTGGCGGAGACGGCGGCCGCTCGGCAGTACACCGGTGAAATCGTCATCGACGGCCTGACGGCACAGGTACCGCCGACGGTCCTGCTCCCCAGGCAGCCCGTGCCGGCCGACCCGCTCATCGACCCGGCGGCGGAAGTGGAGGGCAGGGACTGGCAGTTCGCTGTCATGTCCGACGCCCAGTTCGTCGCCCGCGAGCCGGACAGTGCGATCGTGGCGCAGGCGCGGCGCACCCTGCGCGAGATCAAGGCGTCGAAGCCCGACTTCCTGGTCATCAACGGCGACCTGGTGGACGAAGGATCACCGGCCGATCTGGCCTTCGCCCGCCGCGTTCTGACGGAGGAGCTCGGCGACACCCTGCCCTGGTACTACGTGCCGGGCAACCACGAAATCATGGGCGGAAAGATCGACAATTTCGTCGCCGAATTCGGCCCGGCGCACCGTACGTTCGACCACGAGGGCACCCGCTTCATCACCCTCGACACCTCCAGCCTCACTCTGCGGGGCGGAGGCTTCGCCCAGATCAAGGACCTGCGCGCCCAACTGGAAGCGGCGTCGAAGGACAAGACCGTCGAGTCGGTCATGCTGATCGAACACGTCCCGCCGCGCGACCCGACCGTACAGAAGGGCAGCCAGCTGAGTGACCGCAAGGAGGCGGCGCTGCTGGAGGGCTGGCTGGCCGATTTCCGGCGTACGACCGGCAAGGGCGCGGGCCTGATCGGCAGCCACGTAGGGGTCTTCCACGCTGCGCACGTCGACGGCGTCCCCTACCTCATCAACGGAAACTCGGGCAAGGCGCCCGCGGGCCCTGCCGACGAGGGCGGCTACACGGGCTGGTCGCTGGTCGGCGTGGACAAGGTCTCCCGCGCCGAACAGACCGCAGCGAGGCAGCGCCCGTGGGAGGGCGCCCCCGACTGGGTGTCGGTGCAGACCCGCGCTCACGTGGACGCCCTGCACCTCGACACCCCGGCAACGCTGCCCCCTGGAAGCAGCACCAACCCGAAGGCAACCGTCACACAGGGCACGCGCAAGGTCCCGGTCGGCTTCCCGCTGAGCGCGGACTGGACGGGCTCCCCGAACCTCCACGTAGGCCCCCCGAAGGAAGCCCACCACCGCCACACGGCAACGTTCGACCCCACTACCGGAACACTCACCGCACTGCGACCGGGGACGGTCACGCTGGCGGTGACGGTCAACGGCACGACACAGCGAATGGAGATCCGCGTCGGGGCGGTGGGCGAGGAGGCGGCGTAACGGCGGCGCCGGACGGGCTGCATTCAGCCCGTCCGGCGTTTGAGGAGCGGGGTCTGGGGCGCCCCCCCGCGGCGGCAGCCGCACATGTCACAGCCGGGAAGGGGCGGGTAGAGGAAAGCGCCGCAGGTACCCGGACCCGCTCCTGCCCCGCGTCCTGTCACACCTTCCGGTACTCGTACGCCTCCCGGGCCGCCGCCTCCACCGCATCCAGATCCGCCCCCGCCGACGCCGTGACCACCGCGGCCACCGCACCCTCCACGAACGGCGCGTCCACCAGCCGTGCCCCGTCCGGGAGTTCGTCGCCCTCGGCGACCAGCGCCTTCACCGTGAGCACCGCACTGCCCAGGTCGACGAGCACTGCGACGCCCGCGCCGGCGTCGACCGACCTCGCCGCCTCGCAGATCAGGTCCGAACTCGTGCCGAACCCGCCGTCGGGCGTGCCGCCCGCCGCTGCCACCGGCGCGATCGGCCCGCCGCCCGCGAGACCCTTCGCCAGCTCCGCGACGGCGGAAGCGACCGACGCGCTGTGCGACACGAGCACAACCCCGACCAGCTTCTCCACACCCTTCTCCCCGCTCACGCGCCCGCCTCCGCCGAGTCCGCCGTGTCGGCGAGCGCACCGATCAGCAGCGCCGACGACGCCGCGCCGGGGTCCTCATGCCCGATGCTCCGTTCGCCCAGGTAACTCGCCCTGCCCTTGCGCGCCTGCATCGGTACGGTCCCGAGCGCCCCTTCGTCGGCAGCCGCCCGCGCCGCGCCGAACGAACCGCTCAGCGCGTCGGCGGCCGGGATCAGGGCGTCCAGCATCGTCTTGTCCCCGGCCTTGGCCCCGCCGAGCTGCCCCACTGCTGCAACACCCGCGCGCAGAGCCTCGGCGAGCTGCTCCGGCGTAACCTCGGCGGCGTCGCCGAGCGCCTTGCCCGTACGCCGTAGCAGCGACCCGTACAACGGCCCGGACGCCCCGCCCACCGTAGAGATCAACGTCCGCCCGGCGAGAGCCAGTACGGCGCCGGGTGTGGCGGGCGGCTCCTTCTCCAGCGCGGCGGAGACAGCCCTGAAACCGCGTTGCAGGTTGCTGCCGTGATCGGCGTCCCCGATGGCCGAGTCGAGTTCGGTGAGGTGGTCGGCCTCGCGTTCCACGACGGCGGTTGTGGCCGTCATCCAGCGGCGGAAGAATCCGGCATCGAGCACAAGCACAAGATCTCCTTCACACGTAACACGTCACAGGTAACACGTCACACGGTCCGTAAATATTCGGCTCAGCGTCCCCACCGCAGCGCGGCCGTCTCGACCGGCGCATCCCACAGGCGCAGCAGCTCCTCGTCGACCTGACAGAGCGTCACGGAGCAGCCCGCCATGTCCAGCGAGGTGACATAGTTCCCGACGAGCGTACGGGCCACGGGGACACCCCGCTCGGACAGCACCCGCTGCACTTCGGCATTGAAGCCGTACAGCTCCAGCAGTGGCGTGGCGCCCATCCCGTTGACGAGTACGAGCACGGGCATCGTCGGCCGCAGATCCTCCAGCACCGCGTCGACCGCGAAGTCCGCGATTTCCCGGGCCGTCATCATCGCCCGCCGCTCGCGCCCCGGCTCGCCATGGATGCCGATGCCCAACTCCAGCTCGCCCGAGGGCAGATCGAAGGTCGGCGTGCCCTTCGCGGGGGTGGTGACGGCGCTGAGCGCGACCCCGAAGCTCCGCGAGGACTCGTTCGCCTGCCGCCCCACGGCCGCCACCCGCTCCAGCGGTGCGCCCTCCTCGGCCGCCGCGCCCGCCATCTTCTCGACGAAGAGGGTCGCGCCCGTACCGCGCCTGCCCGCAGTGAAGAGGCTGTCGGTCACGGCCACGTCGTCGTTGACGAGGACCTTGGCGACCTGGACACCCTCGTCCTCGGCGAGTTCGGCGGCCATGTCGAAGTTGAGAACGTCGCCCGTGTAGTTCTTGACGACGAACAGCACCCCCTGCCCACTGTCGACCGCGGCCGCCGCCCGCACCATCTGGTCGGGAACGGGCGACGTGAACACCTCACCCGGACAGGCGGCCGACAGCATCCCGGGCCCGACGAACCCCGCATGCAGCGGCTCATGCCCACTGCCGCCACCGGACACCAGCCCCACTTTTCCCGCAACGGGTGCGTCGCGCCGTACGACGACACGATGCTCCACGTCAACCGTGAGCCCGGGATGCGCGGCGGCCATACCGCGAAGCGCATCGGACACGACGGTCTCCGGCACATTGATGAGCATCCTCATGGGTACCTCCTGGTGAAACTGGCAGTTGGGCCCCGGACCTGCGTACCAGCAGGTCAGACGGGGTGTGGCTGATCTTTGATCTTGGCGCTTCATGGCGGCTCGAGGCGGGGTCCGGCGGGGCTGATGCTGACCTAAGGGTGACTTTAGTGAGTGATCGTCAGATTTAGTTGGCGTCACGTGGGCGTTCTGGGATCGGCTGGCTGGGCCCAGTATCGAGGGAACGTCGTCGGGGGGCATGTATTGCGATGTACGGGCTGTTCGTTGCGCAGGCAAGGTGACGCGGGTAGCCAGTCGCGCTGCGGGAAGCCGGCCCGTGCATGGTCCGGATCTTGGTTCGTCAACTGGAAGGGTGTGAGGTGTTCGCTGCCCGCAGCTTGCGCCAGTCGCCCTGCGTGGGCAGGTGAACGCCGGCCCCGCGAACAGGTGCCGCACCCGGTCAGCGCCCGGTTCCCACACCTGATCGGTGCACTTGTCGAAGTGCGAGCCGTGCCGTCGAAGGCGAGGACCGCGGTCTCGACGGTCGCGCCGAGGGCAGGAGAGGTCGTGGCGGCGGCGATGTTGAGTGAACCGAGGTTGCAGGAGACCTCCCGGGGCTTGCCGCCCTCGCGTTCCACGTCGTACGGCGACGCCTTCGGCCAATGTTGCCGCTGTCGCACCAATTTTGGCTCGAAGCTGCCCCCACGGTCCTGCGGGACCGGATCGGCACCATTCCTCCCTGGGTGATCACGGTCTTCCCGGCGGGCCCGTTGCAGCGGTTTATCTTGTGCCGCCTGGCTTTCCTGTGCCGGTCGCGGGTGAGCCGACCGGTGGTTTCAGCTGTTCCCACCGCCGCCGCGAGCGGCCCTTCGGCCACCTCAACGGAAGTGGCTGAAGAGTCCAAATGGCACTTGTGTGGCTGGAGTTACACCGTTGACTGGGCAGACTTCGCTGTGCCTAACTTGCCGAAGACGGCGGCGGGCAAGGGGACGTGTGGCGCGCCTGTCAGGAATGTGAGCCGGGGATCTGGGGGGGATCGCTATTTTTGACGCTGTCGAATCGGAGGTCCGGAGTTATTGCCGGACCTGGCCCCTGGTTTTCGACCGGGCCGAAGGAAGTTGGATCACCGATGAGAGCGGCCACCGCTATCTCGATTTCTTCGCCGGCGCAGGGGGCATCAACTACGGGCACAACAATCCGCTGCTCAAGGACGAGCTGCTCGACTACATCACCGCACCAGCGGGTTCACCGAGGGCTGGGCGCACTACGCCGAAGAACTTGCCGTCGAACAGAGGCTGGCAGACGGCCGCCCCCTCGTGGAGCTGGCGCAGCTGCGGGCCGCGCTCGTGTCCGCGTCCCGGCTGCTGATCTTCCTGTCCGTCCACTTGTGGCGGTGGAAGTTCCAGGACGCGGCGGAACACCTGGTGCCCGTGTGCGGGTGGGCGCCGCAGGAGGCGACCCGCGAGGCGCTGACGATCCCGACCGACCTCGACTCCGCCATGTACTGCCTCGGCAAGCTGGTGATCCGGCGCTGGCGGGCAGGGGCGGGCGGCGAGCTGAAGACGTTCCACGACAGAGTCCTGCGAGCGGGTTTCGCCCCGCTGGCAACCGTCGGGGAGTACTGGTCGGCACGACCGACCGGGGCCACGACAGGAGTTGCCAAGTGAAGTCGAGGTTGGGCGGGGAGTTCCTCAAGCTGTGGGTGGGGCAGGGGGTCAGCCAGTTCGGCACCCAGGTCTCCATGCTGGCGATCCCCACACTCGCCATCCTGGTCTACCACGCGACGCCGTTCCAGGTCAGCGTGATCGGTGCGGCCCAGATGGTGCCGTTCGCGGTGTTCGCGCTGCCGGCGGGGACGCTGGTGGACAGGTGGCCCCGGCGCAAGACGCTGATCGTGTGCGACATCGGCCGCGCGCTCGCAGCCGGCGGGCTGGTGCTCGCGTATCTCGCCGGATACCGGGAGATGTGGGTCATCTACGTGGTGGCCGCCGTGATGGGCACATTCACCGTGGTGTTCGACATCGCCTATCTGTCGCTGGTGCCGCAGGTGGTCGGAGAGAAGGGGCTGCTCGGCGCGAACGCGAGGCTCAGTGCCACGGACTCGGTCGCCGAGACGGCCGGCCCCGCGATCGGCGGCGCGCTGGTCGCCGCGATCGGTCCGGCCAGGGCGGTGTTCGTCGACGCCCTGTCCTATGTGGTCTCCGTGGTGGCGCTGCTCTTCATGAAGACGGACGAGGAAGTCAGGAACAAGCCGAAGCTCGACGCGCGCACGATGCTGGCGGAGATTCGTGAGGGGCTCCAGTTCGTGGTCAAGCATCCGGTGCTGGTGCGGCTCGCGGTGGCGAACTCGACGTTCGACTTCGGCGTCGCGATCTTCCAGTCCGTGTACCTGATCTTCCTGTACAAGACGCTGGGCTTCTCGCCGTGGCAGGTGGGTCTGCTCGCAGCAGTCACCGGTGTGTCGAACGTGCTGGGCGCCATGACGATCTCGCGGGTGGTCGCGCGGTTCGGCCTCGGCCCGACACTCGTCTACTCGATCCTGGCGGGCGGTGTGGCGTATCTGTTCCTCCCACTCTCGCAAATGGGCGCTGCGGTCGCCGTGATCATCGTCATCAACGTGATCGCTGGATTTACCAACGCCTGGTACGACATCAATCAGTACACGTTGCGGCAGACGGTCACACCGGACCATTTGCTCGGTCGGGTGAACGCGACGATGCGCATGATCTTCTCCGGTCCCCGGCCGCTCGGTTATCTCCTCGGCGGCGGTCTGGCCGTGTGGACGAGTGTTCCCACAACGATCTTCCTGGGTGCGCTGGTGTCTACCGTGTCCGCGATTTTCGTCTTCTTCGGCCCCATCCGGGAAGTGCGTGCGCAGAGCGAGGACGAAGAACAAGAAACAGCGACGACATGACCGATGCGGGGGGGAGTGACGTGCGCGCAGAATTCGACTGGGTCCGGATCCAGGCCCCGTCCGCGTCCCGCAGAATCAGCCGCTGCATCACCGACCACATTGACTGCCGGTTCGGGCTTCGGTGATCCGCCGTACGGCTTCTTCGATTTGGCCGGATCCGGTGCAGACGGTGAGGCGTACGTAGCCTTCACCGCCGGGGCCGAAGCCGGTGCCGGGGATGGTCAGGACGCCGGCCTTGTGGAGGAGTTCGTCGGCGAATTCCTCGCTGGTGGCGCCTGCGGGTGTGCGTACGAGGGCGTAGAAGGTGGCCCGGGGCCGCAGGACTTCTAGGTCGGCCGCCTCCAGGCCGTCGCACAGCAGGTGCATCCGTCCCCGGTAGTCGGACCGCAACTGGTCCGGGTAGCCGGTGGTGTCAGTCAGCGCGGCAACGGCGGCCTTCTGGATCGCGCCGAACGTGCCCGAGTCCGTGTGAGTCTTGACCGTCCGCAGCGCCGCGACCGCGTCCCGGTTGCCGGCCGCGAAGCCGACCCGCCAGCCGGGCATGTTGTACGCCTTCGACAGGGAGTGGAACTCGATCCCGCACTCCATCGCCCCCGGCGACGCGAGGAAGGAGGGCGGGGGCGGGCAGTCGTAATAGATCTCGCTGTACGCGGCGTCCGAGGCCACCAGGATGTCGTGGCGCAGCGCGAAGCGGGCCAGCTCGTCGTAGAAGGCAGGGGAGGCCAGTGCCCCGGTGGGGTTGTTGGGGTAGCAGACCCAGAACAGCTTCGCCCGTCCGGCCACCTCGGGGTCGATCGCGTCGAGGTCGGGGAGGAAGCCGTTCTCCTCCCGCAGCGGCACACGGACCACCTCGGCGCCGCAGAACCGCGCCCAGGTCGCGTACACCGGATACGCCGGGATCCGGTACGAGGACCACGTCGCCGGGGTTGAGGTAGGCGAGGGCCAGGTGGGCCATCGCTTCCTTGCTGCCCAGTGTCACCAGTAACTCCGCCTCCGGGTCCGCGGTGACCTGGAAGCGCCGGGTGAGGAACCCGGACGCTGCCTCCCGCAGTTCGGCCGCGCCCTCGTAGGGCGGGTACCGGTGCAGCGCGGGATCCCGTACGGCCGTCCGCATCGCCTCGACGATGTGCGGCGGGGTGGGCAGGTCGCAGTCGCCGACCCCGAGCGCAACGGGCTGCTGTCCGCCCGCCTCGGCCAGGGCCCGCGCGCGGTCGATGAAGGCGAACAGATAATCGTCGGTGGACTGCAGACGGCGGGCGGGCTGGGGCGGCACGTCACCACTCCTCAAGATCAGGGACTGCGGGCGCCGGGAGCGTACTCGCGGGCCCCCGTCCCGCGGACCGGGACCGCGCAGCTACCACCTGCGCATCAAGAAGCGACACCGCGCCGACCTTGATCACGGACGTTTTGATCACTACCGGTCCGGGGATAATTTGACGGAAATCAGTTACCAACCCCCGGTTCCAGGCGTTCACAAGCAGGACGTGGCGTTACCGCATCTGCAGGAACTTCGCATTGACTACCGGTTCTGACAACGCCCTGGCCACTTCAACTGGGGATACTGGACACTGATTGCTGCCCTCGACAGATGATTCAGTGATCCCATGTGCGCCCTAGCCACACGCATCCCTACATGATGTATGGGTACCACGACTCCTAGGAGGCCAACAATGACCCGCTGGGGCATCATCGGCACGGGAAAGATCGCTTGCGCCTTCGCTGAAGCACTGCGCGTGGTAGAGAACTCGCACGTCGTTGCGATCGGGTCGCGCAGCCGCGAAAGCGCGGCGCGGCTCGCGAAGTTTGTTCCGGACGCACGGGTTCACCTCAGTTACGAGCGACTGGTGCGCGACGATGCCGTTGATGTGGTCTATGTGGCGACTCCTCATACGGAGCACCGGGCTGCCACGCTGCTGGCCCTTGAGAACGGCAAGTCTGTGCTTTGCGAAAAGCCGTTCGCTGTCAATCACTCCGAGGCGACGCAGATGGTGCAGGCCGCGCGGGAGCGAAAACTGTTCCTCATGGAAGCCATGTGGACCAGGTTCACCCCGGCCATGCGAGAGGCAGTACGCCTGGTCAAGGATGGCGTCATTGGCCGGCCGCGATCTCTGGTGGTCGATCTGGGCTGGTACAGCGAGCCGGACCCCAGCCACCGGCTGCGGAATATGGAGCTGGGCGGTGGGGCGCTGCTGGATATCGGGGTCTATCCGGTCTCCCTGGCACACCTCTTGTTCGGACGTCCGGTCAACGTCGTCGCGGCGAGCACGCGCGCGGTCACTGGCGCCGACGAACAAACGGGAGCGGTTCTGACCCATGGAGCGGGCGAACTGACCAGCTTCGCCTGCACCATTCAGGCGGACTCACCCGCACACGCGACGCTCCTGGGGACTCACGGCCACATCAGCATCGACCGCTTCTACAACCCGACCTCGTTCGAAGTGCTCCGCAACGGCGATGAGCCCGTCCGTCACGAATTCCCGCATCGCGGAAACGGTATGGAACACGAGGCCGAGGAAGTGAGCCGCTGCCTGGCTGCCGGGCTGTTGGAGAGTCCTTTGATGACGTTGGAGGAGACGCTGTCCATCATGGCGGTGATGGACGAGATCCGCTCCCGCATTGGCCTGCGCTATCCCGCGGACATGATTCCCGTGGGCTGACCCCAGCCGTCCGCCTCTGACTCACAGAATGGTGTCGGCCACCACCTGATACTCGTAGTTGTACGGGTCATGGCTGCTGAACGAAACCTGGAGCAGCAGTACTGAGTCATCAGAACCGTCCGGCAGCTCACGGTAGTTCATCAGGTCCGACAGGTACTGCGATATGGCATGGGTCCCTATGGCGTACACGCCGGCGAACAAGAAGATGTACTTGCCCGGATTCCAGGGATTCCGATACCTGGCGACGACGCAGTAGTCGTGTGATTCCGAACGCTCGGACGCCGTGGCCGGATCGTCGGCGACGAACACGCTCGCCGTCTTGAGGTCCTGGATGAAACGCTTCCCATCGGAATGGCAGAAGCGGATGCAGATGTTGCCCGGGCCGAGTTCCTCGAAGACCCGATTGGTGAATTTGTTGCCGAAGGGCGAGCACACCAGGATGATGTTCTGACTCAGATACTCGTCGAACTCCTCGAGAGCCACGCGGTCCGCCACCCAGCGGGTGGAAACCCCCATGCGGTCCAGCGCGCGTTCGACTTGCTGAGCAACGCGGATGTCGCAGTCGGGGTAGAAGACGAACTGCTCTCCCACATTCAGTGTCGAACTGATGATCAGTGGGACCTCTTCACCACTCCGCAGCCCGGTGAAGAACCGTTCGATGTGCGCCAGATCGCTGGTTGCGTTGGTGAGTGCCCCCAGAAAAGCCTTCAGCTGATCGGTAGTGGTCGCGCCGGGCCAGTTGGAGAGATCGATTGTCTTGATGCCGCGGCGGGACAGGTCGTCGATCTCCAACGTCGACGCGTGGGGAACGCACAAGTAGTGCGTCTGCGCCATGTTTCCCATGTTGTAGAGCACATGGTCGTAGACATTGCTGAAGTCGGGATCGCTCAAGCTGTATCCGACGAACAGGAACATGTGACGAATGAGGTCGCTCTGCAGCGTATTGATGGTCACGCTGTCGGCGTTCACGAAGCGCGCGTAGTCGTCTCGGGTGATGATCAGGGTCTGCGGCTGGGACAGCGTTCCATGGATCTTGCGGATGACGTGACCGTGGACGTCCGAGGAAGCCCGGGCGGCCTCTTCGCTGGCGACGACACTGAACTTCCGCCCCTGGTTCCGGAGGGCATCCTCCAGCAATTCGTCGTAGTTCGTGGTGTAGAAGGTTGTGCACGGAAGCCGGGCGAGGAGGCAGTGCACCTGGGAAATCGCAGCCCGGCTGCCGTCGAGAAGGTCACGGACCTCCGACAGAAGCTGACGCCGGTTGAACCTGTTCTCGTAATACTGCGGAATCTTGTTCAGATCCGCTGAAGGAAAGCCTGCGGTGCCCGGGGCAAGCTGGAGCTGCTCCGCCAGATGGCCCACGAACTGCTGCCACGTGGGGAGTCCTGCGTCGACTGAAGCACCTGCGCCCAGGAAGACGGCACCACGGCTGTTCCGGAACGCGGAGACGAGGTCGGGGGGAAGGTGCACGGTGGCCTCCATCTGCATGAACGTGTGATGGGCAGTCGGGTCACAGGGCCCGGGCGGTCTCCCTGGCCTGCCAAGTAGCCAGCGCCATGGTGGTGAGCGACGGGTTGGCCGCCCCGGAGCGCGGAAAGAGCGCGGGACCGGCACCGTGAACGGACGGCAGGCAGCGCATGGCCCCGCTCTCGTCCGTGAGGGCCCCCAGCCCCAGGGTGCCCGCCTCGTGATCGACGCTTCCGAGCGGGTAGACATAGGGAAAGAACCGAATGTCGGAGCTCCGATGGGCCCCGGCCCGCAGACGGGCCGGATAGTACGCGGGTGTGCCGGAAGTGAAGTCGCTGTCGGCCATGACGAAATCGGCGTCACACAGCTCGGCATCGAACAACCGGACCGCGAGTTCGCCGAGTTGCTGTGTCTGGATCCGGACCACCATGCAGTCGTGCTCACTGAATTGCACATCGATCTCGGGAACGGCCCCGGGCTCTCGCCTCAGTCGCACTGCCGTCTTCGAATTCAGCTGTTCGCCCATCGTCCACGCTGTGAGCAGCACCCGGTCGGGGTCCGCGCTGTCGGCCACGTCCAGGAACAGATTCGACGTCGCATATCCGGTCTTCGGCATGAAGCACAGCGCACGACCGGATTTCCGTGGCAGCTTCAGCACCTGCCGTGGCACGACAGCCATGAAGCCCTGGACGATGTGGTCGTTGAGGCCGACAAGTTCGCAGGTGTCGCTCCCCGTCTGCCGCATCACCGCTTGCCCGGCCAGCCTGCTCGTCGGCAAAGTCCCTGCCGCGAGGAATACACGATCAGCCTTCAGAACCCGGTCCTGGCCTCCATCGCTGATCTTCAGCCACGCCCGGCCGGAGCGGGTCTCGCCCACTTCCAGCACTCGGCAGTTCGGATATACGACAGGCAGCAACGATCCTCTGGGTTCCATCCAGTGTTCTACGGGGGAGTAGGGAATCCAGGAGCCGGTCTGGGGATGGGCGCGGGCGGCCTGGGGTACCGGACGGACACTCTCGTACCCGTGCGCGTACAGCGTGTTCAGGAGAGCCTCCTCCACAGACCCCCGGCAGGAGTCGAGCGGCTCCCCCAGCCAGTCCTCCAGCCGCAGTTGCACTTCGGCGTACAGACCTTTCCCGGGGTCCACTCCCAGGGCGCTGACCACGGAACGGGGCCAGACTTTGTCGTGCAGCACGTCGTCTTCGAGGGGTAAGCAGACACCGTGCCAGTACAAAGACCGCCCGCCGACACGCTGCCGGTAGCCGGAGCCGCGGTCGTAGTGCGGTGGACGACTGCTCGTCCATTCCCGCACGAAGTACGGATCGGAGGCAGCCGCATGCCATAAGCGCATGCTCGCGCCTTCCGGCAGAGCATTCTTGTGGCGCAGATCCTTCCCTGGCCCTGCCTCCAGGACCACGGTCGGTCGTACGCCGGCGAGTGCCAGCTCTCGCGCCAAGGTCAACCCCGCAAGACCGGCTCCGACAATGGCAACCCGACAGTCGTCAGGTAAGAGACTCATGGCCCTATCTCCCCCCACTGGTGCCCGAGACGCTGCGACCGGTCAAGTCACAGCTGCGGCGTCACATCTCGCCAGACCGGCTCGCCGTCGTTGAAGCCGAGATACTGAACTCGCGTGGGCAGCCCAGAGCTGCTGTGATGCGGATCCCGGCCCTCGTCCGGCACGGCATGTCGCTGTCGCGGCACCAATTGGCCCTCCCGGTACATCACGGGGTACTCCACTTCCACAACCCGGCACAGCAGAGCGGAGACGTCAGCGTGCACATCGGCACTGGACGTCGGTACCGGGCTGAAGAAGTTGACCTCGGGGTCACTGCGCATCAGATTGAGCATCTCCGCCAGCACCCGGACGCTTCCCGACGTGGCCACCGCCGTGAGCCCGGCGACGAACACGCACCAATGAGACTTGCCGAGTGCGGCTGCGAAGGGGTTGCGGCAGGCAAGAATCATTCCGTGAGCCGGATACAGACGGTCGTCTATGTCGTACGCATCGTCTTCGGCGAGCGGGAACACCCGCTTGATTTCCGTGAAGAGACTGTGTATCAGAGTGGAGCCGTAATTGGGCGTGCCTTTCTGGTCGCTCCGCATACTCAGGGCGAGCGGAATGCTGCTGACCGGCTTCGTGAAACGTGCCAGCACGGCCTCGTACAGCACCGCGTGCCAGAAATTGACATCCGGGCCCCCAATGACGACGAGATCGTGCTCTGCGAGTTGCCGGACATCCGCGCAGTGTTCCGGCAGAAGCAGGGGGAGTGGTGCCGAGGGCTCGGCCAACGCAGCTGCCAATTGCGCGGTGAAGACCAGATCCCGGACGGCGAACGAGTGATCGCCGTCCGAAGCCCCTGCGGGCACTTCGCGGGTCAGAGAGGTCGGTGCCAGCGGCAGGCCCAGCGCCGGGTAATCCATCCTCACATGCGAGTAGCTCTTGCGGTTCGCACGGATCGGCACGGACAGATCGTGGGGCGCGGGTACGTCTCTGGGGGCACTCGGGACGACGATGACCGGAGCGGCGGACGGCAACAGGGCCCGCAGACCGCCCAGATAGACGGGGTCGTCAACCGCAGCGGACGCAACACGTCGTATGGGAGCCCGGGGCGCCGTCGACCGTAACGAGGAAGCCTGCGGAATTACTCCGGAAGGTCCGTGACTCGCGGCCAGCAAGGCGTAGCGCACCCGTGCCCCATTCAGGCCGAAAGCAGCCAGGAATGCGAGTGATCCCGCGGCGCACATGATCAGGTAGGACCACAGTGGCCACACAGTTCCCGCCGCCGAAAGGAAGCCTGCCACGACGGCGACTGAACTCACGGCACTCAGAAGCGCGCGGAGGGCGTGAGCCCGTACATGTCTACGCATTTGCTCGGCGCGCCTGGTCGTGAAATTGCGCCCCATGCGCCCCTCCTGCCCCATTGCCCCGCCCCGCATTGGAAGAATGGTACTCCTGGCCGGGCTTCATGGACCCAATTGTTCGGGAAACGAATAGTGATCAAACTGATCGTCTTCGTCGCTGTATTGCCGTGTCCGGCGGGTTCAAAACGATCGTCCGTCAAATCTCGCCGCGACCGCCTGTTCCAGCGTGAGGCCGCTCGCGTCCTCGTCCGGTTCGAGGAACGCGTGGATCACGGCAAGCGCTACCGTGCCCATGAGGGAGCGGCGGTTGTCGTGGTCGATGACCCCGGCGCCGGGGTCCCCGATGGCCCGCAGAATCATCCCGTCGGTCGCTGCCGACAGCGCGTTCGCCAGGTCGTCGAGGGTGAGGCCGGGGCGCAGGCGCAGGCCGCGCTCCCGTATGACGGCGGCGTACAGCTCCTTCCATGAGCCGAGGTAGTCCGCGTACATGGCGGAAATGGCCTGCATCACCTCCTCGTCTCCCTCGGCCGCCGTCATGAGGGCGAGGCCGAGCCGGACGGAGGGCATGGAAACACCCTCGCTGGTGTGCTGGAAGGCGGTCTCGTGCACGGCGCGCACGAAGTCCGGTCCGCTCACGAGCTTTTTGGTGTTGGCGGCGCGCTGCTCCTGGTATCCCGGCCGGTAGTTGTCCCGCCATACGGCGAAGTGGATCAGGTCGGCGACGAAGTCCGACTGCGCGCTCCATCGGTCCCGTAACGACGCCACGCTGCCGTGCCGGGTGAAGGGGCGGGGGTTGGCGGCGACCTCTGCGGCGATGGCGCGCTGCGACAGGAAACTGAGGAACGGACGCTCACCGTGGGCGCGCTCCTCAGTTCCGGGGCCGAGGTGCCGTCCGAGCAGCCGCATGCCGGCGGCCAGATACGAAGCCGTGACCGGGTCGTTCGAAAGCCGGGCACGGAACATGCGCGTGCGGCGGTTGAGATGGCGCAGTACTCCGGACAGGTCCTGGTCGTAGGGGAAAGGCAGCTCCCGTTTCCAGGACTTGCCTCTGGGATCTCGCGGCTCATTCACGTTTGCCATGCCCCGCATACTTCCCCGGACCCCGCCCGGCCGACAGGGGCGCAGCTGCGTGGAGGTGGCGCCGGGCGGCCGGTACCGCGCGCCTGCGTGGCTGCGGAGCGTCGAGCGGCCGCGCTACACCGGGGTCTCCCCTACTTTCGAAGGTGCGTGACCAATGATGCTCACCATCACCATGGGCGCTGCCGCGTGGCTGCTGGCCTCCGTCGCCGTCAGCGGCGCTGTGGTCCGGCTGATCCTCGGAGTGCTCGCCGCCTATGCGGCCCGCAAGGCCCTCGGGCCATCGACGGGCTCGGAGTCCGCCGACAGCCTTCGCGCCCACCGCCTCGCAGTGTTGCGCGCCCTTCTCAACGGGCTGAAATCGCCCGGGCGTTGAGTGCCGCAGGGTCCGGTGACGGCCTCACCCCTGATGAGCAACTGACGAGGGGTGAGGCGCGGCGGCCGGCAATCAGCCTGCGGACGGCAGCTCCTGCTGCACGGTGATCGCGTTGAGGCGGATCGTGTACCGCGCGGTGTCCTCGACGGTCATGGACCGCACCTGCTCCGCTCCCAGCGCGACTGTCACGTTGACGCAGAAGGCGACGGCGTAGAGGAGTCCGTCGGTCTCTTCGTCCTGGAGGGCGAACAGCAGGTTGTAGTAGTAGCTCGTACTGTCCGTGTCCTCCCGATAGAAGGACAGGTGGGTGCCTTCCTGCTTGTCCAGGTTCACGAAGGCGTCGGTGAGGGCTTGTTCGGCCTTGTCCCAGAAGAGCTCGTTGGCGAACGGGCGCGGGAGCGCCTGGCGCACGGCCTCCTTGAGGGAGAGAACCATGACGCTGACAGGAGCGGTCTCCTGAAGTCCCCAGCCGCGGACGATCTTCACGGTCGAGGCGTCGGGAATGCGGCTCGCCGCCCTGCTGATCTCACCGAAGTCGAAGTCCACGGTCGCGGGTGCGATCGCGTGCTGAAACCCGGCCTCGATGGTTTGCGCCTGGCCCATGAAGGACGACCCCACCTCGAAGACCGTTCTGAACGTCGTCTTCTCGGTGGCGATCTGATCAACCATGGCTGCTCCTAGCGTGTCGGAAGTGATCGCGCCCGGTCGGTCAGTATGCCGTTCGCCCGAACCGCACCCTGGGGCGGGGACAGTGAGCAGTGGGTCAGTGTCAGTTCCGGGGTGCCGACCGAGTCCCGTTCAACAGCGCCGCGATCTCATGCGCCGCGTCCCGGGCGGGGCGGCCGACGCCGATGAGGGTGGCAGAGGCCGGGCCGGTCCAGTCGCCGTAGCCGAGCAGGTGCAGGCGGGGTTCGCCCACTGCCTGTGTGCCGGTCGTGGGTATGTGGCCGCGCGGTCCCCGCAGCCCGAGCGGTGCGAGGTGGGAGAGAGCGGGGCGGAAGCCGGTGCACCAGATGATCGCGTCGGCCTCGGCGACCGTGCCGTCGGCCCACTCCACGCCGTCCGCGGTGAGGCGGGTGAACATCGGCGAGGCCTTCAAGAGGCCTGTGTCGCGTGCTTCTCGTACGGGCGGTACGGCGACGATGTCACCCAGCGACGCGACGCCCCCGGTGTCTGCCGTACCTGCGTCGAGCGCCCGGCGGCGCGCGGTGGCCGCGTCGAACAGCGCGCGGCCGTCGATGTCGTCGGCGAGGAAGCGGGCGGGGCGCTGGGTGACCCAGGTGAGTTCGGTGTCGTATGCGAGGTCGGCGGCAATCTGGGCGCCGGAGTTGCCGCCGCCGACCACGACGACGTGCTGTCCGGTGAAATCGGCCGGGGTGCGGTATTCGACGGTGTGCAGCTTTCGGCCGCGGAAGACATCGCGCCCGGGTACGGCGGGCAGGAAAGGCCGCCACCAGGTGCCGGTGGCGCTGATCACCGCGCGCGCTCGCCAGGTGCCGGAGTCGCTCTCGACGCGCAGGAGTTGACCGTCGCGGTGGACGCCGTCGACGCGTACGGGCCGGTGGACCGGCAGCTCGTAACGCTGCTCGTAGGCGGTGAGGTAGTCGACGACGTGAGCGGCGTTGGGGTAGACCTTGCCGGCCTGTATGGGCATGGGGCGGCCGGGCAGTGAGGAGTACGCAGCCGGGGAGAACAGGTGCAGCGAGTCCCAGGCGTGCTGCCACGCGCCGCCCGCCCCGGCCTGGGCGTCGAGGATGACGAAGTCCAGGCCGAGGCGGCGAAGGTGGTAACCGGCGGCAAGACCGGCCTGGCCGCCGCCGATCACCACCACCTGTGTGCGTCGGGTCATGAACCCGGCTGAAGGGCCGTGAACTTCTTGCGCCACGCCAGGGATACGTACACGAGCGCGACCAGGACCGGGACCTCGATCAGCGGGCCGACGACGCCCGACAGTGCCTGGCCGGAGGTGACGCCGAAGGTGGCGATGGCGACGGCGATGGCGAGTTCGAAGTTGTTGCCGGCCGCGGTGAAGGCGAGGGTCGCGGTGCGCTCGTAGTTCAGACCGATGACCTTGCCGAGAAGGAACGTGCCGAACCACATCAGGGCGAAGTACACGAGGAGCGGCAGCGCGATCCTGGCCACGTCCAGCGGCTGCGAGGTGATCGTCTTCCCCTGGAGGGCGAAGAGGATGACGATCGTGAACAGCAGGCCGTAGAGCGCCCACGGGCCGATCGTGGGCAGGAAATTGTTCTCGTACTTCTCCCGGCCCAGCTTCCTCTCGCCGAAGTGGCGGGTGAGGAAGCCTGCGAGCAGCGGGACGCCGAGGAAGATGACGACGTTCAGCGCGATCTTCCACATGGAGATGTCGAGCTGCTCGCCGTCGCCGAGGCCGAGCCAGCCGGGCAGCAGATCAAGGTAGAGCCAGCCGAGCAGGCCGAAGGCGATGACCTGGAAGACCGAGTTCAGGGCGACGAGGACGGCAGCGGCCTCACGGTCGCCGCAGGCCAGGTCGTTCCAGATGATCACCATCGCGATGCAGCGGGCGAGGCCGACGATGATCAGGCCAGTGCGGTACTCGGGCAGATCGGGAAGGAAGATCCAGGCCAGCGCGAACATGACGGCCGGGCCTGCGATCCAGTTGATGACCAGCGACGAGATCATGAGCTTCTTGTCGCCGGTCACCGCGTCGAGCTTGTCGTAGCGGACCTTGGCCAGCACCGGGTACATCATGATCAGCAGGCCGACGGCGATGGGCAGCGAAATGCCGCCGATCTCGACCTTCGCGAGGGCGTCGTTCAGGCCGGGGATCAGACGGCCGAAGCCCAGTCCCAGCGCCATGGCAAGAAGAATCCACACGGCCAGGAAGCGGTCCAGTGTGGAGAGTTTCGCGACGACCGAGTCTGCGCCGGGCTCTGCGCGTGAGGTGGTGGTCGGTTCGGTGCTGGTCACGGACAGGCCCTCTTCGTGTCGGCGGCTTGGGTGGCGCGGGCGGCGGCGGCGAGGCTGCTGAAGGAGCCCGCCACGGCCTCGATGACGTCCGGCCGGAGCTTGTAGTACGTGAAGCGGCCGCACGGCTCGGTCTCCACCACCCCCGCCTCGCGCAGGACTCTCAGATGGTTGGAGAGGTTCGTCTGCT
>NZ_JAGGPB010000080.1 GCF_018614055.1 Streptomyces sp. ISL-98
TAATGATCCGCAGGCCCTAAGCGGAGGACGTTGGTGCAGCTGTCGAGTGCAGGGGCCCGCCACAGTCGCGCCTGAACAAGACGAAGTAACTACCGGGCAGGAGCGGCTGGTGACCGACACAGGGATGCGCGCACCTGCTGTCGGTCACCAGCCGCTCCTGATCAGTTGGCCCTCATGTGGCCGGTGGCCGAGGGGGCCACCGGCCATCACAGCGGCGTTCCATCCCGCGTGGCCGATGACCGGTGACCGATAGACACGTGACCGATTCCGGCGTCCGTGACCGGTGACCGATTCGGTGGGCCCAACGGCCATCGGCCACGACCGATCCGGCCCCGATCGGCCACCACATGAGCGTGACCGGTCACGAACGCCGACCAGTCACCGGCCACTTCTCCGGCTCTCTGGCGGCCGGACGGAAACACTCACTAAGGCCGTGACAGGCTTCGTCCTCCGCGCCCTTGCTTGGGGGCGGCGCTGCCGCACTGCCTGAGCCCTCGTTGATCAGGTGCCGAGCTGGTCCCACCACCAGGCGATATCGGGGTAGGGCGGGGGTGTCAGGTCGTCGGGATCCCAGAAGACAGGGGAGTCCACCAGGTTGACGGTGGGTGGGGCCATGGGGGCCGGGAGATCTTTCGCCGCTATGTAACGGACGCTGGCCGCACTGTAGTGAAGTGTGCTGGAGATCCAGTAGGGGAGGTTGGCGGCATACCTAGTGATTTCAGGACTGGGGTGCCGGAGAAGCCTTTTTTGGAGGCGGAGCATGAGGCAAACAATCCGCTCATGCAGTACCCAGGCTTCCTTTATTGCCTCTGTCAGACTGAGGTGATGCTCGTGCGCTAGGGATGTGACGATGTTCGGGTGCTCGGCGTTCATTTCCTTGGCGAGGGACATCATGTCGTTGGCGATGAGAGCTGGCAGGAAAACGGACCTTGTGAAGGCATCGACAAGGGGTGAATTAAAGGCGCCTTGGGGCAGCTGGTACCCGCAGCCGACTGGAAGGTACGCGGCAAGCGAGAATACGCCGGATTTGATGGGGCGCATGCGAAGGTAGTCGCTGACCGGCATCGTTCTCCCCAGAGCAGAGACCGAGTACATGAAGGCCCATTTGAGCATCATGTGGCAGACGGCCACGTGCATGTCGTGATTGCTCAAGGGGGCGACGGTCCTGTCCAGCAGGTCCCGGCAGTCCCGCGACATCCGTGCCCAGTTGTTGTCGGCCGCGGGGGCCTGTGAGGGGTTGATCCAGGGATCAGTGATGTCGCCGACGCGCACCACCAGTGCATCCCGCTGGCCGGAGAGAGAATCCAGATGGTCGTCCATGACGAAGAAGCCGGCAAAGTAGCTTGTATACGCCATGATGGCTTCTTCGGTCCAGGTGGGCGAACCGGTTCCCAGTAGGAACCCGAAATCCATGGCGCGCAGATAGTCGCTGCTATACAACCCGTCGTGCAATTCGTACTTTTCGACCCACTCGACCATGGCCTGGTTGATGGTTTCACTTCCGACGGGATGCATCCTCAAGGGGACAGGGGAGTAGACGTTAACGACCTTGCCGCTCAAGGCATTGATGACGTCCGCGGGCGAGAAAGACTGCTGACTTGTCATATGTCCCTTCCCTGCTTTGTGTCCTCTAATAATCTGGGGCCGGTGAGGAGGTGGGCGGCATGGCTCGCTGGGCCGGGAGGCGCACGGGGCGCCCGGATGTCAGGTCAGTAGTCGCGGTGGGTGACGAAGTCCGCGAGGGCAGCCAGCTCCGCTGCCGCGGTGGGGGCCGGGCGGGCTGCCGTCAGGTGGGACAGGGCCTGTTCTCGATGGCGGGCGGCTTGCCTGGCCGCCCAGGCGCGTCCCCCGGCCTCCTCAACCCACTGGGCTGTTTGCCGGATCTCGGCCGGGGACAGGGGGCCGTGATGCGCATACCGTTCGGTCAGCGCCCGTCCCGCTGGGTGGTCGGCGGCGAGGGCGGCGGCGACGGGGAGGGTCTTCTTGCGAGCGGCGAGGTCCGCCCCGGCCGGTTTGCCGGTTTGCTTCGGGTCGCCCCAGATGCCCATCACGTCATCGATGAGCTGGAACGCCGCCCCCACGTGTGCGCCGAACTCCCGTAGGTGTTCTTCGCGTTCCGGCCCTGCCTCGCCGGCCAGGGCCCCCAGGGCGCAGGAGGCCGCAATCAAGGCACCTGTCTTTCCGCCCGCCATCGCCGCGCATTCTGAAACCGATGCGGTGGGACGGCTCTCCAGCAGCGTGTCGACGTACTCGCCGTGGACCAACTCCTGTACCGCCAGCGTCAGCCGACCTACCCCCAGAGTGCCCAACGGCGGCGGGGCCTCGGACAGCACCTGAACGGAGAGGAAGAACAACGCGTCGCCGGTCAGTATCCCCGCGGGTACCCCCAGCAGCGCCCACAGGGCCGGACGCCCGTGCCTCAGCCGGTCGCCATCGATGATGTCGTCGTGCAACAGAGAGGCGTTGTGGACCAGTTCCACCGCTACTGCCGCGGGTATTCCTGCGGCCCGCTCGCCGCCGACCGCCTCGCAAGCCGCCAGCGCCAGGGCAGGCCGTATCGCCTTCCCCACGTGCCCGTCCAGCCGGACACCCGTCTGATCCCACCAGCCGAAGTGCACCCCCACCAGATGTCGTATCTCTCTCGGCAGCCGACCGGCCGCCTGATGTAGCGCGGGGCGGACCACGGCACTGGCGCCCTCAAGAACCTGCTGTGGGTCAGGCGCCGCCGACGCCGGGGAAACCACCACCGTCACTTCAGCCGCCTCCTGCTTGGGAGAGTCCCGTCAGACTCGGGGGAGGGCCACCCGCAATCAGCGATCTTCGACGAGGGTCTCCTACCTCTCATAAATGCGTAAACCTGCCCTTGCTACAAGCCCACGCCGGGGGCGCACACGAAGCACACAGCGCATTCGATTCACTACGGGGCCCCGTCCGTGCGCTGCCAGGCGGCGGACCCGCCAGCATCAGACCACCCGCGCTGAGCTCGTGTTCCCTGGCCCGCAACGAGGTGCTGGAGGAGTTGCCGGTGCCCCGTTCAGGGGGAGTTCGCGCAGCCAGTGGTTCCCGGCCATGGCGGGACGCAGTACGCCCGGGGCGTCCTTGAAGCGGAGATCGTCGTCGACGATGATCGGCATCCGGTCGCGTATGAGCGCCTGCCGATCAACATCCCAGGACTCCCAGCCCGCCGGGGAGCACTTGATCAAGTGCATGGCGTCGGACCCTAGGTATCCGACACGACCTGATGCAACGGCCTCCTTGGTTCACCACGAGGCGGCGGGCCAGGGAAGGCGACACAACGACTAATGGTCGGCTGGAGTCAACCCTCGAAGGACTCCCGAAGCCGACCAGTTAATTTTCCAGGCGGACCGGCATCAGTATCGAGAAGGTGCCCTCGGTGTCGGTCCGGCGGATCGCCAGGGGCGCCGTAGGGGCGCCGAACTCCAGAATCAGTTGGTCCCGGGCTCCGGCGGCGAGGGCATGCAGCAGGAACTCGCGATTGACGGCGATGTTGTCCTGGCCGTCGTCACCGTCTTCACAGACGCACACCGTGCCGTCGCCCGCCACCTTGAGCACGCTGAGGTCACAGGACACGCCGTCCTGCTCGCGCACCTCGCTGACGCGGACGGAGCCGGTTTCCACCGCCGTCCGGAAGGCCGGGACATCGACGAGGGCACGGTGCCCTGCCGGCAGGCGGACGAGGCGACGGTAATCAGGAAAGTCGTGATTGAGACACTGGCCAGCCGCCTGACGGTCCCCTGCCTCCAAGGCCACGCGGTCACCGTCCACAGTGAGCTGGACGGATGCGTCGTTCCTCAGCAGCGCTCGCATCGCGTCGGCGAGCGGGGACGGCACGATGACCTGCACACGGGGCCCGCCATGCCCGGTGGTACCGGCTTGTGCGACTGCCATCCGGTACCGGTCGGTGGCCACAACATGGAGCGTCTCACCCTCGATGTCGAACAGGACACCGCCGAGCATCGGCAGCTGCGGGTCGGTACTGGCGGCGAAACGGACCGCGTCCAACGCGGCCGCCAGCTCAGGCGCGGAGACGGCCAACCGGACGGTGGCGGTGCGGAGCAAAGTCATGGGATTCTCCCTGTATTCGAGTAGCGCTCGGACTGTGGAGAACTCACTGCGGGCATCGGGCAGCCCCAGTTCAAGACGACGCAGATGCGCCTGAAGCAGCTTCCGCACCAGGTCGGTGTCCTCACTGCACCAGCCGGCCAGCACAAGCCGAATGTCCGCCAATGGCATACCCGCCCGGCGCAGGTCGACTGGAACTGCGACGTTTCCGCGGCCTTTTGGAGTCAGGGGCGATGAGCCTGTCGGAGATCGCCAGGGAGACCGGACTGGACCGGAAGACGGTCCGCAAGTACCTGTCGGCGCCGGGCCCGGCGAGCCCTCCGCGGCGGTCGCCGAAGGGGCGGTCCCGGGCGAGGGCGATCGACGAGTTCGCGCCGCTGGTCGACTCGATGCTGCGGGCCGAGGTCCTGATGAAGGCATCAGTGATCCACGAGCGGCTGGCCGCTGAGTACGGGTTCACCGGCAACTACCAGCGCGTCAAGCTCTATGTTCAGGAAGCCCGCCCGCGAATCGCCGAGGAACTCGGCATCACGCCGAAGGAACTGGCGGGCATGCACCGCCGCTTCGAGGTGATCCCTGGGGCCCAGGCCCAGGTGGACTGGGGCGACGAGGGCGAGATCCTCGCCCACATGGGCATCCCGAAGGTCTACTCCTTCCACATGACGCTGTCGTACTCCCGCGATCCGTTCTGCTGCTTCACCACCAGCCAGGACCTCCAGACCTTCTTCGACTGCCACCGCCGGGCCTTCGCCCACTTCGGCGGCGTCCCGATGGCGATCGTCTACGACCGCACCAAGACCGTCGTTCGCCGGCACGTGGCCCCGGGCGAGGCGGTGCCGTTGCACCCGGAGGCGGTCGGCTTCGCCGGCCACTACGACTTCGACGTCCTCGCTGCCTATCGCCCCACCGGCAAGGGCCGCGTCGAGCGGCAGGTCCTCATCGTCCGCGACCACGTCCTGTCCGGACGGGCCTTCTCCTCCATCGAGGAGATGGACGCCGCCTTCACCACCTGGGTCCCGCAGCGTCGGGCTCAGGCCCACAGGACTCACCAGCAGGTCATCGGAGAGCGGGCGGCACGCGACCATGCGGCCCTCAAGCCGCTGCCGTCGGCCCCTTATCTGGTGGCCGAGCGGCATCTGCGGCCGGTCGGCAAGGACTGCCTGGTCGCCTTCGGCGGCAACCTTTACTCGGTGCCCGCCCGCAAGATCCGTCCGCGCCAACTGGTCGAGATCCGGGCTACGAAGTCACAGGTCATGCTCCATTCAACCGCCCCCGACAACGGCGGAGAGACCCTGGTGGCCATGCACCCGCGGGCGGTCGGCCGCGGAGTCCGCGTTGTTGACGAGACGCACTGGGACGGCCTGCCAACCGGCAAGGGCCGCCGGACCACCACCGGCGACGTCCCAGCCCAGCCCCGGCACGAACCGTCGCCGGGCCGGGAGACCGGGCCGCTGGAGACCCTGCTGAGCCGGGCAGCCGTCACCAGGATCGAGGTCGGCCGCCGCCCGCTGTCGGTCTACGACGAGCTGACCGGCACCCGCCCCTTCACCACCCACCCGAGCACGAGGGAAACGTCTTGAGCGAGCTGACCGGCAACCGCATCCGCACCACGGCCGGCAAGCTCGGCCTGCCCCACCTCGCGGAAACGATCAACGAGTACACCCGCCGGGGGGACGAGGCGAAGATGGGCTACCTCGACTTCCTCGACCTGGTGCTGTCCGAGGAGCTGGCCGTCCGCGACGACCGTCGCTTCCGCCAGGGCTTGCGACTGTCGAAGCTGCCACACCACAAGACACTGGACGAGTACGACTTCTCCTTCCAGCCCGAGCTCGACCCGCGCAAGGTCAAAGACCTCGCCACCCTGTCGTTCGTCGAGGCCAAGGCCAACGCTGCCCTGCTCGGCCCGCCCGGGGTCGGCAAGACGCATATCGCCGTCGCTCTCGCAGTCGCGGCCTGCCGGGCCGGCTACTCGATCTACTTCACCAGCCTCGACGACATGGTCCGCAACCTCAAAGCCGCCGAAGCAGCAGGCCGTCTGGCCAGCAAGCTCGGCACCTACCTGCGGCCCAGCGTCCTCGTGGTCGACGAGGTGGGCTACCAGCCCCTCGAACGCGCCGAGGCGAACCTGGTCTTCCAGGTGATCTCCAAGCGCTACGAGAAGGGCTCGATCATCCTGACCTCGAACAAGACCTTCAGCGAATGGGGACAGGTGTTCGGCGACGAGGTCCTCGCCACTGCCATCCTCGAACGCCTCCTCCACCACTGCGACGTCATCGCGATCAACGGCCCCAGCTACCGGCTGAAGAACCGGCTCGCCGCCATCGAACGCGACACTGACGCCGCCTGACCAGACGCACAGAACCCTCGCCAGGCAGCACACCCGTCAACTGTCCGAGCCGACCTCTACGATCACGCCGTGACCGAACAATCGCCCCTGGCCCCCTTCATCCTTGACGAGGCAGACGCCATACAGACCTCGCACTGCCTGATGCTTTTCGACGGCGACATGGAACACGTCGAGGACGTCTTCGAGGAGCACAATGCCGAAGGCAACGGGCACGGCTGGGAGGGCCTGGCCCAGTCGCTCGTCCACTCGCTCATGCCCGAACTCGCCGACCGCCTGGACTTCGGGTCCGAGTCCGGCACCTTCGTCGTCACCAGCACTGACCTCACCGCGCTCCAGCAGCTGGGAGACGTGCTCCGCGACGCTTTCCACGACCGCGACCTCCTCGCACGCCACATCCAAGTCGCTGACCCACTCTTCCTGCCCCGCTAACGAGCCGCGAATCGGTCTTGACCGCATCTCGGGGTGTGTCAATTTAACGGCTGATCTTGGTTGTTGAGGTTCAGTTGCTGGCCGGGGTCAGTCGGCCTTCGAAGGCGATCTGGAAGGCGTTGAGAGGCGCCTTCCAGCGCATGGTCCACCGCTTGCGGCCCTTCCCCGTCGGGTCAAGGCTCATCCCGGCTGACGAGGGAGCAGCGGCAGCGGCAGAACGACCACCGGTTGACGGAGTGGCGTGACTACCTGCCCTGAACCGCTGCTTCGCCGACGACTGGCCCTGTCACCGCGGCCGTCTGCCCGACTGCCAGCGCCGACTCGCGAAGCAGCCAGGCGGGTCTTCACCCGCCGGATGATGGCCGCCTGGTCGGCAGACGACACCGCGACGTTCGAGGCACTGCTCAACGGGGCCTGCGCCGATCCGCAACGTCGCCAGTCCTACCTGCGGGATTTGTTTCAGCTCACCGTCGATCAGGCCGAGGTACACGGCCGACGGGCTGGACGGCCGTTCACCGTGGTCCGGCAGATGAACAAGTCCATCCTCAAGGAGGGGCTGCAGAAGGACGACTGGAATCGGTCGTAAGCCCGGGTCGTGGCAGGCGTCGGCCCTCCCGTAGGGAGGCCGGGAGGGACGGCGTGGCCCCGCCCAGCACACGGGCGGGGCCAGAGTGAGGGATCTCCACCTTGGGGGGAAAGAGGATCACCGCCGTCACAGCATTGCACTCGTTTCAGCCACACAACAGGGTCGTGACTGGAATACGTTGCGGGCGGTCGAACACGGCGATCCGGTCCGTCGGTAGGTCGGAGTTTCCGTGAATGAGCGCCCGACCAGGGCTCTGCAGCGTGTACTCGGCCCAAGAGTGAGAACGCCAACTGCCCTCTGATCTCGATCGCTGCCCGCGCCCCTGCGTCGCCAAGCACCGGACGTGCCCCTGCGCTCTCCCGCCATTGCACTTACGGTGCGGGTTCGAAGTGGACTTCGGTGGTCGGGCACTGCTCGGCAAGCTCAAGCAGCTCGGCCTGTTCCTGCGGGTCGACGGCCAGGTCCCAGCGGAGCTTGGTTCCGGTCCATTCCGCGGCGTACTGGCAGTGGACTTCGCCGCTGGGCGGCATCCAGGTGCCCGGGGCCTACGGCGCGTCGATCGCCTACCTGTGGAACTGTGATCGAGGACGAGACAACCCCCGCCCGCCGGACCTCTACCTGAGCCGTTGTCCGTCCTCGTCGATGCACAGCTCGTCGCGTAGCGCGTCCATCTGCTCGCGCGGGTAGCCGGAGCAGCCCACCGCGACACAGAACTGATAGCGCGTCACGCCACGAACGAGCCAGTCGGGCTCGGGCGAAGGGGCAGGCTGAAGGGCGGAGGCCGTGAAGGCGCGGATGTCCTTGGGGAGGCAGCCACCGCCGTAGCCGATGCCGGGCCTCATGCCGCCGCTGCCGATACGCGGGTCGATGCCGAGGATCTCCACGATCTGGGAGACGTCGGTGACGAACAGGGGGACGCCGGCGTCCAGGATGGGGGCGTAGACGGCGCGGATCGCCTTCTCGCCCTCGGCCGTGGTGAGACCGGCGATGAGACAGGCCGGCAGCGTGGGCAGACAGCGCGCAGGCCGCATCAGCGGCGGCTGGTCCAGTGGTGGATTACGTCGCCCATCGGCTGCCTGCGGCCGCCCGGGCCGACTCGGACGCCCGGTGCCTGGTTGAAGCGCAGTCTGGGGCCGCGTTCCCTGAGCTCCACTTTGTCCTGCCAGGTAGGCCGGAGGGGATGTCCGACGATGACCTGCTCGCATGTGTCGGCCAGGTCGGTGTTGCACCGTTCAACCCGCCTCGCGCTCACATCTGCCACCGATGTGCCCGTGCCGCGGGTGAGGACCAGTTGCTTGCGCGGATCCAGGGGGAACCTGATCTGATGGGCGTCCAGGAGACCGAAGCCCTTGTAGGCGTCCTCCTTGGAGTTCGGCTTCCACAGGATGAGAGGGGCGTCTGAAGTGAGGAAGTCGGCTTTGTGTGAGACCTCCAGCTGCCAGTGCCTGCTGCGGAAGTGCGGCATAAGGTCGTCCACCGTCCCCAATGTCGCGTAGATCGCATCGGTCTGGGAGGGGACGCCGTACATGGCTATCACGCCTTGGAGCCAGCTCCACGCGCCTTCTATCTCGGCGGGCTGCGGAGCGAAGCCGAGGTGTTCGCGCTCCAGATATTCCGCGACCAGGGCGTAATCCAGAGGCCGGTCTTTCGCGTACGCCTTCACTGCCTGGGGGAAGAGCACGACGGTGCGCCTTTCCGGCGTCCGGTTCATCTGGGCAGCGAGATAGAGGCACAGCACCTCCCGGTCTTCGCTCCTCGCAGCCGGTAGTCGACCAGTGCGGTCGATCTCGCGCATGACCTGGACGCCGTCATCGTCCAGGTGGGAGAGCTTGTCCTCGACGAAGGTGGAAGTGGTGCCCGTCCGACGAGATGGTGGTGTTGAAGCCGCCTTGGACGGCGACGTTGATGACGTTGGTCGTGTAGGGGGCCGTGCTGCCGCGCCGCCTGACGCGGACCTGGTTATCGACGCCGAAGCGTGCCAGGTAGGACCGCGGGACGAAGTGGTGGCGCTTGGGTGGCGACATGCGATCGAGGGTAGTCCGCGACGCTGCCACGTCCCGGCGCTGGAGCACAGCAACCAGCTTGTTCGGTGCGACGGTCGCGGCCAGCTATCTGCACGCCAGCGGCCTGCCCGTACGGTTCACCGCCAAGGAAGCCGCCGACCTCGCGGAGCAGGTGTCGGCCGGGCACGTGGACGTGCGCGCCCTGGCCACGGCCCTGAAGGAATGGACCGAGCGCATCTGAGCACACGAGTGGCGAGGGTTGGGTCACGCAGATGCGGCGCCGGACGCTTGCCCCCCGTCCTGTCTCAAGCTGAGTGGGCACCGACCAGGCCCCGCTTTCGTCACTCCAGAGGCCCACTGTCATAAGGCTCAGCGCTGGTCGCGGAGCGTGACGTATACAAGGTGCGGCGAGTCAGCGAACGGCTCCCGCTTCAGGGGCGTTGCGTTCGAGTCTCCCTGGCCTTCTCGACGCTTGCCTCGAGGATGGACATGAGGTCTTGGGCGTCGATGGCGGCTGGAGCCGGTGCGGCCTTGGGCACCGGCTCCCCGGCCATCTTTGCTGTGAGGAGTTCACGCACTCGCTCCTGGTACTGATCGCGGTGCTCTCCTGGATTCCAGTCGGCGCTCAAGGCCTCCACCAGTTGGACGGCCATGGCGAGGGCCCTGCCGCTGGGGGCGGCCTTCTCCTCCGGAAGTTCTGGCAGCTCTTTTCGGGGATCGCGCACCTCATCCGCCCAGCGCAGGGTGTGCGCGGCGAGGACGCCGTCAGGGTCCGCGGTCACCGCGACCAGGTACTGGCGTTGGTGCATGACGAGCGTGCCGATGCCAGCCCGCCGTGTCTGCCGCAATCGCCTGGTGGAGCAGGGCGTAGACGCCTTTGTACTCGCTCGCCTGGGGCGCGAGGTAGTAGGTGCGGTCGAAGTACACGAGCTCGATGGCGGCGACGTCAACGAACGAGGTGATCTCCAGCGCGCGTGTACGACCTGGCGCGATGTCGTCCAGCTCCGCCGGTTCCACGATGACGTACTCGTCGCCGACCTCGAAGCCCTTGACGATCTCCTCGGCGTCGACCTCCTTGCCGGTGCGCTCGTTGACGCGCTTGTTGCGCACCCGGTCGGCGGTGCCGCGCTGGATCTGCCGGAAGCGAGCCGCATGGCTCTGCGTCGCGGTGACGAGCCGGATGGGCAAGGTGACGAGGCCGAACGTCACCACGCCGTTCCAGACCGCGCCGGCCATGCCCTCCACCTCCTTACCTCCCATCGCAATCCCGCCGACCAGTGATCGCATCCCAGCGTTGGTGCAGGTCACCCTGGGCGTGTCACTGCTGCAGGGTGTTGCCCCTGTGGGTCCAACAGGGGCAACACCCTGCAGCGGCCGGTTTCGCTTCGACACGGAGGAGCGGGAGGTCGAAGGATCGCGTCACGCTGCTCTCGGGAGACTGCAGGGCTCCCAGCCCCGAAGGTCAAGATCCTCCGCGGCCCGCGCGGTGTGCCGGGCCATCACCCACAACTGGGTATCGGGCAGGCAGTGGCGCGACATACCAACCGCCGCCACGACGATCCGGGTATCGACCGGGGCGAGGAGCACGCCCCCGTACCAGCCCTCAAGAGAGACGAGCGTCGTGGTGTCCCCGGCGCGAACCACCGTGACGCGGGTCCGGACGTGGCGCTTCAGACTCATACCGCCCCCTTTACGTGCTTGTGCGTGGGGGGTGAAGGGATCATGCACCCGATTCAGCCATAGGTATAGGGGGTGTGACCGGAAACGCCACTCAACGCACACTGGCTCCTTTGACCGTCACGCCGGACGAGCCCGCCGCGCTCCGGCGGCACACTGCGTATATGACCCCGTTCGGCTCCGCTCGCCGGCGCCTGTGGAACATCACCGGGTAGACCCTGGCAGCCATCGGGCTTTCCTTGAATGAGCCGGATCACCACGTCCGGGTCGGTGCCGTACAGCCCAACCCAAGTCCCGCACCGACCGGACGTGCCGGTGGGAAGCCATCTCATCCCTCAGGTCATCGAGCGCGTCCGACGGCCGTGAGGACGAACGAAGTCACGCCATCCCGCGACGAAGACCGCGCCCGTCGGCGACGGGTGTGACAGCGTGGACCTCAGGCCGGGTCCCTCACTCCCCCCGTGGTGACGGACCCGGCCTCTTGCCCGCGCCGGCCAGAGCCCGCTGCGGCGGAGGGTCACCGCACGCGCGGGCAACGACCTCACCCAGAGCTACGCCTTCACCCTCGCCCCGGCCGACGACATCCTGATCAAGGAGATCCTGACCGACAGGGTCCGGGCCCGCGCCCGCGAGCGCGGACTGCCGATCTTCTACCTCGACACCGAGGGTCTCACCGAGAACGGGAGCTACAAGCCCTACCTCATCGAGGGCGCCCGGGAGCCGGCGCGGCGGTTCTATGAGCGGCACGGCTTCATCGAGGTCGAGCGAACGGACGGGCTGCGCAACGATGAACGGGAGCCGGACGTCCGCTACGTCTGGCAGCCCCAGGAGGAGACGGTGCCGACGGTGGATCTGATGGCCCCACTGGAGGAGAGCGTACGGACGGCGAAGGCCGCACGCGGGGACTGAGGCGACCGCGGTCTCCTTCCCCTCAGCCCCTGCCGGGGCGGCTTCCCTAGGTCAGACCGGTCTCCGGGGCGCAGATCGGGCACGGCCCGATATCCGGCTCGGCCAGCGCAATCCTGGCCTCCATCTCCCCCAGGAACCCCCCAAAGCCCTGGTAGGAGGAGCAGCTGCCCCGGTGCAGGAGAGCAGGGCGCCCAGCCCGCTTCGGTTGGATCTTCCACGACGACTGGGCATGCGCAGCCTCCCGCCGACGCCGCTCCTGCGCTTCCTGCTGCTCAAGCTCGCGGATTGTCTGACGGGTCCGGTTCAGCTGGTACGCCTGGTACTCCTCCACGATCCTCAGGCGGTCGAGACGGGACAGCGGTGGGCGGTCCGACACGGCTACGCCGCTTCGCCCTGGCCGGAGTCGGCATCCTGCTGGTGGACGTGCTTGAGCGCCATGCGCTGATCCACCACCTCGCCGACAGCGACCGTCTCCCAGTACGGGTGCGTCGACACCGTGACCGACAGCTCGACGAGCTCGTGGCGCAGCCGGGCCACCTCGGCTTTCTGCTCGTCGGTGTAGCCAGGGCTAGGTGGCAGGCTCCGAGGATCCCCGTCCGCGTAGAGCACCTTCGGGGCGGTCCACCCTTCGGAGGGCTCCACCGACCACGGGAGAGTGCGACCGAGCGCTTCGTACTCCGCCCACGTCTGGTGCAGGCGTTGCTGAGCAGAGCGGAGGTCTTGGGGAAAGTCGTACGCGGCCACCCCAGAATGATACGCGTGTTCGATTTTGGGAGGCCAGCAGGCACGCCGCCCCTTGGTGATCTACAGGTCGAGCACCGCGCGCAGGGCCTGGCTGACGCGTTCCATGACCGCCGGCTCCACGCTGCCGAGCAGCTGCCCGCCGTCGAAGCGCGCTGTTCGCAGTTGCTGGAGGTTGACCGCGACCGCGGTGCAGGGCAACGGCTCGTCGAGCACGACGGACATGGCGGTGTCCGGGTAGCGCCCGGCGGGGTGCAGCACGATCGCGAGGACCGCGCCGTATGCCTGTTCCAGGCCGTCGAGCGAGACGACGAGGACATTGCGGCCGTCCGGCAGCGTCCAGATTTCCCCGCGCTTCACAGAGTGTCGCCCTCGCCGCACAGGTCGTCGCCGAGGCCGAGCCTGGCGAGTTGCTGGGCAGCGTCGAGCACAGCCTGCCGACGTGCGGCGCGCACGATGTAGGCGTTGAGGGACAGACCGGCAGCCTCAGCGCCGGCACGGATCGACGGGTCAAGGTCATCCGGGATTCGCAATGTCATGACAGCCATGCCACCACATTAGCAACCGCAGAGCGGTGTCAGTCAGTGGTGGCGCTCGGCTTTCGCTTGTACAAACGAAGCGTCCCGGAAACGGTCGTATTGGGACGACGGGCCGCCGCGTACGCCAGCGTCTGCCGTGCCGTCCCGAAAAGCGTCCCGGAACCCGCAGCAACTCCCGCCAATCGGGACACGGCTACGGGACACTGGACGCCGAGGGTATCCGCCCGAAGTGCGGGGACCGCTGGCACCCAGAGACCGTACGGCGGATGCTCGCCCACGAGACGCCGTACACCCTCCGCCGCAGGTAACATGCTCGACTTCTCACGACTTACCGAGTGTCGCCCTCTGGAAAGCGTCGGGGTCATCGACGCGGAGGCTCAGACCCAACAGGCTCATGACGTACAGCGCCAGCCGACGGTCTGAGGACCGTACGACCCTCGGATCAGGCTTAGCCTCCTCGATCTCTTTCGTAGGGCGTCCGTCTTCTGTCTGGTGGAGCACCCAGCAGAGTTTCTCGAAGACTTCGCAGGTGATGGCGGGTCGATTTTCGATCATGCCCTTACGAGACGCACGCCGACCTGTCTGGTCAAGGTGCCGCGCGGCAGGGGCGGCGGCTTGGGCTGCCCGGGCGATGCCCACGCGGCCGATATGGGGGTCGGGGAACACGCCCGGGCTCTCCCCTGCCGCTGTTGCCGGGAACTGCCCTACTCGCGGGCTTCGGTGTTCTCACGGATCGCCGTAGCGACTTCCAGCAGGGCGTACGCAATGGCCCCCAACCACGTAGGCCCCCCATTGCCCACCGGTCCCTCCGGGGGTGTTTGTGAGACCACGGTGCAGCGCGCTGACCTGGTAAAAGGTACATCGGTGGAACCTGTGAGACCGCCCTACGCGTACGCGCGCGGGGGCCGTACGTGAAGGGGCCCCGGTGGTGCGCGAGCCGCCCTAGCTCTTCGCTCACCACCGGGGCCCGGGGAGGCCCGCGCTCACGGGGAGAGCAGCGGGCGGGCTTGTGGACTCACATGTCGCTGGCGAGTTTGGCCAGGAAGTCGGCGTTGGCCGCGACGTCGTGGCCGAGGACGACCTGGTGGTGCGGGAGGGCGGCGAGCCGGTCGGCGACCGTGGCGCGGGCCAGGTCACTGCCGCCGCCGTCGATGCCGTGGGCCAGGCCGAAGTGGTCCGGGTAGCGGTCCTCTGTCGAGCCGCTCATGAAGTCGTCCTTGCCGAGCGTCCGGTCGCCGTCGACCAGGGCCGGAACCGCGGCAGCGTCGATCCGGGGGAACAGCAGCCCGGCCGCGCAGCCGCCGGCCGCCAGCTCCATGCCGAACCAGCTGCTGAACTGGTCGGGGAAGACCTGCACCTTCCGCTCCCGCTTGCCGCCGGGCTCCCACAGCGGCTCGCGCCGACCGGCGAGCAGGGCATCGGTGACGTCCTGGTGCTGGGTCGGGTGGAGCTGCTCCCCGCCCTTGAGCCGGTCGCGGACGACGTCGTACAGGCCGAGCGCGTCCAGGAGGCCGAGGCCGATGGCCGCAGCCGACGGCCAGGGCAGTACCCGCAGCTCATCCCCGGCGACCTTGACGAACACCCTGTCATTGGCGAGCAGTTCGGCGCCGCGGCTGGCCAGCAGCAGCGCCGTGGTGGTCTTCCCGGCGCCCTTGGAGCCGAAGGTGAGCAGCGCCCGCCCGTCGCGGACGACGGCGGAGGCGTGCAGGAGCGTCCAGCCATCCCGCAGCAGGGTCGCGCGGATCATCTCGCGTGCGATCCGGGCCGTGGCCAGCGCCAGGGGCTCACGGTCACGGCCGGAGATGGTGACGTGCCCGCCCAGCTGCTCGGAGCGGTAGGCGAGCTGCTCGTCCGGCGCGACGGCGGTGATGGTGCCCGTGCTGTCGCGGGCGAGGAGCAGCCGGGCTTTGGCGTAGGTGGCCACGCTGTGCGGCACGGACGAGAGCAGCGCGGCCAGGTCGGTGTACGCCTTCTCGTCGATGTCGGCGGTGACCAGGGGCCCGGCGCAGACGCTGCCCGTGGGGACCTCGAACGCCTTCCACCAGGGGCCGAAGTACCGGCGGGACCAGTCGGTGACGAAGGGCGTGTTGCTCAGGACAGTCACGCTCGCGTCCGCGGCCTGCAGCCGGGTTGCGGTCGGGGTACTCACATCGTCTCCAGGGAGTTGGGTGCGGGTCCGGACGGCCGTAACGCCTGGTAGGCGCCACGGAGTTTGGTGGCGGTCGCGGCCAGTTGCGCGTCTTCGTCCGCGTCGAGGGCGGGCAGGCACGCTACGGGCCGACCGGCGGTGAAGCGCAACGGAATTCCGAGCCAGTCGCCGCGGTGTTCGCAGGTCAGTTCCTCGGTGCCGTCGACCAGGCCGAGGGCCTTGCGCAGGGTGGACAGCACCGCGCCGGCGGGCCCGGAGCGGGTGCGGCCGACGCCCGCGCTGATCCGGCCGGGGCGGGTACGCAGTTCCGCGCGTACCTCCGCAAGGGGGACGGCGGCAGGCGTGCCGTTGACGGTGGTCGACGATGCGCACACCACCGCGCCGTCTCCGTGTTCGCCGATGACGTGGCCGTGCACGGCGGTTGCGGGCGCGTCGAGCAGGCGGGCCAGGGTGAGCCGGTAGCGGGCGGAGTCGAGGTTCGAGCCGATCCCGTACACCCGCGGGCAGCCGGAGGTCTCGACGAACAGCCGGGTCATCAGGTCGACGGGGTTGGTGACCACGAGCACGGTCCCCTGGTAGCCGCGCAGCGCGGTGCCCAGCGCGCGGATGACGGGCGCGTTGGCCGCCACCCCGCCCATCCGCACGTCGGCGGCACAGTTGTTGGTGAACGCGGCCCGTGCGGCGACGACGACCGCGTGACAGCCGATCAGGTCCGCCACGCGGCGGGCTTCGGGCTGCACGGGCGAGGCGGTGCTCTGGCGCATGTCGTCGAGGTCGGCGACCAGCGCCGCCGCCTGCTCCCGCGTGCGGGAGGCGACCAGCAGCCGCTCGCAGATGCCGGAGGCCACGAGGGTGGTGGCGACGGCCTGCCCGACTGCTCCGGTGCCAACGATCCCGACGGCGCCCACCTGCTGCGGCGTCATACGGCGACCGCCTCAGCCAGACCGAGCGCGCGGTCCCACACGGCGGGCGCGTCGGTGCCGGCCGCCAGCTCCGCGCTGATCTGCTCAGTCATCCGGCACAGATCGACCGCCCTGCCGACGAGCGCCAGGCCCTGGTCGGGCAGCGGCAGCGCGGCCGGGGCCGACAAATACGTGGTGAGGATGTTGACGCTGTCCATCAGCCACAGCACCAGCAGCTCCCGCAGCCAGGCGCGGCGGGCAGACGCGGGCAGCACGTCCATCCGCGCCGCGGCGAAGGCGCCCACGCCGTACGCCGCAGGTTCGCTGTTCTCCGGACCGGGCCGGGCAGCAGCCAGCAGGAGCACGGTCCGGCTGATCAGCTTCGCGGCGTCCACCACGGGGGTGGCGAGCAGCAGGCCGGGGTCGAGGAACACCGGCCGGGCGGACAGTCCGTCAGGGAAAAGGACATGTTCGGGCTTGAGGTCGCCGTAGGTCGGCACGCGCTGCGCCACCGAAGGCAGGCCCGGAGAGGGGAGCCGGTGCAGCCGGGCCACGATGCGGCGCAGCAGCTCGACCACCAGGGGCCGTTCCTCAGGTGCGCAGCGGTCGGCGCCGAGCCGGTCGACGTACGCGGGACCGCTCAGCCCGTTGAACTTCCGCTGGAACGTGCCCCGGATACTGCGTTCACCGATGATCCCAGCCGGAGTGAGCAGCCGGGAGACCGCCGGACGGTGCAGCTGGTGCAGCTCACCGAACGCGCTCTCCAACAGCGCGGCCGTCTCGTGCGGACGCTCCAGCAGGAGCCCGGCCAGGGTCGGGCCCGTCACGGAATCGGTGAACAGCACCCCGCGCTGCAGCCCGGCCACGGGGCAGACCCGGGGCCGGCCGACCCGGGCCAGGAGCCGCAGCTGCGCCGCCTCCCGGTCCATCAGCGCATCAGCCCGGCGCACGTACGCCTGCTGCTGCACCCGGACCTCCGGCCACGGGCCGCAGGCGCCCCGCAGCAGCGAGACCAGCGACACCCCCAGCATCGAGTACTTCGCGTACAGGGGGCGCCCGTCCACGCGGACACGGCGCACGTAGCCGGTGACGCTCGGGACGTGGTCGCCGAGGTCGACGACGGCGCGCGGCCACAGGTCGGCGGCAGCGGCAGCGATCTCGCGGGTGGCGAAGGCGAACACCTCGCCGGCGTCCGGGACGGGGGGAACAGGGTCGGGCGATGTGCTCACGGCTGTGGTGCTCACGTACGCCTCCAACGGCAGTGGATGGGAAGCCCGCCCGGGGCACCGGACGGGGCGGCGCATGGTGGCTGGGGGAGGAAGTCCCCGGCAGGCCGGTTGAGGAGCGGGCGCCTGCCGGGGGCTCCCGTGCGCCCGAGCCCACGGGGGGAGGGCATCGGGCGTCTCGGGGAGGGATGGTCAGGAAGGGGGGAGGCCGTACCCGGCGGCCTGCAGCTGGTCGAGGCGCTCGTACAGGATGCGAACGACCCGGGCCCGGTTCTGTGCGGAGGCGAGGGTGGGGCGGGGATCCACCGACAGGCGTCGGCGGGCCTCGCCGAGCACGGTTTCGGTGAGCGAGCGCAGCGGGCTGCGGCGCGGCAGTTGGGCGCACAGTGCCCGTACGTCGTCAGCGACGACGCGGGCATGCCCGGCCAGCAGCCGGGCGATCTGCTCGCAGTCCGTCGGCGGGAGCGTGTCCCCGGTCGCAGGCAGTGCGATCACCGCGGTGACCAGCAGCATGATCGGTTCCCGGTCGAGGGGGATCTCCCGGGTGAGCAGGCCGTGGGGATCGCACAGCACGAGCACCGTGCCGGAAGTCTGGAGAGGGGTGTCGCTCATGACGCCATCGCCTCTTCGTACGAGCGCGCCAGTTCCTGCAGACGCGCGGCGAGCCGGTCGGGGTCGACGAGCACGGGGACGTCGAGAGTGCGCGGGATGCCGACCCAGTCGGCCACAGTGCTGCTGTCCTGCGTGGTGCGCGGCATGAGCAGCTGGTGGCCCCGGCCGAGGACCCGCACGCCCGGGATACCGGCGAACGCCTCGCCGTTGCCGGGCGGCACCATCACGTACAGCACGCCGCGCAGGTGGTCGGCAACGATCAGGTACCCGCGGCGGGTGCCGATGCGCATCGCGGCGAGCGCGTCCAGGCCCAGCTCTATGGGCTTCACGCACACGGCTTGCCAGTCCTCGCCGCACGCCACAAAGTCCGTGTGATTGCGGCCCCGGACCCAGAGCGCACGCTTGCTGTCGGTTTCGGCAGCCAGCTCATGCCACGTTGGGGTGGGCTTCTTGGTTCTCTTGGCCGCTCCGTTGGCGGAGGACTTCGCCACGGCCGCCTCCCTGATTCGTCGTCATGTCACCGTCCACGCAAGCAGCAGCAGGGGGGCGGGAGCGACGCCAGCCCGATGCAAGAACGATGTAAGTCCGTCCCGCACGGGTGATCCGGCCTCAAGAGCGGGGCATGACAGAGGCAGGAGCGGTACGGTCGCCGCACCCCTGTCGACACGCGGATGCTGCCCCGGAGCCCGGTATGGCCGACCGCCGCCATAGCCCCAACGTCCAGCTGCGCGCCGTGCGCGAGGACGAATTCCAGATGTCCCGCCAGGAGTTCGCGAAGCTCATCGTCAAGACGGGCACCGAGCTGGGCGAGGCGGTCGGCTGCAACGCCCGTTTGGTGGCCGCATGGGAGGACGGGGAGGTTGGCCTTCCCCGGGCGGTCTACCGCCGCATCCTCACGCAGATGACCGGCGGTCACAGCATGGCCGAACTCGGTTTTCGTCTCGCCGCCCCGGCGACAGCACGGTCCGTACCGACGGCCGCCACCACGTACGGGCTGGAGGAGGAGAGTGATCCGGTGGAACGGCGCGCGTTCCTGCTGGATGGCGCATGCGCGGTCCTGGCCCTCCCCCGTGGTGCTGGCAAACAGGCGCCAGGAAGGATCGGCGCGAGCGAGGTCCGCGCCGTCTCCAAGGCTGTGACCCGGCTCTACGCACACGATCACGACCACGGTTCGGCCCCGCTACGCACGGCCGCGACCGAGGCCCTGCACACCGCCTACCAGTGGCTGCAGAGCGGCACGTACACGGAGAAGACCGGGCGGAAACTCCGCTCCGCGACCGGTGCCCTGTCGATCGCCGCCGGGTGGCTCGCCTTCGACTCCGGCCGCGCCGGGGACGCCCATTCGCTGTATGGCGAGGCCCTGGCCGCTGCCCGGATCGCGGACGACGCGGAACTGGAAGCGCACGCCTTCGGATGCCTGTCACTGCTGGCCAAGGCGAGCGGCCGACCCCGTGAGGCGATCTCCGCAGCGCAGGGTGCGCAGACCGTCGCCCGTGGGCTCAACTCCCCGCGGATGCTCGCCCTGTTCAACATGCGGGAGGCCAGCGGATGGGCCCTGATGGGCGACCCGTCGGCAACCGACCGAGCGATCGTCCGCGCCCACAACTTCTACGCCAAGGGCTCATCCGAGAACGACCCGGGATGGCTGGAGTTCTTCGCGCCCGGCGAGCTGGCCGGCCTTGAGTGCCTTGCCCGAGCCGATCTCGGACAGCACGAGCGGGCTGGCGCTGGCGCCGAACAGGCCGTGCTTCTCCATGGCGAGGCGTTCGCCCGGAACCGCGCTCTGTACACCGCCGACATCGCCATCCAGCATTCGGTGAGGGAGCGTCCCGAGCCGGAGGCAGCCGCCGAGGCCGCGGGCCGCGTCCTGCAGTTCCTCCCCGAGGTGCGCTCCGACCGGCTGCTGCAATCTCTGCACAACGTCGCGGGCGCGCTACAACGGCACAACCGCGTCCCCGCGGTCGCCGACTGGATCGAGGAGTACCGCACCATCACCGCCACCGGAGGAGGACGGCCGTGACCCCCAGCACCCGCACAGACGTCGTGATCCGCACCTACGGGCCTGGCCAGGTCCCGCCCCTGCTCGACACCATCGCCGACGTCTGGGCCGATGCTCACCCCGAACTCGTCAACAACCCGGGCGCCGCCACCGACGGCCTGTCCGCCGACGCGCTGCGCCGCCAGGTCGTCGGCCACCTGCGTCACGAGGGCTTCACCCTGGTCGCCGCGTACGCGCACGGCACGATGGTGGGCTTCGGCTACGCCTTCCCGTGCACGCCGGAATATTGGTACGGCCCCGACCTCCTGCCGGACATCCCCGAGGACGTCCGCGCGGGCCGACTCATGGGGCTGTGCGAACTCGCCGTCAGCCCCTCATGGCAGTGCCAGGGCATCGGCACACGACTGCACGCCGAGCTGCTCAAGGCCATCGCCCCACAGTGGTCCTCATTGCTGGTCCGCCCGGACAACACCGCCGGCCGCAGCCTGTACGACCGACTCGGCTACCGATACGCGGGCCCGTACCGGAACACCCCCAACGGACCGGTGTTCAACCTGCTGCTCCTTCCCGTCGAAGACGCAGCCTGACACCGGCGTTGGGGAACAGCCGTCCGGGCCGCCGGGGGCAGGTGTCACAAAATCCGGCGGACTGCGTTCCCTTCACCGTGACGATGCGAACGACACCACCCCCGGCCCCGGCCCGGACTGTGCGCGGCGCTCGCGTACGCCACCGGCGCCCGACCAGAGCTGGGTGTATGGCTGCTGATCGCGCCCGTTCTGGTGCTGCTCGCTCTCGTCGACATCGCCGTACACCGCCTGCCAGACATCCTGACCCTGCCGCTGGCTGTCGCGACGGTGCTGCTGCTCGGTGCCGCAGCCCGTATCCCGGGCCACGCGGGATCGTGGACCATGGCGCTGTACGGCGGGCTCGCGCTCGGCGGCGCCTACTTCGTTCTGTTTCTGATCAGCCCGGCGGGGATGGGGTTCGGGGACGTCAAACTGGCTCTCGCCCTGGGTGCCGCGCTCGGCTGGCACGGCTGGGACACAGTCATGTTCGCGGCTTCGCCGGACTGCTCCTCGCGGCTCTGTACGGGGCGGGGCTGGTCCTGCTGCGCTGTGCGAGGCGCGAGACGATGTTCCCGTACGGCCCCTTTCTCTGCAGCGGCGCGCTGGCCGGCGTCCTGCTCGGAGCGGGGCTCTCGGCCTGACTCGAGCCGGCGGTCCCCGACTGGTCCGGCCGCCGCGGCAGGGCGAGCCTGGGAGCATGAGCAGCGCACCGATCACCGTGCATCGCCCCTCAACCTCCGGTGGCCGACGGGTGACCGTGCACCGGCACGGCCGTGACGAGATCCTCGGCGTGGCGCACTCCGACCACGACCTCATCGTCTTCCTCGAAGCGGCCGGGATCATCGACCCCGAGACGGTGCTGGACGACCCCCGCTGGGTGGAATGGCGCGACGGCCGGGCCCATCAGTGGACCGCGGCCTGATCTTCCACCTGAGCCGATCCGCTTTGCGAGGGTTGCACGGGCCGGTCACGCCGCTGAGGTGCTTTTGGCCGACGCGGAAGCCGAATCGAACACCCCAGCCCACCGGTGACCGGTCACGCGATCGGCGACCCCGGCAAGCACAAGGCTGGGCATGCTCACCGGGCCGGACGAAAGGATCACCAGTTCGCTGGCGGCCGCGCGATGTACGACCCGCGCACCGGCGACACGGGCACGCCCCGGCCCGGGCGGCGTGAGCTGCCGCTTCTACAGGAGCGGCGTGACCGTCACCCCACCCGACCGCAGCTGCGCGCACCCGACCATGGCTCTGACCACGCTGCCAAACAGCCCATCCACGGCTGGTCGGCAGTCCACCACGTCCCGGCATCAGTCGTTCGGCCGGAAGGGGAAACGGTCAGCCATGGTGGACCGGCGCCGGATTGGTGCCTCTACGAACGGGCCTTCAGCATTCAGCGGGGGCGTACATCCGCGTACACCTGTGCCCGTACTCGCCGGGGACGCGCCACACCGGCGTGACGTCGGAGGTCGCCCACTGCTGCTGGAGCCCGTCCATCACCGTGCGGACGGTGTCCTCGTCCGCGGCGGTGATGTCCAGGACCACAAGCCCTGGCTCGGCGATGTGCTGCTCGTGTCCCCACCGACGGCTCCGCTCTGGCATCCGGTTCGCCGGCCGGGGGAGAAGCATCCGTACGAGGGAGCCCGGTCACCGACTGGCCGGGCTTCGGTCGCGCGGACCGTGTCCGGGCCGTAGACAGGGGAGTGCAGCTGCGTCCGCTGACAGGACCGGGCGGGCTGCGACCCCAAAGTCGGGGAGCCGTGCCAATCCCCCGAGCAGCACGGCTCCCTGTCGGGAGCGAGGACCTGGTGGTGCTACGTCCGCCGGTGGAGCCGATGCTCGCCCAGGCCCGGGAGACCCTCCCCGGCCCCGGCGTCCTGCCCGGCGGGCTCGCGTTCGAGGCCAAGTTCGACGGCTACAGGTGCCTGCTGTTCACCCCTGCCCGGCCGGGCGGGCCGATGCTCCTGCAGTCGAGGCGCGGCAGCCTGATCCAGCGCCACTTCCCCGACCTCGTCACCGCGGCGGCGCAGCTGCCGCACGGCCTGGTCCTGGACGGCGAGCTCGTCGTCTGGTCGCAGGGGCGGCTGTCCTTCGAGGCGCTGCAACGCCGCGGCTCCGCCGGCGGCCGCACCATCGAGCAACTCGCGGAGGCGCTGCCCGCGTACTTCATCGCCTTTGACGTTCTCCAGGCGGGCGGCGAGGAGCTTCTCACCGAGCCGTACGAGCGCCGCCGCGCCGTACTGGAGGAGCTGTTCCGCGACCATGGGCTGAAGCTCCACGTACCGCTGCACCCCCACCATGGCAAGCTGCTCAACCGCGCCCAGGCACGGACTTGGATTGGCTTCCTCCCACTCGAAATCCGGTCGACCAGCTCGGCCCCATCGATATGGCTCCGGCGCAGTCATCTCGGTCTTGAAGGTCTCAGCGAGGTGACGCGCGCTCGCAGTCAACTCCAAGAGCTCCTCTGAGGGCACAGCCTCGGCACGAAGAGTCTGCGGTGCGGTGAGGTCCCACCACGCCACGGGCAGGTCTCCAGGGCGGGGCCCGCCTTGGAGGCCAGCGTTCGCCAAACAATGGGCGCATGCCCTCCGAAGGAGCGCTGATGGATGCAGGCCGGCCAGCGCGTGGCCGATCTCCGTCTTCACGGACGCCAGCAGCTGCACTGTGTTCGCGCACCGAGCGCGGCTCAGCGCGCGGCCCGCCAGGCCCGAGAGCACGATGGGCTCATGCGCCCCCTCTCCCGATTCGCCGTCGGCGCCGCGGCTGACGTTGTGGAAGCCTTCAGCGGTAGTGCCCACGAGATGCTGTTCACCAGCGCTGGCCTCGGCCGCTACATGCCGAGGTCGACGATGAACCTGGCCAAAGCAGCCATCCTCGCGCGCACCATCAACGCAGCGCAGGGGGCAGCCGAGCGCGGCGACGAGGAGGCGGCCGAGGGCCTGCACATGTTTGTTCGCCTGGCCGCCGAGCGCATCGCCCGCGACGGCGAGGACGGAAACCCCTCATGGGAACGACTGCGGGAGGCTCTGCGCGCGGACGGCTTCGATCCGCGTATCGAGGAAGACAGCCGCGCCCGGCTACTGCCCCTGTACGAGCCGCGGGCGCCGCTGTCCGACGAGATCACCGCGCTGCAACACGACTTCAGGCGGCTGAGACTTCCGGTGGCCGACAAGCACTACGAGGAAGCCGTCAAGGCTTGCGCACGTGAGGACTACGGGGCTGCGAACGGACAGATCCGCACGATGCTCGAAGAGGTCGTGTGCCAACTCGCTGAACGTGAAGGGTTCGACCGCGAGCGAGCGGGCGACGGCGGCAAGGCGATCCAGTACATGATCGACTCCGGGAAACTGCCCAAGCGCGAAGGCGGAAACATGGTGCAAGGCCTGTGGCAGATGACGCACACCAACGGTCCGCACCCTGGCACGTCGACCGCTGGGGAGGCTCATTTCCGGCTCCAAGCGGTGACTGCTGCGGCTAGGTTTCTGATCGACTATTTCGCCCCCACGTAAACCGGCCCGGCCACGACCACGACGGCCCCGACCCCGGCCCGCTTCCGGGCAGACGTAAACCGCGCTGATAGGCGGGCCGCTGGACGGGCTGCTCCTGGACGTCACGGGCTGGACGCCACATGAGATCGACACCGGTGTCGCCCTGATGACGGATCTGGGACAGTTCGGGCCCGGTGGCCGGGCGCTGTACGCGCCCCTCTGACCGGAGGCGTTTCGACTGGTCCGGTGAAAGCCATGACCATGAGCCCGACCATGGCAGGTCAGGAGTCGGTGATGTGGTCGAAGCCGCTCAGCATCGGGGTCAGCTCCTGCGCGCAGCCGCACAGCGTGCACAGCCGCGTCGCTGGGTTCTCCGCGACGTTCAGGGCGTGGTCCAGATCGAGCAGCGGCGCACCCTGCGGGGCCTCCTCGCAGGTCCGGCGCGTGCAGGACACCGCCTGACGGGCCGCGGCCGCCCTGCTTCTGCAGCACCCATCCCGAAGGCCGGCGGTCCCCGAGCATCTCGCGGACCGCCGACTGCGGCGACGGCTCCAGGCGCTCGGTGACGACCTGGTCGTAGTCGACTCCGTCGACCGGCCGCACATGCTCCGGAGCGCGCACCCACACCCGGTACTCCGCCGCCTCCACACTGCCGTCCTCGCGATCTCGGTACGACGGCATGCCAACCAGGTACAACCAGCCCGTCTCCGTCTGCCGCCGCTTCCACAGCCGCGCGACGACTTCCTGCTGCGGATGCCCCAGCACCGGATCGGCGGGCAGCACGACACGGACCGGCACCGGCACCAGCTCGGGCTCAGCAGCGTCATCGGAAGGCGTCGTCACGGCCCCACGGTAAGCGGGCTGGCCGCTGCGGCCCATCGCCGCCGCCCGAGACTCCTAGGCTCTCGGCATGACGATGACACCGGCTGAGCTGGAAGCTCAGGAACCGACACTGGAGCTCCTCAACAACGAGGCGGCCTCGCGCCTGACGCGCCAGTCGGACTCGCTGGCGAAGATCGACACCAAGGCGGTGTTCCTGATCGGGTTCGCGGCCACCGCCGCCCAGTTTCTGGCGACGCACAAGCACCACGACGTCCTCGCCTACTGCGCCTTCGCCGCATACGCTGTCTCTCTGCTGGCTGGGGTGCAGGCCTTCCGGGTGGCTGAGTATAAGGACCTGGAGCCGCGTCCCCTGGTCGTCAACTACGTCCGCTTGCCCAAGGGCCTGGCCCTGATCCGGCTGGCCGCATCTCGGGCGTCACTCTTCGAAGAAAACCAGCGGCGCCAGCAGAAAAAGGCCAGGTACTGGTTGGTGAGCCTCTGGTCGCTGATCGTCGGCCTTGTCCTGTCGACTGTCGCACTGCTGGTGCACACTTGAGTCCCATGAGCAATGAACAGAACCAGGGGGCCGGTCAGCCCTCGCCCGCACCGGCTTCTCCGGCCCCGGCGCCTCAGCAGGACGTCGTCGACATCTACACCGACCCGGCGCTGATCGGGACCGACAAGAAGAACGACACCAACCCCGTGCCCAACAAGGCGGCGCGGCCGCAGGGCAACACCGAGACGCGCTGAGTCGGCGCTCCAACGGCCGTCGGGAGCGAGCGACGAGATCGGCCGCGTTCAGAGGCTGCTGGTGATGTGCTGCTCCCACCGGTACAGCCATTCCGTGTGCTCGGGGCTGCCCGGCGCGGGCGCGGTTTGCAGGTCCTCGGGGAGAGTGATCTCTTCCGGGGCCCACGTGCCGTCGTTTGAAGTAGCAGGCCCAAACGGCCTCGCGAGCGGAGCTGATGACGATGGCGCCCACGGCCCCGTCGTCGGCGAGCGCGCCTTCGTCCACGGCGGTGCGGCCGGCCTCGATCGCCTTGCCGCTGCTGCGGAACACCTGGGTGGTCATGCCGTGCGGGTGGCTCTTGCCGGTGAGGCTGAACAGGGTCCACTGGGTGCCGACGGCGTCGGGCCACCACTTGCGTGCTGCCTGCCGGGAGATCCCTGTGGCCAGGCCCAGGTCCGCGTAGCTGGCCCCGGCCCGGCCGGCGCGTGCGGCGGCGTCGGCGGCCAGGCGCTGCGCGGCGTCGCCGACTTCCGTGGCGACCTCCAGGTACATCAGGTGGACCGCCTGTGTGAACCATGGTGACGACACGATCACCCAACCGGAGGAGGAGCCCAAGGAGGAGATCGTCGGACAGCGACTCACTCTCGCCGGGCAGCCGCAGCTCGCTCCTCTTGCCAATACAGCACGAGGAAGAGCGCGAGGAGGAGATCGTCGGACAGCGACTCACTCTCGCCGGGCAGCCCCACTCGTTTGGGACGGGTGCCGAGTCGGTCGTAGACGATTTCGATCGGGCCGACGGCACGCGCGCGGCTGCTGAGGTGGTCATATCTCAGTTCATGAGGGCCGATGCACAGCAGGCGGGAGGCGAGCTTGCTGTGTTCGCAGCTCCACTGGCCGACGGTGCGCGGCAGGCTGGCCCACCGACTGTAGGTGATTTCGGCGGCGCCCACGGCGCGCAGACGTGTACCGAGGCGGTCGTATTCGAGCGTCCATGAACCAAGGGTGCGGGGTCGGTTGCCCAGCCGGTCGTAGGTGATCTCGGCGCCGCCGATTCCGCGCAAACGGGTGCCGACCATGTCATAGGTCAGCTCGATGTCCATGCGTCGACTCATTTCTGGGGCGCAGCGGTGTCCGGAGCTGTTGGCGCGGGGCGGACCCGACGAGCCCCCCGACCGCCAGGGCTTTCCGCACCAGGCTCAGCCGCGAGTCATCGTCTCGTAGTGGCGGGTGACCTCCGCGATGTTGAAGGTCAGCAGCTTCTCCGCGAGGGCCGGACCCAGCTTCTCACGGTCGACGAACTCCCGCAGCACGACGATCTCGTGGACTTCGTGGGCAGGCCAGCCAGAGTTGAGCTCATCAACATTCAGTGACAACGCTCAACCTTGGCACAGGACATCGGGGAACAACGGCTGTACGACTGTTCCCCGACGCCGGAGGTGCAAGAGGTGTCACGCCCGGCCGGCTGCAGAATCCGCCCCTCGCCGCCAACTGCGCGCCGCGCCGCGCCGCGCGCTCGGGATCCTTGCCCAGTCCTCCGGGGCGGCGGAGGTTGGTGAGCCATTGCCCGACCGGCTTGTCCATCGCGGTGGCGTGGCGGGGCGTGGCCCAGGACGCCCGGCCCAAGATCGCCGACGATCTGAAACGGCAGAACGACGCACTCAAGAAGAAGCTGGCCGCTGTCCGCAAGGAGCGCGACCAGCTGGACCGGGACATCAAGCAGCTGGCCCGTGTGGTCCACGTCCTCGAAGTCGAGAATCACCAACTTCGGACGAATTCCGGCACGGGTGCTGTGGTCCGGCCTTTGCCGCAGCGCCGCTCATGATGTCGCTCATGCTCACGGAGTCGTCTCAACGTCGGCCTCATCAACCCACCGCGCGAGGATGCTGAACGCTGCCAACTGTTCGAGGGCTTCGTTCTCCTCCAGCTCGTGATCAAGTTCATGAGCGATGGGGTTGCGGATCGCAGAGTAGACGCCGCGAGCGAAGCTGCCCGCACCTTCGTGACGGCTCCGATAGGTGTCGCTGCCATCGTCGGCTCCGAGCCGGAGCCGTGGCTGTCCGCTGGCCGGCGGCTTCATGGAGAAAGCATCCGACAGCAGCTTGGCCTCCGACAGATCCTTCCGCTCCAGCTTGGCCTGAGTCTGGGCATTGATCGCCTTGGCCGCCATTCCCACTGCCTCGCGGAAGTGTCCGCTACTCCAAAGCCCCTGGACACTGCCCCACACCCACGGGTGGAGCGTTGCGGCATCAAGCTGCGGGGCACCGCTGCCGAGGTTGTCGATCAGTTCCTGTTCGGCCTCCAGCTGAGCAATCGCGCGATGGGCCGCTTCGCGATGACGCCAATACGGCTGCCTCTCGCCCTCCGGCCACTCTTCCTTCCGCCACGCGGGCAGGACGCGGTCGAGGACCTGCTCGATGATCTGGGCAGCGGCCTGCACCTCGGCCTCGGGTTTGTCGAGTTTGTAGTTCCAGAAGCCAACAGTGTTCGGAGCATCTGGCACGTACGTGATGGAAGCGGTCTCGAGGAACGACTTCAGCTTGTTGATCGCCCACTCGCGGTTCATCTGGCTCACGTCTCAATCATCCGCTATGCCCCAGCGGTAACGGGAGGATTTGTGAGTCCAGGCAACACGCTGAGAGTTGACACAGAAACCACTGCTGCATCATGAGGCGGCCTCCAGGCCACTACTGGCCGACTTCGGCGCTGCGGCGTAGCCATTGAGACTGATGCGATCGCCCCTGTCGCGCTCCCTGTCAGAGCCAGGTGCCTTCCAGTGCGCGGCGGTCGCCGGTGAGCGCGTAGCGGCGTACGGCAAGGATGGTTTCGACGTCGCAGCCGACGTCGTCCGCGTACCGGGCGAGGACCTTGTCGACGGCTTCCTGCTCGGACCAGAACGCCGGGGCGAGTTCGAGAGCGATCTGTCCCAGCCGGCCGCCGGCCGCGGCCATCTCGTCGACCAGGCGCCGTACCACCGTCGTGTCAGTGGGCTGCCGCTCGGCGTCAGCGAGCGCCCGCTGAAGGCCGTCACCGGTCTCGGCGGTGTAGTCGGCTGTGGGGAGCGGATCGCGGCGCAGTTCGTCGACGGCCTGGCCCACGATGGCGCGGACCGTTGGGAACTCAAGCTGCCCGGCCTGGGCAGCTGTGGCGAGCCGCTCGGTGACGGCGGTGGTGAGTTCATCGAGGCGGCCGTGTACTTCGCGCAGCGCCCGCTGCGACAGCCCCAGATCGACCAGTCCCGCCGCGTCCGTGTCACCCGCGGGTGACACCGGGGCCAGAACACCGGCCGCCCCGATCGCCCGGTCCAGCGCGCCGGCCGACTCGGCGATATCGATCAGCCGGTACGCCTGCGCCCTGCTGATCCCCAGCTCTTCCTGCGCGTACGCACCCCACCCGGAGTACCCGAGCGCGACCCACACCCGGGCCCGGTGCGCCGCCTGCACCCGCACGGCCAGGACGACCGCGGCCCGCCGCGCCTCACCGATCGCCGCGCGCAACTCCTCGGTCAGCCGGACCGCATCGGCCCGCCCGACCGGCTCCAGCGCCGCACCCTGACCTTCTCCATCTCCGGAAGCCACAACTCCATGGTGCGCGCGGCGAGACCATCCGGACAGGGGGCGCAAGAAGCACGCACACTCCGAACGGGCCTGACACCGGGAGCGCGAAGTCCCGGAGCCATGACAGGGTCCGGGACTTCTGTGCACTTCACTTGACGCCGGGTGCGCGTCGCGGACGAACTCGGCATCGACGCCGACCGCACGCGATCGGGCCGCAGCTGCTGATCCTCCTCGAAGAGATCAACGCCACCATGAAGCAGCTGGCCCGCTACTGGGAGAAGACCCGCGAGTCCGGCGCGTACGCCTGCGCCAGGACAGCTCCCAATAGCAGTGAGCTTCGGCATATGCCTTTCGGTATTCCCTGAGGCAACCCGATTGCCCCTCTCTTGTTGCACCGTGAGGCCGTGTCCCTGTTCCTGGGAAGGCAGGCATATACCAACAGCGAAGCGACGGGATCCCATGTCAGTAGCGCAGAGAGCACGCATGGAGCTGGAGAAGCAAGCCCAGGCCGCGGCCAGGCGGTACCGCGAGACAAACGTCGAGCGGCAGGCCGTCGAGAAGCATCTGGATGCCGGTACGAGGTTCCCGGATTCGCCGGAGGCGCTCGCCGCTCGCGCGAAACGGCTGCTCGACCGGGGCGGGGTGCCGGCCGCAGCCGTGGTGGAAAGCATCCGCCCCGAGGCGCTGGATGTGCCTGACACCAACGAGCGCATCATCGGCACCTCCAACGACCTCCAGGCGTGGAACTTTCTCCCGCGCGGCGTTCGGGCCACCGGCAGCGTCGCCCGGATCTCGGTCCGCGAGAACGGTCGTGAGCTGCCGCTGGGCACCGGCTTCCTCGTATCGCCTCGGCTGCTGATGACCAACAACCACGTGCTGCCCGACCAGGCATCCGCTCACGAGTGCTTCGTGGAGTTCAACGCCCAGGTCACCGTCGACAACACACCCGAGGCGGCAGTCCGCTTCGAACTCGACTCCGGCGCCTTCTTCCTCACGGACGAACACCTCGACTTCACGCTCGTACAGATCGCCGCCAACGCCGGCAGCCTCGCCCCGGGCGAGAGGTTCGGGTGGAACAGACTCAGCGTCCAGACCGGCAAGCTGGTCATCGGCGAACCTGTGAACGTCATCGGCCACCCGATGGGCCGCCTGAAGGAGATCGCTGTCCGGGACAACGCCCTCCAGGTGCGACTGGACGATTTCCTCCACTACAAAACTGACACCGAACCCGGCAATTCGGGATCCCCGGTCTTCAACGACCAGTGGGAAGTGGTGGCGCTGCACCACAGCGGCGTGCCGAAGACCGACGATCAGGGCCGCACCCTGCGCAAGGACGGCCAGATCTGGCACCGCGGTGACGGCGACGACGCCATCGACTATGTGTCGAACGAAGGTGTACGCATCAGTGCAATCCTCAAACACCTCGCTACGGTGCCACTCGGCCCCGCCCCGCGCACACTTCTGGCCGAGATGGGCGCCGACTCCGGCCTGCAGCCAGGTGCCATCCTCCCTGGCCCGGTCGAGACGCTGTCCCCCGCCGCAGCAGTCCCCGGGCGTGAAGCGGCTGCGGCCCACGTCGGGATCCCCGGAAAGAGCTCGGCCTTCGGTGGCAAGCGCAGTCTGGTCTTCCTGCACGGCAGGCGCCAGGAGAAGAAAGACCCCGAGGTGCTCCGCCGCAAGTGGTCTGCAGGACTGAACGAGGGACTCACCCTCGCCGGGACCACTCCGATCGACCCGGGGGATATCTGGTTCCCGTACTACGGCGACGTGCTCGTGCAGGCCATCGCACAGCACGAAGCCAGCCCCCGCTCGTTGGATGAGACCGCCTACGGCGCGGTGGAGATCGGCGCCTCCGACCCGGGCGATGCAACGTTCAGGCAACTCGTTGCCGAGGCGGCGGAAAAGGAAGGCATGCCGCAGGAGGAGCAGCTGGCCACCGAGGGATTCGGGGGCGCCGTGATCGTCGGGGCCCTGCGAAGTCAGCTGGGCTGGCTGGCCGCCAATACCGATCTCGACGAAGTGACGATCGAAACGATCCTCCGGGACGTCGCCGCCTACCTCCAATACCCGGACGTCCGAGAGGCGGTCCTGGACTGCGTACTCACCACGATGCCCTCCGCCGGCAAGGTCACCCTGGTCACCCACAGCCTCGGCACCGTCGTCGGCATGGACCTCATCCACCGGCTTCCGCCAGAGCTGGAGGTTGACCTACTCGTCACCACCGGCAGCCCACTGGGCATGGACGCCGTCTACAACCGGCTGCTCCCCCCCGGCCCCAACCGCCCCGATCGGGTGACTCATTGGTTCAATGCGTGGTGCCCGACCGACACGGTTGCCATCGGCTGCCCGCTCAAGAAGGTCTGGACCGGCGAGCTGACCGATCTGGCCGTCGCCAACTCGCGGGACCGCGCGCACAACATCGAGGAATACCTCGCCCACCCAGAGGTCGCCGCCAAGATCGGAAGCACGATCTCGGCATGACAAATCGCTGACTCGGCCACACGCCGAGCCGGCGATGGCTGGCACGCTGTTGTCAGCGTCCGTGGCTGCTGTGGTGAGCCGTTCGGTGACGGCGGTGGTGAGTTCGTCGAGGCGGCCGTGTACTTCGCGCAGCGCCCGCTGTGACAGCCCCAGTCCATGAGGGCGCCCGCCCCAGCTGTCACCCGCGGGTGACAGCTGGGGCGAATCGCAACGCGATCCTGCGGCCAGCGTCCGCCGATCTGCGGAAATGGCCCCAGAGACCCAGGGATCGGATCCCCGGGCCTGGACGGGCATTCCCGTTCCGCCGAACGGCTGCCATAGGGCGCCAGCAGAGCCGGAGTACGAGCACGATCAAGACGTGACAGTTATGCCGAGACGGGGTCGCAGAGGCCCGGCCTCACGGGGCCGGCACGCGCCGGAACTGAGGTCCGTTTGGCTCGTGGGGCCGCTCACCATTCTGGTGGCCTTGGCTGCAGGTGTCGGGATCTACATCCTCTTCCGCAGTCTCGCGCCGCAGGGGAGCACGCAGGAGCCCGTTCCTGACCACGAGGTGATCCGCACCGCCCTCGCGACCCTCGCCTTCGTCGCCGCCGCTCTCGCCGGGGTCTACGCCTACCGCAAGCAGCGCCTCGCCGAAGGAGACGCTCAACGGGCCGACGACAACCAGCTCGCCGAGCGCTACACCACCGCCGCCGACCAGCTCGGCCACGATGAGGCCGCGGTACGGCTGGCCGGCGTATACGCCATGGCCCGGCTCGCCGACGACTGGATCGAGCAGCGACAGGTATGCATCGATGTCCTGTGCGCCTACCTGCGTATGCCGTACGAACCCGATCCGGCAGCTAGTGTCTCGTGATCCTGTTTGTATCACTTTGAGTTGTTTGCAACGAGCTTCTTGATGTTGGTCTGGACGAGGCGGACCTTCGCCAGGATCTCTTCGGCGGTTGCCGTCCAAGTGAACGGTTTCGC
>NZ_JAGGPB010000081.1 GCF_018614055.1 Streptomyces sp. ISL-98
CCCGAGAACTGGCCGCCACTCGTCCACTATCCGCTGACACCACCGTCGTCCCCCGCGTACACCGCATCCCCTGAACTCGCCCGCCTCCTCGGCCCCACACGGGCCGGCCTGCTCACAGCCCTGGCCACTCCTGCCAGCACCTCCGAACTGGCCGCACGCCACTACCTCAGCCCCGCAACCGTCTCGTACCACCTCGGCGTTCTACGCCGGTCCGGGCTCGTCACCCCCATCCGCGACGGACGCTACGTGCTGTATCGACGTACCGCACAGGGCACCCACCTCACCACCGACCGCCAGTAGACGGGCAAGCCCCCGTCGGTCGCCTTGCTCGATCCCGTTCTGAATGGTCGGTTCCGCCGGAGGCGGTCAACGGGACTCGTTTCCGCTCGTTGGCGCGTGCGCGGTCGGCTTGCTCGGTCCCGAGTGGGGGTGTTGGGCCAGTGCGGTGTTGGCGGCGTCGAGGATGCTTCCGAAGGAACGGGTGATCATCGGCCGCACGACGTGCCGGGTGAGGAGGGCACCGAGCAACGGCATGCGCATCTCGGCGCGGGTGGTCCAGCGCACCTGGGTGGCGCCGTCGGCCTCGGTGAACGTCATGCGGCCGAGTTCGTGCCGGGACGGCGGCAGACTGCGCTCGACGACGTACTCGGTGGCGTACGGCGGGTCGTAGTGGGTGATGCGTTCCCTGAGCCAACCGATCAGCCAGAGGTGACTGCGCACCGCGCCGACGCTGTAGGGCGCGGTCTCGCCGTGCCGGGTCAGGCGGCAGCGCAGCACCAGGGGTGAGCGCGTGTAGTTGGTGGTCGTGGTGAGCCAGGCGAACACCTCGTCGATCGGGGCGTTGATGGTGCGCTCGACGGTCATGGTTTCCATGGCTGGTGTTCTCCTCTGTCGAGTGGGCGCACCGCATCGGCGCGGTGCAGCTTGTCCGGGTTGCGCATGGCGTAGAGGCCGGTGATCCGTCCGCTGTGGATCTCGAAGGCGAGCAGCCAGTCGAGTTCACCGCCTGTGAGGCAGCGTGCCGCGGGCATGCCGTTGTAGGTGGCGTGCTCGATGTGGGTCGTAGCGGTGATGCTGGTGCGGGCCACGCCGAGGACGAACCGGGCGACGTCGTCGCGGCCGGTGATCGGGCGACGGGCGGCGGCCGCTTTCCCGCCGCCGTCGGAGATCTGTACGACATCGGGCGCCAGCAGGTCCATCAGCGCCTGGATTTCGCCGGTCGCCGTTGCGAGCAGGAACCGCTGGACGATCTCTCGGGCGGCGTCGGAGTCGGGCTCGAAGCGGCGACGCCGCGCGTGGACGTGCCGGCGTGCGCGGTGGGCGATCTGCCGGACGGTGACCTCGGTCTTGCCGATCGAGGCGGCAATCTCGCCGTGGGTGTAGCCGAACACGTCGTGCAGCACGAACACCGCGCGTTCGGTCGGGTTCAGCGTCTCCAGGACGAGCATCATGGCCATCGACACCGACTCGGCCAGGATCGCGTCCTCGCTCACCTCTGGTGCGGTGCGGATCGGCTCGGGCAGCCACGTGCCGACGTATTCCTCGCGCCGCGCCCTGACCGCGCGCAGGTGGTTGAGGGCCTGCCGCGTCACCACGCGGACCAGGTAGGCGCGCGGATGCTCGACCGCAGCCGGATCGACCGCGCTCCACCGCAGGTAGCTCTCCTGCAGCACGTCCTCGGCGTCGGTCGCGCTGCCCAGCATCTCGTAGGCGATGGTGAACAGCAGTGGACGGTGTTCGGTGAAGGCGTCCTCAGCCATGGCCGACCCCCACCCGTTCCCTGGTGCGGTGACCGGTGCGCAGTCGCCACACCGTGGACCGGCAGACCGGCTCCTTGGTCACCGCCGCGGTGCGTCCGGTGACTGGGCGCCCGACCGGAGTGTCGTTGGGCCACGAAGGCCGGATCGCACCGGCTCGGCGCCCCAGGCTGATGGCCTGTCCGACGCGTCGACACCCCGACACCACACCCGGCTCCTCTCCTTGGATGCCCATCGAGACACCCCACACCAGCAAACCGTGACAGTCCGCCACTGTGATTCACTTCACAAGGCGGTTGGGAAAGAGGCTGGAGCACTGGACCCTCCGACCCGACCCGGCCGACCGCTACCCGGCCCGTCGGCTGAAGCGTAGTTGGCGGGCGCTGACCAGGGAGGACGTCCATCGGATGTGGGCAGGTCGACGCGGCGGCGGCCAGCACGCGCAGCTCCCAGCAGTGCGCAGTCTGCGCGGCTGGTGGGGAACTGACGGAGCATGGGCTACGTTCCTTGGCCCATGAACCGTCAAGGGCACACCGCGCGTTCCACGCTTAAGCACGGCTTGAGGGTGAGCGGTGATGGCTGAACGGCAGGGATCGCGCCCGCGGGCGCCGCGCATCCGCACACGGCGTACCGCGCACCCTCGCCTTCCCCCTCGCCCACCGGCAGCGTCGGCGCGGGGACCGGCCTCCGGCTGCGGTTCGTAAGATCGATGACGACGAGGGACGGCGCCTGCTGCGGTTACGTCTGCGCGGTCATGCCGGCGCCGAGCGGATCTCCAGAACATCCTCGTCGCAGCGCAGGATCTCCAGTCCGCGATCCGGACGATCGTTCTCGGGAAACGAGACTGCCAGACGACGGTCCTCCGCCAGCCGCCATTGACCAGGCACCGCATCCGGGGCATCTCCGCGCCCCACTGGGTGGTCGATGAAGGTACCGTCCGGAGCGAACTCCAGCCCGCGACGACCGCGCGCTGGTGGGAACGGATAGTCGGCCGGCCGATAGACCGTCACTCCCTCGGTGTCGTCCTCGAAGGAATGCACCCAGTTTCGGAACAGACTGGGGGGGAGCTCGCTCATGGCCCGACCACCTCGCTTGTCACGCGCGTGCACCGTATTGCCCGATTCCTTACGTCTGCCTACGCTTATCAGTGTATGGGTCCTTGGCCAGTGCGCAGCGTCTGCACCGGGCCTGCGCCTCCCACCCCAGCAGCGCGATCCTCTTGCGTAAACCACACGCCGCATGAGGGGCATTCCGTAGACACCCCCGAGGAGGCACAGCCATGTCCGACGCGCAGTCATTCCTCCGCAGCACCTCTGCCGACTACAGCCGCTGGTGTGGAGCGATGGAGGTTCACCGCAGACTCCTCGACAGGAATCCCGAGTACGCCGGGAATCGCGCACTGATCGAGAACACGGCGTTCGCCTACGAACGAAGGGAGCGGATAGCGGCAAGGCAAGGCGTGATCGACATTCCCGTCGTCGTGCACGTCGTGCACAACACACCCCAACAGAACATCAGCGACGCCCAGATCCACAGTCAGATCGACGTCCTCAACCAGGACTTCCGCAGTCAGAACCCGGATGTCGGCAATGTGCCCGGGGTATGGCAGGAGCTCGTCGCCGATCCGCGCATCGAGTTCCATCTCGCCAGGACGGATCCGCTCGGGCGGCCCACGGACGGCATCACCCGCTCCCAGACCTCGAACGCGGACTTCGATACCGACGACATGGTCAAGTTCACGCTGAGCGGGGGCATGGACGCCTGGCCTGCGGACACCTACCTCAACGTCTGGGTATGCCTGCTGCGCCGCGGTCTGCTCGGCTACGCCCAGTTCCCGGGCGGCGCCGCCTCCACGGACGGCGTGGTCATCACCCATACCGGCTTCGGCACCAACGGCACCGCCACCGCGCCGTTCGACGGAGGCCGCACGACCACGCACGAGGTCGGGCACTGGCTCAACCTGCGGCACATCTGGGGCGACGACGACGAGGGGTGCAGCGGCAGCGACTTCGTGGCGGACACGCCCAACCAGGCCGGTCCCAATCTTGGAGCTCCCCGCTTCCCCCATGTGACATGTGGCAACGCACCGGACGGCGACATGTTCATGAACTACATGGACTACACCGATGACGCGGCCATGTTCATGTTCACGGAGGGTCAGGTGGCACGCATGGACGCCGCCCTCGACAACGCCCGCCAGTCGCTGACACGTCAAGCCGTTTCGGTGTGACAACTCCGAGTCCGTCGGTGTGACAACTCCGAGTCCGCTTGTCGGGCTCGGAGAAGGAAGAGGCCTGCAGGCGCCTGCATGTCGATGGCGAGCTCAGTGGGATTGATCAGCCCGTCGCACCACAGGCAGCCGGATCCCGGCAGTATGTCCAGCGCGGCGAAGGGTAAGTCCCGTACCGCGCGGGGTGCGTTGTGGTGGGGCGGTAAGGGATTCCCAGGGCTCCTTGGCCGGTGGCCGCATCGTGCGTCTATTGCTTCCGTCGCACCACTCGCAAGATCGACTTGTGGTCACGACGCACACGCCATGCCCAGCAGGGGCGGAACAACGGGGACATGAACAAGTACACAGTGATGGCCGCCGGCCTGGTCCTGTCGCTCGGACTCGTCACGGGCTGCGGCTCGTCCGAGGACAAGCAGCCCAACGATCGTACGGCCAAGGGCAGTTCGGCGCCCGGGCCCACGGAGGGCGAGAAGACGAAGGAGGGGCCGGCCTACGACGGTCCCGCGATACCCGGGCTGGCCGCGAAGCCGGCGTGGAGCGTGCCGGCCCGCGGCGCCGTCGACCTGGGCGAGACTCTGCTCTTCGTCAAGGACGCCAAGGGCACGTACGTCGGCGGAGGGCCCTTCGAGAACGATCCGGTCGACGGCACCACCGGCATCCTCCACACGGCCGACCAACCGGAGCCCCTTACGCTGGAGTTCCGCGATGTGAAGACCGGTGAGGTACGCAAGACGCTCAAGGTGACGGCGCAGCGGATCGCCGCCACCACCTGGCGCGACGGCGTGCGCGCCCTCGAAGTGCGTACCAGCGCCACCACGGAGTCCGACGGGCTGAGCGCGGAGAAGACCGCGGTGACGGTCACGGTCTACGGAAGCGACGGCGCGGAGCTGGGGACGGCCGAGCACGCGGCCGGCACCTTCCACGTCCACGAGGGTCATCTCGTCGAGCAGGACGGCGAGGCCGGACTGAAGCTCACGCCCGTCGGCGACGGCCAGGCTCGCACCGTGACCTGCACCGGTCCCCAGGCGATGTGCTCGTACGACCCGCGCAACAAGGACATCGACGGCGGGCAGCTGCACGCCCCACTGATCACCGGCGCCTACGCCTTCCACATGGCGAACGACTCCACCTACGCGGTCGAGCCCGCGGAGTTGGTCATGTCCGAGCTCGCCACCGGCAAGAAGGTGTGGTCAAGCGCGGACGTCACCGCGCCCAAGGGTGTGAAGCTCGACGACAAGGGGCAGCCGGCCAGCGGTGCGCTGCGGGTGCTGGACGTGCGCGAGGGCCGGATCCTCACCGCGTGGAACAGCAGCCCCGGGTCGGACACCTGGATCACCGCCACCTACGAGCTCGCCGGCGGCAAGCAGGTCGGCGGCTCCACCGCGTACTCCTACGACGACTACCCCGGTGACACGGTCAACACCGAGGGCTCGTCCGTGTTTTCCCCCGACCATGAGCTGGCCGCGGCCACCACGAAGACCGGCACCGCCGTCTGGCAGCTCGCCGACGGCAAGGAGGTGTGGGCGCAGCAGGAGGGTGAGAAGGCGATGACTCCGCTGCGGTTCTCGCCGGAGGGTGTGCTGTACGGCACCACCGGCGGGGAGGAGGCCCTCGCGGTCGACGCGCGGACGAAGAAGGTGCTCAGCAAGAGTCTGCCTATGGAGCAGCTGCCGCTGTTCTCCAAGCCGTCCGGCTACGGCATGGTCACCACGGACACGGGTTTCTTCGTGTTCGCCCCGTCGGCGCCCTGACGCACGGAGAAGGCGCCCCACGTGCGGCCCCGCTCCGCCCGATCGCGGGCGGGACGGGGCCGTCCTCGTGCCGGACGCCCGCTAGGAACCCGACATAGCCACCGGATCCAACGACAGCCCCGCAACCTTCTTCGGGCTCGTCGCACTCGTCCTCGGCACGGTCGCCCTGATCGCTGCAGTGTTCGCCGGCTGCATCGAAATCGCGATGCCGCTCCTGGCCGGCAGCCTCGCCGTCACCTTCGCCCATTCTCGGCCTGCCCCTCAGGCTCAACCGAGGCCAGTGCGCCATCGGCTTCGCCACCGGACCCCTGGGTGAGTGTTTGAGAACATACGGTGGGTCGCAGGGCGACCGAAGATGATGGGCTCCTGCCATGACGACACTGCTGTCCCGCGTTCTGCAGGCCCTTGACCGCTTCCACGCCGTCCACCCGTGGGACCACAACGCCCACTACCACCGGTGGATCCTGCGCCAGCTCCCCGGGCGCTTCGACAGGGCACTGGACGTCGGATCCGGCAGTGGTGATCTGGCCCGGCTCCTGGCCTCACGAGCCAAATCAGTTGAGGGTCTCGACGCCGATCCCATGATTGTTGCTCGGGCACGGGAGCTCACCGCGCCAGGTGTCCCCGTGACCTTCACCGTCGGGGACGCGCTGACCGAGATACCTCCTGGTTCCTACGACGTCATCACGTGCGTCGCCACCATCCACCATCTGGCGTTTTCCGAGGCTCTTACCCGCTTCCGCCAGCTCCTGGCGCCAGGCGGGACCCTGGTCGTCGTCGGCCTTGCCCGGGCCGAGTCACCCGGCGATCACCTCCTCGGGGCCGCCGCGATTCCGATGAATGTCGCCATGGCTTGGATCAAGAACAAGGGGCGCAAGGCATCACGGCCGGCGTCGATGACCGCCCCCACCCGACCAGCGACCATGAGCTTCACCGACATCGTGCATGATGCTCGCAGTGTTGTGCCCGGTGTCCGGCTGCGACGCCGTCTGTTCTGGCGCTACACGCTGGTCTGGCAGCAAAGCTGACGGGGTTCCACGAGCAGGCCATGCGAGGTTTCGCCCGCCGGTTGCGGGCTTCTTCGACCAGTCGGTACGAGGGCCTTTGCGGGTGAGTCGCCTGGTCATGAGGGTGATGAGGGCCCAGGTCAGATGAGCTTCGGAGTGCTGGGGCAAGCACTCGTAGCCGCGGACGTTGCGGCGGCTACCTCGCGGCCCAGGTGGATACGGACCTGCTCCCCCGCGCCGCGGAAACGCTCGACCGGGACGTGGTGGCACCCACGCCTGGCTGATCAGGGGAACCAGCCGGGCGTGGGTGTTGGTGGAATTGCTCAGATGCCTGGGTAGTGGAGCACGTTCACCAGCAACTCGTGCACGGGGTGGTGATCGCGCGGGTCGTGTAGTTGGGCGTGGCCCCCGCGGACGGTGTACCACTCCAGCGCGCCGGCGTAACGCACCCGCACGATGAGCAGTCCATCGTCGGCATAGATGGTGCGTAGTTCCAGCTCGCCGGTGATCGTGCCGACTTCGCCGGTCCACACCCCATCAGGCGGAGCGGTGCGGGGTGGACTGGAGTTCGGTCATGACGAGCAGGTGTTGAGCATGCTCTGCAGCTCAGTCTTCTCGGTGGACTGGAGGGTCAGGCCCCAGTGGTACTTGGACCGTATCCACATTTTGGAGTAGGTGCAGTAGTAGGAGGACAGCGGCGGCTTCCAGGCAGTCGGGTCCTTGTCGCCCTTGGAGGAGTTGACGTTGTCGGTCACCGCGATCAGTTGGGGGTAGGCGAGGTCGTTGGCGAAGTCCTCACGCTTACTGGTCGTCCACGAGCTGGCTCCGGAGCGCCACGCTTCGGCCAGCGGGACGACGTGGTCGATGTCGATGTCGGACGCGGCGTACTCGGTGATGCCGTCATACGGGCTGTACCAGCTGCCCGAGTCCGGGTAGCAGTCACTGCCGACCACCACGTTCGTCCCGTCCCGCTTGAGCACCGTCTCGCGGGTGTTGCAGGTTCCGGAGATGGTGATCCAATGAGGGAACAGGTCCCGTGAGTAGCCGGTCATGCTGCCTTCGGCCGTGACAGTCAGCGCGTTGAGCTCGGACTGGGCGGTGGATTTGCTGGGAATGTTGGGCGGGGTCGCCTGAGCTGGGGTTGTAGCCGTCGTCGACAGCGCGACGGCGGCCAGTGTCGCCGCGGTCAGGCCGAACCAGTGGCGGCGGGACAGGGCACGGGAATGAGACACGAGTCCTCCTGGGACAGGGGTGGTTGGGTCCTCTGGTGGCCCCGGCGAGGTGGGGCCACCAGAGGTCGTTGCTGCCTGAAATGCGGCTCAGGGAATGGTCAGGCGCGCGATCTGGGGAACGTGGTCCGTGGGGCGGGTGGTGAACTCGCTGTTGGTGTGCGCGACGTCGAAGGCGTAGCCGGCGGTGACCAGGGCCCGGGAGATCAGCCGGTGGTCGAGGACCTGGGAGTTGCCTTCGTAGATGTAGGTGTGGGTGTAGAGGTCGGAGTCGGCCAGGGTGGCCGGCAGGTCGGTCAGGCCGGCGGCGGCGAACTCGGCTTTGGCGTGCCTCGACAGGTGTGGGGGTGTGCTCGTCGTGCTGAGTGTGTGGTGGGGGCAGGGCAAGCTGCGGTGGAGTGTGGAGTATGGACTGCTCGCGATGCCCCGGTCACTGATCGATGTGGACGGTGTTGGTCACAGAGACGTGCGGAACGGGCCGGTGACCTCGTAGGTGATGCCGCCGCTTATGGAGCCGGAAGTGCCGCGCTGGGAGGAGAAGTACAGCCGGTTTCCTGCGGGGTTGAACGCCGGCCCGCAGATCTCCGACGAGCTTTGGCCGGTCACCCGCAGGAATGGGGCGACGATGTCGTCGGGGGTGATGATGCAGATCTCCATGTTGCCGCCGTCCTCGGCCACGTACAGGTCGCCGACGGTGGCTGCGATGACGTTGTCCACACCGGTCAGCGGGGCGCCGGAGACGTTGTCGTCGTACACCACGGCCAGGGTGTTGTTGGCGGCGTTGTAGGCCCAGACCCGGTTGTCGCCCTTGGTGGTGAAGTAGCAGATGTCGGACCGGTAGTAGCAGCCCTCCCCGCCGTTGAAGAGCTTGGCGCCCGAAACCTGGTCGCGGGTGGGGGTGGGCGAGCCGTCCGGGTCGGGCACGTTCGCCCAGGACAGCACGCCGGAGACCTCCTTGAGTACCTGCAAGGTGCCCGACGACAGGTCGCCCCAGGTGGTGGGCACGAACCGGTAGAAGCATCCGTCGGACTGATCCTCGGTCAGGTAGACAACGTTGCGGACCGGGTCGGTGGCTGCGGCCTCGTGGTTGAACCGGCCCATCGCATCCCGCCGGACCGCGGCATTCACCCCCCACGGGTCGGTCTCGTAGACGTAGCCGGTGCTGACCTCCTCGCAGGACAGCCAGGTGTTCCACGGGGTCGAGCCGCCGGCACAGTTGCGGTTGGTGCCGGACAGGATGGTGTATGCCCCGGTGATGGCGGCGCTGCTGTTGAACTTCACGGCGCTGACCCCGCCCCCGCCGCTGCCGACCTCGGCGTTGGAGACGTAGATCCAGCCGGTTCCGTCGGCGAAGCACTCGCCGCCGTCCGGGGCCTTGTGCCAGGCGTGGTTGGTGCCGGACACGGTCTGGGTGGAGCGTGCGATCACCCGGCTGGTGAAGTTCGCCGGGAGCATGATGCCGTTGGCATCAGCCGACTGCAGGTCTCCGTACGGGCTGGGGCCGGCCAGAGCGGGATAGGCGGCGGCCTGCCGCCACAGCGAACCGGAGAAGGCTGCCGCGCCGACGCCTACTGCGGCGGCGCGAAGAAGACTACGGCGTTCCATAGCTGCTCCCTTGTCGATGAAGAGCGAATGGTTCGTGTTGAGCGCCGCCGACTGGTCACCAGGGACAGTAGGACCGGCCTGGTCGGCCGGTAAGGCTCCCCAAAGCGAACTGTTGCCGGCCAACCGGTGAGTAGATTTCATGCAGAAACGATCAGGCACGTCACAACTGAACGAGAGTGGAATTTCCTCACATCATGTGATGGACGCCTGATCGGGCTCCTCGGCCGTTCCAGTGCAGGCTGCCAACTGCCAGGTACCGTAGGTCGTTTGAGAGTTCGAAATCCGGCACGACCAAGGTCTGGCGTTTGAGCATCTTTGATCCGGCCAGGCCAGCGCCTCCGCAATCTTGGGATCGCTCAGGAGAGAGAGCCGTAGCCCTATGGCGGCCGAACCGGTCCGGTTGTCGCGCACCTCGACTGACATGCTCACCTGACCCCCAGCCGGCTGTTGGTTTCCCTGACTGCGTACCTCACGGCTGAATCTCCAGCTGCACTCTGCCTCCAGCTCGCTGAAGCCCCTCGGGCGTCAGGCAGGCCGTCGGAAGCGAGCTGGGCAAAACAGCGATGGTACGGCTGGCTTCGCTGCCCTTGGCGCGTCCCTCGATGACCGTGCCGCGCAGTGTGACGATGCTGACCCCGGCGACCCGGACTGCGGATGCGCTGGTGTAGGAGATCTCCGATTGCCTGCCGTCCCCGCTGGTAGGAGCTGCGGGATACCTTGCCCTCTACCTTCGGCAGGACCCGGCGACCGGACCGGAAGAAACGTGGCATCGGTACGGCGTACGCCGTCCGTGTCCCGCCGCCCGGCCAGCAGCGGCCGAAGTCTCATCCGCGCTCGCGGAGGTACGCCTCCAGCTCGGCGGCCCCGGTCAGCATCGCCCGCCCGCGGGCGGACAGCCGGCCACGCCAGTCGCACAGTGCGGCCTCCAGCGGCTCCAGTCCGCCGGCCGCCCGCACCTGGGCGATCAGCGGGGCGATCTGCTCCAGCAAGTAGCCGCCCCGCCTGAGCTGGTGGGCCAGCCGGGCGTCCCGTACGTCGGCCTCGTCGTAGACGCGGTACCCGGTCAGCGGGTCGCGGCGCGGGCGCACCAGCCCGGCGCGCTCCCATTTGCGCAGCGTCGCGGGCCGGATTCCGAGCTCTCTTGCCATCGGCCCGATGAACGTGCCGCCCGGCCCGGTCACCGTCGCGTCGGGTTCGGACGCCGTAGTGGGCGCCAGGTCGCGGAGGGCGCTCTCCACGGCCTGGAGTGTCCGCCGGTCGTCTAGCAACTGGGCGTGGCTCTCGTCGATGAGACGGAACGCCTCATCGACCGCGCCCTGGTTCACGGCCCGCATGATCGACGTCGCCGTCCGGTGGCTGTGGCCGGGCACCAGGGCGAGGAACGCGCCCAGGGCTCGCGCGTGCAGCGCGGTATAGGTGCGGTAACCGTGGGGTGTGCGACCGGCGGCCGGAAGGATGCCGGCCTCCTCGTAGTTCCTGATGGCCTGCGTGGACAGACCGTGCCCGCGCGCCAGGTCAACCGGCCTGAGCTGTTCACCGCTTTGAAGGTTTCGTGCCACGGGCCTGACGATATCGCGGGAAAGTTTCAACCGCAGGTTCAACGATAGCGTTTAAGGCATGGCTACTGACATCAAGGACACCGCCCATACCGTCGAGGCCGCCGCCGTCATGAAGCTGCTCCCGGCCCGGCCGCGGCTGCTCGCCCTGGGCGAGCCCACCCACGGCGAGGACACTCTGCTCGACCTGCGCAACGAGCTCTTCCGGCAGCTCGTCGAGCAGGAGGGCTACCGGACGATCGCGATCGAGAGCGACTGCATGATGGGCCTGGTCGTGGACGACTACGTCACCTCGGGCACGGGCACTCTCGACGAGGTCATGGAGCGCGGATTCAGCCACGGCTGGGGCACCTCCGCGGCCAACCGCGAACTCGTGTGCTGGATACGGGCGTACAACGACAGTCGGCCCGCGTCCGAGCGGCTCCGCTTCGCCGGTATCGACGGCCCGCTGGAGATCACCGGCGCCGCGAGCCCCCGGCAGGCCCTCACCGCACTCCACGGCTACCTCACGGTCCGGGTGGACGCGGACCTGCTCCCCTGCACCGCGGAAACGCTCGACCGCCTGCTCTGCGCCGACGACCGGTGGAACAATCCCGCCGCGATGATGGACCCGTCCCAGTCCGTGGGGCAGTCGGCCGAGGCCAAGGAACTGCGGCTGCTCGCCGACGATCTGGTGGCGCTGCTCGACGCGCAGACGCCGTACCTGATCACGGCGACCTCGCGGGACGACTGGGACCGGGCGCGACTGTACGGTCGCACCGCCCTCGGTCTGCTGCGCTACCACTACTGGATGGCCGACACCTCACCGGCCCGCATGGCCCGGCTGGTGGGCGTGCGGGACCAGATCATGGCCCACAACCTCCTCGCCGTCGCCGCTCGGGGCCCGGCACTCATCCACGCCCACAACTCCCATCTCCAGCGGGAGAAGAGCACGATGCGGATGGGCGGGATGCCGCTGGAGTGGTGGAGCGCCGGTGCGCTGGTGAGCGCCCAGCTCGGTGAGGGGTACGCCTTCGTGGCCATGGCCCTCGGCACGATCCGGCACCAGGGAGTGGACACGCCGCCGCCGGACACCGTCGAAGGACTCCTGTACGCGCTCCCGGAGGACCGCTGCGTCATCGACGCCCCGCGGCTGGCCACCGCCCTCGGCGACACCCGGCCCGCGCCCCGCGTATCCCCCTGGTTCGGCTACTCCCCGCTTGACCCGGCCCACCTGGGGGACAGCGACGGCATCGTGTTCGTCAAGGACGTCCCGCAGAGCTAGTGCCACCATCAGCAGTCCGGCCTGTCGGGGCGCCTCGGATGCGCGGGAGACGTCCCGGCCGTCAACGGCGAACACGACCGCTCAGCGCCTGTCGACCCCGGGTGCGGGCAGGCTGGTGACCTCCGCGATGGCCTCCGGTGACGGCTTGAAGTACCGCTTCACGTTTTCCGGCTTGCGATGCCTCGACTGGCCATGAGCATCAGCCGAGGAAGACGTCGGCGGCTGCCCGGACCGTCAGCGCCTTCCCGGTCGGGAGCTGGATGACGATGGGCACCGCTTCCTCCTTGCCACAGATAACGGGGCAACGGCTGCGCACTGGGGCAGCTTCGCGTGGCGGCCGGGGACGTCGCCGCAGGTGGCGAATCCCGGTGCCGCAGATAATCGGGCGTTATCTGTGCAACGACTTCAGCCGGCCCGGCGGCCGGCGCCCCGTCAGCCGCCCACCAGCGACGTCGAACGCGTAGCGCACGATCTGACACCGATGTTCCTCAACCCCCGTGTCGGCGCGGCCTGGACAAGGGGCGGACTGTTCGCCCGTTTCGATGTCACTCAATCGTCGCGTAGCCGGATCATGCGGCCGCGACCCGGCTCGTCCGGACTGACTGCCCCGTGCCTGCCGCAGCGATCGAGGGCCGTGGGGGCCGTCGAGCGCTGCACGACCGGCCGCTTGGGTGACCTCGGTTCTCTCAGCCCGACTGCGGCTGGGGAACGCCCACGGAGTGTGGGCGTTCCCCAGCCGTCGTCCTTGCCTCAGCCCCCGGGATGGCGAAGTGCCCTTGCAGGTAAAGGTGTTGAGCTGCCAGCAGGGGGTTCGAGGTGCGGTCGGCTGTTGCGGCTATTCCGTGGGCCGGCGTGCCTGTCGTACTTCGCGGTGGATTGCCCAGGCGTCCGCTACGGGTCCCACGTGCCCGAGCTTGTCGGGGTTGATCACCGAGCGGATCGTCTGGATCTGCCCGTCGAGTACATCGAGCACCAGGGTGTGGAGCACCTTGCCGTCCCGGTCGCGGAAGATCGCGCCCGGCTGGCCGTTGACCTCGTGCGGCTCGAACGTCACCCTGATCCGGGCCAGCAGGGGGAAGAAGGAGGCAAGCAGCCGGGCCACGTTCTCGGCGCCGATGACGGCCCTGGCCAGCTGCGGGGCCTTGCCGCCGCCGTCGCCGACCATCGATACGTCGGCGGCGAGCAGTTCCTGCAGGCCGGCGACGTCGCCTTCGCGCAGGGCGTCGAAGAACCGCGACGCCAGCTCCTCCCGCTCTTGCCGGGCCGCTTCGAAGCGCGGCCGCCCGGCCTCCATATGCCGCCGCGCCCGCACCAGCAGCTGTCGGCACGCCGCCTCCGACCGCCCCACCGCCGCGGCGACCTCGTCGAACCCGAAGCCGAACACCTCCCGCAGCACAAACACCGCCCGCTCCAGAGGGCTGAGCCGCTCCAGCAGCAGCAGCGCCGCCATCGACACCGAGTCGGCCAGCTCCGCCGACCGCACCGGATCCTCATAAGGGTCGGAGAGCAGCGGCTCGGGAAACCACGGGCCCACGTACTCCTCCCGCCGCACCCGTGCAGAGCGCAGCACATCGATCGAGATCCGTGTCACCGCGGCCGACAGAAAAGCCTTGGTCGACGTGGGCCGGGTCGCCGAACCGTCAAAGCGCAGCCATGTCTCCTGCACCGCGTCCTCGGCCTCACCCACACTGCCCAGAATCCGATAGGCAATCGAAAACAGCAGCGGCCGCAGCTCCTGGAACTCCTCGACCTTGCTCACGCCAACTCCCCTCCCCTTGAAGCCCTGCCACCCGGCCGTTCTCGCCGGCGCAGGCAGCTTCTGGTGATCATCCGGATCACCGGCGGGCCAGAGTAACGCCCCCGGCCCGGGGCTCGGAGCCCGCAGCCGGACCCCGAGCCAGTTGCTGATGCCGTTCAGTGGAACTGCCCGGGCTCGTAGTCGCCGGCCGGCTGCTGGGTGATGATGTTCAGCCGGTTCGCCAAGTTCATGAAGGAGACCAGCAACACCAGAGCGGTGAGCTGCTCCTGGTCGTAGTGCTTGGCGGCATACGCCCACACCGCATCACTGACCCCACCGGCCGCATCCGCGACCCGGGTCCCCTCCTCCGCCAGCTCCAGCGCGGCACGCTCGGCCTCGGTGTAGACCGTGGCCTCCCGCCACGCCGCCACCAGGTTCAGCCGCACCGAGGTCTCGCCGGCAGCGGCGGCCTCCTTGGTGTGCATGTCGATGCAGACGGCGCAGCCGTTGATCTGACTCACGCGAAGCGCCACCAGCTCCTGCGTCGCGGCCGGCAGCGGCGAGTCCTTGAGCGCCTTGCCCGCCGACATCAAGTGCTTGAGGACCTTGCCGGCGGCCGGGTCGGCGAGGAAGTTCAGTCGCGCGTCCATGGTGTGCTCCTCTGTGATCGAAAGTGGCTACACCTCCTGAGACGAGGTAGCCCGACCCCCTGTGACACGGACGAATGTGACCTGCGTCTCCCGGCCGTCGGTGCACATCAGCCGACGAATTCGGCGACACCCGCCTCACCCTCTACCGACACCTCGACAAGACCCCGCCCCAGCAGCACGGGCCCCGGCGTGAACAGAGCAGGAAGCATTCTGAAGGAGCAGCGGCCCGAGGCCGAGAAGGATGGGGCGGCGCCCATGGGGGCGGTCTCGGCAATCAGCCAGCCACGGTTGGGCAGGAAGCGGCGAAATGCGCGGTTCGGGGTGACAAAAGTGAAGTCGACGTTACCACCGGCCGGTCGCCTTCGGCCCGCTCGCGCCGCAGCCTGGCCAGTGCGCTCACCGCAGAGTTTCAAGTCACGGTACGAACCGTTGCGCATCAGCACGCACTCGGGGTGTGCCGGAAATTACCCCCTTGCGGAGACCCCTTGCAATGGCGCTAAACCCCCTCCTCCACAAGTTCTCCACACGGCATGCTTGGGTCCGGCATCCAAGGAGGTGCCTGGCGTCATCCGATGTGTAGCAACGTTTCCGACAATGCGCGCCCAGTTCTGCTGTGAGCCACCGCGCACTGCCGTACTGCCGTACTGCCCTCATGAACGCCGGAAAGGCGAACACCCGTAAGGGGCCGTTTCCGGCGGGCAAAATTTCGCTGTCCCTGTACCAAGGTGACGACCAACGATTCACGGGCCCGCGAAACCGCCCAACGCACCCGAGAGGCAACGCCGTTTCAGGCAGGGCGGTGGCGCCGCTGCGCTATGTCACCACCGGTCCACGCAAGCATTTCGAGCTGAGTAACGATCCCGCACGCTTTCCAGGAGGCAAGTCATGGACAAGGCGCTTCATCGCACCGTTGCGCTCCTGACAACGGTGTTCGGCTTCACGCTGTGCCTCACCGGCCCGGCGAGTGCGACCCCCGGTACCCAGCCGCCCGGATCCGCTATGGCCGGCACGCTGGTGAGCAAGAACGGCACGGCGGTCACCGTCACAGCCGCTGTGGGCCTGGGCAACACCATCTCCGTGTGGCAGGTCGGCGACACGATCCGGGTGAGGGACACCGGTGACACCATCGTGGCCTTCGGCGGGTGCACCGCGGTCAGCGCCACAGAGGCCGTCTGTCCGGGGGCCGGCAGCCTCACCGAGTTCGTCGTCAACGCTGGTGACCAGGCGGACAACGTCACATCCTCCCTGGCGAGTCCGGGGGTAACCCTCGTCGGTGGCGCGGGTGACGACAGCCTCCAGGGCGGCAGCGCCAACGACACCCTGGAAGGCGACGAAGGCTCCGACTTCCTCTCCGGCGGAGGCGGCAACGACACGCTCACCGGCGCCAGCGGCGCGGACCGGATCTTCGGCGGCGCCGGCAACGACTCGATCGAGGGCCGGGCCAGCTCCGACATCATCAACGCAGGCGCCGGGAACGACGTGGTGAGCGCAGGCACCGGCCACGACCAGGTGGTGGCCGGCACCGGCAACGACTTCGTGGAAGGGGGCGTGGGACGGGACGGCATCAACGCCGTCGACGAGGTCAGCGGCAACGACTACGTCCAGGGGGGCACGGAGGCCGACAGCTGCACGGCCGACCTGGGCGACAGTGTCACAGAGTGCCCGTGACCGGCGAGCGCGAACAGAGCGACAGGCCCCCAGTGCGACCGGGACACGACGAAGGAGACGTACAACCATGACAGCGCGACGTATCTACGTGATCCTGTCGGCCGGAGCGCTCCTCTGCGCTGCGCTGACCGGCACCTCGGCCTCGGCGGCCCCGCTCACCGCCGAGCCCCGGCACTTCGCGGGCGCCACGGTGGTCGAGATGGCCGGCGGCACCCTGCTCGTCACGGCGGATCAGGGCGTGGCCAATGACATCACCGTCCGCCGTCAGGGCAGCGTCGTCCTCGTGTCGGACAACGCGGACGAGGTGCGCGCCGTCGCTCCCTGCGAGACACGGTCGGAGAACACCGCGGTGTGCCCGCTCCCCACGGCCGTTCAGGTCAACGGCCAGGACGCCGATGATGACATCACGGTCTCCCCGAATCTGGATGTTCCCGCCACTCTCTACGGAGGTGTCGGCAAGGACCAGCTCAACGGCGGGCCCCGCGCGGATCATCTTGTCGGCGACGACCCGACCGGGGTCTTCGGCATCACGGCAGCGACTCCGGGCAACGACACCATCAACGGTGGGCCTGGGAACGACACCATCTCGGGGCTGGGAGGGAACGACACCATCAACGGCAACGCCGGAAACGACACCCTCAACGGCAACGAGGGCAATGACACCCTCAACGGGAACACCGGCAACGACACCCTGGCCGGAGGAAGCGGCAACGACACCTTGAGCGGCAACGAGGGCAACGACACCCTCAACGCCACCGACGGCGTCAACGCCAACGACAGTCTCGACGGCGGTCTCGCCTTCGACTCCTGCACCCGCGACATCGGCGACTCAATGGTCAACTGTCCGTGATGCCAAGTCCGGTGCGTATGTTCGTGGCTGAGCGCGCGTGAAGCTGCCGACCGGGGCGCGGCCCGTTTCTCCTCGCCCCGGCCGGCGATCTCCCTCAGCACGCACCCGGCAATCACGGTCTCGGCCAGGGGCGGACGGCCACATCGTGCCGAAGGCCCGGCCCGCTCGAACTCTCATCCACAGGCCCCTGCGGCCCGGGAAGCGGCACCGACGGGTGGTTGAGCGAACCTTCGCCTGGCTCCACGGCTTCAAACGCCTCACAATCCGCTGGAAACGACGAGCCGACATCCACGAAGCCTTCCTCGAACTGGCCTGCTGACTCATCACCCACCGCCAACTCAACTCATTGTGTGAGCCGTTGCAAGAGCGTTGCGCAAGATGATGAAGACTGTGGGCATGGAATTCTTCTGCTACCACCGCGATCGGCCCGGCTCCCTGGCGCTGCGTAAAGAGCTGCTGGAAGAGCACTGGTCCTACATGGACCGGTACGCGACCGAGATGATCGCCCGCGGCCCGACCCTCACCAGCGACGGCGAGGCGCCCACCGGCAGCGTGCACATCGTCGACCTGCCAGATCCCGCCGCCGCCCGCGCGTTCGCCTTCGGCGAGCCCGGCTACCAGGCAGGCGTGTACCGCGACGTGCTGTTGCGCCGGTGGCACAACACGCTGGGGCGCACAATGTGGGACTTCCCCGGTGGCCGGACCGGTGGCAACCGCTACCTCGTACTCGGCCTCGGCACGGGGCAGGCCGCCGACCTCGCCGTCCCGCCCGACCAGGACGAATTGATCGCGTACGGGCCGCTACTCTCTGACGACGGCGCCACCTGGCTGGGTACGGCGGTGCTGATGCGGGCGCCGGACCCGGACACGGCACGCGCCGTCCTGACCCCGGACCGGTACGCCGACATCGAGGTTCACCACTGGCAGTTCGGCGGGCGGCCGTCATGAACCGAGGTGGTTCTGTAAGTGAGAACCAGCAACGCTCCATGTCTGTTTCTGAGCCCTGATCAGGGCGGCAGCTGACACGGATATAGAAGTGTTTCCTCGCTGGAATTCAGGCGGCTGACTCCTTCAACGCGGCTTCTGGGTGTGTCTGCTGAGCGTGCTGGCGACGTTGTGCCCAGCGGACGGCGAGGAGCGCTGCCAGGCCCGTCAGGGCGAACAGAGCTCCTACGACGTACCACCCGGGACGGCCCCAGGTGATGCAGAGCGCGATGAGTAAGCCTGGTCCCAGGGCTTCGGCCAGGCCGGCGCCCAAGCCGAACACGCCCAGGTACTGGCCGGTGGCGTGTTGCGGGGTGAGGGCGAAGGACACCTCGAAGCCTGCGGCGGAGACGCCGGATTCCGAGATCCGCCTGTGCAAGCAGATCGTACGCACCGTCAACCAACTCACTTCGCACAATCGGCAATTGCTCAACGTTGTGGCCCAGCCCGGCTCGATCAGTGCGGTGAGCCGGGCCCTGGCCTCTGATTCGATACTGTCCGCCGTCGCTGCCGTCGACTGCCGTCTGGCCGACGACGCCGAGCGCACCCGCTACGACGAGCCCGCATCGACTACCAAACGCGGTGACGGCCCCACGCAGTGCCCGAACAGAATGGTCGGAAGCGGCGCCCGTCGTGTGGCAACTGCCAGCTCATTCACTCGCTGCCTGTGTCAGGGAGCTATTCCAGAAATCGGCGTAACGGCCACCGCGGAGCAGCAGTTCATCGTGGCTGCCTTCCTCCACGATCCGGCCGCCGTCCAGAAAGACGATGCGATCGGCGCGTCGGACGGTCCGCATCCGATGCGCGACCATCACCACCGTCCGGCCCGCCATCAGGCGCTCGATGCCCTCGTGGACGGCCGCCTCATTCACCGGGTCCAGTGCGGAGGTCACCTCGTCCAACAGCACGATGGGCGCATTCTTCAGCAGCGCTCGCGCGATCGAGACACGCTGGCGCTCACCACCCGACAGCAGTGCGCCGCCCTCGCCGACATTCGTCGCCCATCCGCCGGGCAGTCGCTCGATCACCTCGTCCAACCGCGCCGCGGTGGCTGCCGCCCGGACCTCGGCCTCGTCGGCGTCGGGACGACCGAGACGCACGTTCTCCTCGATCGTGCCGTCGAAGAGATAGACGTCCTGGAAGACGATGGCGATCTGCGCCATCAGCACGTCGGTGTTGATGGCGCGCACGTCCACACGTCCCACGCGCACCGCGCCCGCGTCCACGTCGTAGAACCGCGCGAGCAATTGCAGCAAGGTGCTCTTGCCCGCACCCGACGGTCCGACAACGGCAAGCCGCTGTCCCTCTGGCACGGACAACGACGCGTCGTCGACCACCATGCGGTCGCCGTGCCGGAAGGTGACGGACTCGAACTCCAGGTCATGGCGTTCCGGCCGGATCGGTTCGCGAGGTTCCGGCAGCGGCTCGGTGCGCAAGACCGCGTCGAGTCTCGCCAGCTCGGAACGTGCGCCGCGGAGTTGGCCACCGATGTCCGACAGCGCCAGCAGCGGATCCGCGCAGCGGGCGGCCAGCACCAGGATTGCCAGAACCTCCGCCGCACCGATGTTCCCGCCGAGCGCGAGGTAGGCGCCCATGGCCAGCACAACGGTGAACATCGTCTGCACCGCGAGGGTCAAACCCACCACGCCGGGCAGCGCCGACAGCGTGGAACGGCGGGACGCGCGCTGGACTTCTTGCAATGAGTCGTCGAGCACCCGGAAGCGTTCGACGGTCCTGCCGCCGGCGCGCAGCACCGGCTGGGCCTGCAGATATTCGATGACTCGCCCGGTGGCCTCGTGGTCGCGTTCGTGGCGCTCCGCGTCGGTGGCGGCCATCGAGCGTCCCGTCCGGATCTGGATCGCCGCCACGATCGGTACGGCGGCCAACGCGGCCAGACCCATCTGCCAATTGAAGGCAAGCATCACGACAACGATCGTCAAAGGAGTCACACAGGCGGAGATGAACGGCGCCAGCAGATGCGCGATCACGCTCATCGCCTGGAGGACGCCGCGGCTGGCCAGGACGGACACCTCCCCGAGGCGGCCTGCGTTGTACCAGCCGATGGGCAGTCGGGCCAGATGATCGCCGAGACGGTGATACGTGCCGCGCAACAGCGTGGTCCCGGCCCGGAAACCGGACAGATCGCTGACGTAACGCAGTACCGCGTAGACCGCGACCGCGGCCCCGAACGCGATCAGCCAGGGCCGGGCGTCTTCGGGCGTGCTCCCGAACAGTGCCCGCAGCACTGGAACCAGCAGTGCGTAGGACAAACCCTCGACCACCGCGGTCGTCGTCATCAGGGCCACGGTGCGACGCACCGGCTGGGCGTACTCGTGGCCCAACACGCGCAGCAGCATTCGAATCATCGGGGCTCGCCTCCTTGCAGTACGCCACTGGGGGTTTCGGTCCGGTCGGCAATCGCCGATCGTTGGGATTGCCAGAACGCGGCGAACTTTCCGTTCTGTGCCAGCAGCTCGGCGGGCTTGCCGCACTCGACGATCGACCCGTTGTCCAGCATCACGACGGTGTCGGCGTCGGCGATCGTCTCCAGGCGATGGGCTATGACCAGGATCGTCCGGTCCCCCTCCAGCATCGCCAGTGCCCGGCGCACCGCCCGTTCGGTCTGCGGGTCGGCGAAGGCGGTCGCCTCGTCGAGCACGAGAACGGGCGCGTCGGCGAGCAGTGCGCGTGCGATCGAGATCCGCTGTGCCTCGCCACCCGACAGTCCGGCCTCTTCATTGATCACCGTTTCGTATCCGCGCGGCAGCTCGAGGATTCGATCGTGAATATTCGCCAGCCGGGCGGCGCGCACCACGTCGTCGAAGCCGGCATGCGGTACTGCCAGCGCGATATTGTCCGCGACCGACGCGCGCAGCAGCCGGACGTCCTGGAAGACGAAGGAGACCGTCCGGTAGAGCTCCCGGCTGCTGAGCTCGCGCAGGTCGACACCGCCAAGGGCGACCGAACCGTCGGTCGGATCGAAGAACCGCGGCAACAGCTGGACCAGCGTGGACTTTCCGCTTCCCGACGGCCCGACGATCGCGGTGACCGTCCCCGGCTCCAGCACCAGGTCGATCCCGCGCAGCACCTCGTGATCGGCTTCGTAGCCGAATCGAACGCCACGCAGTTCCACCCGGTGCCCCTGTGGTGCGACGGGGTGCGCAGGCTCCGGTAGCGACTGCACCTCGAGCACGTCCCGGATCCGGCCGACCGCGCGCCGGGCGGCCTGCATATCGTCGAAGCCGTGGCCGAGGGCCGCCACGGGGGCGGTCAGGCCCAGTCCGAGCAGCAGGAAGGGCAGCAGGTCGGCCGGGGCCATGCCACCAGTGGTGATCAGAGCCGTACCGCAGATCAGCACGACCAGCAGCACGAACGGCGGCGACAGCGCCACCTGCATCCCAGCGGCGATCCCGGAGAGACCGCGCACCATCCGGAAGAAGCTGCTGGTGAAATCGTCTACGGCCGTGAGGAATTTACGGTGGACGCGCTCACTTCCGCCGAACGCCTTGACCACCGAGATGCCCTGTACGAACTCGACGACCGAACTTGCGATCCGCCCCATGGCCGCATCGAACTCCTCCTGCTCGCGCAGCCGGGTCGGGGTCATCATCAGGGGAACCAGCGCCACTGCCAGCACCACCGGTACCAGCGTGATCAGTGTGAGCCGCCAGTCGATGGTGAACAGGTAGATCAGCGACGCCAGCGGAACCACGAATGCGGAGACGAGCTCGCCGGGGGTGTGGGCGATGAACGGGTGCACGGCACTGACGTCCTCCCCCACCACCTTTGCCAGCTCGCCGGTCCGGCGCCGGGAGAACCAGCCGATCGGTACGCGCCCCAGCTGCGCGGCCAGTTGCCGGCGAAACGTCAGTTGCACCTGGCCGTCGAGAATGTGTCCGATTCCGGATGACGCGGCTGTGAAAAGCAGTCGGACCAACATGCCGGCCACACCCGCGATCACGACGATCCGGATATGACCGTGATCGATCGGGCCGGGCGCCAGCAGAGTGCGCCCCAGTTCGACGACCGCAAGGAGCGGCGCCAGACCCGCGACGGCGCCGATCACCTGCAGGATCGCAACGGCCGCGAAACTCCGGTAATAAGGGCGCAGCAGCCCTGCCAGGTTCTGTCCCGGCGCGAGCTCGGCAGCCGGTGTGGGCTGCTCCCTCGCGTGGGCAAGGTCGGTGGTGGTCATCGCTCTCCCGTATTCGTCAGTCTTGTCGTGACCGGGCACATGGCTTGTCGTGACCGGACACGTGAGCTGTGACCGTGGCCGGTCTGGCCGGCCACGGTCACGACGACCTCATTCGGCCAGGGCGCGGCGCAGGGTGGCGCCGAGTTCGACGTTCTGCCGCTGCGAGACATCGGCGGACAGGATCGCCTGCGATCCGTGAAAGGTGCCGGGCCACTGGTGGAGCTCGACCGACACGCCCGCCTGCATCAGGCGCAGCGCGTATTCGATGCCCTCGTCGCGGTTCGGACAGAACTCCGCGGTGGCGATGTAGGCCGGTGGCAGGCCGGACAGATCGGCGGCCCGTGCGGGAGCGGCGTACGGTGTGGCGGGCTGGGAGCCCAGGTAGTGCCGCCACGCTGCGGTGGCCTTGTCGCGATTGAACCAGGGCGTATCGGTGAAGTTCCGCGCCGACCACGCCTCCTGCCGGTCGTCGAGTCCCGGCTGGTTGAGCAGTTGGAACCGGATCGACGGCCCCTGCTCGTCACGCGCCCGCAACGCCACCGCGGCCGCGATGCTCGCGCCGGCACTGTGGCCTCCGACCGCGATCCGCGCCGGGTCGATGCCGAGTTCGTCCGCGTGCTCGGCCGTCCAGGTCAGTACGGCGTAGGCGTCGCCCAGGGCGGCCGGGAACCGGTGCTCGGGCGCCAGGCGGTAGCCCACCGAGATCACCACCGCCCCGGAGAGGTCCGCGATCCGGGCGGCCCAAGGATGCTCGGTGTCCAGGTCACCGAAGACTCCGCCGCCGCCGTGCAGCCAAACGATGGCGCCTTGTGCCTGGTGCGGGCGATAGACCCGCACCGCCACGTCCGGATCGGCGGACACCGTGCGGTCCTCGACCTTCATGTTCGAGGTGTCCGGTGCCGGCGCCGCAGCGGCACGCTCGGCGAAGTTCTTGCGCGCGGTGACCGGGTCATTCATGTCGACGTGCGGGAGAAACGGTATGAATGCTTCGAGTTCGGGATCCATGACGACCATCCTCACGGTCGTCACCCAGGGGGTCATCCGCCATCCGTCGCGCATCCCGCCCCGATCACGCACCACTCGGCGCACCCCTGTCCTTCTATCCTTCTGCCATGGAAGCACTGGCCGTTCGGCTGTCGGGACTGGATCCGTACGTCGACGGCGTGATTCGCGTCGTCGCGTTCTACGACACGCTGATGCGCCGGCGGGTGGATCTCCCGGCGCTCGCCCGGGCCTCGGCAGGCCTGGCCGAGTGCGTGGCCGGGATTCAACTCCACGGCACGGGGCGGGCGATCCGCGTCTCGCCCGACGGCAGGCACGCGTCCACCCCGCCGACACCCCCGTCCACCACCGCGCCGATCACACTCGACGAGGAGGAGATCGGCACAGTGTGGCTGGAACGCCCCGGCCCGCCGAACCAGCTCGACGAAGCACTGCTCGACCGGCTCGCCATCGCCGCCGCGGCCATCGCCGAGCGATACGGCCCGGCCCGCACCACCATGGCCGACCCCGCCCTCGTCGAACTGGCCATCAGCACCGACAGCGACGAGGCGTCCAGAGCACGGGCGCTACGACTCCTGGGCTTCGCCGCCGACCTACCGGTCCACGTCATCGCCGTACGCTCGCAGCTCCCGCTCGACCAAATCGGCAGCCTGGTCTGCCCGACCCGCCCGGTGAAGGCGGCACCGCTCGCCGACGTCGGCGTCGTCCTGGCCACCACCATCGACCAGACCCGCTTTCCAGCAGGCGTACGCGCAGGCATCGGCGCCGCCGCAAGCCCCGACCAATCCTGGCAGCAAGCCCGCACCGCCCTCCGCTTCACCACCCCACGCCAACCCCTCATCCCCTACGACGACTTGGGCGCGCTCGCGCTCCTGGCCGAGATACCCCAGGACGCCGCGCGAGACAACGCCGACGTGGCAGCAATCGCCCGAATCGCCGACAACCCAGAAGATCTGCAAACTCTGGACGCCTACTGCGCCACCGGCTCCCTACGCCAAGCCGCCGACCTCCTCCACCTGCACCACAGCAGCATCGCCCGCCGACTCGAACACCTCGCAAAGAGCCTGGGCATCGACCTCACCGCCCCCACCGGACTGACACGGACCAGGCTCGCCCTCACCACATGGCGGCTACTCAACGACTCAGGACAGAACCGTGGTTGACGCTGAGCTTGATCATCGCTCCGTAGCATCGGACATCAGGCGCAAGGTAGCGGCCGAGGCCGGGTGAAGGTGGCTATGCCTTCCCTGCTACTGCGGCCTGTTCGTCGTGCTCGCGCGGCATCCGCATCACGGTCGCCTGGGATGGGTGATGGCCTGAATCTTGCCAGTGGTGATGATCAGGCGCTTGGCGATGTCGCGCAGTGACTGCAAAGGGGAGACCGGGGAGAAACCTGGGATGCCCGGATCAGTACAAGTCAGCGATACCCGTTGGTTTTTCGGCCCGTATCACTGGGACCCCAGACGCCCCCCGGACAGCGATGCCCCGGCCTGATGACCCCGATCGGATGATCACGGCCGACGGGTGGCGCGGCACGACCCTGCTACGACCCGGTTGGCTGGCATTCACCGGCGCGGCCGGCGCCACCGACCCGCACGCCCACGCCGCCGTGCAGGTCCTGATCGTCACCGACGGCGTAGTGGAGCTGACCGACCCCCACCAAGTGCGCCGCCCGGTCCAGGCCGCGATCATCCCCACCCGCGTCCGGCACGCCCTGCACGCCGGCCCGGGCGCGCGAGCCACCATGCTCTACCTCGACCCCGCCAGCGGCGCGGGCCGCCGTCTGACCGCCCACCTGACCGGCCCGCACTAGGACCGCCTCGAACAATGGGCGGCGGCCGCCCGCGCCCTGCTCCCACCCGCCGGCCTCCGCGCGGCCGACCCGCCCGGCGATCCGGCGCGAGACCCGGCCGCGCTGGTGCGTGGCTGGAGCACTCCCGCTCGCGGTGGGCACCCAGCGCTGCAACACGCCCTGCAGGCGCTGCCGCAGCTGCTGCACGGCCCGGTACGGCTCACCGACCTGGCCGACGCGGCCGGGATCTCGGCCAGCCGCCTGGGCCACCTGTTCGCCGCCGAGCTCGCCTTGCCGTTCCCCGCCTACCTGCGCTGGGCCCGGCTACGCCGCGCCATCGAACTGGCAGCGGGCGGTGCCGGCCTCACTCGGGCCGCACACGCCGCCGGCTTCGCCGACAGCTCCCACCTGACCCGCGTCACCCGGGAGATGTTCGGCCTGGCCCCCTCACACCTGCTCGCCGCCCTGCCCTCCGCCAGGCCCTGAGCGCAACCGGGCACTGCACCCGGCAAGGTCAGCGGATCCGTCCAAGACTGCCCGCCCCATCTTCGCCAGCCTGGACGGCATGCATCGCACCTCGATCCGTTACGGCTACGTGCCGTTCATGCTCCTCGGCGTCAACGGCGCCGGCATCGCCCTGGCCGCCGCCGGCGCCTCCAAGCTCTGGCTGCTCGGCCTGCTGCTCCTGGCCATCGGCTGCTCGTTCGCCGCCGAACGCCTGCTGCCCTATGAGGAAGTCTGGAACACCCCGCTGTCCAGGGACGGTCGACGCGACGTCGCGCACGCCTTCGTCAACGAAAGCCTGCTACTCATCAGCGTGGCCGCCATCCCGCTGCTGGCCCCTCTGGTCACCGTGGCCGACCTGTGGCCCCACTCCTGGCCATTCGCCGTACAGGTGCTGGCCGCCGTACTCATCGCGGATCTGGGGATCACCCTGGTCCACTACGCCAGCCACAAGATCGGCGCGCTGTGGCGCTTCCACGCCGTCCACCACTCCGTCAAACGCTTCTACGGCCTCAACGGGCTGATGAAACACCCCCTGCACCAAACCCTGGAGATGGGTGCCGGGGTCACCCCGCTGCTGTTGATCGGTCTGCCCGTCGACGTGGCCTCCGCGCTCGCCCTGGCCGTGGCCGTGCAGCTGCTGCTGCAGCACTCCAACGCCGACTACCGCATCGGAGCGCTCAAGCACGTACTGGCCCTGAACGAAGGCCATCGCTTCCACCACCTCAAATGGGCCGGCATCGGGGATGGCAACTTCGGCCTGTTCACCCTCATCTGGGACCACCTGCTCGGCACCTTCTCCTACGACCCCACCCGCCGCTTTTCCTCCGACCAACTCGGCATGGCCGCCAAACCGAACTACCCCACCGCCTACCTGGACCAGCTGGCCGAACCCTTCCGCACCTCGGGCGCCTGCAACTCCGAGCCGCCCCAGCCTGAGCCCGACCTCGGTTGATCTGCCTGCCGATGCCGCTCAAGGGACTCGCAGTAGCGTCCAGAGAAAGGCGGCGATGAGCGCGGTACGGACGTCGTCGGCGAGCCACAGCAGGGCTCCGGTATGGGTGCCTCTACCTCACCGGTGCTCTCCGAGCGGCGCGGATTCGGCCTGCCCACTGCGCAACTACCCGACCTGGGGCCGGTATTGCCCGGGAATTACTGTTCACCTTGTGGACTTAAATATACGAACACGCCGCAGGGGTCGGCTCGGAGCGGCACTGGTCGCACTGTCCTCCCTGGCGGCCATCATGACGGGCACTCAGCAGGCCGCCGCCGCCCCGGACGGCGGAACTTTCGCGAAGGTGGACGCGTCCGATTTCGTCCTGCATCCACGTGAGATACCGGGAGTCGACCCCGGACCGAACGGGGACCAGACGGCCAGGTCGGTGATCGAGAGCGCGGAGGCGACGAGAGCCGTCTCCAAGGCCTCACCGCTGAGCGTCGCCCAGTCACGGCAGCACACCGGCCGGAGCCTGTGCCACACGACCGGTATCAACGGCGCCCTCAAGTACAACGGGTTCTGCTGGGACGAGACGGACGACAACACCAGCGCTTATAAGAACGGCTGGCATCCGCAGGGCATGACGGCCTCGCACGAGGCCTACGAGAGCGGCACGGCGGACGGCCACCACCTGTACATGCAGGCCTGGTACTACGGCGTGAACAAGGATGACCGGGACAAGAAGGCCCGCGTCTCCATCCTCGAGTCCACCGGCAAGGACTGGAGCTACGGGCACGTGCTGCTCGTCAAGCCCAAGGGCAGCCGGGACAAGCCCGACTTCACGGCGGTCGACCAGGTTCACGCCGACGGCATGGTGTGGTACGGAAACAGGCTGTTCGTGGCCAACGGCGGCGAGCTGCAGATCTACGACCTGAACCACCTGTGGAAGATGAAGTCCGTCTCCGAGCGCGTGGGAATCGAGAACGGTGTCTCGTCGGCCGGCCATCATCAGTGGGCCCTGCCCATGGTCGCCCGCTACACAACGCGCACCAAGGCCCAGGAAGACGCGTCCGAGAACAAGAGCCCCCGGTTCTGCGGCGACCCCGACGACCGCTACCTCATCGGCTGCCTGAGCTCCCTGAGCCTGGACCGCAGCAGTGGGAGCCTGGTGTCCGGGGAGTACCGGAGCAACTCCGATCAACTGCAATACGAGAATCCGCCGAAGGCCATCGACAAGCGCCCGGCGCGCGTGATCACCTGGCCCCTCAAGTACATCGGCGAAGGAGGCACGTCGCCGGTCAGGGCCACATCCGCCCATGTCGCCCCGGTCCGCCAGCTCCAGGGCGTGGCCACCGACGGCGACTACTTCTACCTGTCCGCCGAGTGCCCGGTCGACGACATGGGAGACGCCAGGCCCGGAGACACCAGCAGCTACTCCTGCATCTGGCAGGCCAAGCCGGGCGACCGGACATCGGTGCTGACCCGCACACCACCGCTCACCCAGGACCTGAACTACGCGCCCAAGTCGGGCCGTCTGTGGGGCAGTAACGAACAGACCGGCAAACGCGTCGTCTTCTCGCTGCAGCCCCGGCGGCTCGACAGCGCCGTCTACCTCAGCAATGACTACAGCGCGCTCTGCGCCGGTGCGGGCAACAAGATCACCAACGGTTCGAAGGTCATCCAGTGGGGATGCACCAACGCCCAGGACGAGCGCTGGGTGTTCGAGGACACCACCGACTCCAACGGCAAACCCGCCTACGTCCTGCAGAACGCGTACTCGGGCAAGTGCATGGGCCCCGCGTCGAGCCTCGCCAACGGCGCGGGCATGATCCAGTACACGTGCAACGGCGCGGTCGACCAGAAGTGGTGGTACGACCCCGGCACGCATGAACTGCGCAACGTCTACTCCGGCAAGTGCCTCGGCCTCGGCTCCAACGCGACCAAGGGATCCCAGCTGATCCAGTGGACCTGCAACGGCGCAGCGGACGAGAAATGGTCCAAGACGGCGCGCTGAACCAAGCAGCCGACCGACGTCGGAGGCACCAGGGCCACCGGCCCTGGTGCCTCCACGGGCTAGGCAGTTCTTCCAGATCGTGTCCCGGTGAACCCGGGGGCGAGGTCGACCTCCTTCGGGTTGGCCTTGAGCCATCGCCCCTCCGCCCGACGGGCGCGCGCCACCTCAGCCGCGCGGCGTCGAAGGGCAGCCCTGCGGGCAGCCGACTGTCCGGTGACGGAAGCCACCGTCTCAAGGCCGACGTGCTCGTTGCCGAAGAAGCGGTAGCGGACCAGGTCGATGCTGCATCGATGCTCGCGCACAGCATGGACGTCGTATCGAGTGAAGTCGCCAGCCACGCGGCGCGACCTCCGACTCGCTGAGGCGCAAAACATGGTGGGAGACGGCACGGGGATGTGTCGCACAGCTCCTGTGGTTTGTGGCACAGCCCAAGGGCAGGCGCGGTCATGTGCCGTCTGGGATGCTTCCGTTCGGCAAGCGACGGCGGAACGAGGAAGCCGGTGAGATTCCGGCACGGTACCGCCACTGTGTAGGGGGAGCGACTCCGCCGCAGCCACCGCCCCGTCGGGGTGGGAAGGCCGGAGAAGCGTCGATCCCGAGTCAGGAGACTCACGCCGTCGCACCTCGCCATACCGGGGCGGATTTCCCCGAGAGAGGACGGTGGCACTCGTGTGCCCACGTGCTTGTGTGAAGTCTCCGCTCCTGGCTGCCCGTAGAGGACGGACGCGACGGCTTGTCGCTCCGGCCCTGTCGTCGGAGCGCTGAAGGGCCTCCCGACGCTCGGCGTCCCATTCCCGTAATGCCTGTGCGACCGCAGCCTCTCGGTCGTTCCTTTCCCGCGCACCCGGATGACCGGTGCGCTTCGACGCATGCCAGGAGCTCTTGTGTCCGTACGACCAGTCCCGCCTCTTCGACGCCCCGCCGCCGCAGCGGCGCTGATCGTCGCCCTGAGTGTCACGCTCGCCGCGTGCGCCGACGGCGACTCTGCCCGGCCCGCGGGTTCCCGGGCCTCCGGGTCCGCAGGTGACAGCTGCATCTCCGACTTCGATCCGGCCAAGGACTACTTCCTCGTCAAGTCCACGGTGGAGCACGCGAAGAACTTCACCCTGCGGTACGAGAAGAGCTATCAGGTCCTCACGGTCAAGGAGCCGTACCCCAAGGGCAAGCCCGAGTCGTACGTCCTGGTCAAGTGCGGGGCCCCCAAGCCCAAGCTCACCGGCGACCTGGCCAAGGCCCAGCAGATCACCACCCGGTCAAGAGCCTGTACTCCGCCTCGACCACGCACCTACCGCTGCTGACTGAGACCGGCACGCTCGATGTCCTCACCGGAGTGGCGAGCGGTGCGCTCGTCAGCTCGGCCGAGGTCCGTGACCGGGTGAAGTCGGGCAAGGTCGCCGAGTACGCCAAGGACAACACCCTCAACGCCGAGAAGGTCATCGGCGCCAAGCCCGACGTCCTGATGACCCAGGGCACCGACGACCCGCAGTACCCGAAGCTCCGTCAGGCGGGCATCGCAGTCGTCGCCAACGCCGAGTGGCTGGAGCCCAGCCCGCTCGGCCGCGCCGAGTGGGTCAAGGCCATGGCCGCACTCACCGGCGCCGAGAAGCGCGCAGGCGAGGTGTTCGACACCGTCAAGAGCGACTACGGCAAGGTCGCCGCCAAGGCAGCCAAGACCGTCTCGGCGGGCAAGCCCGTCAAGGTGCTGCCCGGGACGATGTACCAGGGCACCTGGAGCATGGCCTCCGGCGGCAGCTACGTCGGGAAGCTGCTCAAGGACGCGGGCGGCACCTACCCCTGGGCGGGCGACAAGGGAACCGGCAACCTCCAGCTGAACTTCGAGGCCGTCTACGCCAAGGGCGGTGACGCGCCCACCTGGCTGGTGGGTGAGCAGTGGAAGTCGACCGCGGACGCGGTCAAGGCCGACCGCCGCTACGGCAAGTTGAACGCTGTGACCGCAGGCAAGGTCTGGACGAACACCAAGGCCCTGGGCCCCGGCGGCGGTAACGACTTCTACGAGCGCGGCGTACTACGTCCGGACCTCGTCCTCGCCGACCTGTTCGCGATCCTTCACCCCGACCAGGCACCCGGCCACACCTTCACCTTCTATGCCAAGGTGCCCCGCGCGTGACCACGCAGACAGCCATGACGCCTGCCCCGGCCCCGGCAAACCCGGTGCCGGGGGGCCGGCGCCTCGTCGTGGTCGGCGCGCTGGCCACTGGCACGGCAGTCCTCTTCGTGCTCACGATCGCCGTCGGCTCCTATCAAGTGCCGATCGTGGATGTGATGCGCGTCTTGTTCGGTGACGCGGGTGCCGATCCCCGATGGACCGTGATCGTCGAAGAGGTGCGGCTGCCGCGTGCCCTGACCGCCACTGCCGTGGGCGCTGCCCTCGCCGTGGCCGGCGTGCAGATGCAAACGCTGTTCCGCAACGCACTGGCCGACCCCTTCTCGCTCGGGGTGAGTTCGGGAGCGAGCATGGGTGTCGCGGCTGTGGTGGTGAGCACGGGCGGCGTGGCCGGGAGCTTCACCGGTGACCTGGCGGGGCTGGGACGCATCGGTGTGGTCCTCGCCGCGTCCCTCGGCGCCGGGTGTGTGCTGGCGCTGGTGCTGCTGCTGTCGCGCTGGGTCCGCTCGGCGGTTACCCTGCTGGTCATCGGCGTGATGATCGGCTCGGCGGCGACGGCCGTGGTCAGCGTCGTGCTGGTGTACGCCCGGCCCGAGCGCGCCCAGCAGTTCGTGATGTGGGGGCTGGGCAGTTTCAGCGCCACCACCTGGCCCGACCTCGCGGTGATGCTGCCGGTGATCGGCGCCGGGCTGGCGGCGGCCCTGCTGACCACCAAGCGCCTCAACGCGCTGCTGCTCGGCGAGGACTACGCCCGCACCATGGGCCTGAACGTCCGCAGAAGCCGCGACCTCGCCCTGCTCGGCACCTCCCTGCTGGCCGGGGCCGCCACCGCATTCTGCGGCCCGGTCGCCTTCCTCGGCCTGGCCGTACCGCATCTGACCCGTGTCGCTCTGGGGACCTCCGACCACCGGGTGCTCGTGCCCGCGTCCATGCTCGCCGGGGCCTTCCTCGCCCTGGCCTGCGCGCTGCTCAGCCAGCCACCGGGCATGGACGCCGTACTGCCGCTGAACGCGATCACCTCGCTGTTCGGCGCCCCCGTCGTCATCACGTTCCTGGTCCGCAGCCGACGCGGCCTGCAAGGGGTGACCTCATGACGGACGTGACAGTAGTGACCAGCCCTGGGCCGGACATGTCCTCGCGGCCGACACCCGGCTCCGGCGGTCTCAGCACCGACGGTCTCACCGTCGGCTACCGGACCCGCGCCGCCTTCGGACGCGGCACCCGACGCGCGGTCCTGGAGGGCCTGAACCTGGAGGCCCGCGCCGGTGAACTGACCGTACTGCTCGGCCCCAACGGCGCCGGCAAGTCCACCCTGCTGCGCACCCTGTGCGGACTTCTGCCACCGCTCGCCGGTGGCGTACGCATCGGCGGCCGGCCCATCGCCGAAGAGTCCCCCGCGGCGCTCGCCAGGAGACTGGCGGTCGTGCTCACCGACCGCGTCGACGCGGGGCTTCTTTCGGCACGGGAGTTGGTGGCCCTGGGCCGCCATCCCCACACCGGGTTCACCGGGCGCCTGACACCGGCCGACCACAACGCCGTCCAATGGGCTCTGAAGGCGGTGGCCGCCGCTCATCTCGCCCACCGGCCGGCCGTCGAACTGTCCGACGGCGAACGCCAGCGGGTCCTCACCGCTCGGGCGCTCGCCCAGGAGCCCGACGTCATCCTGCTCGACGAGCCGACCGCATTCCTGGACGTGCCCTCGCGGGTGGCGCTCACCGTGCTGCTGCGCGATCTGGCCCGTGACAAGGGCCTCACCGTTGTGGTCAGTACGCACGACCTGGAACTGGCTCTGCGTGTCGCCGATACCGTCTGGCTGGTCGACCGCTCTTCCCACGTGCACACCGGAGCCCCCGAAGACCTGATCAGCGCGGGAGCCGTGGCCGCGGCCTTCGACGCCGACCATCTGGCCTTCGACCCGCTCTCAGGCAGCTTCGGGCTGCGCCGGGCAGCCCGCGCCACGGTGGCCTTGGATGCACCGTCGGGCCTGCGGCCACTACTGGAACGCGCCCTCGCACGCGAGGGACTGGACGTCCGGCACGCCACGACAAGCCACGCTGCCCAAGTCAGCGCCGACGATGACGGCAACCTCACCCTGCGCCGCGCGGACACCGTCGTACGCACCCGGTCCTTCCACGAGCTGACCCGAACGGTACGCACATGGTGAACACCACAACCAGCACTTTGGAGCAGGTAACGGCCATCGGCCCGTACTTCGCCGTGAGGTGCGGTCAGCAGCCGGACGCCGACGGGTTCCGGCCGCTGACCGAGTTGTACGCCGATGCGGCCGCGCTGAAGGGATACGTACAGTCCGTGGGGCGGCGGCTGGGCACCGACCAGGTACGCGTGGCCGCCTCCACCCTCCATCTCGGTACGGCCTCGCGACTCTGGTCGATCGCGCTCGCCTCCGCCGCACTGACCGGACGCGTCCCTGATCTGCGCCCTGAGCACTTGTGGTGGCGCCCGGCCCCCTCCGGCCCTGTCGAGCTGTGGCTCCCCGCACCGCGCGAGCTGCCCCTGGACACAGCCGCCGCTCTGCACGACACCGTCGCCATACAGAACCTGCGTCCGCTCGCCGACGCCGTCCATCGCGTGTGCGGTGTGTCCCCGCAGGTCCTGCGCGGCAATGCCGCCTCGGCACTCGTCGGCGCCCTGCGTGTCCTCCGCGCCCGCGCGTCGCATGCCCCACATCCGGTTGTCCCCCTCGGCCGCGACCTCCTCGGCCGCGAACCGCTCACCGGCGCCGGCGCCTTCGACGCCGGTACGAATGGATCCATCACCTTCCGCCGCCGCAGCTGTTGTCTCTACTACCGCGTCCCCGGCGCAGGCACCTGCGGCGACTGCGTCCTGAAGCCCAAGGAGAGAACCGAATGACCACCACAGAACCGGTCGTCGTCGAGACCCCGAGCGGAGGGACCCAGCACGTCTGGGCGCTGCCGGCAGACGAGACCACCCTCCTCGACCTCATCACCACCGTCTTCACCGACTACTGGCAGCAGATCAACTTCGGCCCCATCATCGAAGGCGCCGCATGGGAGGTCGGCGCCCCGTGCGCCCCGACCGCCATCACCATGAACGACGGCTACGTCACCGTCGACTTCGGCGCCTGGCACTTCCACCTCTGCATCGGCGAGCACACCGCCTCCGGCCCCAAGCTCGGCCGCATCCGCCGCTGCTCCCGCGCCGAGCTCTACCGCAGCATCGGCTCCGACGGCGCCCCCGTCAGCTGGGGGCTGCGCCTCTTCAACGGCCGCGACGAACAGATGATGACCGTCCTGCTGCCCAACCCATTCCTCACCGACCAGCAAGGTATCCGGGACACCCCCGACTTCGAGCGCCTTGCCGCCTGGGACGCTTTGCGTGCCCGCTTCCTCTCCCTGCCCGCCGACCCGCTCGACCGCACGGGGAAGGGATTCGCGCACAGCGCCTGATAACGAGGAGGGCAGCAGCAAGGGATCACGCGACACAGCGGACGCGCAGTGACCTCAGTTCCTCAACTCGCCATATCGGGAGATCACCCGTCCCGTCGTCGATTACGTCCGCCACATCGGCGGGAGGGCCGCGATGTGGACGGCGCCCTCATCCCTGAGTACGTCGTCGGCCACTGGGTGAACCGCGCACCCGGCGTTGCGTAAAGCCGGCCTGAGCAGCCCGAAGCGGCGCCCCTCTCATATCTGTTGACAGATCGTCAGTACAAAGATTACCCACAGCCCCCTTCCATTGCCATGTGAAGTATGAAATTTTACACGTCACACTTTCCGTGGGCATGACAGTCATGGGAATGTCCGACTCCCGCTGTCTCCACGGTTCGCGGACCCCCCACAGCCGCGCCCGCGCGCGGCTGCCGACCGGCCTGGAGGCCACTGTCATGCGCAGTTCCCCCACAACGAGAGACTTCGCTCGCTTACTGATAGCCACCCTGATCGTCTGTCTTGGACTCGCCCTGCTCACCCCCACCGGGCAGGCCACCGCGGCCGGGACCAAGGGCCCCGAGCCGAGGTCGGGCCCTGCCCCGCAGCCCGCCACCCCCACCTCGGACGCCGCCGAGCTCGCCCCCGACGCGGCGCGTGCGACCAGCCAGACCGCGGACGAGGCGCAGCGCCCCCCGCTGCGCAGCACCAAGGATGCCGTCCGGCGCACACGTACCCACGACGTACCAAAGTCCGCGGCGGGCTGCGACGTAAGCGACTTCGTTTCGAAGACCGGCAGTGCCCTGGTCCAGCAGATCAAGGGCTCGGAAACCTCCTGCATCAACACGCTGTTCGGGGTGACCGGCACGAACGCCAAGGATCTCTTCCGTGAGGAACAGATGGTCACGGTGGCGAACGCACTGCGCGACACAGCCGCCAACTACCCTGGCAACAACAGCACTTCGGCCGCCCAGGTGGTGCTCTACCTGCGTGCCGGGTACTACGTGCAGTGGAATCAGCCGGAGACCGTCGGCGACTACGGCCCGGCGCTGAAGAGCGCCATCCAGGGCGGCCTGGACGCCTTCTACGCCTCGCCCCGCGCCTTCGACGTCAACGAGGGCAACGGAGCCGTCCTGTCCGAGGCGGTCATCCTGGTTGACAGTGCCGGGGAGAACGCCCGGTTCCTCAACATGGTGAAGCGTCTGCTGACCGACTACGACTCCTCGTACGACGGTTCCTGGTCGATGGTCGCGGCGGTCAACAACACGTACACCATCCTGTTCCGCGGCCACCAGCTGCCGGAGTTCGTGTCCGCCGTGCAGGCCGACCCGGGCATCCTCACCGTGCTGCGCGACTTCGCCGTCGCCCACGACGACCTGCTCGGCACCGACAAGGCCTACCTGACCAGCAACGCCGGGCGTGAACTGGGACGCTTCCTCAAGCACTCGGCGCTCCAGGCCACCGTCAGCCCGCTGGTCAAGGAGCTGCTCGGCCGCAGCGCCATCACCGGCCGCACCGCCCCGCTCTGGGTGGGCCTGGCCGAGATGACAGACGAGTTCGACAAGGCCAACTGCTCCTCCTACGGCACCTGCGACCTGCAGAATCGGGTGCGCGACGCCGTACTGAAGATCAAGCACACCTGCGGTCCGAGCCTGCGGATCGTCGCACAGCAGATGAGCGACGCCGAACTGTCGGGCGCCTGCGACAGCCTCCTCAAGCAGGACGCCTACTTCCACGGCATCGCCAAGGACAACGGGCCGGTCAAGGACGACAACAACACCACCCTCGAAGTGGTCGCCTTCGACTCCAGCACCGACTACAAGACCTATGCCGGCGTCGTGTTCGGCATCTCCACCGACAACGGCGGAATGTACCTGGAGGGCGACCCTGCCAAGGCCGGGAACCTGCCGCGCTTCATCGCCCACGAGGCGGAGTGGCTGCGCCCCGACTTCCAGATCTGGAACCTCAACCACGAGTACACCCACTACCTCGACGGCCGCTTCGACATGTACGGCGACTTCGAAGCGGGGATGACCACCCCGACCGTGATGTGGGTGGAGGGCTTTGCCGAGTACATCTCCTACTCGTACCGCAACGTCACCTACGACAAGGCGATCGCCGAGGCGGGCAAGAACACCTACAAGCTCAGCCAGCTCTTCGACACCACCTACGACAACTCCGACACCACCCGGATCTACCAGTGGGGCTACCTGGCCGTCCGCTACCTGATCCAGTCCCATCCGCAAGACGTGACCACCCTGCTCGGCCACTACCGCACCGGCGACTGGAACGCCGCCCGCACACTGCTCACCAGCACCATCGGCACCAATTACGACGCCGACTTCGCGAGCTGGCTGAGCAAGTGCGCCGCCGGCGACTGCGGCTCGGTCACGACCGAGCACTGACGCAGGCGCTCCCGGTACCCCATTCGCGAACAGCGGACTAGGGCTTGTCCGACGATTCGAGCCACGGATCCGTCGGACAAGCCCTAGCGGGTTCCGCCCCGGAGGGGGCGGGGCAGCTGCGCCACTACCGGTACATCAGCCGCCGCAGCACCACCTCCACCGGGCCCCGCCACCCCCGGCGCTCAAGCGCGTACGCCCCGGCCACTGTCACCAGCCACACCCCCACCGCGAACAGGGCCATCGTGACGCTGGTCAGATGGGCGCCGAGGCCTAGGGCCCAGGCCGCGAGCAGCGGGGCGAAGAGCAGCGAGTGCGGCGCAGCAGCGGCAGGTTGCGGCTGACCGTCATGCGTCGACGCTAGGGAGACAGCCGGCAGTTGAGCGTCCGTCTTCCGTCTATGAGTGGGTGACCTCCGTCTAGGAGTGCGCGGCCTTCCGTCTAGAGAGTGTCCGTCGAGTCATGGGCGGAGCCAGAGGCGTACGGCGGCGACGGTGCCGTGGAAGACATACGCCCCGCTAATGGATCCTGCTGGAAGCCACCGGGATCGTTTGGGCCGTAGCAACCGCGCTCGTCGTATATCGGTCCCCGGCATACGAAACCACCTGGCAGCGCCCGTCAGAACGCGCCTGAGACCGATTCAGGCTTCTATGAAGGCTGCATATTTCCTAGAACGACAATGTCGGTCTCCACGACCCCAACCGGGTCCTGGAGACCGACGTCATGTCACGCGAGCCCCCGAATCAACCAACAGCGTCCACATGTTCAGGGGCTGAGTTGCGTACGGCGACCGGGGTCAGGCTCTGCAGAACCGCATGTTCCGCACGTACCCGCCAAGGTTCTCGTCGTCGGTGCCCAGGAGGGCATCGGCGGACCCAGGCAGACACTCCACCCCCTCAACCTTGTACCGCGGGAACGTCCCGAGCACAGTCGGGGACGCCGCGAGCGTGACCCGTACCCGGCCGGCAGCCGACACGCTCACCCGGCCCGCGTCGCTCACCGCGGAGTCGAACGGGCCGTCGTCACCGGCGTCCGCCGCCGAACTCACGATGATCCGGCCGGAGCCGGTCACCGAGATGTCGGAGATGTGCCGCGTGCCGTCGTCGGTCGGGTACGCCGCCCGGTAGGCCCGGCGCGTCACAGCGCCGAACTGCGGCTGCCCCCAGGGGGCGAACGTCAGGGGCGCCGCGTACAGCGTGGCCGGACGATCCGCGCCGGCTCCCCGGTCGCCCACAGGGCGGCGAGCTTCCCGTTCTGCGCGACGAGCGCGAAGCTCTCGAAGTCGTCGCCCTCGCCGATCGCCGGCAGCGGCGAGTAGTCGACGACCGTCGCCGTAGAGCCGGTGACCTTCAGGCGGTAGACGATGCCGCGACCGGTGAGCGCCAGGTACTCCCCCGGCATCCCGGGGATGGCTTCGATGGCCTCCAGGTCGACGGGTTCCGGCCCGTCCCAGGTGATCGGGGAGATGCCGTCTGAGCCCTCCCAATGGGTGATCCGGGACAGACGCTGCTGCCCGGACCGCTTGTTGTCGTGCACGACCAGCACATGCACCCCGGCTCCGTCTCCGGTACGGCCCTCGTACGCGAGCCCGCTGACACCGCTGCGGGCGTCGCCGCCGACCTTCTGCCATTCGTCGGCCGCACCGGCCGGGGCGGTGCCGAGCATCGTGAGCAGCGCGGTCGCCGCGGTGAGCCAGACCATGCGCTGCAACATCGGGAGTTTCACTGGGGTCGCTCGCCTTCCCTGTCCGACAGACGCGAGGTCACGCGCCAGGCGTCAGATTATTGATCACGGTGAGCGCCCAACGACGCTTATGCCATTGGCCCGAGCGCGAAGTCGGACTCGGCGCGCACGCGCCGCACAGCCGAACGCCGCGGCCCCCGTCCTCCCAGGACCCGGTTGGGGTCGTGGAGACCGATGTTGACGTTCGGGATGGGTACGGGTGTCGATACAGCTGAGAGAGCCGGGTGGGATCCCGGCGGAGACGGTGCGGGTGGCGCGGGCCATGTTCCCGAAGGAGAGTCTGGCGATCCGGGTCCGGGATGAGCTGGGGCTGAAGTCGCCGTTTCGCGAGGGCTTCGGTAACGACCAGCGCGAACGGCATTTCACCCAAGAGTGGTATCCCGCGTGCGGTGTTCCGGTCCTGCCGTGCGGGCCTTCTGCGCTGCTCTTCAACCGTCGGCGAGGGCCCGCAACGCCCCGGCCGTGCCACCGCGTTGCGGGCCTCTCCCGCCCGGCCGTCGCCGACGACGCGCTCTGTCGGCTCAGTAGTGCTCGCCGCGGGAGCGATGCGCAGGAATTCCTGGACTGCGGGCCGGGTGACGATGTCGGTGTGGTCCATGTCGAGGCTGACTGCAACCGCGCCGGTGAAAAAGCAGTCGGGACCATCGCTCTGGCCGTCCAGGCGCACGGTTGGCAGTTGGGCATCCGCTCCGGCTGTCTGCCAGACGTACTACTGCGCGCTCCGCAGCAGTAGGCCGCACATCGGCAGCAATTGTCCTGCGTGGTGGACTGTGGCCGTCGGTCCGCCCAAGTCCGGTTAACCGATCTTCCTGGGGAAGCCACGTAATCTGTGGGACAGGCCTTAGCCCGCCCGGGCGGCGGCGAGGTGGGCGTCCACGGCGACGACACCGTCGAGGCCCTGGCAGAGGCCCACGACCACCGGGACGAGACGCGGGTCCGGGACGTGACCCCGCAGGGTGACGACCCCGTCCCGTACCTCGACCACGACGGTGCCCTCGTCCAGGCCGAGGATGCGCCCCAGGACGTCCTGCTCGGCCTCTCCGCGGATCTCGGCGTCGGAGCGGATGAAGGCGTCGAGCAGGTCGCTGCGGCTGACGATGCCGGTGAGAAGCCCGTCGTCGCCGACCACCGGCAGCTGCTTGACGTGCCGCCTGCGGAGTTCCCGAGCGGCCCGGGGGATCGTCCAGTCGGCGCGGGCGGTGAAGACGGGGCTGCTCATGAGCGCGCCGGCGGTCCGGGCCTGGGCCTTGCCCCAGGCGCGCTCGTCGTTCCCGTCCTGCCCCTGCGGATCGGGCATGCCGGTCTCGTGCCGCAGCACATCGGACGCGGACACGACGCCGACGGGCACGCCGTCGGCGTCGACAACCGGGGCCGCGACGATGTCGTTCGCGTCCAGCAGGGCGGCGACCTGCTGGACCGGTGTGTCGGGGCGGAGGGTGATGACCTCCTCGGTCATCACGTCACCGACCGTACGGCGGTGCAGCATGGCGTTGGCCTCCTCCGCTGTGCGACGGGGCGGCCGCGGTCGGACCGCCCGGGCGGACAACGCGCGGCACGCCGGCCTCCGCGGCCCTGCCGGCCCGTCCACGCCGTCTCCCCTACCCATGACAGCACCACGCCGCTCCGGCGACCAGTGACGTTCGGCCTGGCGGGGAGGGTCGGCGGTCCCACGGCCAGGAGTGCGGCCGAGCGCGCGGTAGATGCTGGCGACGCCGGGCGCCTGGCCCGTGCGCTTGTCGATGGGGATGATCAGGTCGACCCCCCTGACCGCTCACTCAGCGTCGTTGAGCTGTGGGCTTCAGTCGCGAATACGCGACACCTCAACATGCGACCTCACCAGTCTCAGCTCCCGGCATCGGGGAAGTGCGTTCTCTCTCCCCCCGAAGCGCGGCACCGCTCACACCCGTCCCCAAGCGATCGCTGCTGTTCAGGCCACCTCGTACATCCAGGCGATGCGCTACGTGATTCGCGGTGCCTACGTCTGGGGCAGGGGGACGGCCCGCTACGACCCCAAAGGCGCCGAACTGGCCGTCGCCACCGGATACGAAGACCCACCGCGACCATGACTGGTCCATGCCACCGATCTGTGGCGGCTACGCGTCTCGCCAGGCATCGGTGACACAGCCCGCTTCGAAGTGCCACCAGCCGTCCTCTTGCCCGCGGAGAAGCAGTTCCTTGATCCCAACGAGGTCGGCGTCAGCCGGCACAGTTATGGCCACCAGCGGCAGTTCCGCGCTGAAGACCTCGCCTCCCAAACCGAAAGGCGCGAATTGCTCGTGCACGGCCTGCGGGCTTCGGCCGAGAGGCCCGCTGGGGACGGGCAGGACTCGGACCGTGCAGTTTCCGGACGCCTCTACCCGCTCCTTGGCCCAGTGAAGGCCGTCGGTATCTGTGCTGAACCGTATGGTCTCCCCTTCGGCCACGCCGTCCCGCAGGAAGGGAACGCTGGCCACACGCGCGGTGTCGTGGGTCAGCCGTATGGCCCACAGGCCCTCGGTGTCGTACGGTAGCCAGCCCTCTCGCGGTACGAACCGGAACCAGACCTTGATCTGATCGGGTGCGGCAGGGGCAGGCCCCGGCGCCGGTATGGAAGTCATCAACCCATGATCGTGCACCGTGCCAGTGGCCCCCGCCCGCCCTGCAAGCCAGCCATGCCCCCCGCACCCTCGCCCAGGACTTGTCCGGTCGATCACGGTCTCGACGGCCCCGGGACTTGAGTCGCCCGGTCCAGCGGTCGCCTGCTGACCAAGCGATGGCAGGTCTTACGATCAGTCCGTGATTGGTACTCCGACGCATTGGACCGTGCGCCATTTCTCGCAGGCCAACCCCGCTGGCCCGGGTTGCGACAGCGTTCCGGCCCTCTTGCGGCGGCTGGCGGACGCCATCGAGTCGTTGGGCCCTGTTGAGATCCAGGACGTCGTGATCGAGTCAGAGACGACCGAGCACGGCCCTTGGCGGTCGGGGACCGTCTACTTCCACCTGCCTGAAGACGGATGAGGACTGATCCCGGCGCTCACGAGCGGAGCCAGATCACCAGTGCCGCGGCGGTGGCGGTGGCGGTGGCGGTGGCGGTGGCGGTGGCAAGGTAGACGTAGCGGCGCCTGTCGTAGCGGGTGGCCACGGCCCGGTGCTGCCCCTTGGAACTGCGTGCAGTCCGCCCGCTGTCCCGGCGTGACGACCAGGGACAATCGGCGGCAGGGGCCGTCCGCACGCAGGTGCAGCCTGGTGGTGAACCCGCCGCGCGAGCGGACCAGTCCCTCACTTCCCGCACCACCTCCACCAGGTGGGCGACGAGATCTGCCACGCCGCCCCGCCCTGATGTTCGTGTGGTTCGGCCACCTTTGAAGCGGGAGCGGGCGGTGGATTGGCGCGGGCGCCGACCGCGTGCTGGTGCGCGCGGACGATGGTGGAACCGACCGAGACATCCCAGTCGATCTCGCCCGCCTCGTCGGCCGCGGACTGGACCTGCTGGAGCAGACGCTCCCAGATTCCGTCCGCCGACCACAGCCGACGGCATTCCTAGACCGTCTTCCACGGCCCGAACCGTTCAGGCAGGTCACGCCACTGCACGCCGGACCGCACCCGGTGCAGAAGCCCGCCGATTACCTGCCGATGATCCCGCCACCGCCCACAACGACCGTTACTGACCGGCAGGAACAGCCGCAGCCGTTCCCACTCGGCGTCCGTCAGATCACCCCGCCCCATGTCCACACCAACTACCCAGCCACGAGGCAGTCACATGGTCGGCCGGACAAGTCCTATAGGGTCACGACGCCCGCCCCGGCCGTCCGTACTGGGGCGGGCATCGCGCGAGGTGCGGCTAGGCGGGAGTGATGTTCTCCGCCTGCGGGCCCTTCTGCCCCTGGACGACATCGAAGTTCACCTTCTGGCCTTCCTGGAGCTCACGGAAGCCCGAGCTGGCGATGTTCGAGTAGTGCGCGAAGACGTCCGGGCCGCCCCCATCCTGCTCAATGAAGCCGAAACCCTTTTCCGAGTTGAACCACTTGACGGTTCCGCTGGCCATTTTGTCCTCCAAGGGACTCGAAATCGGCTCCCGCACCACGCGGCAACCGGAGGTGATCGCCCTGGCCCTCAGAGACTCTGAACAGCAAAACGCCCGTGAACTCGCGCTCACGGGCGACCGGTACTTCGGAACCATGACAGCTATCCCCGACGCTACACGGACTCCTTTACCCTCACCACGACAACGCCCATGCCGTATGGGCCAGATGGGCAGATCGTCGTTGAGCGCCTGCCGCCGCAAGTCGGGCTCCTGTGCGAGGCGGGTCGGTGGCGTCGCTGGTGTCCCAGCACTCGACAGGGAACGGCTGGGCCATCCTGAACACACGCGCCCAGGCCACGATTCAGCGCATCGGCGGCATCCGAGAGGGCGTGGTGCGCCGCCACCCTCGACGCGCTGATGACACCTGGCGTGACAGCGTCTACTACTCGACGCTCGTCACGGAGTGGCCCGCAGCCAAGCAACTTTCTGTCCCAGCGGTCGATGTCCGTCCGACGCAGGCTGACGCGGACTCGGCCCGGCGCTGGGCGGAGACCATCCTGGGTGGGCGTCGATACGCTGGGCAGCACCAGGCAAAGGCGCATAGCGAAAGAGCCTCCGGCTCACTCCTTTCGACCAGTTCAGCGCGCCACACGGGCCCGGATATCCGAGACTGACAGTGCCGGGTCGTAACTCAGCGTGTCCATTTCCCGTCCTCAGGTGACACAGCGGGTTTCCGCCGGCATTCCCATCCCTCCGCGCCGTTGGGCGCGGTTGCGGTGCTCGCGCGGCTTCCGCGCTCGCTCCGCTTCGTGCAGCGAGGAGTCCCACCCTCATGACGGATGACACCATCCGTACACCGCAGGTTTCGCAGTTTCCGTTCGGCGCTGACGGCGAGAGCTGGCAGCAGATGCTGGATTCGCACGGCCTGTCCAACGGGCAAATCAGCCTGGTCAGCGGCCCCACCGGGGATCCGCAGTCCATGTACCCGGTCGAGCCGGGCCTCACGACCCGTGACTTCGAGATCCCCATCGGCGGCCTGAGCCATGCCAATCGCCGCAAGGCCCTGAGCTCGATCGAGCTCTACCTGGCCGAGCGGCGCGACCACATGCTCGGATACCAGGCCAACCAGGACATGAACGGCTACCCCACCGACCTGTCCCGCTTCATGGAGGGCCACCTCAACAACATCGGAGATCCGTTCCAGAGCGGCGGCTACAAGCCGAACACGAAGGTCGTCGAGCGGGCCGTGCTGGACTACTACGCCGCGCTGTGGCACGCGAAGTGGCCGCACAACCCGGCCGATCCCGAGTCGTACTGGGGCTACATGCTGTCCATGGGCTCGACCGAGGGCAACATGTACGCCCTGTGGAACGCCCGGGACTACCTCGGCGGCAAGGCGCTGCTCAGCTCTGATCAGCCGGGGCCGTTCGGTGCCATGCGCTTCGTCCAGGCGGCCCCGCACGTTGACAACCCCAACGCCTTCAAGCCGGTCGCGTTCTACTCCGAGGACACGCACTACTCGCTCGCCAAGGCCGTACGGGTCATGGGCGTCGACACCTTCCACGCCGCCGGCGAGGCCATGTACCGGGGCCGATGTCCGCTCAAGGACGCCGACGGCAATCCGCTCGCGCACTGGCCGACCGAGGTCCCGTCCCGCAGGGGCCCCTCGGGCCATTCGGCGGACGGCCCGGGGGACATCGACATCGACGCCCTGGAGACCCTGGTCAGGTTCTTCGCCGGGAACGGCCACCCGATCATGATCGTGCTCAACTACGGCAGCACATTCAAAGGCGCTCACGACGACGTCCGGAAGGTCTGCGAGCGCCTGCTGCCGATCTTCGAGGACAACGGGCTGGTGGACCGCCGCGTCCACTACGGCAAGGATCCCAAGACCGGCGAGGACCTGGTCGACTTCCGCCGCGGGTTCTGGATCCACGTCGACGGTGCTCTGGGCGCCGGCTACGGGCCATTCCAGCGGATGGCCTACCGGGACCCCCGCTTCGGCTGGACACCCGAGGTCAACCTCCCCGAATTCGACTTCGGCCTCAAGATGAGCAGCAAGAGCCACGGCGAGATCGACATGGTCTGCTCGATCGCCATTGAGCGGTCACAAGTGGCCCGGCGCTCCATGGCCGTGCGGTCTGTTCATGACCAAGGTCAAATACCAGCTGATGCCACCGTCGCTCCCGGAGTACATCGGCTCCCCCGACACCACCTTCGCCGGCTCCCGCAACGGCTTCTCGCCCCTGGTCCTCTGGGACCACCTGGCCCGCCACTCCTACCAGGACCACGTCAACATGCTACGTACGGCACAGGGGCTGGCGGTCTACCTCGAAGAGCGGTTGCGCGACCTGGAGAAGAAGCACGGCGTGCAGCTGTGGCCGGCCCGCACGCAAGGTGCCCTCACCGTCCGCTTCCGCCGCCCCAGCGACCAACTGGTGGCGAAGTGGTCATTGTCAACGGAGGGCCTGCTCATGAAGCCTGGCAAACCGGAGACTGTGCGCCGCTACGCGCACATCTTCATGATGACTTCTGCCACGCGCGAGAAGATCGATGCCTTCCTCACCGATCTCGACCGTGAGTGCGCCGCGAGCCTGCTGCCCCCGATCGAGATGGCGGTGCCCATGGCCGCCGAGCCCGCACCGGCGATGGCAGACGAAGCCCTGTCCCTGGCGGCGGTCCCCGCGATCGGACGCGGCTTCCAGTAGCGGCGGCTCCCGTTGGTCCCACGGCAGGAAGCCGTGGGACCAACACCCGAGGAAACAGCGGGCCGAGTGCCGATCATGGCCGGTATCGGAGCGGTGACCACGCAGGAGGTGCTACCGCTCGCAACCGACGTGCGGCAGGCCGGAGTCGACGGAGCGCTGCTCGCCCCCGTCGACTACATCAGGCATCGGCGACATCAGCCAGCAGACACGCTCCGAAACGCCGACCGCCCCGTTCCGTCGGCGGTGACGACGAGCCTGGAACGTGAACCAATTGGCTGCACAGCGGGCTCATCGTCCCAGCAGAGAAGGCACTTTCGCGTTCCGGCCAACACAGAAACGAACAGCAGGCTGCAGGCCGCTCGTGCAGGCCCGGCGGTGACGGCTGTGGCGGCAGAGCCGTCGTCGCAGCTCGGGGTGAGCAACGGTGGATGGTGTTGCTGAGGCAACCGGGTTATCGGGAAGAGATGTTCTTGCTGGACCGGCGGAGGCGGCGGCGGAGGGCGGGGCCGATACGGACGAGTAGGCGTCTGTTGATGCCGGTCACCTTCTTCTCCGTAGTGGTCAGGCGGGTCTCGGCTTTGGCGAGCCGCTTCTCGAGCACGCCAAGGTGCTGACCGAGTGCGGCGTTCTTCTTCTCGGAGGCAACGAGCCTCTTGTTCAGGGCGTCGTTTTTTTGGATGGCGCGGTCAATGCGCCGATCGGCTGCTGCCTGCTGTTCGCGCAGGCGGCTGATTCGGTAGCGCATGTTGCCGTCGTCGTGTCCGTCCCACAGTCGCAGTGAAGGCGGCAAGGTCTGCTCAGCCATCCGGGCGTCGAAGGAAGCGCCGCCGTCGCCGTGGTCGTACGTGTTCTCCAGGTCGTTCTTGTCGAGGAACGCCGCCATACGGGCGAAACGCTCTCGGTGCCCCTTGAGCATGGAGCTGAAATCGGCCTCTGCGTACAGCTCTTCCGGGCGGGTGCGGGCAGGCAGATCAGGCAGCATTCGGTGGGGAAGGTCGAAGTATCGGCACAACTCCAGCGTGCGTGAGTCGTGCGCGAGGACGACGGCGGGCGTTCCGGCAAGCAGGGCGGCGATGTTGCCGTGGATGCGGGTTCCATAGGCAAAGTCGTAGCCGGCCAGTTCGTCGATCCAGGTCTTCGGATCGAGAGGAACGGCGACCTTCTCCTGACGGAACAGCGGGTGGCTCAGCTGCAGCGGGAAGGAGTCCTCGTGGCCGGCCTCCCTGGAGGTGTCGCCCCAGAAAAGCAGCTCGGCATCGACCAAGTTCTGTGCGTAGTACGTCACGTTCTCGAAATTCTGCTGGGCATGCGCCGCGATCCCGGCGACGTCTCCAACAGGAATCGCGTCGGGCGAGAGGTTAAGCGCTATTCGTGAGTCCGGAGCGAATATTCCTGGCTCGCGCAGCTCGGGGAATGTGTCTCCGTACAGGAACATCGACGGGCAGCCGATGATGTCCACGTCCCGGAATCCCAGGCCGTTGAGGTAGGAGGCGGTCAACTCACCCCGTACTCCGATGGAGGCCGATTTCTCCAGCACCGCGGAGGCGAACCGCTTGACGGAGTCGGCCATGGGCAGCAGCGCGTCGGTGTCGTAGTCTGCCCCCACCTGGGCGCCGACGCCCAACACCACCACCGGGATGGTGAGCTGCTCGATCAGCCGGGACAGCCTGTCCAAAGAAGCGCGAAAATCAGGGCGGAAGGCATTGGCGAGCGGTGCGACGAACACATCGTACTCTTCGTTGATCTGCCCCGCTCGCTCGGCCGACGGGTTCGTTTTGATGCCGTTGGACGTGATTGTGCTGCACGGGGTCGAGAGCAGTTTGTGTACGGAGTCACTGAAGAGCAGATTGCCGCTGTTGGTGCCCATCAGGTCCTGGTGCAGGTACTCGGCTGATTCGGCCGCACGGAAAGGGCTCTTGCCGGATCGTAGAAGTATGCGCTTCATGTGCTCGTCCGCCTTTCGCAGCTGAATGAGCAGGGAATGGGCACGCGCCCTGCACCCCTGAAGGCAGGGGACATACCAGGACAACCCCGACCATGATAATCCTCGCACTAGTGCGCGAATTCGCGGAAGTTCTCCCCGCGGCCGAATACGTCGGATTCGCCACTCCCGACCCGGTCGCCGCTGTCAACGCCATGCGTCCCACTGCCGACTCCGTGGCCAGGTTTCATCGACCGGCTGCAGTCCCGGGGCAAAGCAGGGCCGTTGCTGCCCACGGGTGTCGGACTGAACGTCAATCACCGACTGCACGGACTCCGGCTTGCTCGCCGGTGCTACGACGTCGGGCTGCTGCCACGGAACTTCGCGGAGTATGCCGGTCTCTTCGGACATGCCGAGTTGGCGGTGCAGCCCGGCGCCGGGCACTGTCCCTGGCTCGACGATCCGGCGTGGTTCACGCAGGCACGGGCGGCCTTTCTCGGCTGACCGTGTCGAGCAGCAGCTTCGCGGCCACCGTCGACCCGTCGGTGCGGATCGTGCCGGCCACGGCGGTCGCTCGTGCGCGGGTCTCAGGGGTCAGGGCCGTCCTGAGCGCGGCCGACAGGGACTCGAAGGTCGGAGTCGGACCGTTGTGTGCCGCGCCGATGCCCAACTCGGCCACGCGGCCTCCCCAGTACGGCTGGTCCGCCCCCTGGGGTACCACCACTTGAGGCACGCCCGCCCGGGTGGCGGTCGTCGTCGTGCCCGCGCTGCCGTGGTGTACGACGGCGGCCACCCGGCGGAACAGTGCCTGCTGGTTGACCTCGCCGACGACGAAGCAGTCGTCCTGGTCGTCGATCAGGCCCAGGTCGGCCCAGCCGCGGGAGACGAGTACGCGGCGGCCCTGCGCGCGGATCGCCTCGACGGCCACCCGGGCGACGTCCTTCAGGGAGCCCATGGGCATGCTGCCGAAGCCCACGTACACCGGCAGTTCGCCGGCGTCGAGGAACGCCATCAACTCGGCAGGGAGCGGGCGTTCGTCGGTCAGGATCCACGCGCCGGTCTGCACGACGTCGAGGTCCGTCGGCTGCCACGGGTCCAAGGTCGGGTCCGTGGCCAGCCACGGCCGGTCGGTGAAGGCGTAGTCGCGGACGTTGTCCACCGGTGGCAGGCCGACCGACGCCCGTTGGGTGTTGAGCTCCTCGCCGAACATCGCGTTCGCGATCTGGGCGTCCAGGTCCCACAGCACCCGGTTGTCGGTCACGTCCGGTGGCAACGGCTGGCCCCGCCGCGCGGGCGGCCGGCGGTACGGCGACGGCAGAACGGCCGGCTGGTGACTCACGTGCACGTAGCGGATCCCCAGCTTCTCGGCCACCGACCGCGCGCCGGCCGTGGCCGGCAAGGGGCCGGTCGCCACCAGCGCATCACATCCCTCGGCCGCCGCGGCGACCGTGTCGAACTGTGCGGCCATCAACTCGGCCGCACGCTGCGCCAGGCCCACCGCCGACCCCGGCGTCACCGAGGTCACGAGCGGGCGCACCGGTCGGCCGGTCGGCACCAGCGGCACACCGACCCCGGCCAGCAGGTCCGCGAATTCCTCGTCCGGCGGAGCGCACACCCGCACCTCCGCGCCGAGTTCCCGCAACTGCACCGCGAGTCCCGCTATCGGTTCGACGCTCCCGCGCGACCCGTACGTCGACAACACCACACGCATTTCGCGACTCTCATTTCCGCAGGTTCTGGCTTCGTCCGGTGATTCTGCGGCACGACCCCGGTCTTGCCGCAAGCCCCCCGGAGCGCTATACGTTGAGAGTGGCAGGAGTGAGTACTCCCCCCTTGCCCTTCATGGTCCGCTGTGGACAGACAACCTCCTCGCGAAGCGGCAGCGCCGCGTACGGCGGCAGCGCCGCCCAGGAGAACCTCCGATACATCACACGCCGTCTCAAGAACTCCCGTCGCAGTGAGTTCAGGCGACGCCAGCAGATCAGTGCGCATCCCCAGGGTGAGGAACGCTTCGTGGATGTCGTCGCGTCTCTCCCCGGGTTCCCGGGGCAGATGTTCCCAGGCGATCCCGGTGTGCAGCACCAACAAGATGCCCTGGAACACCAAGCGGTCCGGATGTGGTCTTGGTGATCCCTGGTTTCACTAACAGTTCGAGGAGACCAAGCGAAGGGGTATGCCCGCCGGGGGAGCCTGCGGTCGTGGAGCGGTCATCCAGTGTGTCGGCTGGAGGAGGTACGCGCAGCAGCCCGGTCACGGCTTCGACAGCTTCCGATCCTGGCAGCCGACCGCTGCCTCCACCACCGCCTCTCCGCCCGGGTCCGGCTGCCCGGCGCAGGGCGGCGGGATCCGGGCCATGTCCGGACAGGGGGCCCGCCGAGGCGGACTGTCACCGGATGTGCCCACTCCCGTACAGTCCGTGGTGCCGACGCTCCGTCACGGCCAAGCCCAGCGGTTGACCAGGAGAGGAAACATGGACACCGAAGCCAGTCTCGACTCCCTTCCGTACGTTCCCGGAACGGGGCGGCCGGTCCCCGAAGCCGAGCCTGGACTTGTGGACCGGTGGCGCTCGGGTGGAGGCGAACTGGTCGAGCTGCTGTCCCAGGTGCGCGAGCGGTTCGGCGGCATCGCCGCGTTCCGACTCGGGCCGGCACCCACCGTTCTCGTCACCGACCCGCAGGCGGTCCAGCACGTACTCGCCCGGTACCCGGAGCGGTACGTCAAGCGCTCCCACCGCGCCCGTGTGCTGATCGGCGACGGTGTCCTCGCCGCCACCGGTGCTGCATGGAAGCGGCAACGCCGCTTGTTGCAGTCCCAGTTCACCGGTACCGGGATGCGCCGCTACGAACAGCGGATCACCGAGGCTGCCCGGACCACCGCCGAGCGCTGGGGCGAGTACGCCCGTACCGGGCAGACCCTCGATGTCGGGCGGGAGATGCGCCGCTTCGCCCTGGACGCCATCTGGCGCTCTCTTACCGGGCACCCCCTCGATGACGGGACCGAGCGCGAACTGGCCGCCGTGGGAGCCGTGGCAGCCGCCCTTCCGACTCTGCCCGCTGATGTCACCGACGCCCAGGACGCCGTTGCCGCCGATCTCGCCCGGATCGACGCGGTCGCCCGGCACGTCATCGAGGCCGCCCGCAGCGGGGCGGCCGGCCCCGACGGCCCGGGCCTGCTGCACGTCCTGATCGACGCCGCCACCGAGCGCCCCGAGTACACCGACCGGCTGATCCGCGACGAGCTGGTCACGTTGCTCGTGGCCGGGCACGAGACCACCGCCACCACCCTGACCTGGCTCTACCTGCTCCTCGACCGGTACCCCGCCGCCCGCGAACAAGCTCTCGCCGTCGGCGGCGAAGGATCGGTGCAACGCCGCCAGGCCATCCAGGCTCTGGTCCACGAGACGCTCCGGCTCTACCCGTCCGCCTGGATCCTGCCCCGCCACGCCACCGAGGACGACACGCTTGCCGGCTACGCCGTCGAGGCGGGCACCGACATCCTGGTCTGCCCGTACCTCACGCACCGCGATCCCGAACTGTGGCCAGACCCAGAGCACTTCGCCCCCCGGCGCTTCATCACCCCGGACGGCCGACCTTCCCACCCGGGCGCCTACTTCCCCTTCGGCATCGGCCCCCGTGCCTGCCTCGGTCTGCAATTCGCGCTCCGCGAATCGACCGTCCTGCTCGAACATCTGCTGCCGGTCCACACCCTGGCCTTCTCCTCCACCCCCACGAAGGCGGTCTACGGCATCACCGTCCGCCCCGACGGCCCCGCCCACGCAACCTTGGTACCGCCGCTCACCTGAAGCGGGCCATCCTGGGAACGGTCCGGAGGACAGACAGCGCATACTCAGAAGAGATCGGGAGAGCCCGGCGAGGCATCGATTCCAGCGAACGTCTCGGCCGCCGAAGGTGGGTCATCGAGCGGACGATGTCGTGGCTGACCGGCTACCACCGACTCAACCACCGCTACTGCCGTGACCGGCACGTCGCCTGCCAGGGTTGCGATTTTCCTGGCCGCCGCCGTCGTCAGACGTTCTGTCACACGCTTCAGTCGGCCATTTCTGCCCATGCAGCGTGCAGTCGACCTACAAGATCGTCGATACGGGTGGCAAGGAGGGCGAACGGCACTCGGATGTGGTCGTCGTGGTCGCCGCTCGGGTCGGTTGCGGAGCCGGGGACCACTTCGATGCCGTGCCGGAGTGCTATTTGGGCGAAGACCCCGGCATTGGTGGCGTCGGGGAGGCGGGCCCACAATGCCGAACCACCTGTGGGCGTCTGCCAGGTCCAGCCCGGCAGCCGGTCGGCGAGCAGCCTCTCGAGGCGGGTGAGGCCGGCCAGCAGACCAGAGGCCCTGGTGCGCTTGATGTCGATAAGGCGTGGCAGTAGACGGGTCGCGAGCGCCTGGTCGAGCACCGGCGTCCCCATGTCCGCATGTGCCTTGAGGCGAGCGAGCCGCTCCACCGTGTCGGCCGGACCGCGCAGCCAGCCGATGCGCAGACCGCCCCAGACCGCCTTGGACAGGGAACCGATGGTGAGAACCTCGGCGTCGGGAGTGGAGAACGCAGCGACGGGCGGGGGCTCTGGTACGTCGGTGAGACGGGTGTCGTAGGCGAAGTCTTCAATGACCGGGACCCGGTGCCGGTAGGCCAGTTCGGCGATACGGCGGCGTCGGGCGGTGGACATGAGGGTGCCGGTGGGATTGTGGAAGGTTGGGGTGACACACAGCAGTGCGGCCCCGGGGAGTGCCCCGGTCAGCCCGTCGACGCGGATGCCCTCCTCGTCGAGCGCTACCCGGCGGGGCCGGGCACCCGCCGCCAGAAGGACGTCCAGGCAACCGGGCCAGCTCGGGGTCTCGACGACGACAGGTGAGGCTCTCCGTACATACAACTGAGCAGTCAGGGACAGCGCCTGAGTAGCGCCCGTGGTGATCAAGATCTGCTCGGGCGTAGTAGGGAGACCTAGCCCGGTGTAATGGCTGGCGACTGCCTCGCGCAGAGCCGGCAGCCCGCTCGGGTGGTAGCCGGTCTCGGTAAGGAGGGTGTCAAGGTCGTCCCTCATCACATCGTCGAGCGCCTCGCGGAGTTGAGGCACGGCACCCGGCGAGGCCACGGCAAGTGAAATCATGTCGCCGGGACCGTCTACCAGCCGCTGCACGAGAGCCGTCGCACCACCGCCCGGCACCCGACCGTTGGCACTCCGCGCAGGCCCGGTCCCAGGAGTGACCCGGGTCCCACTCCCTCGCAGGCTGTCCACGGTTCCCACGCCGCGCAGTTGGTCGTAGGCGGCGACCACGGTGGCTCGGCTGACCGTGCTTGAGATGCAATCACGGCGCCTGTGTCCCTCGTTGTGGTTGACGCAGGTGTGGTGTGCGCGGCTTGTCGGGAGGGGCGTACCCGACCCGACCGGGCACAGGATGTCGGGTCCGGCAGGCTGGGTCCTTCCTAACGTGGTTGATCGAAAGGGAAGGAGGCCGGGGTGCTGGAGCGGCTGAACCAGGCCATGGAGCACATCGAGTGCCGCCTTAATCAGCGGATCGAGGTGGCCGACCTGGCGCGGATCGCGGTGACGTCGGAGTACCACTTCCGGCGGATGTTCTCCGCGCTGGCGGGGATTCCGCTGTCGGAGTACGTCCGGCGCAGGCGGCTCACGGTTGCGGGTGCCGAGGTGCTGGCCGGCAATCGGACGCTGCTGGAGGTCGCGGTGCGTTACGGCTACACCTCGGGTGAGGCGTTCGCGCGTGCGTTCCGCGCCATGCACGGCGTCGGTCCCGGCGAGGCCAGGCGGGTCGGTGCGAGTCTGCAGTCCCAGCCACGGATGTCCTTCCGCCTCATCGTCGAAGGGAGTAGCAGCATGCGATACCGCGTTGTGGAGAAGGACGAGTTCCGTGTGGTGGGCAAGAAGGTACGCGTCCCCCTCGTGCACGAGGGGGTGAACCCGGCCATCGCCGCTTTCATCCGGGGCATCGGCCAGGAGACGCTGCAGCGCATTCAGCGTCTGTCCGATCAGGAGCCGGAGGGGATCGTAGGGGTGAGTGAGAACCTCGACCCGAGCCGGGCGGAGGGAACCGAACTCGACTACTGCCACGGGGTGGTGACCCGCGCCGCCGTGCCCGAGGACATGGACGCGCTCACCGTCCCGGCCGGGACGTGGGCCGTTTTCGAGAGCTCCGGGCCGTTTCCGCAGGCGCTCCAGTACCTGTGGCGGGATGTGTTCACGCAGTGGTTCCCGTCCAATCCCTACCGGAGCCGGCCGGGACCCGAGATCCTGCGGACCCGGCTTTCGCAGGACGCGGCACAGGCGGACGCGGAACTCTGGATCCCCGTGGAGCGGACAGCAGTCTGAGCAGTAGCGCGCGGCGGCCCCAGGTCGCCGCGCGCTGGAGACGTTGATCAAAATCGTGGAACGATCTCGGGATAACTCCCGGCGATCTGACGGACGAACAATGGGCGCTGCTACAGCCGCTGTTGCCGCAGACGGCGAGGATGGGCCGGCCGCCGAGGGACCGACGGCAGGTCTTCGACGAGACCTGGCGGCGGGCGCGAACCGGCTCACCATGGCGGGATGTGCCCGAGCGGTACGGACCCTGGCAGACCGCGTACACGATGTTCCGGCGTTGGCAGATCGATGGCACCTGAGGCACGGTCTTGAAGAACCTCCAGGTCAAAGCTGATGCGGCCGGGCACATCGAGTGGGAGGTCTCGGTCGACTCCACCATCTGCCGGGCCCATCAGCACTCTGCTGGGGCCCGCAAACTGGGACTGCTGAGCCGGGCCGGACGCCTCTTGACGGGCTGGCGACCGAGCCGGACCATCACGCGATTGGGCTCTCCCCCGGCGGCCTGACCACCAAGCTCCGCCTCGTCGTGGTCGCCTCCTTCCAGGTCGTGGCCACCGTGGTCACCGCCGGACAGCGAGCAGACGCCCCCTTGTTCGCCTGTTCGCCGAGTTCATGGAACGCATCCGTGTTCCCAGGATGGGCGGCGGACGCCCCCGCGTCCGCCCGGGCCATGTCCTTGCCGACCGTGCGTACTCCTCCTGGAAGATCCGCGCGACAGGCACAGGCACAAAGTCGAGTGCTGGATCGGTCTCTTGAAGCAGGCCCGAGCCGTCGCGACTCGGTACGACAGACCCTGCGGCCAACGGGCAGGCGGGGACTTTGCGTCTGGCAGCGCTCGCTCCGCTGTGGTTCCGAGCCGCTTACCCATTGCCCGTTTCTGTCAACACCTTCGTCCAAGTCACGGTCTTTCCAGCGATATGGATGGTGGCCGCGACAACGATCGTGCCACCCAGCAGGACGAGCGGACTCCAGTTGGATGGATCGTAGCCACAGAGTCGCGCAATGGCGTGCTCGGGAGAGACAGCACCCCGATCAGAAAGCCGGCCGACGCCGCGAGCACCTCGGCCCAGGGAAATCGGAAGGGGGCAGAGGCGTTCGCTTCCTTCTGCTTGCGGTAGCTGAGCCCGATCGCCAGGGCGATGGTGAGGACGAAGAGTCCTAGGAGCCACCACCAGCGCGCCCCGAAGCCGGCCTGGCACACCAGGCCGCCGGTCGGCGCCTTGGGCTCCCCGAGAGCCGTCTCGACTGCGACGTAGAAGATCAGCGTCTCGGTCGGGATGAGGGTAACGAGCTGGGCCAGCGCGGAGGCCCCGCCGCTGGGTGGTGCGGCGGCATGACCCGCCTGCTTGCCCGCCTCGATCGCCGTTGTTGCATCCGCGACCGCCGCGACCGCATCCACGGCGGCTGTTGCCGCGCTTCCACCACGACGGGGGCCGTGGACCGCTCCAAGAGCCATCGCTCAGCTGTGGCTCATCTCAAGCTATGCGCCGCATTGGCCGCTACCGGCATGACCGTGCCGCTGAGCCCCCCGGATGGCTGTCCCGCCGACGTCGTCTGCGCTGGGCACGGTATGTGTCACCCCAAGGCACGTGGCGAGACAGCTTTTGCCGCTCGTTGTCATCGTGCGTGCGGGTGTCGGCGTACACCCGCACGTGCACCGGTCGGTCCGAATCAAAGCGCACAACCGGGCGCCGACGCGAACCGAATGACCGCCGATCGCTGGGGCTTCATCTCCAACAACTACTCCGGGACGCCACGCAGGACCTCCGCGCCCTGCGCGGCGTACCGGTGCTGCTGACCCTCGCAGGCCATGACTTCTACGTGGACACCGCCGACACGGAGCGCATCTACCGCAAGGTGCTGGACGCAGGCGGTGCATTGACGGTCAAGCGTCACCCGGATGCGGCCCATTCATTGCTCAAGCAGTCCATCGAGCAGTCGGACCTCAAGACCACGCTCACCGCGCTCTTCTCTCCCCCCGCTCGCTCTTCGCGGACGGATTCCTGGACGGCCAACGACAGTTCCTCAAGGATCTCGGCCGAGGCAGCCGTGCCACTCCATGGCACTCCCGCGTCAGAGGAACAATGACCGCCATGCATCACGGTCACTGCCCGCGCGCGCTCCCCCCGGCTCCGGGTCGGGCCAAATCGCGCTTCGTCACGTCGTGCAAGAGGTGTTCCAGGGTGGGGAGGTCGTTGAGGGAGCCATTGCCGTCCGGCAGGACGAGCCATCGCAGGCGTCCGCGTGTCGGCCGTGGCCATGGGGTGGCGATCCAGGTGCCCTTGCCGGCGCAGCGGATACCGGAGGCGAGCCAGCAGGTGGTGGCGCCGGGAGGTACGAAGAAGCCTGTAAGCCTGGCGCAGGTGTCGAACAGGACCGGGCCGGGCCGTAGTCGACAGGCGCTTTTGCCCCGCAGGATGGCAAAGCCAAGGCGCTCGGGCATGATCACGACATCCCACCGGCGGCCGGCCGGCAGCAGGGTGACATCTGGCTCGTGACGCCGCCACTCTCTGGCGCAGGCGACTGGATCCAGCGCCGCGTCGGCGAGCCATTCCATCGCACGCGTGGTGTTGCCCATACGGACCACCCCTGCATACCAGGCCGGACAGAGCGAGCAGTTATGCCCCGACCAGCAGCCATCACTGTTGGTCACATGTTGTCACCAGTTGTGACGGGTGGCGCAAGGGTGGCTCATCAAAAATTTTCACCGGAATACCGCCGGTGCGAGCAGGGCCGGACCGTGACAATGAAACGGTGGCGCCGCCCTTTCAGCCACGGTGGCGTCTCATGGATACAGCAGACCGATCTACGAGATGCGCGCTGAGTCCACCGTCGGCAAAGCTCAACTGATCTGGCATGTCATCAGCAATGAGGCGACCGACGACACTCTGTGCGGACGCCCTGTGACACTGTCCTCCCCCGCCGCGCCGCTTCCCCAGAACGAGGCAACCGCGGAACGCTGCTGCTCTTCCTGCATGACCGTCTTCAGCTCGGTCCAAGGCCAAGCCCTCTCCAGCGGCAGCTGCTGGCGAGCCGACGGCTGACATCGTCAACAATCGCTACCCAGGCAGCGTGGCCGGCACTCGCGTGCCCGCGGCTTCGGACGGCGTCGTCTGACTGCGCAGGCCCAGCAGCAACTGCCCGATCTCGCTCTCGCCGCGCTGTGGTTGCCCGCGCCAACGGCGCGGTGCCGACTGTCCTCCCCTGCCCAGCCGCTGACTCATTTCGGCGTCCAGGCCAACGGCGCTGCAGTTGACCGAGCCAGGCATCCAGTGAACTCAACGGGGACCGCCAGTGAGAAGTCCCAGCTCACCCGGCGAGAATCAGCACGCCGAGGTGCTCGATGACGTACTCACGCACGTCATCGGCAACTCGTCGGCGTCCCATTCGCAGCTGTTCAGCAGCTGCTGGATTCGGTCGGGCATCCGTCCCCGGTCTCCTCCGGCAACGCTAGGCCTTTCTTCTGTCCCAGTGGCCATGGTCGTGCAGTACTAGCCGGGCCTGCCGCAGTACCAGTCGCCCGCCGAGGTGCAGACCGTCACCTGGATGCGGCGTACGTCGTACGGTGTGGTGGGGAGAGCGAGATGCCGGCCGTCGTGCCGTTCGCCGCGCGTCCACCGGCCTGGCGGTTGATGGTCGTCCAGGCGCCGTGGTGGTACTCCTGCCAGGTCACGTAGACATATGACGTCGACGCATTGCTGGAGTAGTCGGTCACTGAGCCGCTGACGCTGAAGCCGTTGTTGTTCTCGTCGATGTAGCCGCTGCCGGGGGCGAAACTGTTGCTCGCCGACCAGCCGCCGTCGGCCGCCTTCGCCTCCGCTTGAGCGGTCGCTGCCATCACCGCCAGCACCGCCAGTGCCCCGCAGCCCGTCGTAGGGCCGGTTCTGCCACCCGCAGGTGATCCATTCATCGAGCAGGTCCTGCAGCCGCAGCAACCGTCACACCTGGAGGCTGGCCCGGGCGGGCGGAACCGTCGAGCCCGTGTCCTTCTCGTTGACCAACTAGGCCGTGTCTCTTCGATCATCAGCTGCCTTCCCGAATCCCCAAACCCGCACCACGTCGGCCGGTCGGAAACCGGGTGCGGACTGTCGGTGCGGTGCTGTGTGATCGGGCGTATGGCGATTGTGTTGGGCAAGCCGGGAGTCGACGGGCTGAGCGAGGTTGTGGGCGTGCTGCGGGAGTGGCAGTACGACGGGGCGCCGATGCAACTGCATCCGGGGGACCTGGGCTGGTTCTGGCGGTTAGGTGCGGAGGCGACCGCCGCGGCGGTCAGGACGTGGAGCCGGGACGGACAGATTCTCGCCGTCGGGCTGCTGGACGGTCCCGGGCTGTTGCGGCTGACGATCGCGCCAGACGCTCGGCAGGACGAGGAACTGGCGCAGCAGTTGGTTGAGGACGTGACCGAGCCGGAGCGCACGGTGCTGCCCGAGGGGAAGGTGAACATCGAGGCGCCGATGGGTGCACTGGTCCAAGGTCTGCTGTTCGAGGACGGCTGGAACGCCGACGAGCCGTGGACGCCGCTGCGCCGCGACCTCACGGAGCCGGTGAAGGACCCAGGCGTGCGGATCGAGGTGGTCGGGCCGGAGCAGGCGCACGTGTTTGCCGCCGTACATCGGGCAGCGTTCGACGGGTCGGGGTTCACGGACGAGCGTTGGCACGCGATGGCTGCCGGATTGCCGTACGCCGACGCCCGGTGTCTGGTCGCGTACGACGACCGGGGCAACGCGGTGGCGGCGGTGACGGTGTGGTCGGCTGGTCCGGGTAGGCCCGGGTTGCTCGAACCGATGGGCGTGCACCGGGAACATCGCCGTCACGGCTACGGCGAGGCGATCACCGTCGCCGCGGCGGCCGCACTCCAGGAGCTGGGCTCGTCGAGCGCGATCGTCTGCACCCCGAGCTCCAATGTCGGCGCCGTCGCCACCTACAAGTCAGCCGGCTTCCAGCAACGCCCCGAGGTCCGGGACCAATACCGGGACGCCTAGGGCGTGTCTCAAAGTCAGCTGCCCTACTGCGCGACCTACGGCTCTCGCCCGGCGGCCAGGCGAGGGACTGAAATCGCCTCGCCCCTGCTCGCCTCGCCCGGTACGGTCGCGAGAGTGTTCTCACTGCAGGGAGCCCATGAGATTCGCGCGCGGCCACCCCGGCAGTTCCCACGCTGAGAGTAGGTTTCATCAATGGCATGCCGTATCAGTGAGCTCGTGCTCAAGTGCCACGACCCCGAGGTGCTGGCGCGGTTCTGGTGCGAGGTCCTGGACTTCATAGTGCTCGATCGCGAGGAGGAGGGCTGCATCGAGATAGGGCCGCGCGAAGGGTTCGGCGGCCCGCAGCCGACGATCTTCCTCATCCGCAACGACGAACCGAAGAACGGGCATGTTCGGCTGCACATCGACGTCAACGCCACCGACCGCGATCAGGACGCCGAGCTCGAACGCCTCCTGGCTGCCGGGGCCGAACTCGTCGACATCGGTCAGCCCGGGGAGGCGTCCTGGCACGTCCTCACCGATCCCGAAGGCAACGAGTTCTGCCTGCTCAAGGCCCGCCTCGACCCACTCTGACGGCCCTCGTCGGCAACGAGGGCCGCGCCCGGGGGGGGGAGGGTGTATAGGCGACGTGCCCGGTCGGCAGTAGCAAGAGAAGCGCTGTCCGATCCCGATGATCGCGAACACGTCGATCATCTCGGCGTCGTTATCGGCCCGGAACGAGAGCAGCCCCCGGCCACCACCGAACGTCGCCTCCCGGAGGGTCGGGTCGTCGCCCGGCGCTGCGATGTAGGCGTCCCACGGTGCGTCGGCAGGCCTTGTCTCCTCGATCATGACCGGAAGCAACGACCTTGAACAGTGGAAGGCCCAGCGGGGACTCAGCTATGGGAGCAGGATGCCTGGATGTCGCACCCCGAACCTCCCCTCGACCGGGGCCTGAAGGTCCGGGCGGGCGGCTACTGCTCAGCTCGCCGAGGTCAGCGAAATGAGTCGATGTTCTCACTCACCCAGTCGTCGTAGGTGCGCAGTGGGCGGCCGATGATGTCCTGCACGGACGGCCGCTGGTCGAGCGTCCATTGAACGAGTTCGGCGAATCGGGCGCCGTACTCCTCAAGGGCGTACAGAGTCACGTCAATCGCACCGTCGGGCCAGCCAAGACGTTGCCAGATCGCCCGGCTCTCGTCCGGCGCCAGGTCGATCGTATCGAGGTCGCGGCCGAGAGCGGCGGCGATGCTCAGTATCCGTGAACGTGTGCTCAGCGGCGGGCCCACCGCCTCGATGACCGTCCCGGTGTAGTCATCGCTGATCAGGGCCGCGGTCGCTACGGCGGCGAGGTCTTCCTCATGGATGAAGGGGTAGTGGCCCTGGTTGAGGAAAGCCTCCCGGACCACCCCGTCGGCGCGTACGGTGTCGGGCCAGTCTGACCCTGTCGCCGGGTAGGTGCCCTCGATGGCGGCACCCATCACAGCCGACGGCCGGATGTGCGTCCAGGCGATGCCCGAACACTCCACCGCCTGCTCGATCGCCAGCCAGAACCAGGTCTCCGGCGGATTCGCCTGCTCGTACTCCGGCCCGTGAGACGACAACAGGACGATCTTCCTGGCGGCGGCGTCCCGCGCCAGAGTCAGGGCGTCCTGGACCGTCGACGGATGAGCGCCGGCGAGGAACACGGCCTCGACACCATCGAAAGCTCGGGCACATTCCAGTGGCCGGGTGATGGAGCCTTCGACGACGTCGACCGCCTCAGGCCAGCCACCGCACTGGTCCGGCTCGGCCATCACCCGCACATGCCGCCCCATGGCGAACAGTTGTCGTGCCAAGCACCGGCCGACGATCCCGGTCGGGCTGTTGCCTTCATCCTTACGCGGGCTGACGATGGTCAGCAGGCAGACACCTTCGCTTTTCGGTGCCTTCTCATTCTGCTCGAACCTGATCACGGCAAGACCTTTCAACGCGTGAGCGGAGATCTTGCACCTGGCCCAGACACGCACCGGACGGCCTCTGCCGTTCCCCACGGCCGCAGGACCAAGGCTGCGGATCGAGATCGGGGATTTTACCAGAATGATCAGCGGGTGAGGTCGCCGGCGCAACTGCTGGCCGGCCCGGACATGCGAGATGCCGCTGAACAGGGCTAACGCTCGCTTGCCGTGCCCGTTCCCCGACGGTGCGGCTCCTTTTGAGGGCTGTGATCACCGTGAGGGTAGTCATGTGCCCAGATCTGTATGACCAGTTGGCGTCCTCTGTTGACCTTGCTGACCGGCGGCTCATTCGTGAGGTGATACCCCGCAGAGCACGCGACCGCGACGCTGACGCTGTTCTCCGCCGCGATACTCAGCGTCACCCGGGGTATTTGAGCGGTGTGGTGAGCGTAGTCGGTCATCACCTTCAAGGCACGGGATCCCAGACGCTGACCGCGGTGGATGGCTCCGACGGTATAACCGAGGCTTGCGGTGCGGTCATTGGCATCCTTGCGGAAGAGGAGGACCTCACCCAACGGCAGGTGACCGTCCGTGGTGATAGCCAGTTGGATACACAAATCGTCGGCGCGCCACCCCGCAGCCGGCGTGCGAAGCGCCGGACGGGCGAGCGGCGGGAGAGCATTGCGAGCTGAGGACAGCGCACGAGCCGGCGACCTGAACTACAACGCCGTCCCCGTCTGATCGGCCCAGCGGCGGTGGACTGTTCCGCGTCGGCCGGACGCAAACCAGTGATGGAGATGTGGTGATTGGCATCGGGCACGTTGAAGGAGTAGGAGTCGTGGGTGCCCCTGCCGAGGCGGAAGAGTCCGCGACCGCCACGTCGTTCTCGCCGTTGACGAACATGAGCGAGCTGCCGTGGTGGCGAACCCAGCGGTCGATGTCAGCCATCGCAGCAGGCTGGAAGCGTAGGGGGATGTCCCGCGGTACGTAGGAGCGGATCTCCTGGATGCCTGGATGGCGCAGTAGTCCGTCCAGGTGCGGGGTGGAGAGTTGTGCGTACCCGAGTTGGGTGCCCAGCTGGTAGAAGTACGGTGAGAAGCCTTCGAGCGTCTGGTCGGTGTAGACGGGAAGCTGGGGCACCTGGGCGGCCCATGCGTAGAGGGTGTCGTCTGTCGCTGCGGCTGTGGGTATGGATGCGCAGCCACCCGAGGGCTGGTGCAGTATGGCGAGTTCGAACGCACGGTCCACGCTGCCGATGGTCTGGAAGGTGTTCTTCTCTTCCTCTGCCCATCGTCCGTACCGCTCCGTCATGGCCTCGCGGCGTATCAGCGCCTGACGCTGAACGGACTTGATGGCAGCGCGGCACTCGGGGGAGCCGATCGCCTCAAGGCGGGCGTCGTATGCGCTGTCGTCCCGGTCGTCCGTGTTGTTGGGGGCGGAGTATGCGACCGTGCCGGCCACGTCTTTCGGATAGAAACGGCGGTGATAGACAGCCGTCATCCCGCCCTTGCTGCCTCCGGTGGATATCCACGCGCCGGGGTAAAGCTTCTTGAGCGCGGTGATGAGGCGGTGATGGTCACTCGCCGCCTGCCAGATGGTGAGCTAGGACCAGTCCGGTTCCTCGGGCCGTCCCGAAGAACCGCTGCTCGGTGGTGATCTGATTGGCGTCCAGCAACTCGGACGGCTCGGCCAGGCGGTGCGGTGACGATCCAAGGCCGTAGCCGCTGGAGTAGAGCACCATCGGGCGTTGGACCGACTTGTGCACCAGCGTCAGCCTCTGGTCGAAAGAACCTGATCGGGATGACGGTGGTCGGTGGGCTGGCGGTAGGAGAGGTCGAGGACGGTCTGCCCTGGGGCGGAGGGCCGTTCGCCGAGCAGGTGCATTCCGGGTCCTCTCAGAGGACCTGACGGCCGCCGGCACGGTCCCCACGGTGGCCAAGGGCACGAGAACATGCTCAGCGAAGGCGAAGGGATTCGTGCTGGACCGCTGGCGGCCCACGAGTTCGGGTCGACTCCGTTCCACCGGGTGATCGGCTACCACTACGGCGAGCTGCGCCGCGCAAACAAGGACACCCGCATCCAGCGCCAGCGCAACCTTGAGGCCGGGCGAAGCGTCTGCGACCCGTACTACCCGCTGATCGAAGAGCGCCTGGTACGCGCCCAAGTGGAGGCATACGTCGTCGGCCACTGCGGGGAGCCGATCAAGAAGTCGTACTGCGACATCTGTGACGGATCCTGTGAGCCATCGCCGCATTTCAGAGGCACACCCGCGCTGTTCTGCCAGCGGTGAACACCGGCCCGACCGGGCTCGACGATCCCTACAGTCGAGTCTCATGACGACGGTTACAACGCGCACGGTCGAGTACCCGGCCGACGGCCTGACGATGATCGGGCACCTCGCGCTCCCGGCCGGTGTCGACCGCCGGCCCGCGGTCCTGGTCGGGCCCGACGGGCCGGGGCTGAACGACTTCCAGCGCCGCCGGGCCGACACCCTGGCTGAGCTGGGGTACGTGGCGCTGGCCTTCGACATCCACGGCGGGCGCTGGTTCACCGACCCCGAGGAGATGCTGGCGCGTTGCACCCCGCTGCTCGCCGACCCCGACCGGATGCGGGGCATCGGCCACGCGGCGCTCGACGTGTTGCGCGCCGAACCGCGGACCGACCCCGACAAGATCGCCGCCGTCGGCTACGGCACCGGGGGCGCAATCGTGCTGGAACTCGGGCGCGACGGCGTCAACCTGCGCGCGATCGGGACAGTCAACGCACTGACCACGGGCCGACCGGGCGAGGCGGCGCGCATTCGCTGCCCGGTGTGGGCCGGGGTCGGGTCGCAAGACCCGATCATGCCGCCCGCGCAACGGGACGCGTTCACCGCCGAAATGCAGGCCGCTGGCGTCGACTGGCGCCTCACGGTCTACGGCGGCGCCCTGCACGCCTTCCACCACCCGCCGGTCGACCAGACCGTGCTCCCCGGCATCGGCTACCACCCACAACACGCGCAGCGAGCCTGGCGCGACGTCGTCGACCTGCTCGCCGAGTGCCTGCCCGTAACGGAGTGATCTGGTCGGCAACCACGGGTTCCGGGCCGCGAACCAGGCAGGTCGACCGCCACCGGCCTCCGGATTGCGGGACATCACCGCAGCTCAGAGAAACTGTGACGAGGTGCTCTTCGAGGGCGTTCCCACTCGGCGGCGGGAACCGGCTCCGCCCGATACCCCGCCCAGTGCCCTGGCTCGTCCTCTGCCATCACGTTCCCCAGCCGCGGCGGCGCCCCTTGGTGCGTCGTTTGCCTGGCAGATGTCCGGCAGGGACAGCAGAAGCCGGCCCCCGGCCATCGATGCGGCCGTCCGCACTCAGGTGGATCTTGCTGGTGAAACCGCCGTGCGAGCGGCCCAGGCCCTCGCCTTCAGCGCACGGGTCCTCGCGCAGCGGCACACGCGGACTCGGGGCCCTCCGTGAACCGGCCGGCGTCCCGCCTGGACCGGCCCGGGAACCGTTCCCCCGGATCCTGCGTGACCTCTTGACGTGTTGTCGGCTGATGGTGAGGGGACGGAATGAGAGCGCGGACGATGGTGAGCGTGGCGGTATCGGCCTGTGTGGCGCTGGTGGCGTGCGCGTGCGGTCCGGACAAAGCGAAGGAGGACACGGACGCGAAGCCTTCGCAACCGTCCGCGTCCACGCGGGCCGAAGAGCCGTCGGCCACGCCGTCCGTGTCCGCTCGGACCGAGAAGCCGTCGGCCGAGCCGACCGGCGACCAGCCCGCGCCCAGGACGAAGGAGGGCGCGATCCAGAGGTACGAGCAGTACCTCCACGCCCTGGGCCGTGAGGACATCGACACGGTCTGCGAAGTGGCCAGGCCCGCCGCGAAGAAGGCACAGGACCAGGGGCTCGGCCCGTGCACGTCGACATACGCCGCCGTGTTCCAGATGATCTCGCCCGCGCAGAAGAAGGCCCTGAAAACCGCAACGGTCGACCCACAGCGCATCGCCGTGCGCACGCCCGACAAGATCGAGATGCCGGTCGAAGCGGTCAGGGCCTCCGCCACCTTCTCCGAGAGCGACCTCGGCAGCTACACCCTGGAGTACCTCAAGAACGACTGGTACATCACCGACTGAACCCGACGCGCCGTACGCGGAGCCGCCCGACGGACGGCTCCGCGCGCACGCCACCCGGCAGCCGGTCGACCGGCGCCCGCCGACGACCTTCAACCCGCACGGTGCTGTCGGCTGTCTCCGCCCCCGTGTCCGGCCGCGCCCGGCGCGCCCCGGGCCGGCCGCCGCCGACCGCGAGGCTGGTGGTCGCCGATCGTCGTTCCCCGGACAGCCTCCTGCACAGTGAGTCTCCCGCCGAGCCCGCGCACCACAGGTGTTGCACCCGTTACGGCCGTCCTGAACCGCTTCTGAGCTGCGTGAAATTGAACCGCACGCCCACGACGCCCGGAGAACCCACTTACTCCCCTGTGCGCATCAGCAGATGACCCCCGCGAAACCGTTCCCCCTCGCGTCGCTCACGCAGCATCCGGCCGACCCCTGCGAAGCCAGCCTCACCAGCCAGCCCCGCGAAGTCGTCGACCAGCCATCAGTACGCTCTCGCCACCTCGTGGTCGAACACCGTGGTCGACTCACCTCCCGACTCGAAGAAAGCGAGCAGAAGAGTTCCGCCAGGCGCGAGTACCCGACAGAACTCGGCGAAGTACGGGGGCACGTCCTGCCGTGGGGTGTGAATGACCGAATACCAGGACACGATGCCTTGCAGCTGACCGTCGGCCAGGTCCAGGGCGTCCATGGAACCGACCTCGAATCGCAGGTCCGGGTATGTCTCGCGGGCGAGATCGATCATCACGGGCGACAGGTCGACGCCGAAGACGTCCAGCCCCAGATCCCGCAGGTGTGCAGTCACACGTCCCGGGCCGCATCCCAGCTCGGCGACGGGCCCGGAGCTAGCGGCCCCGCACAGTCTCGGCAAACGCGGCGAGCACCGCGCGATCCAGCGGAAGACCGTCGAGTGCATTGCGGGCGAGCTCGGCATAGAGAACAGCGACGGCATCGTAGGCATCAGCTGTCGCACGGTGATACGAGGAAAGTTCCGTCACAAGCGAGGACCCTAGAGCCTTCCTAACGCTGACGACTGACTATCGGACAGGCCCCACTGGCGACTACTCGAAGCGACAGTGGCGCCACATGTGTTGCACACGATGCTGTCGCTTAGACCGGCGCTGAGCTGCACAAAGTGATCCCCACTCGCCTCGCGCCACACGGTTACCCCCAGAGAACCTCTTTCCGCCTTGTGGATCTCTCTAATCCTCGCCGGGACGCAGCCTGCGCCCGGCGCGAGCCGGGCCCAACGCCGAACCGGGCCAGCCGCCCGGGACTTCCGCCGCTGGCTGTTGTCGTATGGTGCCGCCCCCCTCGACCGCCGCCATCATCTGCGCGTCCTCGATCGCGGCCTGTTCCTCTGGCGTCGCGATGGTCGCGCCCGATCTGTCGTCCGACAGCTCCCCGGACATCTCCTTCGCTACCCGTGCGCCGAGGTCCCGGACCAGCGCAGCAACTTCCGGGCTGAGGTGGGGCTCGTCGTCTGGATCCTCTAGTGCTCTGACCGCGTAGG
>NZ_JAGGPB010000082.1 GCF_018614055.1 Streptomyces sp. ISL-98
GATCCGAGAAACAGTGCCTAACTCCCTCGGCCACGGTCCCACCCCGAATGTCAGCGCCCGCCCCGAGACCCTCCCTCTGGCCGGAGGAGGCGAACTCACCGTGCGCATGTGGGTGCTCAGCCCGGACTTGTGGGAGACCCTGCTCGTCGAGCAGGGTCTCCTCGTGGAGTCCATCGACGTCCTCAACTCGCCGGACAGCGACAACCACGTCTCGTACCGGCTCTTTCACGCCCGCCGACGAGCCCGCGTCTCCTCGCGCCCGCGCAGCATCCGACCACCCATCGCGCATGCCGCCCTGGGTGTCGGCGCAATCGTGCACGGTCCGCGGGGCGTGCTACTGGGGCGCCATCGCAGGGGAACGTGGGAACTGCCCGGCGGGACCGTGGAGCCGGGCGAAACGCTGGAGAAGGCCGTCGTGCGCGAACTCCGCGAAGAGACAGGACTCAAGGCTCGCGCCGAGGATGTAGTCCTGCTGGGTACGCTGCTCGACCACGTTGAAGGTGTCGTACGGATGACGGTGGCCGCGGTCGTCACCGCCTGGGAGGGCGAGTCGGCCGACCAGCCCGGTGAGAGCGTGGGCTCCTGGCGCTGGTTCCCACCGCAACAGCTACCCGAGGGCCTGTTTGTGTGCAGCGGGCAAGTGCTCACCGCCTGGCGTCCAGACCTGCCGATCGACCACTCTCCCGCCACATTCACTCCGTACGCCAGCCGGCGGTCACCCCTCACCACCGGCGAGACCAACTCATGACGACGGATCCCGACACCACTCAAGCGGATGCACACGGACCACGGAGCGCAGTACACGAGCCGGGCGTTCGCCGACGCCTGCCGCCGGGCGGGTGTGATCCAGTCCACGAGCGCCGTCGGCAGCTCGGCGGACAACGCGCTCGCGGAGAGCTGGAACGCGACCTGCAAGAGGGAGACCCTCCAGGGCCGCAGGGCCTGGAACGTCGCCGCCAGCCTTGACCACATCATCCCCACCGATGCCCTGGCTGCGGCCGTACGGCATGCCGTACTGCGCGCATGATGTGGATCAGGAGCTGTTCGTAGGTGTGTCCGGCTGCCTCCGCCATGCGGGCGAGATTTCCCTGCCGTGACAGGCCGGGCAAGGTGTTGACCTCCAGCCACGCCGAGACCCCGTCGGTGGTGATCTACGCGGCTGCGGCGTACGGCCCGCGCTGGGCAGGCCAGCTCGGCCTCGCAGCGGTCTGCGGCGCTACCTCCAACGCTTGACACATCCAGAGGAACGTCTAAATTTAGAGTACTCTCTAAAAATTCGGCGAGGGGTGTGCGCGTATGCGGACGGTCGAAGGGGGGCTGCGTGAGCAGCACAAGGCCCAGCGACGGATCCGGATCCTCGAGGCGACGCGTGAACTCCTGCGGGAGAGCCCGGAATCGGTGATCAGTACCGAGCGGATCGCCGAGCGAGCGCAGGTCGCCCCGGCCACCGTGTACAACCTGATCGGGTCGCGCGACAAGATCTGGGCGGCACTCGCCGCCGGGTTCATGGACGAACTCGAGCGCCGCCTGGCGGCGCTGGGAGCCGGTGACCCGCGGGACGTCGTCAGGTCGACCGTCGAACTGTTCGTGGGCGACCCGGTCGTGTCGCGTCGCATGGTGCGTGAGTGGCAGGCCAGCGGCCTCGTGTTCGACCGCAGTCCGCTCACCCAGCTCCGCCAGGCGATGGCGGATGCACGGACGCAGGGCCTCTTGCGCGCCGACATCGACACCGACGCGTTGGCCGCCGTTGTCGGCACCTCGTGCGTGGGTGCGCTGCATCAGTGGGTCGCCGCCCTGATCGATGACGACCGGTTCCTCGCGCGGGCTCTGTTCGCGCTGGACGTCGCGCTCGCCGCGGCGGCCACGGATCCCTACCGCGACCAGCTGCTGGCGCCGCTGCGAACCCGAGGCGCGGTATGACGGCCGGCGCACTGCCACGGCCCCGAAGCTTCGTGGGCCGCGGCGGCATCCTCCTCGCGGCGGATGTGTGGGGCGAGGCGTCCTCGCCCCCTCTTGTCCTGCTGCACGGCGGCGGCCAGACGCGACACGCCTGGGACCGGACCGGCCCTCGACTGGCCACACTGGGGTGGCGGGTCATCACCCCGGACCTGCGGGGGCATGGCACCAGCGAATGGTCAGCCGATGGTGATTACGACCTCGACCTGTTCGCCGAGGACGTCCGGGCGCTCGTCGCTGAACTCGGCGACCGGCCGGTGCTCATTGGTGCCTCGCTCGGTGGCCTGAGTTCGTTGCTCGCCGCCGGAGAAGCACCCAGGGCTGCGATTCGCGCTCTGGTGCTTGTCGACGTCGCCCATCGACCGGATCCCCGGGGGGTCCGCCGGATCGTCGAGTTCATGCGCCGCCGGCCGGACGGATTCGCCAGCGTCGGGGAAGCGGCCGCGGCGGTGTCCGCCCACCTGCCGCACCGCCCACGCCCGGACGACCCCGAGGGGATACGGAACAACCTGCGACGCCACGGCGATCGCTGGGTCTGGCACTGGGACCCCCGGCTACTGGACAGCTTCGAGGACCGGATGGACCCGCCCGGCATGGCGGAGCGTCTCCTCGACGCCGCGCGCCACACGGACGTGCCGATCCTGCTCGTCCGCGGAGGAATCAGCGACGTAGTGCGCGACGACATCGCCGAGCAGTTCTGTGACAGGGTTCCCCACGCGCGGCGCGTCGATGTGGCCGACGCGGGGCACATGGTGGCCGGCGATCGGAACGAGCACTTCATCGATGCGATCATCCCGTTCCTGGAAGGGATCGAGGGAACATGAGACTCAGCTGGGATCAGAGTGCAGGCGTGGCGCCTTCGCCAAGTCCTGTTGCCTGTTTCCGGCGTATTCCGTTCTGCCTTCCCCGTAGGCGCCCTTGACGGGGCGACACGGGCGCGCGCCACCGGTCGTCACCGGTGGGCCCATCTCGGGGTACGGGCCGACCAGGTGGGCCGAGTTGTCGTCCGGGAGCGCGTCGACCAGTCCAGCGAGAAGATCAGCGTCAGATACGGGGACGGCAGACTGCGGTGCAGGCCGGGCCGCTCACCCTCCGTGCGGTAGCCGACCGCGGACACCACCATGCCGTCGAGCCGCGGGGCGGCCCGCACGAACTCCCGGGAGACGGTCTCCATGCCTTCCAGTATGCGAGGGGCGGGGCGCCGAAGCAGGTCCTGGCGCCCGATGAGCATCCGCCGAGCACCCGAGGGGCATCCGATGCGACTACCCGCGCGCGGGCATCCCATGCCCGCTACGTCCGGTGATGTCGATCATGGGAATCCGCTGTCCGACCTCGTACGATGACCCGCCGCTCCGGACGGGGCGCAGACCGCTCTCAGGGGGCAGAACAACATGGCAGTAAAGGCAAAGGGCAAACTGGCCGTACTCGGCACGGCAGGCGCGCTCACCGCGGCGGTACTCGCGGGGACGGCCCTGTGGCCGAGCACGGACGCGACGGCCGCGGACGCCTCCGCGAAGACGGCGGCCGAGCTGCCGCACTGGCCCAAGCCGGTCGCGACGAAGCTGGGCAAGGTCATCGCGAAGAACGACCACAAGGGTGCGTATGCCGTCTTCGACGCGGACAACACGACGTACCGCAACGACCTGGAGGAATCCCTCCTCCCCTTCCTGGAGATGAAGGGGCTGCTGACCCGCAAGTCGATGGACCCGTCGCTGAAGATCATCCCCTTCAAGGACACGGCGAAGCACAAGGAGAGCCTCTACAGCTACTACAACCGGCTCTGTGAGGTCGACGACCAGGTCTGCTACCCGTGGGTCGCGCAGATCTTCTCCGGTTTCACGCTGAAGCAGCTCAAGGGGCACGTCGACGACCTCCTCGCCTACGACAATCCCATCCCCGCCGAGTACTACGAGGACGGGAAGCTGACGAAGACCGAGGTCGAGGCGCCCGAGTTCTTCACCGGCATGCAGGAGCTCTACAAGTCCCTGCGCGCGCACGGCATCGAGGTCTACGTCGTCAGCGCGGCCAGCGAGGACCTCGTACGGATGGTCCTGTCCGACCCCAAGTACGGCTACAACGTGAAGCCCGAGAACGTCATCGGCGTCTCCATGCAACTCAAGGACCGCGACACGGGCGAGGTCACCAGCTCCCGCAAGGAGATCGCGGAGGGCCGCTTCGACGAGAAGAAGCTCGCCGGGCATGAGTTGACGCCGAACCTGTGGGCGCCGCTGACCTGGTACCAGGGCAAGCCCGCGGCCATCAACACGTACATCGACGAGTGGAAGAAGCCCGTCCTCGTGGCGGGCGACACCCCGGTGAGCGACGGCCCGATGCTGTTCCACTCGGCGGACGTGGAGCACGGCGGGGCGCGGGTCTGGGTCAACCGCAAGGACAAGTACATGAAGCAACTGGACGGGATGAAGCGGAAGAACGCCGACCGGCAGCGGGAGCTGGGGCAGAAGGTGACCGCGGACAAGCGGTGGCTGACGGTGGTGCCGGACGAGATCCGCTAGTCGTTCCAGCTGGGGGTCACTCCCGCAGCGCGGCGAAGGCGTCGGCCGTCTCCGTGCGCTCGGCGCCGCTCTGCGACCAGGGGCTGCCGAACTTTGGCATCCGCCACTCGAAGGCGGGTTTCCATTCGTGAGTCTGGGTCAGGGCGTCCGGCGGAGTGAACGCATCCCTGTGCCAGTTCTCAGCGTGGCTGCGGCCGCGCCCAGTAGGAGTCGGGAAGACGGCCGCTAGGCGCCCGCCGGCGGGCGGGAGGGCGACCTGCGCGATGCGACGTCCTGAGGGGCCCGGTGGTTGCCGTGCTCAGGACTACGCCTGCTCCGGCTCGTCAGAACCGCCATCGTCTGTATGGTCGTTGTCGCCCTGCTCCGCTGCTTCCTGCTCAGGGCGTGAGCGTTTCTGGGCGGAGTCCAAGCGCTGCGACTGCGGAGTCGACAGCGATGCAATGTTCAGTTTCGGCGTGACGTCGTACTTGGGCAGAAGTGAAGTGATGTCGATTTTCGGGAGAATCGAACTGACGCCGAATCCGGGGATGAGCGAGGCGATGTCCAGCTTTGCCGTGATGTCATCCCTCGGGCGGAGTGCAGCGATGTCGAGCTTCGACGTGATCGAGGTGAAGTCGTACTTCGGAAGGAGTCCGGTCAGGTCGAGCCCCGGACGAACAAGGGGCTCCAGGCCTTCGCTGGTGCGCTGAACAAGATGAGTCACCTCGCGTACCGCCTTCGCCTTCAAACGCTTGAGGGCTGCCAGACAGCGCTCGTCGGCGGCATCCGGTACGTGGGGCTCTTCTGTGGTCAGGAGCGTGGGTGCGCCAACTTCACCGTCGGTCGAGAAGAGGATCTTCATCGTCCATGTGCACGCTACTCGCTGGAGGAGGTTGTCCTCGCCGGCGAACGTGGCCCCGTAGAGCAACCACTCCGCGTTGGCGGTGTACCAGACGTCTTCTGCGATCTGGTGGCCTGCCACTTCGGAGACCCTCAGTAGTTCGACGTCTGGCGCCAGAAGCCAGGTCTTCCACTGCACGGCTGTGTTCGTAACTCGCCGAGATCGGCCACAGTCTCCTGCCTCGCCGCCGGCCCCGTGACCGCCCCCGCAAGATCCGGTCATGTATCACCGGCTACGGCAGCAAGGCTCCCGGCGAACCCAGCAGCCGCCACCGTCCACCCGTCGTCGTCACCCTGCACCACCGGTGGGAACGACCGCTAAAGCAACGGCATTGGAACCGATGACCTGGGGGGGTGTGTCACCGGGCCCGAGAGGCGCCGTTGCAGACGCTGATGAGAGGTCGGACGGGCGGGCAGTGGCCGCGACCTGGGCATCCGGCCCTGCTGCGGCGCGGTGCCAACTGGACATACGAGGGACACGCCGACCGGACTGCTTCGCCAGCGACGGCCGTATCCGCCCGTACCCTCGGCACTGTGACGCTGGCAGACGGAACGTACCGGCTCGGGCCGTCGACCGGCCGCCTCTTGATCAGGACCAGCCGCGCCGGGCTGGGCCGCAGGGCAGGGCACGACCTCACGATCGAGGCCACCCGATGGTCCGGGGAGGCGGTGGTGGCCGTCGCCGACCCCGATGGGTCGTCGGTGAGTGTGACGGTCGAGACGGGCTCGTTGGAGGTCCGGGAGGGAACGGGCGGGCTGAAGGCGCTCACCGATGCCGACCGGGCCGAAATCAAACGGACTCTCGAGGGCAGTGCTCTGCTGCACACCGCAGAGCACCCCACGATCACCTTCCGTTCCACCCGTATCACGGGAACTCCGCAGTCCTTCGAGATCACCGGCGAGCTCACCATCAAGGCCCGGATCCACCCGGTGACGGTGCACGGGAAGAGCAACGACGACAGACTGTTGCACGGCTGGGCGACCGTCACTCAATCCACCTGGGGAATCAAGCCCTACACCGCGTTCCTGGGTGCGTTGCGGCTGGCCGACGAGATCAGGGTGGAGTTCGATGTGACCGGGCTCGAACCGGTGGACGGGGCTGGATGAGCACCGGATCGAGGCTGCGGGCGGGACGGCCGCGCGGCGGGCTACTGTGGAGGCATGAGCGACATCGTCGTCGTGTACGAGCTCGACAAGCCGATGGCCACGCGCTCTTCCCTGCGGACACCGGCTGGTGCGGAACGGCCCGTCCGTAGGGTGCACGCGGCGCCCTCCGCCCCAGGAGCACCCGCCACGACCGGACCGCGGACTCTCTGCGGCAAGGACACCTTCGCCATGGAGACGGCCGACTGGAAGCTCTCCGAGTACTCCGGGGCGCCCTGGTACCCCACGGAGTATGCATCCGTGATCTGCCCCGACTGCGATGCAGTGATTGAGACCTGACCGGCGTACCGCCTACCTGGCGCTGCTGCTCTGCCGGAAGGCACTCGGGTATCCTTCGCGGCGAGAAGGAGGACGACGCACAGTTGACTGCGATGCACATATACGCGAGAACAGGCAGAGGGGCCGCCGCGATCAGCAGGTCGTTCGCCTTGGGGCTGCCCACGGTCACCCGCAGGCCGCTGCCCGGGAAGGCTCGGACCAGCAGACCGCGCCGTTCCCACTCCTGAGCCACCGACTCCGAGGCATCGCCCGTCGGCAGCCACAGGAAGTTGGTCTCACTGGGCAGCACATCCCAGCCGAGTCCGAGGAGCGCCTCGCGGGTCCGCCCCCGCTCCGCGACGATCCGTTCCACCCGCTCGAAGAGTTCCGCCTCCACGCGCAGCCCGGCTAGCCCGTACGCCTTCGAAAAGGTGCGCAGCGCCAGCAGGTTGGGCCGCCGTGGTGCAGCCCGACACCGTCGGGGGGCGTCCGGCGAGCGGTAGAACTCGAAGTACGAAGGGACCCCCCAGCTCACGGGCAACCCAAGCCGGTTGCCCCCACCAGTCACCGGTCGGAACCGAACACATCGACTTGGCAGACTTCCCATGAGCTGGCCTGTCAAACAGCGAGTGCGTGGGGCCGGCGGGACCAGGCGGTCCGGGAACGGGTCCCGCCGTCTTGGCTGTGGTCAGCCTGCTGCCGAGCGTGATCTTTCGTGGAGGGCGCTGACCTCGGCGGAGGTTGTCTGGTTGAGCCGCTCCGCTCTGCCGAGCGGAGCGCGGTCTCCCAAGCGTGGAAGGCGTCAGGATGCTCGCCCGAGATGAAGTCGACGTGGTACTCGTCGCCCACAGCCTGAAGAAACGCGCGTTCGGGACCGGTTTGCGCTGCTGTCAGGCCCTGCCAGACCCTGGCTGCACCTCTCCGGGCGTCATGGCGCCGGCCGCCAGTTGGCCTGCCAGGTAATGGAGAAGGCAGCGTTCGGCGGTCTCCTCGTCGGGGATGGCAGTGCCGAGCTCGCCTACGGCTTGCCGGAACAGTCCTCTGATCTCGGCGGTGTCGTCGCGTCGGGAACGTCCCGCCAGGTCACGCAGTGCGGGAGAATCCAAGCCGACGGCCAGCAACTGAGCCGCCTCCATCGGCAGGTCCTCGGGCGAGACAAGACCGACGACGTACTGCCACGCGATTGCGAACACCCGATCCATGCTCGACATCCTGCCGAATCCCTGGTGCCCGCGACGAGCTATTTTAGTGCTGGCGGTGGACGCGGTCTCAGCTGAGCTGGAGTGTCAAGCGGCGAGTGCGTGGGCTCGGTGGGACCAAGCTGTCGCCTCGTCATACGGTGTGCCGGTTTTCAGGCAGCCGTACAGGATGCCAACGAGCCGGTTGGCGAGTTGGCGCAGGGCGGCGTTGAATTCGATGCCGCGGGCGCGTTGCTGCTCGTAGTAGGCCCTGGCGCCGGAGGAGACCCGCAGCGCGGAGAAGGCCTGGGCAATCAGGGCATCGATGAGCCGGTCGTTGCTCGTCACATCACGACAGGGCAAACGTTGTCTGATCCGGCACTAGCGGTGGTTTGTTAGACCGGGCAGTAGAGATCAAGAGGTCTGCCGGTGCCGACGGTGTTGATCAGTTCCTGGAGTGCTGCGGGCGGGGGCTTCGTCGACCATCCCCTCCAGTAGCGTTGCAGGATGGACCAGGGCGTCAGCCAGCCACGGACGGCCCGGAGTACCTGGGGCCAGCAGGTCGGTTGGGGCTGCTGGGACCCCGGTTCTCCCCCTCTCTGCCGGTCCTGACAGTGCGTCAGGCCCGGGTCGCGGGTCGGCTGGATCGGGCGGGGGCGGGGTGAACCAGGTGTTCCAGCAGAAGCTGAACGCGCAGTTCACGAGGGTCTGGTGGCGCCGGACGCCGGCGTCGGAGCGGACCTGGAAGTCGGCCCAGCCGAGTTCGTCCTTGACCTGTTTGTAGCTCTGCTCGACCCAGTGCCGCAGCCCGTAGATCCGCACGATCTCGGCCAGCGCGGCGGGCGGGTAGGGCGATTCGGCGACGCGCGGGGAGTCCGGGCGGGGCAGGTCGGTGGCCAGGTACCAGGTTGCCTTCGCCGGTAGGGTGGCCGGGTCCGCGGTGGCCACCACCAGGCGGACGTTCCCGTCCGAGCCCCACCAGCCCAGTCGGGCCTCGGCCGCCCACCAGGTGGCGGTGTGCCCCTCGCGGAACGTGCGCTCGATACGCGACCAGTCACCGGGATGTTGCGCATCCCGCCAGGCCAGGAGGCGGGCAGTGTCGACGGGAGTGTGGGCGTCGGGGCCATAGGCCCAGGTGCCGTGCCGGGGCTTGAGGGCCATCACGAACGGCAGGCCGGCGGCGTGCAGGGCGGCGCGGAAGCTGTCCTGGTCGCCGTAGGCGCAGTCGGTGGCCACCGCGCGGAAGACCAGCCCGGCCGACTTGGCCTCGGCGGCCAGATCAGCCGCGATCTGCAGTTTGGTGTGGAAACCCGGATCGTTCTTGCCCGGGGGAAGTGATGGGCCGGGGTATAGGGACAAGCATGCACCGGGTAGTAGACGCGCTCGACCGCCCAGCACGTGGTCACGGTGACCACACCACGGTCGATCTTCCCGACCGAGCCGAGATACTGCTTGCCCACATGCGCCGTGGCCGTGCCGTCCTTGCGGTCCCCAGAATCATCGATCACCAGCACCCCGCCCGGGTGCGGGGCAGTGGCCGGGTCAGCCAGCAGCAGTTCCAGGCGGCGGGCGTTGACCGCTTCCTGGACCCAGGTCGACTCGGACAGGAAGAACTGCAGCCGCTGCACCGCCGCATGCTGGGCACCGGCCACCGGTTCGGCGCCGGCCAGGCACGTCAGCGTCTTGTTGCGATCGCGGGGCAGCAGCAGCCCGGCCAGGTACTCACGAAACCCGCGCCGCTGGGCCAGAGTCCCGAAGAGATCGTCGAAATCGGCGGCGTACGCCAGCGGACCGGGCGCGGGCGGACACTGAAGCCGCATCATCATCTCAGTCTCCCCAGGCCGTAGTTGAAGCCTTCACCTCACGGCCTACTCCCGCACGGGCCCGCCGTCAACAAACCACCGGTAGCCATCCGCTGCGCAGGGCTGCCACCCGGCCCGAGGAGCCGATGGTGTGGGGCGGCGGACTTCGGCTGCTCCACTGCCGGGCCAGCTCCCAGAGTTCCGGCCGGCGCCCGTCGCCGCTTCAACTCGACAACAAACGCCCCGGACCCAGAAGGGTCAAACCCGCCACACGGACGCCGGGCCGTGCTGCCCGTTCTCGTGGACATCGACCAGGAACCAAACCGACCGCCTCCCGAGATGGTGAACAGTTGCTGTCGGAACTCGGATCAGGCACAAATTCCGTGAGGACGCCTGTCAGGAAGGCGAGGGCTCAGAGTCGTCCCATTTCCATCCGGTTTCGGAGAACTGCTCAAGCAGGGCAGAGAACGAAGTTGCCTGGTGGATGGCGGACGACCAGTCCTGAGCGGAGACGTCGAGCAAGACCAGAGGCGGGGGTTCCTGCCGAAAGTCGTAGGTGAGCATTTCGCGGCTTCCGTCCCCGCCGATGACGACGCTCCCGGGGAAGCGTTCCTGGAAGTCGCCAGCCTCATTGACTTCGATGAGCTCCGCAATGGCATTGATCATCAGGAAGTCGTCCGCAGGAGGAACGAACCGGGCCATGCTCCCTTCCGTGGCCAGGAAGTGGCGGTAGTCCTCGGGAAATCGGACTCCGAAGCGGCGCTCGGCCTGCGCCATCTGGTCGTCGTTCGAACTCATGAGGACGTTCTATCAAGGCCGGTCATGCCTGGTGGCGGTGGCTGCCTTGAGCTGCGGTGAGCAGGACCCGCTTCCGAAGGAGGGGAAGTTTCGCTCGTCCGAACATCTGGCGTTTGATCATTTTGATGTGGTTGACCCGGCCCTCCACCGGGCCGGAGTTCCAGCAGGTGGTCAAGCTGATGGGAACCTCCGGAATTGGGTCTGGCCGGAATTTCGTGACGGTCACGATCGCTGGCCGGGTGCTCTGTGGATCTCCCCGTCGTTCGGGTGACGGTGTGTCGGTCTCTTCGCGTGATCTTGTCCGGCATGTCGTCGTGAGGCTGGTGTGTTGTGGACAGCACTCGCCCGATGGGCGATAACGGCTGGCGCGGCGCTGCCGGACGTGCCGCTGCCCGGGCACTGGTTCTCCTGCCCAGTTCTAGGACCGGATAAAGCACGTCTACCCGGCGCTGCAGTCGGTGCCGTCCCCGTCCGGACCGGGGGTGTCCTGTCCCAGGCCCCGACGGATCGCGATCTCCACGGGTGAGTACGCGCCGTCGGCCCGCTCCAGTTCGTACGGTGCGGCCGGCATCAGCGGCGGCTGGGCCATGAAGCGCGGCCGCACCCCATGGTGCGGTTGCGCCGCGTGCACCAGGAACGGATGGCACAGGAAGACGTCGCCCGGGGACCCGGTGGCGAGGGCGAGTGGCCGGTGGTCGGACGCCGTCACCAGGTCGGGCGCAAGGGCCAGCCCGCTCGCCCCGTCCTCCCCGTACTTCTCCAGCACCTTCGGCACGTCGAGGTGTGAGCCGACCCGGATCCGGGTCGGGGCGTCCTCCTCACCGACCTCGCTGAACAGGAACAGCATCAGCAGCGCCCGGCCCCGGGAGCGCAGATTTGTGAAGTACCACCTCTCGCCCTCCGGCAGATAGCTCCCCTCGATGTGCCAGCCCGCGTCGTCCGGTTCCTCCTCGTGCGGGAAGCGCAGCGGAAACGTGCCCAGCGAGTAGCGCGGCTCCCAGCATCCCGCGCCGACGAGCAGATCGTACGCGCGCTGCAGGGACGGGGAGTTGGGTGCGGCGGCGAACGGTCCCTGCGCCATGCCCGCCACCCAGTGCACGGGCTGCGTCCACGTCGCTGGATCGTCCGGGTCGCAGCCCGCCTCTCGCCACAGCAGCCGCGCGCAGTCCGCGGCCACGCGCGGCGCGACGGCACCCTCCAGCTTCACGAAGCCGTCGCGGAGGAAGCGGGATACCAAGGTCGTGTCATCCATGCCCCCATCGTGCGGCGACACCGGTCCCGATCACCCCACATTCTCCGCACCGCCTTTGTCGGGTGTTCACCGAGCCCCTTCTTGCCCCTCTGAGACCGGAAGCAACCGCCCTGCGGTCACAGGGACCACATTGCCGACGACGGACGAACACTCCGCGTCCTCCTCTTCGCCGTCGCCGCCGAGAACGCCGACAACATCTGCAAACTCGGCCGCCTCGGCCACTACTGGACCGACGGCATCAACGACCTGCTTCGCACCTATCACGCAGACAGCGCCAACTGACCATTACCGAAGCCCCTCACCTGATTCCTCCGAGGATGCCCCGGCCTTCAGGCCGGGGAGGAATCGGACTCCTGCGGAGCAGGGCAGGGAAAGCCGGATCGCCGCCAGGGCGATCCGGCGTCCACCTGACGCGGTGGCGAGCAAGCCCACAACGATCAAGAGCTCTCAACTGTCAGTCTTCCCAGATAGGTTGATGTTCATGACGACAGAAGCGATGACGGAGGATGCCGGGCATGCCCGGTGGACCTTTAGGCTTCGCGTGTCGTCGACCACGCTCGCCGCGCTGATGGCGGAGTGGGACCGGTGCCGGTGGATCTGGAACGAGTCCTGCGCGAAGTCGAAGCAGACCCACCTGTGGAACAAGCACCGGTTTGAAGGCATCGAAAAGCGGACGTGCGGTCCGGCGCAGCTCGACAAGATGCTGACCGAAGCTCGCAGCAGTATGGGGTGGCTTCGAGAGGGCAGCAGCGTTCCGCAGCAGCAGTGCATCCGCGACTTCGGAAAGTCGAGGGCGAAGGCGCAGAAGGACGTCAAGGACCGGCTGCCCATGGCGCGGCGGGCCGGGATGCCGAAGTACAAGAGGAAGCGCGAAGCGCGGCCGTCGCTCAACTACACGAAGCGAGGTTTCCGCCTTCGGGA
>NZ_JAGGPB010000083.1 GCF_018614055.1 Streptomyces sp. ISL-98
CACACCACAGGAGTCACCTCACGACCATCCCGTCCCAGGAACGTAAGGCTCGACCATCCCGTCCCAGGAACGTAAGGCCAACTACGGGGTTCTGACCGCGCTTCCGTGATGGCTACGCCAGAAAGACGGCCTGCGTCCAGGCTGGCGCAGCTGGCGGGCTTCGTATCGGTTTCCACCCTCAGACTCACACGCTGGGCACCTGGTGGGCGGGCTAGGACTGGGAGCGGCCTGCTTTGCCGGCTCCGATGCGGAGCTGGAACCAGCTGGAGAGACGGGTGTCCGGGTCGTCCAGGTCGAGGCCGAAGAGTTCGCGGCTGCGGCGTAGCCGGTACTTGAGGGTGTTCTGGTGGATGGTCAGGCGGCTTGCCGCTTCACTGATGTTTCCGACGGCGTCCAGCCAGGCGCTCACAGACGCCGCGTAGTGGGTGTGGTGGGTGCGGTCGTGTTCGAGCATCGCCTCGATGCCCGGGTGGCGCAGCCTCGGCCGCCGTGTGAGTTCGTCCGCCAGGTGTGTGAGCAGGACCCGGGCGTGGACGTCGGCCAAGGCTGCGACCGCGGGTGCCTCGGGATCGCGGGCGGTCACGCGCAGTACGTCGTCGACCTCCGCACGCAGCTCGGCCAGCTCGGACAGCCCCGTGGCGGATTCACTGAGGGCGGCACGCAGCGGCTGGGTGCGGGGCCGGGCGACGGCCGCGAGAGCCTGTGCGGCCAGGCGCCGTCCTGATTCCGGGTCCTCGCCCGGCAGCAGGGCGTAGACGGCGCCGGGGGCGGTGGCGACTGCGGCCGAGGGGCGTACGGCCGACCAGTGCCGGCCCAGGTCCCCTCCCAACCGAGTGAGCAGAGCCTGCACCTCCGGGGGTGCGCCGGCTGGGGCGAAACCGATCAGCAGCACCGGTGTGCCCGCCGGCAGGCCGAGGCGGTAGGCAGTCTCCTGCGGCGGCGCGGCGCCATCCAGAGCGGCGCGCAGTGCCTGGTCGCGGGAGTGGAGTTCCAGTGCGGCGGCGCCGCGACGGCGGAGCATGTGCAGGGCTGCGGTTCGGGCGCCGTCCAGCAGGGCATGCTCCCCCGCCGCGTCGAGAGGGTTGTGGTCCTCGATAGCCCAGATCGTGCCCAGCGGGAGGTCTCCCGCGCGGATGGCGACAGCGGCGCGGGGCAGTTCGCTGTCGGCCAGGGCTGGGAGGCGTACGACGCCGGTGGCGGCCAGCACCTCACGGTACTGGCGCACCTGTCCCTCGCCCTGGGGGCCTGGTTGGTCGGGGACGCGTCGGCCGAGGATGCCCTGGCGGCGCAGCTCGTCGATACGGCCGCCCGGCACCGTGGAGTAGGCGAGGACGCGGGTGTCGAGGTCCTCGATGGCCACGGAACCGCCGATGACCACGGCGATGGCGTCGGCGAGAGCGAACAGCTCCTCGCCGGTCCCATCGCTGCTGTCCGGGATTGTCAGATCCGACCACGTCATGGCGGCATCGTAGGCGATCGCGACAAAGCAGGGGAGGGGTGGCGGCCTCCAGCATGGTGCGACCGGCCGACCCCGCCCTGGGAACCGGCTGTGCCCCACCCGTGGAGGAAGATCATGTCCGTCGCGCTCGCACCAGCTGCCCCGCCGTCCCAGGAAGCCCTCCTCGGGCTGTTTCCGCCGGGCACGGCGCTCACTCCTACCGGTGAGCTGTTGATCGGCGGCTGTCGGGTGACCGACCTTGCAGAGCGATTCGGTACTCCCGCGCTGATCGTCGACGAGGCAGCACTGCGCCACCGCGCCCGCCGGTACGCCGACGGGCTCGCAGCCCGATGGGAGAAGTCACGGGTGGCGTTCGCCTCCAAGGCGTTCCCGTGCACGGCCGTGTACCGGCTGCTGGCGGAGGAGGGGCTGAGCATCGACGTCGCGGGCGGCGGTGAGCTGGCCCTGGCCCTGGCCGGTGGAGTCGACCCGGCTTCGCTGGTGGTGCACGGAAACGCCAAGACGGAAGCGGAACTGCGGATGGCGATGGAGGCCGGTGCCGGGTTGATCGTCATCGACAACCTCGACGACATCGACCGGCTGGAGCGGATCGTCACGACGGAGCAGCCAGTCCTGGTCCGGGTGACGCCGGGGATCCGCCCGGACACCCACGCCGCGGTCTCCACCGGGCAGGACGGGTCGAAGTTCGGCCTGCCCCTGCCCCAGGCGCGCGAGGCGATCGCCCGGCTGCGCGCAAGTGACCGGCTGCGGCTGGATGGTGTCCACGTCCACATCGGCTCCCAGATCCTCGACACCGATCCGTTCGCCCGGGCCGTGGAAGCCGTCGCCGGTCTCGGCACGTTCGCCGTCTACGACCTGGGAGGTGGCCTCGGTGCCCGCTACACCTACGGTGACCACCCGCCCACCATCGAGGAGTACCTGGACACCTTGGTGGGGACGGCCAGGAAGGTGCTGCCCTCCGATGCGGAGATCATCATCGAGCCCGGCCGGTCGATGGTGGCGGAGGCCGGGGTGACGCTCTACCGGGTGGTCACCGTCAAGTACGGCGAGCCGGTCTTCGCCGCCGTGGACGGCGGGATGGCGGACAACCTGGAAGTCGCCCTGCACGGGCAGCGATTCGAAGCCACCGTCGCCACCCGCGTGGGCGGCGGCGCACCCCACCACCTGGTGGGCAGGCACTGCGAGTCCGGCGACACCCTCAGCGCCGACGTACTCCTGCGCGACCCGCGCCCCGGCGACCTGATCGCCGTACCGGCCACCGGCGCCTACTGCTTCTCCCTCAGCAACAACTACAACGGCGCGCTGCGGCCCCCCGTCGTCTTCTGCCAGAACGGCCAGGCACGAGCCGTGGTCCGCCGGGAAACGTACGGCGACCTGACACGCCGCGACCTCCCCTGACCCCACCTGCCGCCCAGCCGAAGAACCGGCCTCCCACGAAAGCCGTAACCACCCCGCCCCTTGAAGGAGTTCCGATGCCCATTCGGCCGACGCTGCGCCAGCAGCTCCTCAGACGCAAGCCCCTGCACACCTTCACGAGCGAGGCGGAAAGCGGCGGGCTGCGCCGCACTCTGGGCCCCTTCCAGCTCACGATGATCGGGATCGACGCCACGATCGGCACCGGAATCTTCTTCCTGCTCGGCAGCGCGGTTCCGGAAGCCGGACCGGCCGTGATCGTGTCCTTCGCCCTCGCGGCGGTGGCCGCGGCCCTCACCGCGCTCTGCTACGCGGAGCTGACCTCGGCGGTGCCGGTGTCCGGCTCCTCGTACTCCTACGCGTACGCCACCCTGGGCGAGTTCGCGGCCTGGGCCGTGGGCTGGTGCCTGCTGCTCGAGTACGCCGTCTCCGGCGCCGCCATCGCGGTGAGCTGGGGTCAGTACCTCAACGACCTCACCCAGCGCCTCTTCGGCTTCCAGATGCCCGACGCGATATCGGCACCGCCGGGCGCGGGCGGATACATCAACCTGCCCGGCGTCGTCCTGGTGGGCCTGTGCTGCCTGCTCCTGGTCCGTGGCGCCAAGGAATCGGCCCTGGTCAAACCGTCATGGTACTGATCAAGCTCGGTGTGCTGGTCCTGTTCATCGCCGTCGGCATCACCGGTTTCGACTCCGGGAACCTGCAGCCCTTCGCCCCCATGGGCATGGCCGGCATCAGCACCGCCGCGGCCACCGTCTTCTTCGCCTTCATCGGCCTCGACGCCGTCTCCACCGCCGGCGAGGAGGTCCACAACCCCCGCCGCACCCTGCCCCTGGCCATCGTCGGGGCCCTGATCGTCGTCACCACCCTGTACATCCTCGTGGCCGTCGTCGGTGTCGGCGCCCAGCCCTGGACGGCCTTCGAGGACCAGCAGGCAGGGCTCTCCGCCATCCTCGGCGACATCACCGGAGCCAGCTGGCCCGCCATCCTGCTCTCCGCCGGGGCGGTGCTCTCCCTCGTCAGCGTCACCCTCGTGGTGCTCTACGGGCAGAGCCGCATCCTCTACACCATGGGCCGCGACGGCATGCTGCCCCCGCCTTCCGCCACGTCAGCCCGCGCACCGGCACCCCGGCCGTCGCCACCCTCCTGACCAGCGGCTTCGTCGCACTCCTCGCAGCCGTGTTTCCCCTCGGCCTGCTGGCCGACCTCACCAGCATGGGCACCCTCGCGGCTTTCGCCGTCGTCTCACTCGGCGTGATGATCCTGCGGCGCACCGCCCCGGATCTCGACCGCGGCTTCCAGGTCCCCGGATATCCCGTCGTCCCCGTCCTGTCGATCCTGGCCTGCGGCTACCTCATCTATGAACTGCCGCTCGACACCTACCTCCTCTTCGGAGGCTGGCTGACCCTTGCCCTGGCCGTCTACCTCCTCTACAGCCGCAAGAACTCACGGCTCGAAGAGGCAGCCGAACCCGCTGGAGAACAGGCCTTGGCCTGACACGCAAGGTTGTGCTCCTGCGAGGGGGCGATGAGGGCAGCCCGAGGGGGCTTCGTAGGCTGGGCGGCCAGCCGCCCGGGTTTGACCGTGCTCCGTGAAGGCCCAGGCAGCCGCCAGCCACGAGTGCTTTGCCCGCAGAACCCTGCGCTGCTCAGGCGGTTGCACGGCGGCTGCCCGGTCTGGGCACAAGCCATCGTTCTGGCGTAGTCATCACGGAAGAGATGCTGTTGGCGATCTTCGGTAAGTGAGCCGTTGCGTCCCAGCCGTCGCTGGTCACCCGTCGGCGCGGAAAGCTGAAGCACTGGCCGGAGACGACATGAGGTCACTTTCATTGACTACGAGCCCGGCACGCCGCACTCGGCGCGACCGCGCGGTTCCGGCGGGACCCAGCAAGATCACCAACAGCATCCGAAAGAGCGGTCAGAACCCCTACTTGGCCACGTTGGCCAAGTAGGGCGCTCAGCGCCGGGCGACCACCGTGCATGCGACAGGTGTGCTGCTATCGCCTGGTGGGCAAGTCCGCTCACCGAGGAGTTCCGGTGGGGTTCTCGGGCATGCGGCGGCCCCGGTGGATACAGCATCGGGAGCTCCGGGGTTACGCCCGCTCCTGCAGGCTGGGTGAGTTGACGAGGGCGACTGAGTGGGCGGACGTCGGGCCGGCGCCCCCGTTGTTGAGAACACGTTCGGAGTAATGATCTGCGTGGCGTCGCTGGGATCTGCTTCACGTCGTTGGAGCGGTAAGAGCACCAGGAGGAGCCGCTCCTGGTCTGCACCGACTGTGAGGCCCTACCCGATGCGCTTATCCGACCGCACTCTGAACAAGGCGGACACTGGGAACGATGCCCCCGCCCTCCGTCCGACAGCGAGCCAGTTGGCTGAACGCGCCACCGCGCTGGCCGTTCGGCATCTGCTGTCCCGACAAAATACTGAGGGCTGGTGGAAGGGCGACCTTGAGTGCAGTGTGACGAGCGACGCCGAAGACCTGCTGCTCCGGCAGTTCCTCGGGATCCAGGATGGGAAGACCACCCACGCCGCCCGCCTCTTCATCCGCGGCGGGCAACGCGAGGACGGCGCCTGGTCCACCTTCCATGGAGGGTCGGGCGACCTCTCCACCACCATCGAGGCGTACGTCGCCCTGCGGCTCGCCGGAGATGCTCCCGACGAGCCGCACATGGCCAAAGCGGCCGCGTGGATTCGCGCGCACGGCGGCATTGCTGCCAGCCGGGTCTTCACTCGCATCTGGCTCGCGCTGTTCGGCTGGTGGAAGTGGGAGGACCTGCCAGCGCTGCCACCCGAGCTGATCTTCATGCCCAGGTGGTTCCCGTTCAACATTTATCACTTCGCCTGCTGGGCCAGGCAGGCCATCGTGCCGCTCACTGTCGTCTCCGCAATGCGCCCCGTACGGCCCGCACCGTTCGGCCTTGACGAGCTGCATACCGAGGCGGGTGTGCCTGGTCCCACCAGGCGGCGTGCTCCGGTGAGAGGTTGGGGCGGCTTCTTCCTGTGCGTCGACAGGGCGCTGGCTGCGTATCACAAGGTGGCACCGCGTCGGCTGCGCCAGGCCGCCATGAACAGTGCTGCGCGCTGGATCATCGAGCGGCAGGAGAACGACGGCTGCTGGGGTGGCATTCAGGTGGATGCCACGTACTCGTTGATCGCCCTGCACCTGCTCGGCTACGAGCTGGACCATCCGGTCATGCGCGCGGGCCTGACATCGCTGGATGCCTTTGCCGTCTGGCGCGAGGACGGCGCCCGCATGATCGAAGTCAGCCAGTCGCCCGTGTGGGACACGAGTCTGGCTGTCAGCGCTCTCGCCGACGCGGGAGTGCCCTCCGACCACCCGGCCTTGGTCAAAGCCGCTGACTGGATGCTGGGAAAGCAGCACCTTCGGCCCGGCGACTGGGCCGTCCGCAGGCCCGGCCTCGACCCGGGCGGCTGGGCCTTTCAGTTCCACAATGACAACAACCCGGACCTCGACGACACCGCCGAGGTCATCCTCGCGCTGCGACGCGTCCAGCACCCTGACCCGGTACGGGTCGACGCGGCGATCGAGCGTGGCCTTCGCTGGAGCCTTGGCATGCAGTCCAGGAACGGTGGCTGGGGAGCCTTCGACGCCGACAACACCAGCGCGATCGTCGGTCGGCTGCCGTTCTGCGACTTCGGTGAGGTCACCGACCCGCCGTCCGCCGACGTCACCGCCCACATCGTGGAAATGCTTGCCCTCGAGGGCAAGTCCGCTGACCCGCGCACCGGGCGCGGTGTCGCATGGCTCCTGGCGGAACAGGAGGTGTCCGGAGCCTGGTTCGGCCGTTGGGGCGTCAACTACGTTTACGGCACCGGCGCGGTGGTCCCCGCGCTGATGGCTGCCGGGCTGCCCGCGGCGCACGCAGCGATCCGCCGTGCCGTTACCTGGCTGTCGTCCGTACAGAACGACGACGGGGGCTGGGGCGAAGACCCGCGCTCCTACCGGGACGAACGGTGGGCGGGGCAGGGCACATCCACCGCTTCGCAGACTGCCTGGGCGTTGCTCGCCCTCCTGGCGGCCGGCGAGTGGGAGAGCGAGAGTGTCGTGGGGGGAATCGGCTGGCTCGCCCAGGCACAGCGCGAAGACGGCACGTGGGACGAGCCGTACTTCACGGGCACGGGTTTCCCCGGGGACTGCTCGATCAACTACCACCTCTACCGCCAGGTCTTCCCCCTCATGGCACTCGGCCGCTACCTGCACAAGAGTCCGCTGGGGCAGCCCTTTGGCAGGACCACGGGCGTACCGTCATCACGGCAGCCCTGACCAACCCCCGGAGCGGCCAGACGACGGGCCTTGCACCCGTTGGCGACTGGGCGCGTATTCGGCGGAACTGAGCGGGATATGTGACCGGCACCGTAGTAGGGGCGGCCGGAGCCGCCTCAGCCGCAGCGCTGCTTTCTCCTGGACGAAACCGTTCGGGAGTCGGTTCGTTGGCTGGGAGTGCCCACTGTCCCGTTTCTTCCTGTTGCTGGCCCGCGTGGGCTGCCGCTGCTTGGAAACCTGCCCGCTTTCGGCCGGGACCCGTTGGCGTTCTTGGTGCGCCTGCGCGACGACTTCGGGGACGTGGTGACCTGGTCGCTCGGCCCGATGCGGATCATCTTCCTCTCGCACCCCGAGCACATCGCGGAATTGCTTGGGGCCGACGAACGACGCTACGAGACCCCGGATATCGGCTGGTCGTTCAGACGATTGGTCGGCGACAGCGTCATCCGCAGCCAGGGCGCCGACTGGCGCCGCAAGCGATCCCTCGTCCAGCCGACCGTCCGCCCCCGCCAGGTGCGCGCCTACGCGACGACGATGGTCGACTGCGCCGTGGCGCTTGCGGACCGTTGGCAGGACGGGAGCCGGGTCGATGTGCTGCGGGAGATGACTCTGCTCACGCAGCGGATCGTGGTCCGCACCCTGTTCGGCAACGACGTCGGGGACCAGGCCCGCGCTCTTGGCGACGCGATGACGGTGGCTGGAGGAGAGATCGGCGCCGAACTGCGGGGTGTCGGGCTCTTCCTGCCGGCTTGGGCGCGCACCCCCGCTCGGCGGCGCCTGCTTCGCGCCGTCGCGACGGTCGATACCGAGATCGATCGGCTCATCCGCGCCCGACAAACATCGAAGGGCCTGGGCAACGATGGCGAGGACCTGCTGAGCAGACTGCTCGCAGCCCGGGACGAGGGAGGCAGGTCGCTCACCCCCAGGGAGGTGCGGGACGAGGCGGTGACCATGTGGTTCGGTGGCCACGAGACCACGTCCACGGCGCTGGCTTGGTCCTGGTACCTCCTGTCGACATCCCCGCACGCCCGGGAACGGCTCACCACGGAGCTCGACCGCGTCCTGGACGGGCGTCCCCCGACCATCGACGACTATGAGCATCTGGCCTGGACCCAACAGATCGTCAAAGAAGCCCTGCGACTCTATCCGCCCGGGTGGATGATCCCTCCCAGAGTGGCGCAGGACGGCGCTGTCCTCGGAGGCACCCCGGTCCCGGCCAGGACCATGGTCTGGTGCAGCCAGTGGGTCACCCACCGAGACGCCCGCTGGTTCCCCGACCCCACGGCCTTCCGACCTGAACGCTGGGACACGGATCCTCAACAGGCGGTGCCCCAGCACGCCTGGTTTCCGTTCGGGGGCGGCCAGCGCAGCTGTCTCGGCGCGCGGTTCGCCCTGGTAGAGGCAGCCTTAGTGCTCGCGACGCTGGCCCAGCGCTTCCACATCGACGTCGACCCAGGCGAGGTGGCTCCGACGGCCGGCCTGCAGCTCCAGCCAGCTATATCACTGCGGGCCACCCTGCGAGCCAGCTCCTACCGGCCTGTCCGGCCTGCTAACTAGGACTGTCTCACCTCATCGTCCTGACCGGCGGACAGGCCGGTGACGCGCCCGCTTTCGCGGACGTAATGGCCTGCCTGCACATTCCGCGCCCGCATGCTCAAGCAGAGCCTCGGCTGGACCAGGCTGCGGGCGCGGACGAGCTGTTGAACGAGGCGGAAGTGGTGGGGCGCTGGGTGGTGCCTCAGGGGTAACGGGCTAAGCCCGCACAAGGGCCGCCCGCGCGACTGGAAACCCGTCGCGAATACGGTCGACGGGTCGCGCGCATCCCCGCGGTACACAGTCTTCGGATTCACCCGCCCTCGGGATCGACCCGGAGTTCCCGGAGGTCTGAGCAGGGGCGTCAGGTGCGCCGGCCCGGCTCACGGGATCTCGTAGATCCCCCCGTCGATGCCCGCCCGGTAGAGCCGGCCCTCCGAGAAGCCACGCCCGCCCTGCCCGTACGTGATCTGGGTGGACAGGGGCAGTCCCGACGCGACGGCGCAGAGGGTGCCACCCTCGGCCCGCCAGATCTGGCCCGCCGTGTGGGTGGCGATCAGCGGACGGCCGCGGTCGTCGAGGGTGAGGCCGTCGGGGAGGGCCAGGGTGTCGGTCCCGTCGGTGGAGATCCAGCGCTGCGGGTGCCCTGGATCGGCCACGGGGATGCGGTAGAGGCCGGGGGCGACGGTGGTCTGGACGACGTACACCTGGCTCCCGTCCGGTGAGACGGCGATGCCGTTGGGCTGCGCCACGCGCGCCCAGTCGTGGTCGACCCTGCCATCAGGCGTGACGCGGCCGATGGTCCGGCCGCCCAGAGTGGTCGTGTACACCGTGCCGTCGGGCGCGAGGGCGACGCCGTCGATGCCGCCGAGCCCCGAGGCGAACGTGCTCACCGCCCCCGAATCCGGGTCCACCAGCAGGAGCTTCGACACCGGGAAGACGTCGCCCGTGAGCGAGTGGAGGAGGTCGTTGCCGGTACCCACGAGCAGTTGTCCGTCCTCGCGCACGACGATCCCGCCGTTCGCGCCGATGCCTCCGGTGATCGGGACCGGGGTGCTGCCCGGGGCGTCGATGCGGTAGACCCGGCCGGAGTGGAACCCTTCAGTGGCTGGGCTGGCCGGCGGACGGGTGGCAACCCACGGGGGCCCTTACGCCGCCCGCCCTTCTCGTCCCACGCGCCCCCATCCAGGGACAACGCTTTGAGCACACCGATAATCATCAGCCTGCGGCGGCGCCCGGCCTTATGCCTCGCCGTCGCGGCGTTCCGCGGGGATGCTGCTGGTGGGCCTGCCTGCCACTGCGCAGGCCGCAGCCCGGCGACTACGCCAAGATCACTTCCGGCGGCAGGTGCGACAAGATGCACCTGAAGAAGATCTTCTCCCGCACTCCCAACAGCTCCGGCGCACCCACCGGCCGACACCACTGGACGAAGTCCGGCCCGGATGGAGAGCTACGCACGTCCATTGAGACGAAGAAAGCTCTCACCCCCCTGACCCGGGGTCGGAGCCAGTCACCATTTCCGCAGGTCAGCCGCGTGCTTACAGGCTACCCGGCCACGCTTCGTCACGGCGGATTAGGCAGCTTCTAGTTACCCTGGGCACATGGGCAGCAACGAAGGACGCAGGACCGTCCAGGGCCCGCAGGCAGAGCCGCAGCACGTATGCCCCGCCTGCGGACAGCCTGTCGATACGGCCCTCAAACGACGCAAGATCCTCGGCGTGTGGGCCCCCGTCTGGGAGCCCCAGCCATGCCGCAACCCCGACTGCGTACGGTATGTCGAGGAGAGGGCGGACGAGTCGGACAAGGATGCCGAGACCGGCTGAAGTGCGGCTCTGTCGGCGTACTCGTCGAAGTGGCTCTGGCAAGATTCGTAGCCGAAGATCAAGCCGGGACACGGGCGGTGGGTTCGGGGTAGCGGCGGCGTGAGTGCGCGATCAGTACGACTCGCTGCCGGAGCCACACCAGCATGCTCGTGGACATCGTTACACCCACCGGCCGACGTCGTGGTGACAGGCACAGCTGACACGACGGCCGTCCTGGGCCTGATCGATCCGTGCCGAGACGCATGCTCGGATTGGCCGCTACGGCCGGTCGCCTCGCGCCTGGCTACTTGCCCCTGAAGAAGTCGGTGTTGCCGCTGGGTTGACCCGCAGAATCGCGCAACTTCGGGTACGCGGTCCTACCGCGATCACGAGCAGGGTCAGGGCCCGGCCGGGACATGAACCGACGCCTGGCCGCCGTCGGCTACATGTGGGCCTTCGCCGCCCTGCGCTCCATGGAACCATCTCCCGCCCGTCGCCGGGCCCTGTGCCGAACGCCCCAGCAACGCCCCGGGAAAGCCAAGAAAGGCTTTCAGCGGGTGAGATCAGCCAGGCTGTTGAGCGCGGTGTCGATCTCTGCTGGAGTGTTGATGACGGCGGTGCCGATGCGGGTGTAGGTCGAGGTGGACAGCCGCACGCGGTGAGCGGCGGCGTGGTCGACGACCTGCTGATGGGTGTGGCCTGCCACACTGAAACAGGTGAGGCCCGCCGACAGTTCCGGGTCGGCAGGAGTGTGCACGGTGACCCCGCGGATGCGGCTCAGTCCTTGTTTCACCCGGGTCGACAGCTGTGTGATCCGGGTGGCAACGCGTGCTCGGCCCAGCTGCTCATGCAGCGCCACCGCCACCGGCAGGGCGAAAGCATGCTCGAACGCCAGAAACCCGCCGGGCGACAGGGACGCTGCTCCCCCGCCCCTGATGAAGCTCACGAACGTGGGCCGCAGCTGCTCCAGGACGTCCGGCGCCACCCAGACCAGCCCCGTTCCCCTTGGACCGAACAGCCATTTGTGCGTTCCGGCGATCACCACGTCAGCGCCCAGACCGGCGGCGTCCTCGTCGACTGCCGCCAGCCCGTGCACGCCGTCGACGACCAGCAGGCACCGGTCGGCAGGACTGCGCCCTTCATTGGCCCGGCGCACCACCTCGGCCACCGCACGCACCGGCATCCGAAGCCCCGTGCTGGACTGCACCCAGGTGATCCCCACGACTCTGGTGTTCGGGCGTATCGCCTCGCCGACTGCCGCTGCGATGCCGTCCGCCGTCGCGGTGGCCGGATCGGCGAACCAGGAGACCAGCCGCACCGTGTTGCCCTGCTTTTCGGCGGCCAACCGGGCGGCGGTGCGATGGGAGATGTGGTCGTGCTCCGTCAACAGGAACTCTTGTCCCGGACGGGTCACGACGCCGTTGTAGACAACACCCAGCCCGATACTCGTGCTCGCCGTCATCGCGATGTCCTCGGCCCGGCCTCCCAGATAGGCCGCGAGCGCCTGGCGTACCCGGGGCCATCCGGTCGGACCGTCGGGCAGCGCCATCCCCGTGGGCACCGACAGAGGATTGGCGTCGACCTGTGCACTCAGATGATCCACCGCATCCCGCACCACCTTCGGATGCGACGCCAGGTAGAACAACGCGAGGTTCACCCATCCCGGCTCCAGACGAAACTGCGCCCGCAAGGCGTCCCAGTCCACGCGCCCGTCGACCGTAGTGACCGGCCGCTCCCGTGGTGTGTTCACCCTTGCCGCGCCGGAGCTGGGCACGAGGGTGACCGCCACAGCTCCCGCAGATTTCGCCAGCAGACCGCGCCGACTCGTCATCGACATCCAGCACCCCTTTGCACCGCGACCGGTGGAGCGGCGGCGGAATAGCTGTCGGTGCCCTTCTGGTAACGAGGTTAAGCGAGGTGGCCGGGGTGCCGACAGCACCATCACCCAAACGGCCTCTGTCCGTGAAGCGATGTCAAGTCAGACACCCTTCTTCCGGCGGATCGCTCTCGCTGTCCAGGGCATGGCGAGTCTTGTCGAGCATCTGGTGCCGGACGAGCTGTGGGAGCTGTTCCGGTGGGTGGTGTCACTGACGGAGGTCATGCGCCCGCAGGGTGGAGGCCGGCCTCACCACCGGAGCCGCGCCTCTTCGTGCTGCGCGAGGACGGAGACCTGGACTGGTACGAGCCCGTCGGCGCCGACCCGTTCGTCATCCACGATGCCGACACCACGCCCCCAGCGGGCATCGGGGCAGACTCCCTCTTCGCCCCCCCCCACGCCGGGGAGGTGCCGCGCGGCGCCTCCGGCGTCGTGTGGATCTCCGGCGCCATCCGGCTGGGCGACGGCGTCATCGGCGGGTCGACGGACACCCCCCGCGGGTCGTCCACCACTCCACCGAGTCCCCGGCCGGCGGCAAGTACCTCGAGTCCGTGGTTCGTATCTGGTGCCAGCTGCCCGTGGCCGCGACAGTGGAGGTGGGTCGGTGACGGCCGGGGGGGGTGGCGATATTGCGTGTCACGGGAATACAGGACACATGGTGGGAGATGCTTCCGGAGCAAGCGCGGCAGCTGTCGGCTGAGCTGGCCGTGATCGATGCGTTCTTGGACGAGACGAGAGGTTCATCACCCCGTGGCGGGCGGTATTCGCCGAGCGGCTGGGGCGGCTGGGGCGACCGTCGGTGCCGGTCGAGACGCTGCTGCGACTGCTCTATCTCAAGCACCGGTACCAGCTGGGTTACGAGACGCTGTGCCGTGAGGTCGCGGATTCCCTGAGCTGGCGACGGTTCTGCCGAATCCCGTTGACTTCCCCTGTGCCGCATCCGACCACGTTGATAAAACTGATGGGCCGCAGCGGCGCGCGGACCGTCGAACAGCTAAGGAGGTCCCGTTAATCGCTGGTCACGGGTGAAATGATCTTGGTGTGGCTGGTGTGATCACGGCGTCGGAGCCGTGTTGGATAGGTCCGTTCACCGGGCTGAGCCCGCGCTGCTTCGGCAAGTTTGTTGACCGCGGTGCGCCGCGAGACCGCTGCCGAGCTCCAGCGCGGGCGGCCCAATGGACGGAGTCCATTCCGGCCGGGCGCCTGCGCCAAGTGCCGCACGCGGGTTCGACGTTCCCCCTGGCGAGCCTGGACGGCGCCCATGTAGGCCAGGGCGACTGCGTGCGTCCGGCTGAACGTGTCTGCCTTCTTGGTCAGCACGCTGCGGCGCAACTCGTTGAGGGGCACCGTCGTCGACGCCCTGGCGGCGGCCGAGCGGACCCGTGGCAGCCTCGTCGGCGCCGTGATGCACACGGACCACGGAGCCCCAGTACACGAGCCGGGCATTCACTGACGCCTGCCGCCGGGCGGGTGTGAGCCAGTCCACGAGCGCCGTCGGCAGCTCGGCCGACAACACGCTCGCGGACAGCTGGAACGCGACCTGCAAGAGGGAGACCCTCCACGGCCGCAAGGCCTGGAGCGACGAGCGTAAAGCCCGGCTCGACCTGTTCCAGTGGCTGCACCACTACAACACCCGACGCCGTCACTCGAGCCACGGACAACGCAGCCCCATCGCCTACGAGACGGCACTCGGAACAACATCAACTAACCTGGCCCAAGCCGCATAAGCCCGTGTCCAGGACTCGGGGTCAAGGCCCGTTGGGCAAGGTGGTACAGCCTCAATGCCGCCTGATCCAGCGCCGCCATGGCGACATGGGCTTGCTGAAGCCCGGTGCCGGGGGCTCGGGCAGCTTCTGCCAGGGACGGTAGGTCTCCAGCTCGTCGGCGAGCCGCCGTAGGAAGTCGCGGAACTCGGCCTCGGTGTACGGCCGCTGCCCGTCAAACGGGGGAAAGGAATCGGCGAGCGGAACGTCCTCGGCCAGCGACGTGCGCAGCCCCTCCAGCTGCTTGGCCATAGATACATCGACTACTGGCTGCAGCTGCATGGCCACCGCGAATCGGCGAACCATCTGGTCGTCCAGCTCCATCCCCGCATTCCTGTACAGCGCTGCGTACAGAATGGAGTTGATCATTCCGTGCGCCCACACCTCGGCCATGCCACCATCCCCCCTCGTGATAAGGCAGGGCAGCTGTACGGGGGTCGCGCCTCATCGTCCCCAGCCGTCCCCTCACAGTCTGGCAGACTCGGCGGGGTGATCAGAAAGCCGCCTCCGCCTCTCCCTACCGTCGTTTTCGACGTTCCCGACGGGCACGGCGCGATCGAGGTGACCGGGGACGAAGGGGGGAGTCTGCTCCTGCTGGCGGGCGACCCGGTGCTGCTGGAAGCCAGCGACGGCTGCGGCAGTGTGGGTTGGCTGGCGGCTCGCGCGGGGGCCTGCGGACCGGGCATCGCCGAGGTCAAGTCCTTGACCGAGTGGCTGAGCGCCCCCGAGCTCATTCCGCATCCCCGTACTGGTCAGGCCGATCCGCCGGATCCGGAGCGGTTGCGTCCGTTGCTGTCCCTGCTCGCTCCGGGCCGGTACGTGATGACCGCGGAGATAGCCCCGCACCGTCTGCGGGTCGTCCATCCCCGCGTCCGTCAGGTCCACCACTGGTACCCCGATGAGGACCTCGCTCTGGTTACCACTGACTCCTGGCCGCCCCGCGACCTCGCCACCGTACGGAGCTACCGCGACCGCATCCGCACCGGGACCGCCCTCCCCGCGCTGGTGGCGCTGTTCCCCACCGCCGAAAGCTGGGTGGGTTACCTGCTCGATGGGCACCACAAACTGGCTGCCTACAAGCAGGCGGGCTCCAGCCCCCTGGTCATCAGGCTGACCCCGGCAGAACCTCGCCCCTTCCGGCTCGAAGACCTCGGCCGGGCCCGGTCGGCCTTCCATGACGGCACGCCCGAACGTGCGCATGATGCGCTGCACAGAGTGTTCGCCTGTCTACGGGACGAAGCCAGATAGGCGGCACGCGGCACCCCGCCCGCCGACAGGTACGGCTCATCAGCGCATGAACTGCCGTCAGGGCTCGGTGTTACAGCCTGTCCATGGCGTCCCGAGCGGCATCGATCGCTCCGGCACGCGCCTTTGCCCGGTCGTTGTCACTGCGGCTGTACTGCACAGAGACCACCATGTTGCTGCGGCGGAACATGACCTGGGCAGAAATACTGATGTCAGTGGTCTCGCGGAAGCGGACGAACGCCTCGTCCCCCAGACCGGACAGCGCCTCCAGCGTCCCGCGCTCCCAGAACTTGCCGTACTCGTCGCGCTCCCTTGAAATGTCCCTCTGCGCCGTGTCCACGGTGGCCATCCGCAAGGCCAAGAGATGCACGTTGGCCCGTGGGATCCGCTTTTCGCGTGGCGCCGCCCAGGTGCAGGACACCGTGTCCTCTCGCTCGGACGCCAGATTCGGGATCAGCCGATGCACCGTCAGCGGGGAAACTAGCGCGCAGTACCTGGGGTCAGCCTCGAACTCGCCGTTGCCTGACTGATCCCACCACCGCCATGAGCCGACGGCGACGACAAGGACGATGAATATCGCACCGGCAGTGAGGACTTGGCGGGATACGCTGGGGGCAGTGATCACTGCGGCAGCATAGTCTCTCCCTGGGCCAGTTCAGCAGGACAACGTGAACATGCATCCCGATGTGGATGCAGCCCCACGAGGCGTTCAAGCCGTCTTGACTCGATCATTGAGCACGGGGCCGCTAATGTGCTGGCCATGTCGCCAATAGCTCGTGTCATACAGATAGTCCTGATCCTTTCCGGATTTGCCACACTGGGAACCGCCGCCGTGTGGGAGCTGGAAGAGGACACCCAGTGGCGTTGCTGGAGCCAGACTCAGGAATCAATGCCCGTTCAATACTGCGACGCGACGGACGGCAGGAATACAACGATCATCTTGGGAATGGCCGGGCTCGCCCTGGAGATCGCAGGTGTCTCCGTCGCGGTCGGCGCGCGCCGACGCGACAACACCCCTGCACAGCAGGCCCCGGTGATCGCGCCGACGCCTGGCCCCGGGCCATTGCCGCATATCCCCGCCGCTCCTCAGGCCCAGTAGCCGACGCGCCGTCCGCAGGATCCGCCTTCTCCCTCGCCTCCGCCACGGGCTCTGCTCCCGCCAGAGCGTCTCAGTAGCTTCTCTCAAAGTTGCCCGCAGTGCGGGGTCCCCGCCGGACAGGGCGGCTAGGCAAGGGCGTTCGAGCATCAGCCGTACACAATGCCTCCATGAGCGACCACTACGAAGTCGTCAAAGCGGGCAGGTCTCAGCTTCCGCAACCCCACCAGCCGGATCAAAGTCGGCCAGTACGAGTACGGCGTGCTGACCGCGCTCGTCCCCGACCAGGTCGACCGGTCCGTCGCGGCGGCCACCGCCCCGGCGGCACGACTGATCCTCGCCCTCGCCACGGTGGATGCCGCCAGGGTCGCCCAGATCGGCCCCCTTGCACTTGACGACCTCCACATCGGCAACCGTCGGCTGCCCCATCGCCGGACGTGTCCGCTCACTGGACGATCTCACGTTGAAACTGCTGCTGGGCTGGCTGGAGCACCGACGGAGCTGGTGGCCAAGCACAGCGAACCTCCACCTGCTGATCAACAACCAGACCGCCACCAAGACGAGCCGAGCCAGCAACCACTGAGGACGCGACGCTGGAGCGTCTCCGCGTCGACCGGCAACTCGAAGAGGCCCTCACCCACGGGCCCGATCCGCTCCACCTCGCCGAGGTGTTCAGGCTCGACGAGAAGAACGCGATGCGCTACGGGGACTCCGCACGAGCCCTGCTGGAACAGGCCGCTGAACAGCAACTTCGACGAAACCTGCTCGACCGGGACGCACCGTGAAGGGAATCATGGGCGGGTGACGTCGACCGAAGCAGCAGCAACCGCCCTACAGGACCATGCCGCCCTCTGGAGCATGGGAGAAATCAGTGCCAGCGACGTCGTCAGGGCCGCCTGCGATGCGCTCGTCGCCGGCCTCGACAGCCCCGGGCTCCGGGCGCTGGCCGCCTGCACGCGCGCCGAGGCGGACTACGACGTGCACGAGTTGCTCCCCGAAGCACTCAACGAACTCGGCCTCACCTTCTATCTTGTCGCGAGCGATGCCGGCCAAGCAGCCGCCGCCCGAGCGCTCGCACGCCGCATGCTCGCAGGCGAGCTGACACCTCGGGAGTTCACTTTCCGGATTCACCAGCGCTACGGACATGAGCTGTCGCTGAGTGAGCGGCTCGCCGAACTCTATGACGAGTACGACGTCCTCGAATACGGCGACAGCACAGTGGACCAGGTCGACGCTGAGGTCACGGCCGAAGCGCGCCGTCTCGCAGCCCACCCTCACGTTCCCGCCGAACCCACGGACACACCCAGCTGATGCACACAGACCGCCCCGCTAGTTCCTGCTGCAGGCTCAGTTTCCCTGAACTCACGGGGCTCGACGGTCTTGGTACTGGACCATCGGTTGTGAGGCTCGTTGGCCGTGCAGCTGTCGTGCTCCGCCGCCTACTGGGGCCCTTACGCGTGTCGGCAGCTGCGCGACGGGAGGTCAACAAGTCGGAAGGTCGGGCGCGCAGGGAGGCCGAGACGACGCGGATCATCCTCATGCGCACCACGACCGCACGTGGCGTGATCTATTGGCGCGGACCATTCAGGGTCTCGAACTGGGGCTGCTGGTGGACATAGCCCCATTCGACGAAGCGATGACCACCGCTCGGAACGGCATGCAGTCCGCTCTGGATCACGCAGTGCACGATGGCATCTGGATCCAGCAGACCGGCTACGGCCGCCCCTCTGCTGCTGTCGGCTCCGACCAGCTTCGCGTGCTGGCGGCCCGGGCGCCGTGGCGCAGGCCTCGGGCGGTGCACGTTCCGGGCAAGATCCTGCTGGATGTGGCCCTGGCGGTCGCGCTCGGCGAGGACTGCCTGGCGGACGTGGGCATGCTGTGGGCCGAGTCGGCCGTGTTCGGTGCGGTGGTCTCCGATCCCACGGTCTCCCGCCTCGTCGACGCGCTCGCCTCGGCCGGGCCGAAGGCCCTTGCCGCGATCCGCACCGCACGGGACCAAGTCCGCGAGTATGCCTGGAAGTTGACCAGCCCAGCTGATCCAGGCGCCGGCGCACAGGTGATCGTGGATATCGACGGAGTACTCGTGCTGGAGCACTCCGGGGAACAGGACGCCGCCGCGGCCTGGACGAAGACGTTCGGGCACCACCCGCTGATGGCCTTCGTCGACCACGGCCAAGGCGGCAGTGGGGAGCCGGTCGCCGCTGCGGCCCGGCAACGCGGGCAGCAACACGGCCGCCGACCATCTCACCACGGCCCAACTGGCCCTGGCCCAGCTGCCAAAGAAGTACCGGCGCGGGCACCAGACGCTGATCCGGACCGACTCCGGCGGCGGCACCCACAAGTTCGTGACCTGGCTCGCGAAGCGCGGAAGCTGTCCTACTCGTCGGAATGACCATCACCGACGTCATTCATCAAACCGTCCTGAAGGTCCCCGCCTCTGCCTGGACAGCGGCCGTCGAGCCCGGCGGGGAGATCCGTGACGGTGCCTGGGTGGCCGAGCTCGACGGCGACGCCCTCAAGGGCTGGCCGAAGGGATGCGACTGATCGTCCGCAAGGAACGTCCGCACCCCGGCGCCCAGTTGCGCTTCACCGACGCCGACGGACTACGGCTGACCTGCTTCGCCACCAACACCACCAAGATGGCGATCGCCGCCCTCGAACTGCGCCACCGTCAGCGGGCACGAGCCGAGGACCGTATCCGAAACGCGCGCGCCACCGGCCTGCGCAACCTGCCCCTCCACGACACCGCGCAAAACCAGATCTGGCTGGAGATCGTCCAGCTCGCCCTGGACCTGCTCGCCTGGATGCCGATGCTCGCCCTCACCGGCCAGGCCCGACTCTGGGAGCCTCGCCGCCTGCGGCTCCGTCTGTTCTCCGCCGCCGCCCAGCTCGTCACCACCGCCCGCCGACGGCACCTCAGATTCGCCCGACACTAGCCATGGACCGACGTCATCACCGCAGCGATGCAGCGACTCGACGCCCTCCCGAACCCCGGCTGACCAGCCAACTCACCTGCCCCGACGAACCTCACCCGCCCACCGGAGCCGTGGAACCCGGCGCCCACCCGACGCGACAGCCGGGCCCTCACCCTGCCCGCACTCCGTCCAACAAGCCCAAACAACCCGCCAGTTGAACTGACGAGCCGTCACGAAAAATCGAGGCTAAGCCCAATACCAGTGACTTAAGGGTCGCGGCTGGTAGCGTGGCGTCCAGGAGGTGCCTGGATGCCGCGGCCTGGTCAGGTCAAGCCGG
>NZ_JAGGPB010000084.1 GCF_018614055.1 Streptomyces sp. ISL-98
TGATTTACGGGACAGGCCTTAGCATTATCGCTCTTGTCGCGAGTCTCGGTAAATGTGTTTTGTGGAATGTGTGGGACGGGGAGGTTGAGCGTCGACGAACCCGCCACAAGACGGGTGCATCAAAGGGGAGTTGGACATCTCGGCGTCCCAGACCTCTGAGGGGCACAAGGGGGGGAATCCCGTTGATCACCTGCCGGTGGCCCCGCCATCGGCCGCACCGATTGTTGCTGACCGGCAGCAGCGGCTTCAGCACGGCCCACTCGCCGTCGGTCAGATCCCCCCTGCTGAGCATGACCTGAATAACAGATCGTCTGCTCGAGAAGACACTGCTAGGCCCGGGAGCCCGTCTGCAGGACGGCGAACAGCCCCCGGGCCCGGGTGCCATCCAGCATGCGCCAGGAACCGGAGATGTGGCCGGTCGCTCCCTGCGGAAGGAACGGCGGGCCATCTTGGGCGGGCCGTAGGGCCCGGTGCAAGCGGAGGATTGTGCCATGCGGGACAGTCAGCTTGGTGCCCTCGTGGTCGTCGGTAGCAGTGGTGGTGAAGGCCGCCGAGGTCGAGCCTTCACCGTTGTAGGAGCAGGTGACTTCCCGGTCGGGGGTGTCGCTGGTGTTCTGGTCCTGGGCCTGGACCCGGCCCTCGATCAGGGCAAGCAACTGGGCGACCAGCACCGGGTCGTGGCAGCCGTCGTAGGCCCAGCGCCGCCCCAGCACCCCGTGCTCCATGGTGCCGACGAGGGCGTGCTCTGCCCCGTCGAGCGGGGCGCCGCGATAGGTGAGCGGAACCAGGTAGGTGGTCGGGTGAGGGCCGGAGGTGTCGGTGACCACGATGAGCTCGATCCCCACCTCACCCTGCGGGTCGTCCAGTCGGAAGCCGCCGGACTTGGCCAACTCTGGCTCGCCTGCGCTGCCGCAGTACCACGGGCGGGAGGGGAGCCAGGAGGTGAGCAGTTCCAGCTTGGTCGGTTTAAGGGCGGTGTGGTGGATGACGGCCATGCCAAAAGATCTCTTTCGTTGAGCGAATGCGGGGCCCTCACACCCTCCCACCTGTGCGGCGCCAACAGAGTGGTGCGGCCGGACATGATCGACGAGACAGGCCCCTAGACCGAGTGGGCCCGGGACCCTCCCATCGCCTCAAGGGAATGGGAGGGCCCCGTTCTGTGCCGGTCTCTGTGCCGGGTCTTACGACGCGCGGCGGCGGCGCACCGCGAAGTAGAGGGTGCCACCCGCCACCAGCGCCGCGGCTCCCGCGCCCGCGATGGGCAGGGTGCTGTCCGAGCCGGTGGCGGCCAGGTCGCCGCCGTCCGTCGAGGCGCCCGAGCCACCGGTGGACGAGGAGGAACCGCCGGCCGACGACGACGCGGAGCCGGAGCTGCCGCCGGACGACGACTCCGAACCACCACCGGACGAGGAAGTGGAGCCGCCCGTGGACGAGGAGCCGGAGCCGCCGGTGGACGAGGAGCCCCCCGTGGAGGAGGATCCGGAACCGCCGCTGGTAGTCCCCGACGCGGCGTTGAGCACGATCTCCGCCGTGTTGTTCGCCAGGTATTTGTCGAAGGGCGTCTCGGCCTTGACGAACGACGCCGTGCCCGTCGCACCCGGGACGACCTTGTCGATCTTCAGGCGGAAGCGGTAGGGCCAGGCGCTCTTCTCACTCACCCAGCCCATCTGGTTCATGCACGCGTACTCGCCCGCCTTCACCTTCTTGCACGGGCGCGGCGCCTCCGTCACGGTCGTACCGGCCGGAATCCGAACCTTGATCGTCAGAGCCCCAGTGCTCACCACCCGGTTCATGTTGACCCAGGCCGGGCCCTTGTTGGCGAACTGGAACGAGGCGGTGATCGTCTCGCCGGCCTTGCCCTTCAGCTTGCCACCGGTCAGCGAGAAGTCGGCCGTGTTGTCGGCGGTCACGAGCGGGTGCGTCGACGCACTGCTGTAGTCCTCGTCGGAGCCCGGGTCGGCCGCCTTCCGCTCGACCAGCTTGAGCGCCGGCCCTGTGCCCTGCACCGGTTCGCCGGTCCCGTCGGAGTCCGACCAGCCCGGATCCTCAAGGTAGACCGACACGCTCAACCTCTCGTACAACGCCCTGTCCTGGACGTTGAACTGCGGCGCCTTCTCGGGCACGTACACCACACCGGGCTCCAGCGCCTGTTCCACGGCACAGATGGCGTCGTACGCGTCCGGCATCTCGTCGTAGCCGCCAGACTCCGCGTATGTGCAGTTGGAGTGCTGCTTGGCGAAGTCCAGCCCCGCCGAGCCGCGGAGGTACACCCAGACGCGCTCGGCCCGCTCAGTGCCCTTGTTCTTCAACGCGAGCGGTATCTCCGGGCTGCTTCCGGGCTTCACCCCTGTTATCGGAGCGAGCTTCCCTACGGCCATGTCCGGCCCGGCCTCGTCCGCGAGGGCGGGGGCGGCCGCCAGCGCGACCAGGGCAGCGGCACCGGCCGCGCCGACTCCACCGCGCAGCGAGCGACGGCCGGCAAGGGCGTTCTTCATACGGGTCCCTCTGTGTGACATGTAGGCGAACATAAAGCGTCTGCCGGAAAGCAGTTGCGAGAAGCCAGACCTCTGGCGAGACCGGAGGGTTGTACGGAAGATCACTCCGACTCGGGTGCCTTCTGCGCCGACTGCACCGATGACCCGGGTGATCTGTCTCCGCTGGAGAAGAAGATCGCCGGCCTCCCGCCGCGGCGGGAGCGGAAGATGGAGCGGATCTGGACCCCGGCGAGGAGTCCAGCGAAGAACAACATGCAGCGTACGAGAAGGCCGGCGTGACGATCGTAACTCGGTGATCACGGTTGGCTGGTGCGGAAGGCGATCATGGTGCGGTGCGGGTGCTCTCGGCGTCCCGGACGAAGTGGATCGCATCGTTCACGGGTCTGCAGCCTGGGGTGTTCCGCAAGTTGGTGCGGGTGGTGGCCGAGCGCGGGGTGATGCGAGCACTCTTGATGCTTCTCGGTGCGCACGGGCATCCGCTCGTCAGGTGCCGTCAGCGTTGGTCCCGTCGAGCTTGCAGATTGCCGCGGTGGTTTCGACGCCTTCGTCGTGCAGCAGATGGCGCATGCGGGAGATGTCGACGCAGGCGGCGTCGAGGGGATGCATGACCAGGCGCGAGAGCGCGGTCCCGTACTTGGCCATCGAGCTCTTGCCCGGGATGAATATCGACAGTTCGTCCCGAGCCTCGAAGGTCTGCACCTCGACGTCGCCGGGCAGAGCGGCGACCGCTTTCTCGTCCGCCGTGACGGGGACCTTCACCAGCCAGCACGGCCCCTCGCCGGTGAGGATCTGCCTCTTCTGCTCCGGGGTCTCGGCTGCCAAGGCTCGCCAAGGGGTCCCCGACACAACGGCTCCGCACGACGCCACGGCCTTGACCACCTCCTGAACGGTGGCGGTGACGGCGGCATCGGCTTCGTCCCAGTCGAACTCGTTAGGCCCAGCCGTCGGGCCGGGTACCAGCTTCGACACCACTGTCATCTCGGGTGCGTGACGCAGGCGCGCCTGCGGCCACGAGTTGAAGAACTCGTGAGCTTCGCTGATCGCCTCGTCCTGGGCCTGCCGCTGGAGCTGTACTTCCGTACTGTGCTGCTGCAGCAGGGCGGGTGCCGCGTCCGGCTCGTCGAGAGCACGCCGGACGAGCTTGACGCTCATCCCCGTGCCGCGTAGGACGGTGATCAGCATGGCCTGTTCGACCTGCTCAAACGTGTACGAGCGGTAGCCGGTCTGCTCGTTGACGTCGGCCGGGAGGAGCAAACCCTCGGAGTGGTAGAACCGCAGCGTCTGCGGCGGCAGATTGCACATTTCACTGAATTCGCTGATGGACAACATGGCGCCATGTTCCCCCTTGCAGCAACTACAAGGTCAAGCGCCGAGGCTGTGTGGCGCAGCGAGCAGCCAAGTGTCCGGTGGGGGCACTGGACACAAACACGCGTGGCCGTGTGATTTCCGGGGTTACGCCGCGCGATCCGCCGGCACCGTCGTCACTCACTACAGCTGAGGTGGATCTTGCAGGTCAGTCCACCCCGTGAACGGCCCAGGGCCCCGTAGGTTCGGTGCCGGATCGGTCTACGGCGTTTCGGTGGAGCGGCCCGCACCGGACCCCTCATCGACTTCGACGTCCGTATCTACGCGATGGAAGCGGGCGATGTGGACGGCGACGGCACAACCGACCTGGTGGTCAGCAGCGGTTCGTGGGACTCGGACGACGGGGGGGACGATCCCGCCGCCCCATCTGCAACTGCTGAAAGGCACTGAGGACGGCCTGGTGACAGGGCGGTTCATCGCCAACCCCGACACCGTGTCCGCGGACAGCGTCGCCATCGGCGACATCGACGACGACGGTCGGCAGGATGTCGTCTTCGGTCGCAGCACTGCGGCAGGCGGCGGTCTCGTGGGCGTGGTGCGGGGCACGGCGGACGGGCTCGCGCCGCGGGCCACACTGATCGGTCAGAACACTCCCGGCGTCCCCGGGACAGGGGAGAGCGGCGACCGCTTCGGCACCGATGTCTCTGTCGGCGACGTCACCGGCGACGGTTACGCCGACGTCGTCGCCGGTGTCCCCGGCGAGGACCTCGTCGGCCGGACCGACGCCGGCACCTTCGCCGTCCTCAGGGGGAGCGCGGCGGGTCTCGCCGGCACCGGGCCCAGGTCCTCAGCCAGAACACGGCCGGGGTGACCGGTACGGCCGAGAACGGTGACCGGTTCGGCAGCCGCACCGCTGTCGTCGGCGGGCACGTCGCCGTCTCGGCGCCGGAGGAGAACAGCGGCTCCGGGGCCGTGTGGGTCTTCCCCGGTATCACCTCCGGTGTTACCGGGACCAGGTCGGTGAACTTCGGACCGCGCACGCTCGCGGCGCCCGTGCCCGGCGCACGCTTCGGCGCCGCCTTCCATCGCTGACGTCCGCGTCGTGCCGCATCCGCGCACCACGACGGGAGAGCGTCCAGACCAGCCGCCCAGTGCACCTCATCAACCGTGACGTCCCCACCCATGCCCAGATCAATGGGCAGCCGGACCGTGCCGGTCACAGCATCTGCGGCGCAGTATTGGGCAAGTTTCCAGCACTGGGGCGTGTCTCTTCGATCAGGAAACGTCGGAGCACCTGACTTGATAGGCAAGCTGCCACTTGCCTATGGTGTTGGTTATGGCGGACGATGTATTCAAGGCACTGGCCGACCCCACCCGTCGGCGCATCCTTGATGAGCTGGTGGAACGGGACGGCCAGACCCTGTTCGAGATTTGCACACGGCTGGTGACCAAACACGGTCTGGGGCTGTCCCGCCAGGCGATCAGCCAGCATCTGGCCGTACTGGAATCCGCGGGTCTGGTTCTTTCGCGGCGCCAGGGCCGCTACAAGTTCCACGATCTGAACACCGAACCCCTTGAGCGCATCGTGACCCGATGGCTCAGGCCCGATGCACCGGAGAGCGCCCTATGAAGATCCACCTGTCCAGTGTTTTCGTCGATGACCAGGACAAGGCCCTGCGCTTCTATACCGACGTGCTGGGCTTCGTGAAGAAGCACGACGTCCCGCTGGGCGAGGACCGGTGGCTGACCGTGGTCTCGCCGGAAGATCCCGACGGGACCGAACTGCTGCTGGAGCCCTCCGGCCATCCCGCGGTGCAGCCGTACAAGACCGCGCTGGTCCAAGACGGCATCCCGGCCACCTCCTTCGCCGTGGACGACGTACATGCGGAGTTCAACCGGCTGCGTGAGCTCGGGGTGCTATTCACCCAGGAGCCGCTGGAGATGGGCCCGGTCACCACTGCGGTTTTGGACGACACCTGCGGCAACCTGATCCAGATCGTGCACAGCAAGTAAGGCCCCGGCGCAGGCGCCAGCCGTTCCAAAGCCTCGGTGCCGTACCGGCTGCTCGTGTCGTCTGGAGCCTCTGCCCTTCAGACTTTTGAGGGGGGACCTCACGTGCGTAAGCACCTTGTCACTTCCACGGCCATCGCAGTCGGCACACTGGCCGGTCTGGCCGCCGCCCCGGCGCACGTCACCGAGTACTCATCGGCCCTGAACCGGGCGAACCGCATCACCGACCGGCCAGTAGTCCCTCCGGCAATTCGCAGGCGGCGGAGCGCGGGCCGTCGCCTCGTATGGGGAGGGGTGCCCCGTTGGTGCGCGTTGGGTTGTCTCGTCACGCCGCGCCGATGATGTGCCCGATCGCGGCGGCGACCTCGGGGTGGGTGAGGTACTCCTCGATGTTGTGCGCTCGGTCGCGAGCGTTGGCGACGGCCAGGTCGGTCAGCTCGCCCTTCCAGCTGCCGCCGAGCGGGCATCCGATGGCGACGGCGTCGGTCGGGCACCAGGCGTTGACCCAGCGGGACATCCGTTCGGGACGCTTGGGACCGCCGAGGAGGAGCCGGCGGTGAACGGTGTCCAGCCCGAGGGGGCTACCGGCTGTGACGAGCAGGGCGATGTCCACCTCCGGCGCGAGCCGGGTGATGAGGTCCATGCCGACGACGGTGCCGAGGCTGTGGGTGACGAGGACGAGCTCGCCGGAGGTGGGCATCGAGGCGAGCACGGTGTCCAGGACCGCGTCCCGGACCTCCGGATCGTCGAGGTACGCGGCGACGTCACGGAGAACCGTGGCGATGACCCACTCGTCCACGTCCGTCTTGGCGGCCAGCCAGCTCAGTTGCCGTTGCAGCACCCCGACCACCGAGCCGCCGAACCGCTCGGTTGCCAGCTCACTCTCACGCGGCATTCCTGCGTTCGCCGCCGCCTCGGCGATGAGCTGCTCGTAGGTGCCTCTGGCCGGACCGGCGGGCGCGCACGCCTCCGCCACCAGGCCGGCCGTCATCTCCACGAACGGGCGGGGGACGGCTTCTTGTTGGTGGACACCCCGCACCAGTGTGTCGCCGTAGTACGGGAACCAGGCGTCCGCCGGGTCGATCGGTGCGATCCCGGCACGTGTGAGCCCGTGGTTGAGCCCGGCGGACCAGTCCCGACGGAGCTTCTCGGGGTCCTTGCCCTGCTGGCTCCTGCCGTGCAGGAAGACGAGGTGCCGGCTACCGCCGAAGGCGGTTTCCCTGGGGCGGAGGCCGGCGCGTGCGACGGTGGTCTCGCGCGCGGGTCGCGGTGCGGCGGTGGCAGGGATGGCGCCCACTGACGGCAGGGGGGCCGTTTGCGGCGCCGCGCCGGCCTCCTGGAGGCCCGAGTCCGGGCCCATTTCGGCCAGCAGAGCGCGTCGCGCCGGATCGAGCGGCACAGTGGCGAGGTGTTTGAGGATGGAGCTGATGCGTACGCCTTCGTTGGCCACCCATGCGGTGGCGTCGTCACCGTCGCCGGGCTGCCACACCTTGCCGTCCTTGCGCAGAGTGCGGCCCTGCTCGTCCTTCTCCGGCACACCGCTGTGGTGCAACGCCACCACTTCCCACTGGTCGTTGAAGACTGGTGAGCCGGAACTTCCCGGCTCGGTGTCGGTCCTGTAGTGCAGGAAGTCGTCCAGTCGGACCTGAAGTGCGTTGTCGCGGACGGCGATCTCCTTGAGGCGGCCCATGGGGTGGCCGATGACATTCACCGGCTCGCCGATGACCAGCTTGCCGAGCTGGGCGCTGAGCCGGTTCCACCCGAACACGTCTCCCGGCGGTTGGTTGTCACTGGCGGGGCGGACCAGCACCAGGGCGACGTCGAGCCGCTCGTCCGCGACGAAGAAGGCGCCGGGATCGAGTTCCAGTCGGGTCGACACACCGGGGGTGTTGTCGATGGTGACCTGGGCGTCGAACTCGAGGAAACACTGCTGCGCGGATGCTGCGTCGGGCAGGACGTGGTGGTTGGTCATCAGCAGGCGGGGCGAGACCAGGAAGCCGGTGCCGATCGGCAGCTCACGGCCGTTCTCCCGGGCCGAGATCCGGGCGACGGTGCACGCCGCGCGTGCGCCGCGCGGCAGGAAGCTCCATGCCTGCAGCTCCTTGGACAGGCCGAGGATGCGTTCGTACGCGGCGGGCGCGGTCAGCTGCTCCTCACGGATGCTCTCCACCGCCGCCGCGGCGGACACCGCTTGCCGATCGAGCAGCCGTGCGGCGCGGACGGCGATCGCTTCCGGTGAGTCCGGGAAGTTCACCCCGGCGTCCAACTGCCGCTCTACGTTGTGACGCTCGGTGCTCGTCCGCCGATACCGCTCGGCTGCGGCCTCGGCCTGCTTCAGCCGTTCTGCGCGTGGGCTGCCCGTCACTGCCATGCCTGACCCTCCGGTCCTGTCCCGGGGATGTACCTGCCTTCTCCAGCAGGCGACTGCTGGACGTGCAGCGCAACAGGGAGAGGTGCAATCGGGTTGCGGACCGTGTGGTCGCGCCTCCGCGGATCAGGCCCCGCCGAAGCCGGCGCACCCGGGGCCGAAGCCGGCGCACCCGGGCGGGAAGCGCCGTGCGTTCAGCACACGAAGTCCGCGCTATTGGCCCAGAAGGTCAGGTGCGACCAGGTCTGGGCTCCGATGATGCCGTCGACCGTGATCTCCGCGCACTTCTGGAATTTCCGTGTCGCGGCATCGGTGACCGGCCCGAAGATTCCATCCTCGGCGAGTCGTTGATCCCTGAGCGAATTGTTCAGGTAGCACTGCGCCTGTTTTACCGCTGCACCTGACGAGCCGCGCTTGACCGTTGGCCGGGACTTGGTGTGGTTGCAGATCTCAGTGCCCACTCGGAGCCTCCTCTAATACCTACGCGTGACTCTAATACCTACGCGTAGACCTCGCTCGAGGGGACCCGGAGCTTGGTCCACGACTTTTCTCCAGGCCAGCCGTCCGCGTCCGTGCCCCTGTACCCGAGCTTGCGCTGCCACATGGCGTAGGAGTCACGGTGCTGCGGGTTCCATTGGGACGGTGGGCCACCCGGACCGTATTCCGAACACCCCTCTTCGATCAGGCGAACTCCCATCATGCTGATGATGGGGCTGTTCGGTTGGCTCTTGAACCACCCGGCTCCCGGGAAGGGAATGTAGCCGGACTGGTCCTGCCTCACGATCAGCCGTTGGCCGACCTTGATTTTGTTCGGGTCTGGAATGTTGTTCCACGCCTGAAGCTGCTCGACCGTGGTACCGAACCTTTGGGCAAGTTCGTACAACGTGTCGCCTGTCTCGACTATGTAGTACGCGCCTTCTGTTCCCATATTTTTATGTTAGGCGTATCCATCGTCGCGTGCATGTGGAGGATCCGGAGGCTCCAATGGACAACGATGTGCAGAAGACCCGTGCCTGGGCAGGCCTTTTGGCGTCCTCATCGGCGACGGGGTGATCTGGGTCGCCGCGATCTGGGGAGTTACCGGGGCAAGGGCATCGATGCGGCCTTCGGACCCGGACACCACGAAAACGGGTGATTGACCAGGTGACATTTGAATTGGCGACCACGGTCACGCGAGAAGAGGGCCTCGAGAGGAAATTGTAGAAACCGGTGCACACAATGGAAGGGAGAACCTGAGAACCACGGAGGCGTTCATGACCACCGCAGAGTACATTTCCGAGGCGGAAACAGATTACCTGGCACAGCTGGAGGAAGCCGGGAAGCGCTTCGAGAGCCGTACCGCACAGCGCGAGGAAACCCGCCGGACCATCGACCGCCGGGGCGTGCTTTATGCCGACGAGCCGGATCGGGTCAAGAAGCGACTGGCGCGGCTCAACGCCGACTGGTCACTCGCCAGGTCGATCGAACGGATACCGACGGAGCCCTCCACATCGACGGGAAGCACTCTCCCGCTGACACCGGAAACCTTCGGCGCCGATGTACTCGGCCTGGAACGCCTGATGGGACGGAACAATCTCACGGGAGTGGCATTCCTGGAGGGAGGGTATCTGGCTGCCCGGTCGATCGGACGGGTAACCGTCAGAGCGCCGGCGGGCGGGCACCATGGCACCGGATTCATGGTGTCCCCCTCGCTCCTGATGACGAACAACCACGTGCTGCGGAGCCCTGAGGAAGCAGGCCGCGCCGTCATCGAATTCAACTTCCAGGCGGGGCTTGACGGTGTCCCCCTCGTCCCCGTGACCTTCGCACTCGAGCCCCAGAGGTTCTTCGCGACCGACCGCGACCTGGATTTCAGCGTGGTCGCTGTGGCCGGCGTCAGTCAGCAAGGGGCGCAGCTCGCCGATTTCAACTGGCTGTTCCTGGACGCGGCGCAGGGCAAGGTCATCCTCGGGGAGTTCGTCAACATCATTCAGCACCCCAACGGCGAGCCGAAACAGCTCGCGCTGCGCGAGAACCAAATCGTCGATCTGCTCGACCAGTTCGCCCACTACGCAACCGATACCGCGCCGGGCTCCTCTGGATCCCCGGTCTTCAACGACCAGTGGGAAGTTGTCGCCCTGCACCACTCGGCCGTGCCGAAGACAGACAGCGAGGGCCGTCCCCTGGCCATCGACGGAACAGTGTGGCGGCCGGGGATGGGTGAGCACCGGATGGCGTGGAAGGCCAACGAAGGGGTGCGCATCAGCCGCGTACTGCAAGCGCTGAGCCGACTCACGCTGACCGGGAACGCAGCCCGGCTGCGGGACGAGCTGTTCAAGCCACCGGCCACACCGCGACCGAGCGAGGGCGCGCTGCAGACGACAGCGGCAGCGACAGCAAGGCCGGCAGCCGATGGGTTCGCGCCGAAACCGCTGAACGGTTCGACGCAGTTGACGTCCAGCGCTGCCGTGGGCCTCACCGTGCCGCTGCGGATCACGATCGGCGTCGATCTGCCGACCCCCGAACAGCCCACCCGAGCTCAGTCCGTTGCCGGTCTGCCCTCGCTCGGAACGGTCGCTGCAGGGCAGGTGGACGGCAGCTCTGCCGCCGCTGCCGCCGAGCGGGACCTGCACGCGGCCCTGCGTAACCTGCAGCTGGGGGAGGGGCGCGTCTACTACGACGGGGACGCCAACCGCGCCGCGCGAGACGCCTACTACGCGAGCATCGACGAAAGCGTGAACGGCAACGCGCTGCGCCGTGCGCTGACCGACCTGCTGGAGGAGACCCACGAGCGCCGCCCCTCCTACGCACCTTCACGGATGCTCTACCCCTGGGTGGACCTTCACCCCGACCATCTCCTGCGCAGTGTCTACTCCGGCAAGACCTTCACCGCGGAGGAACTCATCAGGGCCGACGCCGCCGCTGAGGCGGCCCGGCTCAAGGGTCTGCAGGAGTTCCTGCTGCGCGAGAGCACGGCGGGCTCGGCCGAACTCGCCGCGGAGCTGGACGCCCTGGAGGCGTCGCTGCCCTTCAACTGCGAGCATGTCGTCCCGCAGTCCTGGTTCGCCAAGCGGGAGCCCATGCGGGGTGACCTGCACCATCTGTTCGCCTGCGAACCGGAATGCAACAGCTTCCGCGGGAACATCCCGTACATCGACTTCCCCGGCTTCGACGAGGTCGTACGGGAGGACTGCGGCATGCGCGAGAAGGCTGGCTTCGAGCCCGAACACAGCAGGGGGGCCGTCGCCAGAGCCACCCTGTACTTCCTGTTGCGGTACCCCAAGACCGTCGGTGACACGGCGCAGGAGTTCCCCGAAGAACGGCTGCCCGTCCTCCTGGACTGGCACGAGAACGAGCCCGTGACCGAGTACGAGTTGCATCGCAACGCAGCCATCGCCGAGATACAGGGGAACCGCAATCCTCTGATAGACCACCCGGAGTGGGCTCGGAACATCGACTTCTCCGGTGTCTGGTCATGAGCAGAGCTGTCACGGTCCCCTCGGCAAGTCGCGGTACGGAGGCGCGTCGTCTGTGTGGCCGGCCCCAGGGTGATCAGCTCGTGGGCGACGGTCGACGAACCTGCTGCGTGGGCGCGCGTGAGTGCTTCTGCCTTCGTCCTTCGGAAGAGGCGGCTGTGCCGGCGCGGACCGGATGCGGGGCTGGCGCTCAAGCGGTCGTCGCCGCGGCTCGGGGCACTGGCCCCAGCGCGCGATCCCCACAGTGATGGAGACGCCGCTCACTCACCCGGGCGAAACGCGCCCGAACCCGGCGTGTCGCCCCAGCCGGCCCACCACCGTGAAGTACCCAGCACACCACACGAACGGGGGACCTCGCCTGGCAGGTTTCGCCAGGTGAAGCGCTCAGTTGTCCGGTGCGGGTGTTAGCGGCGGGGCCGGTGCGGCCCGCCCCGGTGTCAAGCGCGCCGCGCGGGTCAGAAGGGCTTGGTCGGCAGGTACTTGCCGTCCAGGGTGATGACGGCGCGCTCGCCGCCCTCGGGGTCGGCGACCTTCCTCACGTCCAGCTTGAAGTTGATCGCGGAGATGATGCCGTCACCGAACTGCTCGTGGACCAGCGCCTTGAGCGTGGTGCCGTAGACCTGGAGCATCTCGTAAAAGCGGTAGATGGTCGGGTCAGTGGGGATGCCGCCGGGGATCGAGCCGCGGGTGGGGATCGTCTGCAGCAGCATCGCCGCGTCCTCGTCCAGCCCCAGCAGCTCGGCGACGGCCTTCGCGGACGCTTCGGGGAGGGCGTGCTGGCCGAGGACGGCGGCGGTGGTGAACGCCACCGACAAACCGGAGGCGTCGGCGATCTGCTGCCAGGTGAGGTTCTTGCGGGTCTTGGCCGCCACGGCCTGAGCCGCCAGGGCCTGGCGGGCGTGGGGGGCGAACTGGGCATGCACCATGAGAGGGCTCCTTTTCCGGGGGGTGCCGGTCCGCGTGGGAAGAAGCGGAATGGCAGGTTCTTGGGGGCCCGAATGCCGCGCTGCGGGCGGGACCGTGTCAAGAGCTCGGCGGCAGGCGCCGGGGCGGGTGGGTTCTGGGCCTCGGTCAGGATGCGAGGGCGGTGCCCGTGCTGGTGGCATCGAGTGCTTCGACGCGCCCGGTGGCGATGTCGAAGACCCAGCCGTGCAGCGTCACCTTCTTCTTCGAGAGAGCCCGGGTGACAGAGGGGTGGGTAGCCAGGTTCGCCAGCTGCGCGTACACGTTCTGCCGGACCAGGGCCCCTACCTTCTCCGGGCCTGCTTCCATGCCCGGCAGTACGGGCCAGGGCGGCGTCCGCGTGCCGCAGCCAGCCGTCGACCACCGGCACGCCACTGAGGTCGTGGCCTTCGGCCAGGGCGGTCATCGCTCCGCAGGCGGAGTGCCCGCAGACGACGATGCCGGATACGCCCAGCACGGCGACGGCGTACTCGATGCTCGCCGTCACCGCGTTGGCGCCGGGGGCGTAGGCGGGGACGAGGTTGCCGGCGGTGCGAATGACGAAGAGCTCACCCGGCTCGCCCTGGGTGATCAGCTCCGGTACGACACGGGCGTCCGAGCAGCCGATGAACAGCGTGTGCGGCGTGTGGTGCGCGGCCAGGTGGGCGAAGAGGTCCGCCTTGGCCGGGAAGACGTCCTGCTGGAAACGGGCGATGCCGTCGGCGAGATCGGGCATAGGGTCACTCCCTTCGGTGGCTACCAGCCTCAGTGGGCTGGTGCGATCCACTGTGCATGACCTGCATCTATAGTGTCCAAGAGCTCCTTGCCATGACTGCTATCGACGGCATCTATAGTTCTGTATATGGTCGCTCTGGAACTGCGTCACCTGCGCTATCTGCTCGCCGTGGCCGAACACGGCAACTTCACCCGCGCCGCCGAAGACCTGCACATCTCCCAGCCCACCCTGTCCCAGCAGATCAAACAGCTCGAACGCGCCCTCGGCGTGCAGCTGCTGGACCGCACCGGCCGCACCGTGCGACTCACGGACGCCGGCGCCGTCTACACCGACCACGCCCGGCGTGCGCTGCGTGACCTGGCCGCCGCCGAACGCGCCGTCCACGACGTGCAGGACCTCTCCCGCGGCCACCTGCGGCTGGGCGTCACCCCCACCTTCACCGCCTACCTCATCGGTCCGCTCGCCGCAGAGCTCCATGCCCGCCACCCCGGGGTCGGCCTGACCCTGGTGGAGATGGCCCAGGAACGTATCGAAGCGGGGCTGCTCGGCGACGACCTCGACCTCGGCATCGCCTTCGCCGGCTCCCACCTGCCCGGTATCACCGCCACCCCACTGTTCACCGAAGCCCTCAGCCTTGTTGCCGGGACCCACCACAGCTGGACGCCGCCGGAGCCCCTACCGGTCCGAGCCCTGGCAGACCAACAGCTGGCGTTGCTCAGCGGCGACTTCGCCACCCGCGGCCACATCGACGCCTACCTCACCGACCACCGCATCGCCCCCCGCATCGCGGTCGAGGCCAACTCCATCCAGGCCCTCACCGAAATCGTCCAACGCACCGGTCTGGCCACCGTCCTGCCCGACGCGATCACCCACGATCACCCCCACCTCACCCCCGTTTCACTGGATCCACCCCTGCCCGCCCGCAGCGTCGCCCTCCTGCAGCGCGAAGGCGCCTACCGCAGCACCGCCTCACGCGCCTTCGCTCAACTCACCCACGACCTCGTCGACACCCGCGGATACACTCCACCCCGATCGGCGTGAGGCGGCGGCCCCTCCGGCTCCTACCGGCAGCTCGGGGGTAACGCGCTGGATGCCGTCGACGAGCAGGAGGCGGGTCTGAGCGGTCTCGAGCACGTAGTTGACCGGGACCGACAGGTCCGGGTAGCGCCGCCAGGCGAGGAGATCGTCTGTGTTGCGAGGCTCGGAGTTGAGCCCGAGGAAGCGGAAGCGCTGGGTGCCTCGCTTTGAAGCGAATCGTTTCGTCTGTCACTCATACGAGTGCGGCCTGGCTGCGCGTCGTTTCCGGCTCTGTCCGAATGACCAGGCTCGTCTCACGAGGGGGTTGGGGCCGGATGGCCAAGGAAGCTGTGATGCGCCGACGGCGCGGGCGTGTGGTCATGGAGACTCCACCCCCGGCTGTCCATGGTCATCGCCGAGTCCCAGCACCGGAGCCCAGGACAGAAGCTCTGGGCAGGGCGAACGCAGGGTAGGGGCATGCACCTGACTCCACACGAACAAGAGCGCCTGATGATTCATGTGGCGGCGGATGTCGCCGAGAAGCGGCGGGCCCGGGGGGTGCGGCTCAACTACCCCGAGACGATGGCGCTGTTGATCGTGCATGTTCTTGAGGGGGCCCGGGACGGCAGGACCGTGGCCGACCTCATGTCTTCCGGGCGGAAGTTGCTGACCCGGGAGGGGGTTATGGAAGGTGTCCCGGAGATGATCGAGAACGTGCAGGTGGAGGCCACGTTCCCCGACGGCACGAAGCTGGTCACGATCCACAATCCCTTCCCTGAAGTGGGCAAGGACGAAGAGCCGATCGTCTGTCCGGGGAAGGTCGACTTCTCCCCGCAGGAGGGAGACGAGGTTGTGGTCTTCAACGAGGGCCGCAAGGTCACGAAGCTGATGGTCAAGAACCCGACCGACCGCCCCGTCCAGGTCGGTTCCCACTACCACTTCGCCGAGGCCAACGACGGGCTGGAGTTCATCCGCAAGGAGGCGTGGGGCAAGCGTCTGAACGTCCCCGCCGGCAGCTCCGTACGTTTCGAGCCCGGCATCGAGCAGGAGGTCGAGCTCGTGCCCATCGAGGGCGAGCGCGTGGTCCACGGTCTGCGCGGCAAGGTCAAGGGCTCGCTCGACAAGACCAAGGGTTCGTTCGACAAGGAGCGGGTGTGAATTCCACGGCTGAGTGCCCCGACTGTTCCTGCTGCCAGGAAGAGCCGAAGCCTTTCGACCCCCTGACCCGCGCCGCCTATGCGGACCGGTTCGGCCCGACGACCCGCGACCGTATCCGCCTCGCCGACACGGCGCTGCGGATCAGGATCGAGGACGACTGGTCGGGCGGCCCAGGGCGCAGCGGCAACGAGATGGTCTTCGGCGGCGGCAAGGTGATCCGGGAATCGATGGGGCAGTCCATCGCGCCGCGCGACCCGGGCAAGGGCAAGACCAGCAAAGCCGCCGACAGCCGTGTCCTGCCGCCCGACACCGTCATCACCGGCGTTGTCGTGCTGGACCACTGGGGCATCGTCAAGGCTGATGTCGGCATCCGTGACGGCAACATCGTCGCGCTCGGCAAGGCGTACAACCCCGAGACGATGAACCGTCTGCACGAGGACGGGGTCAGTCACAACAGCATCGGTCCGACGCCCGCTGACTTCGTCATCGGTCCGGACACCGAGGTCATCGCGGGCAAGGGCAGGATCCTCACCGCCGGCGGGATCGACACGCACGTCCACTTCATCTGCCCCGACCAGGTCGGTGAGGCGCTGGCCGCGGGTGTCACCACACTCATCGGCGGCGGCACGGGTCCGGCGGAGGGCAGCACCGCCACCACCGTGACGCCCGGATCCTGGCACATCGACCGCACGTTTGAGGCGCTGGACGCCTTCCCGGTCAACATCGGGCTGCTCGGCAAGGGCGCCACCATGTCGAAGGAGTCCATGCTCGACCAGGTGGACGCCGGCATCATCGGCTTCAAGGTCCATGAGGACTGGGGTGCCACCCCGGCCGTCATCGACCAGTGCCTGGAGATCTGCGAGAAGACCGGCGTCCAGCTCGCGCTCCATGCCGACTCTCTGAACGAGGCCGGCTTCGTCCAGGACACCATCAAGGCCATCAAGAACCGGTCCATCCACGTCTTCCACGTCGAGGGGGCCGGCGGTGGCCACGCCCCCGACATGATCAAGATGGTGAGCGAGCCGAATGTGCTGCCCGCCTCCACCAATCCCACCCGGCCCCTGACCGTCAACACGGTCAAGGAGCACTTCGACATGGTGATGGTCTGCCATCACCTCAACCCGAAGGTCGAGGAGGACCTGGCCTTCGCGGACTCCCGTATCCGGCCCTCCACGATGGCGGCCGAGGACATTCTGCACGACCTCGGTGCCATCTCGATCATGTCGTCGGACGCCCAGGCCATGGGCCGCATCGGCGAGATGATCATGCGTACTTGGCAGACCGCGCACGTCATGAAGGAACGCCGCGGCTTCCTGGAGGAGGACCTGCCGGAGGACAAGCCGAAGGGCAAGAAGGCGAAGAACAAGACGCCGGAGGCTGAGCCGCCGTTGGCCGACAACAGGCGCGCCCGCCGGTACGTCGCGAAGTACACCATCAATCCGGCCATCGCCCAGGGAATCGACGCCGTCGTCGGGTCGGTGGAGATCGGCAAGCTGGCCGACCTGGTGCTGTGGGAGCCGAAGTTCTTCGGGGTCAAGCCGCACCTGGTCATCAAGGGCGGACAGATCGCGTACGCGCAGGTGGGCGACGCGAACGCGTCCATCCCCACTCCGCAGCCCGTCCTGCCGCGCCCCATGTGGGGAGCCACGGGCCTGGCACCTGGCTCCATCTCCTACAACTTCGTCACCCAACGAGCCATCAAGAAGGGCCTGTCCAAGGGGCGCAAGTTGAACAAGCAGTTCAAGGCCATCACCAGCACACGCGGCGTCTTCAAGAAGCACATGAAGGAGAACAACGCCACCCCCGACGTCTCGATCGACCCCGACACCTACGAGGTCATCGCCGGGGGCGCGAAGGTGACGGACGTGACGACATTCGTCGAAGACCAGATCGTCGACCGCGCCTACGCCTCTGAACTCCCCATGGCCCAGCGGTACTTCCTCTTCTGAAACCTCGAAGGAGCACCGCCGGGCGACGCAAAAGGTGAGCCATGGACAACAGGAGTGAAAGGTGACCTGCGAAAGATGAACCGCGCCGCGCTGTTCGTCCTGGCCGACGGCCGGTTCCCCGCCGGAGGGCACGCGCACTCCGGCGGAGCCGAACCGGCTGTGGCCGCGGGTCGTATCAAGGATGCGGACTCGCTGAAGCACTTCTGCCGGGGGCGGCTGCACACCGCGGGCCTGGTCGCGGCGGCACTGGCCGCCGCGGCTGCCGCCGGCCACGATCCGCTGGAACTGGACGAGGCCGCCGACGCCCGCACCCCGGTGCAGGCACTGCGGGCCACCGCCCGCAAACTCGGGCGGCAGATGATGCGGGCGGCCCGCGCCACCTGGCCGTCGGCCGAGCTGGACCAACTGGCCGCGGCCCGGCCGCAGGGCGCGCACCAGCCGGTGGTACTGGGTCTGGCCGCCCGGTCGGCCGGGCTGGCGCCGCTGGATGCCGCGTATGCGGCGGCGTACGAAAGCGTCAGCGGGCCGGCCACGGCGGTGGTCCGGCTACTGAGCCTGGACCCGTTCGACGCCACCGCTGTCCTCGCCCGCCTGGCCCCCGACCTCGACCAGATCGCCGCCGCAGCCGCCGCAGCTGCCCAGCGCATCCCGGAGGAGGGGATCGGCGCGCTGCCCGCTGCCTCCGCGCCGCTGCTCGACATCACCGCGCAGCAGCACGCCGCCTGGCCGGTACGCCTGTTCGCCTCCTGACCACCCACACCACGACAGGAGTTCGTATGCACCTCGACCACGATCTCGACGAGAAGTTTCACCAACGGCACACCTACAGCGCCGCCGACCCCCAGCGCCCCGAGGGCACCCGACGCGCCCTGCGCATCGGCCTGGGCGGACCGGTCGGATCGGGCAAGACCGCCACCGTCGCCGCCCTGTGCCGAGCCCTGCGTGACGAAGTGTCCATCGCCGTGGTCACCAACGACATCTACACCCGCGAGGACGCCGACTTCCTGCTCCGCGAAGCGGTCCTGCCGCCCGAGCGCATCAAGGCCGTCGAAACCGGCGCCTGCCCGCACACCGCCATCCGCGACGACATCTCCGCCAACCTCGAAGCCGTCGAGGACCTGGAGGACGAGGTCGGCCGGCTCGACTTGGTCCTGGTGGAATCCGGCGGTGACAACCTCACCGCCACGTTCTCCAAGGGCCTCGTCGACGCGCAGATCTTCGTCATCGACGTCGCCGGCGGCGACGACATCCCCCGCAAGGGCGGCCCCGGCGTCACCACCGCCGACCTCCTCGTCGTCAACAAGACCGACCTCGCACCCCACGTCGGCTCCGATCTGGAGCGCATGGCCCGCGACGCCAAGGTCCAGCGCGGCCACCTCCCCGTCGCCTTCACCTCCCTCAAGAACGAGGGCGGCGTCAAACCGGTCGCCGACTGGATCCGCGAACGCCTCAGCAACTGGACCGCAGGCCCCGCATGACCCTCACAAGCCCACCAACCGCCCAGCGGGCTGCCACAGGCGTACACGCAATCGCCCGCATCACGGCAGCCACCAGAGGCGGCACCACCACCCTGCCCGTCCTCGAAGGCGACGGGCCCTTCGAACTACGGCGCCTGCGCTCTCGAGGGACCGAGACGCGGGTGTGCGTCGTCGGTGCCATGAGCGCCCCCCTCGGCGGCGACCGGCTGTGCATCCAAGCCACCGCCCAGCAGGGCGCGGTGCTGCACATCACCTCCGCCGCCGCGACCCTCGCTCTGCGGGGCCCGACCCCCGAGCACGCCACCTACGACGTCCAGCTGACCGTAGAAGAGCACGCGAAACTCCACTGGCTGCCCAAGCCGTTGATCTGTGCGGCCGGCAGCAATCTGCGGCAGACCTGGACCGTCGACCTCGCCCCCACAGCACGGCTCGTACTGCGCGAAGAACAGATCCTCGGACGCACGGGAGAACCACCCGGCCACGTAGCCACGCGACTCACCGTCCGACGCGGTGGACGCATTCTGCTCGACCAGGAAGCCGAGTACGGACCGGGCGCACCCGGCTGGGACGGCCCAGCCGTCCTCGGCGATCACCGCGCGACCGGGCAACTCCTCATCGTCGATCCGTCCTACGAGAACAAACCCCCCGAAGTCCAACTCCTCGACAACGCCCCGGAAGACGGCCAAGCCGTACTGACACCTCTTGCCGGGCCTGCCGCGCTTGTTACCGCCATCGCTCCGGACGGCCGCCGCCTGCGCCGCCTCCTCGACACCGCACAGGCCACCTCCCGCCAGTCCCGCCACAGTAGGCAGCACGCGCTGAAGGGAATGTGACGGGAGTCCCCTGCGGTGGGAGCCGTAGCCCGCCGCTCCGCCATGGCCCGGCGGCGGATACGGGTATCGGTGAGGGCAGTAGCCAGAGCAGTCACAGGGTTCCGCCGACAGCGGCTATGAGGAGGGTCGGCCTCAGGCCGAGAGAGAGCGTCACCGCCCAGCGGACCGGCTCGCTGCCCCTGATCGCCATGAGCGCCCTGAACGCTTCGGCCAACCTGGGCCAGTTCGGTGATCCGGTCGCCGAACTGTGAGACCGACTGACCGACAGTCCTGGTCGGCCGGGGTTTCGGTCGACGAACCGCCTGCCGCAGCCGACAGGACCGCTCTACTGCACTGCTCACCCTCGCCACCGAACTCTCCGCCGCAATCGTCGCATGGATGCTCGGCGTTCACATTCAGGTCGCCGTCCAGTGGCAGAAGGCATCAGCAGGAGATTGGGCCGCCTCTGCAGCCGAGCTCAGCCGCCGGACGAGGTCGACCTGACGGTCCTGGCGGGCCACTCCAGCACGGTCAGCTCGGGCCATTGCTTCCGCCATCGGGCTGCCTTGGCTTCGTAGACCGACCGCGGAGCAAGCACCGGGTTCGGACGGACGACGAGGTTGAACATGTCCGACAGCCCATGCGGCGCATACACGCGCCACCGGCCGTCTGTCTCCACACGCACTCCCAGGCAGCACGTCGTCGCGGCGAAACTGTCGATCGCTGCCTCGATGGACTCATACGGCGGACAGGCAACTCCGAACTTGTCCTCATACCAGAGGTGAACCCGTGCTTCGTTGCGGATCTCAACCTCCGCAGGCAGGTCGGCAAAGACATCCCGTCCGGCTTTGATCACCGCGTCCTCCGCTTCCCAGGACAGATCACTGCCGTCGAAATAGAAGACGTCGTAGTCCTTGATGCCGCTGGCCGGCGGCCTGTCCGTGACCACGTTCCACACAGTCTGGAACAGGCACCCGGCCGTCACATAGCACCCAGGAAGATCCAACGTCGCAGCCCGCGCCAGCACCTCCGCCAACACGTCGTTACGGGACAGCACCGCGCGCAGGGACTCGAGTTGATGGTCGAGAGGGAGTCGGCTGATCATCAGTCCTGCCTACCACAACTCGCCCAGGGACAGGTCAGATGCACCTCAAGGGACTTCTCGACCCAGAGGCATTCAGACAGTTCCAATACGCGACTCCACCATCCCTAATCGTGCGTGGGAATCCCGGCCTTCAGGCCGGCCGGGGAAGCGCATCCTGATGTTCGGAGCCGCGAAGCGGCGTAGTGCGCTGCAAATCTGCTTCGGCAGCGGTCAGGGCTTGGCTGTCATGAGGCTCTTTTGAGCCGAGTGAGAAGCCCCCTCGTTTACGAGGGGGAGGAGTCACGATCCAAGGGACGCCAGGCAGTTGGCAGCCTCCAAGGAGTAAGCCCGATCCGAGATCACTGTTTCGGATCGTAGCCCTTCACGACGAACCGGAGTGGCGCGCGACGCCTCTAGGGCCGTGCCCTCACCGCAGCTTCTCTGCCGCGCTTTTGATGGCCTCGCGGATACGGAAGTACGTGCCGCAGCGGCACACGTTCGCGATGGCGTCGATGTCCGCGTCCGTGGGATCACTGGTCTGCTCGAGAAGGGCCACCGCGGCCATGATCTGGCCGGGCTGGCAGTAGCCGCACTGGGCCACATCCTGCTCCAGCCAAGCCTCCTGGACAGGGTGCAGGGTGTCCCCGTCCGCGAGGCCTTCGATGGTGGTGACCTCGTGGCCGGCGGCCTCGGAGACCGGGACGACGCACGGCCTGACGGCCTTGCCGTCGAGATGGCTGGTGCAGGCCTTGCAGACGTCGATGCCGCAGCCGTACTTGGGGCCGCGGATGCCGAGCAGATCGCGCAGCGCCCACAACAGGGGCAGGTTGTCGGGGGCGTCGACGGTGACGGGCTTCCCGTTGACGGTGAAGGTGTGGGAAGGCATGGCGGGCTCCTGGCGGTGATCGGAGAACAGGGTTCAGCGGGGGAACGGCGTGAAGTCGACGTCGAAGTCGACCGGGAAGCTCCGGGGGCTGGTGCCCGTGGCCCGGGCGTAGGCGTTGGCGATCGCGCCGACCGCCGCCGGGACGCCGAGTTCGCCCGCGCCGCCCGGATCGCCATTGGCCGGCATGACGAAGATCCGTACGTCCGTGGGTGAGTCCTTCTGCCGTGCGTAGTGGAACTGCGAGTAACTCCCCTCGAGTGGCAGTCCCTTGTCGATGTGCAGCCCGGCCCGCAGCGTGGTGGAGATGGCATCGGTGAGCCCGCCCAGCAGCTGAGCCTCCAGCCCGCGGGGGTTCACCGGCCGGCCGACATCGGCCGCGATCACCGCCTTCATGACCCGTGGGTGCGCGGGATCGGTCGCGTCGATCTCGACCAGGCAGGCCGTGCAGGACTTGTACTCCTCATGGAAGCCCACGCCCTGGGCCCAGCCCTCGGGCAGGGTCCGGCCCCAACGGCCCTCCGCCGCGACCTTGTCGAGTACCGCACGCTGACGGGCGTTCTTCAGGAACGTACGACGGAACGCCACCGGGTCCTTGCCGAGCCTGCGGGCCAGCTCGTCGACGAAGATCTCCTCCGCACCGCGGGTGTTCGCCGAGTACACCGAACGCCACGACCCGGTGTGCATCTTCAGCGGCACCTCAGTCAGCGCCTGGGTCGTCAGGCCGAAGTTGTACGGTGACTTGACCGTGGTCAGGAACAGCGTCTGGGCGAAACCGGCGTTGCCGATGCCCGGCGGCAGGCTCGCCGCAGTGGCGGTGAGAATCTCGCCGAGACCGTGCCGGAAGTCCGTCTCCACGGCGGCTACCCGGTGCTCGAAGGACAGCACCTCACCGAGGGCATGGGTGGCCCGGATCCTGTGATGGGTGGCGGGCCGCATCCTGCCGTGCCGCATGTCGTCGATGCGTGACCACATCAGCCGCACCGGCCGTCGGCTGGCCTGCGAGATCAGGGCGGCCTCAAGCGCCGCGTCGAAGAACAGCCGCCGCCCGAAGGAACCGCCGGCCTGCACGACATGGAGCGTGACCCTGTCCACCGGCAGCCCAAGGGCCGCCGCGATGGTCTCCTGCGCGACGATGGGCGACTTGAGCCCCGACCAGACCTCGGTCCGGTCGGAGCGTACGTCCGCGACAGCGGAATTGGTCTCCAGCGGCGCATGGCTGACGAACGCGAAGTCGAACTCGGCGTCCAGATACCGCGTCAGCAACGGCGGTACCAACAGGGGCGCTGTGGCCGCCTTCAGCTTGCCGCGGATGTCGGCGTCGGAGAGCGCGTCGACCGTCCCGGGCCCCCAGCTGACGTCGAGCGCGTTCTTGCCGTCGAGAGCCTGCCCGAAAGTGTCGGCCACCACGGCGACACCGGTCGGGATCACCACCACGTCGACGACCCCGGGCATGGCCCTGACGGCCGCCTCGTTATTGACGGCCTTCACGGTGCCCCTGAGGGTCGGCGGCCGCCGCACCATACAGGGCTTGGCCCCCGGCACATCGAGGTCGAGGGTGTACTGCTGGCGTCCGGTGACGATCGCGCGGGCGTCTATACGGCCGGTGGGGGTGCCGACCAGGGTGTGCTCGGACTCGGGCTTGGGCGTGGCAACGAGTGCCCCGAGATCCGGTGACGCGGCTACGACGGCGAGCGATCCGTATGGCAGTGAGGTGCCATCGGGAGCGACGACCGCGCCCTCCCGCGTCCTGAGCGTGTCCGCGGACACACCCCAGCGCCGGGCGGCAGCCGCGACGAGCCGGGACCGGACGGCGGCCGCGGTGTGGCGCACCGGTCCGTAGAGCGAACGTATCGCGTTGGAGCTTCCGGTCAGCTGGTTGAATATCAACTCCGGCCGCGCATCGTCCAGTTGAATACGAACCCGGGTGAGTGGCAGGTCCAGCTCCTCGGCGACCAGCATCGCCACGGCGGTGTTCAACCCCTGCCCTACCTCCTCCCGTGGCAGCCGGAACTCCACGTCCCCGTCCTCACGAACGGTGAGCACCAGCATGCCCGCGGTAGGAGTGCCGGCAAGGATCAGCAGATCACCGAGATCCACCAGATCTGCCGGCGGGGGCAGGGTGGGAACCACCGCCCCCGCGGGCGTCGGCACCAGCGCGTCCACCGCCACTGTCGTCCCTACTGCCAGCGTGGGCGCGGCCACCAGATAGCTGAGGAACCGCCGCCTGCTGTGCTCCCCCATGCCATCTCCTATCGCCCTCACCCGCTGCCATCACCGGGCAGTGCCCAGATCATTACCAGTTGGTAGGCCGGGTTCAAGAGGCCCGACCACCTCGCCATGCCACGCACGGCCTCCTTGGCGCGCTCGTTCGCGCAGAGCAGGCGCCGTGGCAACGCCAGGCGGCACGCCCACAGCATGCGACAAACTGATATACCGACGCCGGAACCAAGTTGAGCGAACGATCAACGCGCTCAAGGGCTTCCGGGCCGTGGCGACGCGGTTCGACAAGCGGGCCTACATCTTTCACGGCACCATGGCTGTCGCAGCACTTCGCCTGTGGCTTGACTCCTGACCCACCGAAGAGTCTGTAGTACTCAGCCTCACCGGACGAGTCCGATTGCCTCGATCTCGATCATCCACTCAGGGTTGGCGAGTGAGGAGACCTCCACGAACGACTCCGCGAGGTGGGGCTTGTCCGGGAAGTGTTCCGCGCGCAGCTTGGCGAAGATGTCCTGCTGCGCGATGTCGGTAACGAACACGGTCGCCTTGACCACGTCAGCGAGGCTGGAGCCCGCGTTCGGCAGGACCGTCGACAGATTCGCGAGCGCCTGACGGGCTTGCGCCTCGAAGTCCCCGGCGCCGGCCGTGGCCCCCTGGGCATCAATCGGCGCCTGCCTCGATGTGAAGACCAAGTTCCCGACCCGGATGCCGAGCGAGATACCGGCCGACTCGTACCAGTCGGGTTCCGCGGAGACGCGCACACGCTCGGCGGCAGGCTGTGTAACGGACATGCTGCTGACACTCCCTCAAAACTGCACACACGGGGCCGGGTAGCTGCGATTACCCCCGACTTGATCCACCTGCGACAGCCACGAGATCCCGAGATCCATTCCCGAGGTCCCTGACCTGGGACCAGGGCAACGAGATGGCACGCCAGGGAGACGCGTGTCCTGCTGAGCCCGACGTCCTCGGACAAGGGCCTGACGGTTCTCGGCTCCAAGCGCCCGGGCCCATTACGCACGAGGACGTCCCTGGCGTGCCCGTCATCACGGTGCCGGAGAATGTGGCGAAGTTCCTGGAAGAAGTTCGGTCCTTTGGCCTGCATGAGAGCTCGCTGCAGTTCCGACACTTCCTGGATCACGTCAACTCTTCGCGCGATTTCAGCTCCGTGGAGGAGGCTATTCACCGCATGAACGCCAGAACGTCCAGCGGCGACGTATACGAGCGGCTGATCGAGATCCTGCGCGAGTTCCGTGATGAGGCGACGGACGAGGACTCGTAGCCGCGCCGTGGAACACCCGTCAGGGACCAGGCGTCGGCGGGCGTCGTACACGAGGGCGTGAGGGGCTACGCAGCCGGGAGGCTGCTCCGGCCCCCTTGGGGCGGGGGGAGTGGCACCCCCGCGCGCGCAGCAAGGCGGTCCGCGCCAACCGCCTCGGCACCTGACCACCGGTTACAGCTCAGCCACATCGCCGCGACGCAGCTCCCGCACGGCACAGGATGCTCCCCTCATCACGCAACGTCCTGGGGGACCATGCGACGCACCACCACCACCGCCATCGGCGCGGCCCTTCTGATCGCCAGCCTCACCGCCTGCGGAAGCAGCAGCGAGGACCCTGACGCCAAGGCCGCACCGCTACCCAAGGCCGCCACCAGCAGCCCGCCGGAGCCGACGCCCACCGCGGCACAACGTGACCTCGCCGTGGGCGACAGTACGAAGATCGACGACACAGCGAACGATGTCTCCTTCACCGCTGCCGTTCTCAGCTACGCCCAGCCTGTCGAGGGTCCAGAGCCGCCCGGCGAGGCCCTGGGCGGCGCCAACGCAGTGCGGTCCACCGTCGAGCTGAAGGTCTGCAACGTCAAGAGGCAGACGTTCACGGTCAGCCAGTTCCCATGGTCCCTTGCCTGAGGACGGCAGGCGCGTGGAAGTCACCGGGCTCAACGGCGGCGACATGCCGAAGCCGGAGTTCCCCACCGATGGCGTCTCGGTGAAGGCCGGCGACTGTGTGCGCGGAAAGGTCCCGTACGCCGTCCCGGGCGACAAGTGGCCCGAGCGCATCGTGTACGCGCCCCAGAGCCTAGACGAACCGCTCGAGTGGCTGGTCCCCGCCAAGTAGCCGGGGTGGCGCCCGTAGCTGGCAACCGCCGCAGCGAGCGTCCGTACCGCAGGCTCGTCGCCGCAGTGAAGGCGCTCCGCTACTCCGCCTATTGATGCTCAGCGGTCGGTTGCGGGGGGGTGCGATGCGCCGCGGCATTTTCTCAGTGAGATTGAGGGGGCTTCAGGTTGGGTTGCTGGGTGGGTGGTGGATGGCGACCAGGCCGGCTTCGGCGAGGTCGGCTACCAGGATCCTCGCTACGCCAAGCGGTATCGCCAGCTGCTCGGAGATCCGAGCGATTGCCGTCGGCTCGTGGCAGAGGCGGCAGATGCGCTGGTGCTCGGGGAGCAAGGTGGGCAGCGTGGCCTCGTCGGCCGTGGTGCTGACCAGTGCCTCGACGGGCAGCTGATAACGCGGCCGAGTGACGCCTCCGGTCATCCGGTGGGGAAGTACTAGTGGCGCCTCACGGTCCTCGTCGGAGGGGGCCAATGATGGGGTGCCCTGCTCGCGGCCCCCAGCCCCATAGGACTGAAAGAGCGAACCCTCGTCGTCTTCGTCGTCCTCATTGGGCAGATAGAGCGACGGCCAGGTTGAAGGGGCCTGCTCGGCAGCTGCGGCATCAGATGGCGTGCCGGAGAGGCTGTGTTCGGCGATGGAGTCATAGGCTTCGTCGTGTGGCTGATCGGCTTTTTGGGTGGGAGACGCTTTGTGTAGGCGGATTTGATCATGTCTGCTTCAGGGTGTTTGCCGGACGTGGCCTTCTTGCCGAGCTGCCGGCGCAGCTTGTGACCGCAGCCTCCATGGCAGCCGCGGCGACAGCGCTGCGTGGTTGGCGTCGACGGCGGGACGCGGCGGTGAGGCTCACGAAGCAGGGTGAGGAATGAGCGCCGGCACGGACCCCGGGAGGCGCTTGAAGTGCAGAGCAGGGCGCACCAGGCGCGCCCTAATTCGTCCCTCGGGGTGGCTGGTGGTGTAGCGGCTGGGGTGTAGCGGTGGCCGGGTGCGCTTCGCTTGCCTCGGCCCACTACGCGTGCCGGGCCGTCTCTTCGCGGCGGTCCGGTCCGACCGCTGTGCGGTCTCACGCGCTGCGGGTGGCGGCAGTCGGTCACAGGGCGCTTCGCTTTGTGTTCCCTCGCTTCGCGCTGCCGCCTCCGTTGCCTCTGTCGTTGCGCGTCAGAGGTGGAGCGGCATGGGCGGTGGCAGGGGTAAAGGTGCCGCGTTTGAGCGGCCGTAATCCGTCTTGGGGAGATCGACTCGATCCGGTCGTCACGGCCACGTCGGCGCGAGGGCTTGTGTCGCCGGGGCCTGGAGCTGTCGTTCGGTGATGAACCTGCCGGTGAGGCACCTTTGAGTCGAGTGTCAGTGCTGGGTCCCAGAATGACGGGCATGATCCAGACTCTTCCTCTGGCCCTGCCGGGCACGCTGGTGAACCTCCACCGCATCGACACCGCGCTCCATGCCAAGTGCTGGGACGTCCAGGCTCACGACGTGGTGGCCGCACCGAACGGTGATGTGTATGCGCTGTACAGGGTGCACCGGTACATGTACGGCGTGGCCGATGAACACGATCCAGCGGTAGCCAACTTCGGCTACCGGATCATCACGCGGTACTCCGCGGACGGCGAAGTGCTGGCGAGCGCGCTGTGCTGCCCGGAGGGAGCCGACGAGACTGCTTCGGCGGTGGTCGACGGCAGCGACATGACCCTGTGCGTCCTGCCGAACGGCACCCTCACCATCAGCACCCGCCCGAACAACACCACCCTGGTCACACCCGACCTGTCCCGGGTCATAGCCACTTACGACTCAAAGGAAAGGCGCCCCTCCAAGGAGTTCACGCCGGGAGATGCCTTCGCCACCTCCATCGGCGTCACGCCCTCGGGCCGCCTGTTGTGCACCATCGCTGAGTACGGCGTGTGGAACTACGGCAGCGCCATCACCAACCTCGTCGGCGTAGCCGACGGCGCCCTGACGGCCACTTCCAAGCCGGTGATCCACGCACTCGCCTCGCTTGATCCCGAACCGGCCCGCCACAGCGAACGGGACGTGCGCGCGCACGTTACGTACCAGGGCGCCCCGGTCGGCCTGGCGAACCGGCCCCGGCCCGCGCTGACCGAGCTGGCGGCCGGCGAGGACCGCCTCTCAGGCTGGCGCGACTCACGCCTCGGCCGGCCCGTGCCGCTGGCCGACGACCTGTTCGTTGTCCCCGTCTACGCCCGTACGTTCCGCGGCGGCAGCCGCGGTCGGCCGTTCGTCTTCGCCCTCGTCAACGACCAGGGGGAGATGACCGGACGTCTCCACGGCATGCACCAGAGGTCCGACTCTCCTTTCACCGGCTTCTGCTTCAACCTCGCCGCCGACCCACACCGGGGTTATGCCTTCCACCTCAACCGTTACGGTCTGTACGCCTGGAACAGGGCAGGGGTTCTGCGCGCCAAACTGGACACCGAGACCAAGACGTTCAAGCCGCTGACCCATTTCACGCTCACCGCATGTTCGCCCGTCGGCGACCTGCTGCTGGTCCACAGCAAACAGCACTTGATCCTGCGCGTACCCGTCCCCGACGACCTCACCGGCCTCGCGGCCGCCGTCGAGGAGGCGCTGCGCGCGTACGCCCGGCAACGCACCGTCCTGAAGAGGCAGTGGGCACCCGTCAACTGGCACTGGACCCAGACGTCTGCACCGGTCCACCGCCTCTGACCGTCGGCACCCGTGGGGCCGCCCCCCCGGCTCAGGGCGCCGGGCGCTGCTGGGTGCCCCGTTTAGGTGGCGGGGGTGCCGTTTTCCATGTTGGTGGTTGTTCCTTGAGTGTGGGCGTGTGTGCAGGTTCTTACGCGGCGGGCGAGGTTGGGAATGAGTTTTGAGTCGAGTTGGTCGAGGGGGACGAAGGCGTAGGCGCGGAGTTCTGTGGGGTCTAGTTGGATGGTTTTGATGGTGCCTGGGTGGAGTTGGTCGCCGTCGAAGATCATGACGATGCCTTCGCTGCGTCCGGGGCGTTCGGCGGTCCAGTCGATGCCGAGGAGGCGTCCTGGCTCGGTGGTCAGTCCGAGTTCTTCTTTGACTTCGCGTTGTGCGGCGGCTCGTGGGGACTCGTCTGCTTCTACGGCGCCGCCGGGGATCTTCCAGGGTTCCTTGTACACGGGGTCGACGAGCAGTACTTGGCCTTTGTCGTCGAAGGAAAGCATTCCGGCAGCGACGCGCTTGCGTGGCAGTCCGCGGTCGTATTCAGAGATATCGGTCATGGGCGGTGAGGCTGCCTGCCCCATTTTTGGTGCGCTTCTGAATTCGTATCGAACTCTTGTTGCTAATCGAGATGTGAAACGGCCGGCGCCCAATCCGCTGAGGCGGGTGGCAAGGGCGCCGGCCATCGAAGGCCCGACCGTGAGGACCGAGCTGTGGCGGTCATTGTAGCGAGCGGGCCCCCGCTGCCCTTGATGAAGAGGCGGCCCGCGACGAGCCGACGCCATCCTGGTCGGAAGGGAGTACGGGGCCAAGCCGGAGGGTGCGGGGGTCCGTTACCTGACGGAAGGGGTCCGGCCTACGCCTGATCGGCTACTGGCGGCCTTGTCCGCAGGCGCGCCACGGGGAGGGCACCCGCCGGGCGTGAGCGGGCCGCAGGTGTCAGCCTGCGGCCGGGTG
>NZ_JAGGPB010000085.1 GCF_018614055.1 Streptomyces sp. ISL-98
ACCACAGGAGTCACCTCAGCACCTCACGACGTCTCATGCCGTGATCAGGGAGAAGGACTGTGATGTCGAGGTCACTGCTGGGAGTGGACTGACCGCGTGCGGCGGAACCGCCCAGCACCGCGCCGATCGTTTCCGGATAGCGCGCGGAAACAAGTCGGCTCGCTGCACGGACGTCTGCGGCTGTCTGGTCGGAACCGAGCCGGTGGACTGCCATTCCCGCATCGGGATGCCGTTGGGGACTCATAGCCGTCATCGTGCCAAAAGGCAGCTACTGAGCTTGTTGGCGTGATGTCGTCGTGGTGAGTCCGGTTCCGGCGAGGCATCCGTCAATAAGTTCGCCGCGGTATTGGATCTGGCGTAGGCCGTGCCGGAGGGTGCGCATCAGGTGGTCGGGGTCGACGAAGGCGGTGTTGGACTGACTGCTGCGTCGCAGCAGTGACCAGATGCCCTCGACGGGGTTGAGGTCGGGTGCGTAGGCCGGCAGGAAGTAGCAGGTGATCCAGTCGTGGGCGTCGATGAAGGCCCGCAGCCGGGCGTCCTTGTGCACATTTAAGTTGTCCCAGACGAGCACGATCGGGCCGCCGAGCTGGTGGTGGTGGGCGGCGATGAGCAGGTCGCGGTAGTCGGTCCAGGCGAAACTGCGCCGACCGCCCCGCTTGTGATCCACGTGCCGCTTGGGTCGGTAGATCACGCGCGATCGTTCTCCCTGCTTGTAACAGGCCAGGGCGGCGATCGAGATGCGGCGCTGCGAGCGTCCCCGCACCCGGATGACCGGTGTGTGTCCGCGCCTGGCCCAGGTGCGGGCGGTAGGCAGCGTCATCGAGAAGCCGGCTTCGTCCTCGAAGCACAGCCAGGCCCCGAGCGCCGCCACGGTGTTTCCACCTGGGACCAGGCCTCCTTCACCCAGCCGGTGACGGCTTCCTCGTTGCGCTCCACCGCGCGGCGGCCCGGCACCTGATGGCTGAAGCCGTGCCGGTGCAGCATCTGCGCGATGGCCGAGAGCATCATGCTCTTGTGGAACCGGCGCCCGATCAGCGTCTTGATCCGCGCCAGCGTCCAGCTCTGGTCCGGCCAGCCGTGCGCGACCGGGCCCTTGGCCAGCTCCTGCTCGAGCACTTCGAACAGCTTCTCGCTCAGCTTGGGCAGCGACACCGGCCCCACCGACCGAAGACCGTCCGTGCCGGCGTCCTGCCAGGCCCGGCGCCACCGCTGAACGGAGCGCACACTCACCCGTAAGTCCTTGGCGACCTCCGCGTTGGAGGCGCCGGCGCCGAACCGTTCGGCGGCCTCCATCCGGATCCGCTCACGAAACGCCTGTCGTTCAGGCGTCAGCCCACCACCCTGCAGATACCTCATACAAACGGCATACCGCAACGATCACACGCCGTCAGCCCCCAACGACAACACGCCAACAAGCTCAGTAGACACAGGTACTTAACTCACCACACCTGCCGCCGGTACCGCAACCACCGCTTCCGGCCAGCCGCACGGCCGCATCACCGCGCAGGCCAGCACCACCACCAGCAGGCCGACCGACAATGCCTCCGCAAGAGACGTGTTCAGGGTCTGCTCCTTGCGTGGTGGGCACAGCGCCCTTCATCGAAGCAGACAGCCCGGTAGGTACGACCCAGCGGCATGTCCTTGGTCACCCCGGACCGGCGCACACGGCGGCTCCAGCCGACGGCAGATTACGGACGGCGCAGCATCCAGGGCAGCACGAACCATAGGCCAGTGAAGATCACGACGGTGACGGCGGTGGTGATGATCGCTGCGGTTGTACCAAGTACAACATCCATCAGGAGCAGGACCGCACCATTGAGGGCGAGCACCAGAAAAACGAGACCGACTTGGGCAAGACGGGCGGAGAGGGCCACGATGCGGGTCTTCGCGCCGCGGTGGAACAGCCCTCGGTGCAGGGCTACGGGGGTGGTGAGGAGAGCGGAGGTCACAACGGTGAGGAGCAGCGTCGTGATGTAGGTGCCGATCTGGACGCGGTTGAGCTGTGAAAAACGGCTGGTGAAGGCGATGCCGAGCAGGAAGGCGAAGATGATCTGCACGCCGGTCTGGACGACGCGGAGTTCCTGTAGAAGCTCGACCAGGTTGCGGTCGGCCCGTTCTTGGGGGGTCTCTTGGCGTGGTCTCGCCGGGGGCTGTCCTGGCTGCGTCGGCATGGACACACTCTCGGCTCGGCGCCCGGGGTTCGCGAGCACTGCCAGAGCGTGTCGCGAGTAGCGGCCTCACGGGCGTCGTCCCTGCTGACCGCCGAGGAGATCGCCCCCCCCAGCGCATCCACGCCAACGCGCCGGTGAGGAACACCGTCGAGTTCCTCACCGCCCGGAACCTGCGGGGCCTGGCCCACCGCCTCGGCCTGCCACTCTGACGGCGGCGCCTCTCCGCCCCCCATTACCTTCTTGGTGGCCCCGCAATGGGGCGCCCGGCCTCCGGAGTTGGCATGACTTTCTCCCCCTGTCGAACGCATGGCCTGGGGGGTGGTGTCACCGGCTCCGGAGGCATCGACAGACCGCAGGGGCATGACCACCGGCTTCTTCGCAGGTCGGGAGGCTCTTCGTAATGTGGATGTGGCGATCGGTGCCGTGGGACGGCCGGGCGGGAACGACCGGAGGATGCACGTGATCGACGTCAGTGAGATCGGCGCTTTCCTCGGCCTGGACGTCGGCAAGGGCGAACACCACGCCACCGCCGTCACACCGGTCGGGAAGAAGGCGTTCGACAAGCGCCTGCCCAACAGCGAACCCAAGCTCCGCGAGGTCTTCGGCAAGCTGCAGGCCAAGCACGGCACCGTGCTCGTGGTGGTCGACCAGCCAGCCTCCATTGGCGCCCTGCCGCTGGCAGTCGCCCGTGACATGGGCTGCCAGGTCGCCTATCTGCCTGGGCTACGCAGTACATCGCACGCGAGGCCCGCACCGTCGTGCCGCGCGGGCACAGTGAAGAACTTCCTGATGGCACGTCCGTACGGCTCGGCATCTGGTTGTCCAACCTAAAAAACCGCCGCGACCGCCTGAGCGAGCAGCAGCTCACCGCGCTCGCCGAACTCGGACTCGACTGGGCATAGCCGAGAACGTGTGCGGGGTGTAGCCGTGCAACTCCACCCCGCACGTTCACGAGCTGGCTGCCAGAGGCCGTCAGGCCGACTCGATGGCGGAACGCACGTTGTCGATGTCGTAGCCGGTCTCCAACACGGCGTACGCGATGGCGAGCAGCGCGTGGGTGCTGGCGAGCTGTACGGCCAGCGCTTCGGTGCGATCCTCGGAGGCGATTGCCGAGGTCACAAGCCTGTTCGCCCCCGGCGACAGCCGATGCTGACCGGGGGCGCCGTGCATCCAGGGATCATTCTTTATCAGTGAAGCTGGTGAGCTCGGACTCAGCCTCGCTGAGGCCTCCCCCCCTCATCGTCGACATCGACAGTGTGTCCTCGACGTAGTCCTCATAGGACTCCTCCGGAGCGTCGGTCGGCTGTCCGCTCTTCTCGCGGCTCTCGTCTGAGCCGTTCTGTTTCTGGTCACCCATGACATGCCCTCCTGGTCTGAGACGTGTTCCCTTCCCAGTACCTCACCGATCTGCGCGCTTCGGCGCTCGGTGCCCGCCATAGGGGTGACCTGTGCGGTTCCAGGCAGGACCGGAGACGGCGCGCTCGGTTGCTGCGGGTTCCGGGACGCTTTCGGGACGGCATGACGGACGCTGGCGTACGCGGCGGCCCGTCGTCCCAATACGACCGTTTCCGGGACGCTTCGCTTGTACAAGCGAAAACCGAGCGCCACCACTGACTGGCACCGCTCTGCGGTTGCTAATGTGGTGGCATGGCTGTCATGACATTGCGAATCCCGGATGACCTTGACCCGTCGATCCGTGCCGGCGCTGAGGCTGCCGGTCTGTCCCTCAACGCCTACATCGTGCGCGCCGCACGTCGACAGGCTGTGCTCGACGCTGCCCAGCAACTCGCCGGGCTCGGCCTCGGCGACGACCTGTGCGGCGAGGGCGACACTCTGTGAAGCGCGGGGAAATCTGGACGCTGACCGACGGCCGCAATGTCCTCCTCGTCTCGCTCGACGGCCTGGAACAGGCATACGGCGCGGTCCTCGCGATCGTGCTGCACCCCGCCGGGCGCTACCCGGACACCGCCATGTCCGTCGTGCTCAACGAGCCGTTGCCCTGCACCGCGGTCGCTGTCAACCTCCAGCAACTGCGAACGGCGCGCTTCGACGGCGGGCAGCTGCTCGGCAGCGTGGAGCCGGCGGCCATGGAACGCGTCAGCCAGGCCCTGCGCGCGGTGCTCGACCTGTAGATCACCAAGGGGCGGCAGGGCGGGCGGTTCGTCATCCCGGGGAGCATTGGCGTCACGTAGAGGCGTCACCCAGTGACGGCTGCTGATTAGGTGTTTTTGAACCCGGTGCGTTGAAGCACGATGCCGCCCGCGCTGGGTGCTCGGCTTGGACAGAGGCCGTCAGGCGGACTTCCTGCTGCGGGCTGCGAGGGCGAGACCGGTCACCAGCTGGTCGTCACCTGGGCAGATCAAACTCGGGGTGATGTGGCGCAACATTGGCTTCCCTGCGCTGGCGCCAGCAGTGGAAGACGGACCGTAGAAACACGGTGTCAGCGACGAGCACGGGCGACTGCCTCGACGATAACTTCGGCGATCCGGTCGGGAACCTCGTTCGGAAGGAAGAACACGGCACCCGGAATGGTCACCAAGTGTGCATGCGGGCACGCCTTGAGGATGCGCCGCTCATCGTCGGTGAGTCCGCCGTCGCCCTTCTCAGCGTGGACGATCCAGGTCGGGACGCCTGCCTCGCACAGCCGCTCAGCCGGATGTTCGTGGCGATGCAGCCACCGTACGTACTCACGTAGAGCGTGCCGCATGTCCTGCGGAACGTTCTTGGCGAAGTCGTCACGCAGTTCGGCCCGGCGCTCGGCGGACAAGGATGCCCGCTTGACCATCGTTGCTGCGCCCTTGGCCAGCACTGCGGATGGGAGGCCGCCGAACACATCTCCCAACCGCACAAGGGCGCGGAAGAACGCTGGCTCGTCTGCGGGCGACAGGCTGATGCCGAGCAGCACTGTCGGTCCCGTGAACTCGCCGGAGGCGGCCATCTCGAGCGCGACACAGGCACCCATGCTGAATCCGACGACGACATCGGCGCTGACTTTCGCCGCAAGATCGCCAGTGAGCCGCGCATAAGTCTCGACGCTGTAGTCGTCCGGCGGCGGTGCGCCAGCATGGCCGGGCAGCGTCGCAGCAACCAGTCGCATCCCCGCCAGGGTGGGCTGCGCCATCACCTCTGCGTAGGATCCCGCGCTGCACATACCGCCAGGAAGCAACAGCAAGGTTTCCTCGCCATCGGCCGGCCCGGATTGCCTGAGCTGCCAATCCACGCTCATGACACATCGCCTCCCGCCGCTACGTACGGCATCAGGCACTCATGCCCGCAGTGCTAGGTGGTGTCTGACAAATCATCATGTTGTGGAGTCGCGGAGCCACAGGATGAGCGAGCTCAGGTGCAGTGCGGCCTGGTAGCGGGTGGCGAGTTTGTCGAACCGGGTCGCGACTGCCCGGAACTGTTTGAGTCGGGCGAAGCAGCGTTCGACGACGTTGCGGTCTTTGTAGGCCTCCTGGTCGAAGGCGGGGCGGCGTCCGCCGAGGCTGCCCCGTCGTTGCCGGTTGGCGACCTGGTCAGAGCGTTCGGGGATGGTGGCCTTGATCCCGCGGCGTCTCAGGCCGGCCCGGATGGCCCGTGAGGAGTACGCCTTGTCGGCCAGGACCCGGTCAGGCCTGCGTCTGGGCCTGCCCGCCCCGGCCCGGGGAACGCGAATGCCGTCCAGCACCGCCTCGAACACCGTGGAGTCGTTGACGTTCCCGGGGGTCAGGGCGATCGACAACGGCAGGCCCCGCCCGTCGACCGCCAGGTGAACCTTGGTGGTCAAGCCGCCCCGGGACCGGCCGAGGGCCTGCCGCGCCGCCGAGCGTTGCGGATCTTCCAGTTTGTCCTCGCCTGGCTCCCCTTTTTGCGGGCACCGGCCGCGTGCTGGTGGGCACGGTTGACGGTGGAGTCCACCGACACGGTCCACTCGACCTTCCCCACGGCGTCATCACGGACCTGAACGTGCTCCAGCAGCCTGGCCCAGGTACCGTCTGTCTCCCAGCGGGCGAACCGCTCATAGACGGTCTGCCACGGACCGTATCGCTCAGGCAGATCACGCCACGGAGCCCCGGTCCGCAACCGCCACAACACCCCGTCCATCACCTGCCGGTGATCCCGCCAGGGCCGACCCCGCCCATCCGTTGCAGGGAGCAGCGGTTGTATTCGCTCCCACGCCGCATCCGTCAGTTCACCTCGACCAGCCACAAGATCAATTATCAGACACGGCCTAGGCCCAATACCGGTGTTTTAGGGCTTCGTCCGTGGGGTTGGGGCTGTTTTGGTGGGCTTGGCAAGGACGACGACGGGGGTGTCCGGGCGAGGCGGATTGTTGTGTTCGGTGCGTTTGAGCGCCCAGTTGGACATTTTGCGTTTGATCACTCGCGGGTTGGACCGTAACCGTCTTGGTTCCAGGAGACGTTCGGTGATTTCATGCAGGGTCTGCGTTAGCGCCCGGGTGAGCCGGGAGGGGGGAAAGTCCCGCCTGGCTGGTGGTCTGCCGGCGGACGACGCGCAAGGTGAGGTGCCCCCCGGAGTGTG
>NZ_JAGGPB010000086.1 GCF_018614055.1 Streptomyces sp. ISL-98
CTCGCGTGCTCTCGTCCCCTCCCCCGCGCGCCCCCCTGGGCGGGGGCCGGCGGCGGGCCCCCCCCCTCGGCCCGCGCCCGCCTCCCCCCCCCCCCCCGCCACGCCCCATCCTGCCTTACCCCCCCCCCCCCCCCCCCCCCCCCCGGGCCCCGGCGCGTCAGCCGAAGGGGCACCGTCACTCGAGATCAATCTCACCGACCCGCACCGATCACCGGCAGGACTCTCTGCTGTCCGTCCGGGTGAAGCTACGACGTCCAGCCGCTAACCGCGCGTCAGACTCCGCCGGGGTGAGGCGGCCAGGGTCTCGGCGAACGGCGGTACAGCCGTTGGCCCTGAGAACGATCACGGTTGGCAGCGAAGAAACCCATGAGTCCAGCAGCGGCACGTACGAGGGACTGGGCAACCGCCTGCACCGAGTGCCAACCCGAGCCGCAGGACGGGACCCGAGGGACAATACGAGGGGCGGGACTCACGGAGCGGTACCGCCCGCGAGGAGAAGGTCATGACGGTTCAGCTCGGCAAGGGCATCACCCTTGAGGGGTACGACGTCGGGAAGACCCAAGACGTCGCCAGCCTCAGAATCATGTACACGGACTACCTCCTTGAGGAGTTCGAGCGCATCAAGGAGCTCGCCTTCGGCAACCCTGTCGCCGACTACCTCACCACCATGTTCATCCAGGTCAACGGCGAGAACGCGGGCTTCCTGTCGCTCGACCCCAACAATTACGCGGTGGAGGTCATCTACGTGAAGCCCGACTTCCGACACCGTGGCCTGGCCACCCTGGCTCTGCAAGAGACCAACCGCAACTGCCCGGTGACACTGTCGCTGAAGACGCCGCTGTCACCCGGCGGCGAAGCACTTGCCGATCAGCTCGGCCTGGACCTCGCCCGCAACTTCCCCGGTGAGGAGGCCAGGAACCAGGAAGCCCTGCTGACGATAGCGGAGTCCGTCCGAGCCGCGTGCCGGCACAAGCAGAGGAGCGGAGACCCACGCAAGCTGTGCCCGCGCTGCTACCGGTTGGGCCTGCGCCGCTACGCCGACCGGGTCATCGACAAGCACATGTAGCGGCGAGCAGGACAGTCAGGATCGGCGCGCTGGCGCCGGGCGCGCCTGGACCTGTCTCCCGCCGATGTCCCCCGCCGGGCGGTCCACTGACTCCCCGTAGTCTTCCTTGATCTTCGGCGCGTGTTCCGTTAGGTCTGGTGGTCCGGCCGGGGTGGGTGACCACCGTGGTTGCGTATCGGGATCCACTTGAGGGGAAGCCGTGGACGGTGCCGGTAGGGAGTTCCCGTCGGGGTTCGACCAGGAGTTCGTCAGTCAGGAAGGCCATCGCGGCTACTTCGGCAGGAATGTGCTGAAGGGACTGGTGGACGGGATGGAAGGTTTCCTGGAGGAGAAGCGGCGCACTCCGGGATTCCGAAGCATGGGGCCGGCGGCGCTGTGCGGGTTCCTGTGGCTCGATGATCCTGAGCTGGCCGCCTGCCTCGCACGGTTCGACAACGTGTGCGTGGTCGTCTCCAAGCAGGGCCGCAGCGCTCGGGACTTGGCGAAGCTGGGCAAACTGAAGCCTCTCGCGGACGGTGACAACGGGATCCTGGCCAGTGCCTTCGCCGGGCTCACCGGTCTGGACTGGCGGACGGACGGCCGCGCCACGGTGGTGGGGCCGGGGTCGTCGATGGCTGACCTGGTGATCCCGCCGGTACGCACGATCGGATTCCGTAAGAAGGCGGACCTGGTACCGATCCTCCACACGAAGATCGTTCTGCTCGGCGAGATGTGGTGGTACGACGAAGACGGTATGGGTGGGGTCGCCGACGTCACCGGCTTCAGGCCGGAACGGCTGTGGGTGGGGAGCACGAACGGTACGGCAAGGTCCAGGAAGAGCCTGGAGTTCGGGATGTGGCTCGACGATCCGCAGGCTCTGCAAGCCGCAGAGGCCTTCCTCGTCCAGCTGATGGCACACTCCGAAGCCCTCGATCCGGACAGTGACGTGTTCGAGCCGGAAATGTTGCCCGTGGAGTTCGACGACGATGCGTTCGCCAGCTATGTCGCGGAGTTCACGCCTGAGCGGGACGAAGACGACGGGGGGCCGCTCGTATAGCTAACGGCAACCATGTAGCGGTGAGGGACGCACCCCCGCGTTCCCTTGCCGTAGTGATACGGGCGTCTGGTCAGGCGGCCAGGCCCAGGAAGCGGGTCGGGTTCTGGTTCCAGGGGACCTTCTTGCGGCGGTAGGCGTCGAAGGCGGTGCTGCGCAGGGAGTGCCGCGAGTGCAGGGCGACCGTCTCGGGCGGGTTGCCGGCGGCCAGAGCCTGCTGGATCCAGCCGCGGCGGAAGCTGTGGCCGGTGATACGGCGGACGGCGGCCCGTGCCGCACGCACGCTCGCACGCCAGGCCTTGAGGACGCCGTTGGCCTCTTCAGCGGTGGGCGCGGCGTCGGCGGCCGCGAACGCCTCCTGCTTCGCCCGGGCGGCGGCGGCGCGCTCTTCGGGGGAGGCAGCCGGAGTGAGCCGGGCAGCGCGGGCGGCGGTCTTGATGATGTCGTTGACGGTGTCGGCGGTGATGCCGCCGCGGCGGCGGTCGTCAGCGGGTGGGCGTGCCGGCGGCCTTGGCGCCGATGTTGCCGTGCCGGTCGATGCGGCGCAGCAGCGGGCCGGGGGTGAGCTGGCCGTCGTCGGCGAGGACGTCGAGCCATTCGCGCAAGGCGTGGACGGGGCACAGTTCCTCGTCGGCGGGGGCCAGGATGCGCACCTCCTGCCCGCGCGCGGCCTGGTCGGCCTTGGACCGGCGGATCTTGATGATCAAGGCCGGGTGGGACTTCTTGTTGCCGTTCTCGTCCTCGATCTGCACGGTGCGGATCTTGGCGTCGTGCAGGTTGAGGCGGGCGGGCTCGCTGGCGCGGGCGGCCATCCACCAGGCGATAAGCAGGACAGCGGCGTCCCGTTTGCCGCGCGCCGTGGTGCGGTCCAGGGTGCGCACCACGAGGCGCAGTTCGTCCAGGTCGACGGCGTCGGCCTGGAGCGGGCCGGGCTCCACCAGGGGGTCGTCGGCCTCCTCGCCGGCGCGATGGCGGATGACGAGCTGGCAGGCCTTGATCTCCTTGTCCGACAGCGGCGTGCCCTGGATGGCGCGCATGGCGCGCAGCGTGCTGAAGTGGGCCTCGATGGAGGTCGCGGGGTGCCCGCGGTCGCCGAGGTCGGAGAGGTAGGACAGCACCGCGTTGGGCTCGTCCTCGGCCCAGTCGTAGGTGGCGCACCACAGGGCGTACGAACGCCAGCGGGTGGCCCGGGCGTTGCGGGAGCTGCGCGGGACGGCGTTAGTGAGCTTGCGGGCGGCCGAGGCCGAGATCCGCTCGCCGGTCGCGGAGACGATGTCCGGCTCGGCGCGGCGCCGGCGCCGGACGGCTGGGGCGCGGCCGGGCCCGGCGGGGACGAGTTCGCTGGACGTCATGACGCGGACTCCTCGGTCGCGGTGCGGATAGTTGCGAAGTCAGGGGCGTATTCGAGGCAGGCGGAGCACTTCGCAGCCTCCGCGTCGGAGAGCATCAGAGCCCCGCAGGCCAGGCAAGGGGTGAACTCCCTGTCCGTGAAGTCGCCCGCGCAGGAGAAGCACAGCCGACGCTGCGTCGAAGCCGCGGTGACGGCTCCCATGACCAACGCACGGGTGAGAGCCGGGCAGTCGGTACACCACTGGATGAAGCTGCCCGGTGCCGGATAATCGTCGCGTTCCTGACCGAGCACGATCCAGGAGTACTCCGCAGCGGCCTTGTCTGCCGCGTCCGGTTCCTGCCAGGTCTTGAGGCAGAACCGGCAGGCCGGACGCGCATCGGCGGCCAGCACCAGGGCCGGCTGGGCGCACTGCGGGCAGACGACGGTGGTGTCCGCCACCTGCGCCAGGCCGGCACGCAGATCGTTCATGCGGGTCCTGACGTACGCCTCGATGCCGCGGAGCTGTGCGCGCACCACCGTCAGGGTCTGCTCGGCGTCGGCCTTGTGCTCCGGGTCCAGTCCGGGCAGCAGGTGGGTGGTGAGGAAGGGCAGCAGGAAGTTGAGGACGTCGGCGGCGCGGGCCTCGACCGCTCCTGCCGACTGGGTGAGTCCGTAGTGCATCAGGGCGTTGCGGTCGCGGGCGAGTTTGGCGACCGCGTCGATGCTCTTCTGCGGCATGTCGAGTCCGACGATGTTCGTCAGGCGGGTGAAGGCGGCCGTGGTGGTGCAGCTGGTGAAGTCTGCGCTGTCGAACTTCGCCCGGGTGGCAGTGGCGGGCTCGTCGAAGACCAGGGACCAGTGCTCCTGCTGGAGCCGGGCTTTGAGCAGGACCTCGGTGCCGGCCTGGAGGTGGAGCACGGCGTACTTCAGTGCGCGGGCGTCGGGCGCGGTGCCCGGCTCGGTGGCCAGGCGGCCGACCACGTCGAGCAGGTAGTCCAGGCCGTTGACGACGAGCGGGTAGCGCAGGGCGGGCCGCGGGTCGGGACGGTTGCTCATCCGGCGCCGCCCGCCAGGGTGGGGACGAGTCCGCGTGACATCGTGCCAGCCGCGCCTACTGACGGCGCGGTCTTCGCGGCGGGGACGCCGGACACGCCGCACTCGGCGCCGCGCCAGTTGCGGTGCGCGGCGTGCGAGGCGACGTTGCCGCACGGTTCGTCGGGCACCGGCTGCCAGATCCTCACCGTCATCTGCTCCCCCGCTCCTCTCAGGCCGCTTCACCGAAGTTCTTGCATGAGCCGGATACCTGCGGACGCTGCTTGTCGTGTCCCCTGCGATTTCTGATTCCGGCTAAGACCGACCGGCATTAGGCGTCCGAGAGGTGGGGCGGGCATCAGCGGGCATGGGTCCGCGTGAGTATTGAGTTCTCTACGCTCAGTCGTCAACTACGGCCACGGGCGTGCGTCGTACGGCGCGCCATCGACGCCTTGTCGCCCTTCCTGCAGTTCGTCGGGATGACGCGGTCTGATCAGCCCCGCCCGGGTCTCGGCAACGTTGGTCAGGGCCTCGCCATGCACGGACTTAGCGAGGGACAGGACGGTGAAGGATGGGGACAGCCCCCGTATAACCCGGGTGTCAGCAGGATGGGCGACTGGTGCGGCGGCCCGGCACGCTGGGGCAGGAACGGCACAGGCAATAGAAGTAGGAGCAATCGGTGAATGCACGTGCGCGGGCCGCAGCACTGTGGGCGGGGATTTGTGCGGTGGCGGTATCAGGGGTCTTCCCGGCGGCCGCGGCGGAGCGTGCGGCGGCCTCGCCGCCCGCCGCCCTCAAGGAGGCCATCGAGCAGACGGTCGCGGACGGATTCCCGGGTGTCGTGGCGTATGCCAGGCACGGAGAGCGGGAGTCACGGATGGCGGCCGGGCTCGCGGACACGGCGAGCGGCGAGCGAGCCCGGCCGGACCAGCGCTTCCGGATTGCCAGTAACACCAAGGCATTTGTGTCGACGGTGCTTCTGCAGCTGGAGGGCGAAGGACGGCTCTCGCTCGACGACAGCGTGGAGAAATGGCTGCCCGGCGTGGTCCAGGGAAACGGCAACGTCGGGAGCGCCATCACCGTCCGGCAACTGCTCAACCACACCTCGGGCATCTACGACCCCACCACGGAGCCGGAGTTCTTCGCCCCCTACCTGGAGCGCCACGAATGGGGCTACGTCTACACCCCTCGCGAGGTGATCGCCCGCGCCGTCCGACACGAGCCGCACTTCGCGCCCGGCCGCGGCTGGAAGTACTCCAATACCAACTACCTACTCGCCGGTCTGGTGATCGAGGCAGTCACACGTCACAGCGCGCCCTCCGAAATTCATCGGCGGATTCTCGCCCCGCTCGGCCTGAAGGACACCTCCTTCCCGCTGACCGACCCGGCCATTCACGGCCCTCATCTGCACGGTTACGACCTCACGGGACGCGATGTGACCCGATTCAGCCCGTCGTACGACTGGACCGCCGGCGCCATGATCTCCACGGTCAACGACCTGGCCCGTTTCCACCGGGCCCTGTTCACCGGCAAGCTGCTGCGTCCCGCCCAGCAGCGCGAACTCCTGACCACGGTGCAGTTCCCCGACGCGCCGGCGTACGGACTCGGCGTGCAGCGCATGGACGTGCCATGCGGCTCGGAGCCGGACACCAAGCCGATCAGTGTCTGGGAGACCGACGGCAGCGGGGGAGCGGCGCAGGCCGTGGGCTCGGACGTTCTGCGAGAGGGTGGCTTCGATGCCGGCACGGATCGCGTAGCGGTGCTGCCAGTCTTCGGTGGTCTGGTCGAGTCTGTTGTGCATCTGGATCTCGTGGAGTTTTCGGGTGGGCAGCAGGGTGAGGGCCCGGGATCGGGTGGCGGAGGTGGTGCACTGCGGGCGGACCGGGCAGGCCAGGCAGTCGGCCTTGGCGAACTTAACCTGGATGTAGTCGTGTCCGCTGATCCGCAGAGGTCTCCACTCCCGGCTGACCGCGCCCTGGGGGCAGGTGGCCTGCTGGCGGTCCCAGTCGACGGGGAAGGCCGATTTGGCGAAGCCCGAGCCGGCCTTGGCCTGGCGGCTGTGGTCGGGGACCACCGGGCCGAGCAGTGTGATGCTGTGCACCCGAGCGGCCCGTTCGATGTGCGCCGGGGTGATGTAGCCGGCGTCGACGACGTGCTCGCGGGGCAGTAACTCCCGCTCGGCGAGGTCGTCATGGATGGTTCCGGTCATCTCGACGTCCTGCACGGTGGAGTGCGTCGTGGCCACGTGGACCACCAGTTCGGGGCGCTGTTCGTCGCAGGACTCGGTCAGATGGACGCGGTAGCCGCTCCAGGCGGTGTCTCGTTTGACGCAATAGTGCGCATCCGTGTCGTAGGGGGAGTCGAAGCGCAGGTGAGCCGGGGGCAGGGCGTGCCCGTCCCGCCAGCGCAGGCGCCCGCGGGCGTCCCAGTAGTAGTGATGGACCCACACTTGGCGGAGGATCTCCACCTGCGGCAGCAGACGCAGGTGAGGCGGGGCGGACGTGGCCCAGACAGCGGCGAGGATCGTCTGGCCGTCCCGGCCGGTCTGCTCGGCCCGCCCGGTCACCGCCGGTTTCCCGCCCGGCAGCTTGCCGATCTCCACCCGGCGTCCGTACCGTTTGCCCCATTCCGGCTCGATCAGGGGCCGCAGCCAGTCCGGGTCGGCCTCGGCCAGCTCCTCCAGTGCCGCCCGCAGCGTCTCCCCGACCAGTTCCAAACGGCTGAGGAAGCGGACTGCGGCCAGCACATGGGTGGCGTCGGTGCGCTGCCGCCCGCCGGGCTTGAGCAGTCCGGCCTCCTTCAGGCGCTGCAGCATGACCTCCAGCAGCCGGTCGGCGGTGCCGTCTTCGGCCAGCCGGGCCCGAAACTCGCACAGCACCGAGTAGTCGAACCCGGGATCATCCATTTCCAGGCCCAGTGCGTACTTCCAGTCGATCCTGGTCCGCACCGCGTCCGCCGCAGCCCGGTCGGAGAGGTTCTCCGCGAACTGCAGCACCGACACCAGCGCCAGTTGCCCCGGCGCCAGGCACCGCCTGCCGTCCGTGGGATACAGCCCGGCGAACTCCTCATCCTCGAACAGCACATCCAGCCGGTCCCTGATCAGCATCGCCGGTGTGCCCTTCGGGCACGCCGCCCGCGCTGTCCGCACCGTCCTGACCGGGATCCTCTGATGACTCTCCGGCCGCAGCGACATCGCGACCACCCCCACCGCCGACACCACCCCGCTCCCAACCAGCCAACCACCCACCGGCCCAGGCGTCAGCACCCCCGCCAACATCACCAACAGAGTCCCGGTATTGAGGCTAGGAGCATGCCACGGGCGGGCATGGGCGACGACTTGCCCATGCCCGCCCGGCCGTGAAGGACGCCCTACGCCGCGACCTTGCCGACGCCGCCCATGGGCTGGGTGTCGCGTTGGGTGATCTGCCAGAGCTGGGTCTCACGGTTGCTGACGTAGATCTGGCCGTTGGCGGTGTCCAGTGCGAGGCCTTCGCAGGTCGCCAGGCCGCTGGCCACCACGCGCTGCGAGCCGTCGGCCAGGGTGATCTCGTACAGGCGGCCGTTCAGGTGGTCGATGGTGAACGCCTTGCCGTCGCCGGTGAGTTCCACGCGAATGGTGCTCGCCCCGGGGAGGTTGGTCACGAGGCGCTTCGCCCCGTCGGCCAGGCTGACCTCGTACAGGTTGCCGCCGTGGTCCCTCTGGCCGACGTACGCCTTGCCCTTGCCGTCCAGCGCCACTGCGGAGACGCCGACCGGCAGGCCGGTGGCGACCGTGGTCTTCTGCCCGTTCTGCAGGTCGACCGCGACCAGCTTCCCCTCGCTGTGGCTGACGACGTAGGCCTTGCCCGCTCCGTCCAGCGCGAGGCCGTACGCGCCCGGGACACTGGCGACCGTGCTGGAGGTGCCGGTGGACAGGTCCACCGCGAGCAGGCGCGCGCCGTAGTCGGTGGTGTAGGCCTTGCCCTTCCGGTCCAGCTTCACATCGCCTATGTCGCCCAGGCTGCTCGCGACCACGCGCTGCGCGCCGGTGGCGATCTTCACCGCGGACAGCTTCTGGCCGCCCCGGTCGGCGACGTACGCCGTGTTCTGCGACGGGTCCACCGCGAGGCCCTCGGACGTGCCCAGGCCCGTCGTGATGAGGGCGAAGCTCCGCCTGGTGGCCATGAGCTTCGACAGGTCTTCGAGCTTCGGCATGTCGTCCTCGCCGATGCTCACCTTCGGCGGTCCGGCCGCCTTCAGGGTCGACGAGGCCATGGCGGACGTCGAGGCGGGGTCCTCGGAGACCTGACGCTGATCGGCGGACGCGTCGTGGAATTTCTGGAAGAGGGGATTGAGGAAACCCATGACGTCGAACGCCCCGTGCGCCGTCTGGCGCACGAGCCACGGGTCGCGCTCACTCTCCATTTTGCGGACGGCTTCCGAGACGTCGCCGGCCCCGGGGGTGTCCTTGTTGAGCGCTTCAGCGGACTGTTTGGCGGAGTCGGCTCCGCTGCCGCCGCCGTCGAAGATGTTTCCGAATGACACGAGAGTTCCTCCTGATGTGGCTGTTCTGGCCTGCCCGGTGGGTGGTCGCCTTTTCAGAGAGGCTGTTTCTGGCTCTCGTAGTCGAGTGTCTCGGGCTGGAAGACCCGGTGTTCCCCGGTGCGGACGGCCACGATTTCGGCCGACCCCTTCTGCATGAACCTCTTGCCTTCATCGGCCAGGTCGAAGTTGCTGCGGTCCTCGACGGAGTCGCCGAGTTTCCATGCGACGACCCGGGAGTACTTCGGCTCCTTGGCCTGCGGGGGAGTTCCCCTGACCTCCACCGACTGCGGGTAGTACAAGGCGACCCAACCGCCGAAGGTGACCGGGAATTCGTAGTCGAACTGCCTCACCTGGCGGCGGGTCGTGGCCATGACGTCCGCCCGGCTCATCACTTCCAGGCTGACCGACGACTGGTGTTTCCATTCGGTGGTCAGCGAACCGCTGACGGAGGCGGTGACGCCGAGCAGCAGGTCCGCCCACAGCTCACCGGTGCCCGTGGCGGTAGTCGTGGCTGTCGTCGTGCTCGTCGCCTCCGTCTGGGACTCCTGGTCGACGCCCTGATTGTCCTTGCTGTTCTTCAGGGTGGTCTTCTGGTACTGCTGCATCGCCATGCTCTTCTGCATCTCCTGCTGCAGCGATGCGATGGATTTCGCCCCGAAGGTGAGCTTCACCTCGCCTTGGAGCGACCAGCTGACGGTGTTCGAGATGGAGAACTCGACCGTGTCCGTCACGGTTATTTTGACGGGGTCGGTTCCGTTGATGTACGTCTGCTTGGAGATCATGTCGGGCGGGGGCTGCGTGATGTCGCTCCGCTCTTCGACGACGGGCACGCCCATGTTCATGAACGCGCGCCACCCGCGCTCCTGCGCCGTCTTCTCGTCCTCGGGAAACTCGCCGTAGCGCTTCTTGTTCAACGAGAACCCGATGGGGCTGATCGGCTCTCCCCCTCCTTCGGGGGTCCTCTTCAGCGCGCCCCGCTGCTTGTTCCGCTCCAGGATGGCTTCGGCCTTGGCCGGGATTTCGAGCTCGTCCTGGTTCCGCGCGGTGAGCGGGTGGCGCATGAACACGTCGTTGATATAGGCCTTGCCCACATCACTCTTCGCGCTTTTCTCCGACATGTACCTGAGGCCTCCCTGAGTCGCGGAAATGAATGATTTTTCCGGTGCACGGTGAAACTACGCGGCCGGTGCAAGATGATCATCGAGCGGAAATGGCCATGGGATGAAAATCGGACAACCCCCTTTCCACCTGCGGGGATCGCCTTTTCGGCGAGGGGTGGACCGGCCTGTCCCCAGCGGCGTGGGACGTCCGGTGTGGCCGGATCCGTGGTCTCGAGCCGCTTGCGGGGCCGGGGGCGGTCGGGAAGTGGCGGGGATGTGCCGTTGCCGGGGATGCGCCGCTCTCGCGGGTGTGCGCCGGTGCGAGCCGGCGGCGCGTCGGGCCGTACGCGCGCGGGTCGGGTCGGGTCGTCCACGCCTAGTAGGGCTTGGGCAGGTTCATTTGCCGGTGGCGTGTCCGTTTGATCGGGTGTGTCGTTGACCGGTTTGTGACACCTGAGGAGTTGGGTGAAGTCCGGTGCCGTCTGGAGGACTTCGCGGCGGATGTACGACGCCGCCCGCTCGCTCTCGCCGACGATCGGACCCTTCGCCGGGGCCCAGAAGGCCAACCACGTACAGTTGCCAGTCCGGTGGATGGGGGGCGTCCGAGTCGTCCATGCGCTCATGGTCGAGCGCTCGCCGGGGCGGCCCGTCAGTCCTTCGGCCTCGCCGGCGCCTTGGCGCAGAGGTACGGACGCGCGAGCAGCAGACCGGTGCCGGTCATGGCGATGCCGAAGTAGACCGGCGCAAGGTGGATGAAGTCGGTGTAGTGGATCGCGCCGTGCACCACGACAGCCGGCAGGAAGCCGGCGGCCGCCGCCGCGGCCAGGGTCCAGAAGACCCAGGTCTCGCCCCGCCGCCAGCCCCATGCGCTGAGGAGAGTGATCGCCACCGCGGCCGACATCAGGGCGCCGCCGAACCCCGCGCGGTCGTGGGCGACGAAGGGCACGAGCCGGGGACTGACCGCTTCCAGCGTCTGCGTACTGGTGCCCAGGAAGGCCAGGTCGGTCGGCACGAAGACGCCCGTCAGACCGACCCCCGAGATCACCGCTCCGCCGACGAACAGCCCGGTTCCCGTGACAATCAGCAGCAACTGGCCGACCAGCGCCCGCCGCCGCTCCGGCTCCGGCCCCTCGGGCGCCAGCCGCCACCGTGGAGCGTGCGGGGCGCGCCGGACTCCGGCCACGAACATCGGGAACAGCACGATCGCGGTGGCCGTGTGCAGGGGTTCCACGAAGCCGGTCGCCAGGAAGTAGAACAAGGTGGGGAAGCCGATCGCCCCCGACAGCAGATACACCTCGCGGGCCCAGGGCCAGCCGCGTCTGATCCCGCCCACCGCGAGGCCGGTGTAGAGGGCGCCGATGGCCACCATCGTGCCGGCCATGGTGATCCGGTCGTGCTGGAGGAAGTGCACGAGGTGGTGGTTGGCGGCATGCAGCTCGTGCATCGTCATGCCGAGGTAGTCGCGGTCGTACCAGAGCAGCACCGGCCCGAGCGTGATCGCCGCGGCGCCGAGTCCGGCGCCCGTCATACCGAGCCCTACGAGCAGCGCCCACCACCAGGCGGGCCAGCGGCGCGGATCGCGGCCGACGTCCCGGAGCACCGGAGCGGGCGCGGTGGGCGTGGCCGCCTCGACGACCCGGGCGAACCATCCGGGTCCGGCCGCGACGAGCACCCTGGGCCGGACGAGTACGACGGTCTGGGGCTCCTCCAGCTCGGTGGCCGCTGCGGTGACCGACGGGTCGGTGACATGCGCCACGTGCGGGTCATCATCGCTGGTGAACCCGTCGACGTGGGATTTGAGGGCGTCCTCGGCCTCCGGGTCGCAGGCCCGGACGACCACCGGGATCGAACGGCCGGCAGCCGCCTCGCGTACGGTCTCGACGTCGGCCGCCGAGACCGGCGCCACCTCGACCACACCGGCCCCCAGCGGGGCCATGGCACGTATCGCCTTATGGGCGAGCGAGGGTGGGACGGATATGCCGAGCCGGACGGCCACGGGCACGCCGGCGATCTCACTGGCGAGCCGCGCCGGCGGATGACGGTGACCGAAACCCCGGGCGATCAGCCGGGCGCCGGTGGGGCGGGAGCCGATCGAGGCCAGCAGCCGCAGTGCGGTGAGCTGCGAACGGCGTACGCCGAGGACAGCGGCGGCCGCGCCGCGCAGGGGGTGATACGTCCAGTCCGGCATCAGTGGCTCTCGTTTTCTGTCGCGGTCACCGGCTCACCGGGCGCGGTCCAGCCGAGCACCGGCGTCATGGAACGCAGCGTCGCCCGCGTCGGCGTCAGCCGGGCGGCAGTGTCGCGCAGCAGCACCGCGGGCGGCCACGACAGCTGGCCGACTGCGCCGAGCAGGGCGGAGCGGCGCGCGATGGCCTGGGTCCGCGGGCGGCGCAGCAGGTCGTACGAGCGCAGCGCGGCGGGCACGTCCAGGGTGGCGTCGAGACAGTGGGCGAGGGTGACCGCGTCCTCCAGCGCCTGGCACGCGCCCTGGCCCAGATTAGGGGTCATGGCATGGGCCGCGTCGCCCAGCAGCGCGACCCGGCCGCGGACGAAGGAGGGCAGCGGCGGCAGATCGTACAGGTCGTGCCGGATCACGGCCTCCTCGGGGACGGCGGCCAGCAGGGTGGGGATCGGGTCCGGCCAGGATCCGAACCGGCGCAGCAGTTCGGCGTACTCGGACGGACCGGCTGCCGCTCCCGGCGGCAGTGACGCGGTCGCGAAGCAGTACATCCGGCCGCCCGGCAGCGCCGTGTACCCGAAGCGCTCCCCCCGGCCCCAGGTCGCCGCGCCCTCGGAGGGCGGGTAGGCGAGGGGCTCGGTGACCATGCGCCAGGCCGTGTAACCGGCGTACCGGGGTCCGGCCGCGTCCGGCCACAGGGCGCGGCGTACCGCGCTGCGCAGCCCGTCGGCGCCGACCACGAGGTCAGGCCGGGACTCGCCCCCGCGGTGCACGACGACCGGGCCGTGCCCGTCGTCGCGGACCGCGGACACCTCGCTACCCGCCCGCAGGCAGTCGGCGGGCAGCGCCTCGGTGAGCGCCCGCAACAGGTCCGCGCGGTGCAGCACCGCCAGGGGATGGCCGAAGCGGCGCCCCAGCTCCGCGTTGTCCGTACGGGACAGCCAGCGGCCCCGGCGGTCGCGTACGCCGCCTGTGGCCTCGACGGCGCCGAGTGCCCGGACGGCGTCGGCCAGGCCGAGCACCTCAAGCGCGTGCAGCGCGTTCGGCCACAGGGAGATGCCGGCGCCGATCTCAGTGAACTCCGGGGCCCGTTCCAGCACCTCGACGCGCCAGCCCCGGCGATGCAGGGCGATGGCCGCCGCGAGCCCGCCGATCCCGCCGCCGACGATGGTCGCGGCGCGCTGCGGCATGGGTCCTCGCTCTGGGTTCGGGGGCGCCGCCCCCGGTCAAGTGGCCGTCGACCTGGTGCCCGAGCGGCATGCGACGCGACGCAGGTCCGGCTGAGCAGCGCCTCATAGCAACATGTCGACAGGCGCCTGTCAATGTGCCGAGGGGCGGACCGGCCAGGTTGGTATCGCCGTGGGTATGTCGCGGTGACAGGTGGGGCAGGCGCCGGTCCAGAGGACGAGGAGTAACTGCATCTCGCGGACGACCTGGTAGAGGGTCAGGCCGGCGCCGTTTCTTTTGGGGTCCGGGCCAGTCGCTGGAGTGTGCAGAAGGCGTGGGCGGCGGAGACGAGGGTGACGTGGTGGTGCCAGCCATTGAAGGTGCGGCCCTCGAAGTGGGCCAGGCCCAGGGCCTGTTTCATCTCGCGGTAGTCGTGCTCGATCCGCCAGCGGAGCTTGGCCAGCCGAACGAGCGTGGTGAGCGGGATGTCGTCGGGCAGGTTGGAGAGCCGGAACTGCACCGGCTCCGGCTCGGCGGCGGGCCATTCTGCCAGCAGCCAGCACCTGGCCACCCGGATGATCAACGCCGACGTTCCCCAGCCTGTGATCCAGAACCTGCTCGATCACCTGTCACCGGCCATGACCGCCATCTACGCCAAGCTCCACGACAAGACGCTCCGGCGGCACTGGGAGAACGCCCTCAAGGTCAACCACGAGGGGCGGGAGGCAGAGATCTCCGCCGACCATCCCCTCGCCGGGGCGGCCTGGGCGAAGATGAGCCTGGTCCGCGCGAAGGTGACGCTGCCCAACGGCTACTGCGGAGCCCCGGTACAGACCGACTGCGAGTATGCCAACCCCTGCCTGGACTGCCGGTTCTTCATCACCACCGGCGACTTCCTCCAGCAGCACCGCCAGCAGCGGCAGGAGACCAGCGAACTCATCGCCCAGGCCGAGGAAGCCGGGCTCGCCCGGGTCGCGGAGAAGAACCACCGCACCCTCGGCAAGCTCGACACGATCATCAGCGCACTCGAAGGGCCGCCGAGAACCAGGTCGTTGTCGGCGGCCAGGTGGAGGACGTCGATGCCGCCAGCTGACAACACCGCCGCACTGGCCGAGGCCACCCGGCGTCGGAGCGAGCGCGCCCGCCGCGACGCCGAGAAGGCCATCTCAGCAGCCCACCGCACCGGCAACCGCACCAGCTTCGCGGCGATCGCGAAGGCGGCTGGCGTTTCAAGATCGTGGCTATACACCCAGCCCGATCTCGTGGCCGCAATCCGGCAGCTGCAGGACCGGCAGCCCGCCACCGAGCGAACCGGGTCACAGCCCGCGTCGGTCGCCTCCGTTCAGCGACGGCTGGAGACCGCGCTCGCGCGAATCAAGAAGCTGCGAGCGGAGAACAGCGACCTCGCCGGGCGGCTGGAGACCGCATACGGAGAGATCCGCAGGCTCCGTGGCGTCTCTCCTGGATAGGTCAGAGATTGGGCATCGGCGCCTTCCGCCAGTCGGCTAGAAGAGGCCGGTGCGCATGTGCTGCGTGAAGTTCTCGAGGATCTCGCGCAGCCACGGGCTGCGGACGGCCGGCAGCCGGACCAGGGCGTGCTGAAACGTTCCCGGGTCGGCTCGGAACAGGTAATTGGGGCGCGGCGGGAGCGGGTCGTCGCGGAGGACGTCGTCAGGTACGCGGCCCGACGCGGGAACCGGTAGATGCGGCTGGGGGAAGGCCAGCCAGAGCCACACCCCGAACGGCAGCGGCACCGGGTATGCCGATGTAGCCGGGTTGGCGGGGGTCCAGGTCTGACCCGTCTGCGGATGGACCGGCACGAGGAGGATGTCGACGCCCGCGTCGGGGGCTGGCAGTCCTGGTCCAGCCAGAACTGCCAGCCGCTCCTGCGGACCTGCGGGCAGTAGGGCGTCGAGGGCGCGTTGGAACACTTCCTCGATCAGGCCGTTCGGGACGGTCACCGGCTGTCCCTCGGAAGCCGCCAGTAGGTGGGCGAGCGCCCGGCCGGCTGCCGCCTCCCATTGTGGGCTCCATGACCAGTAGTGGCTCGACCCAAGCCGTGGCCCCCACGTGGCAATCGGCTCGAACGGGGGTGTGCTTTTCCCCTCCTCCGTCAGCTCCTCCCAGGAGAGCGGTTCGGCGTCGGCATCGTCGACGAGGAGGCGGTGCACGGCGTTTGGGGCGAGCCACACCGCCTGCCAGAGCGAGCAGTCGTCGATCCTGGTCGCCACGGCCAGGCCGCATGCCTCGCAGGCCATGTTGGGGCCGTCGGCCCCGTCGAGGCCGCAGCAGGCGCCGCCGCGCTTCTCGGGGATCAGCAGGGTGCCGCGGATATCTCCGGGTGCGACGACGCCCGCGTCGGGCGCACCGTCGGACAGGGCGTAGACCGGCGCGTACACACCGCGGGCCGCCGCCTCGTCCGGATCGATCTCTTCCCACTTGCGCCACGGCGGCCCCCAAGGTTCCGGGTCCACGGCGAAGGTCCCCGACTCCATGAGCACCGGGAGCTGGATCCCGTTCCCGTACTTCTGATGGGCGTGGGCCGGAAGGGAGACCCGGGACAACGGGACGGTCAACTCAGCGCCGCACCCCGCACACACGAAAACGAACAAAGGTCCTCCGCCCGGGAAACAGAGGCATCGTCGCAGCTCGGTGGCAGCCCGCCAACGTGTTTTTCGTCCGTCTCGGGGCCAGAGCGCCGCCACGGTCGTTGGAGCATCAGCACGAGCGGGTGGCAGTCGTGAACCGGCAAGCAGGCTGAAACCCCGGAGTGAGTTCCGGGGCTTCAGCCTGACGCGACTCAAGGGCTGCGCTCCGTCGATCGTTCGTAGGTCAAGTACATGTCCTTGACGCGAACGGGCTGGTCAGATGCTGTGCTCACCACTCAAGCTAGACATAACGGTGGCCTTGGGGCGGTTCTCGATCGTCTTGGCCCCGGTCAGGATGGCTGTGGTCCACGGCTGCTTGATGCTGATGCCGCGGATCCAGTCGTCTTCGGGGATGGCGGTGGTGGGGCTCATGCGGCTCGCCCCCACACGGCCGTACCTGGGCGGCTGGCCCTGCGCCCGTTGATGGACGGCACCGTGGTGTGCTGCGTCGTGGCGAGGATCGCGCGGCCGGAGTGCTTGCCGTCGTAGAGAGCGATGTCGGCGCTCCGCTGGAGCTGCGTCAGGTCGCGGGTGCCGATCACGTCCGGGGTCGCGGCGCCGACCGAGGCGGCGACGTCGACGGTGCGGCCGTCGTCCAGAGCGACCGGCGTGTGCAGCATCCGCACCAGCTGCTCCAGGCGGTGCGCGCAGCGGTCGGCGGGCAGCTCCAGGACGGTCGCGAACTCATCGCCACCGAGCCTGCCGACGGACGCGCGCGGGCCTGCCCAGGCGGTGAGCCGGGCCGCGATCGCCACGAGCACGGCGTCCCCGGCCGCGTGGCCCATCGAGTCGTTCACGGCCTTGAAGTGGTCGGCGTCGAGCATCACGACGGCCACGTCGTCGCCGTGGCGGCGCAGGATCTGCTGGGCACGGGCGGTGTACGCGTCGCGGCGCAGCAGTCCGGTGAGCGGGTCCTTCTTCGTGGCGGCGAGGCGCCGGTGCAACGCGATGGCGTGGACGGCCCAGCCGGTCAGCGGGAGAGCCGTTGTGGTCAGTAAGAGGGTGCGCTGCCCGATCCGGGCCTGTACGTGCAGGGTGGAGGACATACTGGTGTCTCCGTCTCGTCTCGTACGGGATGTGGGCCCGGGGCAGCCGTCGAAGCCGGTCAAGCAGAGCGGCTGTCCCGGGGCAGAGCTACAGCTCGAAGTCGCTGACGCGGACCCAGATGAACGGGTCGTTCCAGCGGCCGGCTTGGCCCGGCCCACCATGGCAGCCGACCAGTCGAGCTCCCAGCCGGGCCGGTAGCCGCAGGCCCCCCAGCCGTCCGGCCGCCCGTGGGGAATCTCGAGTCCGGCCTCCCGCGCGGCGCGTGCCGCGTCGTAGACCTCGTGCGCGGCCTGTACGGCGGCGCTGCGGCTGTCGGCCTGGCCGGTGAAGACGTGCACCCCGCTCAGGCCGGGCATCTCGGTGCTCCGTATCGGGACGTCGACCTCGAAATAGGGAAGGTCATGACGTCCAACTCCTCTCGTGCTCGCGGTGGTGAGGGACCACCGCGACCGCCCCGACCCCGGCGCGTTGGCCGGGGTCGGGGCAGCACGGAGTGTCCGTCAGCTCATCCGTGGACCGCTTCCAGGGCCTGTGCTAGGTCGGCGCGGCCTTCGGGGTCGTCGTCCTGGTCGTCGTCCACAGGGTCGGCGTGGACGGTGCAGACGATGTCCGGGTCGTTGTCCATCTCGCCGGTCAGCGCGCGGTACAGATCGGTGACCGAGTCACCCGCCCAGGCGAGGCCAGCGCATTCGTCTTCGAAGGGGCAGGGCAGCAGGACGTCGAAGCCGAAGTCCCCCGCCCCGTCGACGTCATCGCGGTACGCCAGGGTGAGGTACTGCTGTCCGAGGCGGACCTGTCCGACGCGGTCCCTGCCCGTCACGAGGTCGGAGCCGGGCTTCCACCGCCACAGCGGCAGGATCTCCGAGCCGAAGTACCGGCGGACCAGGAGCAGGTCGCCCAGGCCGTCGCTGCCGTCCCGTCCGAGGTCGGCTTCGCGGGCCTCGAACAGGCTTCGAAGGAACGGCTCCAGGCGGTAGAGGCTGTCGGCGAACAGCACCTCGTTGAAGCCCTCGGAGAGCAGCGCCGGGTGGGAGTGGACCATCGCCTTGTGCTGGGAGCGGACCGTGTCCTCCGGCACGCTCCGGTTCGCCGGGCGCCGGCCCTGCCGCTCGACACACACGTCGGCCGGCGTCGAGACCATGACCGCGACGGTGCGCATCCCGTGGCGCTTCGCGGCGGCGACCAGCGGCGCCCTGGCATCGCGGGTGACGTTCGTCGCGTCGATCACCGTCGTGGCCTTGCGGGCCATCCGGCGCTCCAGGAGCAGGTGCAGGACATCGACCGCGTCGGCGGTCGCCTCCTGGCAGCCGGGGTCGTCACTCACCGCGCCGCGCAGGGCATCGAGCGAGAGGACCTGGGACGCGGGCCAGGTGCGGGCCAGCGTGCTTTTACCGGCCCCGGAGGCGCCGATGAGCACCACCAGCGCGTTCTTTCCGAGTCCGAAGTCGAACAGCTGGGTCATGCGGGATCTCCTTGCGGTTCGAGGGCGCGGGCTGCCCAGATCAGGCGCATCCCGGCGTTGTCGGTGATCAGGGCGGTGGCCTCGTGCAGCGGGCACGAGGCGTCGCCGTCGCGGTCGGGCTCGATCTGCTCGGCTCGCTGCGCGGCGACGGTGGCCAGCTGCGCGAGGAACGCCATGAACCCGCCGGGCGGGTCGGTGTCCTCGATGAGCTCGCGCAGGATCGCGGCGAGCTCCTGGTCGACGTCGTCGGCGGTGAGGTCGTCCTGGATCTGCTGGAGGGCCAGGGAGGCGATGCCGACCGAGGCACGGACACGCTCCAGGCGCGTACGGGACCGGGCAGTCACCGGCTGGACGCCTTCGTGGTGGCGATGAGGACGGCGACGGTCTCCCAGCCGTGGCGCCACGAGCTGTCGAGGTGGAAAGCGCCATTCATGCCGAAGTCAGCCAGCTTGTGGAAGCTGCTCTTGCCGGTCTTGTCGGCGAGCTTCTCCAGAACGCTGGCCCGGTACCCGGCGGTCCGCGATGTAGTGCGTGCCGAGGGACAGGGCGAGCGCGGCCGCGGCCGCACCGGGGTGAAAGCGACTCCGTCCGACGAGGAGATCAAACGCATCCGCACACTGATCCGCCGCGTCGAAACCGATCTCGACGGGCTCACCGACGACGAACGCGAACAGATCAAGGACGCCACCCAGACCCTGCGCAAGTCCCGCACCATCTCCCTGGGCATGCCCGGAACCCGTCCGCCCGAGCCGGACCTGCGGCTGGAGCGTGACGCGTGAGCACATCACCGAACCACCTGACCCGAGCGCGGGCCGCGGACTCCGACCGTCGACGAAACCGAGTGTTCAAAGCCCTCGACCAACTGACTGCCGCCGGCGAGGAGATCAGCATCTCCTCGGTCGCCCGCGCCGCCGGCGTCCACCGCAGCCTGATTCACCGCCACGGAGACCTGCACGCGGCCGTCATCGCCCGCGCGGGCGAACCCCCGCCCGGCACGACCGCCGGACCGCAGGTCAGCCGCAAGTCGCTGCTGGCCGACGTCGCGAACCTCACGGGGGCCAGACAGCTTGGGAATCCTCCGGCCTCGGCGCCCCAGCCGACATCGAGACGCTCACACGCCGCACCACCGAGTCGGCACGGGCCTCTGCGGGAGTTCGTACGCACCGGTGACATCCGAGGCCTGCGGGGCTACCTGATAGTGGTGGCAGCTTGCAGTGCGAAGAACGACGACGGCTGGACGACCACGCATGACAGCGCCGTCTGGGCGCGGCTGATGGACATCCACGCGCACGCGACGGAGCAGGCTGCCCGGACGGGTGCCTGGCGCACGCTGCGTCGGCTGGAGAAGCGGGGACTCGTCACCTGTACACGTCGCCGTGGCCGACCCGCAGGACTGGCAGACGCTGGCCGACTCGATCGCCACACTGGTGGGGGAGCGCGGACGGGCCTTTGTGGTGGAGCTCGCGGAGGCGGCCGGGCAGCAGCTGATGGCCCTGGCGAAGGGCCCTGCGGGGCCGCCGCCCAAACTCCAGCCGGTGTTCCGCCATGGCATCGCGCCCGGGGCGGTGGCCGACGCGGAGGTGCCGGAATTCTTCCGGAACGCCGGGCTCGAAGTGCTCGCGAGCGGTGAACTGCCGCTCACGACAACGGAGTACACACCGGACGGCTCACGGATCGAACTGCCCTCGAAGTGGCTGGTCATTGGCCGCGATGGGTGATGCGACAGGTCTGATCGACAGATAGCTCACAGATTCGGCCAGGAGGTGCCGCGCCGTGTCGTGGTCGTGCCAAAATGCCCCGAGCTAAAAGTGGTTGTTCGACTGCCTCGCATCGGACTCATTCGCGGAAGGCACCGGGGACCGCACATGGCACGGCATCCGCTGACGCTGCTCCGAGCGTCGGTCAACCTGTCCCACCCCGCTTACGCGCGGCTGGTCGCCGAGACTCACGCCGACCTGGGTTTCGGGCACATGGCCGCGCGCCGCGAGAAGGTCTCGCGCTGGGAATCCGGACGGACGGTGCCGGAGCTCACCGCACAGATCGCCATCGCGCACATCCACCAGGTTCCCGAGGAGGCGGTGACGCGGCTCGGCTGGCCGTACTGGCTGCACTTGGCGACCAGCGACGCTGCCTTGCTGACCAGCCCGTGGACCCCCGATGGGGCCATCGACGTCCTGCATGGCACGGCGCGGCGCGCCGACGCGGAACCACGTTCCTATCTCGCCGTGACCGGATCCGCCGTCGCTTCCCTGTCCAGGGCCTCTCTTGCCGCCGTGGCCGATTGGCAGCCGCCGCCTGCCCGCGACGGACGCCGCGTCGCCCCCGACACCGCAGCCTGGATCGAGACCCGAATCGAGGCCTTGGAAGCGGTGGAACCGCCGGTCAGCCCGGCGGTCCTCTACCCGGCGGCCCGCGCGGAGTTCCGGCTGATCACCGGACTCCTGGCGGGCAGCGGCTACGACCGGAAGACCGGGACCTGGCTCTTCCTCCTCGCCGCGCGCGCCGCCGCCCTGTGCGGATGGTTCAGCGATGCTCTGGGAGAGGAGGCCCGGGGGGAACGGTACTATCTGGCTGCAATCCGCGCCGCCACGACCGCAGGTGCGCGCCGGTGGGCATCCGTCTATCTGAGCAACCTGGCCGCCAGTCATCTCGCAGTCGGCGACCCCAGGGACGCGGTCCCATTGATCGGTGCCGCACGAGCCATCGCCCGGCGCCCCTCACCCCGCCTCACGGCCGCCTTGTACATCCGAGAGGCCCGCACTCACGCCCGCCTCGGAGAGGCGGCTGCCAGCACCCGGGCCCTCGATCATGCCGCCAGCACCCTGGCCGCCGGCCCGGGCGACTGGGATCCGACGATCGACCCGTTCGTCGGGAACGTCGACGAGGACTGGTTGGCCAGATCCACCGGAATAACCTGGCTTCAAATCGGCCGGCCCGAGCGGGCGCTGCGTCACTTCACCACACTGCTCGACGACGGCCCCTCGTCGCATGTGCCCACCCTTCCCTTCCTGCCTCTCGCCAGGGATCTGCTGCATGTTGTCGACGCGCAGATAGCGCTCGGCGAGTTGGAGGCCGCCGTCCACAGCGCTGGCAGGGCCGTGGCCGTGTTCGGCAGCCTGCCCATCGGCCTTCTCCGCCGGTACCGGCAACGATTCGCCCCCCATCGCGGCGTCCCCGCCGTACGGGACCTCTTCGATCTCCTGGAAGAACAGCCCCTCTCGTCCGTGTGAGCGTCGCGGAAGACCGCGTCTTTGGTTTCGGAGGAGTCCTCCCACAGGTGGCTACGGCAGACTTTCGTCCGCGTCAGGGTTTCACCCATGACACATATCCCGGCCGACTGGCCCGAAGACTCCGTCGCCGCAGGTCCTGAAACAGGCGGCTCGTGGGTGGACATGCACCTCGACGTACCGATACGCGGTCCGCTGCCAGGCCCTGTCGCCGAGGCCGCCGCGTACTCGTGCCTCGACTACGAAATTTCTTATCCCGTGAGCACAAAACCGGCGGCGCGTAAGTGGCGGCGCGCCATGCTGTGGTCATCGGGCCGGTGAGGTCGTAACCAGCCGTTGTACGCAGAAGGTCGGTGCTGGATGTATTCATCTCTGGGCTTCAGATCCGCGCATGAACCTGTTCCCGATTCCTTGTTGATGCGGGAGGTCCAGGATGGTCGCCTGGGTGCGTTCCGCCGCATCTATCGACGCCACTATTCAGCGGTGAGCGCATACGCGATCCACTGCGCGGATGGCCCCGTGGGCGCCTACCTGCTGGCCTGCCGGGCCTTCGCCGAGCTACTGCAGCGGATACTGGAGGGGGAGCCCCATCTCGAACGCCGGCTCGCCGGGTGTCTTCGGCTCCAGCTGCTGAGCAGTGTGCGTATCGCGGCGGTGAGCCGATGCGCCGGCGACAGCGAGCAGGTCTCACCGCGGTTCCGCCAGTGGGTCGCCCAGGGCGCTCGCTGGTCCATGGAGGACAACCTCCACCTCGCACTCGCCTGGGAGAATCTCCCAGCGGACACGCGATGCTTGTTGTGGCACACGATGGCGGACAGGGACAACCCGGACTTGGTGTCTGCGGTGACGGGCGTTCCTTCCAGACTGATCGACGACACTCGCATCGAGGGCCTGAACAGGCTGCGGCAGATTCGGGTGAGTCTTTATCTGGATCGGCTGGAGCGACCGGATTGCCGGGCCGCGGTCGAGGAGCTGATGGCTCAGCTGCCCGCCCTCAGGCTCGGGGACGCGTTGCGGCACGCCGGCGTGTGCGCCGCGTGCCGCGAAGTGTTCAATGACGTGATCCACCTGGACACTCGCCTGGAAAAGCAGCTGCCGTCACAGCTGCTGGGCTGGTGGCCCGGAAGCGAATACCTGAATGTCAAGTCCTCCATTCACGGTCCCGTGACCGATCCGCCATTCCTGGATCACACCATGCGAACGACGCTTTCGGCGACGCGGCCGCGGGGTTCCTCGCGGGGGCGCGGTGCGGTGGGCGGCGGGCTCAGAAGCGCTCTTGTCATCGCTGCTTTCGTGGTCGGCGTGGCGGCCGGCTATGCGTCGTATTCGGCGTCCGCCGCGCAGGATGCTGAATACGACGCACCGGCCCACCCCTGGCACACGGCGTCACCGCGGTGAACGCCCTCTGGGCAACGGCGCCCGGCCGGCGTGATCAGACGCCGGGCGCCAGGGCCGCCGCAATCGCCTCCAGGGCCATGGGGCCCGGTGTGTGGTGCAGGCGCTCCAGGACGTCCCCGGGCACGATCTCTTCGGCCAGGAGATAGCAATAGGCGTCGGAAGCGCCGCGCGGGACATGGGCTGCCACGACGGCCGCTGACGGTTCGGGCCAGCCGCGAGGGTCGCCGCCGGCCCACCCGGGCACGGCGATGATGATCGCCCACCGCTGTCCGCCGTCGTCGTGGACATATCGTTCCAGGCTGCCCAGCGGGAGGTTGTCGACCGTGTGTTCTCCTCCTGTGAACAGCGTCCAGCCCGCCGCGAGTTGGGGCCGGGCCTGGTAGAGCGCCGTGCGGCTGCCGTAGAGGCGCGGTGGCGCGGCCGTGTGCCGCAATGTGCCGTCGAGCCATTGTTGGTACAGCGGGTCGGCGACGGGCCGCCAGGTGTGAAAGGCAGGATGCTTGGACATCTCGCTGAAGATGACCCGCGCGTAATGTGAGGTATCGGTCAGTTCTTCGGCGAGGTAGCGCCCCGCGACCCGCAGTCCGTCGTCTCCGCGGCCGGGCTGGGCGACCTGTCCCGCGTGCGATGCCGCGGCGAGGTGCGGGCCGATCGCCCTCGCCGCGCTCTCGGCGCACACCGCAGCTTCGGCGCGGATGCTGCAAGCGGCGTGGGCCCATGCCAAGCGCCCGACGCGACCCGCCGTCGGCGTAGCCCGGCTCTCCGCCGCCTGCGCCGGTGACAGACACTCGATCTCGACTCGCAGCACGTTTGCGGCGTGTACGGCGCCGATGCCGCACGTACGCACCCATCGCATGAGGTCCTGGTCGACGTTCTGCTGATAGTTCAGCCAAGCGCGGTTCAGTCTTCTGTGGGGCGCCTGCGCCGAGTGGGCGAGCCGGTCCAACTGGCGCACCCAGCGACGGGCTTCGGCCAGGCTCGGCCCGTCATGGAACTCCGCCGGAGCCCCGTGGCGAGTGTCGGGGCGCAGCGACTGGTGCAGCCGTAGGCCCAGTTCAGGGTCGCTCAGGTTGAGCAGCGCGTGGTTGGGCTTGCGCAAGCCCGACGGGAGACCGACCATCGGTGGGGCGGTGGGTTTGGGCGGTGTCACTGTCTTCGGCTCAGAGCTTGCGCGCGTCATCGCGATCCCGTCCTCGCCGTCAGACCACCGGTGTGTACCGCGCTGAGCAGTCGACGGCCCTTCAGCGCCAGTTCAATCTCGAAGCGCGTCCTTGGGCTTTGCAGTGTCGGCCCGAAGAGCCTCTCGATCTGGCGCATCCGGTAGCGCACGGTCTGAGGGTGTAGACCGAGTGCCTGGGCTGCCGCGGCAACTCCCCTGCCTTCCAGCCACGCCAGCAGCGTCTCAGCCAGCTGCGCCTCCCGCCGGGACGTCAGACCGGCCAAGGGCCTGAGGTGCAGGGCCGCCATGGTGCGGAGGAGGAATTCGTCCTGCAGCAACAACAGGCCGGACAGGTGGTCGTGTACATGGACGACTCCGGCGTGGCCGTTCGCGGAGGTCAGCTCCAGGAGACGGCAGGCCCACCTGTGTGAGTGGTGGGCCTCACGGCGCGGCACCACCGGGCCGACCGCGACCCTGTGGTGCTCCAGTCCACGCCGAAGGAGCCGCGTGTTGCCCTTGGGGTCCGGCAGGAGCAGACACAGCACGTCGCCCCTCGCGCCGGTGAGTATGCCCGGCGCGATCGTGAGCGGCCGGTGCGCCGCGTCCACCGGCGCCACGGCTATGGCCTGGACCGTATCGGGGAGAATCCATCCCGCGAGGTGAGCCAGCCGCGCAACCGTCGTCTCGTCGGGGGGCGGGTAACTCACCAGGGCTTCGAAGAGGTCGGTAGGCCCGACCGGTCGTATGTCTGTCACGAGGCAGCGATTCCCAGGCGGATGCCGCGCAGAACGGCGAGGGGAGGTGCCTCGGGGGTGCCTCATGCCGATTCGTCGGGCCCCCCACCGGGGAATGGCGACGGGAGGTGGGAGAGGGGTTGGTCGAGCAGTCCCGCGGTGCAGGCGAGGGTGGCTGCCTGCACCCGATTGCTGACGCCCAGCTCGCGCATGAGCTGACTCACTTCCGCCTTCACCCGCGACTCGGAGAGGCCGACTGCGGCCCCGATCTGCGCGTTGGAGCTGCCGTGGGCGAGCAGAGCGAGAATGTGCCGGTGGTTCCTGGGCAGCGCGTTCAGCTGGACCTGCGCCTGGGTGGCCCGGACGGCGGTGGAGCTGTTGTACCGCTCGATGAGTCTGCGGGTCATCGACGGCGAGACCAGCGCGTCGCCGGCGGCTACCGTGTGGACGGCGGCGATCAGGTCACGAGGGGCGATGTCCTTGAGGATGAAGCCGTCGGCGCCGGCGTTGAGCGCCTCGTGCAGATGCTCATCGAGCGCGAAGGCCGTGAGGATGATGACGCGGGGATGCCTGGGGAGACTGACCAATCGGCGGGTGGCCTCAACCCCGTCGACGTTCGGCATCCTGATGTCGATGATGACGATGTCGGGTCGGTGGACCCTCACGGCTTCCAGCACCTGCGAACCGTCGGCGGCCTGGCCGACCACGGTGATGTCGTCAGAGGCTTCGAGCACCAATCGGATCCCTTCTCGCACCATTGCCTCGTCGTCGACGAGAAGGACGCGGATCATGTGGTTGTCCAATCGTTGGAATGCTTGCGGACAAGTGGAAGCCCCCGTCTGGTGTCGCATCGGCGAGCAGGACGCCACCGGTTTGTGTGACGCGCTCGCGCATGCCGCGCAGGCCGTAGCCGCTGCCGAGAGAGCGCGCGGCCGCATCTCCCTGGGCCGCCTTGGGGCCGTTGCGGACAACGACTTCCAAGAGATGCGGGCGTGCGACGACGGCAACGTCGATCTCTGCCCCGTGTGCGTGGCGGATGGCGTTCGAGATCCCCTCCTGAATCACGCGGTAGGCGGTGCGATTCGCCGCCGAGCCGGCGTGCAAGATCTCTCCGGTCATCCGCCAGGTGACCCTGGCCCCCGCCTGCTGCGTCCGGTCCACGAGTTCCTGCACTTCGCGTCGCCATGTTTCGTCGGCCATCTGGTCGGACATGCCGTCCGTCGCGTTGGGATCGGATCGGAGCAGGTCAAGCAAGTCGCGGAGTTCGGCCATGCCTTGGCGTCCGAGATCACCGATCAGGGCGGCCGTGCACGTCACTTCGGGCGCGCCCGACGAACGCACTTCGAGAGCGCCTGCCTGAATGATCATCAGTCCCACATAGTGGGCCACCCCGTCATGGAGATCCCTGGCGAAGCGGGCGCGTTCCTCCAGGCGGGCATTGGATGCCGAGAGCCGCTGCTCACGCTTGAGGCGATGTGCGTGGTCCTTGATGATCCCGATGTGCAGGCGATGGGTGCGTACGGTCGCCGCAATCAGCACGGGCAGCACGATCGTCGGCAGGATGTACATCTTCACGGTGAATGTCACCAGCGCCGGGAAGGGAAGCGGCGGCGCCAGAGCCAGGGTCGGCAGGGGGACGAAGACCGGCACCGCGGCGCCGGCCATCGCCGTGAGCGCAGCCCAACCCGGACGTCCCCGGGTCACGAGCGTGTACAGAGCGATGGGATAGAGGAAGGGGCTGCCGCGCTGCAGCCACAACTCGACGATCGCCAAGACAGCGGGTATGAGAGGCCATCGGCGGCGCAAGGCCAGTGCCAGGGATGCCAGAACCGAGACCACGATGATCAGCAGACGAAGGTTGCCGACAGGAATCACCGCCGCGTATTTCGGGTCGGCGGCAGCCAGCGCGGGCAGGAGGATCAGCTGTACGAAGAGGGTGTAGGCGGTTACGGCGACCGTCAGCACCGCGTCATAGGCAAGGGTGCGGCGCTTTGGGCGCACTGCCACACCCAGCCGCCTGTGGCCGCCGCTGTCGGGCCTCAGGGACCGAGTGAACATGTCCCACACACCGACTGCGCCAAAGGCGCGCTGATACCGCGGTCCGGCCGCTTGGCTCTGGTCGAACATTCGTTACCTGCTTCTCTGCCGGGCTGGCCAAGGCGTCGTAGTGAGTCATTCACCTGATGAATACGCAGGCTTCGGCAGCGAGTTCAGAAGAACGGCGTTTTTAGAAAATTTGCACAAACGCGCTCCTCATCGCTGAACGATCTGGGAGCGCCGAGTCAGTTACCACCTCCGCCGGTCGTCACGTGGCAGATACGTCTCGTGGTGGATTCCGCAGACGATCGTTGGCCGTTGACTTCAGTCAACCGGCAGGCGAGCGCAACGCTCGTCAGCCTTCGATCGACTGGAGGAATACATGCGCGGAGGAAAACGATCAATTCGGCGCTCTCGGACGCACAAGGGCGTCAGGGCTGCCGTTCTGACGCTGGCCATCGGCGGTGTGTCAGCGGGGGTGTTCAGCGCGGCGCACGGTGCTGTTCCGCTGATTGTCGGAGGGCAGCAGGCGCCGAAAACATACCCCTTCATGGGGTCTTTGCAGCAGGCCGGCAAACATGTCTGTGGCGCCACACTGATCAACTCAAGGGTCATGGTCACGGCACAGCACTGTGTCCAGGGCATGTCTTCGCCGGGAGCCTTGACGGTACGCATCGGATCGAATGATCGCTCAAGCGGCGGCACCGTGGCTCAAGTCGCCGAAGTGGTGACACCCGGGTCCTCGTCAGACATACGAGGTGCGGACATCGCACTCCTGAAGCTGTCCAGGGAAGTGCCGAACTCTCCGGCCGAAATAGCATCCGCCAAGTCCGGGAACGGCGCGCCACTGCATCTGATCGGCTGGGGGCAGAGCTGCCCCGAGAGGGGCTGTGAGCAGGAACCGCCCCGCACTCTCAAGGAATTGACCACGCCGCTCCAGCCCGACAGCGCCTGCCAGGAGATCGTTCCGGGCAGGGAACTGTGCGTCGGCGGCACCCGGACCGACACCGCCTGTTTTGGCGACTCGGGCGGGCCCGCGCTGGTCGATGCGGATGACAGATTGCAATTGGTGGGCGCCACAAGCCGCGCGGGAGGCAAGAGCGCCACCTGTGGCGTCGGCAATGTGATCTACACCGACGTCACAGCCTTTCGTGAGTGGATCGACAAGAACGATGGCCCGCCCGGCAGTTCGGATGGTGCCAGGCCCCATGGCAGGCCGGGCAGCCGCATTCCTGGCGTCGGTTCCGGGTTCCCGAGGTTCCCGGGTAGGCCCGGCATCGGGTCCGGTATCCCCGGTATCGGTTCTGGTGGTCGAGGTATCGGCCCTGGTATTCCCGGTATTGGCTCCGGTATCCCGGGCATCAGTTCCGGTGGTCCGGGCATTGGCCCTGGTTTCCCGGTCGGTCCGGGCATTGGGCCTGCTATTCCGTGAACAACTTCCACCTCCGTCATCGCGAGGTGGATTCGAAGAGAAGGAAAAGGTGTAATGAACCACAAGCGGACATCAAAGAATCGGCCGAAGTGGCTTGCCGCGTCCGGGGCGGCAGCTGTCGTAGCCGCAGTTGCCCTGTCGCCCGTTGGTTTTGCCAACGAACCCGCCAGTACCCCACGCGGGGCGGCTGAGGCTCAAGCGGAGGTTGACTGCGAACCGGGCGCAGACTCGAAGCCCGGTGGTGCGAAGCCGGCCCCCGTGGAGCCGGCCCCCGCGGAACCCGACGCCACGGAGCCGGAGAGCGTGGAGCCGGCCCCCGCAGAGACGGCCCCCGCGGAGCCCGATGTCACGGTGCCGGAGAGCGTGGAGGCGGACGCCGCGGTGCCGGACGCCGTGGAGCCGGAGAGCGCGGAGGCGGACGGTCTACTGAGCGGGGCTGCCGACTGTGCCAGCGACCCGAAGTACGGTGAGTGGACGGGCGGTGACCCTTCAGGCCGGAAGCCCGGCCGTCAGGGTCGGGCACTCGACTTCAACTCCGGGCCTGGCGCACCCTCGGCAGGGTATCCCGGAGCGGCGCTCTCCAAGAGTCTCTACCTCAAGATCGCGCGCATGGACAATGCCTCGTTCGTAGAGATGCGGAATCGGGTGCTTCAGCTGGATCCGGCTGATCCGGTGAATGCCCGTCTGCAGCGCAGCTTCTACGCCAATGGGTGCACGGGAGTCCCTATGCGGGCAGTTTCACAGCAGACGCTCGATGCCTGCCTTCAGCACGACTTCCGGTACACCGTGGGCCCCAACGTCATGACGGGGCCGGCGGTCAAGGCGGACAGGGACGCCGCCAATAGGCAGCTTGGGGAGAACATCGGCGGAAAGACCGGAACGGTGGCGGAGTATCTGACCTGGGCCGTGGGGTCGTGGTTCTACGAGCCGACACCCCAGGCAGGCAGGGTGATAAGTGGCATCTTCGGGGTGGCCGGAGAGCGGGGTAGCGGTCGCGTGCCACGCTGACGCCCATGACAGGGCCGGGCAGGGCGAGACGACCGTCTCGCCCTGCCCAGTCTCGCTGTTGTACCGCCGGTCGGGCCAGAGAGCGCGTCCATCTCATCCTGACGCTGGTGTTCGCCTACGCGTAACGCGATGCGACATGAAGATCCTGATCAGCGCCGACATGGAAGGCGCCACCGGCGTGACCTGGCCGGCCGATGTGCTGCCCGGCACGCCCCAGTGGGAGCGCTGCCGGTCCATGTTCACCTCCCATGTGAACGCGGCGGTGCTCGGCTTCGACGACGACGGCGCCGATGAGGTGCTCATCATTGAGCCTTTTCAGGCTGGCCACTGATCGGGTGACGCCGGTGAGGTGGGGAGGGACAGTGGCTGCAACGCACGAGGCTCCCGTGCCGTTGGGGGAGGTGTTCGAAGTCTCAACCCATCGGCACAGGAGCCTCGTTGGTTCCCCATCCTGCCGCACTCGACCTGCCTCACACCCTGGTCGAGTGGGTCACCATGCTCATCGTCACCCGTGAGGGCGACCGACGGTGCAAGCTCCCGCCGCACCAGCGTGCGCTCGTCGCTCTCGTGTACCTGCGGCGCCATGACACCCTCGCCCGCATCGCAGCCGGCTTCGGGTTATCCGTCGGCACCGCCCACGCCTACGTCACCGCCGTCACCGGCCTGCTCGCCGACCGCGCCCCGGGCCGAGCAGAGCGAGCGGGCGGCACTTACGGTCTTGGGGGAAATTGAGCTTCGGGCGTGCTGGCCTGGCGGCTCGGCTGGTGGGTGATCAGCGGGCGGTGTCGCGGACGAGGACGAGTTCGGTGCTCGTCCGGCGGTGGGTGGCACGCTGCGCGGATCGGTCGGAGACGAGCGAGGCGATCGCGAGATGGGTCTCGGCGTAGGTATCGCGGCGTCCGGTGAATCGGCGCAGGGGTGCCCACTGGCGGAGCTCGGCGTTGGTGTGTTCCACACAGATCCTCGCCGAGGACTGCCGCCGCCGTGTCTCGCGCCAGGCGTGCTTGTCACCGTCGCACGCCTCGTCCTTGGGCTTCTTCGGCGGGGCGCTGACCTGGCCGGGGAACTCTTTGGCCAGCCCGAGGTAGCCGGAATCGACCTTCGCCTTCACGCCGGTACGGGTGCGGAACTGCTCGGCGATGCCCTCGGTGCGCACGGCGGTCTGGTCGTGCATCCGGCCGGGGCGGACCAAGCCGGACAGCAGCAGGCGGCCCTGGCCGTCGCTGAACGTGGTGGTCTTGATGGTGTTCTGCTTGCGTTTGCCGGAGACGAACGCCCGGCGCCCGGGGCGGTCGGCCTGCGGGCGGCGGACCTGGGTCTCGGCCCCGTCGAGCCGCAGCTCGACGCCCTCCGCCTCGGCATAGGCGAAGACGTCCTCCAGTGTCTTCAGCCGCAGGCCGGGCCGGTCGGGCACGGCGAAACCACGGGCTGCCAGCAGCGGGCGGACCTGGCGGATGGCCGCGGAGACAGTGGAGCGATCCACCTCGAAGAGCTCGGCGAGCACCACGTGCGGCAACTGATGGCGCAGATGGACCAGGGTGACAAGCAGCCGATCGAGGAAGACCAACTTGGGCTTCCGGCCGGCACCCTCCGCCCGCCGACGCTCCCCGCCCCGGGCCTCGCGGAGCGCAGACTGCCGCGCGGCCTCCCACGCACTGGCGAGCTCGGCGAACAACTCGCCGAAAAGTGCGCGTGAGACACCGGACAGGGCAGGATGGGAACAGGCCGCACGGGCCCAGGTCAGCTTCACAACTCACCCAACCCGTGCGGCCCTTCTCATGTCACGGCCCGACCGGGACGATCACCGTGTCCGCCGAGGCCGTAAAGTTACCCGGCCTGAATCGCGTCGGCCGGGACCTCAAAGATGATCGTGAGTCCGTCGCGCTCGTTCCCCTGCTCTCCGACGCGCGTGAAGCCGAAGCCCTCGATGGAGGCCAGGGAGGCGGTGTTGTCGGATCCGATCCTGGCGCGCACGGTCCTGACACCGGGTTCGGCGGCGGCCCTGACGAGCAACGCCCTCAGCATGGCGCGGGCATAGCCCTGGCGGCGGTACCCGGGCACGACGGTATAGCCAACCTCGACCATGCCGACCTCGTCCGGCGGCCCGTGGAACCCGGCGTCGCCAACGACGACCCCGTCCGGCTCGGACACCGCGGCCCGCGTGATCCAGGGCGCGGCAGAGGGGTCCTTGGCGAGCTGGTCGGCGCGGTAGCCGAAGATCCAGCGGGCTCGCTCACCGACGAAGTGTTCGTCAAGGGCGACCCCGGCCTCGGCGCTGCCGCCGGCGAGGTCACCGTCGGCAAGCGCCCGCAGTGTCTTTGCGCTGAGCTCGACGAAGCGGACGCGTTTGGGGGTGGAGAGAGGTTCGTTGTTCATCGCGGTGATGCTCACCCAGAGCCGGAGAGCTGTCCACCGCTTTACGGCCTCGGCGGACATGGTGACGGCCACACGGACGCCGCGATACCTACGCCGAGACCCATCTCGCGATCGCCTCGCTCGTCTCCGACCGATCCGCGCAGCGTGCCACCCACCGCCGGACGAGCACCGAACTCGTCCTCGTCCGCGACACCGCCCGCTGATCACCCACCAGCCGAGCCGCCAGGCCAGCACGCCCGAATGACCTCTCGCAGTGAAGGTTG
>NZ_JAGGPB010000087.1 GCF_018614055.1 Streptomyces sp. ISL-98
CCGAAGAGCCCGCGTCGCGCTGACCACCTTCGCCGACAACAGCCGGCACGGCAGCGACTGGGCGGCCAAGATCTACAACGATGCCCGCGCCCGCAAGAAGCGACACCCCCACGCCGTCCGCATCCTGGCCCGCTCCTGGCTCCGGGTGATGTGGGCCTGCTGGCGCGACGGCACCTGCTACGACCCCGCCGTCCACCAAGCCAACAGCAAGGTCAACACGATCGCCGAGGAGCCTCTGGCGGCATAGAGGTTGACTCAGGAAACTCACAGGTATGCCCCGACCTGCGGTGACGGCCGACCTGGGCATGCGCGCGACACGGCCCCGGCGCCCACCTCGACGGCAGCGTAACCGAACCGAATGTGGTGCAGGTCACTCAACTCCAGGGCAGATTCCGCCATGGCCGACGGCGACGACGATGCGCCCCAGCGCGCTGAGGTCGCCCCAGAAGCCGCTGACGCCCTCCCGGCCCAGCGCACGCGCGTGCGCGCATGCCGCGGACCGAAGACCTGGTCAAGAAGCTCACCGGCGAGGTCGGCGAGTGGATCTCCAAGAAGACGCCGTGACGCCGTACGGCCGGGTCCGCCGCCCGGTCGGGCCTGCCTGGCGCGGCGCCGCAGGCGGAGGGACACGCCCCACCCGGTGCGTACAGCTGGACAGCCCGTTCGAAGGCCTCGCCCTCGCCACCCAAATGAGCCGCGCGGTTCCTGATTCCGGCACCACCGGCGGCCGCCTCATTGAGCGGCCACCCACCGCGAAGCGCACTACGTGCTGGACGAGATTCTGGGCAACGCCACCGATCTGCCGATCACCGAGCACGCCACCGACACGGATGGCGTCACTCTGGTCAACTTCGCCCTGTTCGACCTGGTTGGCAAGTAACTGTCCCCGCGTATCCGGGACTTGGGCAAGATCACCCTCTACCGGATGGGCGCCAAAGGCGACTACGAGGAACGCTTCCCGATCGCGGGGCCGCTGCTGACGAAGAAGGCCAACCTCGACCTCGTAGCGGATCACTGGGACGACCTGCTCCGTCTTTCGGGGTCGCTGAAGTACGGGCACGCCACCGCTTCCCTGATCGTGGGCAAGCTGTCGGCGTCGTCCCGGCAGAACGCGCTGGCCACCGCGCTCAAGGAGTACGGCGCTATCCGCAGGACGATCTACGCCGCGAAGTATTTGTCCGATCCGGTCTACCGGCGCAAGATCGCCCGGCAGCTGAACCGGGGCGAGTCCATCCACTCCCTGCGCCGCCAGTCAGGGGCTACGGCCTCACAGCGGCGGGTTGCCGTGCTTGCGGGGTGCCAGTTCCGCCTGCTTCGTGCGGAGCATGGCGAGCGCGGAGACGAGCGTCTGCCGGGTGTCGGCGGGGTCGATGACGTCGTCCACCAGCCCGCGCTCCGCCGCGTAGTAGGGGTGCATGAGTTCCGCCTGATATTCCTTGACCAGCAGGGCGCGCGTCGCCTCGGGGTCCGCGGCCTCGGCGATCCGGCGCCGGAAGATGACGTTGGCGGCACCCTCGGCGCCCATCACGGCGATCTCGTTGGTGGGCCAGGCGAAGGTCAGGTCGGCGCCGATGGACTGGGAGTTCATGACGATGTAGGCGCCGCCGTACGCCTTGCGCAGGATCACTGAGATCCTCGGCACGGTGGCGTCGCAGTAGGCGTACAGCAGTTTGGCCCCGTGCCGGATGATCCCGTTGTGCTCCTGGCCGACGCCGGGCAGGAAGCCGGGGACGTCCAGCAGGGTGACCAGCGGAATGCTGAACGCGTCGCACGTCTGGACGAAGCGGGCTGCCTTCTCGGACGCTTTGATGTCCAGGACGCCCGCCAGCGCCATGGGCTGGTTCGCGACGATGCCGACGACCTCGCCGGCCAGTCGGGCCAGGACGCATAGCACGTTGGGGGCCCACCGCTCATGGACCTCCAGTAGCTCGCCGTCGTCGACCAGCTCGGAGATCACCTCATGCATGTCGTACGGCCGGTTCCCCTCCGCCGGCACCAGGTCCAGCAGCGCCGGTGACCGTCGGCCGGCCGGGTCGCCGGTGACGGCCCGGGGCGGGCGCTCACGGTTGTTCTGCGGCAGCAGGCTCAGCAGGTAGCGGACCTCGGTGAGGCAGGACTGCTCATCGTCGTAGGCGAAGTGACAGACTCCGGAGGTCTCCGCGTGCACGTCGGCGCCGCCCAGGCCGTTCTGGGTGACCTGCTCGCCGGTGACCGCCTGCACGACGTCCGGACCGGTGATGAACATCTGCGAGGTACCGCGCACCATGAACACGAAGTCGGTCAGCGCCGGGCTGTAGGCCGCGCCCCCGGCACACGGGCCCAGTATCACGCTGATCTGCGGAATCACGCCCGAGGCCCGGGTGTTGCGAAGGAAGATGCCGCCGTACCCGGCGAGCGCCGAGACGCCTTCCTGGATGCGGGCGCCGGCCCCGTCGTTCAGCGACACCAACGGCGCGCCGGCCGAGAGTGCCATGTCCATGATCTTGTGGATCTTCGCCGCGTGCGCCTCGCCGAGCGCGCCGCCGAAGATGCGGAAGTCGTGGGCGTAGACGAAGACGGTCCGACCCTCCACCTCGCCCCAGCCGGTGATGACCCCGTCCGTGTAGGGCCGCTTCAGCTCCAGGCCGAAACCGGTGGCCCGGTGCCGGCGGAGCGGCTCCACCTCGTGGAAGGTCCCCGGATCCAGCAGCAAGTCGATCCGCTCACGGGCGGTCAGCTTCCCCCGCGCGTGCTGGGCCGCGGTGGCCTTCTCACCCGGACCCGCGTGCACCTGGGCGCGCAGCGCGCCGAGTTCGTCGACCCGCTGCCGCATACCGGCCACTGGCGGCGTCGTGGGAGTCGGCGCGGCGGCGGCCGGGGCCGGTGTTTCCATGGTCGTCATCGCAGCCTCTCTGTAGGGGGCACCGGACGGTATCGGACCCGGTCGGACGGATATGAGGGCCGGTCAGGCGGCGGCCGGGTCCAGGACGGACCGTGCGGCGGCCAGACAGTCGCGGGCCTCGGCCTGATCGGCCGGGCCGGCCGGCAGCAGCGGGAGCACCCGGCTGCGTCCGGCCAGCACCGCCGGATGCCGCCTGGCGATGGCGGTCAGCCCCCGGCCGGGCCCGCACTCCACGAGTTGCCGGCCCGGGCCGCGCAGCAGGTGGTCCAGAGCGGGCCAGAACCGGACGGGCGCGGCCGGATGGGAGGACCACCAGGCGGGGTCGGCGGCCTGGTCGGCGGTGAGCGGGGCGGCGGTGTAGCCGGAGATCAGCGGGAGCGCGGGCGGCCGCGCCCGCACCGTGGCGAAGGCCGGCTCCGCGCGGGCGGCCAGCGGCGCAAGCACCGGGCTGTGGAACGGCGTCGAGGCCGGCACGGTCCGGCACACCATGCCCTGCTCCCGCAACAGGCTCGTGACCTCGCCCAGTTGTGGTTCGGGGCCGGCCAGCACGGTCTGGCGGGGCGCATTGTGCGCGCCCACCACCACGCCGCCGCGCAGGTAGGGCGCCAGCGCATCGGGGGCCGCGGCCACCGCGACCATCCCGCCGGCCGGCCCTTCGGCGAGCCGGGTCACCCGGTCCCACATCAGTCGGGCGGCGTCGGCCACGGCGAACACCCCGGCCAGGACCGCCCCGGCCATCTCGCCGACGCTGTGACCGAGTAGCCCGGCCGGGCGCACCCCCCACGACTCGACGGTCCGCCCGAGGGCGTAGTCGATCGTGAACAGCAGGATCTGGGACCGGGTGACGTGGTCCACCGGTACCCGGGGGCGGTCCCCGAGCCAGTCGTCGCGCACTCGGCCGCCGTCCGCGCCGAGTGCGGCGAACACCTCGTCCGCCGCGCCGGTGAAGGCCTCGTCGTGACCGTACAGACCGGTGGCCATGCCCGGGTGCTGGGCCCCCTGGCCCGGCAGCAGGAGCGCCACGGGAAGCGGCTCCGGTCCGGCGGCCGGCATTGAGCGCGACATGGTTCCTCCTCTCGGCACACCGCCCCGAGCGGTCCGCCGCGGCCGATCCTCGCGGGGCCCGCTACAGATTCACTCGACCGTGGATCGAGGTCCTCCAGCGGTCCTCGATCCACGGTCGAGAAGCGGGCCGGACGATCTGAGCGGCGCCCGTGGGTCCGGGCCCGGAGAGGAAGCGTCCATGAGGTGCGATCAGCTGTACATCGCCGGTCTCGGCAGCTGGCTGCCACCCGCGCTGCCGGTGGCCGAGGCGGTGGCTCGGGGAGAGTGGGAGGCGGCCGCGGCCGCGAAGAGCGGCATGCGGTCGGTGACGGTCTGCGCGGACGACACCGAGGTGCCCGCCGAGATGGCCGTGCGGGCCGCCGGCCGCGCGCTGGAGCGAGCCGGAACGGACGGCTCGGAGGTGGAGCTGCTGCTGCACGCGAGCCTGTACGACCAGGGCAACGCCCTGTGGGGCACCGCCTCCTACGTGCAGCGGCGGGTACTGCCGGGCGGCTGTCCGGCGCTGGAGGTGCGCCAGGTGTCGAACGGGGGCATGGCGGCGCTCTTCCTGGCGTCCACCATGCTGTCGCCCGGGCCGGAGCCGGGGCCAGGGTGCGGGCAGGTGCTGGTCACCACGGCCGACCGGTTCTGCCCGCCGGGCTTCGACCGCTGGCACAGCGACCCGGGCACCGTCTACGCCGACGGCGGCACCGCGATGCTGCTGTCGGCGCGGGAGGGATTCGCCCGGGTGCGTTCGCTGGTGCTGGTCTCGGACCCGGAACTGGAGGGGATGCACCGCGCCGGCGATCCCTTCGGGGTGGCACGGACCGCGCCGCCGGGCGTGCTCGATCTGGAGGGGCACAAGAAGAGGTACGTCGACCGGGCCGGGATGTCGTTCAGCGTGTCCCGGGTGGCGGCCGGGCAGCGCGACGCCGTGAAGGAGGCACTGGCGGACGCCGGGGTGAGCGCCGCCGAGATCTCCCGGTGGGTGCTGCCGCACTTCGGGCGCCGTCGCCTGGAGACCAACTGCCTGCGCCCGCTGGGCATCGACGCCGAGTGCACCGCCTGGGAGTTCAGCAGCCGGGTGGGGCATCTGGGTGCCGGGGACCAGATCGCCGCTCTGGAGCACCTGGTGCTCTCCGGCTCTCTCCGGGCCGGGGAGCGGTGCGTGCTGATGGGCGTGGGAGCCGGCTTCACCTGGTCGTGCGCGGTGGTCGAGGTGACGCGGGCACCGGGCTGGACGTCATGACGCCGCGCTGAGGCGGCCGTCCTGTGCCATGGACGCCGGAAGCGGGGCGCACACCGGGTGTGCGCCCCGCTTCCGGCGGTTTGAGCGGACGTCAGTTGAACGGGCGTCAGCTCTGGTCGATGGTCCGCATGAAGTGCGCGGGGTAGCGCGGCCCGGCGGTGGCGCCGACTGGGAAGAGGTCGGAGAGCCGGCCGGCCTCCTCGTCCGTCAGCCGGACCTCGGTGGCCGCGGCGTTCTGTTCCAGGTGGGTGATGCGCCGGGTGCCGGGGATCGGCACCACATCACCGCCCTGTGCCAGCACCCAGGCCAGCGCGAGCTGGGTGAGGCTGATGCCCTTGTTCTCGGCCAGCTCCTCGACCGTGCGCACCAGATTGCGGTTGTGGTCGAAGTTCTCGCTCTGGAACCGCGGGTGGTTGCGGCGCTGGTCGTCCTCGGCCAGGTCGTCGGCGCTGTCGAAGGCTCCGGTGAGGAAGCCGCGGCCGAGCGGGCTGTAGGCCACGAAGCCGGTGCCCAACTCACGGCAGGTGGGCAGGATCTCCTCCTCCACGTGCCGTTCCCACAGCGAGTACTCGGTCTGCAGGGCCGCGATCGGGTGCACCGCGTGCGCCCGCCGCAGGGTGCGTGCGGAGACCTCGCAGAGTCCGATGTGCCGCACCTTGCCCTCGGCGACGAGTTCGCCGAGGGCGCCGACGGTCTCCTCGATGTCGACCTTCGGGTCCAGCCGGGCCAGGTAGTAGAGGTCGATGTGGTCCAGGCCCATGCGCTGCAGGGAGGCCTCGCAGGCCTCGCGGACGTACGCGGGGCTGCCGTCGACGTAGGGCGGGCCGGCGGCCGGGCGCCGCATCCCGAACTTGGTGGCGACCACGGCATCGTCCCGGCGGCCGGAAAGGGCCTGAGCGACGATCTTCTCGGCGGTGCCCGGCCCGTAGAAGTCGGCCGTGTCGATCAAGGTGACTCCGAGGTCCAGCGCTCGGCGGACGGTGGCGACGGCCTCGTCGGTGTCCGCCGCCCCGTACGCGCCCGCCATGCCCATGCAGCCGAGGCCGAGGGCCGAGGTCGCGAGACCGGCCGAACCGAGTTTCCTGTTCTCCATGAATGCCTTTCCATAGCCCGCCCGTTGGGCGGTGCGAGGGGGGAACCGACGCCGGATGCGCGCCGCGAGGACCACGGGTCCGAGCCCGCACTGTTCGAAATGTAGCCGACTAAGTAATTGCCTGTCAGGAGATCGCGGAGTCGGCCGGGACGTTCCTTCCTGCGTCGGCCGCCGTTCACTTCTCGATCAGCGCCACCACCCGTGACCAGCCCGCACCGGCCCCGGCGATCTTCACGGGCAGGCAGCTGACGGTGAACCCGGTCGAGGTCGGCAGGTCTTGCAGGTTGGCCAGTCGTTCGAGCTGGCAGTACTCCTCCTGGCGTCCGGCGAAGTGGGCCGGCCACAGCACGTCCCGATCCCCGGTGCGGTGGTACTCGCGGATGATGTGGGTGAAGGGCGCGTCGAGGCTGAAGGCGTCGGTGCCGATCACCCGTACCCCCAGGCCGAGCAGCAGCCTGGTGGCCGGCCCGTCCAGGCCGGTGAACTCGGTGAAGTACTCGGGCTTGCCGAGGTGCCGGTCGGCGCCGGTGTGCAGCAGTACGACGTCCAGCGGCCGGGGCCGGCGCCCCACGCGCGCGAACTCACGCTCCAGGTACTCGACCCCGACCGTGCCCGTCCCGGCCTCTCGCAGGTCCAGCACCATGCCGGGCCGCACGAACCAGTCCAGCGGCATCTGGTCGATGGTCCGGGGGGTGCGTCCGTTCGCCGCGGGGCCGTAGTGCGCGGGGGCGTCGACGTGGGTGCCGGTGTGTGTGGTGAGTGTCAGGTAGTCGTTGGTGAGGAAGGCGCCGTCCGGGAAGACGTCCGGGTCGAGGTCCAGGCCGAAGTGCTCCTTCATCTCGTCGCGGACGTGCAGGGCCGCCTGATGCGCGTCCAGCACCCGGTGCACCACCTCGTCCGGTTCCCAGAACGACGCGTCGATGGGTGAGGACAGATCGATGATTCTCATGCTCCGGCAGCCTCCCAGCGTGTCGGTTCCGCCTCGCCGAACAGGTCCGAGCGCACCGTGACCGGCCGGGCCCCGAACGCGATGGCGCGCAGGATCTTGCCGTAGAGCGGGGTGTGCGCCAGGGCACGCGCAGCCAGCGGCCGGACCGCCCCGGCGATCCGGCCTCCGCCGCCGAGCATCGCCTTGCTCTGCCGGGCCTGCAGGGTGAAGACCTTCTCGATGTCCTTGCGGCGGTCCGGCACCCAGGCCGACAGCGCCGCCTTGCCGAAGTCGCCGGTCCGCAGGGCCGATAGCAGCACCGGGTGCAGTAGAACGGCGTCCTGCACGGCCAGGTTGATGCCCTGGGCGCCGATCGGGCTGTGCGTGTGGGCGCTGTCGCCGAGCAGGACCAGTCCGTCGGCCGCCCACTCCTCGGCGTAGCCGGAGAAGACGTCGAGCAGGGTCAGGTCGCCGAGCTCCTTGACCTGTTCGAGCACTTGGTCCGCGTACGCCGGGACCGCCCGCGCGATCCGCGTCCGCAGCCGTTCCACTCCTTCCTCGGCGATCTTCCGGTAGCCGTTGTGCGGCAGGGTCCAGCCGATCTGCACGCAGTCCGGGTACGAGTCGTAGATGAGCACCGGTGCGCCGTCGGTGCGGTGCACCCGCACCGTACGGTCCCGCCGGTCCCCGGCCGGCACCCGGAACCACAGGATGTCGTGAGCGAAGGCGTCCAGACGGTGCTGTTCGATCCCGGCCAGCCGCCGGGTCTTCGAGTACCGGCCGTCGGCGGCGACCGTGATCGGCGCGGTGATCCGGCGGCGCCGCTCGCCCTGTCCGCACACGATGCCGGTGACGGCGTTCCCGTCGCCGGACAGCTCCCGGAGGCCGCAGCCGTCCAGGTAGGTGAAGTCCGGATACCGGGAGCAGGCGTCGAACAGCTCGGTCAGCAGATGCTGTTGGGGCAGGCTCAGCAGGAAGCCGTAGGGCGGAGGGAGGGTCCCGTAGTCGATGTTCATCAGCAGGCGCTCGTTCTCCACGAGCTGGAACCGGCCGAGTTCATAACCGCCGCGGGCGCGTGCTCCGGCGAGCACGCCCAGGTCGTCCAGGAGTGTCATCGCGCCGGGCTGGAGGATCTCGCCCCGGTACTCGCGGTCGAAGGACCGGGAGCGTTCCACGACGGTGACCCGGGCGCCGGACCGCAGCATCAGCAAGGCCAGCGTCAGGCCGGCCGGGCCCGCGCCGACCACACAGACGTCGGTGGTGATGTCCACGTCCGCCCCCTCAGGCCCGCAGGCCGAGGCCGCCGTCCGCCACCACGACCTGCCCCTGGATCCAGGCGGCCTCCGGCGCGCACAGCAGGGCGATCGTGTCGGCGACGTCCTCGGGGCGGGTGAGGCGGCCGTTGGGGGTGCGGGACGCCAGCAGCCCGGCGATGGCCTTGTTGGAAGTGTGCTCTCCCTTGTCGAGCAGATGGGTGGAGACGGCGTTGACGGTGATGCCGAACGGCGCCAGGTCGACGGCGAGATAGCGCACCAGGTTCTCCAGCGCCGCCTTGGCGACTCCGGTGGCGAGGTAGTGCGGGATCACCTCGAACGCCCCGTTGCCGGAGACGGCGATGACCCGGCCGCCCTCCGGCATCAGCTTGGCGATCGTGCCCGCGCCGTGCAGAAGCGGGTTGAGGGCGAGGGCGATCTCGTCGAAGAGGGGGCCGACCTCCGGTGCCACTGGAAGCATCGGGTGCATGGTGGCGGCGTTGTGTACGAAGATGTCCAACTGCCCGTGCTCGTCCCGGATCCGGTCGAGCAGGCCGGCCAGGAACTCGGCCGAGCGGATGTCCCCCTTGACCGGTGTGGTGCTGCCCGGCAGGTCCGCGGCCGCCTCGACGGCCTCGGCGGCGGCCGCGTCGTCGCCGGCGTAGTTCAGGTAGACGTGGCAGCCGGCCTTTCGCAGCCGGTGGGCGACGGCCCGGCCGAGTCCGCGGGAGGCTCCGGTGACCAGGGCGATCCGGCCGGGCGGGAAGAGGCGTGGGGGTTCGGGACCGGGGTCGGGGGAGTGGTGCGCGTTGCGCTGCTCGTTCATGTGCGAAACCGCCTTCGCGTGATCAGGGCCGACCGCCGTTGACCACCTGAAGGTGGCCGTTGACGGGGGCGGACAGGTCGGAGGCGAGCGCGAGAACGCAGCCCGCCACTTCGTCGGGGGTGGTCGGGACGATGCCCGGGCCCAGGGGACCGCTGTGCGGCGTACCGGGCTCCTGTACCGGGCCGGGGGCCACGCAGTTGACCCGTACTCCCTCGCCCGCCAGATCGTGGGCCAGGGCCAGGGTGAGACCGGCCACCGCCGCCTTGACCGAGCACAGGTGGGCCGCGGCTGGCCGGCCGCGGACCCCGGCCAGCGAGGACAGCAGCACCACCCGGGACCGCCCGGCCGCGGCCAGCAGCGGAAGAGCGGCGGTGACCAGGCGGAAGACCGCGACCAGGTCGGTGTCCAGCAGCGCGCGGAACTCCTCGGCGGTGAGCGCGGCGGCCGGCCGGGGCCGTCCGTCGTAGCCGGTGACGCAGTTGACGAGGACGTCCAGCCGGTCCACGCCCGCCGCGTCGAGTCCCGCGCGCAGCGCCTGCGGGCCTTCGGGCGCGGCGAGGTCGGCGGTCACCGGATGCGCGCGGACGCCGTGCTCGGCGGCGACGCGGTCGGCGAGCGCGCCGGCCGCCTTCTCGTCCCGGCCGTGCACCACGACCTCGGCGCCCGCCGCGGCGAAGGCGCGCACCACCGCGCCGCCCACCAGTCCGGTCGCCCCGGCCACCAGCACCCGGGCGCCGACCAGGCCCAGCGGGTCAGCCGCGTTCGACATGCGACACCACGGTGTGCAGCTGCGGCGTGGCCTTGGCGACCGACGTGAGCTCCCGGATGTGCTCCTGGAAGCCCTCGGACTGCACGACCTGCAGGTGTGCCGCCGCGTCCTCCCAGCGTGCGATGTTGGTGTAGACGTTCGGGTTGGTCAGCGACCGGACCAGGGTGTGGTCGATGAACCCGGGCTGCGTGCGCATGTACACCGAGCTGGCCTCGAAGACCTTCTCGAACTCCTCGGGCGCCGAGGTCAGGATGAACTCGTTGATCAGGATCACTATCGGGGAACCTCCGTCGAGTCGTGCGTGGAAGGAAGCCCGCAGCTCGCGCCGCGGGATCTTGCCGTTGGGGGTACGCGGAAGCCGCGCGACGACCTCGTGACCGCGGACCTGCTTGTAGTAGGGCAACCGGGCGTTGAGCCGGCCGATGATCCGCTCCGCCTCCCCGGGGGAGCCGGGGTCGGTGAGGACGAGCAGGGCGTGGGCGACCGCGCCGGACACCGGGTGCGGCCGGTCGAGGACGACGCTGTCGGCGACGGCCGGGTCCTCGGCGAGGGCGGCTTCGATCTCGGTGGGCGAGACGAGCCAGTTGTCGCACTTGAAGACGTCCTTGATGCGGTCGGTGAGGTGGAGCCGGCCGTCCGGGTCGATCCGGCCGACGTCACCGGTGGCGAGCCAGCCGTCGGCGTCGACGGCCGGGCCGTGCTCGCCGTCGAGGTAGCCCCGCATCACCTGAGGTCCCCTGAGCTGGATCTCTCCGTTCTCGCCGGGCGGCAGCACCGCTCCGTCGTCCAGGGACACCACCCGGTGCTCGGTCCCCTCGACCGGCGTGCCGACCGATCCGGGGCTGTGGTCGCCGGGCTGGTCGAAGTGGGTCAGGGGCGAGGTCTCGGCCAGCCCGTACCCCTGGACCACGGGGATGCCGAAATGCCCGGAGAGGGTGTCGGCCAGGGCCGGGGCGAGCGCGGAACCGCCGGAGGCGATCATCCGGGCGTCCGGCAGCCGCAGTTCGGACAGCCGGGGATGGGCGGCCAGCTGGGCCAGCCGGGCGGGCAGCAGGTACACGTGGCTCGCGGCGTGTGCGCGGGCCCGTTCGATCGCCTCCGCCGGGTCCGGTGCGGGCACCAGGACCTGGGTCGCTCCGGCGGCGAGGGCCGAGTTCATGTGCATGGGGTGGTAGCTGGGGAAGTGCACGAGGGTGACGGAGGTACGGTCCAGACTGTGTGCCCGGGCGGTCTGGACCGCGTTGACCGTCACGTTGCGGTGGCTGAGCACGACGGCCTTCGGCATCCCCGTGGTGCCGCTGGTGAAGTGCAGCGCGGCCGGATCGTCCGGGGCCGCGCGGTGCTCGGGCACGCCGGGACCGGCGGCGTCGAGCAGGTCCGCGAAACGCGGCGCCTGCCGGTCGTCCTCCACGGGGCCCTCGCCGAGGACCGCGACCAGTTCCAGCCCGGGCAGCCCGCCCCGTATCCGGCGCAGCCGCGCGTAGAGCTCGGCACCGACCAGGGCGGCCCGCGCGCCGGACTTCTCCAGCACGTACTGCAGTTGCTGCTCGCGCAGCAGCGGGACCACCGGGAGCGCCAGGTTCCCGCTGCGCAGGGCACCGTGGTAGGCGATCACCACGTCGGGGTGCAGGTCCGCCCCGATCGCGACGACCGCGCCCGCCGCGCCGAACCGTTCCCGCAGCAGCGCGGCGCACCGGTCCACCGCCTCGTCGAGCTCCGCGTACGTGACTGTACGGCCGCCGAGGACGAGCGCGGGGTGGTCGCCGGACCGGCGGGCGCCGGCCCGCAGCAGCAGATCGGCGCGGGACGGGAGTCCGTCCAGGGGGTCAGGCACTGGTCGTCCCCTCCACGAAGGCCTTGGCCTGCCGCAGGGTCGCCGAGCTGTTGCGGCCCAGCGCGTCCCGGACGAAGGTCCGGGCCTGCTCCTCGGTGGCGTCGGGTCCCAGCACCCGGCCGATGGCGTCCGTCGCCAGTACGACGGTGTGCTCGGCGGTCGCCGTGACGCCCCCGTCCTCGTCCTCCGCCAGCAACCAGCTGCCGGTGTGCACGCGCAGCAGGGCCGGGGTGACGAGCTGCTTGTAGTGGATGCTGTGGGGCGCGGCGCAGACCCGGACCGACCGGGTGGTGTGGGACGAGCCGTCGGCGGTCCGGGTGTCCATCTCCAGGATCTGCACGCCGGGCAGATCCTCGGTGAGCTTCACCCGGGCGACGTGGGGGAGCCGCTCTACCCAGTGCTCCGCGCGGTCCAGGAAGGCGTGGACCGCGGCGGCGGTCCCGTCGATGCGCAGGCTGTCGCGGAAGGTGAAGCCGGTCTCCCGGCCGGTTCCGGCGTCCCGGGCCGCTTCGGCCAGGGCGGCCAGCTCGGCGCGGCTGTTGCCGTCGACCGCCTTCTCCAGCCAGGCGAGCGTCTCGGCGTCGTCGTCGACCGCGGAGTAGGCGTGGGTGAGCACCACCTCGCTGCCGCCTGCCACCGGGCGCACGATCCACTCCCCGCCCATGGCGGCGATCGGTGCCACAGGCCGGTCCTGCCCGAAGGAGATGCGCTGCCGCACCGGATCGACCAGCCGGCGGGACGTCCAGGTGCGCACCCCGCCGTTGGCGGTGGCCCACAGCTGAAGCCGTTCCGGACCGCCACCCTCCGGCGCTCGTTCCAGGAAGCGGGCGTGAACGGTGGGCGGGAAGATCAGCGGCCACCGCTCGACGTCGGCGAGCAGGGCGAAGACAACCGCCGGGGCGGCCGGGACGGTGACGGTGTGCGCCACGTCGACGCGGGTCGGGTCACCGGGCCGCTCGCCCGGTGTGCGCCGCGAGGGGCTGACGGTGAGGTCCGGAGCAGGGGGCGTGGTGGTCCGGGGCGTGGTCTGGGACACGGTGTGCACCTTCCGAAAGGGGGGCGGCGGGCCGGTCAGTAGTTGCCGAGGCCGCCGCAGACGTTGAGCGCCTGCGCGGTGACGGCGTCCGCGGCCGGCGAGGCGAGGTAGCCGACCATGGCGGCCACCTCCTCGGGGGTGGTGTAGCGGCCGAGCGGGATCTTGGCCTCGAAGCGTTCGCGGATCTGTTCCTCGCCGGTGTTCCACGCCTCGGCGTAGGCCCGGCGCACCCGCTCCGCCATGGGGGTCTCGACGTACCCGGGGCAGACCGCGTTGACGGTGGTTCCGGAGGCGGCGAGTTCCAGCCCCAGGGCCTTGGTCATGCCGACCACGCCGGCTTTGGACGCGGAGTACGGGGCGGCCAGGACGACGCCCTGCTTGCCCCCGGTGGAGGCGATGTTGATGACGCGTCCGCGCGGCTGGCTGAGTATCCCGCCGGCCGACAGCACCTCCCGGGTCACCAGGAAGACGCTGTTGAGGTTGGTGTCGATGACGTCGTACCAGACCTCGTCGGGTAGTTCAGCGGTGACGCCGCCGCCGTTGCGGCCGGCGTTATTGACCAGAACGTCGATCGGGCCGTACGCCGCGACGGCCGCGGCGACCAGAGCCGTCACCTCCGCGCGGGAGCGCACGTCACACGTCGTGCCGTCGGCCTCGTACCCCTGGGCACGCAGTTCCTTGACGGTGGCGGCGACGTTCTCCGCGGAGCGGGCGCACAGGAAGACCCGCAGTCCGCTCTCGGCCAGGGCGCGGGCGATCGCGAGCCCGATTCCGCTGGTGGCGCCGGTGATCAGGGCCGTGCGCCGGTCCGTCGGGGTGCTGGTGTCGCTGGCAGGCATCTCGCTCCTCGTTCCTGGCCGCAGTGCGGCGTTCTCGGGGCACGGGCCGGTGCGTGGGGCCGGTGCCCGGCGTCGCCAGCGAGGCTGCCGGGAGCCGGTCGAGGCCCGCTCGAGCACGGGTGGAGCGCTGCCGCGAGGGCGTGGACTGGTTTTCGAGTGCTTCTCCAGCCACCGCTCCTACGTTGTCCACGTCCTGGCGAACACCGGGGCCTGTGGGAGACCTGATAAAGGAGTGGTGATGGAATTTCCTGCCGACCAGCCGATGCGGGTGCCGGCAACCCAGGAGGTCGTCGACTACGCGGTCGCCAGCGGCATCGCACCGCTGCCCGCCCATCACGACCTGGTGGCACGCACCGAGAAGGAGACCGGCGACAAGGCCGGCATGCGGATCGCGCCCGAACAGGGCGCCCTGATCACCCTGTTGACCCGGATGGCGGGTGCCCGGCGGGCGATCGAGGTGGGCACCTTCACCGGGTACTCCTCGCTGTCCATCGCCCGCGCCCTGCCCGCCGACGGACACCTGCTGTGCTGCGACACCAGCGAGGAGTGGACGCGCATCGCCCGGGACGGGTGGGAGTCGGCGGGGCTGGCCGACCGGATCGAGCTGCGCCTCGGCCCCGCCTTGGAGACCCTGCGGTCCCTGCCGCGCGAGGAGAGCGTCGACTTCTCCTTCGTGGACGCCGACAAGACCGGCTACGCCGCCTACTACGAGGAGCTGATCGTCCGGACCCGGCCGGGCGGCCTGATCGTCTTCGACAACGTCCTCTACGGCGGCCGGGTGCTCGGTGACGAGCCGGTGACCGGAAACGCCGCCGCGCTGCGTGAGTTCAACCCGGCGCTCGCGGGCGACCCGCGGGTCGAGGTGGTCATGCTGCCGCTCGCGGACGGCCTGACCATCGCCCGCAAGCGCTGATCCCCCCGCCGCCACGCCCTCCGTACGGCCGCCCACCGTGCGGGGCCGACCGCGGGCTGTACAAGGGGCCTGCAAGCGGCCTTGCACGCGGCCGCCGCGATGAATGCGGTGGCATCCCGGCGGCCGCGCGCCGCCCGTCGGCCGGACAGGTCGGCCGCGGCCCGTTCCAGCACCCGTTCCAGGACCGTTCTTCACTCAGTCAAGGAGTGGTATGTCAGGCAGAAGCGGGCTCTCCCGTCGCCGGTTCCTCACCGGTGTCGCGGCAGGTGCGGCGCTCGGAGTCCTTCCGCTGCGTTCCGCCGGCGCCGCGGAATCCGTCAAGATACTGATCATCGGCAGTGGTTACGCCGGCAGCGTCGCCGCGCTCCGGCTCGCGCAGGCCGGGCTGGACTCGGTGGTCCTGGAGCGCGGCAAGCGGTGGCCGATCACCGCCCAGGGCGGCACCTTCGCCACCCCCGCGGCCCCGGACGGCCGGGCTTCGTGGCTGAACTCCTGGAGCCCCTTCGTCAGCCAGCAGCTCGACGTGTACCCCGGGGTGCTCGAGGCCTTCCAGGCCAACGGGGTCATCGCCCTGGCCGGCGCGGGCGTCGGCGGCGGTTCGCTGGTCAACAACGCCGTCATGCTCAAGCCCTCCCAGGCCGCGTTCAACCGGGCGTTCGGCACCAAAATCGACTTCGACGAGATGAGCGAGCAGTGGTACGCCAGGGCCCGCTCGCTGATCGGTCCGACCCCGATGCCGGACGACGTGTACGCCTCCACGCACTACACCGCCGCCCGCTCGTTCACCGCCGAGACCACGGCCGCGGGACTGGCGCCGTTCCGGGCCGACATGGCGGTGGACTGGCAGACGGTACGGGAGGAGCAGGCGGGCACCAGGGAGGCGTCGCTGATCATCGCCCGCTCCATCTGGGGCGCCAACAGCGGTGCCAAGCGCAGCGTCGACCGGACCATCCTGGCGGCCGCCGAGGCTACCGGCCGGGTGTCGGTCGAGACGCTGACCCGGGTGGTGGACGTGGTGCCCTCCGCCGGCCGCTACCTCGTTCGGTGCGAGCGCATCGATGACACCGGTGCCGTGGTGGCACGGCCCGAGTACAGCGCGGAGCACGTCTTCTTCGCCGCGGGTTCGCTGGGCACCAGCCGGCTGCTGGTGGCCGCCAGGGACCGCGGCAGCCTGCCCGCCCTGCGCGCGTCGGTGGGCAGAGGCTGGGGCACCAACAGCGACCGGCAGACGGTACGGGTGGGCATGCCCTGGAACAACCCCACGCAGGGCGGTCCGTCCGGCATTGTAGCCCAGGACAACAACAACCCCTACGAACCCGTCACGATGATCAATTTCCCGTGGCCGAGACCGCCCGCGGACGGCACCGGAGCACTCGGCGCCCTCGCGATGACCACCTGCTCCGCCGACGGGTACTTTACCTACGACGCGGCCACCGACGACGTGTCCCTGACCTGGCCGAGCACCAGTCCCTCGGCCCTGCGCGCCACCCAGGCGGTGACGGCCACCGTGGACCGGATCAACGCCGCCAACCCCGGAACCTCCACGCTGCGGCTGAACGCCGACACCACCTCCCACACGCTCGGTGGCGTTGTGCTGGGCCAGGCGTGCACGACCGACGGGCGGCTATACGGCTACAACAACCTCTACGTCATCGACAGCTCGCTCATCCCCGGCACCATGGCGACGGTGCCGCCGGCGCTGACCGTCACCGCGCTCGCCGACCGATGCGTGGACCAGGCGCTGCACCGCATCCTGGGCTGAAGGCACACGGCCGACCTGCCCCCCACGATGCACCGGTCGGCCGTCTTGTGGAGAAACAGTCGATTTTCCCGCCGCCTTATACCATTACAACGCCCTTCGCGTAAGTATTTTTCTGGCGGATTTCGGCCGCTCTTCTGGGTAGCGTTCGGGTGATCACAGGCGCTGCTCGCGAAGCGGCCGGGCGATGTCAGCACTCAGGGCAAGCGCGGCACGGCATCAGGCATACGGCGACGCAGACATGGGGGGAGAACGGATGGAAATTTCCGTCGGCATACTGGGGATGCTGGAATTACGGTTCGGGGACATAACGTGCGTTCCCAGCGCTCCGAAACCGAAAAAGGTGCTGGCACTTCTTCTCCTCTACTGCAACCAGATCGTCCCGGTCTCGGTCCTGGTGGAGGAGCTGTGGGGGAACCGGCCGCCGGCAAGTGCCAGAACGACGCTCCAGACGTACATCCTGACGCTCCGCAAACTGCTGCAGCGCGCGGACCCCGGCGTCGGCGAGCACCTGGTGACGGCCGGGCCCGGGTACATGCTCAAGGTCCCCGAGGTGACCTTCGACCTGTATCGCTTCGACCAACTCGCCAAACAGGGCCGGGAGGCGATCGGCCAGGGCGACGACGAGGCCGGCGTGATCCTGCTGCGCCGGGCGCTGGACCTGTACCGGGGGCAAGCGCTCGTCGACGTGGACGCCGGCCAGTTGGTCACCGCTCACGTGACCAGGCTGGAGGAACTGCGGCTGACCACCCTCGGGTTGTGCATCGACGCCGAGATGAGGCTCGGCCGGCACCAGGAGCTCCTCGGCGAGCTCGGCACGCTCGCCGCCCACCACCGCTTCCACGAGAATCTGCACGCCCAGTACATGCGGGCGCTGTGGCGGTCCGGGCGGCGCTCCTGCGCACTGGACGTGTACCAGCGGCTGCGCCATGCCCTCGCGAAGGAACTCGGCATGGAACCCGCCTGGTTCCTCCAGCAGTTGCAGAGCGCGATACTCTCCCCCACCGCACCCCAGTACCAGCCTCGGGGCCGCGGCCTGTCGTACGAGCCGGCCGGCTGACCGGCGCCCGTCCCCCGAACCGGTCCGCGGGGCCCCACCGGGGCCCCGCGGACCGGCGTCAGGTCAGGTCGTCCCTGCTGACCTGACGGTGCTTCACCAGCCACGGCCCGGTGCCCTCGCGCACCAGCAGGTCCTCGCAGACCGTGCTGCGGTGCACCACGGGGGTGCCGCCGAGGGCGGTGGCAACGACCAGCGCGTAGCACCGGGCCGCCACGCTGCCGTCCGGCCGGGGATCCACCGTCAGCATGCCGAGCCAGTGCCGATGCCTGATGCCCTGCTCGGCGAGCGCGGCGCGGGCCTTGGAGCTGCTCGCGGCGAGGGCCTGTCGGCCGACCGCCCGGTCATGTCCGCCGTGCAGGACGAAGACCCCGTCCTCGGTGAAGGTCTCCGCCCAGTCCTCGGTCCGCCCGTCGTCGAGCGCCTGCATCTGCCGTGCGTAGAAGTGTGAGACCTCGCTGTACAGCCGTTCCGTGTCGAGCGATGTGGTGCCGGTGTGCGGCATCGGACCTCCTTGGCGCGTAGGGATCCTCAGCCTGCCCCGCCCGCCTGGAGTGCGGCTCGAGCCGAGCTGGAACGGCGGGCCGCCCCTCAGCCGACGCCGGATCCGTCCGTCGGCCGGGACGTCTCGTACAGCCGCAGCAGGAGAGACATGAACTGCTCGCGTTCCTCCGGTGAGAAAGGGGCGAGCAATTCCTGCTCCAGCTCCGCGAGGGCGGCGGTCACCTGTGGCCAGGTGCGCCGGCCGGTCGAGGTCAGCCAGACCCGGCTGCGCCGGGCGTCCTGATCGTCCGGGGTGCGGCGCACCATGCCGGCGGCCTCCAGGCGCTTGACGGCCTGGGTCGCCGTGGGGGCCTCGACCCGTACCTGCCGGGCGAGATCTCCGACCGTGCTCCCGTCCGCCTCCCAAAGGCAGCGCAGGAAGAACTGCTGGCCGGCGTGCAGGCCGAAGTCGTTGAGCAGGCGTTCGGCACGGATCCGTGCCGAACGCCCCGCCAGCGCGAAAAGGGCACTGAAGTCCCCCAGGGACAGGGCGGGCTGAGCGGTCATGCGGCTATGACCTTCGATTCGCTGACGGCATACAGGACGGGCCGATGACGCGGCGGCCCGCAGCCCGGTCCGGCCCCGGCTCCACCGGCATCCTAGTCCCGCTCCAGCGGCGCGGCCAAGGATGATCCACGTCCCCCGGGCCATCCACGGGTGACGCGTCACGCCACCGGCCGAGCATGGGAAAGGGTCGATTCGATGGACAGCGCACAGCCTTTGACGGGGACGTTCCGGAACGAGGCGGCATCCCCACGGAACCGGCCGGAGCGCCGGCTGCCGGAAGCCCTCGACACGAGTGGATCCGGCCATTTCACGGCCCGGACCACCGGCGGGTCCCGGTGAGTCGCAGGGTCGCCGTCACGGGCATCGGCGTCGTCGCGCCGGGCGGCACCGGGACGAAGGAGTTCTGGTCGCTGATCACCTCCGGGCAGACCGCGACCGGTCCCCTCACCTTCTTCGACGCCACGCCCTACCGTTCGCGCATCGCCGCGCAGTGCGCCTTCGATCCGCTGACCGCCGGCTTCTCACCGCGGGAGGCCCGGCGCCTGGATCGGGCCGCCCAGTTCGCCGTGGCCTGCGCGCGAGAGGCGCTGGCGGACGCCGGCTTCGCCTCCGGCACGACCCCGGTGCCCGAGCGGACCGGCGTGTCCATGGGCACCGCCGTCGGCTGCACGATGAGCCTGGAGAAGGAGTACGCCGTCGTCAGCGACGGCGGCCGGGACTGGCTCGTCGACCACCGGCACGCCGTACCGCAGCTGGTGGACTACCTGGTACCCAGCAGCCTGGCCCGCGAGGTGGCGTGGACGGCGGACGCCCTCGGTCCGGCCGCGGTGATCTCGGCCGGCTGCACCTCCGGTCTCGACGCCATCGGGCATGCCTGCGAACTCATCCGTGAGGGCACCGCGGACGTCATGCTCACCGGCGGCAGCGACGCCCCGATCTCGCCGATCACGGTGGCCTCCTTCGACGCGATCCGCGCGACCTCGCCGCGCAACGACGACTCGGCCACCGCTTCCCGGCCCTTCGACCGGACCCGGGACGGCTTCGTCCTCGGCGAGGGCGCCGCCGTGCTGGTACTAGAGGAGTGGGAACACGCCCGGTCCCGGGGTGCCCACGTGTACGCCGAGATCGGCGGTCATGCCGCGCGCAGCAACGCGTACCACATGACTGGACTGCGCCCGGACGGCAAGGAGATGGCGGAGGCGATCACCCGCGCGCTGGACGAGGCCCGGCTCGACGCGACCGCCGTGGACTACGTCAACGCGCACGGCTCCGGCACCAGACAGAACGACCGGCACGAGTCGGCCGCCTTCCTGCGAGCCCTCGGCGAGCATGCCCGGACCATCCCGGTCAGCTCGATCAAGTCCATGATCGGCCATTCGCTGGGGGCCATCGGGGCCATCGAGATCGCCGCCTGCGCCCTCGCCCTGGAGCACGGCGTCGTACCGCCCACCGCCAACCTCCACGAGGCGGACCCGGAATGCCCGCTCGACTACGTACCGCTCACCGCCCGGGAGCAGCGCCTCGACGCGGTCCTTACGGTCGGCAGCGGCTTCGGCGGCTTCCAGAGCGCCATGGTGCTCACCCGGCCCGAAGGGACCCGCCGATGACCACCCACGCATTCCCGGCCGGATCCCCGGCGGGCCCGGCCGACGGCCGCAAGGACACCGTCCTCATCACGGGCCTCGACGTGCGGGCGGCCAACGGCAGCGGTACCGACGCGTTCTGGCAGAGCGCCCTGGAAGGGCGCAGCGGCATCGGCCCGATCACCCGCTTCGACGCCTCCGGCTACCCGAGCCGGCTGGCCGGCGAGATCGACGCCTTCGATCCGGCCGCCAGCCTGCCCGGCCGGCTGCTGCCGCAGACCGACCGCGTCACCCAACTCGCCCTGACGTCCGCGGCCGAGGTACTGCGGGACGCCGGTCTGGACCCGGCCGTGCTCCCGGAGTACGGCGTCGGGGTGGTCACCGCCAACTCCGCCGGCGGGTTCGAGTTCGGCCAGCGGGAGCTGGAGAGCCTGTGGGCGAAAGGGCCGCGGCATGTCAGCGCGTACCAGTCCTTCGCCTGGTTCTACGCCGTCAACACCGGCCAGATCTCCATTCGGCACGGCCTGCGCGGCCCCAGCGGAGTCCTGGTGACCGGTCAGGCCGGCGGGTTGGACGCGGTCGGGCACGCGCGCAGAATGCTGCGCAAGGGGACACCCGCCGTTCTCACCGGGGCGATGGAGTCGGCACTGTGCCCGTGGGGGTACGTGGCGGAGCTGACCGGCAACCGGCTGAGCACCGCCGACCGCCCCGAGGACGCGTGCCTGCCCTTCGGGAAGCACGCCGCCGGACAAGTCGTCGCCGAGGGCGGTGCGCTGCTGGTTCTGGAGAGCGCGGCCTCGGCCAGCGCTCGGGGCAGCACCCGCGCCTACGGCGAACTGGCCGGTTACGCGGCCTGCTTCGACCCGGCGCCCGGCACCGGGCGGCCCGGCGGCCTGGTCCGGGCCGCCCGGGCGGCGCTGGCGGACGCGGGCACCGAGCCGTCGGCGATCGGCGCGGTGTTCGCCGAGGGCGCGGCCGTACCGGAACTGGACGCCCAAGAGGCCGCGGCGATCACCGAGGTCTTCGGTCCGCACGCCGTCCCCGTCACCGCGATCACCTCCCTGACCGGCCGGCCCGGCGCCGGGGCCTCCGCGCTCGACTTGGCCGCGGCGCTGCTCGCGGTCCGGGACGGGTTGATCCCCCCGACCGCGGACGTGGGCCGGGTGCCGGCCTCCCACCGGATCGACCTGGTGACAGGACGGCCACGCCCGCTCGCCGGCGACGCGGCGCTGGTGCTGGCCCGCGGGCACGGAGGCTTCAACAGTGCCGTGGTCGTCCGCCGCGCCGACCGGCCGTGACCACCGTTCCCCTCTCCCGTCGATCCCACCGATCCAACCGATCCCACCGGAAGGTGACCACCATGACCGATTTCACCCTCGACGACCTGAAGCGCGTGATGCGGGAGTGCGCCGGCGAGGACGAGAGCGTCGACCTGGACGGCGACATCCTGGACTCGCCGTTCGAGGACCTCGGCTACGACTCGCTCGCCCTCCTCGAAACGGCGACCCGGATCGAGCGGGAACGCGGCGTGAGCGTGCCGGAGGAAATGCTGAGCGGTGCGAAGACCCCCCGGCTGCTGCTGGACGCCGTCAACTCCACCCGCTGACCCGGCCGGTGGCCGCCGCCGGGCGGCGGCCACCGCGCACGGTGAGCCAACTCGTAGATGAGGAACGATGACCGACCGACCTCTCGTCCTGGTCACCGGAGCCACCGGGGCCCAGGGCGGCTCCGTCGCCCGTCACCTGCTGCGGTCCGGCCGCTGGGCGGTGCGGGCCGTGACCCGCGACCCGGGGTCGGCGGCCGCCGGCGCCCTGGCCGCCCTGGGGGCCGACGTCGTCGCCTGCGACCTGACCGACGCCCGGCAGGTGCGCCGGGCGGCGACCGGTGTCCGGGCCGCGTTCCTGGTGACCGACTACTGGTCCCTCAAGGAGCGCGAGTACGAGGTGGCCCGCACGACGGCCGACGCCGTGCTGTCCGCCGGTGCCGAGACACTGGTGCACAGCAGCCTTCCCGAGGCGCACCGGCGCAGCGGCGGCGCGCTGTCCCTGCCGCACCACGACGGCAAGGCCCGGCTGGAGGAGGAGCTGCGCGGGCGCGGCGCGCCGGTCGTCACGGTCCACCTGTCCACGTACTACGAGAACTGGCCCGCCCGCCGGCTGCGCAGAGAGCCGGACGGCTCGCTGGCCTTCGCGTTGCCGCACGGGGACACCCCGCTGCCCGCCGTCTCGGTCGCCGACCTCGGCCCGGTGGTGGCTGCGGTGGTGGCCGCCGGACGCACGTTGCACGGAGAGGTGGTCAAGGTGGTCGGCGACCTGCGCCCGGCCGCCGCCTACGCCGCCGACCTCACCCGGGTGTTCGGCGTCCCGGTCGCCTACCGGGACGTGCCCTACGAGACGTACCGGGAGCTGCCGCTGCCCCACGCCCACGCCATCGCGGACATGCTGGAGTTCACCCGCCGCCACCCCGACGTCACCCCCGCCGACGTGGCCCACGCACGGACCCTGCACCCCGGGATGCGGACCTTCAGCGACTGGGCAGAGTCGGCGCGCGGTCAGTTCGCGCACCTGCTGTGAGGCGGCGGCTGGGGACGCATCCGTACAGTGCGGTCGGCGGTGTCGTAGAAGCCGTCAGAAGCCGTCCTCTGTGCGTGGGCCCGTATCCGGGGTGTGCGGAGTGCGTTCCGGTGGTTCTCGACCGCGTCTGGGCTCCGCCTCGACCGTCAGGCCAGACGATCTCGGCGCATGGCCCGTCACCGCAACGACCGGAATGACGTCAGCCGTGGAACTGCCTCTCGCCCGCCGCCTGCTGCGTTCGATCTACCGCAGCCTGGTGGCGTACGGAACGATGTATACGGGCGTGGATCCGGACGGCTCGGGCGGGACCGCGCTCGCGTCGGCCCGGAAGCTGCGTGGGCCCGGACCGGCCCACCCGGAGCGGGTGCGGCTGGATGCGCCACTCACGCGGTTGGAGCGGGCCCACCTGCGGGAACTGCGCTCACGCTGAGTCCGCGAGTGGGCGCGGCGGCCGCCGTCTCATCCGCCGACACCCACCACCGTTTACCACCTGCCCTTGCCTGGCATGCCCGTCCCGCGCATGGGCTGCACGACCTGCGAGCCCGGGTCCGGGCACGCAGGTCCGCGCCGTGTACGTCCTGCCGCCCGCACCCCGCATCGCAGCAGCGGCGGCCGCCGACCCCACCCCGGAGCCGGCCGCGCCCGCCGGGCCGGTGAAGACCAGGGTCACCGCCTCCGAGGGATACCGACGTGCGCTCGCGGCGCATCGCAGCGCGCTGAGTCGTACGGCGTGACGCGGAATGCAGCGGGCCGGACCGTTGGCAATGTTCAGGACGGTAGTGCCGCTTTGCGGAGCTCCGGTGGCGCCTCGACCTTCTTCTCCACGAGGGCCCACTCGCCGTTCGGCGCGGAGTACGGCGTCCCGGGCGGGACGGACGTCCAGACGGAGCCGTCATCGTCGATCAGCAGCAGGCCCTGGGCGTGCAGGGAGTGCATTGAGGCGAGCGCCTCATCTTCTGTGACACCTTCGAGGGAAGCGAACTGGGTGGCGTAGCCGACCAGCTCCACCATCGCGTCCAAGTGCCGGGCCGCCGTCACAGGCACGGGAAACCCGTAGATCTCACCGAACCGGACCAGGACCCTCACCGTGTCGAGTTCGGAAGATTCGGGGCCGAACTCCTCTGCCGTTGCTGCCAGCAGAGCCTCGGGGCCTTCCGCCAGCAGTCGAGCGCCGGGGTTGACCCAGTCCTCGTAGTACGCGCCGGGCGGGTTGAGCGAGTACATGGTGTCGGGCTTCCTGGGGCGGGGCGTCCGCGGCGGGCGGGGCCCGATGCGCTCCGCTGCTGCCGCTCGACGGGCAGCTTCGGCAACCGCACGGCTCTTCGTGGAGGTTTTCGCTTTTCGTGCCATGCCCGCTCAACGCCCGTGTGCTCCCGCTGGTTGCGCCGTCGCCGGTCGAGACGGCCGGCGACGGCGCAACCAGCCGCCGAGGCCATCAGCGCCCGCATCGTCGCCGCGGCCAACGAGTCGGCCGGCACCGACGCCGTACGACTGTCCGGGTCCTGGCCGTAGGCGCCCAGACCTGGCGCAGCCCGCTCCGGCGGCCACGATGCTCACAGCATCCCGAGGTCCCGGTCGGGGGTGCAGAGGGTGCAGGCCGTGACGCTGTCGTCGAGGAGCCGCCGGGCCTCGTCGCGGCTGATCTGCTTCCACCGCTTGCCGCTGTTGGGGCAGCCGCCGGCGTGTACGGCTACGGGCGGCTGGCCGACTCCGATGCCGAGCTGGACGACCCAGTCCGGCGGCGGGGGCCGGTGTTCCTCTGCCCGCCGCTTGCCTGCTTCCCGCTCTTCGGCCGCCGCGATGGCGGCCCGGATGCGGTCGAGCCACATGGCGTGCCAGGTCTCCAGGGCGCGGAGGCGTAGCAGGTCAGGCGGCAGGTCGGACGGTGGGCCGTACATGCGTTCGAGTGTACGCGCGAGACCTGTCTCTCTCTATGGCACCCCTACCATTGACAGCCCATGGGAGGGGCGCCATAGTTCAGGTGTCGGGGGCGGTCAGCCCACCAAAACCTCAGGGGGGACACGATGCGCGCCATCACCGGAACCGACATCATCGACTTCTACAACTCGCGCTACGACCTCCTCGTCCTCACCGCAGACGGCGAGTTCGACTACCAGGACCACAGCGGCATCGACACCAGCAGCTACGACGACGGGCGGGCCACCGCCTACGACTTCGTCACCACCGACGACGGCAGCCAGGTGCAGGTACTCCTGGAGCGCGCCACCGTCGTCGACGGCGAATGGTTCCCCGACGCTCTCGAAGACGGCGCCCTCATCCCCGCCGTCGCCGACGAGATGGCGGCCATCATCACCAACGACGGCATCCTCCCCAGCCGCGCGCGCAAGGCCATCGACGCCAGCGCCGCGTGGAGGAAGGCTGTAGAGGAAGCCGACAGCCTGGCCATGCAGCGAGCGCTGGCGGTCGCCGAGGTTGTCGCCTATGCGGGAGGCAACCAGTCGGAGGCGGGCCGACGCCTGGGCCTCGACCAGTCCACGGTGAACAAGCTCGTCAAGAAGGCCGCCCGATGACCACCCCCGCCGGCCAGCAGCCGCAGAGCGACGGCAGGCTGATGTGCCTGGACTGCGGCAGCTGGTACAAGCTGTTGGCCCCGCACCTGGCCCGCGCCCACGGCACGACAACGGTCGCTTACCGCGAAGCCCACCGCCTGCCCCGCAAGCTCAGCCTCCGCGCCGCCGACCTCAACGCGCGCGCCCGCGAGCAAGGCCGCGCCAGGTATGCGTCACGCCCCGACATCCGCCAGGCGATGGAGGCTGGCCGCGCCGTCAACGACTTCGCTGCAGCCGTGGCAGCGAGCCGAGTGAGCGCCAGGTACGACATGGTCCGCGCAGCCCGCCGTAAGGGCGGGGCAGGCAAACGCGAGGCGGCGCGCCGGCGGATCGACGCGAGGGCGCAGGCGCGGGGCTACGCCACGATCGAGGCGTATTTCGCGGCCCGGGCAGCGGCCTCGGTCGCCAGCATGGCCCGCGAGTTGGCCGTCGCCCGAACCACCGTCGATGCCTGGCTCCTAAAGACCGGGGCGCGCACCAGCAAGCCCTGACCTCCACCCGCTGTCAGTGCCCGCCGCTACGCTGAGGCTCCGAGCTGCTGGCCCCGGAGCCGGTCGAGGCGGGACAGGGCGGGAAGGTCCGACACGGCTACGCCGCCTCCGCCCCGCCGGCGTCCTGTTCGTGGACGTGCTTGAGCGCCATGCGCTGATCCACCCGGTCAGCAACGGGCACCGTGTCCCAGTACGGGTGCGTCGACACCGCCACCGACAGCTCGAGCAGCTCGGCCCGCAGCCGGGCCACCTCGGCTTTCTGCTCGTCGGTGTAGCCCGGGCTCGGCGGAAGACTGCGCGCCTGGGCGTCGCTGTACAGCACTTTCGGGGCGGTCCACCCCTCGGAGGACTCCACCGACCACGGCAGGGTCTTGCCCAGCTGCTCGTACTGGGCCCAGGTCTGGTGCAGGCGCAACTGAGCATCGCGCAGGTCTTGAGGGAAGTCGTACGTCGCCACACCGGAATGCTACTCGTGTTCGATTTCTGGACGCCGGCAGGCGAGGCGCACAGCCCACACCCCCAGATGTCCTGTGCCATTGCTCCTGCTCCTGCTCCTGCAGGGTGGCGGCTTCCGCCAGGCGATGCGTCCTCTCTTCGGGCAGCAGATGCATAAGCCCGTACGGATCACTGTCTTCGACGTGCTGGCCGAGCGACATACGGGTGAGGCGCTCACGGCGGCGGTCCTGGACGTAGCCGCGGCCATCCGGGTCCTGCCTCAGGAGGGGCTCGCGTGCCCTCCGCCTCGAGCACGGGCGGACACGGGCCGTGCCGACCCGGCGGCGGGCCAGTCCCGGACTGACCTGATGTGATCGTCGGTTGTGAGCACGGCCTGGCCGGTACGGTCAGCGGTCATGGGCATGAAGAGGGTGCCGGTCCGGTACGTGGCTCCGGGCGCGCTGGCGATGGTGCTGTGCTGGATGGCTGTCGTCCATGAACGGCAGACCCTGGGTCCGCCCGTCGTGATCGCGCTCGCGGTGGTAGCCGGAGGGGGCTGGGCCGCGTACATGATCTCGTGCCTGAACCAGGGCATGTGGCTCGGTGCGGCGCACCAGGACATGACGTGGTACGCCTACCGGCGTCCGTGCATCGGGACGGAGCCGGACGGGACCGGGAGCGAGGATTTCGCGTTTCTGGTCGGCCAGATGGTTCGGGTGGAGGAGCGGGTAGCGGCGTTCGCCGCGGAGACCGGCATGGCCAGCATCACGCTTGCGGTGAAAGGCGGCCGGGTCGGGACCTGGCGCGAGGCCGCCTCCATACGGACGGGCCAGCGCGGGCACGTGGCCCTCGGCCACATCTGGTTCGGGCCCGAGCGTAACGCCGTGATGCCGTTCATCCTGGAGCATGAGCTCGCCCACCTGCGGCGCCAGGACAGCCGCAGCCGTCTGGTCGGGGGCACCATCGGTGTGGTCCTCGCGACGCTGTGCGCGGGCCTGCTTCCCCTGGCGGTAGCTGCCGTGGCCCTGGCCGGGCTGGGGGCGGGGTGGGTCGTCTACCGGTGGTGGGGCGAGCTGGCGTGCGACCGTGCTGCCGCCCGTCGCTGCGGCCGGCAGACGGCTCTCGCGTGCTGGCGGCAGGAGTTGGACGGTGAACGAGTGATCCCGCTGATGCCCCGGCTGTTCTTCTCGTTCCTCGCGCTGCGCAGCCATCCGCCCACGCGGTTGCGTCTGTGGCTGTCCCGATGGGCACCGCCTGGTCTCTGAGCTGTGCCTTCTGCTGTTTCCTGCGCCGAAGGGGTGGCCTCGTGTGAGGCCACCCCTTCGGTCATCAGGTCACCGTTCAGCGCACGCGTCCGAGGTGGATCACGTTGACGCGGACCTGCCGGTCGTTGATCTCGTACATCACGCGGTAGATGCCGACGTGGATGCGCAGCAGGTCGGCGCTGCCGAACGCGCCGTCGGGCCGGGGGTCGTCGGCGAGGTGGTCGACGGCGGTGAAGACCTGGCGCACTCCGGTGGGGTCGTCTTTGGCGAACTGCTCGGCCTGGGCGAGGGCCTCGGGCTCCCAGATGACCTCGTAGCTCACGCCTCAGCTCCGCCGAAGACGCGGCGGAGTGCTTCCTCATGTGGGACGCCGGCGCTCTCGCCCCGAGCCTGGCGGGCGCGGTAGGCGGACAGCGCCCGCATCTCCTGCAGTTCCAGGGCATCGGCGGGGCTGACCAGTATGGCGATGGTCTGCCCGTGGTCGGTGATGGCGACCGGCTCGCGGGTAGCGCTGACCTCGCGCGCGATGGCGCCCAGGCGGGCGCGGGCTTCCACGATCGAGTACGTCGTCTCCGTCATGCACACCAGCTTACGGAAGTGTGCACTTCCCGTCTCCCTCATCGAGGCTGCGCATTCCAGGTGCCCGCGAAGGCCGCGGAGAGAGCTGCCGTATTCGGCTGGTTCCGCTCGCCGTGTCAGGAAGACGTCCTGGTCGCCGTTGACCGGCGGTGGCATGGGCGAGCCACCCGTGTCCGGATTGCATCACGTTCGGTGATCAGCTCGCGACTGGTTGTCAGTGCCGGGTGGTGTCCTCGTCCCAGCAGGCAGGCCATCACCGTGGCCGATCGAAAAGGGGGAGACGGGCATGCCCTGGGTGGAGGAACACGAGCGCGGGGGCACGAAGGTGCGGCGGTACTTCCGGTGGGCGCCGGGAGCGCGGCGGGACTTGTCGGTTCTGGTGCTGCTGGGGATCGCGGTCGCGGGCTACAACGACACGTCCGGAAGTGGTGGTACGGGACCGGCGCCCCGGCCGACGTCGACGGCCAAGTACCCGGTGCACTTCGAAGGCTGGGACAACCCGAAGCCAGCGCCGCGGCCGACGGTGTCGTACCCGATCCGGTTCGAGAGCCGGTGAACGAGCGCTGCCGCCCGTCCGCACGCGGGGCGAGGCCCTCTTGCCGGGACCGGAGCGGACTTTCACACTGCGGATCACCATGGGAAGCGGGGGAGTAGTGGCAACACGACGGCGGCGGCGCTTGAAGAAGCGGACGCGCAGACAGCTGCACGGTTGGGGTGCGGTGGTGGCGGTGCTCGCCGCGGTGTGGGTGGCCGGGAACTGGGCGGCGGTGTGGCCCATCCTCGCGGCCGGTACCGCCGCGATCGTGCTGGGCGGGGCCGGCTGGGTGCTGCTGCGCGCGCACCGGTCCGCGGTCGGCCAGGACCGGCAGTGGCGGGCGCAGGAGGAGGCGAAGGCGCGGGAGTTGTCGATGACGGAGGTCGACGCGCTGACGTGGCAGGACTTCGAGAAGTACGTCGCCGATCTGTGCCGACGGGACGGCTGCACGAAGGTCATCGTCAGCGGTAAGAGTGGCGACCTGGGCGCCGACGTCATCGGCTACCTAACCGACGGCAGGAAACTCGTAATCCAGTGCAAAAAGTACGCACCGGAGCGGAGCGTGTCCTCGCAGGACATGCAGAAGTTCGTCGGCACCGCCCGCCCCGAGCACGGCGCGGACGTCGCCCTGTACGTCACCACCTGCCGCACCTTCACCAAGGCGGCACTGGGCCTGGCGCTGCGCCAGGACATCGTGGCCCTGCACCGCGACCTGCTGGGCTCCTGGGTCAAAGGCGCCCACCTGGACACCCTGATCCCGCTGAACGGAAGCGGCGGTGGGACCACGCGACGCCCGCCTGCTTGAGCGCAACAGGGTCCATGGTCGGCGGGGCATGACCGACCTGGCAGGGCACACCGAGGCCTCGATCGAGTTCTCCCGCAGCCTGTCTGCCGACGCGGGACTGCCGGCGAAGTACGCCTTCGGCAACGGCGTCATCTACATCCGAGTCCGAGGTCTCCTTCTACGCGAACGACTGCTGGTTCCTGCGTGTGGCCCCCCCAGGGGATAGCCAGCCACCGCTGCGCGAACGGCTTTGGCGCCGCCCCACGGGGGGGTGCCCCTATCTCCTTCGTCAAGCTCGGAGAGGATGGGCGCCATGGTGGACGTGGGGCAGGGGCTGGACTGGATGGGTCGCACGGCGGTGCATTACTGCGCCGTGCAGGGAGATATTGCTGGCCTGAGGGAGGCGCTGGCGGGTGGGGCGGATCCGAGCCTTGCAGACAAGGCGGGGATGACGCCGTTGCCGGGTGCTGCAACCGCGGCCCCAGAACTCGCTCCAGGGACGGATGGATCTGTGTGAGCAGGCCGTGGAGGCGGTTCGCGGCCCTGGTGGCCTCGCCGGCCAGGTCGTCGTCGAAGCCGACGATCATCTCCAGCTCGGCGATCGTCTCATCTTCGAGATCGATCGTCCTCAGCGTGTGGGGCATCGCGCGGGCGGCGTCGGCGATGATGAACGCGTCCTTCGCGTCGGTCTTGGCCTCGCCGGGATAGAGGTCGGCGATCCGCCGCATCGTTAATCCCGGCAGGTAGGCGACCGGGCAGCCCATGTCCCGAGCCACTGCCAGAGGCAGAGCCCCGATCGAGGCCGGCTGGTCGACCACGACCAGCACGGTCCCGTGCTTGGCCTGCAACTTCGCGAAGAGCTCGCGGAGTTTGGACTCGGTGTTGGGCAGACGTTTGTCGAACGCTTTCTTCCCGGCCGGGGTCACAGCAGTGGCGTGGTGTTCGCCCTTGCCGACGTCCAGGCCGAGGTAGACGTCGATGTCGCCGGTGTCGATCACGTGCGTCCTCCGGTCGTGCTTTTCGCCCGGCCTCACCCACGGCACCGATCGCCACATCCACATTACGAAGAGCCTCCCGACCCGCGAAGAGTCGGTGGTCAAGCCCCTAATCAGCGGTCAGTCAGTGCCTTCGGGCCCGGTGACACCACCCCCCGGATCATGGTTAACAAGGGGGGAAGTCATGCCGGGCCCGAAGGCCGGGAGCCCCATTGCGGAGCCACCGAAAACGGTAATGGGGGGGGAGGGCGGCGCCAAAGCCGTCCGGTCACCGTAGCCGCCGGGTCTCCGTACGCGCAGGGGAAGTTCAGGCCTGGTCGGAGCCATCTGCCTCGGATCCGATGGCGCGAAGGGAAGCCGTACGGGATGCCATCAGATCCGCGCCAGATGTCCTGGATCATCCGATTCCAACAGAGCGTGGGTGCCGGTGCCGCTGTGCTGTGCGTCCCACTCCTGGATCACCGTGCGCAGCATGGCGGCAATCTCGGGGTGGGTGCCCTTGCGCCACCCAGTACCGGTGGGGTGGCGTTATCGAACGCCTCACGAAGCCGGCCCGTCCCGGTCCGCTAATCGCCTGATCTTGAACAATGAGAGGACCCCGGCGGTGTCGCCGGGGTCAGTTTGCAGCCGGGGCCGACGGCCGGCGGCTCGACTGCCTTGGGCACCCCTAGACGATCGATTCCAAGGGGTCGGCGATCGTAGGCGGCCTGCGTTCAGCGGGTGTGACCTTTCCGGCAGCCTCCTGCGTGGGCGCGCACCAACGTGACGTCCGTTTCCTGCCAGCAACCGCCCGTGCGTCGATCCAGCATGGGCACATGACCAGATACACCGTGCTCCCCGTTGACGCAGCCGTCCTGAAGGAACTGCGGGTTGTCGACGACGCGGGCCGTCCCTGCGCCCCGTACATCGCGACCGGCGACGACGTGGGCTCTCCGCTGCGCTGCTGCCTTCGCCCCATCACGCTCGGCGAGCGGATCGCCCTTGTTTCGTACGCCCCGTTGCGTCGCTGGGCCGCCACGAGGGGTGCAGATCCGGGCGCGTACGACGAACAGGGTCCCGTCTTCATCCATGCCGATGACTGCGGCGGGTTCACCTCCGGCGAGAACTACCCCTTCGCTCGGCCGGGCGCCCTGCGTACCGTGCGCCGCTATGACGCCCGGGGCCATATCGCAGGCGGCCGCCTTCTGGAGATTCCGGTCGACGCCACGACTGGCTTCGATGCAGCCTTCGACGATGCGTTCAACGATCCGGACGTGGTGCTCGTACACGTCAGGGCACTGGAATACGGATGTTTCCACTTCGAGGTGCGACGGCCTTCCGCCAAGGAGCAGTAGCAGCCGTGCCACCTGAATGATCGACTTCAAGGGATCGGCTGCGCGCATACGACGAGGGAGTCCAACGTCGGTGTGTGAAGACAGAGTTGGACTCCCTCGCCACCGCACTGTACGTGAAGACCGATGACCTGCTGAAGGCATCACCGCATATCGCCCCGTGGCGGTCCGCAGTAGGCATCGTGCTGCAGCTGACCGATGCCGAACTGGTCACTCTCGCGATGATGCAGGCCATGCTGGGCTTCACCTCCGAGGCCAAGTGGCTTCGCCACGCCCGCTCCCACCTGCGGCATCTCTTCCCCTACCTGCCGAAGCAGTCCGGCTACAACAAGCGCCTACGCAAGGCCGCCGAGCTGCTGCGACGAGTGACCCGGCTGCTGGCCACCGACACCTCCGTATGGAGCGACGACGTGTGGATCGTGGATTCCACGCCGGTGGAGTGCGGACGCTCACGCGAGACCGTCAAACGCTCCGACCTGGCCGGCTGGGCCGAGTACGGGTACTGCGCCAGCCACAGCCGCTTCTTCTGGGGCCTACGCCTGCACCTGGTGTGCACCCTGCAGGGCCTGCCGATCGCCTTTGCCCTGACCGGAGCCAAGGCCGACGAACGCGAGACCCTGCTGGACCTGCTCGCCGCCGAACCGGGCCTGACCACCGCCCGGCCCGGACAGACGCTGATCGGCGACAAGAACTACTTCGGCCGCGACTTCGAGCACCAGCTGGCCGAGCTGGACATCCGGCTGCTGCGGCCGGCCCGCAAGGGCGAGCCGGAACGGCCCGGCGCCTCGCTGTTCAAGCCGTTGCGGCAGGTGATCGAGTCGGTCAACGAGACCTTCAAGGGCCAGCTCAACCTCGAACAGCACCGAGGCCGCACACCCGGCGGGGTCATCGCCCGCGTCATGCAGCGCATCCTCGCGCTGACCGCCCCGATCTGGCACAACGACCACACCGGACAACCCGTCCTGCGCTCACTGACCGCCTACGACCACTAACCACTGACCCCTTGGAATTGATCATCGTACGTCCAGCAGTCCGGGCGCCGTCCCAGCTCAAAGGAGGTGGAGGGGATGTAACCGGACGTCAAGCTCAGGACAGCCAGCCGGTGCAAGTCCGGTCCGGGGAGACGCCAGGGTCCCCGGTAGCTGACTCCCGGCGTCGTTCGAGAGGGCGGCGTCGAAGTGGAGTGACAAGCGTCCTTCGGGGGCGTGCAACCGACCAGTCCGCAACATGAAGTGAAGCTTGCAGCGTCGTCAATTCCAGTTCGCCCTGCGGGGCGAACCAAGGAGGTGCCGAGCCCGTGATGATTTGGCGAAGGCCATGGAAGGCGTCCGGGAACCTGGAGCGGGCGCCGAAGAACCTCCCGGCGTAAGGAGCGTGGAATGGTCGGAAGGTTGTCCTGGGAACTGGAGAGGGCCTCCTCGGCCCCGGATGTGCGGTTCGGGAGCGTGGCCCGCCTATAACCGGCCGAACCGGGAAGTGGCGGGCTGCCGAGAGGCAGTCGGAGGGGGTCGTAGTAGTGCTGATCGGCGGGACAACACAACCCGTCAGGAGCGAAGGGCCCCTGCTTCATCGATGCGTGACACGAACAGGGAGGTGCCCGGATGAGTGCCGAAACGGCTAGATCCATCCGCCGGGAGGAAGGCCCCGCAGGACTGGGCGGCCGGCCTCTGGACAAGGTCCGAGCCTTGCAGTGGACGCTCTACCGCTGTGCCGAGCAAGAACCCGAACGACGGTTCCATGCCCTGTATTGCCACGTCCACCGCATGGACGTCCTGTGGCGGGCATGGTCGGTCGTGTGTGCGAACCGGGGTGCGCCGGGCGTGGACGGGCTGTCCGTCGACGCGGTGGCCGCTGCCGGGGTGGACGTGTTCCTCCAGGACCTGTCGGAGCAGTTGCGGACGCATACGTATCGTCCGTCGGTGCTGCGGCGGGTCAAGATCCCCAAGCCGGGGCGGCCGGGAGAATCGCGGCCGCTCTCGATTCCCACCGTGGCGGACCGGGTGGTGATGACGGCCGCGAAGCTGGTTCTCGAACCCGTCTTCGAGGCCGGGTTCACCGGCGCGAGCTACGGGTTCCGGCCCAAGAGGTCCGCGATCGACGCGTGCGAGGCTGTGCGCGTGGCCGCGAACCAAGGGCGGGAGTGGGTGTTGGAGGCCGATATCCGGAACTGCTTCGGGACGATCGACCACGACGCGCTGATGGCCCAGGTGGCCAGGCGCGTGGTGGACCGGTCGATGCTGAAGCTGATCCGGGCGTGGCTGCGGATGGGAGTACTGGAGGGCGGGGTGACCTCCCAGACCGGGGCGGGAACCCCACAGGGCTCACCGATTTCCCCGTTGCTCGCCAATATCGCCCTGCACGTCCTCGACGAGGCGTGGCAGGCGCGTGGGCAGCGGCTGGGGACGCTGGTGAGGTACTGCGATGACTTCGTGGTCCTGTCGCCGAGCAGGGAACGCGCCGAGTCGGCGCGGGACCTGGCGGCGGAGGTGCTGGGCGGGCTCGGGATGGTTCTGCATCCGGAGAAGTCCGGCATCGTCTGTCTCAGCCGGGGCGGGCAGGGCTTCGATTTCCTCGGCTTCCATCACCGCAAAGTGGAGTCGTGGAAGCGGCGGGGCAGGTTCTATCTGCAACGCTGGCCCTCGGCCAGGGCGCTGGGGGTGCTGCGGGACAAGATTCGCGCCGCTACCTCCAGTTCCCGGACCGAACGGCCGGTAGCCGCCGTGGTGGCCGACATCAACCCCGTCCTGCGGGGTTGGGCCGCATACTTCCGCAACGGGAACTCCGGGCGGAAGTTCAACACGGTCGACGGCTACGTCCACGAGCGGCTAGCGATTTTCGCCAGCCGGAAACACGGCCTCGCGGGCCGGAACTGGACCACCCGCTACACCTATGGGTGGACCACCAGGCTCGGGGTCTACCGCCTGACGGGAAACGTGCGCGGGGCGACGGTGCATGCCCAGCGGTGAACGATGTCGGAAAGCCGGGTGCGGGAGAACTGCATGCCCGGTTTGATGCGGCGGGGACTGGAAACGGAGCAACAGCCACCGCGCCAGTCCCCGACCCTACTAGTACTCCAGCAGTACTT
>NZ_JAGGPB010000088.1 GCF_018614055.1 Streptomyces sp. ISL-98
CACATCGCCAGCACGAAGTACACGACCACCCGCGGCGGCAGCAGCCGGGTCCGCTGTCCCGACCGCCCGCACTCGGCCACCACCCGGTCCCGGGACCGGCACCGGACGGCAACGGCCGTCAATTGGCCGGTTCTTGGCCCCACCTGTCACGATGCGGCTCATGACGCAGGATATACAGCCCCGCGGAGAGGCTCTCGTCGCCGCAGCGCGCGCCGGTGACGCGAAGACCGCCCGCCGGCACACCGACTTCTTCGTGCTCGGCCATCACGTGGACGAAGGCATCCCGTACTGGGAACAGGCGGTGGCCGGGGGCGACGCCTTCTCGCACTACACCCTTGCCCGGTACCGGAAGATCCGGGGCGACCGGCCGGCGGCGGAGGCGCTCTACCGCGCCGTCGCCGACCGGCACGCCGGATGCGCCTACGGACTGGGCGTATTGCTCAAGGAGAACGGCGATCCGGAGGCCGCCGAATGGTTCCGGCGCGGCTGGGAACAAGGCCGCAGCCTCGACTGCAAGATCGAGCTCGGCAAGCTGCTCGCGGCCGAGGGGCGACTCGACGAAGCGCCGAAGTTCCTGATGAGCGACATCGACCTGGGCGACATCGCGGTCTTCCGCTGGGTGAAGCTCTTCGAGTCGATTCGCGAGGACTTCGACCGCGTCGCGGCGGACCTCGACGCCGCTGAGGCCGCCGGAGACGGGGACACTGCGGCCGAGGCGCTGCGCCCGCTGTTCGACCTGGTGCAACACTTCCGCGACTACCCGGGCCTGACCACCGAGGCCGCGGGCTACTACCGCAGGGCCTCCGCGCTCAGCGCCTCCGCCCGCGTGGACCACGCCGTGTTCCTGACGGAAACCGCCGGCGACGCGTCCTGGCCCGAGGCGCACGGCCTACTGGTCCAAGCCCACCAGGAGGCTTATGAAGGCGCCGGGTACGTCCTCGGAGTCCTGCACGAGCAGCGCGGCGACCTCGCCGACGCCGAGCACTGGTACGGCCTCGCGGCCGGCGACGGGCACCAGGCCGCTCAGTGGAACCTCGGCCTCCTCTGCAAGCGGAAGCGGCGGTACGAGGAGGCCGAACGCTGGTTTCGTCAGGTCGGGCAGGACGACGAAGACGTCGTCGCGCAGCTCGACCGGATCGCCGCGATCCGCGAGGGCGGGACGATCGCCCCCGGCAAGGACCTGCGCCGGCTGCCCGAGCTACGCGAGCGCGCGGAGGCGGGCGACGTCCACGCCTCGTACGCGTACGGGAAGATCCTCGGCGACTGGTCCGGCGCGGGCGACCGCCACCTGGTCCGGTGGATCGAACCCGCCGCGCTGGCCGGCGACCCGGAGGCTGCGTACGACCTCGCGGAGCTGTACGGCTCGTTGCGCAGGCCCACGTTGCGCGACCACTGGTACCGGACGGCCGCCGAGGCGGGGCACCACGACGCGTGCAACCAGATGGGCTGGCTCTCCGAGTACCACCGGGACTACCAGGAGGCCGAGCGCTGGTATGTGCGCGCGGCCGACGACGGGTCGCCGCTGAACGCCATGCTCGCGGGGAAACTCAAGGCCCAGCGCGGCGCGTACGCCGAGGCGGAACCGTTTCTGCGCAGGGCCTGGGAACAGGGCAGCGGCTCTGCACACGTGACGGAGGCCGCCGGGTACTACGGACTCGTCCTGCACCGGCTGGGCCGACTCGCGGAAGCCGTCGAGCCGCTGCGGGCAGCCACCGCGAGGTGGGACGACGACGTGCGCGCCCGCTACAGCCGGGACGACCTGGACGTACTGGCCCGGACGGCCAACCCGGAGAGGGAACTCGCGGAGGTGGAGGCAGCGCTGGCGGCGTGACGGCGCCGGTCGGCCGCTCCGCGGGCCTGAGCGGCTCACGGCTCCCGCGACTGAACCGCCGTCGCGCGGCGGGGGCAGGGACAAGCCGAACCGCAGCCGAGCGGCGCGGCTTCGGCCGGTTGGGCGGATGGGAGGTCGGCTCGCCCTGTCAGGGGCTCGAGTCTTGTCCGGCGGATCTTGGCTGACAGTCGCCAGCAGGTTTGTGCCCAAGGGCTTTTGGCCGCACTTGCGCCAGGCGACGGCGGCTCGTGTGCGCGCGTTGCCGGGCTCGAACCTGCGGACGACGCCCTTGAGGGAATGCGTCGGATGGTAACGGTCGGGCTCGGGACCGGACTTCCGGTCGCGCTCGCGGCCGCGCCCCCGGCGGGCGCACGGTCGGGAGGCGGCGGATGGCGGGCCCTCGGCGGCTGCGACGCGAGATCCGGACCATTCTCGGACCGGCGCTGCCAAGACGGTGCCGGTTGGCCGTTTTTTCAGGTCACCGCCGGTGCAGCCGGTGTACCACCAGCAGACGAAAAACCTCCTCGTCTCCTACTCGCCGAAGAAGCCGGGCTTCTTCTAGAGGCACGAAAAAAGGCGCCTGACCTGGACTTTTGCCCGTTCGAGCGCCTTTCGCTGGACCCATTTACAGACGGGGTCAGAGTTGCGTCGTACTTCCCAATTCCTGCCACGCCTATCCCGTTCCTGACCAGCAGTTCCGGTCCGTTTCCGGTCCAACTCGGCTCACTCGGCAGGTGCCGCGCCCTGGCTCACGCGATTCCGCTCCTGCATCGACTGCTCGATCAGGCGGTTGGCATGGTCCTGGATGCCGTCAAGGAACCTGGCGTAGTGGCGGAAGAGGACCTCGATGCTCTGGCCGCGCGGCGGGCTCATTCGGCCGGGTCCACACCGCGGTGCAGCCAGAACGAGCCGACAAGCGCTCCGGCTTCGCCCCAGAAGTTTTCGGTTTAGCGCTCACAGCGGCAGTGCGGTCGCCGACAGCTGGCAAGCCAGGAGACGGTTAGTTCCGCTACCTGGCGGTGACGGCCCGGCGAACGAGCGGGACAATGGGGAGACTCTGGTTTCGCGGGACGGGAGAACTGTCGTCACAGGCCTTCGTCGGTCCATTGATCGAGGAGGATGTCGCCCAGGTCCCCGCTGGGTCCCACTGGCCCGCCGTGAAGGGCTTGTTCGGTCCAGATGACCTTGCCGGCGGAGGTGTAGCGGGTGCCCCAGCGTTCGGCGTACTGGGCGACGAGGAACAGGCCGCGCCCACCTTCGTCCGTGGTCTTGGCCCGGCGTAGATGCGGTGACGTGCTGCTGCCGTCAGAGACTTCGCAGATCAGAGTACGGTCGTGCAACAGCCGGACGGTGATCGGGTCGCCGCCGTAGCGGATGGCGTTGGTGATCAGTTCGCTGAGGATGAGCTCGGTGGCGAAGCCGATCTCTTCCAGACCCCAGTCCGCCATGCGGCGGGCGCAGGCGGTGCGGACGGGGGCTACTGCTGAGGGGGCGCGGGGTACGTCCCACTGGGCGACCTTCACCGGGTCGAGCCGGCGCGTGCGGGCCACCAGCAGCGCGATGTCGTCCGTGGGCCTGGCGGGGAGCATGGCCTCGATCACCGCGGCGCAGGTGTCCTCCGGAGTGCGGCCGGTCCCGGCCAGGGCATCTCGCAGGGTCTCCAGGCCGCTGTCCAGGTCGCGGCCGCGGTCCTCGACCAGCCCGTCGGTATAGAGGACCAGGCGGGAGCCCTCGGGCAGAGTCAGCTCAGTCGTCTCGAACGGCAAGCTTGCGCTCACGCCCAGGGGCGGGGAAACCGGCACTGGGGGGAAGGCCACGGTCCCATCGGGGTGGACCACCGCCGGCCCCAGGTGGCCGGCGGTGGCGGCGGCCACTCGACCGGAGACGGGGTCGTAGACGGCGTACAGGCAGGTGGCCCCGGTGATCCCGTCCCCGTCGTGCACGTCGTCGGCGGTCTCGCTGGCGTCGATGTGGGCGACCAGCTCGTCAAGGTGGCTCAGCAGTTCGTCCGGCGGCAAGTCCAGGGCGGAGAAGTTGTGCACGGCGGTGCGCAGTCGGCCCATGGTGGCCGCGGCGTGCAGACCGTGGCCGACGACGTCGCCGACCACCAGCGCCACGCGGGCGCCGGACAGCGGGATGACGTCGAACCAGTCGCCGCCCACCCCGGCCTGGGCCGGCAGATAGCGGTAGGCCACCTCCAGGGCGTTCTGCTCGGGTACGCCCCGGGGCAGGAGGCTGCGCTGCAGGGTGACGGCCATGGTGTGCTCGCGGGTGTAGCGGCGGGCGTTGTCGATCGCGACCGCTGCCCGGGCGGCCAGCTCCTCGGCGAAGGCCTTGTCCTCCTCTTCGAACGGTGCGGAGGCATTCGCCCGCCAGAAGTTCGCCACTCCCAGCAATACGCCCCGGGCCCGCATCGGGACCACAAGGAGGGAGTGGATGCCACGGTCCAGGACTCGCTGAGCCCGCTCGGGCTCCTGGGCCCGCCAGCCGTCGGAGGTACTCAGGTCCGCTTCGAGCACTGCCCGGCCGGTGATCATCCCGGCGGCGACGGGATGGGTGGGCACAAACCGGATCAGCTCGCCGACGGGGTAGAGGGAGTGGTCACCCTTCAGGCCGACGACGGCGGCGCGGCGCATCTCCGTGCTCGCCTCTGGTGGCTCCTCGCCGCGCAGGACCGGGTCCAGCAGCTCGACGGTGACGACATCGGCGAACTGCGGGACGGACACCTCCGCCAGCTCCTCGGCGGTGCGCGTCACATCCAGCGTCGTCCCGATCCGCACCCCCGCGTCGTACAGCAGCTTCAGCCGCTCCCGCGCCACCTCCGCCCGCCCGGTGACCACCGCCAGCTCCGTGGTGTCCCGCAGCGTCACCACGCTGCCCGCCTGGCCGCCGTGCGGGGCCGTGGGCCTTTCGTTCACCGCCAGCAGCCGGTCACCGACCAGGCGCACCGCATCTGTGACCGGCTCGGCCGACGCCAGCAGCCGCGCCGTCTCCCCGTCCAGCCCCAGGGCCGCCACGTGCCGCTGCTCCGCGTCCGCCGGCAGGTCCAGCAGCCGCCGCGCCTCGTCGTTGGCCAGCAGCACCCGACCGTCCGCATCAATGATCAGCACACCCTCACGCACCGCGTGCAGCACCGCGTCGTGGTGCTCGTACATCCGCGTCATCTCCGCCGGGCCCAGGCCGCGCGTCTGCCGACGCAGTCGCCTGGACACCAGCGCCGTCCCGGTGGTGGACAGAACGAGCGCGGCCACGCCGGCGCCGAAGATGATCGGCAACTGCCGATCGACCAGGTCTCCCACGTTCTCCACCGTGATCCCGGCGGCCACCAGTCCGACGACCGAACCGTCGGCCCCCATCACCGGGACCACTGCCTGGACGGCCGGTCCCGTACCGGCAGGCAGCGCCGGCCCGCCTGCGCGCTCGACGACGGTGCGGCCTTCCAGCGCCGGTTCGATGGTGCCGACGAACTTCTTCCCGATCTGCTCCGGGTCGGGGTAGGTAAGGCGAATCCCATCCGTGTTCATGACGAGAACGAAGTCCACTCCCGCCCTCGTCCAGGCCGTTTCGGCGCGCGGCTGCAGGACGGCTGTCGGATTCGGGCTCTTCAACGCCTCGGCTGTGCCCGGGGCATTCGCGAACATCTCGGCCGCCGCCAGGGACAGGCGCTCGGCCTCGCGTTCACTGCCACGGTTGGCCTGCACGACCAAGGCCGTCACCGCCGCCGCGGCCAGCAGCAACACGATCACGACCTGCAACACGAATACCTGTCCCGCGGCGCTCCGCAGGCTCAGCATGGAGCGCAGCCCCGTCTTCCACCCACGACGCGCGGCCGCTGACCCGCCTCGATCGGACGAGGGACGTGGGGATGCTCGCCGCAAAAGATGGGTTGGTCCGAAAAGACCCTTTTCCTTCATGGCCAATTTCTAGCACCGCTTGCCGCCGCGGGGCGAAACACCTGGCGGTTCCTTCCTGGGGCCTGGAGTCGGTGACGTCCAGCTTGCGCCACCACCCCCTGCAGGCTGCGGCGTGCCTGCGCGGCAAGCGGTTTCGACGCCCGCACGTCCGTCGCGGCCACGCGCCCACTCCAGCCGGAGTTCAAGACAGCAAGCACCACCTCTACGACACCCCGCCGGTTTGTGGGCCTGGCCATATCACTGCCTCTCTACGGCATCCGCCCCGAGGAGCAGCAGCGGATCGTTGCCGACGGCGGCACCATGCGCGTCTACCTTCCCTACGGCCAGGAGTGGTACGGCTACTTCATGCGGCGCCTCGCCGAGCGTCCCGCCAACCTGACCTTCTTCCTGCGCGACATGACCACTCGGAGCTGACCGCCTCGCGAACGGCGTGACCGCGGCCCGCCTGCCCCGCTGCCCGCTGCCGGGCGTGGGAAAGCGAGCCTGCGGCACGCGGCGCCGCAACACCGCGTCGCCCGGCCCTCGTTCAGCCGCCGGCGCTCCCCGGCGGCAGCCTCAGCTGCAGCATCGTCAGCAACCGCTGCTGTGGATGGGAGAGATCAAGGCCGGTCAGCTCCTGTGCCCGGCGGATCCGGTACCGGAGCGTGTTGCGGTGTACGTGCAGCTGCGCCGCCGCCGTGGCGAGGTCCCCGAAGGCGTCGAGGTGCGTCAACAGCGACTCCACGTAGTGGGTGCCGCTGCGCCTGTCCCGCTCCGCGAGCGCGATGAGCCGCGGGTCCCGCAGGTCCGGCCGCTCCGCAAGGACGGCGAGGATCTCGCCGACCAGCACCTGCTCCCCTACCTCGTCCAGTGACGCGACCTCCACCGCGACCTCGCCGCGGGCCATCGCCCCCAGCACCCGGTCCACATCCCGGCGGGAGAGCGCCGCGCCCGACAGCTCGGGCGCGACCGGTCCGACCGCCGCCTGCAGCGACACCCCGAGATGGTTCTTCGCCGCCCCGACGATCTCCCGCGACCAGCCCTGGACGACAGCGGGGGTGAGCCCGGCCGGCAGCTCCGGCAGCAGCACGTAGACCCGGGAGCCGACCGGCGCCACCACGGCGCTGTAGTGCCGGGCCGCCGCGTGCACCGAGATCAGACCGGTGACCTCCGCCCGGGTGAGCTCCACCGAGCCCTCCTGCTCATGGCCTTCCCGCCGGTCTCCACCGCCGCCGGCCTCACAGCTGCCAGGGGGCGGAGCGAGAAGCCGATCACGGCCACCGGACGGCGCGGATCCAGCCTCAGGTGCTCGGTCAGCGACTGCGGACCGGTCGAGCCGTCCAGGAGTCCGACCAGCAGCGTCTGAGTCAGTCGCGTATCGGCGGCGACCTCGCGTCGGCGCCGCACCAAGTGCAGCGCGGCCACCCCTGCAGCGCCGAGCAGCGCCTGCTCCGAGCGGGAGGCGAGCGGCTGGGAGCTCTCCTGCACCCAGATGGTTCCCAGCGGCTGGTTCCTGGCCCTGATGCCGACCGCAAGGCGCCGCCGGATACCCAGCTCCGGATGCGCCTCGACGGCGATCACCGTGCCGGAGGTCCGCAAGCGCTCGAAGACCCCCACTCACGCAGCCTGGACAGGTACGGCTCCGGTCCCTGCCAGCCGAGGATGGACATACGGCGCAGGTCATCCCCCTCGTCCGAGGAGCGGGAGTAGGCCAGGACCCGGTGCGCGGTGTCCTCGATGCTGACGATGCCACCGGTGAGCAACGCGGTGGTCTGCGCCAGCGAGAACAGATCGCCGCTCGCCTCGTGCTCGGCGGGTGCCACGGTCTCACCGGGTCCGAGCACCGCGCGGACCAGCGAGTCCACGCGCTCCCAGCGGATCTCTCGGCGTACCGAGAGCAGCGCTACGCCGGCCGCCGCAGCCACTTCGCCGAGCATCGCGGTCTGTCCGGGTCCGTCGAGCTTGACCACGACCGCGGCAGCCCGGGCCGCGCCCGCCGCGCGCAGCGTGGGAAGCACCGCACTGCCGCGCACCCCGATGGCGAGCACCAACTCACCGGGCCGGGCCGGCGCCGGGTCCTCGGGATCGAGGATCCCGACCTCGCGCACCTCGACGTCGAGCCCCATCGGGGCGGCCTGCAGCTCCACCAGTGGCTCGGCCTGCGACATCAGCAGATGCCGCAGGCTGACCCCGGCCGCCGCCGGAGACGGCAGCCCCGAATGCTGGGTGGTGGGACTTTCCTGACTCGCCATATCCTGCTCAGCTTTCACGGACCTGCTGTGGGCCGTCAGCGTGCCTGTCCTGTTGGTGGTCGCACCGGACCGCATGGGGCCACTGCACGAACCTCCCGTTCGCGCGCTCCACAAGGAGCCGCCTGCCGTGTGCGAGCACGCCGCGCGGCCGTAGCCCGATCAGGCTTGCGGTCGTGTACGCGGCGCTCAGACTGCCCAGGTCGTGGACGATGCCGATTCTGAACAGGGACTGGGTCTCGGCGATGGCCTCGTGATCGCCCGCCCTGATGACCACCCGCAGATCGGGTGCGACCGCTCGTGATGCTACGGAGACCGCGATGTTGTCCAGATCGTCGGAGGCGACGGCGGCCATGGCCTGAGCCGTGTGGAGGCTGAGCCTGCGCAGCACGAACTTGTCGGTGGCATCAGCGATGACGACAGGGACGCCAAGTGCTCTGGCCAAACGGAGGTTGGGGGCCGCCGCGTCGCGTTCCACCGCGATCACCCCGATACCGAGGTCCTGCAGCCGGGTGCACAGCCGCAGCCCCACCTGGCCGAGCCCGACGACCACCACATGCCCCGCGCGGGGAAGCGCACGGGAGCCCACCATGCCGATCGAGCGAGGGGCCAGCAGGCGGTCGACCATGCCGGCGGTGAAAACGGCGGTGAAGACGATGGTGATGAGCATCGCGAGGCCGGCGAATACCAGGTAGGCGTCTGAGCCGTGCGCGGACGCGGGGCCGACGGTCGACACCGTTCGCACCGCCTGGAAAAAGGCTTCCACCGGCGGTCGGTGATTGAAGGTCACGGACCAGCCCCAGTCCGCAAGGAGCACCGCGAGCAGCCCGGCGAGGCCGGTCAGCATGATCCGCGAGCTGCCATCGTGCGGTCGCAGCTGCCCCCTGATCTTCCCCAGCCTGGCCCGGTATCTCAGGGAGCGAGGTGGCCGGTACGTCTCGAGCCTCACGGTGTCCTCCTCCCACCGGGCGCCGACGTGGCCCGAGGAGGTCCGGTTGAGGGCCAGCAGGTCGGGCTGGAGGCAGGCGGCAAGGAGTACGGGAGCGGCGACGTCGGCCGGCGACGTGACCTGGCAGTTCGGTACCACGCGCACGAGTTGGTCGGCGACCGTCCGGTCGAAGACCGTCACCACCAGCGTGACGCCTGGGCAGATGTGCTCGACCGCGAGCGCGTAGCGCAGGGACTGGACATCGTCATCCAGAAGGATCGCGACGCCGGCCACCTCCCGGTCGAGCACCTGGCGCAGATCGCCGTCCGTGGGTTGCGCCAGGTGGCGCACGAGGTGTCCCGCCGATCGCAGGGAACCACAGACCCTGCGCGCCATATCGCTGCCGATAACGACGAAATACCGCTCCTGTCCGCCGCCTGCGGGAAGCGGACCACCCAACGCGTTATGCGGGTTCTCCTCGGCGCAGACGCCGCCGCGGGAATGCTCAGAGGTCAAAGAGGCAGTCATCAGAACGGTAGGGCTCGCAGTCCAGGCAGCGGAGGGTCTGGCAGCCGCTGCAGCTGATGAGCAGCCGGCCGCAGTGGCACTTGGGGTCACTTGAATCGGCGGACCGGCCGCCCATGGCTGGTTGGCGGAGGATGACGCCGGTAGGCGGGACTGGCTGCCCGGACGCGGCATTCACTGATCAACTCCCATCGGATGGTGGTGCGGCCTGTCTGCCGCCCGCACAGGCAGCTCGAATGTGCCCGCGCAGTCCGCCTGATAGAGCCGGGAGGGCAAATAAATAGCTGGCCTGCTCCGTCGCAATGACAATCGCCCGAACCACCGGACTCGCTGCGTAGGACGCCAAGAGCAGAAGGAGAGCCAGGACTCGCCGGCCCTCGAGGAGGACCACCCTGGCCGACGAGGAGCGCCGGGGGTCGCCCAGCGGAATCTCGCGTACCCCGACGGTAGAAGCGGCCCCACCAGCACACCATGGACAGATGCCAGACTCCCGGCGACCCGAGTTCATACAAATGCTCAAAGCGCTGCGGCGGGCACCGGGACGGTCCAGCGAAGCGAACACAGGCTCGGCGCCGGAGCCGGACAGCAGAGACAGCAGAGAGCTCAGGCTGACGACGCGACTATTTCCAATTCCGAATTCATGCCCTACCGTCTTGGCCTTGAAGGGATACCCAGGACACCAAGTCAGCTTGTGAGCTGGATGATCCCAACCCACTGGAAACAGTGCGGAATCCGTTGCACGAATGCCCCACAGGGCCACACGGTGCGCCTCGCCCGCACCCGAGCCGTGCAGCGGTCCCTGCGTCCAGGACGCCAACCACCGTGCCGGTCCACACCCGCCGGAGACGCAGCAGAACCGTGATCAGCCTGCCGTAGCTCTCATGTGAGCGCGCGGCTGTATTGCGCCTGCACAGCGCATGGCGCCCTTCACATGCCCTGGCTTCGTCACTCCATCTGTGCTGAATCATGCCCAGAACTCGTTCGATTGCTGAGGAATCCATGAGCGCGCAACCGACCACCACCAAGGTGGCCGCACAGCCTGGCAACCCCGCACAGGCCCCCTCCCCCGACGGCCTCCAGGCCGGGCTGAAGAACCGCCACCTGTCCATGATCGCCATCGGCGGTGTCATCGGTGCCGGTCTGTTCGTCGGTTCCAGCTCCGGCATCGCCGCCGCCGGACCCGCCATCCTCATCTCATACGCCCTCGTCGGCGCGATGGTCGTCCTGGTCATGCGGATGCTCGGCGAGATGGCAGCCGCACGGCCGACCTCCGGCTCCTTCTCCACCTACGCCGACCAGGCCCTCGGCCGCTGGGCCGGCTTCTCCATCGGCTGGCTGTACTGGTTCTTCTGGGTCGTCGTGCTCGCGGTGGAGGCCACCGCCGGTGCCGTCATCCTCAACGGGTGGATACCCGCGATCCCGCAGTGGGGCTGGGCACTCATCGTGATGGTGGTGCTCACCGCCACGAACCTCGTCTCGGTCGGCTCCTACGGCGAGTTCGAGTTCTGGTTCGCCGGGATCAAGGTCGTCGCCATCGGCGGATTCGTGGCCATCGGCCTGCTCGCCGTCTTCGGTCTGCTGCCCGGCTCCGACAACCCCGGCACCGGATTCGCGCACCTCACCGACGCGGACGGCTTCATGCCCCATGGCGCGGGCGCCATCCTGACCGGTGTCCTGATGGTCGTCTTCTCCTTCATGGGCAGCGAGATCGTCACCCTGGCCGCCGGCGAGTCGGAAGACCCGCAGCGCGCCGTCACCAAGGCCACCAACAGCGTCATCTGGCGTATCGGCGTCTTCTATCTGGGGTCGATCTTCGTCGTCGTCACGCTGCTCCCGTGGAACGACAAGTCAATCGTCAAGGACGGTTCGTACGTCGCCGCCCTCAACTCGATCGACATTCCGCACGCCGGCCAGATCATGAACGTCATCGTCCTGACCGCCGTCCTGTCCTGCCTCAACTCCGGGCTCTACACCGCCTCCCGCATGGCCTTCTCCCTCGGCCGACGCGGAGACGCACCCAAGGCCTTCGCCCGCACCAACGCCCATGGTGTGCCGCAGGCCGCGATCCTCGGCTCCGTTGTCTTCGGCTTCGTCGCCGTATGGTTCAACTACCAGTGGAAGGACACCGTCTTCGACTTCCTGCTCAACTCATCAGGCGCGGTGGCCCTCTTCGTATGGCTGATGATCTGCTTCACCCAGCTGCGGATGCGCGGCATCATCCTGCGCGAGCAGCCTGAGAAGCTGGTCGTCAAGATGTGGCTCTTCCCGTATCTGACCTGGGTCACCATCGGGATGATCTCGTTCGTCCTCGTCTACATGCTGACCGACGATGCCGGACGCGAACAGGTCATCATGTCGCTGCTGGCCGCCGCCCTCGTCCTGGCCATCGCCCTGTTCCGCGACCTGACCGGCGCCGGCCGCAAGGACGCGGACACCGACACTGCGGGTATCGAGGACTCGGTCACCCGACCGTAAGACAGAGGTAACGGGCCTGGGCCCGTAGGCCAGAGAATAATGCGGGATGACGGTTCCGGCCCGCTGAGCAGAAACGCAGCGGGCCGGAACCGCTGTCGGCCGTGCGCGATGGTCGCGCCGAACGGGCCGCCGCCTGCACCCACTGCGGGTCGTCGAGAGGCTCACGGCCGCGCTCGACGAGATGGAGGACGCACAGGACCCGGTCCGCATGCTGGTCACGCGCACGAGCGAGCTGGACGAAGCCACCCTCTGCGGACCTCATCTGCCACCCGCCCGCCCGTGGTTGCGGCTCCCACGCCGGACCACGAGTGCCGGATCGCCACGACAGGCTGCCTACCTGAAATAAGGATTTCGTGAGTCCGCTTGCCCTTTTCCGGACTAAGCTTGGCGTTTATGGTGC
>NZ_JAGGPB010000008.1:0-35289 GCF_018614055.1 Streptomyces sp. ISL-98
AACAGGATCACAAGACACTAGGGACAAAACTGCGATCAGGCATTCCCTGCCAGGTTGTCTGGGAATCCGCCTGAATGAGTGAGCTGCGCTGCGGGAGGGGCGCCTGTCCACCCGAGCGCGGTTGAGGATCTGTCCGCTCGTGTCCGCGAGGCGCTGTCACGGCTGACCGCGCTCTGGCGGGCTTGGGAAAACCTGCGGCTGGACCCGGCCTTGGGCATGTCGACGTGGTGGCTCCACCACGCAAAACCTCACCTGCAGGACCTGCTCGACGCGGACACCGGACCACTGTCGGCATGCTCCCCTGAGGGGCACACCGCCTACGCCTACCCGCCGCTGCCCCTGGAACCTGCTGACCCCGCCCTGTGGCTCTCGCCAGCCTTCAGTGCCGCGCCCCCCGCCGGCTCGGCAGGCGACGCATAAGAGCCCGATATCGGTCGCCAGAGAGTCATTTGCGTTCGTTGTGATTAAATGATCACTTAAAGCGCGTGAGAACGGAAGAGGCCATGAAGATGCGCGGTTTGGTGACGAAGGGTGCTCTCGTTGCGGCGATGAGTGGCCTTCTTCTGATTTCCGGTGGCCCCGCTCAGGCTTCTTCGGGCTGGGACTACAAGGGCGCCACGGATTTCTATGGCGTCGGCGGTGGCAAGTACCACACGGCCGACGTGTATTCGACGGGCGGTGACATCAAGGTCTGTATCAACACGGCCGCCACCAAGAACTATGCCTACGACCTGTTCGAGCACGACAGCACGAACAATGACGAGTACGTCACCAGCGTGACGGGCGGCGGCTGCTGGACCATCAGGGACATCGGGAAGTACGTGGACGGCGACAACGGCAAGGCCGAGTTCTACATCTTCACCTATGACCCGTCCGCTATGAGTGCCCAGTGGTGGGACTGACACGCGGTGACGGGATGGTTCGGTGAGATCCGCACCGAATAACGTGATGTGCAGTCAGCATCACGCATGAGAACCCTTTAACAGCGCTCCGGCCCGTCACCTGCCCGCATCCATCTCCCTTCGGGAGGACGGGCGAGGTGAGGGGCCGGAGCGCTGTCGGGCGGGGCTGTTACAGCTCTATCCCTGTCGACCGCTCGCGGGCCACGCTGGGGCCCTCGGCGCTGCTGTTTCGCGTCTTTGGCGGTGAACTTACGGACGGCGGCTTCGGGGCTGACAGGAAAGCTCATCCCGGCGACTGCGGCCGACTCGGCGGCCTCCCGGTCCTCCAGGCCGTCGAGCACGGCCTGTGCCTCCGTAGAGCGCGCCGCATCCGCCTCATGGTCGGCCACTCGGCGGCCTCTTCCTCCCCCGACGCTTCCGCCTCCTCGGCCTCCTCCGCCTCCGGGACTGCAGCAGTTGTCGCGTCACGCGGCGCGGCCGGGGCTGAGGCTGCTGCCGGGGCCGGGATAATGACTTCCCCCGGGTTCGTTGAACCGGGGAGGCTCGTCACGACCCACACCTCGCCTTGGATCTGCTCGGCAGCGGCCGGTAGTTGCGCCTCATGCTCGGGAATCAGCGGTCGGCCCCACCGGTTTGCGAACTCGGCCGCGAGTGATTTCGCCGCTTCCTCGGAGTTCTCCGCGTAAAGCCGGCTGAGCACGGTGGGCGCCTGCTCGTCGTACCACTGTCCTTGGTCCAGCAGCAGCATTCCGCGCTTGCCGTCCAGTTCGGCCTCTTCGATCAGTAGCGCGGCCTGCTCGGCCAGCGCCTCGGCTTCCGGGCCACTCTTGCGCTCTGCTTCGTCCCCCATCCGGACCGAACGGCTGAAGTCGTCAAAGGACTTCTCAAACAGCGCGTGCGCCTGGTCGCGGAACTCCTCTCCCTGCACGGTCAACGGCACGGCTGCACCGGGCATGTCTGCCCCGCCGTACAAGCCGGCCGGCAGCGTCGCCGGTTCGCGGTCGATGACAGGCTTGTCGAGGTCGCGGTGGATCAGGGAGACCGCGAGGCCTCGACCGGTGTTCGGTTTGGCCAGGTCCTCGACTCCGAGTTCGGTGGCGGTTTCGACGTCACCGGCGAAGACGGCGTGCAAGGCCATCGCCACGGTCGCGGCACTTTTCCGGACTAAGAAATGATCTTGCAGCTGAAGCCGAACGAGGCGTACGAGCCGGTCCCCAACGACTTCGGCTGGTGCGCGGGCGGGCCTCGCGAGCTTCTTGACTTCTCCGCCTCGCGCGAGGAGGCGCGGGCGCTGGCCGAGGCGGCGTGGCAGCGGTGGCAGGAATTGGCCGCCGAACTGCCGCCGGCCCGGCGAGGAACCCCAGCGGTAGCGCTCGATGGGCCCCGGTCAGGTGGCGGGCAGCGGTCGGTTCCCGTGCGGGTGCAGGCGGTCGGTGAGGAAGGCGAGGATCTCGTCGCGGGCCCGGACCGTGGGGTGGCCGGCCTCGTCGACGAGATGGGCCGTGACGAGGCTGTGCGGGGTGCCGACCAGATCGGCGAAGAAGGGCGGCGGGGCCGGGTTGGCGGCGCTGTCCGGGAGGACACGCCCGTCGAAGGCGTCGCCGAGCAGCGATCGGTAGGCGGCGAAGCGCTGCCCCGTGCACCAGCGGTCGCCCTCGAAGCGGTAGGCGAGGACGGTGAGTCCGTCGCGGTCGATCCGGTCGCGCACCGCGCGCGCGTCCGCCGCGTCGAGTTCGAGTCCGCCGGGGTCGTCGAGCGGCAGCGACGGGTGGTTGACCACCGGGGCGATCACCGCCGGCTCCAGGGCCATGGTGAGGGCGAAGTTGCCGGTGAAGCACAGGCCGATCGCACCCACCCCCGGCCCACCGCACGCGGTGTGGGCCTGGCGCGCCAGGCCGCGCAGCCAGACCGTCACCGGGCTGGTACCGCCCCCGGCGAAGGCGCGGAACTCGGCGCTGACACAGGCGCGGCGCACGACCTCCCGGCCGCCCTCGACCGTGGGGAAGGCGCCGTCCGTCCCGAACAGGGAGGGCACATGGACGGTGAAGCCCGCGTCCCGCACCCAGCGCGCGAGCCGCAGGATGTCGGGACTGATGCCCGGCATCTCCGGTAGCACCACGACCGCAGGCCCTACCCCGGCTACGTACACCGTCTTCTCCACCCCCTCCACGGCCACGCTCCGGCGGGTGAAGTCGGTGATCGGATCGTCGTCGCTCATGGGGCCAGCCTGGTCCCGGAGTTGGCCGCCGGGTGAGGGGCGGGATCGCCAAGGCCAGGGGTAATCTCGCCACAAGCGAGGGAGGCGAGCGGTACGCGGTCGGCGACCCGAGGCCGGGACACCAGGGGTACGGGAGCGATGGCGGAGGCGACGCGGCAGGCAGAGGAACGTGCGGGTCCGGGCGCCGGGCCGGGTGCACTGCGGGTCGGGGTCCTGGCGTACCCGGACTGCTTCGCGTCCGAAGTGTTCGGCGTCCCCGATCTGTTGACGATGGCCGGGCATGTCGCCGGACCGGACGCGCCCGGCTACCGGGTGTCGGTCATCTCGCCCCGCCGCCGGGTCACCGCCTCGGGCGGCGCGAGCCTGGACGTGCGTCCCTTGCGCGAGGTCGACGTCCTCGTGGTCCCCGGCTTCGAACTGCCCCCGGACACGGACCTCGACGCGCGGCTCGCCCGGCTCGCCCCCGAGATCGCGGCGATCCGCGCGCAGGCCGCCGCCGGCACCGCCGTCGTCTCCCTCTGCGTCGGCGCGTTCCTGCTCGCCGAGGCTGGGCTCCTCGACCGGCGCCGGGCCACCACCTCCTGGCTGCACGCCGGCGAACTGGCCAGGCGCTGCCCGGACGCCGACGTGCGGCCCGAGCACCTGGTCGTCACCGACACGGGGGTGACGACCACGGCCGCCTTCAGCGCCATGTACGACTTCGCGCTGGACCTGATCCGCCGACACAACGGCGCCCGGGTGGCCCGCACCACCGCACGGTTGGCGCTCGTCGACGACGCGCGGACCTCCCAGACCCCGTACGTCGACCCGCGGCTCCTCCCGCAGCCCGGCCGGGAGTTCTCCCAGCGGGTCATGCGGCGGCTCGACCAGAACCTCGCCGAGCGGTACGACCTCGCCGCGCTCGCGGACGCCTTCCGGGTCAGCACCCGCACGCTGCTGCGCCGCTTCGCCGAAGAGACCGGACGCAGCCCGCTGGCCCATCTGCAGGCTTCCCGGGTCCGCCGCGCCCGCCATCTGCTGGAGACCACCGACCGCACCGTCGCCGCCGTCGCTGCGGCCGTCGGCTACCAGGACCCCGGTACCTTCGCCGCCCTCTTCGCCCGCCACACCGGCCACCGCCCGAGCGCCTACCGGGCCGCCTTCCGCCGCACGGCCCGGGCGTCCACCCCGGACGGCGGCGTCTAGGTCGTGTTTTAGAACTGGGGTCCGTGTATCGCGTCGTGCCGTGATGACCATCCCGTACAAGGCTGACCAGGCCCGCAACCGCAGGAAGCTCGGCTCCCGTGGCGGCCGACCGCCGCGTTTCGATGCAGTGGATTACCGCGAGCGCCATGCGGTCGAGTGCGGGATCAAACCGACTTAAAAGGCACAGGGCAGTGGCCACGAGGTACGACAAGCTCTCCGTCCGCTACGAGGCGACGGTGCTGGTCGCAGCCGTGAACGAGTGGCTGTGACCAGCACCGTCGCAACGGCCCTCAGACGACGTCGAATTCGTTGCCCTCGGGGTCCTGCATGGCGGCGGCGTAGAGCCCCATGTCCGGCTCATCCTTGATCCGCAGCACGGTGGCACCAGCTTTGACCAGCCGTTCCACCGTAGCCTTGACCCGCTGTGTGCGGACGTCCAGTGGGACGTCACGGCCCCCACCGGCCTTCAGGTCGAAATGCCACCGGTTCTTGGCGACCTTCGGCTCCGGAACCTGCTGGAACCACACCCTCGGTCCATGTCCCGCGGGATCGATGACGGACTCCGGAATATCTCCGGCACCGGCCGGCAACTCTGCCTCGGGCACCCCCACCGCCGCCCAGTAGGCACGCCACGTGGCGTGCCCGCCCGGCGGAGGTTCAGGCACGTAGCCCAGGGCCTCGGCCCAGAAAGGCACCATTCTCTGCGGATCGGAGCAGTCGATCGTCAGCTGCACTGTCATTTCCATACTCGGAGCATCCCAGGCAGGTCTGACAGACGATCCACTCTCGCAACAGGCCCTTAGTGCAGGCCGTCGATGCAGTAGCCGGAGCTGCGGTAGCAGGTCTGTCCTTCGAGGTAGTTCTGGGCTCCGTCGGTCATGTAGACCCAGATGTTGTCGGCCCCACCGGCGAAGGGCACGTCAAGGGCAAGGCGCACCGGCCCGGACCTGTCGCACCAGGTGCTGCTGCTCACGAAGGCCCGTGAGGTGGTGCCTGTAAACGCCCGCGCGTAGACCCGCCGACACCCGGTGGCCTTGAACGCTCCGTTGACCTCGACCGACCGGTTGTACCAGGTGGCCGTGCCTTTGTAGTAGCTCGCCCCAACCTCAATCGAGAAGGTGCTGGTGGGGTAGTCGGCGACGGCGGCGGTGGCGGGTGTCGCCGCGAAGACCATCCCGGCAACCGACGCGGCTGCGGCCACGGCCGCGCCGACCTTCCTCGTGCGGCTCTTCACCTTCGATGTGTCCTTCAATCTCACCATGACAACCACTCCCAGGTTCTTCGAGTAACGGGTGCACAACTCACCGTCGTGCGGAGGCGACCGCCTCAGATCGGGCAGTGAACGTTGCTGCCGTTGTTCGGCAACACGACTCCACCACACGTGGACCTCGCGCCGGAAAGCATTCGAGCCAGTTCAAATCCATCGCGACGACTGCTATCGTCGGAGCGGTGCTCACTCTGCGTGTAGACGCCGACACAGTGTCCAGGACGCGGTTGGCCCCTTCCCCCGCGTCGGAGTCCATGGCGTGGCTGAAACTCACCGCCGCGTCGGGACGGCACCCGGTGTTCGGAGATCCCGGACCACTCGCCCGCGCGTCACTTGCCCATCCCGACGTTGCCCTGCTCGCGGACCTGTTGCCGCAAAACGGCGACACCTACACACCTGACCTGCTCACCCCTCAGCCAGGGACGGACGCGCAGCGTCGTGACCTGCTCGACGAGCAGATCGCGCAGATCGAGGCCGCAGCGCAGGACGACCTCGAAACCCAAGTCTTCACCTACACCCGGACCCACTGGAACAGGCCGCTGCTGGCCACGACCCGCCGGATCGCGGAGTCGGGGCGGATGCAGCGACATCTCGCCAACGGTCTCGCCCGGTTCTGGCGAGATGCCCTCTCTGAGGGCTGGCCCGAACTGCGCTCGATCATCAATCAGGACATAGCCCACCGCGCGACGGCCATCGCCACCCATGGCGTCGGTCGGGCGCTCGGAGCACTTCACCCCGACATGGATTGGGCAGGCGACGCCGTCACCCTCGCTAAGTCGTGGGATGGCGAAATCGATGTCACCGGCCGGGACCTGGTCCTCGCCCCCGGCGTGCTCAACTGGCCCGACGTCATCATCCAGGTCGACACCCCCGGGCAGTTCGTCCTCTACTACCCCGCCCAACGGATCGGAGCCGGCCGGGATCGCAGGTCCGGAAGGATCGCGCAAGTGGTCGGCAACACCCGAGCGGCCTTGCTGGCGGACCTCGAAACCGCCCGGTCCACCGCGGAACTCGCCGCCCGGATCGGATGCACCCCGGGCACCGTCTCCTACCACCTCAGCGCACTGCACCGCGCACGCCTCGTCACCAAGGTCAGAGACGGGCGCTACGTGTTGTACCAGCGGACCGCACATGCGGCAGGTCTGCTGGAAGAAGCCCGCGTCTAGGACGTGTGTTGGGAGTTGCTGGTGTTTTGGGTGGGCCGTCCGAGGAGGTCGCGGTCAGCCATCCAGATCGTGAGATCGCGGGCGATCCGATCGATGCTGGTCTCGTTGACGACGTGGTGTTCGCGGCGGGTGGTGTCGCGGCGGACGACCTCGTAGCCGCCTCCATCCAGGACCGCGACCGAGGTGAACCAGGCCGGGTCGTCCTCGTCTGGCTGGATGACGACGAAGGTGTTGTCCGAGTCGTTGAGGTCGTCGATCAGCATGAACAGCGCGTCCTCGGACGGGTCCTCGATGTGGTCGCCGCCCTCACTCTCGGCCCGGTAGTACGCAGCTCCCATTGGCCCTGTCTCCTCTCAGCCCGCTGACCTGATCGCGGCCAGAATGACATGCGGGCTGACACGTCCGGCAGGTCACAGCCATTCGTTGATCGCGGCGATGAGAATGGTCGCTTCGAAGCGGACCGCGAGCTTGTCGAACCGGGTCGCCACTGCCCGGTTCCGCTTCAGCCGGTTGATGCCGCACTCGACCGCGTGCCGGGCCTTGTAGTCCTCGCGGTCGAAGGCCGGAGGTCGCCCGCCAGTCATTCCCCGGCGCTTGCGGTGGCTGGCCTGATCGGCAGGTTCCGGGATCGTGCAGCGGATGCCGCGCCGGCGCAGGTACGCACGGTTTGCGCGCGATGAATACGCCTTGTCTCCCCGCACCCGCAACGGACGGACCCGGGGCCGGCCCAGCCCGAGACGCGGAACCCGGATGGCCTCCAAAACGGCCGTGAAGTGTGGGCTGTCTCCCCGCTGACCTGCTGTGACCAGCAGCGATAACGGCTTTTGCTTTTGCTCGCAGGCCAGGTGAATCTTCGTGGTCCAGCCCCCGCGGGACCTGCCCAGGCCGTGATCGTCGGGTTCGGCCCGATTGCCGCCCGGCGGTTCCTTCTGGGCTCGGCTGTCCCGCCGGGCACCCGCCGCGTGCTGATGGGCCCGGCAGATCGTGGAGTCGACATTCACCTCCCAAGTGATCAAACCGGCGGCATCCGCCCGGGCCTGCAGCCCGCGCAGGACCGCCGACCAGACACCATCACGCTGCCAGCGACGGAAGAGCCCATAGACCGTCTGCCACGGACCGTACTCGGGTGGCAGATCCCGCCACGGAGCACCAGTCCGCACCCGCCAACGAATCCCATCGATCAACCGCCGCCGACCGAGCGACGGCCTGCCCAACACCGCGACCGGCAACAACGGCCCCAGCACCGCCCACTGTTCATCGGAAAGATCCCCTCGCCACACACCCACATCATCACGGCACGACGCGAGACACGGACCCCAGTTCTAAAACATGAGGCGCCCCGAAGTTCTCGGACAGTGGTCCCCGTAAGATCACAGTCCGGAACGACGGAGAGAGCACGTGGCACAGAAGCGCAGGAAATTCAGTCCTGAATTTCGGGACGAGGCGGTCAAGATGGTGGTCGTGGAGTCGCGGCCGATCGCGGAGGTCGCCCGGGAAATCCAGGTAAATGAGGGCACGTTGGGGACCTGGGTCAGCCGCTACCGCCAGGAGCACGCCGGCGAAGAACCGCCACTGAACATCAGCGAACGTGCTCGACTGCGCGAGCTTGAACGAGAGAACCGGGAACTGCGGATGAAGACCGAATTCCTGGGAAAAGCGGCGGCCTTCTTCGCCCAGGAATACCGGTGACGGAGAAGTACGAGTTCATCGACGGCGAGTCCGACACCTATCCGGTGCAGCGGATGTGCGCCTGGGCCGGCGTCTCCAAGTCCGGTTTCTACCACTGGCGATCGCGGCCGCTGTCGGCCACCGCCGAGCGTCGCGCAGAGCTCAAGTCCGTCATCCACCAGGTCTTCGACGACTCGCACGCCACCTACGGCTACCGGCGTGTTCACGCGGTGCTGAGGCGGATGAACGTGCAGGCCGGACCCGAACTGGTCCGTGCGCTGATGCGTGAACTCGAGCTGGTCCCGTGCCAGCCAAGGCCATGGAGGCTGACCACCGTCGCCGACGATGCCGCTCCGGCCACACCTGATCTGATGGCCCGTGACTTCACTGCGGAAGCGCCCGGCCGCAAACTGGTCAGCGATATAACGTACGTTCACACCTGGGCCGGGTTCCTTTATCTTGCGACCGTCATCGATTGCCACACAAAGGCCGTCGTCGGCTGGGCCATGGCTGACCACATGAAGACCTCTCTCATCACCGAAGCTCTCGACATGACAGCCCGGAATATCAATCTTTCCGAGGGCTGCGTCTTTCATAGCGACAGGGGTACCCAGTACACTTCACGAGAACTCCGACGCAAACTATGCGAGTTGGTACTGCAAGCATCGGTCGGTCGCACCGGAGTATGCTGGGACAATGCTATGGCTGAATCATTTTTCGGCGCGCTGAAGAATGAACTCGTCCACCGAACTGTATTCCCGACACGAGGACATGCTCAAAGGGCGATCGTTCGGTACATCGAGATGTTCTATAATCGACAGCGTCTCCACTCTCGCCTCGGCTACAGAACACCCGCAGAAGTCCAGGCGGAGTACGAAGAGTTGCAGGCCGCAGCGTAGGAATCCTTCAAAACAGCTGTCCGAGAAGCGCGGGGCCCCTCAACACGACCTAGGTGCAATACCGGTGACTTTGTTCGTGGTGGGTCGTTGGGTGTGGTGTGCCAAGGCCGGGACAGGTGAAGTCGTCGGGTGAGCGGTTGTCGGATCGGATCGCTCTGGGTGTGTTGACGCGGGTGTTTCCGCCCGAGCTGGTGGATGAGGTGGTCGTTGAGTGCGGGCGTTTGGAACAGCGGTCGCGGTTGTTGCCGGTGCGAGTGGTGGTCTACTTCGTGCTGGCGATGTGCCTGTTCTCCGGGCAGGGCTATGAGGAAGTGGCCCGGCTGCTGACGCAGGGTCTGGAGCGTGTGCGGCGGTGGGAGAAGCCGTGGCGGGTGCCGACGACAGCAGCGATCGGCAGGGCCCGGCGGCGGTTGGGCCCGGAGCCTTTGCGGGTTTTGTTCGCGAGGGTGTGCCGGCCGGTGGCTGCCCCGGAGACGGCTGGTGCTTGGTATCGGCGGTGGCGGCTGGTGGCGGTGGACGGCACGGTCTTCGATGTGCCGGACACCGAGGCGAATGGTGGATTCTTCGGCCGGCCGGGCTCGGGCCGGGGGCAGCAGCGGAGTGCGTATCCGCAGGTGAGGGTCGCTGCGCTGGTGGAGTGCGGGACGCATGCTGTGTTCGCCGCGGCGACCGGTCCGCTGTCGGTTCACGAACAGCAGCTGATTCCAGGGCTGCTGGGCCGGCTCGAGCCGGGCATGCTGTTGATGGCCGACCGCGGCATCACTGGCTTTGACCTGTGGCGGGCTGCCTCCGGCACGGGCGCGGACCTGTTGTGGCGGGTCCGCAAGAACATCGTCCTGCCTCTTCTCGAAGAGCTCCACGACGGGTCCTACCTGTCCGAGATCGTCGCGACTGGTGACCGCGACCGCCGCAATCCGGCCCGGGTCCGCGTCATCGAGTACAGGCTCGGCCGCGACGGCGACGACACGGTCTACCGGCTGATCACGACCATCTGCGACCCGGAGGAGGCTTCCGCCACCGACCTGGCGAGCCTCTATCACCAGCGATGGGAGATCGAGAACACCCTGGATGAGATCAAGACCCGTCAGGGCGGCCACCGCCTTGTCCTGCGGTCCCAGTACCCCGATGGCGTCGAGCAGGAAATCTACGGCTTCCTCCTCGTCCACCACGCACTCCGGGACGTCATGCACACCACCGCCCGCGAAGCCGGCCTCGACCCGGACCGCCTGTCCTTCACCCGCACTCTTCGCATTGCCCGCCGCCACGTCACCGACCAGGCGGCACTTTCCCCCCACACGACTCAAGCAGGCCCTGAGTCACACCATCCATGAGCTGCTGGAACGACTCCTGCCGCCGCGCAGGAAACGCTCCAACCCCCGCGTCATCAAACGCAAGATGACCAACTGGCACCTCAAACACCTCCACCATCGCAACCCACCCCGGCCAACCGCTGTGGAGGTCACACTGGTTCCACCCACCAAACCAACCAGCAGACGCCAGAAAAGAACCTAAATCACCGGTATTGGACCTAGGTGTCTTTCCAACCCCCGCATGTAGGCCAGTGCCGACTCACGCGGCTCAGATCTGGAGAACCGATGCATGAACCTCTCATGCGGGGTGGTCTGGCTAGTCCCCAAAGAAGACCAAGTAGCTGCAGGGAGTCGCGGCACAGGCTTCCAGGTAGGCGGCAAGGTCACGAACCGTTTCAACTTGGGAGTCGTCAGTACAACACTCCAGAAGACCTGGGATCTCGCGAAGTGCGGCCTCGGCCTCTTGTTCGTTGAAGATCGTGTCGTTGTACGGGGCGACCGTCCAGAGCTTGCCCGACGTGTTGCGAGGGAGCTTGACGATCAACTGAGCCAGCGCCTCGCCGTGTTCGTGAGACTGACGGATCAGAGTGGGTCTGCGCTTTGAGCGCCGGCTGGGCCAGAACGGACGGCCGTCGTGCAACTGCAGGTCGATCCCCATGTCCGGATTATCTCGCCGCCTTACCTCACTTCATCCATGGCCCCGGTGTCGAATGGTGCGTCGAACTTGATCACCCGGTGCGGTAACCGGCGGAAACGGGAGCGGCCTTCGCCTGAACATGTGCTCCGACCAAGGACCACACACGTCCAGCACGAAGGCCGTGAGGATGAGTCTGCTACATCGCGATGCCCCGCGAGAGCCGTTGACGGAGCTGTCATGCTTCCGGGGCGAGTTCCACTCCTGCCTGACCGCTCGTTCGGATACGTGGTACGAGCAGGCCCGCAAAGTCTGTTCCCCGCGCATGCGGGGATGGTGCCCCCGCCGAGGGGCGATCGGGTCAGTCCAGTCCGGCGGCTTCCATTTTCCGTGCCTGAGGGGATAGTTCCGACGGCGCCGAGCGTCGCAGTTGCTCCTCGGGCGAACACGGCGCACCGGTCCCCAACTCGGCTGGTTTGCACGGTCGTTACCGGGACTGTCAGAGGCGGACCGTAGGCTCCCAGGTATGAACGTGACCTCACCGCAGTGGCGCGACAACCCCCGCCTCAACCAGTGGCTCACCACCCAGGAGGAAGCCTTTCCCGCCTGGCAGCAGACCACCCCGGGGACCTGGGACTTCACCCCCGCCTCCCTCGACCGGCTCGAAGACGCCATACGCAGCCGGTACGCCACCTACGAGGAAGCCGACGCCGCGCACGAGGACCCGTTCATGACGGTCGCCGTCTGGTACCTGGGAGAAACCGTCCGCCGCGCCCACCCGGACGCCGTCTGGTCATGCAGCCCAACCCCCGGCGAAGGCGCCTGGGCCCGGGGCAGCCCCCTGCTGACCTACCCCACCGAAAACCGCGACGACCAGGTTCGCGAAGAGATCGAGGAGCGCGAGGCCGCGTACGACGAAGTCCTCCCGCAACGAAACCCGACCGACGACATCAAAGCCCTCCACATCAGCGACCGGCACCTGAGTGAGGCCCTGGACGGCTACACCGCCTTCCAGGAATACCTGGCCTCCGTTGCCGGTTGACGTACTCCCCGCCCTAAAGGACGGGGTCAGGGTACGGTCCGGCCCGGGAACGCCGAAGGCCCGGCGGGGCGCGGCACTGCACAGACGAAGACCCCCGCCGGGCGGGGGTTCCCCGCGCGCGGGGATGGTCCCGATCGGCACACCGACCTGTATCGGGAGAAGGTCCGCTCCCCGCGCACGCGGGGATGCTCCGGAGATGACGATGGACTCGACCGCGTATGTCTTCTGCTCCCTGCGTACGCGGATGATCCGCGAGTATCTCCGCGGCCTTGGTGCGTCGCGGGTCAGCCGTTCCGCTTCCATGCGCGCCTTGGTGGCCCAGGCAGTTGACTTCGGTCACGACACCTGCCCAGCCAGTTCCTGGACGCGGTGACGAGCGCAAACGTCCCTGGTCGGCAGCGCCTCACGGCCGCACGACACACCGCTCACGCCCAGGCAAGTAGCTAACCTCACCGTTTCGGTTGAGATGAGGCCGGAAGCGGGGAGGGAAATACGAAGGTGCCTTCTGAGCTGGGACGATGAACCTTGTCGAGGGGTTCTGTCGGTCCAAGCGGAAGGCACTTTCTGCGTGCAGGGTATCGAGAACACGAGCTGCGCGATCGACTCGATCCTCCGGCGGGCGTGGGGTGCGGCGGCGCGGGCACCCTCGCATAGGCTGCCGTCTCATCCGACGCACCGCGACGAGGATCAGCCCATGCGCAGCAGCACCAGGATCCGCCTGATCGAGCCCACCGACGCCGCCCCGATCGCCGCGCATCGGGTGCGGGACTTCGAGGCCTTCCGGCCGTGGGAACCGGCCCAGCCGGCCGACTTCTTCACCCCGGAGGGCCAGGCGGAGCGGATCGACAGCCTCCGTCGGTTCCTGCCGAGGTAGCTCATGAGGTGGAGGGCGATCAGGCTCTTTCCAGAGCCGGGTCCTCCGGAGACCACGATCACTTCTTTGCTGTCCGACCGCCGTGAGATCGCGACAGCGCGCTTGACCAGAGACGCCGCGACCTGTTGTTCGTCCATGAGCCGGAACTTGCCGCCGTAATCTTGCGGGGGCCGGAGCCCCGCAAGAAGCCGCGGCCTCGGAGGCGGGCGGCCTGGATTAGCTGCACCACCACACCGCCCTCTACCGGCCGTACGGGCCGGGCGTGGAACCCGAGCAGCACCTACTGACTCGTCTCAGATCCTTGGCCGGGTAACTCGGTAGGCTGCGCGTGGCCGTGATCACTAGCTCTGGATGTGCAGCAGTCTGCAGCTCGTGAAGGATGGAGTTGGTACGTGGCGGAGAAAGACCTGTCCAGCAGCGCGCGAGGGACGGCTGTGCGGAACTCGGTGTCGCTCGGGGTGTTCCTCGCGGTGGCCGCTTCCTCAAGGGTGCCGCTTACCGTCGTCGAACTGGCGGGACGCGGCATCACCGCAGACGCGCGGCTGCGACTCGTTGGGTGCTGGAGGTGGGGAAACCACAGCTGGACGGCTTCACGCTGGCTGACAAGCTGATCAGCCGCGGTGAACTGGAAGATCAGCTTGTTGAGCTGTGGCAGGCGTTTGGGCATGTCGGGGTTGATACGGCGGCCTTCGAGGCTGGGCTGGCGGAGGTCGTCGAGGCCATCGAGGGGTGGTCCTCGGTCTCCGTTGGGCCCGTGGAAACCTCCTCAGGCCACCTTCGTCGGGTACTGGGTCCAGGCGCGGATGGGTGAGTCGGGGCCGAAGTTGGTCTTGGGCTCGGCGCGGGCGTTGCGCCAGCGGATGTAGGCGGCGATGCTCGGTGTGGGTGCGGTGGTCGGTGCCGTTGAGGGCGAAGTAGCGCAGGGCGGCGAACTCCGATTCGATCCAGTTCAGCCAGGAGCCGTGGCAGGAAGACCAGTTCGACGTCGTGGTCGGTGGCCCAGGTGCGGACCTCGGTGTGCTTGTGGGGGGAGAAGTTGTCCAGCACCACATACAGCTTCTGTCCGGGCCAGCGCGAGCGTAGAGCCTTGAGCAGGCTGAGGAACTCGCGCCACCGCTTGCGCTTGCGGATCCGGTAGTAGATCTTCCCGGTGGCGAGATCGAGGGCGGCGATGTTCCAGTCCGCGGGGGACGTCCGGGGCGATCAGACGGATGTGCTCACGCACCCGCTCACTGATCGTCTTCGGGCGTCCCCCGCTCCATTTTGGGTCCAGCGCGTCGAAGCCCCGCTCATTAAAGGCGTGGATGACATCGCGCGCGTAGTCCTCGCCGACCTGCATCAACGAGGTGATGTCCTTGACCGTCTGGCCCTGGGCGGACATCAGCACCACGATCGCCCGGCGTAACCGGACCGGATCCTTCGCGGTCCGGCTGATCCGCTGCAGCCTGCGGCCCTCGTCCATGCTGACCGGCCGGACGAACACACTCAATCGACGCCCCACGACCACCTCCAAGATCAGATCCCGGAGACAGTCTGCTGACCCCCGAGCAGCACGTCGATTACACGGCCAAGGAACCGCGACAAGCCACTACCTCCACGCCCGCCGCCCCTCCTGATCCCGGCGGGTACCGTCAGCTACCGCTCCCCGGCCCCCTCCTCGTAGGGGAACCGGGCGAGCGGGGCCTCAAGCTGGAAGAAGGTCTTGGCGCGGATCGCCGCCCGCTCGTCGTCCCGTACCTGGCCAGGCCGAGAACCGTTGCCGAACAGCACCCCGCCGAATCGCATCCGCAGGTACGCCGCCGTGTGGTTGAGGGTGGTCACCAGCCCGTCGGCAACGGCCTCCTCCTCGTGCGCCATGACCGTCACCCCCCACAGGGTCCGGCCCGTCATCCGCTCCTTGAAGTCCGAGCCGGGCACCGTCAGCCAGCCCGACCAGTAGTCGAGGTAGCGCTTGGTGCTCGCGGAGAGGGTGTACCAGTACAGGGGCGAGGCGACGACGATGTCGGTGGCCTCCAGAGTGGCCCGCCGCAGCGCCTCCTCATTTTCGACGGCCAGCCAGTTGTCGCTCTCGTGCCGCCCGTCCTGGAAGTCGGGCAACGGCAACCGGGCCAGGTCCACCCAACGCTGCGGGATGCCAGCGGGCAACTGCTCGGCGGCGGCCCGTGCGAGGATCTCGGTGTTGCCGTCAGGGCGGGAGCTGCCGAGGACGAAGAGGAACGAGCGGCCCGTGCCACGGGTCGTGTCGGTGGTCATGTCTGCTCCGGTCTCGGACCCCCGGGCGCGGGCGCCAAAGGGTCGTGACGCCGTCCGGGGGAATCGGTGAGTTCCTCGCTTCCAACCCCCTTACCCCCGGGGGATATTCCGACAAGTGACCGATCCGTCAGGTGTGCTGTCCGGCTCGCCGGCACCAGGGCACGGGCCGCCCAGCAGGACGCTGCGGGCTGACCCCACCCCGGCCTTCCTCGATAGGTGCCGCATTCGACGACCGCTCGGATCACGTCAAGGCGGAGGCGCCCGCAGGCGAAGCCGAGGACGAACGGAAGCGGGAGCGCCGGTTGCACCACCCGGGCCGGCCAGGGACATCGGACCGCCGGAGCCGTGGCAGGCCGGGGAGTTCCTGGCCCACATGGGCGACGACGGGGCAGAGCTGCGGCCGCCTACGGACCGCGACCATTGCGCACCGAACCCCGGATTTGCGCATTCACTGCGCATCCTCAGCCGACATTGCTCATCGAGTCGCGGACCCTACACCCGTGGCGACGGTGAGAATGCAGGTCTCCACCGGCACCAGGATCTGCCCGTGATGCCACCCCGACACAGTGACCAGTGCCGTCCTGGGGCCAGCACGTACGACAACCGCCACCGTTCTGCTACGGCCTGCGCACATACGACAGCCCCCTTCATACACACCTGGGGGGGGAAAGCGATCATCACTCACCGGCCCCTCTCCTGGCCAGAGAGGTGGGGAGCCGGATCCGTCAGCCACTGGAGGGCTGTGAGCCCTCTCCGAACGGCGGCACGTCGGTGGCCGTGACGTCCAGGCGCAGGCGTACGAAGCGCAGCGGGTGACGCCAAGCTCCCCGCTCGATGGCGGTGTCGGCGCTGATCTCCGCTACCTGATCGGGGGCGACCAGGGTCGGGTCGAGGGGTTCGCGGCTGCCCCAGGTGGCGGTGAACCGCACACCGGTCCACGGATGGCCCGGGCCAGCTTCGGTGAGGTGGTCGGCGAGCTGGCGGGCGGCGTCCGGCTTCAGCGGCGTTGTCCGTCCGACTGCGCGCAGTCGGACGTCCGGGTCGTAGCGGCCGAGGACGAGCAGCTGCGGAAGCCGCAGTGTGCCGGTGACGCCGCCGATGACGGCTTCGGTGGTCTGGCGCCGGCAGACCTTGAACCAGCCGCGGGCCCCGCTCAAGTACCTCTGCCCGAGGCCCTTGATCACGATGCCCTCCACTCCCTGGACTTCCGTCCAGGACTGAAGCCACTCCTGCGCGAGGGCCGGGTCCCTCCTCATCGGACACAGCGTCCACGGCGGCGTCAGGCCGTGCACGGCGAACAGGTTCTCAAGGACGGCGCGACGCTCCTCGTACCGCTCACTCAAGAGCTCCTGGCCGTCCTTCTGCAGGACATCGAAGGCAATGAAGTGCGCGGGCATCGCCGCCGCCAACTGCTGGATGGTGCGGCCGCCGGACGAGGCACGGCGCTGCAACGCCTCGAACGACAACTCGCTCCCAGACCACACCACCACCTCGCCATCGAGGACCAGGCCGTGTGGCAACTGCTTCGCGGCAGCGATCAGGTCGAGGAAGCGGCGCTGGATCAGAGTGCCGCGCCGCGACTGCAGAAGCGTCGGACCGCCGGGACTGGCCGGAGTGAACAGGAGCGCGCGGTAGCCGTCCTTCTCCAGACTTCGCCGTGTCTCATTAGACACGGCGGTGGGGGTTGCTTGTTCGCTTTGGAGATGGAGGAGACGGGCGTTCGTTGCCTGTCCTCCTCATTTGTTCAGCGGATTGTTCTGATTGCTCGCAGGTCGGCCGCGAAGGGCCGTTAGCTGATCTGTTCGGCCAGGGCGAGGATGATGCCTGAGGGGCCGCGGAGGTAGCAGAGGCGGTAGATGTCCTTGTACTGCGCTACCTCGCCGATTAGTTCGGCGCCATGGGGGCGCAGGCGGGCGATGGTGTCGTCGATGTCGTCGACGGCGAACATGACACGGTGCAGGCCCAGCGTGTTCGGCGGCGGGTTGTGCGATCCGTCGCTGATCGCCGCGGGGGTGCGGTACTGCGCGAGCTCCAGCTTGCCGTGGCCGTCCGGGGTCCGCATCATCGCGATGTCGCCGCGGACTCCGCCGAGTCCGACGGCCTGGTCCGCGAAGAGGCCCTCGATCTGCGCCTTGCCTTCGACCTCCATACGCAGTTCGGTGAAGAAGGTGACGGCGGCGTCCAGGTCTTCGACAACGATGCCGACGTTGTCCATCCGCTGAAGCGTCATGGAGGTTCTCCCTCTGCGTTGCGCGGCCCTTTGAGGCCACCGGTATACCGAGGACGGAGCCGGCGGCCCGTTCTCGACACCCGTGAACGGGCTGAGTTCCGGAGACCCGCTTCTGGCCCCGCCCTGGGGTGCCCCAATCGCCGAACGAGAACCCGCCCATACACGACACAAACAGTCAAGGGAGCCCTCTATCGGGCATCCGAATGAGACACCCCCAGAGGGTCCGGAGAACCGTCGAACTTGGCCTCGAACGCCAGCCCGCCGGGCAGCACCCCCGGTCCGGGAACGGTCTCGCGGGCCTGCGCGAGCATCGGCTCCAGCACAGGACGCAGCATCATCGGGTCAGGCGTCCGGGGTCGGCTGGTAGGCGCCGTAGAAGCGGTCGGCGGTGCCGTCCGGCAGTAGTACCCAGGAGGCGGCGAGGTCGCAGGCGGATCGCCCGCGCAGAGATCGCAGTCGTGCAGACCCCAGACGGCTACGGACGACTCAAGCTGACGAAGTTCCACACGCAGGCAAGCCAGGGCGGCACCGGAACGCCCCGGCGAACACGCCCGGCATTCGCCATGTCGCATTCGCCGTCGACGACATTGACGCTGTCTTCGCCGGCCGACGAGCCCGCGGCAGCGGAGCTCGTCGGCGAGCTGGAGCGCTACGAGGACAGCTACCGGCTCAGCTACGTCCGCGGTCCGGAAGGAATCATCGTCGAGCTGGCGGAGCCCCGCGCACAGGAGCGGCCGTGGCTAAGCCCGTTCCTCAAGGACCGCAGTCGGACCTGGCTTCAGCGGGCCGCACACAAGCGGGACCGCGCAGCGGTCAAGCTGGCACTGCGCACCAGCAGCGAGCCGCCCCGCCCAGCGCGCCGCATCGACCGCGACGCGCACTGACCCAGCCTCAGCACCCCGAAACTGCCTCGCCTATTGGGCGGAGCCGTTTCGCGTTTCCACGCCCGGGACAGTCGGCTGACGGGCAGCGGTCAAGTGAGAGCCTCGCCAACGGGGGCGGCGAGGCGTGCTGAGCGCGGCGCTCCGTCGGCGACCGGACGGCTCCGGTACTCGGCCGGGCACGCGCTCGGCGGAGGCGAGGCCGGCGGACAGGGACGCCGGGAAGGAACGGGAAGCGGGAGCCGAGGAGTGGAAGGCGAGGCGAGGGAGGGACGACAGAGCGAGCAGGCCGCGCCGGGCCGTCAGACATAAAGCCTCTTCCTCCGGCTATCGCGGAGAAAGAGGTGTCGTCGAGCGAAAGGGGCTTGCCCATGAGGTCTGACCAGGCAAAACGCTCAAGATCACAAAAAAGGGGGGTTCACACCTCCGGTAGCACCTCCGGTGCAACCCTCGATCCCCCTGCGGAGACAACGGTGCAGACAACTGTGGGTGCAACCCTCATCTCGGGTGCACCGCGACAGGCTTGCCCAGGGTGCCTAGCAGCGATAGTTGTCACCTCCCGGCGCGAACTGTCACCGCGCGTTCGTGGGCGTTCCGCAGGGAAAGGCACCAGCGGGTGCGGAGCGGGACGCCGTAGCCTGGCGTTATGCCCTAATTTGCGCACGACGAGGCCACTGCTCGGCGCGCTCTCGATGTCATCGACCAGCTTCTTGCTGCACGGGAACAGATCGCGACCGGTGAAGGTGACATCTCTTTCCTCAAGGACCACGAGCCTGTGGCCCTGGCCGCTTGGAGCTGGTGGATGCTCATCGGCGACTCCGCGCGAGTGGTGCGGGAAGAGACTATGAAGGGCAACGGCTTCGTCGTCGCGCCCGTGATGCGGAACCTGATGACGCACACGGTGGCTTTCGCCCGGCTCGTCGACGGTGGCGAGACGGCGATCAAGGCGTTGAACGCCTACAGCGACGAGCAGATCCTCAAGCTGATCAACAACGCCAGGGCGGCCGGATGGGACGTCGGCGGAGATCCCGTCGAGGCCCACGTCCGCAACGCGATCAACGACCGCGTCACCGATGACCCGGCGGTCGAGCGGCTGAAGAACGAGATCCGCAACACCGCCCAGCTGATGGCGGCGTTCGACGAGCAGGATGCATATCTGCCCTTCCGGCACCTCGTACTCTCACACCACGCGAGAGACCGCGCGGCTCTACCTGCACTCAGCCGCGTCGGGTGCATGGGAGATCCGCAACCGGCCCAACCTGAGCGGTCCGAACAACATCATCTGGACAGCGGTGTGCCTGATCCATTCGGGCAGGGTCATCGACTCCATCCTCATCGGCCAGCCGCTCGCCGAGCAGCTCGATGAGGTCACCGCCCACCTTGGGCTACCCGCCGACATCATGCCCACGCGCCCCAGTCGTAACGACCACGGCACCTGATCCGACCCGCGGTGCGGGCCGGTCCCGCAACAGGCCACAGCCCGGCAGCGTTCCAGGTGCGATCACCGCTGGTCAGGAGTGCGATGGGATCATGCCGCAGACCATTGCTAGGTTGTCGATTTCCTGGGGTCTGGTGGTGATCCCGGTGACCGTGCACGCCGCGACCACGCCTCACCCGGTCCCACCGCACCAGTTCCACACACGGTGTGGAGGCGGCCGCGTACGGCTGCGGCGCTATTGCGAACGCGAGGGGATCGAAATCCCGACGAAGTAGCGCCTGGGTGGGAGTCCGACGACGGGCGGGTAGTTGTTCTCTCGGAGCAGGACCTCGCCGATCTGCCGCTGCCGAGCTCCCCCAAAGCCATCGAGGTCCTGGCCTTCGTGCCCCCGGACCGGATCGACCCGATGCTGCAACACAAGCCCTACCACCTCGGCGTCGGCGACCCGGCCGCCGCGCGTCCGTACGCCCTGCTGCGCGACCCGATGCGCGAGAGCGGCCTGGTGGCCGTCGTACGGGTGACGCTGCGCACCCGCGAATCCCTGGCCCTGCTGCGGGTCCGAGACCAAGTGATCGGAATGCAGACATTGTTGTGGCCCGATGAGCTGCGCGGCACGGAGGACGTCGCCGTTCCGTACACCGTACACCGAGCCGCCGCGACGCCAGGAGCTCCAGATGGCCCGCTCTCTGATGGACGCGGTTACCGCCGACTTCCGCCTGGAGGAGGAGCACGACGCCTACCGGCACGCCTTGGAGCAGGTCGTGGCCGCCCGGCTGGAGGGGCTTGGAGCCGCCCCGTGCCCCCGATACCGTGCCGGTCGGAGGCGGCGGGGTCGTGGACTTGATGGCGGCCCTGGAACAGAGCGTGGAGGCAGCGAAGTCTCGCCGCCGTACCAGCCCGGCCGCGAAGGGAGCGCCGGCGAAGAAGACGGGGAAGGCCAAGCCGAAGGCGCCGGGGAACGGGCCCACCGGCTGATTGCTGGGCGGACTTCCCCCATCGCGCGACCGGGCACGCCGGGACACGCCACCGGGCGCCGTTGGGTCTGTTCTCCCCTGCCGCCCGGGGAGTCCCAGCGTGCGACGAAGTCCGCCAGGGCGCGGCGCGTCCATCTTCACGTGCGATCCGCTCGGCGAGCACCTGACGGTCGACGTGTACCCGTCCGCGGTTGTTCCAGGTCAGGGGGTTGGGCAAGCCTTCGGTAAGAGGCCGGGCAAGTGTGACTGAGGCTTCAGTTGGCGGATGAGCGCCGTGGTTGGCGGGACAGAGCTTCTGGTTGGCGAGCGGAGCGACTGTGCGACTTCTCGCCTGTAGTTTCCTGTACGGGGCAGGTCGGACACGGTGCGTGCTGGCTCCACTGTGGTCACCTCGGTCGCAGGGCGTCGAGGAGTTCGGCGGCGGGGGTGGTGGGTGTGCGGGGGTGGAGGAGTTCGGTGCGGTGCACGATGCGGGGCTCGGTGATGGGTACGGCCGCGATGCCGGGGAGGTCTCCGGCTGCGGGCAGGGCGGCAGTGGTGAGGCCGGCTCCGGCGGCCACCAGGACGGACAGTCCGCGGATGTCGGTTCCGGTGTAGGTGAGTTGGTGGCCGAAGCCGTCGGACTGGGCGGCGGCCCGGAGTTGGGCCAGGGGCACGGCGGCGTCGGGTGCGTCGATCCAGCGGGCGGCGGCGAGGTCGGCCAGCCGCAGCGCCGGACGGCCGGCGAGCGGGTGGGTGGCGGGCAGTAGTACCGCGAGAGGTTCCTCGCTGACGGGAAAGGCGGGCAGAGGGCCGGCGTCGGGCAGCGGCAGTGGATCGCTGGGCGCCACCGCGCCGTCGACCAGCGCCAGGTCCGCCGCGCCGGTCAGCACTGCCTGGATGGCCTCGGCGCGGCCGCACACCCGCACAGAGGCCGCGAGCTGCGGGGTCGCGGTGCGGGCGCGTACCAGCGCGAGCGCGGTGGCGGGTGTCAGCGCGCCCGGAGTGCAGGCCAACGCGAGTCGCCCCGGGCGCACCTGCCGCAAGCGCGCGATGTCGGCCCGCGCCGCGTCCAGGCGCAGCAGCAGCGGCCGGGCGTGCTCCAGCAGTCGCTCGCCCGCCTCGCTCGGCGCTACCGGGCGGCGGGTGAGCAGCGGCGCCTCCAGGTCGGCCTCGAGGGCGGCGATGTGCTGTGAGACCGCGGACTGGGTGTAACCGAGGGCCTGGGCGGCGGCGGAGAAGGAACGATGGTCGACTACGGCGACGAAAGTACGCAGCTGCTGCGGATCCATGAATATCAGTATCCCTGATGCTGGATGCATGAATCATCGTTGGACGTGATGCAGGCGGGCGGCTCAGGATGGCCGCATGACATACACCGCCCGCGTCGCCCTGGTCGGCGACCGCTCGCCCAACGTCCGTTCCCACACCCGCATCCCGGGCCTGCTCGACGGGCTGCGCGAGCGTGACGGCCTGGACCTGGACGCCTACTGGATCCCCACCCAGGATGTTGCGGACCACACGACCCTGGCCGGGTTCGATGCGATCTGGGTGCTGCCCGGCAGCCCCTACCGCAGCGAGGCCGGCGCGCTCACGGCCATCCGCACCGCCCGCGAGGACCGCATCCCCCTGCTCGGCACCTGCGCCGGCTTCCAGCATGTCCTGCTCGAATACGCCCGCAACGTGGCCGGGCTGGCAACGGCCGGTCACGCGGAGAACGCGCCCGACACGTCGGCGGCCGACGCCGTAGTGGTGCCGCTTGCGTGCTCCCTGGTCGGTCACGAGGGCACGATCGAGCTGACCGCGGGCTCCCGCGCCGAAGCGCTCATCGGCGCCGAGCGATCCATCGAGCGCTACCACTGCAACTTCGGCGCCAGCCCCCACTACGTTCAGCTGCTGCACAGCCACGGGCTGCACTTCACCGGCACCGACACCGACGGCGAGGTGCGGATCGCCGAACTGCCGGAGCACCCGTTCTTCCTCGCCACCCTCTTCCAGCCGGAACTCGCCGGCGACGGCACCCGCCCGCACCCCCTCATCCGCGGCCTCGCGGCGGCCGCCGTCGCCCAGGCGAAGGCGGCGGCATGACCGGCCTCAAGCGTCTATTGAGCGCCTACCTGCATCTGTGCACGGTCCCCGACGCCCACGGCGCCAGCCCGCTGGCCTCCACCCGCGACACAGGGTTCCCTAGGCTGCCGGACGGCACACCCCACGCACCTGTCAACCACGACGCTCAGTCCCGCCAACCACTGCGCTCATCCGCCAACTGAAGCCACAGCAAGTGTGGTCGGGTGCGCTACCTGGCCCGGATGAACAACTTCGATGCTCAGATTCCGGTCGCCCTCACCGCGCTGCGGCCTCTCCGGCCCGGGGCAGGGTGGGCAGCTGGTATCCCGGTGCCCGTTCCGCGGCGGCAAGGACCCACCAGGCGCGGGTGGCCTCAGTCGTCGCTTCAGACACCGCGATCGGGTGCGCTCATGTCCCCCGTCGCGGGAGTGCCGTCGGCGAGCCCGTAGCGCAGGTACACGGTGCCCTTCGGGCTGGCTACCGGGGGTGCGAGGAGCGTGACGTTGGTGGGCACCGCGCCATCGTCGAACACCTTCTTCCCGACGCCGAGCACGATCGGATGCAGCCAGAGGTCGAGACGGTCGAAGAGCTTCTCTCGCAGGAGGGTCTGCACGAGGTTCAGGCTCCCGACGACCTTCACGTGCTCGTGCCGGTCACGGATCTCACGCACCGCGTCGGCGAGGTCCGGGCCGAGCTGCGTGGACCCGGCCCACGAGAGGTCGGGCCTGCCGCGGGACGCCACGTACTTCGGGACGCTGTTAAAGAGTGTGGCGATCTCGTTGTCCTCGCCGCCCTCCTGGTGAGGCCAGTAGGCAGCGAAGATGTCGTACGTCCGCCGACCGAGCAGGAGGGCGTCCGTGCCCTCGTACGCGGCACCGACCTGCGCCCCGGCAACCTCGTCCAGCAGGGGCGCCTGCCAGCCGCCGAACGGGAACCCCACCGGGTCCTCGTCGGGGCCGCCGGGCGCCTGCCCGACGAGGTCGAGGGTCGCGAACAGCTCGATGTGGATGAGGCCCATGGCTTACTCCCGATGAGTCGATTGTCTCCCTCAAGAGATAGACCTGCGGGCGCCCGCAGACTCATCGCCGCGACGGAACCCGGTTTCACCCCGTCGGCCGCGATTCACCGGGCTGGCCGCTCCCCCTGCGGGCCACCTCAGCGCTCACCCGGGCCAACTAGAACGCTCAGGGGCCATCTACAGCGCTCAGTGACACCCTGTGACTGGGCATTTCGAGTTGGCATCATCCGACAGATGACGTGCTCAGCACGGGGTGGTGCTCAGGGGGCACGGAAGTCCTTCGTTTCCGGGTACGTCACGTGGGTGCAGCCGCGCCGCTTCGTGATGTCGTCAACGTACGCGCGGAACAGGGCCGACAGCGTCTGGGGGCCGAGCACGTTGTCATAGGTGTAGCTGGAGCTGAGGGTGTGCAGGGCGGGCTTGCCGTCGCAGATGGAGGAGGCCCACCACGCGCCGCTTTCGTGTCCGGCCGTTCCCGCTGTGATGATCTTGTCCTCGCCAAGGGCGACGTATCCCACCGTGTGCGCCTCTGCGTCGAAGTAGAAGGCGGTGCGCAGCCACCACGGCGAGTGAGTGAGCGCACTGCGTGCGGAATCGTGTTCGTCGTCGGGCAAGCCGTCGTCGATACGGCCCACTTGGTCGGGGCTGACCGCTAGAAGGCAGCTTTCGGTGGGGGATGCGTCCAGGGCAGGTGTCGCGAGGGCACGGTCGGGCAGCCGGCCTTGCCCTTGCTCCTGGATGTGTCGGGCAAACCAGCGGCATGAACCGTCCGTCGCCTGCGCGGGGCGGAGGCCAGACGGTACGGACGGCAACTGGTGGTCAGGCAGGGCGGGCAGCTGGCTCTGGCAGCCGATCCGGTCGGTGAGCGCCTCGGTGGCCGAGTGGGCGATGTGGGCGAGGCGCTCACGGTCCGCTGCGAAGACGTCGTCGTAGTCGGCGCTGGCCGTAACGTTCAGCAGCTTCGGGGCCGTCGCGCGGCTGCCGGGGCCGCACTCGGCGCGGATGGTGGTGTACCAGTTTCCGTACCGGCCCAGGGTGCCATCACCCATTGGTCGCGGTTCGGGGCGCCGCTCGGCGATCGCGGTGACATCGGATTTCTGACTGCCGAGACTGTCGCGAAACGGCTCGAGATCGTTGTCGTCACCGATCCAGTGCAACGGCTTGGAAATGTTGCTGACCCGCACCGTCAAGGTGAACAGGCCCGTGGTCTTGCCGGGACCAGGCACCTTGTAGACAGTGCAGGAACCGGGCAGCTCGTCCACATCGAGCCTGAACTTGTGGTAGTCGCTGGCTTCTGCCCGGACCATCCCGCCTTGCAGGTCCATCACCGCGGCCCCGGACACAAGCCGATCGCACGCCGCGCTGATGTCGCGCTCGCTGGAAGCACGGTCCCGGATGTCATCGAACGTCAACCAGCCCGCGTACAGACTCAGCCCGATCCCGCCACACGCAGTCCACTGCCACAGCCTGATCCACCCAGCGCGCATCGCGCACTCCCCTCGGAACCCGTCCGGCGCGATCACTGCCGCCCGGGCACCGAGCGTAGATGTCCGGTCTCAGGCAAGCCGAGGCAGGGTGCTGACCCGCAAATGCCGCAACGTGCACGGAATGACTTGCTGCACGTCATGTCCGGGGCCGGGTGTGACTGAGCGCGTCCACACGCCAGGGGTACCCCGTCACCTGCCGGAAAGCCCGCGCGCCGACTGAACTGCTCGCTGGCGCCAACTCAAGTGCACAAGTGCCAACCGAGCTGCAAGGTCACAGGATCAACATCGCGAATGGGTGTGACCGGACAGGTCAGTTTGCAAACTCGCCACCCGAAGCAGCTGGCCACAACGCTTCTGGACACGGCTGTATGCGAGTCGCCGGACACTGAATCTTGCGAGGGGGAGCCCTCGGCCCGCCCGGCCGGGCACAAAGCGCCAGGCCGCACGGATCCGCCGTCTCGCAGCCCATGGCCAGGGCGGCCCCATGCCCTCGCCCGACCAGATCACCGAGCATGCCGAGCGGAACCTCAGCCGCATGGGCCAGAGCGGCGGGCGGGCCGCTGAGGAAGCCAGTTCAACCCACACAGGCTTCGAGGGTCCGGTGCCTACATTGCAACTTCGGGTAGACCAGGCCGACTTCGATCGGCATGGGCTTCCCGGCCTTCCCGTCCACCACCGTCTGGCAGCTGTGGCCGGATATGCCGAGCATCGGGACGAGGACGGCCTTCGGAATGTTGCTGCAGCGCACAAGGTCGGGCCCGCTGTAGTCGCCGTAGACCTGGTTGGCGGCACCGTCGCGAGTGAGGATGCCCTTGCGAGGTTCAGCGCTCCACTGGACCGGCCTTCCGTGGGCGTCCGACGCTGGGCCCACGATGACGTCCCACTCGACCTCCAGGCCCTCGAACACACTCACGCACACGGCCTCGGCGCCGTCCTTCAACACGAGGTCGGCAGGGCACCGGGCGGTGGTCTCCCCGTCGGTGTTGGCCATGTCGATCGTCTTCCCGCGCAAGCCGGAGGCAACGACCTCGTGGAAGACGTCCCCGGGCTGCGCCCACGGCATCGGCAGGTCGGACGGCTGCCGGACCGGATTGGCGACGGCCTGGGGCAGTTCCGGGAAGGAGTAGTCCTGCGCACTGTCGTCCGAACCGACCCCGCAGGCCGTGAGGATCAGACCCAGGCCACCTATCGCCGCAACGATCCTCTTCGTACGCATGCCTGAACCCTAGTCGGCGCTACCCCACGCTCGGTGGTCCTGCGGCGGCCGCGGGGGGCCTGGCCTGCACTTCGGGCAAGCGTCCGCCCCCTGCTCTCCGAGCCGACGGCATGCCCGGCCCTGCGCGGCGCCCGGGATGCGGGCCAGGCCGCACGGGTCCAACCTCCTCGCACGCTCCGGTCCGCAAGATTCGGTGTCCGTTCGCAGAGTGTGCTGTCCTATGACTGAGCGCAGTAGATGGCCCGTCCGGCCAAGTGCGCGCTCAGAACGTCCCGAGGCCTTCACTCGGGGAGCGGTTCCGGGGCCGGAGTCGATGCGGATCCTTGCCGCCCTGGCGACCCGCCCACGGGCACCGGCTGAGGTGCCAGTAGCGTCCGTTCCATGATCGCCCTCGATGCCCTCGTCCGCCTCTGCCCGCCGCCCGCCGATCCGCCACCCGCTGTGGACTGGGCGCAGGCTGAGCGCGCCCTGGGTGCGGCTCTGCCCGCCGACTATAAGCAACTCGTCGAGACATACGGCGACGGCATCTTCGACGACACGATCTGGCTACTCGTCCCCGACTCCGCCTACAGCGACTGCGACCTGCACGCGCAAACGACGGAACGGGACGAGATCTTGGCCGACCTGTGGGAGTTCGAGGCGAAGCCTGCCGGCCTGCGGGAGGCGGGGGCTCGGGTCCTGCCGTGGGCATTCGAGGAGGGCACGGGGGCCTTCCTGTACTGGCTGGCGAGGCCTGGCCAGCATCCTGATGAGTGGACCGTGCTCTACAACGAGGGCCGCGGCCCACGGTGGGAGGACCACGGCATGGGGTGCTTGGCCTTCTTGCTGGCAGTGCTCACCGGAACGGCGGAGACGGAGTACTTCGGCTATCTCTACGACGTGCTGAAGACTGAGCACCGCTTCGCGACAGCCGACCAGGCCCTCGGAACGCCCCGCCGCTGACGCCGTCCGAGCGCCGTACCTGGCCAGTCCGGCCAAGTAGCCGCTCAGATCCGGCGGCGCCGGCGGGCTGTCAGTCGCCGCGGAGGCCCCACTCGTCGAGGCCGCCGTAGACGTGAGCTTCGAGGCACTGAGGGGCGTCAAGACCGACGGCCTCGCCACGGTAGAGGGCGATCATCGAGTCCTTGCCGCGCCACCAGGTGTCGGTCAAGCCCTGCACTTCGGGCACAGGCTCGTACCCGCCGAGGTCCAGGGACTCGACGGCCTTGCCGGTGATCTTAGTGATGGCCCTGGCCCAGCGTCCCACGTGGGCAGCCAGCGCCAACGATTCGACCCATCCGTCTGTGCTGGCGTGCAGTGGTGTCCAGCGGTAAGCGTCGATACCGAACGCGCCGTCGGGGCCGATCATGAATCCGTAGGCCATGGACACCCGGCCGCTCCCGGCCGGGAAGCACCAGCCCTCTGTGGCCGAGCCCTCAGGGCAGTCGGCGTCCAGGATGCGCGGGCCGCCCTCGTAGAACGGGGCCGGCGGCAGGGCAATCCCACCCCAGCGGTCCTGGAAGTCTGCGGCCCGGTCGATCTCCGCAGCGGGGATCCCATGCCCGATCCACGCGTCGCGGTGGTGCCGGATGCCCTGCCGAGGGACACGGATGCCGTCCACCTCGACGAACCTCTGGGCCCTGCGGCTCAGGCCGACAGGCGCGATCGGGATCGGCGATACGGAGTTAGCGGCCATCACCGCTGCTCGTTGCTGCTGGAGGGGAGACAGGTCATGGCGATGGAGCCTAGCGACGGGCTCCGGCACCACCTCAGCCGGAGCCCCCTCGTGGCCGCTGCCCTGCGGGCCGGCTATTACGCTCACCCCGGGCCGTCCAGAACGCTCAGGGGCCAACTACGGCGCCACAGAAGTGAGACTGAGCGCTTGAGTTGGACCGTTTGAGCGTCGGTGTTGGCCCGCAGGGTAGCGGCCTGACTTCTCACCTGCAGGGTCTTCGCGGGAAGTGGTACAGGCGGGCTGTGCTGGGGGCATAGAGGAATCGGTACGTACGCCGGGGGTCGAGTCCTGGCCGGTGTGGTCGCACAGCTGCACCCTGGCTATAGGTGCGGCAGGATCGCTGGCATCACGTCCTGGAAGGTGCGGCCGTTGCCCGGCGCGCCGATGGCGGTCATCCGCCAGCTGGCACCGGACCGGTGAACCTTAGCCATGATCTGCATGTTGTGCCGGCCGCCGCCGCTGAGGGTGTAGCGGGCCAGCTCCTGGCTGTTGGCCTCGTCGACTAGGCGGCAGAACACGTTCTGTACCTCCTGGAAGGTCTGGCCGGTGAACGAAGTCGCGGTGAAGACGATCTGGTCGATGTGGGCCGAGACGCGCTGCAGATCGATCAGGATGGACTCCTCGTCGCGTCGTCCGGCGGTCTGCTGGACCGAGCCATCGTCGCTGACGAGGTGCTGGAAGAACACGATATCGACAGGAACCTTGTCAGCGAACAGGACTGCCGCCATGTCGAGGTCGATCTCCCGGTTCCGCTTGCCGAACAGCCTGCGGTGCGGCGCGGCCTGCCATCCGAGCCCCAACCGCACCACCGTGAGGGTGCCGCCCTGCTCCTCCAGGCTGATGGCCTGCCCCTTGGACAGATGCACCCTGCTCGACCCGGGGGTGGAGACCACGGGCGTGAGCGGAGTCGTGGAGGGCATTGTGGGGAACGGGGTGGACTTGGCTGCTCGCGGCGTCGGCGCGCGTGCCGCGTCGAGTCGTCGCAGGGCCTGGGAGAGGCTGGCAGCGTTCGGGTACCGCTGGGTGGGGTCCTTGTGCAGCAGGGTCAGCACGAGGTCGTCCCAGGCGGATGGGATACCCGTGGACACCGAGCTGGGTGTGGGCGGCTCCTGGGTGAGGTGAGCCGAGAGGTAGCCCACGCTGTCGGGGGCGTGGAACGGCAACTTGCCAGTGATCAGCTCGAAGAGCAGGCAGCCGAGCGCGTACAAGTCGCTGCTTGGTTCGGGGAAGCCACGTGCTTGTTCGGGGGCCATGTACGGGGGCGTGCCCACGATGAAGCCGGTCCGGGTGAGGCGGTCCGCGGTCGCGTAGGGGTCGGCCGCCCTCGCGACGCCGAAATCGAGGACTTTCACGATGCCTGAAGGCGTGATGAGGATGTTGGACGGCTTGATGTCCCGGTGCATGATTCCGGCGTCGTGCGCGTCAGCGAGCGCGTCGCATATCTGCCCGCCCCATCGGGCAGCGTCCGGCAAGGTGACGGCGCCTCGGCTCAGCATCGCGTCCAGGCCCTCGCCTCGGATCAGCTCCATCACCAGGAACGGGGCCTTGTTGTCCCCGGTGCCGGTCTCGCCGAGGTCGTGGACGGTCACGATGTTGGGGTGCTGCAGTCGGGCGGTGATCCGTGCCTCGCGCAGGAACCTGGCGCGTGCCTCGGTGCCGCGGCTTCCACCGCCGGCGAGCAGTGAGATCACCTTGACCGCAACGAGTCGTCCCAGCGTCTCGTCCTGCGCCTCCCACACTTGCCCCATACCGCCCTCGCCGAGCTGCCGCACCAACCGGTAACGGCCCCCAAGGAGTTGATCTCGCACTGCTGCGCCCCCGTTTCGAACACTTCTGTCCCTCCCGCCGACGAACCGGCGCGATGGGGATCAGGCGCGACCGCGAAGACGACACGCCCTATACCCGGAAACCTGTCAAATGGCAGGGGTGTTCGCCAAGGGGGCCCACCCCGGTCCGGGCTCCAGACGACCGGCGATATCTCCGGATTGATGACCTACGGTGCGACGAGATCTTCCAGGGCGCAGCTGTGCCCTGGACGGGCTCCGGCTCAACGGCTTGCGTAGCCGAAAGCTCCATGCACTCAGCACAGCGGGCCATCACGGTTCCCCCACCCACCTCACCGGACGACCCCGCAGGTGAGAGCGACGGTCGTTACCCTACGGGCCATCTCGAACGCTCAGCGGGGCCAACTCAGGCCACTACTGACCATTCGACACGCGCTGAAACTTATCCATAGGACCGCCAGGTGCGCAGGTGCTCGGTGATGCGGGCTGCGGTGCAGCGTGGGTCATAGAGCTCGTGGGCCAGGGCGGTGAGCTGCTCACGGTTGGGGTCTACGGGGATGCCGCTGGCGTTCAGGTACATCACGGCGGTCGCGCAGGCGACGGTGAGGTTGGAGCGCTCCAGCCAGCGGCAGCGGCCGAGGTTATGGACCAGGGCTGCGGCGCGGGCGTAGGGCCCGCCGTACACGGGCTGTTCGAGCAGTTCGGCGCGGTGGCGGGCGACAGCGGCGATCGGGACACCGAGGTCATCGGGCGCCGGGTCGCGGTGGCCGGCGCGTTCGGCGACTTCGAGGATCCAGGACAGGTCGACGTGCAGGGACATGCTCACGCAGCGGCGCCCCGGGCATTCGGGGCGGGGGCGTGCTGCGTGTCGAGGTCGGCTTCGAGGTCGGCGAGGAAGTCGCCGTGGTGTTCGATGAGGCGCTGCGCCGCGGCCATGCCGGCTGCGCGGGCGCCGGTGGTGTCCTCGGCGATGAGGCGTTCCACGTACCTGTTGAAGTCCAGGCCGCGTGCGGCCGCGGCGTCCTTTCCAGCGGCGAGTACCTCGGGCGCCAGCCGGAGCTGTGTCTGCTTCCTGTCGCTGCTCATGCCGTAAAGGTAGCAGGGTGGTAGCAGGCGGGCGAGAGGTTCAGGGAAGGGCGAGGGCTGCCCAGCGGGCCGGGCTTCGAAGTCGGGCGCGCACCGGGCAGCACCGTCCAGGATCTCACCGTCACGGGGCTGGCACCGGATGGCCCGGGTGCGTCCAAGGCAGAGCCAGGCCGTCTCCGCAGGTCCGCGGCACGACGGCAGGTGGGAAGGTACGGGGATGAGTTTCCGGCTGGCGGCGTACGCCGTGCATCAAGGGCGGGCGGGTGCTGCTCGCCCATCACGTCTCGAAGAACTGGACTCTTCCGGGCGGCAAGGTCGAGCACTCGGAGGATCCGTTCGACGCGGCGATCCGGGGGGTTGCTGGGGAGACCGGCTGCGACGCGGTGGTCGAATGCCTGCTGGGCGTGGACTCGAGGGTGATCCCTGCGGCCGCCCCGCGTGCGGGAGTCGAGCAGCAGAATGTCGGCATCTTCTACCAGGTCCGTATCACCGGCGGCCGACTCCGGCCCGAGCCGAACGGCGAAACCGCCAAGCCGGTCTGGACTCCGATCCCCGACGTCGCTGGCCTGCACCGGTCATCGCTGGTCGACGTCGGTCTCGCCCTGGCGCGGACCGTTCCGGCGACCGGCCACGTCGCTCCCGTCCAGGTCGGCGGCCTGATCCAGCACTGACGCCACCAGCAACATCTACCTGGCATGCTCGACCGTCATTTAGCCCACTGATCCGCCAGACAGTCTCTAATCCCGAAGCGCTTGACGGTCCAGCGGCCTATCGTCGAGGAATAGTCAAGACCTGTGGATCGGCGTGCCACGCTCTTCTTCTCGCCCGCCGTGTCGCCGATCACGCTGACCTTCCACCTTCTTGGCCGTGGTAGAGCCCCTGGGTCGTATCCGGGGCGGTCTGACTCCAGGAGTCCAAGGGCGATGAGTCTCGCCGTGGTTGCCAGTCTGTATTCCCAACACGCGATCAACCGCACTCGAGGAGAGCATCATGACCGCTACCTACACATTCGACGTCTTTTCCAGCCTCGACGGCTTCGGCGCCGCCAGCGGCAACTGGACCGGCTACTGGGGCAAGCAAGGCCCCGAGCTCCTCGACCACCGCCTCGCCCTGTACCGCGAGGAGCAGCGGATGGTCTTCGGGGCCAACACGTATCGGGCGTTCGCGCGGATGCTGGCCTCGAGCACCGAGGAGTCCGAGGTGCGTGACCCATGGGTCACCCGGATGAGGAACCTGCCGGCAACGGTGGTGTCGACCACACTGGAAGGATCCCTCGACTGGCCGGATGCGAACGTCGTGAGCGGCGATGCCGTCGACGTCGTCGCTCGGCTCAAGGAGGAGTCCGAGGTACCGTTGCGCTCGCACGGCAGCCTGTCGATGAACCGGGCGCTGATGGCCGCCGGTCTGGTCGACCGCGTCCAGGTGACGCTCTTCCCTGTGATCACCGGTCAGACCGGGCTGGACCCGGTCTTCCAGGGCGCCGCCGACTTCGACCTCGAGCTGATCGAGCGCCGGACGCTCGACGGCCACATCCAAGAGCTCATCTACCGGCCCACCCTGCATGTCTGAGTCCATCCATGCACCCCACCCCGTCAAGCAGCCGAACCTGACCGGAAGATCCCGCTGACCGACATGCCGACGGTGAGGTTCAGTACGCGGACCGGCTCCCCTGCTCACCGGTGCGGGCGCGGGTGTCAGCCGCCCGCCCGGAGCACCGCTGCCACGAGCGGCCCCGCCGACTTGCCTCCGCGCCCGCCCTGTTGCACCACCGCCGCCGCGGCCAGGTCGCCGCGCCACGCGGTGAACCAGCCGTTGGGTTTCTTCTGACCGTCGACCTCGGCCGAGCCCGTCTTGCCTCCGATGTCCGAGCCCAGGCCCGCCATGGCCTCGGCGGCGGAGCCCGACGTCGCGGTGTAGCTCAGCAGTTCGTGCAGGTGCGTCTGCGCGGACGCGTCCAGCTTGCGCTGAGCCGTCGCGAGTGACCGGTCATCGACGTCGGGCGAGACCAGATACGGCTGCCGGAAGATGCCGGTCTTGGCCGTGGAGATGATGGACGCGACATTGAGCGGGTTCATCCGTACCCCGCCCTGCCCGATGAGCGATGCCGCCATCTGCGCATTGCTCTGCACCGGCACCGCGCCGTCGAAGCTCGACACCCCTGTCGACCAGTTGTTCAGGCTCAGCCCGAAGACCTGCTGGGCCTGCTTGGTCAGATCGTCGCCGTCGAGCTTCTCGGCCTGCGTGATGAAGGCGGTGTTGCAGGACGCCGCGAAGCTCGAACGGAACGTACCGTTCTTGATCTCGAACTTCTCGACGTTCTGGAACTTCCAGCCGCCGTACGACGCGTACTTTGGGCACGGATGCTGCTTGTCGATCGACGCGAGGTCCTTCTCCAGCAGCATCGACGCAGTCACGATCTTCATCGTGGAGCCGGGTGCCAGGGACCCCTGGAGCGCCGTGTTGTAGCCATGGCTCGAATTGGCCGCCGCGAGGATCTCGCCCGTCGACGGCTTCATGACGACGACGGACGCCCACTCGCGTTCGCCGACTTCGTGCTCGGCGGCCGCCTGCGCGGTCGCGCTGAGCGTGGTCCGCAGCGTCCCGGGTATGCCCTTGGACACTGTCAGCAGCGTCTTGCTGGGGGGCTGATCCTTGCTCTCCTCCGCGCCATGCTCGCTCTTCTTCGCGCTGTCCCCGTGGACCACCCGCAGCTCGACCCCTGCCTTACCCCCGGCCTTTCTGCCGTACTTCTCCCGCAGGCCGTCCAGGACGGTGCCGAGCGAGGGGTACTTCGCCGTGGTGAGCTCCGCGCCGTTCCGGTCCACTGCCTTGACCGGCGGGTCCCCGGCCTCGCCCGTGACCAGCGTGTCGTCCTCTTTAAGGTCCGGGTGCACGACGGACGGCTGCCAGCCGACCAGCGGCTTGCCGTCCTCGGCCCGGACGACCGTGAGCTCGGAGTCGTAGGTGAGGGGCTTGCTCTTCCCCTTGTACGAGACCGTGGCCGAGGCCCTGAACGTCACCTTCGGCCCGGACGCCTTGCCGCGGGTCAGCGTCACCTCATCAATGTGCGCGTCCTTGCGGTATCCGGACAGCGCGGCCCGTGCCGCCGCTGTCCGGTCCGTGAACGCCGCGGCCTTCGCGGCGTCGCCCCGCTGCCAGGCGGTGAGGAACCCGTCGGCCGTGGCCCGGACCTCCGCGGCCGTCACCGGGCCTGCTGTGAGTGTCTTCGCATGGCCGTCGGCCGTGCTGTCCTCGCCCGCCGCGTCGCCGCTGTACATGCTGTACGCGGCCAGCCCCGCCCCGCCCACGACCACCGCGACCACCCCGCCGATCACGGCGGGGTTCGTTCTGCTGCGCGCGGCGCGCTTTCTCTTGCCCACAAGTCCTCCGCTGTTCTCCGCTCCCCAGGCTCCTCACCGAGGCCCCCACCCTAGCCTCGCGCTTTCATGTGCGTGCTCGTCCATGCCTTGATCAAATAAGCGGAGAGTGCTGCTGACCTGCAACGATGGGACTTGTCTAGGGTCCTGTTGGCTGCACGGAAAGAAGCACTCTCCAGGTGAGCAAGCGTATCGGGTTGTACCCGCGTGTCCGTGTCGAGGGCGGTGGCAGAGGGACGGTCTCGCAGGCCGGGGTGGTGCTGCTGGTCGAGACGGTCCGCAAGACGGGGCTGGACGGTGCGATATCGGCGGCGCTGGCGCCGTGGCGCAAGCCGCGGGCGGTGCATGACCCGGGCAAGGTCCTGCTGGATGTCGCGCTCGCGACGGCTCTGGGCGGGGACTGCCTGGCCGATGTCGCCATGCTGCGGGCCGAACCGGGCGTGTTCGGGTCGGTGGCGTCCGACCCGACGATCTCCCGTCTCATCGACGCTCTCGCCGCGTCCGGGCCGAAGGCCCTGACCGCGATCCGGTCGGCGCGGGCAGAAGTACGGTCGCGGGTCTGGGGGCCGGCCGGGGCGAACGGTCCGGCCGCCGACGCTCACGTGATCGTGGACATCGAC
>NZ_JAGGPB010000008.1:35388-39283 GCF_018614055.1 Streptomyces sp. ISL-98
CGTCGGAATGACCATCACCGACACCATCCACCAAGCCACCCTGAAGATCCCGAAGAAGGCGTGGACACCGGCCTATGACGCGGGCGGCACCGAGCGTCCCGGCGCCTGGGTCGCGGAGATCACCGACATGCCCGACCTGACAACGTGGCCCAAGGGGATGCGGCTGATCGTTCGCAAGGAACGGCCGCACCCTGGCGCCCAGTTGCGCTTCACCGACCTCAACGGGCTGCGGCTGACCTGCTTCGCCACCAACACCAAAGGCGGTCAGCTCGCCGACCTTGAACTGCGTCACCGCCGACGGGCCCGCTGCGAGGACCGCATCCGAAGCGCCCGCGACACCGGCCTGCGCAACCTGCCCTTGCACGACACCGCACAGAACCGGATCTGGCTGGAGATCGTCTCCCTCGCACTCGATCTCCTCGCCTGGATGCCGATGCTTGCCCTGACCGCCCAAACCCGCCGCTGGGAACCCAAGAAGCTCCGCCTGCGGCTGTTCTCCGCCGCCGCCCAGCTGGTCACCACCGGCCGCCGCCGCTGGCTCCGTTTCGCCACGCGATGGCCCTGGACCGACGAGATCACCCAGGCAATCGACCGGCTCAATGCCTTGCCGATCCCCGGCTGACCAGCCACACCGACCGCCCCAACGATCCGCACCACCACACCGGGAAAGTGGAACCCGGCGCCCACCCGAGGCGACAACCGGGCCGTCAACCTGCCCCAGTTCCGAAAGACCGCACCTCGCAAACACAGAGTCCCCGTCAGCACACCGACGAGGACTCATGAACGATCGAGGCTAGGCCGAGCGACTGAGGGCGAGCAACGGAGCTCAGCAAGCACTGTCCGCCCTGATGGACGGTGATGCCGGGCTGCGTGACCGCGCGCTCGAAAACCCGGCCGGCTTCCTGGCGGAGTTCGGGGTGGATGTTCCCGAGGGCATGCGGATTGACCTGACTCTTGCGACGAGTCGGGGAAAGCCTGCCCCGGATTGGCGGCGAGCACAGTGGAGTTCACCAACTGTCGCAAGAAGTGGGTGTGGCCCAAGAAGGATGAGCCGCCGCGTCTTGAGGAGATCTGCCTCGGCTGGGTCATCACCAAGCATCCCCTGCCCCCGACGGCATGATGCCAGGGGACCTCACTGTTGAGGTGCGGGAGCGGCCGTCATCCGACCTTGTGGGTCGCGGGTGGCGGCGAGCTCGCGTACCGCGTCGGCGACGGCTCGGAAGTCCTTGCGCAGGATCTTGGAGTGGTTGCTCGCGACCGGCCAGCAACACACCGACCGCCTCGACCAGGTGCTGCAACAGCGGGGTCCGCCGCTGGTAGCGCACGGTCAGTCCCGGCACCTGCTCGGCGAAGGTCACCTTCGGACAGGCCGAGTTTTCGCACTACAAGCGCCGTACGGATAACTCGATGTGGACCGGCAGGACGCCGAGAGGGGCATCGGCGAGGTGCCGCACATAGCGGCTGTGGCACAACTCGCTCGGCTCACCGCACCCCGTACACCTCGCTGGAGCACGCGACCGCGTACGGGCGCGGACCAGAACGACAGCATCGGAAACATCGACCGGCACAACCAGCACATTCGCTAACTGTGGTAACAGATCAGGCAGTTCAACAGCACACAGCCAGAGGCTGCCCACTACGCGGACCGGCCCACCGACGCACCAAGATGATCTCCGGCTACGAAAATCTTGCCAGAGCCATCTATGCACAGCCCGGTACGCAGCAATGTGCCCACCGCGGCTGGGACCCGGGTCGTGAATCTCGACATGATCGGCCGTCCGGCGGCGGAACAGGCCGCGGAGCTTGCCTGGCTCCTGGTCGCGGTCGCCCTCCGGCTCCAGCTCTACGGCGGCCTGCTGGCGGGCAGCTTCCTGCCGGGCAACGTCATCGGCGTGGCACCACCGCACACGGACAGGTCGCCAGCCTTCCAGGATCTGGGGCGCGTGGTGGTCTCCTCCCAGCGCTGGTCGGTGAACTTCGCTCCGCACCGCGTGCAGCCCTGGCGGCTGGCCTCTCGTCGGGCGGCCCGCTGCCGTTTCTCTTCCGCGTCGGCCTGTGCGACCTGGCGGCGGTAGAGGGCGTCGCCGTCGGGGTTGTCGAGCGCGGCGGTCAGCGTCTGCTCGCTCGCCCGTCCCAGGCGCCGCCACACCGCTGCGTCCGCGCCGTGCTCGCGCAGCTGCTCCAGGGTGGTGAGGACGACGGGCACGGCCTGGCTGTAGTCCCGGGCGGTGATGCCGCGCTGGTACACGTCGAACCGGCGGGACGTCCAGTACCTGCGGCCAGCCTTCTGCAGGACCTGCACCGTGTTGGCGACCTTGGTGGGCGTGGTGTCGGCGAACACGAACGCCAGCGGCGGCGTGCCCTCCCGGTTGGTCGGCGGGTAGAGGCGACGCCACAGCCGCTGTTCGTGGTCGATGTGGTCGACCCCGCCGGCGCGGGCCAGCCACACCGTCCGGTCGTCCGCGTCCGGCGGCAGCAGCCAGAACAGTCGGCGTACCGGCGCAGCTTGTGCACCAGCTCGTGGGCGTCCCCGGTGCGGCGGTCGACCTCCATCAGCATGACCAGCACCCCCGGCTGGCCGGTGCCCGCATCACCAAGTCCGCCCTGACCACCACGACCTGACCCGCAGTGTGCGGGTGCGCCCGGCGCGGCTGGGATCCGCGCTTCGCTGACCTGGTTCAGCTCCGGTACACGTGCAGGTGCTTCACACGGAACGACATGTCCGTCACGTCCTGCTCCGGCGGCGGATGATGCACGCTGGCACACACAGACAGATTCACGATCAGGTATGCGCACCAGTCCTCCCCCACACCAGTGCCATCCGCGTAAGCATGCTGACCGTTCACCCACCAGCTGACAGACCGAGCACCGAACGCGACCCTCACATCCACCCAGGCGCCCGGCTCGATGGACGGGTGCCGGTAGTAGTGGCAGCCACCCCTGACATGATTGGAAAGCTCCAGAACATCCGGGTTGTTGGGGTGGTACTCAAAGACGTCGATCTCCTGCCCACCGTCCCGCCAGGTCCAGATCGCCGGCCACGCCCCGAGCGCCCGCGCCAGCCGCACCCGGGCCTCCAGCACGTCGCCGGTACGGACCATGAAGCCCTCTTCGCTGCCCTCCGTCGTCAGCAGGCCCGCACTCCACGTCCCCTCCGGACGACGAGAAGCTCGGAAGACCCCGACACGGCAGAAGAACGGGTCGTCAACGAGGTGATCCAGTTTCCCATCGCCTGGATTCACCGGGCCACCGCCGGGATACGCCCATGACCGCCCGGCCACCCACTGGCCAGGACGGGAGAAATCGGCTACGAACACCCCGCACTCCCTCAACCGACTGACAGCGTGTCCAAGCGACAACGACATCCTGGCGCCCTGGTAACGCGCAGACCTCGAGCACAGGCCACACTTCCCGGACGCGGCCGGGGCGACCACGGTGTGGCGCCACCGCTGGGAGCCGGCCGACGAGCAGTACCGCCAGGCGTACGGGTACCGGCCCGAGGCCGTCGAGCACTGCCAGCAGGTGAGCCTGACACCCGAGCTCGGCGACGCGCTGCTGTTCAACCCGGCCAACTTCCACGCCGTGGAGCCGAACCCAAGTGGGCGGCGGATCGTCTTCGCGCTCCTCCTCGCCCTGACCACCACCGGCCAGCTCATCACCTGGTCCTGACCACCACACAGCCAAGGGAGAAATCGAAGTGCACCAGCTCACATACGGCGACATCAAAACCGCCACCGACCGCATTGCCGGGCGCATCCGCCCCGTCACCCTCGCCCCCGTCGACCCCGGCGCCATCCGCACCGCCCACGGTGACCCCTTGGACGACCGCGAACCTGAGCCGTGCGACGTTTGGTTGGCGCTGGAGTTCATGCGGCACACCGGCTCCTTCAAGGCC
>NZ_JAGGPB010000089.1 GCF_018614055.1 Streptomyces sp. ISL-98
TCACGCCGATCTGGTGATGCGGACTAGGTGTCGGCCGGTCAGCGGCGCGGGCGTTGGACGACAGAACGCGCGGCGGTCATGCAAGGCAAGCAGTGGGCCCCATCCCTCTCTTCGGAGGGAATCCCCGCCTAAAGGCGGGGATTCCCTCCGAAGAGAGGGATGGGGCCAACTGCTTGCCTTGCATGACCGCCGCGAGTTCTGTCGTCCAACGCCCCCTGCGCTGACCGGCCGACACCTAGTCCGCATCACCGGGTCGGCGTGAGGGAATTCCCGAGTCCCGACATGCCACGTAGACGGGGAATCCATGCCAGGGTCCGGGTGGAGCTGGCAGAACGCTAGGGCGGAGATTCCCGGTTGTGACTGCGGTGACCTGGCGAAGAGGTGGGGCCAAATGCGGAGGTAAATGAGGGACACTTGGGTGGTCTCGGCGCACCGGCGGTAGTGGATACGCATGGACATTGAAGAACTGCCGGAAGGACACGCATGGACCGTCACGTATACCGGCTCTCCGGGCGAGCTGCCGGTAGCCGTTGCCTCCCTTAGAACTCCTAACGAAATGATCTCCAAGGTGGTTGGATCACTCCGGGACTGATGATCCGGGGGTTGGGGTGGCTCGGCCGAAGCCGTGGGAAGGCGACGACGAGCTGTGGGCGGTGCACGCTGCGCCGAGGAGAACGTAAATACGTCGACAGCGCCCCTCGGCACCCGGCAAAGTGGCCGTCCGTGACGAGCAGTGAACTGTGGACCCGTGCGACCGCCGACCGCTACGACGCCGAGGAGACCGAAACGTCCTCGGCTGCCGTTCTCGGACCGACTCTCGCCTTCCTCGCCGAGCTTGCCGGAGACGGCCGGGCACTGGAGTTCGCCATCGGAACCGGACGAGTGGGCGTCCCGCTCCGGGAACGCGGCGTGCCGGTAGTGGGCATCGAACTGTCCGAGCACATGGCAGCGGTGCTGCGGCGCAAGATCGACGAGAGCACGCTCCCGGTAACCATCGGGGACATGGCTACCACCGTCGTCCCAGGCGAGTTCACCCTGGTCTATCTCGTCTACAACACCATCACGAACCTGCTCACGCAGGACGAGCAGGTCGAGTGCTTCCGCAACGCCGCACGTCATCTGGAGCCCGGCGGCCGATTCGTCATCGAGCTGGGCGTGCCGCCGCTGCGGTTCCTGCCGCCCGGCCAGGTCGCGGTGCCGTTCGATGTCTCCGATCAGCATCTCGGCTTCGACACCTTCGACCTGGTCGAGCAGATTCTCGTCTCGCACCACTTCACCCGCGACGGCGACGACGGCCGCTACCGCCGCGGCAACTCCCGGCACCGATACGCCTGGCCGGCAGAGCTCGACCTCATGGCACGGATCGCTGGGCTCGAGCTGGAACGTCGCGTCGCGGACTGGGACGGGGGGCCGTTCGCCCAGGACTCCGCGAAGCACATCTCCGTTTGGCGCAAGCCAACCTGAGGTCGGCCACCGGGCTGTCAATGTAAGCCGTGCCTGTCTTGAAACTCCTGCCGGGAGTTCAGGCGTCGCCAGCAGATCAGTGCGCATCCGAGGGTGAGGAAGGCTTCGTGGATGTCGTCGCGTATCTCCCAACGGATCCGCAGGCGGCGGAACCAGTGCAGGTGGGCGAATGCTCGCTCCACGACCCAGCGTTGGGCGCCGAGTCCGGAGCCATGCTCGGTGCCCCGACGGGCGACGCCCGGGATGCAGGGGCCGACGCTCCACCTTCGGTAGCAGCCGCTCGATCACCGCCCACAGCTCGTCGTCGACTTCCCACGGCTTCGGCCGAGCCACCCCAACCCCCGGATCATCAGTCCGGAGTGATCCAACCACCTTGAAGATCATTTCGTTAGGAGTTCTTAGACCCGTGTCCTACATGGTCAGTTGGCAGTGTCCTGGTCATAGGGAGTGGACGGTGGGGATGGATCGTTCCGGACGGACTGTGGGAGATAGCGAGGCCGTTGCTGCCGCCGGCTCGGGTGCGGCCGCAAGGCGGCGGGGTCGCGAGCATCGATGATGAGGCGGTGTTCGCCGCGATCATCTACGTGCTGGTCAGCGGGTGTGCCTGGCGGGCCCTACCGCCGTGCTTCGGGGCGTCAAAGTCGACCGTGCACCGCCGCTTCGTCGTCTGGTCTCGCGCCGGGGTCTGGGGACGGCTGCATCAGAAGGTCCTCCAGCTGCTGGATGAGCAGGACTTGGTCGACCTTTCCCGTGGGCACCGCGGTGGACCTCACGGACGACCGGGTGAGCTTTCGGACCGGGGACGTTGGCCACCTCGGCGAGGTGCTCGCTGACTGCGACGACCTGCCCAGGCCCTGGCTGGTGATCGAGGACGCGCACGCGCGCGTCCGAGCCGTGCTCGACTTCTTCGACGCCCGACTGGCCGCCGGTGACTACCTACTGGTCGAGGACAGCCTGGCGAAGCGGGCTACCCTCCGGGAGTTCCTCCGGAGCAGCCCGCATCAGTACCAGCTCGACACCCGGTCTCTGGACTTGTTCGGCGAGAACACGAGCTGCGCGATCGACTCGATCCTCCGGCGGGCGTAGGGTGCGGCGGCGCGGGCACCCTCGCATAGGCTGCCGTCTCATCCGACGCACCGCGACGAGGATCAGCCCATGCGCAGCAGCACCAGGATCCGCCTGATCGAGCCCACCGACGCCGCCCCGATCGCCGCGCATCGGGTGCGGGACTTCGAGGCCTTCCGGCCGTGGGAACCGGCCCAGCCGGCCGACTTCTTCACCCCGGAGGGCCAGGCGGAGCGGATCGACAGCCTGCTGGCCGGATACCGGGCCGGCGCGGTCTGGCCGGGCGTGGTGCTCGCCGACGACCAGGTGATCGGGCAGGTCACCGTCGGAGGCATCCTGCCGCAGCCGCACCTGCGCCGCGGCTCCGTCGGATACTGGATCGCCCGCGTCGCCCAGAATCAAGGGCACGCCGGGCACGCCGTCGGGCTTGTACTCCAGGTGATGACGGACGAACTCGGGTTGCACCGCGCCGAGGCGTCCACCAATCTGGAGAATCTGCCGTCGCAGCGGGTGCTGCGCCGCAACGGGTTCAGCCCGTACGGCGTCGCGCACTCCTCGATCTTTCTCGACGGGAGCTGGCGGGACGGGCTGCTGTGGGAGCGGGTCCTCGGCAACTAAGACCGTGTCCTACACGGTCAGTTTGAGGAGCCGGTTGTAGCAGCAGAGAGCGGCTGCCAGTCCGAGAAAGGCCAGGTAGTTGCCTGGGTTCCGTTCGTAGCGGTGGTTGAGTCTGCGGTAGCCGGTCAGCCAGGACATGGTGCGTCCCATCGGCGGCGGCCGAGCCGTTCGCTGGACTCGATGCCCTTGCGGGCGATACGGACCCCGATGTGCTTGCCCCAGAGCCATCGTCGCAGGTGGGGGACGTCAAACGCCTTATCTGTATGAAGGCGGCGGGGCTTCGATTCGGTCGCGTGGGATTCGTGTCCCATGTGGAAATGGGACAGCATCGGCTTCAGGGCCTGGCTGTCGTGGGTGTTGGCCGCGGAGAGCCCGACGCGTAGGGGCAGTCCGTTCGCGTCCGACAGGACGTGCATCTTGGAACCCGGCTTGCCCCGGTCCACGGTAGATGATCGCGGCGAGCACCGCCTCATCATCGATGTTCGCGACCCCGCCACCTTGCGGCCGCACCCGAGCCGGCGGCAGCAACGGCCTCGCTATCTCCCACAGTCTGTCCGGAACGATCCATCCCCACCGTCCACTCCCCATGACCAGCACAGCTGCCAACTGACCATGTAGGACACGGTCTTAGGGGGATAAATTGAAGGTTCTGGCAGACCTTTCCGGCATCGAGTTCACGCACGGCCAGGACATCCGGAAATCCGCTTCATGACCGGACTGGACAAGCACCGGGCGCACCTGAGGCTGGCGCGCGCCGGGTTACCCGTCCCGGACACGATCCTGCTCGACCTCCGCAGCTCAGCGGCCGCGGCTGCCGCTCGCTGAATGGAGCCGAACTCTGCTCAAGCCGCGACGCGGATCCTTCGGGCAGGGCGTCCTGCAGCCCCCCTCACGCCACGTCTGCAGTCCTCGCTGCAGATCCTCATGACCGACTGGGATTCAGGACGCGGCGGGACACTCGGACGTCGTTCGGTGCGCCGGTGAACCGGTGAAATTCGGGGCGCCACCGCCAGTCGTACGGCCAGTCGTACGTCCGTCCGTGGTGGAAGGCTCCACCATCGAGTCACCAGAGACGGGATGGAGAACCGATGGCGCTGGACCAGCAGGAAGCCGCAGCGGCCGAGCCGGTGACCAACAGGCGCATCAGCGCCGGCGTCAGGCTCATGGGCTGGCTGACGACCACGGACCACAAGGTCATCGGCAATCTCTACATGGTGACCGCGTTCGGGTTCTTCCTGCTGGGCGGGGTGATGGCCATGGTCATGCGAGCGGAGTTGGCCCGGCCCGGCATGCAGATCGTCAGCGCCGAACAGTACAACCAGCTGTTCACCATCCACGGCACCGTCATGATGCTGCTGTTCGCCACGCCAATGTTCGGCGGCTTCGCGAACGCCATCATGCCGCTGCAGATCGGCGCGCCCGACGTTGCCTTCCCACGACTCAACGCGCTCACCTACTGGCTCTTCCTCTTCGGCGGAGTCATCGTGGTGTCCGGATTCGTCGTCCCGGGCGGCGCGGCCCACTTCGGCTGGTTCGCCTACGCCCCGCTGAACAGCGCCGTTTTCTCGCCCGGCGCCGGCGGAGACCTGTGGACCATGGGCCTGGTGCTGTCCGGGATCAGCACAACCCTGGCATCGGTCAACTTCATCGCCACGATCGTCTGTCTGCGCGCCCCGGGAATGACCATGTTCCGGCTGCCGATCTTCACTTGGAATATTCTCTTCACCTCGGTCCTCGCGCTGCTCGCGTTCCCGGTGCTCGCCGCCGCGCTGCTCGCCCTCGAAGCCGACCGGAAGTTCGGGTCCCATATCTACGACTCCGCCAACGGCGGCGCGCTTCTGTGGCAGCACATGTTCTGGTTCTTCGGCCACCCCGAGGTCTATATCGTCGCGTTGCCGTTCTTCGGAGTGGTGAGTGAGATCATTCCTACGTTCAGCCGAAAGCCCATGTTCGGGTATTTCGGCATGGTCATGGCCACGATCGCCATCACCATGCTCTCAGCGGTCGTCTGGGCCCATCACATGTTCGCGACGGGAGCCGTCCTCCTGCCGTTCTTCGCCGCCATGTCGTTCATCATCGCCGTGCCCACGGGGGTAAAGTTCTTCAACTGGATTGGCACCATGTGGCACGGCAGTATCTCCTTCGAGACACCCATGCTCTGGGCGGTGGGCTTCCTCGTCACGTTTCTCCTCGGCGGCCTCAGCGGGGTGCTGATCGCCTCGCCCCCGCTGGACTTCCACCTCACCGACTCGTACTTCATCGTCGCCCACCTCCATTACGTACTCTTCGGAACGGTGGTCTTCGCGATGTTCGGCGGGTTCTATTTCTGGTGGCCCAAGTGGACGGGACGCATGCTCGACGAACGCCTCGGGCGTATCCACTTCTGGACCTTGTTCTTCGGCTTTCAGATTACCTTCCTGGTCCAACACTGGCTGGGGCAGTCCGGAATGCCTCGCCGCTATGCCGACTATCTCGCGGCGGACGGGTTCACCTTCCTCAATACGATCTCGTCCATCGGCTCCTTTCTGCTGGGCCTGTCGACACTGCCATTCCTGTACAACGTGTGGCGCACCAGCCGTTACGCACCGAGAGTCGAGGCGGACGATCCCTGGGGGTTCGGCCGCTCCTTGGAGTGGGCGACCTCCTGTCCACCCCCAAGGCACAATTTCCATACTCTGCCCCGGGTGCGTTCCGACTCGCCGGCCTTCGACCTGAACCACCCGGAGACACTGGAGAAGGAGAAACCGAGCTTCGGCCGAGGCGGGTCCCCAACCACTCCGGGCACTCCAGAGGAGACGGGCGAATGAAGACCGAGGGCATCCTCTTCGCCGGAGTCGCGGGATTCTTTCTCGTGACCGATGTTCTCTACGCCGTGTGGTCCAAGGATCCAGCCGGTACGGCGGCGCTCACCGTCTCGTTCCTCATGGCGTTGCTGGTTACATTTTTCTTCGCCACCAACTACCGGAGGAAGGGACTGCGCCCCGAGGACCGCGGGGACGGGAAAGTCCATGAGCGATCCGGTCCGGTGGACTTCTTCCCTCCGCACAGCGCCTGGCCGGTGCTGACCGCCGCGGGGTCGGCCCTGGCGGCCCTCGGGGTGGTGTTCGGTCTGTGGCTCTTCCTGATCGGCCTGGGCGTGCTGCTGATGGGGGTGTTCGGGCTGGTCTTCCAGTACGCCCGTCCGCAGGGCTGAGGGGCGGCTCTTCAGTCCTGGCGCTCGCCGGCCGGCTCCGGCGGCGCGCTCCGTTCCGCGATCAGAGACCGTTGCTCGTCCGTGGCGGGCAGCTCCACGATGTCCCCGTAGTACCAGCCGCTCAACACTGTCCTCAGCCGTCGCCGACGCGAGATCGGGCCCTCCACGGGGAGCTCCAGGGGCGTCGGCACATCACGCATCAGCAGGCGGTAGCGGGCCGTCGGGCTCAGGCTGCGGTGGCCTTCCGAGAGGGCGCCGTACGCCGACTGGGTCACCTGACCGGTTTCCTCGCCCTCGGTCAGCCGGCGGCGGTCCCGCATCTGAAGGGCCAGGCAGAGGCGCTTGGTCACCGCGAAGGCCAGGAGCGGGGCGACGATCAGCGCGATTCTGAGGATCCAGGTCATGGCCTCGATCGAAATCCGGAAGGAGAACGCGACGACGTCATCGCCGCCGGCGACCAGGAGAACGGCGTAGAAGACGATGGCCGCCACGCCGAGCCCCGTACGGGTCGACCGGTTGCGCGGCCGGTCGCACAGATGGTGTTCCCTGCGATCGCCCGTCACCCACTTCTCGAAGAAGGGATAGAGGAACAGCACCGTGAAGACGACGCCGGGCAGCACGATCGCCGGAATGAACACATTCCACATGATGGTGTGGCCCGCGATATCGGTCTCCCACGGCGGCATCAGCCGGAGCGCCCCCTCCAGGAACCCGACATACCAGTCCGGCTGTGCGTTACCGGAGACCAGGTCGGCGCGGTAGGGGCCGTAGTTCCATACGGGATTGATCTGGGCGAGCGCGCCCACCAAGGTCAGTACGCCGAACACCGCAAAGAAGAAACCGGTGGTCTTTGCGGTGAACTGAGGGAAGGCCGGCGAACCGACGGCGTTCTTGTTGATCTTCCCCTGGGCCGCCCAGTGGGTGTGTTTGAGATAGACCACCAGGATGAGGTGAGCGGTGATCAGCGCCGCCATCAGGCCGGGCACGAGCAGGACATGCACGATGTACAGACGCGGGATGACGACATTGCCCGGGAACTCTCCTCCGAAGACGAACAGCTCCAGGTACGTTCCGACGACCGGGATCGACCCCATGATGGTGGCAGCCGTCCTCAAGCCCGTACCGGACAGCAGGTCGTCGGGCAGCGAGTAGCCTGCGAATCCTTCGAGGAGCGCGAGAACGAACAGTGTGACGCCCACGATCCAATTGACCTCCCGCGGTTTGCGGAAAGCGCCAGTGAAGAAGATCCGCAACAGATGGACGGCAATCGCGGCGAGGAACACCAGTGCCGCCCAGTGGTGGATCTGACGGACCAGCAGGCCTCCTCTCACGGCGAAGCTGAGGTTGAGGGTGGTGGCGTACGCCTGGGTCATCCTCTCGCCCTGAAGGGGCACATAGGAACCGGTGTAGACGCTCTCCATCATGCTCGGGTCGAAGAACAGGGTGAGATACACGCCGGTGAGGAGCAGCACCACAAACGAGTAAAGGGCGATCTCGCCGAGGAGAAAGGACCAGTGGTCGGGAAAGGCTTTGCGCAACAACTGCCTGGCCAGCTCGCTGACAGGCAGCCGCCCGTCCACCGCACGGTATCCACTTTCCGCCGCCTGCCCGGCCCGGGCCTTCAGCTGCGCCTTACTCCTCCGAAAAGGCATGCACCACTCTCCCGTCGATTCGCCTTCCACCACCCGCACCCACATTGTGCCGGTTCGCCCTTTATCAGTAACGTCTTGCTCGAAGGGAGTACGCAAAATCGCGGTATCTGCCCCTGATCGGCCGACTCAACCCTGGCGTGCGGGGTGGGGGTGCAGTACTTCAGTGACACGAACTACCTGCGGCGCTCGGCCGCGTTCTCGTTCTTGGGAGTTCACGGCCCGGATTGCCTCGTCCCAGTCCACAGAAACGATGCTCGAGGCGCTGATGACGGAAGAGGAGCGCCTTGTACTCCAGGAGCGCGGCGTTGATCGCGTCGAGGACGGCGGGAGCGTTGTCGACGCGCCGAGGGTCTCGGCACCGATGCGGCCACCGATCCCGCGGACGTCGAAGCCAGTGCTGATGTGCGAATGTCCCTTCACACGCGAGCGGAGAATGCCAAGAAGTGATGGTCAGTCGGTTGGCGGGCCGGTACTGGCCGTACTGCCCGCGCAGGGTGCGGCCGGCGTATTTCCGTGCGGAAGAGGCAGTGGTGCGGCGGGTGAGCAGGGCACTACGGGTACCACCGGCCTTGGGGCGTGACGGGGCGACAGGTGCTGGACGGGCTGGCAAGCATGGACGCGGTACCGGCGCTCCTAGGGTCTGTGTGATGTCGTGATCCATCGGCTGCTCGTAAGAGGTCCGGGAGCCAGATCATCGAGGCACGGAGTTCGAGGCCGGCGAGGTAGCTCTCGGGCGTCTTGTAGAGGCCGGCGTCGTGGCTGACGGGCCTGCCGCCTCGGCTGCCCTCTTCTTGCGGTTGGCGGCCTGGTCCTTCTTCTCCGGGATGACCGCCTTGATCTGGCGTTTGCACAGGTAAGCGCGGTTGCCGCGGGACGAGTAGGCCTTGTCCGCGGCGACCGCGCCTGGGCGGGTGCGGGGCCGGCCGACCGGCACGCGGACGCGGATCTTCTTCAGCACGGGGATGAACTGGGGGCTGTCCGCGGCCTGCCCAGCCGTAAGGACGAACGACAGCGGTCGGCGACGAGGTGAATCTTGCAGGTCAGCCCGCCGCGTGACCTGCCGAGCAGTGCTTCCTTCAGGCGAATCCTGCGTCGCCGGCGGACGCGTCGACGCTCCTCCCGCTCAGGCTCGTTTTCGCTGTGCTGCCCGTTGTGTTCCCCCTCGCCACCCCCCTTTTGCCGAGCCTGTTGCTCGGCGGCGGCTTCCTCCAGAGCCTCCATGACGTCCTTGCCAACGAGCATCCCGGCGGCATCGTGGTGGGCGCGAGTGCTCGTGGAATCCACGCTGACCAGGGATAAATCCGCCCTGGCTCGGCGCGCCGCCTCGGCGATCAGGGCCTCCAGCAAGGCGGTGAAGACACCGGCATTCCGCCAGACCCGAAAGCGTCCGTAGACGGTAGGCCAAGGCCCGAACTCGCTTGGCATCTCACGCCACTGCGAGCCTGTCCTGAACCGCCAGATCACCCCCTCGAACTGATCCCGCAGCCGCTCAGGGTACGGGCCGTACTCGCCGATCGGCAGGAACGGCTCGATCAACTTCCATTGCATACCGGTGAGTTGCCTGCGCGTCACGATTGCCTTCCTACCGGATCCGTTTTCCAGGCGGATCCGGTTCGGCAAGGTTGAGCACGACATCACACAGGCCCTAGCCCGGACAGGAGCTGCAGGATCTGACGGGTGATGGATTCGTCGACGACCGGGTCGTTGATGGAGAACAGGTCGAGCAGGGTGAGGTAGGCGGCATGTGCGGGGTTGGCGTCCGTGAGCAGGGTGGTGGTGACGCTCAGGGCGAGGACGCAGGCGACGATGCCCGCGAGCGCCCAGCGCAGTCGGGCGGAGAACAGCTCGCTCAGGGGGGCGCCTCGCCGGGCGAGGCGGCGAGAGGGGAACGTGGGCCCAGTGTGACGGACGGTCTCCAGGACGACACTTCCACGCCCTGTCGCGCTCTGAACGGTGCGGGGCGCAGGCGTCAGTAGGACTTACGGATCGTCGACCAGCCTATGGTGGTCTGGGCACGGGCCGTCTGCTCTAGGTGCTGTTTCTCGGATCATGTTCGGAGCCAGATCACGAGGGTCGCGAGGGTGACGGTGCCGAGGTAGATGTAGGCGCGTTTTTCATAGCGTGTTGCGACAGCACGGAAGCCCTTCAGTCGATTGATGGCGCGTTCGACAGTGTTGCGTTTCTTGTAGCGCTCGCTGTCGAAACCGGTGGGTCGACCTCCTCGAGAACCTCGGTTCTGCCGGTGTCTGCGCTGGTCGAGACGTTCGGGGATCGTGTGCCGGATTCCGCGTCGTCGCAGGTAGCAGCGGTTCCTCCGGGATGTGTATGCCTTGTCTGCCAGGACACGATCGGGCCGGGTGCGAGGCCGGCCGACTCCGGCTCGGGGCACGGAGACCTGCTCCAGCACCCGCTCGAGCTGGGGCCCGTCACCGTAGTGTCCGGGTGTCAGGACGAAGGCGAGGGGCCGGCATCGCCCCTCGGCGACGAGGTGGATCTTGGTGGTGAATCCTCCGCGGGAACGTCCCAGACACTCGCCGATCTGACCACCTCCTCCATCCGGACCGCCAGTTTCCGCAGTACCGGATCGACCTGGTTCGTCCCCCCGTCGGTCCCCTTTTGAGCCATGGCGGCAGGCGGCGCTTTCCTCGCGCCGGCAGCGTGCTGGTGAGCCCGCACCGCCGTCGAGTCCACCGACACGTCCCAGTCGATCCCGCCCGCGGCATCCTCGGCTGCCTGGATGCGAGACAGCAGCATCTTCCAGGTTCCATCAGCTGACCAGCGACGATGCCGTTTATAGACCGTTTCCCACGGCCCGAACCGCTCCGGCAGGTCCCGCCACTGCACACCAGTCCGCACCCTGTAGAGAACCCCGTTGATCACCCGACGGTGATTGCTCCACCGACCTCCACGCGCTCCACCAGGAGGTAAGAACGACTCCAGCCGATCCCACTCCGCATTCGTCAGATCCCCACGGCCCACAGGACCAGCCTGACCCCAACAACCCACCCACGTCAGGAGATCCGAGAAACAGTGCCTAGTCCGCATAGCGATCGGCGGAAAGACCTGGAGGGAAGGCTCCGGGGCCACATCCAGGACAGTCCGCCTGTCCCCCACCGGCACCGCCTACGACGCTGAGACCGGGAAACAACTGCCCTCCGATCTCTGATCTCTGAGTCTCCTCCACGGCTGATAAGGCCCGCACCCCCGAAGGGTGCGGGCCATCAGCATGTAAGCGGATCTGCGACTGGCTTCCGGACGCTCCGCCTGGCCCTCGCCCAACCGCGCTCCAGTGCTGCTGGCGAGGACCGCACAGGCCGTCCGGCCTCACGCACCGCGCCGCGCCCCGCCGACAGAAAACCCGTCGGCGGGGCGTACCACTGCCCGCGACCTATTGCAGGACATCCCGGCTCACGCCCCAGCCGCGCCGCAGGATCGAGCGCCCGTGCCCCACCCGCCCCGGCCCCGCTACCCGCGCCAGCTCCCGGGTTCCTGCGGTTCAGGTGAAGCTGACGGCTGTGCCCGCCAGGTGTCACCCATGGGCAGCGTCCGGGAAGTCTTCCTCCGGGAACGTCTCCCCCGAGGCTCCCTGCAAGAAGCCCGACATCAGCTCTTCCAGCTTCACCTCGGTGGCTCCGGCCGGAGCACTGACCTTTTCGCCCTTACCCATGCGCAGCACCAGTGCGAGCTTCTTGACCTTCGCGTTCTCCGCCAGCTTGGCCAGGTCCACGGAGACCTCGGCCAGCGCACCGTTCTTGAGCGTGAAGTCGGCTGTGACCTTCTTGTTCGGTGCCTCCTTGAGGTCCTTGTCCGTGGGTAGTTCTGCACCCGGCGGCAGTTCCTTCGCCAGCGGGCGGATCTCGTCGAACAGCTCGGTCAGCAGAGTACGGAAGGGGGCCGTGGCCGTGATGTGCTCGGTGCCGTCCTTTCCGCCGGAGGTCTTGAAGTCGACCTCCCGGGCGATCACCTGACGCAGGGCCTTCATGAGCTTCTTCTGTGTCTTGGCGTCGAGCGTGGGTTCCGCCGAGGGCTTCCCGCCTTCCGGGGCCTGCATCTCCTCCATCTCGTCGCGGGTCTTCTCGAGGTCCTTCGTCGAGACCTTGACCCACTCGCCGTTGAGTACCTTCTTCAACGCCCCGGCGCTGTTGGGCAGTTCGTCGGCGGACGGCATCGGGTTGCCCGTCATCTTCGCGAGCGCGTCCACATCGGCGCGGAAGTAGGTGTAGTCGCCGACCACCCGGTACTCGAACAGGTCACCGTCCGGGCTGCTGAACTTCCAGGCCATGCCGGTGAAGTCCTTCTCGCCGGACTCATCGAACGGCTTCTTGGACTGCATGGACACCGAGATTCGCGCGCCGCTGAGCAGCTCGGCGACCTCTTCAGGCATTTTCTCGTCGGGCTCTGACTCGGCATCCAGCGCCTTCAGCGTCCCGGCATCGGCGTCCAGGTCCAGCTCGAAGGAGAGCGAGTGCTCCTTGCCGAGCGTGTCGAAGGCCTGATCGAGCGTCTGCCCGGCGGACAAGTTCTCCACCGTGCCACAGCCGGATGAGCCCACCAGGACCACGGTGGCGACGGCAGTGGCGGTCAGGGTCTTGCGTATAGCGGAAATGAGGGTCTCCTCGTAGGTGCGACCACAGCGGTGGTCAGCGAGAAGACTCATGAAGTGCTCATAAGGTTGCACGCCACACGCGAACTGGTCAGCTGTCGCGGTGACGCCTTCTGCCGGGTCAAAGACCCGTCCGGCCTCGCGATCACTCGTACGTTCTCGTCTGCACCGCCGACGGAGACCGAGGCACCGCGTATTTCGCCGCCGCCTGCCTCGGTTGCACCTTCCGCGCCGCTGCCAGCAGCAGCCGCACCCCGCTGTCCGAGGCGGAGGCTGCCGACCTCGCCAACTCCCACGCCGCCGGCTGCCGCGCGATGAACCGCGGCGTCCCGGCCGCGCCCGACGACATCGAGGCCGCGAAGAAGCTGTGCTGGTGCTGGGACCACCCGCAGCGCGTCCTTCGGCCCCTGCCCGTCCCGGAGTGGGACGAGCCACCTTTCTGACATACCGCCGCCCCCGGCCGAACTGGCCGGGGGCGAAGGCACCTCGGGGCGCCCGCAGCATCGGCAAGACGCCGGCCGCCCCGCACACCCCTGCACCCCGAACCCGAGATGAGGAGCACCCTCAGCATGACCGATCGCCTCAACACCATCGAGTCCCTCGCGCTGCTGGGCACCCTGGCCGCAGTCTTCGACGGCCTTCACCCGCTGTGCGACCAGTGGCTTCAGCACCCGAAGGACACGGTCGCCAAGGGCATCCACTGCGACCACCTCGTCTACCAGGACGGCAACCCCGTCACCGAGAACCCCTGGCACAGCGCTTCCCTGTCAAGTGCTGCGTGTTGAGATTCTGGCTCCTTCCAATGCTGTCTCTTCGGGTATTCGTTGAGGTCGAGCGGTGGATCTGATCTGGGATGGGGACGTTCTCCTAGGTCCTGTCGTCAAATTCAGCGACACGGCAGGCGTGCCAGGCTCCAATTCGACGGCAGGACCTAGGTCGGGTCTTAAGCCTTCAGCCTGTTACGCCGTCGTGGCGCCTCGCCTACCGTCCTCGCCATGGATACGACGGGCATTCTCGACGAAGCGCTCCAGCGACTGCACAACTCAGGGCCCGAGCGGCTCGGGCGGCTCACCAATCACGCGCCGATGGCCGTCGAGGCCCTCGCCGCTCACGGACAGGCACGATCGGTGCACCGCTGGCTCGATCTGTACGCACGCAAGCTTGAGGAGTTCCCGTCCGGCGTCGAGCCGGTCACGGCCGCCAACTGGCGTTTCGCGCTCGGTGATCCGCGCCGCGCCGCCGACTGGATCGGCTACTTCGAGCGCGAGATCACCGAACGTCCCTGGTGCGAGGTGCTCACGCAGTGGTGGCCCCGTCTTCTGCCCGGTATGTACGGCGGCTCGACGCACCCGGTGATCCGGGTGGGCCACGCCGTGCGCACTCTTCTGGCCAGCGAGAGCACCGAACCCCGTCTGGTCGAACTCGCCCACGGCCTCGGTTACTGGGCCGCCCGCCACCGCCCCGTCGCGGACCTCGCCCCGCTGCCCGCCGCCGACAGCGCAGCCGCCGCCCTCGACGCGGTATCGCCCATCGCCGAACGGGACGGCGGCTTCCCGGCCCGGCTCAGCCGCGTCACGGGCCTGCCGGTGTGGGCGGCCACGATCACGGACCCCAACGAGGCGCACCACTGCCTCACCGAACTGGTGCGGGCGGCCACCCAGCGGTATGCCACTCACGGCCACGGCGAGGAGACGATGCTGGTCCACGCCGCTACGGCTCCCAACGCTGTCCTGCGCACCCTGCCCGCGCTCCCGCACGCCCTGTGGGTACCGAGCCTGCGGGCCGCCTGGACGGCTTCCGCGGCGGTAACCGCGATGTACGCGCCCGACGCCCCGGCCGCATACACTCCGCCGGGCACCTTCACCCCCGACGAGGTCTTCGAACGGGCCCAGGCGCACGGCGACGAACACGTCATCAAGCTGACCGACACGGCCCTCGACATCGGCGACGAACTGACCCTGGCGGCGGCTCTGCGCTCCATCGAGCTGAGCGAACCGTTGAGATAGACGTCTGTCATCAAATGTCCCGCCCACATCAGCAGTGATGCCAGGGTGACGGCCGCCTGGTACAACTCGGCGGTCGGACCACGTCCGGGAGTTCAATCCGGCCCTGGCCCCCTGGCGTCGTGAGCCGGCCGTCCGCGAGTTGGGCGCTGACGATGACCGCTTCCGCGTTCGACCCTCGTGCCGTGGCCTCACCACATGCCTCACCTACACGGCCACCCGGCGCGGCCGCCGCCGCGCTCGCCGTCTCCCACTCCATCGCCGACCGCAGGGTGCCGGGCAAGGGCGTTCTGGAGAAGCTCGCCGACAAGACCGGCAAGACCAGCTTCTACCGCCTGGCCGACTTCGGCATGAACGGCGCCTTCTCTGAACTAGGCACTGTTTCTCGGATCATGTTCGGAGCCAGATAGCGAGGGCTGCGAGTGTGACGGAGCCGAGGTAGATGTAGGCGCGTTTTTCATAGCGTGTTGCGACAG
>NZ_JAGGPB010000090.1 GCF_018614055.1 Streptomyces sp. ISL-98
ACGTCTCGGTAGCGCCGCAGCTCTGCGCATTTCAGACACCGCCACAAAGTAGCCGTGCGTGATGCTTGGACCGATGGTCAGTGGTGGCAGCGACCGGGGAGCCAGTGAGAGGGTGTTTCATAGGTGTTCCCTATTGCAACACCGCACCGCCGCAGCATCCGTGCAGGCCGGCATGTTTCACAGGTCGTTTCCTTCCTCTTGACTTGTGAAACGCACCCCTGAAACGATCCCGGCGTGAACCCCGACCCGCACAAGCTCGTCGAAGCGCACCTCTGCCCGATGTCCACCTGCCGGGCCCCGGCGGGCTCCCCGTGCCGGACCACCGCGGGCAAGGTCGCGCTCAAGTACCACACCGCCCGCTTCCAGCTCGTCCCCGCGCTCCGCTCCGAACTGCACGTCGCCACCCCGGCCGTCCGCCACCCCGGCTCACTCTGGAGCGCTCTGCCGGCCGTGAAGCCCGCAGCGGCGGCCACGCCGATGGAGGTCCGCCTCGGCTACGCCCGCGTCTCGACGCGGACACAGGAGATCCAGTCACAGATCGACGCCCTCGAAGCCTCCGGCGTGCACCGCCTGTTCCACGAACGCATCAGCACCCGCGTGCGCGAACGGCCCGAGATGAAGGCCGCCCTCGCCGCCGCCCGCGAATACCGCTCACTCGGCGCGAAGGTCACCCTCGTCGTGCACGAGATGAAACGGCTCGGCCGCGGCGCCCTCGAACTCCTCAAGGCCGCCGAGGAACTGCGCGACGCCGAGATCGAGCTGGAGTTCCTCACCGGCCCGCTGGCGGGCAAGCACGACCCGGCCGGACACGGCGCCGCCCTGTTCGCCTTCTTCGCCGCCATGGCCGAATCCGAACGCGACTACATCCGCGACAAGACCCTCGAAGGCCAGGAGACCGCCCGTACGAACGGCAAAGCCATCGGCGGCGTCAAAGTCTCCGACGAAGACATGCTCGCCACCGCCCGGCGCCTGCGCGACGAAGAGAACCTCTCCCTGCGCGAGATCGCAGCCCGGCTGGTCATCCGCACCGGCAAGAAACGCGGCCAGCACCCCGCCCCGGCAACCGTCATGCGCATGCTGCGCGAACACGACGAACAGACGACCACACCTTGAGCGTCACCACTTGAGCGGCGCCACGCTCGCAGCGAGGACGCCAAATACCACCGGGTAATCATGCCATTTACCCATCAAAGTCACAGACAAGGCCGTCGCCCTCGCCGGCGAACTGCGCGCCTCCGGCGTGCGCGTCACCCTCGTCGTCCACGAGCACAAGCGGCTCGGCCGCGGCATCGAACTGGCGACCCTGGCCGAAGAACTGAAGGCGAGCGACGTCGGCCTTCAGTTCCTCACTGGGGAACTCCAAGGCTCACACGACCCCTCGGGCGTCGTGTTCACCGTGCTGGCGGCCCTGTCCGGCATGGAGCGCGAGTACATCCGGGACCGCACCCTGGAAGGCCATGAGTCCGCCCGCAAGCGCGGCAAGACCATCGGCGGGGCCAGCGTCGCCGACGACCACATGCTGTCCATGGCCCTCCACCTGCGGGAGCAGGAGATGAGCCTGCGCGACATCGCGGCGCGGCTCGTCATCACCAAGGGCAAGAAGAAGGGACAGCACCCGTCCCCGGCGACCGTGATGCGGATGCTGCGCGAGCACGACGAGCAGACGATCGCAGCCCCTCTGGAGCCCACGGCCTGACCTGCGGCTCAACCCTTAAGCGTTGTTTTTTCGGCGAGTATGGGACCCCAAGCTCAGGGCATTTGAGCAGCAGCGAAGAGGCCCCCGGCTGGAGCCGGGGGCCCCGCTGTAGCACGGGATCAGGAAGCGGTCGGGATGTGCAGGTTGCGGAGCATGACCGTGAAGTTCGGGGAGTCAGGGAACGGCTGCCGGTTGCCGATCCGGCGGTATTTCCACGTCTCGTACAGCGCCTCCACCTTCGGGTGGCCGGGATCGACCAGGAGCACAGCCAGGGTTTCCGGCCGGTCCTCGATCAGCACCTCGTGCAGCCGCTCGGCGGTCCCGGTCTTCCGCCACCGCGGGCGCACCATCAACTCGGACACGGAGAAGGTTGAGTCGTCCGCCGGCGGCTCGCTCAGGTGCTCGCGCCACCATTCCCGGCCGGGGGTGGCTGGGGCGCCGTAGGCGAAGCCGACCGGCTCGTCGCCGTCGTAGCCGATGACGCAGGCGAACCCGGGATGGCCGCCCCAGTGGTCCACGAACCAGGGGAAGCGCTGGTTGAACTCGTCGTCCATCTCGCTGGCGTAGGCGTCCGCGTGCACGTCCAGGAGGGTCTGCCGGATGGTCGGCAGGTCCTCGTGGCCGAAGCGGCGGAGTTCGACGGCTGTGGTGGTCAAGAGCTGCTCCATTCGGTCCGGTACTGGTCGGTCCACTCATGCGCGATGTGCGCGGAGGGGGCACGGGCGATCAGGTCGCGCTGGAAGTCGCCGAGGAGCTGCCGCATCCGCCCGGGCAGTGGAGCACCCGCCATGATCGTGAAGACGGTGCCGCTGGTGGCGCACGCCTGCTCGACGTCGCCCTGGTGCAGCTGCGTGAGTGCGAGCCGGGCCGTGGTGTGTGCACGGTTGCGCCGGTAGGAGTCGGGGAGAGTGGCGAGCGCCCGGTGAGAGGCAGCCTCCGCCTCCGCCGGGTGGCCCACGACGTCTCGCACGATCGCGGTCAGGGAGTGCAGTTCGGCCGGTCCGTAGAAGGCGATCCAGGTGGCGTGGGGCTGTGCCAAGTCGGCTTTCGACAGGGCGTCCTCGGCGCGGCCGAGGCATCCGATGGCCGCGCGGTTGTCGCCGCTGTGAGCGAGGCCGACGGCGGTCCGGGCGTGGGCGAGGGAAGAGTGCAGCGGACTGCGCCGGGCGATGACCGTCGCTTGGGCGGCCCTCGAGGAGGCCACCGCTTCGGCGTAGTCGCGGCGCTGCCGGGCGAGCATCGCCCGCAGGTTCCATACCTGAATGGCCATCTCGGAGTCCTGCGCCAGGCCCGCGAGTGTCAGGGCCCGGTCCAGGTGGCGGCCGGCGCCGTCGAGCCGCCCGGCGTCGATCAGGGACCATGCCGCTGTCGCGGTGAAGTCGGCGGCGAGCGCGAACAGGCGTTGCCGTACGCGTTGCGTGGTGGATTTCCTCTGCAGACCGAGCGCTTCGGTAGCCCCGGCGAGAGCGGCCTGCTCCAGGCCGTGCCCGCCGCGCTCGGCGTCCAGTGCGACCAGTCGTTCGACGTCGTCGCGCAGCCGGATCACGTCGGAGGTGCCGACGCGGGACGGCCGGGCCGAGGCGGTGGTGAGGGGTATGGCGACGGCGGCCGCGGTGCCGGCGGTCGCGCTGAAGAACTGGCGACGGTGCACGTCGGGGTCCTCCGGTAGTGCTGGAACGGTCTTGGACTTCCCCCGAGGCACGAACCCTAAAGCCGTGGCGGTGAGACCGGTGACGACCTCCAGGCCCCGGCGCTGGCGTTCCTGGGGCCACCGGTTCTCACCGGACAGCCAGCGGAACACGGTGCGCTCCGACGTCGTGCCGGTTCTCCCGGTGAACTCGCCGATGGCGTCGTTGACTGCGTCGGCCAGCTCTACAGCCGACATCTGGTGCCCCGTCAGCCAGGCGGCTAAGGGTTCGTTTCTGGTCTCCGCCACGACAGCACGGTAGGGCGTGCGCCCGGCTTGCGGGAGGTAACGGAAAAGCCAATTCGTCAGTCGCGCCGTGAGGAGCCCGGCCGACTTCGTCATGCACCCCTGGCGGTGACGGACGGTTAGGTGTCGTGTACGGCCCCGCCGCGCCTCGTTCCCCCGTGGGGCACGGCGGGGCACCGACTCCCGATCCACCTGCTGAGGCAGCGATGACCAGTGCAGGAATCCCCCAGGAAGAGGCCGCCGCACCGGCCGTCACGGGCTCCGCTGCGACCGTGCTGTACGTGTGCGCCGACCGCGGAGCGCTGATGCCCAGCCTCGCCGCTCAGCGCGCGGAAGAGGAAGGCCGCAGCTTCGCACAGCAGCGAGGACTGACGATCACCGAAGTGGTCACCGACGAGTACGGCGAGCCTGACCCCTGCTGCCGCGAAGGGTGGCAGCGGGTGCGGGACCTGGCGGGGGCCGGCGCGGTCGCCGCGGTGCTCGTCCGCTGGCCCGCCAGCATCGCCCCGGAGAGCGCGCACGAATTCCGGCACCGCGAGACCCGCTGGCTCCAGGAACACGGTGTACGCGTGCGCTACACCTGGGCGCCGCTGGCCGCGACGGGCGGTGAAGCCCGGTGAGCCGCGGAATGCTCCACCGTGATCACCCCTGGATCGGCCGGGACGTTGAGGACACCGCGTCCGGCCGCCGGGGAACCCTGCGGGCCATCGCCCCCGACGGAGATAAGCCGCGCCCGGTGGCGTGGCTGCAGCCGCCCGGCGGAGGCATGGAGTGGACCACCGACCCGGGCTCCCTCGCCAACCCCGCCCCGATCACACCGGACACCAGCCCCGCATCTAGCGGTCGCCAGCCACGGTGCCGGGCTGGGCCAGGCACACCGCCGTGTGCTCCAGCCCCACACTGTGGGAGCCCTTGACCAGCACGATGTCCCCCGGCTGGACCAGGTCGCGGGCCAGGGTCAGGGCGTGGTCCCGGTCGCAGGCGTCGACCACTTTCAGCTGCGGGTTGTCCTCTTGGGCAGCGGCGGCCATCGTCCGCGCATCCTCGTCGCCGACCGCGATCAGCACATCGATGCCGGCGGCGGCGACGAGCCGGCCGACCTGCCGGTGTTCGTCGCTGCCGTCGGCGCCGAGTTCCTTCATCTCTCCCAGGACCGCGATGGTCCGGTGCCCGCCTGTCATGGCCTCAAGGGCCGTGAACGCTGCCTTCATCGAATCGGGGTTCGCATTGAACGCGTCGTTGACGATCCGCACCCGGTCGGGCCGGTCGGTGACCTCCATGCGCCCGGACGCCACCAAGACCGCGCGGGACAGTGCAGCCGCCGTCTTCTCCACGCCGGTGCCCAGCCCGATCGCGACGGCGGCCGCGGCCAGCGCGTTCGAGACGTGGTGCGCGCCGTGAAGGGAAAGATCGACCCGCGCCTGAGTGCCGGCGGCCGTCAGGGTGAACGAGGCCCGGCCCGAGGGGTCGAGGGCGATGTCCACGGCCCTCACGTCGGCGTCGTTGTCGATACCGAAGGTCAGCACCCTGGCGCGGGTACGCGACGCCATGGCGGCCACCAGCGGATCGTCGGCGTTGAGAACCGCAAGCCCGTTCGCCGGGAGTGCTTCGACGAGTTCGCCCTTGGCCTGGGCGATCTGCTCGCGGCCGCCGAACTCGCCGACGTGCGCGGTGCCCACGTTGAGGACCAGGCCGACCGCGGGCGGGGCGATACGCGTCAGGTGGGTGATGTGGCCGACGCCGCGGGCGCCCATCTCCAGCACGAGGTAGCGAACGCCCTTATCCAGGTGGGTCACCGTCAGCGGCATGCCGATCTCACCGTTGAACGACTTCACCGTGGCGATCGTCTCCCCGAGCTCGGGGAGCACCTGCGCGATCAGGTCCTTCGTGCTGGTCTTGCCCGCCGAGCCGGTCAGCCCGATCACCGTCGCCTGCGGCACGGCGGCCAGCACGGTGCGGGCCAGTGCCGCGAGCGCGTCCAGCACGTCATCGACGACCACGGCCGGGACACCGACGGGACGGGCGGCCAGGACCGCCACCGCACCGGCTTTCACCGCTTTCGCCGCGAAGGCGTGACCGTCGGCGTGCTCACCGGGCAGCGCGGCGAACAGACCACCGGGCTCGACCGTGCGCGAGTCGACGACCGCAGGCGCGGTCATCAGCACGGACGGGTCCGGCACGTCGCACAGGCGGCCGCCGACGGCGGCCGCGACGGCTTCGAGTGAAAGGGGGATCACGAAACGCACTCCGAATCAGCAGGGCTTGCCCGGCACGGCCAACAGCCGACCGGTTCGGTCCCGCGACCGTAGCGCTTTGGAGTGCCGGCACATCCGAGACCGGCCAGAGCACCCACGAACAGGAGCACAACCTGATGACGATGCAGTCTCTCCAACCCGGCCGGATCGCCGTAGTCTCCGGCGGCAGGTCCACCGAGCGGGAACGGTCCCTGATGTCCGGCCGCGCCGCCCTGGAGTCCCTTAACCGGCAGGGCTACACCACGGTGTTCCTCGACGCCGCGAGCAAGGACTTCGCCGACCAGGTCCGCGGCGCCGACGTGGCGCTCCTGGCCATCGCCGGTCAGTACGCCGAGGACGGCAAGCTCCAGGGATTACTCGAGTCCCTGAACATCCCCTACACCGGCTCGGGCGTGACGGCTTCGGCCATCGGCATGCACAAGACGTTCGCCAAGACCGTCGCGGCCGCCGCCGGCGTGGCGGTCCTGCCATCCGTCAACGTCCCGGCCCGCGACCGCGACACGATCACACAGGCCATCACCAGCACAATCACCTTCCCGCTGATCCTCAAGCCCCTCTCCGAAGGCGGCTCCATCGGCATGACCGTCTGCCACGACACCGCCGAGCTCGCCGCCGCCCTGCCCACGGTGAAGGCCGCCGACGGCTGGTTCGCCGAGCCGTTCACCACCGGCACACCGGTGACCTGCGGAATCCTGGAGCTGGACGGCTCGCCCGTGGCCCTGCCACCGCTGGAGACCCTGCCCACCGACGCCGAGTTCTACGACTACGCCACCAAGCGCGACAAAACCAAGTACCACTACCGGTGCCCGGCCGAACTCCCCAGCGCCACCCTCGACGCCATCACCACCGCCGCGCTCACCGCACACAGCGCCCTGGCCTGCACCGGATACTCCCGCTCCGACTTCATCGTCACCCCCGGCAAAAGCCCGGTCTGGCTGGAGATCAACACCCTGCCCGGCCTCTCCCACACCGGCAACCTCGCCACCATGGCGGCCGCAGCGGGCATCGACTACGACCAGCTCATCCGCATGATCCTCGCCACCGCCACCACAAGCGGGGGGTACCGGCCGTGACCGAACTGACCGCCCGCGACGTCGAGGACGCCGCCGCCAACCTCCAACCAGTCGCCACCCGCACCCCCGCCCTCTCCGCGCTCTCCCTCGACCAGGCAGCGGGCTGGCCGGTCGTATGCAAGGCCGAGAGCCTCCAGCGCACCGGCTCCTTCAAGTTCCGCGGCGCCTACCACCACGCCTCATCCCTCCCCACCAAGGAACGCGCCCGCGGCCTGATCGGCGCCTCCTCCGGCAACCACGCCCAGGCCCTCGCCCTGACCGGCCGCCTCCTCGAAGTGCCGGCCACCGTCGTCATCCCCGCCGACGCCCCAACCCCGAAGGTCGAAGGCATCCGCGCCCTGGGCGGCAGGGTCGTCACCTACCGCCGGGATTCTGAGAACCGGGACGCCCTCGTGGCCGAGATCGCCGCCCGTGACGGCCTGGCCGTCGTCCCCTCGGCGAACTCCCGGCACATCATGGCCGGGGCCGGCACCGCCGCCCTGGAACTCCTCACCGACCACCCCGAGATCGAGACCCTCGTCGTCCCCGTCGGCGGCGGCGGCCTCGCTGCCGGAACCGCCACGATCGCCAAGCACCTCCACCCCGGAATCAAGGTCATCGGCGTGGAACCGCAGGAAGGCGCCGACACCCTGCTGTCCCTGCGCTGCGGCCAGCGCATCGCCCTCCCCGAGGTTCCCACCACCATCGCCGACGGCCTCGGACACACCAGCCCCTCACCGCTGACCTGGGCCGTCAACTCCCAACTCCTCGACCACGTGGTGACCGTGACCAACCAGGACATCACCACCGCCATGGCATTCGCCTTCCGGCACCTGAAAGTCGTAGCCGAACCCAGCGGCGCCTGCGCCCTGGCCGCCGTCCTCGCCGGCCACGTCCCCCACGAATCGGGAATGATCGGCGTGGTGATCTCTGGCGGCGGCGTGGACTGGCCCACCTTCCACCGGCTGATCAGCCAGACAGCCCACCGGAAGGAACCCGCCTGTGTCTGATGACCACCCGTTCCCCACCGTCACCCAGTACGCCAGCCCGGACCTGATCACCGCGTTCGCCTACGAAGGCCGCGCCCACGGAGACGAACCCCGCTGGGCCGAGTCCGGCGCACCCGACCCCGACACCTACGGCCGGTGGTGCGGCCACATCTGCGGCATCGCCTGCCTGCGCATGGCGCTGATGGCCCGTACCGGCGACGCACCCACCATGTTCGAACTCCTCGACGGCGCCCGGAAATACGGGGCATACACCGAGGACCCGGACACCGGAGAGATCCGCGGCCTGATCTACGCCCCCTTCGTCCAGTACGTCAAGGACGTCCACCCCCTGGGCGCCGAGGTCCACCCGACCCTGACCGTGCCCGACCTCCTCGCCCTGCTCGACAGCGGGCGGCTGGTCATGGCCTCAGTACACAAGGAGATCCGCCGCCCCGAGAACCCCGCCCCCGGCAAGGGCGGGCACCTCGTGCTCGTCACCGGCCGCCAGGGCGACACAGTGCACTTCCGCAACCCCTCCGGACACACCGACCAGGCCCGTACCGCGAGCCTGCCCGCGGCCGAGTTCGCCGAATTCTTCGGCGGCCGCGGCGTGTCCCTGACCTGACACTGCCGACGCCGCTTCGGCCGGCCCCGTCTCCGTCCTGGGCGGCGGGGACGGCACAAGTAGCCGAGCACCGGAACCCGACCTCAGCGCGCTGGGGCGCATCGTCGTCGCCGTCAGCCCTGGCGGAATCTGTCCTGCAGTTGAGTGACCTGCACCACATTCGGTTCGGTTGCGCTGCCGTCGAGGTGGGCGGCGAAGCCGTGTCGCGCGCATGCACAAGTCGGCCGCCACCGCAGGTCGGGGCATACCTGTGAGCGTCCGCTCGGTCACCGGCTGTGGCGGGTGAGGCGTGTGGTGTTCGGCTGCACGTGAG
>NZ_JAGGPB010000091.1:0-10306 GCF_018614055.1 Streptomyces sp. ISL-98
CGGAGGAGACCACCCAGCAGCCGGTTGGGCCCTACCTCCAAGCCCGGCCCTTTACGGCCGGGTAGTTGACAATGGGCATCGACAACGTACTCGGCGTCAGCCTCCGCCAGCGCCTGACGCCCGATGCGCTCCTGGGCCGCATGAACGCCACGTTCCGTTTCATGCTGACGGGGGCGGTGTGTGTCGGATCGGCGATGGCAGGCGCAATCGGAGAGTTCGCGGGCGTGCACATCGCACTGTGGGTGGGCGGAAGCTGCCTGGCACTCGCCTTCCTGCCGGTATTCCTGTCCCCGGTTGCGGATGCGGACAGAGCTGCCGCAGCAGGAGGCGGTTTCCCCTGGCGTCGGCGGCGGCAGTGCGCGGAAGGTTGAGGCTGTCTGATGGGCCCGTTTGCCGCTTGAGGCGCCCTTAGGGAGCGGTCGGCGCGCTTGCCGGTGCCGCCCGCGACGAGGCCAGCACGCCGATCTTGTCGATGCGATGCTCGGGGTTGCCCTTGTCGTCCCGCCAGAAGTTCCCGGTCGCGTCGTCCTCCGGGGTTGCGCAGGTGGAGATCGTGATCATCGCCTCGGTGGGCCGCTTGTCCGGCGAGCCCGGAACCGCGGCCCGCTGCTCGGCTAGTGACCGCTTGGAGCGGAACGAGGTCGTCCTGGTGTCGGTGATCTTGTACTCGTACACCTTGCCGCCCGCCGTCACGAAGACGGAGTCGCCCTCGTCGACCGACGGAAGCTCGCGCAGCGGCCCTCCGGCGGAGAGACGGTGCGCCGTGACCAGGTAATTGCCGACCTCGCCGGGCCCGACACCGCCTTCATCGCCGTACGGGCTGGCGGCCACACCGCGGTCCTGGATCCGTGTACCGGCCCAGTCGTCCGTGGTCCCCTCGTACGGGACGACGCGCAGGTCAGTGATGCCGATCGACGGAATGGCGAGCAGGGCGGTCTGGTGCCGCGTGCTGCTCTTGGGCGCGGCCGGCTCGGTGGAGGAGGTGGCAGGCGCCGGTTCGACGGCTGTCGCCGCCTTTGCCGAGGAGTCCGGCTTTGCCGAGGTGTCCGGTGAGAGCACCGTGACGGGAGCCGGTGCGGGCTTGTCGGCCGTGCTGTCGCCGCCGCTGGTGGTACAGCCCGCCAGTACGACGATGAGCGTGCCGGCGAGCGCTGCGGGAACGCAGCGGGGACTGAACATGCCACGTAAAACACCACGAGTCGATCGAGTGTTCCCGTCTCCTGGGGCCTGGGGGCGGTACGTCAGCCCAGCTCAAGGCTTGTCACGCCGAACAGCCCCTCGTGATCGATCCGCGGTACCGCACCCGTGTACATCCGTGCTGTCTCGAAGGACGGCGTCAGCCCGAGTCGTTCCGCCAGTCGCACGGCACCCACATTGATGTCAGGTACATCGATCGCCACGGTTCCCCCCGGCGCTGTGGCCGCGAGTGCTCCCACCAAGGCGGCGGCCACCTCCGTCGACCCGGCGTAGAGCGGGCCGATGCGCGACGCCGCGCGGCAGCTGCGCATGACGGCGAAGCCGTGCAGCTCCCTGTCGCGGAGCGCGGCGACGGTGGTACGGCGGGGCGCGGAGAGCCACGGCGCGAGGAAGCTGTCGCGAGGTGCCGGGAAGAACTGGCGGTCGTACGCCGCGAGTTGATCGAACGGCAGAGTGCGGGCATCGACCAGTGTGACGCCGGACGGCACCGCTGTGTCGGCGTGCGTCGTACCTTCGTACCGGATGTTGTTCCAGGCGGAACGGAACCCGGATTTACGGTAGTTGTCCTGCTGAGCCACCACACCGTCGAGCCCCACGTTGCGACCGGCGAGCCGCGCCATACCGGCGTCCCAGACCCGCATGCCGTAACCCTGGCCGCGCAGCGACGGGCGCGTGATGTAGAAACCCAGGAACGCGAAGTCGGAGCCGTAGCGCACGACCGAGATACACGCGGCGGGCTCTCCGTCGAGGCGTCCGATCAGGAAGCCGCGCGGATCTGCGGCGAAGAAGGCCTGGCCGTCGGTGTGACCCGGGTTCCAGCCCTCCGCATCGGCCCAGTCCGCCAGGAGCCGCATGTCGTCGGCGCTCGCGACGGTGATCTCAAAATCCGGCACTGCCACTCCAAGGGGTCGTCGGGAGGCTTCGGATACCGGTCTACCTCTTTCCGTGATCACTTCGCCCGGCTTTCCTTGACCTCAAGCGCAGTTGACGTTGAACAGTGGTTCCTGAACCCACTCGCGCAGGTCAACGATTCAGGAGCGTACGCATGCACGCGATACGGCTGCACGCCTTCGGCCCCGCCGAGAACCTCACCTACGAAGAGGTCCCCGACCCGGTCCCGGCCGAAGGGCAGGTGCGGATCGATGTGCAGGCCGCCGGTGTCCACTTCATCGAGACCACGCTGCGTCGCGGCCTCGGCGTCGGCCCGCATCTGCCCCCGGAGCTGCCGGTCACCCCGGGCGCGGAGGTCGCCGGTGTCGTGGCGGCGGTGGGTCCGGGGGTGGGCGCCGAGTGGCTGGGCCGCCGGGTCGTGGCGCAGCTCGACGGGGACGGAGGGTACGCCGAGCGGGCGGTCGCGGACGTCGGCTCGCTGCACCCGGTCCCCGACCACGTGGACGCCGAAACCGCCGTAGCGATGATCACGACCGGGGCCACGGCACAGGGGGTGCTCGGAGTCGCGAGGATTTCGGCGCACGACGTCGTGCTGGTGATGTCGGCGGCAGGCGGCCTCGGCAGCCTCTTCGTGCAGGCGGCGCGGCAGGCCGGTGCGGTCGTGGTGGGAGTGGCAGGAGGTCCCGCGAAGGTGGAGCGCGTACGTACGATCGGCGCCGATGTCGCGGTCGACTACCGGACCGCCGACTGGCCCGCCCGGATCCGCGAAGCTCTGGGCGGCCGAGAGGTGACCGTGGTCCTGGACGGCGTCGGCGGCGGACCGGGCCGGGAGGCGCTGGAACTGCTCGGCCCCGGGGGCCGCTTCCTGCTGCACGGCTGGGCGGCGGGGGAGCCGACCCGGATCACCACGCGCGACCTTGTCGAACGCCAACTCACCGCCACCTGGGCGATCGGGCCGAACATGGTCCCTTCAGGAGGCCGGCGCGAGCTTGCGGAGCGGTCGCTCGGGGCAGCGGCGGACGGCAGCCTCGTCCCGTTGATCACCCGCTTCCCTCTGGAGCGAGCCGCTGACGCGCATGCTGCCCTGGAGGCACGCGAGACCGAGGGCAAGGTGGTGCTGACGGCCTGACGGCCTGACGGCCTGACGGCCTGACGCGCTCGCCCGGCCCGCCTCACCCGCCCGTCCGCGCCCCCAAGTGCCGGATGAACCACGCCTGCGCGAGGCCTGCGACCTCGTCCAGCGCCCCCGGTTCCTCGAAGAGATGCGTGGCGCCCGGGACCACCTCGAGCCGGTTCTCGCAGCGCAGCTGCGCCTGCGCCTGCCGGTTGAGTTCCAGAACCATCGTGTCGTCGCCGCCCACGATGAGCAGCGTGGGCGCCCGTACGTCGGCGAGCCGGGGCCCGGCGAGATCGGGTCGGCCGCCTCGGGACACGACAGCGCCGACGTCCGCTTCGGCGGAGGCGGCGGCCCGCAGCGCGGCCGCCGCTCCGGTGCTCGCCCCGAAGTAACCGATCGGGAGGGCCTCGCGGCTGCGCAGCCAACGGGTGGTGTCCACCAGCCTCCCGGCCAGGGTTTCGATGTCGAAGACGTTCGCGCGGTCGGCTTCCTCCGCGGTCGTGAGCAGGTCGAACAGCAGGGTGCCGAGGCCCGCCTCGTTCAGGGCCGACGCCACCCGGCGGTTGCGCGGGCTGTGGCGGCTGCTGCCGGAGCCGTGGGCGAACATCACGATCGCACCGGCGCCCGCCGGCAGGACGAGCTCTCCGGCCAGCCGGACCCCGCCCGCGTCCACTCCCACTTCCTCCGACCGGTCGGCCCCGGCGGCCGGGCGATTCGCCTTCCCCAGCAGGTCGATGACCTCCTCGTCGGGGGTCTGCGAGAAGTCGTGGTACCACTCGCCGACCGCGCGGAACGCGCTCGGCGTGGAAAGGCACACCACTTCGTCCACGGCGCTGCGCAGCGCGGCGACCGCGTCCGGCGGCGCCACCGGGACGGCGAGCACCACGCGGGCCGCGCCGTGTGCTCGTACGACCTGGCACGCGGCCTTCGCGGTGGCGCCGGTCGCCACTCCGTCGTCCACCACGATCGCGGTGCGGCCGTCGAGCGGCAGCATCGGCCGGTTGCCGCGGAACCGCAGCGCCTGCCGTTCGAGCTCCACCGCCTCGGCACGCTCGACCACCGCGATGTCCTCCTCCGCGATCCCGCTGCGCCGGACGATGTCGTCGCTGATCACCCGTACCTGGTCCTCACCGATGGCGCCGAAGGCCAGTTCCCGGTGGTACGGGACGCCGAGTTTGCGTACGACGATCACATCGAGGGGGGCGTGCAGTGCCTGCGCCACTTCGAAGGCCACCGGAACACCGCCCCGGGGGAGGCCCAGAACGACGGTTTTCTCGCCTGCCAGGTGCCCCAGCGCTTCGGCAAGACGCCGGCCCGCATCCACGCGATCGGTGAACAGCACAGTGGTTCACCCCTTACCCGGGGGAGTCAGAAGCCACGTACATACCTACTTCGTACTAACCCCCCTCCGGGGTGCCGTGCAAGTCGGAGGCAGCCTCACCGCCGCGATCAGGGAGTGCCGGCTCAGCGACGGGGCACCCGGAGAGCGTCCGGCGTGCGGGCCGAGCGGCTCTGTTCCGGTCGCAGGCGCGCGCCCGCCGGGTGAGCCTGGTAGCGCCGCGATGCCGTCGCGGCGGCCGGCGGGGAGAAGCAGCCGGCAGAGAAGTGCCAGTCGGTCCGCAGAGAGAGGTTCCGCAGTGAACAGCACGGAACATCCGGAGGCAGAAGTCGTAGTAGAGCTCACTGGCTGTCCGGCGGAGGACGCCCACGCCGTCTTCAGCGCCTTGCGGACCTCCTTCGCGGGCGACCGTCCCGCCGACGACGTGCCGCACGAGGTGGTGGCCGGGCGCCCGACGGTGTGGACAGCGACCTTCGACGTGTCCGAACAGCGCGCCACCCCCGGGCCCACGCGGCTCACAGCACCCGTCACGGTCGACCTCCAGGGCGGCTACCGGGCCGTCGCCCAGTTGCAGGACAGTCTGGCGTCCGCGTTCGTGGTGGAGGTGGTCGGCATGGCGGCCGGTGACCAGGAGCAGGAGACCCAGCTGCGCCTGAGCAACCGGTAGCCGCGGCGATGGCAGACACGGTGAGCCCAAGATCTGTTGCGGTTCCGGCTCCTCGGGGGCACGATATTGCTGACCCAAAAGGGATTATCGCTCACTCTTCGTGTTCGGGGGTCGTTGGTGCAACGAGGTGAAGCTCGTGAGCCTCGCGGTGAGGAGCCATGACGATGACACATCCCAGCGACCGGTACTACGCGGTCGAACTGCACGCTTCGGCGGAGCGCGTCTCCCAGATTCGCCGCATTGTGGCCGCGCATCTTCGCCACTGGGATCTCGAGTCGCACATCCACGCCGTGTGCAGGGGTGTCGACGAACTGCTGACCAACGTCCACCGGCACGTCGGTCAGGACAACTGGTGCGTCATTGAACTCCGCTGGACCGGCAGGCATCTGACCACATCCGTGGCCGACAACGGCCCGCCGATGCCGCGCCTGGCCACGGCCAGTGGCGGCGGGCTCGCCATAGTGGCGGCGCTCAGCGACAGCTGGGGAACCTGCAGCACGTCCGAGGGAAAGGTCGTGTGGTTCACGCGGCGCGTCGAGGCGGCGCGCAACAGCCGGCTGGTGGCGCGGGCGCCCCTGCCGGGCGTACGCGACTCCAAGCGGGAGCCCGCTCCCGCCCTCGCGTAGGGCGTGTCCGGCGGATCATGCCTGGGCCGCGGGGTCTGGCACGCACTCCCCCTAGGCCTTAAGGGCCAGGGGGGACCCCCTCCGGCGTTGTCGTCGGTCGGCCTCGCTCCGCGTCGACTCCCTCCTCCGCCTGCAGCTGCACGCACCAGGCCCCGCTCACCAGCACCGAAAACGCGCCGCACCCTGAAGCCGGCCTGATCCGCCGGACACGCCCCAGGTGCTCAGCCGGGCTGCGCTCAGTACGGAGCGCAGCCCGGCCCTTGCGCCCAATCTGCCCATGTGGTCGGCGCGGAGCACTCCCGGGCAGCGGCTGCACGGGAATAGGTTGAGCCCATGAGCAATCTTGAGCGCCAGGCCGTGCCTTCGGTCTGCGGTGGACGCGGCTTTGTCGTCGCGGAGCCGGTACGTGAACTCCTCACCGCCCGCAAGGTCCAGCTCGGCGAGTCCACCGAGGTACGCAGGCTTCTGCCGAACCTCGGCCGCCGCATGATCGGCGCATGGTGCTTCATCGACCACTACGGTCCCGACGACATCGCCGACCAGCCCGGCATGCAGGTGGCTCCCCACCCGCACTTCGGCCTCCAGACGGTCAGCTGGCTGCACGAGGGCGAGGTCCTGCACCGCGACAGCCTCGGCAGCCTCCAGACGATCCGGCCCCTCGAACTGGGCCTGATGACATCGGGCCGGGCGATCAGCCACTCCGAGGAGAGCCCGAAGCCGCACGCCCGCTTCCTGCACGGCGCCCAGCTGTGGGTCGCGCTGCCCCACGCGCACCGCGACGTGGAGCCGACCTTCCAGCACCACGCCGGCCTGCCCACGGTCACGGCACCCGGCCTGGTCGCCACCGTCATCCTGGGCTCACTCGACGGCGCCGCGTCGCCCGGTACGACGTACACCCCGATCGTCGGCGCCGACCTCGCCCTGACACGCGGCGCAGAGGCCCGGCTGCCGCTCGACCCGGACTTCGAGTACGCCGTGCTGTCCATGTCAGGCGAGGCACACGTGGACGGCGTGCCCGTGCTCCCCGGCTCGATGCTCTACCTCGGCTGCGGCCGCACCGAACTCCCGGTGCGCGCCGAGTCCGACGCCGGCCTGATGCTCCTCGGCGGAGAGCCGTTCGAGGAGGAACTGGTGATGTGGTGGAACTTCATCGGGAGGTCGCACGAGGAGATCGAGGAGGCAAGGAGGGACTGGATGTCCGGCAGCCGCTTCGGCGAGGTGAAGGGCTACGACGGGGGTCGGCTGCCTGCTCCCGCACTTCCGCCGGTGGCCCTGAAACCGCGCGGACGAGTGCGTTGACCTGGCGCTATGGGCACTGGCCTCGTTCTCGAGAGGTGTGGGTGTCGGGGCCTCTTCGCCTTGTCGTGTGGCAGGGGTCCCCGCGCTTCTATGCGATCCACTCTGACGTGGGGAACGAGTTGCAGGTGTTGACGACGGAGGGCTGGCCCGCAGCTGGATCGGATCCTGAATCACTTATCGGCTGCGACGAGCTAATTCGCGTGGCGCACCCTGCGCCCGCTCATCCACTTCCGACCTGACGGCACGGTACGGCCGCGACGCGGAGTTCTTCGGCGGGCCGGGCCCGACAGCCCGTCAGGGTAACCCCGGTCAGTCAGGCGGCGGGACGAGATCACCGCGCAGCCGCCGGGCGCGCAGCACCAGCTCCATTTCGAAGCGGCGGTCCGGGTCGTCCAGGTCCTCGCCCCACAACTCACGGAGCTGTCTCAGCCGGTAGCGCACGGTCTGCGGGTGGACTCCGAGCCGGGCGGCCACCTCCGGCGCGCCACCCCGCGTTTCCAGCCAGGCCAGCAGGGTCTCGGCGAGACGGTGGGCGTGCGCGGGGCCGCCGGTCTCGCCCAAATGGGCCAGTCGCCGCCGCGCCAGATCGTCGATCAACTCCCCTGAGGGCAGCAGCACCAGGGCTTCGACGTGCTCGCCGCAGTGCAGGAGCCGTCCTTGCGGCAGCAGGCCCTGCTCGATCATCCCGACGGCGGCCTCGGCCCAGCGCAGCGACGTGGCGGCCTCCGCCAGGGGAACCGACGGGCCGATCGCGCCGGACCAATTGGCCGTCGCCCGGTGCAGCAACTCCGCGCGCCCGGGGGCGTCCGGGTCCGGCACCACCATGCGCGGCTGCTCGCCCTCCATGTCGAGCAGCACCTCGTCGCCCACGGCGGGGGCGACAGCCTCCTGGGCGGGGCGGAGCAGCACGGCCACCGCCACCCTTTCGGGCAGTTGCCAGCCGACGCCGGCCGCGCGGTCGGCGAGGAAGGCGGACGGATCCGTGCGGTGCTCGGCGAGCAGGAGCTCGACGAGTTGTCGTTGCAGGCGCAGCCGCTCCCCGGCCTGGCGGGCGACGGCCTCGGCGTAGCCGCGTACCGACTGGGCCACCATGACGTCGAGGTACTCGAACGCGGACTCGGCGAGTTCGTACATAGCTGCGGGCGGGATGTCGACCTGCTGGCCGATCTCCGCCATACGCCGCCAGGAAAGGCGCACGCCCAGTCGGTAGATTCCCTGCAAGGAGTCCAGGTTGCGCCCCTGCGTGACTTCGCCGCGCCCGAAGTCCTGGAACATCTCGGGAAGGGCGCGCGGCCGGTCCGACCCCGTGGTCATCTGCTCCACGAAGAGCTCCAGCGCGTGCCGGATCGCAACGAGGGCCTTAGGCTCTCCGGACTCGTCGGCGATGAACGCCAGACCCGGATATTCCCGTCGGATCGCGGCGAGGATGTCCTGTGCAAGCTCGGGGACCTGTTCCAGGGCGAGGTCGGCGAAACGCTGAATCCGTTCTCGTGGCACGTCGTGCCACGCTGACGACGCTTCCACAGCACCGCTCCTGGATGTCCGTCCGCATGCCGCTCGATCAGCCGGCCTGGATCTTTACAACCTAGCTCGCGCTGGGGCTCGGCGTGCTGGACGTCCCGTTGGCGGGAGGGTCGGGGAACGTAACGAGCGGCACATTCTGCTGCTCGGGTGTGGCGTTGAGAGCGGCGACGATTCCGAAGGCGGCGCCTGTGGCCAGGACGGCGGAGGCGACGCAGGTCAGGAAGGCGGCGAGCAGTCTGGGCATGAGGGTGATCGGCCTCTCTGTCGATGAGGTTGTCACCCAGCGCGCCGGCCCGGTCCGGCGCCGTCAGTATGCGAGGCGCATTGACAGGTGGTCAAGGGCCGCCTAATTTCGCCGGTCACAGCGCTGTTACTCCCGGGTACGCCACTCCTCGGCCCGGACAGGCTGAAATCCGTGCGTGTGACCCCTTCCCGCACAGCCCACGAATGCCCCGCATATTCCGCCCGCATTGGAGTACCCGCATGCGCCGTTCAACGTCGCGTTTGTCCCTGATTCTGCTGGGCACTGGTGTTTTTCTGCTGGTACTCACTCAGCTGCTCGTCTGGTACGTGGAGCCGCGTGCCAAGCGCACACCGACCGACGTGAACTCCACGACGGTCTTCACTGGTGAGGGCAGTTATTTCGACACCGGATCCGTCTCCACGGTGGACGGCCGGGCGATAACGATCACCCGCCGGGTGCTGGGCGACGTCGTCGGCAGCAAGCGCAGCGGAAAAGCGATCTGGGACGTGTCGACACAGATCGACACCCCGAAGACGCTGCCGCTGGCCGACCCGCGGAAATCCCTGCAGTGGACCACGGAGCGGTGGGTCACCGACCGCCGGACGAACATGCCGGTGCGCTGCTGCGAGGAGAAGCCCAGGTTCGAGGGCGAGGCCTACCTGAAGTTCCCGTTCGACGTCGAGAAGCGCGTTTACACCTGGTGGGACAGCGCCCTGGGTGCCGCTGTGCCGCTGGAGTTCAAGGGCACCACCAAGATCCGCGGCCACCAGGGCTACCGCTTCGTCGGCACCGTCGCGGCCACTGCCACCGGCACCCGTCAGGTGCCCGGCGCGCTGGTGGGCCGCCCGCAGGGCCAGGTGCTCGCCGAGGAGTGGTACTCCAACGCGGGGATCGAGCTGACGGTGGACCAGCGCACGGGCCGGATCATGAACGCGGTGATCGCGCCGACAAAGACGCTGCGGGCCCCGGGTTCGAAGAAGGACGCGGTCACCCTGCTGTCCAGTAAGCGGCTGGAGTTCACCGAGGAGACCCGGCGCGAGCAGGTGACGCTGGCCTCCGACGACGGCAGTCGGCTGAAGCTGCTCGGCGAGACTGTGCCCGTTGTGGGCGGGATCGCGGGCGGTCTGCTTGCCGCCGCCGGCGTGGTGATGCTGATTCGTGGCCGCCGGCAGACGGAACACTCAGGCGAGTGATGAAAGCGGGCCGCCGAGCAGCCCAAACTTGTCACCCGCGTGCGTAGTGGAACGAACCATTCGAACGAACACTTTGGTTACCCCGCAGTAAGAACCAATGATTCCGGTTTGAGTCGGCTCCCACCCCCAGGAGTCCGCCACCGACCCGGTGCTCACACATCGACCGCACCCTGGTCGGCACCGTCGTCGCAGTACCGGCAGTACCGGCA
>NZ_JAGGPB010000091.1:10359-23600 GCF_018614055.1 Streptomyces sp. ISL-98
TACCGGCAGTACCGGCAGTACCCGCACTCCGAGCCAGCCCAGCGCTTCACCCCCGGAAGCCCGGCAATCCCTCACCCGCCTGCCCCCGCAGCCGCCGAGTCGGAGCACCTCTATGCCCCAGCACGCGTCCGCTCTGGCCTCCGGCCAGGAGGACTCCCCCGCTCAAGCCCGCACTGGCAGCCGAGTCACCGACACGCTCGCCGTTGCCCCGCACATCGCACCCGTCGCGGAACCTCTGCCGCGCCGGATCACCTTCCTCGCCCGACGTGACCTGGGCAACCAGGCCGCCGGCGGCTCGGAACTGCTCATCGACCGGATAGCCGGCGGTCTGACCGCCGACGGCCATGAGGTCACGCTCGTGTGTGGCGGCCCGGCCACAGAACGCGACTACCGAGTGGTCTCCGCAGGCGGTGACGCAGGACACTTCCTGCGTGCCAGGAAGACCTTCGCCCGCGAGGTCGGCGCCTGCGACCTGCTGGTCGAGGTGTGCAACGGCATGCCGTACCTGGCGCCGCTGTGGCACCGCGGACCGACGTTGTGCCTGGTCAACCATGTGCACACCGACCTTTGGCAGATGCGTTACCCGGGCCCGGCGGCCCGGCTCGGCCGCAGGCTGGAGCACTGGGCGCTGGCAGGCACTCACCGCGACAACCTGATGGTGGCCGTCTCCGAGTCGACCGCCTCCGAGCTGCGCGGCATCGGCGTGGCAGCGGACCGCATCCGGATCGTCAACAACGGCGTCGAAGACCCCGGCGCGCTGCTGCCCGAGGCGAAGGAACCGCTGTTCCTGGCCGTCGGCCGGCTGGTGGAGTACAAGCGCATCGATCTGCTCCTGCGGCTGTGGGAGCGGGTCCGTCCGGTCACCGGCGGTCGGCTCGTCATCGTCGGTGACGGCCCCGAACGGGAGCGGCTGGAAGCCATGGCCGGCCCCGGTGTGACGTTCGCCGGCCGGGTGTCGGAGGCCGAGAAGCACCGGCTGATGTGCGAGGCGTGGCTGCTGTTGCACCCCTCGCTCGTCGAGGGCTGGGGGCTGGTCGTCACCGAGGCCGCCGCCCGGGCCACTCCCGCAGTCGGTTTCGACATACCGGGCCTGTGCGACTCCATCGAAGACGGGGAGACGGGGGTGCTGGCCCGGGGCGAGAGTTCGTTCGCCGCCGCGTGGTGCGCGCTGTCCCTCAGTGCCCACCGGCGCGCAGCCATGGGACGTGCCGCCGCGCGTCGCGCCAAGCGCTTCCGCTGGAGATCGACGGTCCGTCAGTTCCAGGCTGTCGCCGCCGAGGCCGCGGCGCTCGCCTCCGCCACGGGACGCGGGAGGTGAGCGGCCATTTTTGATGTCACCGAAAGCCCGTTCAAGGATCCGTCGCTGCGGCGGTCGGCCATCCTCTTCCGGGCGTTCATGCGCGAACAGAGCGACCCCGAGCGGTGCTACACCCTGCTGGCCCGTGACTCGGTCGCACAGGTGGCACGTCACATCGACCTGCCCGGCAAGATCGTCGTCGACATCGGCGGCGGCAGCGGCCACTTCACCGAGGAGTTCCGCCGCCGCGGCGCGCAGAGCTACCTCTTCGAGCCCGACCTGCGGGAGCTGAGTGCCCGCGGCCCGGTGACCGAGGACGCGGTGCTCGCCGACGGCTATCTGCTGCCGCTCGCCGACGGCGCGGCGGACGTGTGCTTCTCGTCCAATGTGCTGGAGCACGTGTCGGACCCGCAGACATTCATCAGCGAGATGGTGCGGGTCACCCGCCCCGGCGGACTGATCTACCTGTCGTTCACCAACTGGCTCTCCCCCTGGGGAGGTCACGAGACAGCGCCGTGGCACTACCTCGGGGCCGACCGGGCCCGCGGTCGCTACGAACGGCGCACCGGCCGCGAGGCCAAGCACACGCTCGGCGAAAACCTGTTCCCCGTCCATATCGGTCCCACCCTGCGGCACGTCCGCGGCCGTGACGACGTGCAGGTCGTCACGGCGCGGTCCCGTTACTGGCCATTCTTCGCGAGCACGATCACCCGGGTGCCGGGACTCCGCGAGATCGCCACCTGGAATCTGTTGCTGATTCTCAGGCGAAGCCCATGAGCAAGCGAAGCGAGGAACGGTCATGACCATTACGGTCCAGGCGCCCACCCGGGCGCCGCAGCCCGGCCCGACGCCGTCCGAGGCGTCCGGGGCGCCGCGCGGACGACGCCTGCTGTTCGGCTTCTGGGCCGTCGTGCTGGTGTCCTTCCTCGCGGTGTCACCGGGGAAGATGACGTTCGAGACCAAGCTCGGCGTCGCCCTCGACCCCGGGCGCTTCCTCGGCGACCTCGGTTCGCTGTGGAACGGCAACATGGGCCTCGGCGGCATAGCCAACCAGTACATCGGCTACGCCTTCCCGGCGCTCCCTTACTACGCGTTCATGGACCTGTTGCAGGTGCCGGTGTGGCTGGCCGAGCGGCTCTGGCTGTCGATCATCGTGACAGCCGCCTTCTGGGGTGCGCTCAGGCTCGCCGAACGGCTGCGCGTGGGCACGCCCGCGACCCGGCTGCTCGGTGCGGCGGTATACGCGCTGTGGCCCACCTTCACGATCGTCATCGGCTCGACCTCCGCCGCCGCGCTGCCCGGTGCCCTGCTGCCCTGGGTGCTGCTGCCGCTGACCTCCGCGGCGCTGAGCCCCCGTACGGCCGCCGCACGTTCGGCCATGCTGATCCCCTTCATGGGTGGCGTGAACGCCGCCTCGACGCTGGCATCGCTGCTGCCGGTGGGTCTGTACCTGCTCAGCCGCCCGGCCGGCCGGCGTCGGCGCGCGCTGCTGGGCTGGTGGATACCGGGCGTCGTGCTGGCCACCGTGTGGTGGGTGGTGCCGCTGCTCCTGCTCGCCGTCCACGGCGAGAACTTCATGCCGTACGTCGAGCAGGCCGACACCACCACCGCCACCATGTCCGCGACCGAGCTGCTGCGCGGTGCCGGCAACTGGGTGGCGTATCTCAACTTCGGTGAGGCGTGGCTGCCGGCCGGCTGGACAGTCGCGGCCTCCGTCATCACCGTCCTTGGTTCGGCGTTCGCCGCGGCCCTGGGGCTGGCGGGCCTGGCCCGCCGGGACCTGCCGGAGCGCCGCTGGCTGCTGCTGACCGTCCTGGCCGTCGTCCTGATCACGCTGGCCGGGTACGGCGGCGCCTTCGGCGGTCCGTTCCACGGTGTCGTGCAGGACTGGTTGAACGGGTCGCTGAAGCCCTTCCGTAACATCTACAAGTTCCAGCCGGGACTGGCCCTCGCGCTCGCCCTCGGACTGCCCCACCTGACGGCTGTGCTCTCCGTGAGCAGAAGACCTCGCGCACTTCCCGGCCGCCGCTGGGCGCCCGCGGTGGTGGCGGTGCTGGTACTGCCCGGCCTGGCCCTGCCGTACCTCAATGGCTCGATCCTGCAGCCCGGCGCCTTCACCAAGCTGCCCACCCACTGGGAGAAGGCTGCCGGCTGGCTCAAGGACAACGCCCCGAACAGCCGGGCCATGGTCGTACCGGCGACGGCGCACGGCATCTACACCTGGGGTTCCCCCATCGACCAGCCGTTTGACGTGCTGGCCGAAACGCCCTGGGCACAGCGTGACTTCGTCCCCTTCGGTACACCCGGATCACGCCGTGCGACGGACGCCGTCGAGCAGGCGCTGCTGTCCGGCACCGAGGTTCCGGGCCTTCAGGCGTACCTGGCACGGGCCGGCATGCACGAAGTGGTCGTGCGTAATGACCTCGACCCCGACCAGATCGGTTATGTCCCGCCGCAGACGGTGAAACGGACCTTGGAATCGTCCGGCTACAGCAAGGTCGCCGGGTTCGGCCCGCTCGTGACCGGCGGGCGCATCGCCGCCGACACCCCGCTGCAGGTGCAGGGGCTGTATCCGCGGCTCCAGTCCGTGGAGATCTATCAGCCGCAGGACCGCGACAGGCGTCCCGACAGGGTCGGTGTGTCGGTCGCGGCCGACACGGCCGTGGTCAGTGGCGGACCCGAGGCGCTGCTTCAGCTGTCGGCCGATCCCTCGATGGCCGACCGGCCGGCCGTACTGGCCGGGGACAGTCTTCCCAAGGGCGTCACCGCACCGGTGAAGGCCGTCGCGGACGGGCTGCGCCGAGCCGACACCCGGTTCGGCCTGGTCAACAACAACACCTCGTACACGTACACCCCGGACGAGCGCAATCACTCCGGCAGCCTGCAGAACCCGGGCGAGAAGCCCAAGCAGATCCTGCCGTCGGAGGGCACCGGTCACCAGACGACGGCCGACCTGCGCGGCGCGACGTCCGTGACGGCCTCCAGCAGTGGCAACTGGCTGTTCCACCTGCCGCAGTACGACCCGGTGAACGCCTTCGACGGCAACCAGGACACCGCGTGGGCCGAGGGCAGCCCGGGCAAGCCGGCCGGTCAGTGGCTCAAGGTGGACTTCTCCGGGCCGACCGACATCCCGGCCTCCATCCAGCTGACGCCCCTCCCGGGCGACAGCATGCGCGCTGCGCCCACACGGGTGCGGATCGAGACCGACCGCGGTTCGGCCGAAAGCCCGCTGCAGACGAACGGCCAGCCGCAGACCGTCAGGGCGCCCGTCGGCGAGGCCTCCTGGATGAAGATCACCGTCCTTGCCGCGCAGCAGGCGCGGCCGGGCCTGTCCGGGGCCGGCTTCTCCGAGGTGTCGATCCCGGATGTGCAGGTGACGCGCATGCTGGCGCTGCCCGCCGACGCGAAGCGCACCGACGCGGCGGCGACCGTGTACTCCCTGCACCGCGGCACCGACGCGGGCGGCTTGTCGCCCGTATCGGCCGAGGTGGGACTGCACCGGCAGTTCAGCACGCAGGAAGCGGGCGAGTACAAGGTGTCGGCGCGAGCCGTCGCCGCGCCCGGCGGCCCGTTGGACGAACTGCTGGACCGTTCAGCTCCGGGATCGAAGAACCGGTTGACGGCCTCCGCGGACTCCACCAGCCGCAACGGCATGTCACTCAGTCCCCGCAACCTGGTCGACGGTGATCTGACGACCTCCTGGATCGCGGGCGACCGGCCGGTCGTCCACCTGAGCTGGCCCAAGAAGGAGAAGGTCGACGAGATCATCCTGGCGTCGGCGGGCGGGGTGTCCACCCGGCCCGAGCAGGTGCTGATCAGCTCGCCGCACGGCGCCGCGACGGCTGATGTGGACGAGAACGGGCGGGTGCGCTTCCCGGAGATCGAGACGAACCGGCTCGACATCACCGTCAGCAGGGTCGCCCCGCTCACCGTCCACAATCCGGTCGCCGACGCGCAGTTGCAGCTGCCGGTCGGGCTCAGTGAGGTCCACGTTCCCGCGCTGGCCGACCTGCGGGTGCCGCGTCCGAAGCCGTCCGCGCGCTTCTCGCTGCCGTGCGGTGAGGGCCCGGACCTTGCCCTCGGCGGTGTCCTGCACAAGACGGAGGCCTCCGGATCCGTCCGGGACCTCACCGAGCGGCGTCCCGTCACCGTCGCACTCTGCGCAGGAGAGGAAAAGGACGGCACCCTGGACCTTCCGGCCGGAAAGCACGAGGTGGAGGCGGGTGACGCGGGTCCGCTGGCGGTCACCGACGTCACGCTGACCCAGGGCACCCCGCAGGAGATCGCGGGAGCGGCGGGCCGCGAGGCCACCGTCACCAAGTGGACCGACGACAGCCGGACCGTGTCGGTGTCGGCCGGCTCCGGCGAGGCCACGTACCTGCAGACCTACGAGAACGCCAACGACGGCTGGAAGGCCACCCTTGACGGCACGGAGCTGGAGTCGGTGCGGCTCGACGGCTGGCAGCAGGCCTGGGTGGTCCCGGCCGGGGCGTCCGGCACGGTGAACCTGGAGTTCGAGCCCTCCAGGCCGTACCGGGCCGCTCTGATCGGCGGTGTGATCGCGCTCGCCGCGCTGGCCGCACTGGCCTTCGTGGGCCGCAGGCGCAACGCCGGCGGACCCACCGGCCCGGACGAGGAGCTGCCCGAACCGGCGGCCCCCGGGATGCTGCTCGGGACGCTGGCGCTGACCGCCGTCGTCGCGGTGGCGGCGGGTCCGCTGGCCCTGGTGGTGCCCGTACTCGCCGTGGCGGCCCGGTTCCGGCCGGCCGTCCTGGTGCCGACCGCCGCGGTGGCGATGGCCGGAGCGGGCATCGCCGCGGCCGTCGGCGCCGGGGAGCCGGCCGCCGCCGGACAAGGCGCGTTCAGCGCCTTCGCCCAGGTACTGGCACTGGTGGCCCTGTCCGCCGCCTTGGTGACGGCGGTAAGCCCGGCGTCCGCGGCCGCCGGTCGGAAAAGCGACGGCGGTGCCGACGCGCCCGTAGCCGGACCGGTGGTCACGGCCCGGCAGGGAAGCACGAGCGCCGGGGACCGGACTGAGCCGCTCCCTCGGCATCCAGGTGGCGGTGGCCCGTCATGACCTCGTCGCGGACCGCCGCCGGGTGGGGGACCTCAACCCCTCCCGGCGGGGTCCGGATTCCCTTTCCGGCCACCGATGAGGTGTCGCGGCACTGCCTCAGTGACGACGAGCCGGAGACCGTACACATCGAGGTCCATCTGCCCGGACGGCTGGACCCGGCACGGTTGCGGACCGCGTTCCGGCGGGCGCTGCTGACGCACCCCCGGGTGCTGATGCGGGAAGTGCCCGGCCGCCGGCACCGGCAGTCCTTCGCGTGGGAGCTGACCGGCGAACCGGACAGCGACCCGGTGAGCTTCGCGCGGCCGGGACCCGACGCGTTGGGCCGCGCCCGCGCGCGGGCCCTGACGGAATGCCCGTCGCTGGCTCTGTCGCCGCCGATGCGCCTGGAAGTCATCGAGGTGGACGGGGGAACGGCCGCCGGTGAGCCGCCGGAGGCGGGCGTGCCGGGGGCGACCCGGACCGTGCTGCTGCTGACGATGCATCACACGGCCCTCGACGCAGGGTCCGGGCTGCGGGTGCTCGCCACGACCGCGGAAGAGTACGGCGGCTCGGCCGCTCTCCCCGTCCCCGGGCCGGTTCGGACGGACCCCTCGGGGCCGACCCCGGCCGCGACCGGCGGCACGGGCCGCGCGGTGTGTGCGCGGCCTGTGCGAGTCGCGCCGGACTCCCGCCCCGGGCCGGTGCGCGCCCGCGCCGCGGGCAACGCCATGCTGCACGTGGAACTGCCCGTTCCGCCGCGTGTGGGGCGGACCGGCGGGCTCGCGCCGTGGACCGTCAACGACCAACTGCTGGTCGCCGCGTCACTGATGGTGGGCCGCTGGAACGTCTCGCAGGGCCGGCCGGCCGGTCCGGTGCGGATCACCATGCCCGTCGACGACCGTCCGCGCGGCAGAGAGATGCCGATGGGGAACGGAACCCGGCTCGTCGAGGTGGCCATGACCTCCGAGGACCCGCGCGACCCGGACCTGCTGCTCGGTGAGCGGCCGGACCTGGCGGCCGTGACCCGGTTGCTGCGCACCACCGCTCGGCGCACCCGCGCGCTCAAGTCGGCCCACGGTGCGCCGCTGGGGCCCGGGACGCGCCTGTTGACCGCGCCGCTTCTGCCGGTCGGGATCCGGGGCACGCTCACCCGTGGCGCGCGGCGGGCGGCGGCGCCCTGGACGTCGACGGTGCTGGTCACCAATATCGGACGCATTCCGTACGCGCTGGACTTCGGTGACGCCGGCCGGGCGAACGCCGTGTGGTTCTCCGCACCGGCGCGGATGCCGCGCGGGCTGAGCGTGGCGGCGGCTTCCACCGGCGGGCGACTGCATGTGACGCTGCGCTGGTCGCGGGCGCTGCTCGGTGACGCGTCGGGCGCGTACCTGACCGGCTTGTTCGAGCAGGCGCTTTCGGCAACGTCACAGGTCACCGGGCCCGGGCAGAACGCTGGAAGTTCTGGGCCGGAAGCCGACGTTCCGGAAGTCGAAGTACAGGAGGCGGACGCCACCACTCCGGACGCCACCACTCAGGACGTCACCGCTCCGAATGCAGAGGCGCCCGGAGCTCGGGGGAAGGCCCGCCGGCCCGGCGGGCAGCACGACCACGACGCACCGTGTCCGGACCCGACACCGGGTGGAGCCCGCTCCGCCCGGCAGAACCATGCGAGGCCGTCATGACCCCCTCACCCCGCTGCTCCGCCGCCACGAAAGCGCCGGAGGCGGCGGTACCTTCGCTGGCCCGGCCCGTTCCAGGGCTGCGGGATTTCTACGAGGACCCCACCGTCCCCGTCGCCTCCGGCGAGGCCCGTAGTCTGCGCCAGGCCCGGATGTTGGCCGATGCGCTCGGGCCCGCCGGGCCCGGCCGCCCGGCTGCGACCGTGCTCGACGTGGGCTGCGGCGACGGCTCGGCGGCCGCGACCGCCGCCCGCGTACTGAACGGGCACCGCATCGTGGGAGTCGACTGGTCGCAGGACGCGCTGCGCCGGGCGGCGCCGCGCCTGAGCCAGGTCGTCCGCGGCGAGTTGACCGGCGGTGGGCTGCCGTTCGCCTCCGGCAGCGCCGACGCCGTGCTCTTCAGCGAGGTCGTCGAGCACCTCGTCGACCCCGACAGCGCCCTCGACGAACTGCACCGAGTGCTGCGACCCGGGGGACATCTGATGCTCTCCACGCCCAACCTCGCCGCCTGGTACAACCGCGGGCTGCTGCTCGCCGGAGTCCAGCCGGTGTTCTCCGAGGTGAGTCTGCGCCACATCCACGGCAGGCCGGGCAGCCAGGTGGTCGGCCATCTGCGCCTGTACACGGCACGCGCGCTGCGCGAGTTCGTGGCGGCGTGCGGGTTCGAGGTGGTGACGGTCGCCGGTGCGCCGTTCCACGGAGTGCCGCGCCCGCTCCGCCCGCTGGACCGCTTGGCCTGCCGGCTGCCGTCCCTCGCCTCCATCCTCCTGGTGCACGCGAGGAAGGTGTAGCCCGTGGTGTGGGGAGTGGCCGCCGCACTGGTGGCGAACGTCCTGTACAGCACCGGCTTCGTCCTGGAGAAGCGGGCTCTGGCCGGCATGCCGCCGCTGAGTGCCGCACGGCCGGGCCGGGCCCTGCTCCTGCTGGCCGGCAGGCCCTTGTGGATCTGCGGGGCCACGGCGCTCGCCCTGGGGTTCGCCGCCCAACTGGCCGTCTACCGCACACTGCCGATCGCCGCCGCCCAGGGTCTGTTCCTGTCCGGGCTGGTCCTCCTGCTGGTGCTCTCGTCGGTGGTGCTCGGTGAGCGCCCCTCCGGCCGTGAGCGGCGCGCGGTGGCCGTCATCGGGCTGGCACTGGTCATGGTGGTGTCCTCGCTGTACGAGAGCAGCGAGGAGATCAGCCGCAGCGCGCCCGCGGGCATCCTGCTGGCACTGTGCCTGCCGACACTCGCGGCCGGACTGCTCCTGTACGCGGCCGCGGAACGGCGAGCCCGCCGGCGTCACCGGCAGCCGACCACCGGAGTGGCCTACGCGGTGGCGGTCGGTCTGCTGTACGGGGTCAGCTCGCTTGCCATCAAGGGCATCTCCGGGCACCTGGGCACCTCGGACCTCCAAGGCTCCGTACTGGCCCTGCTCGCCTCCCCCTACCCGTACCTTCTGCTGTTGACAGGGGGCAGCGGGCTGGTGCTCTCGCAGACCGCCCTGCAGCGCTGCCGGGCGTCACTGATCGTCCCGGTGTGCTCGACGGTGACCTGTGTGTTCACCATCGTCAGCGGCACGATCGCGTTCGACGAGCCGCTGCCCGAGGACCCGCTGCGGCTGTTACTGCGCATCGGCGGCACCGCGTTGGCCCTGACGGTCCTGCTCACCCTGCCGCGACACGACGCGGCCACCCCCACATCCGAAGGAACCCTGCCATGAAGCCTGACAACCCGCTGCTGAAGATCCTCGCCTGCCCGCTCGACAAGGGTCCGCTGATCCTCGACGAGACCGGGGGCGCTCTCTACAACCCGCGCCTGCACCGCCGCTATCCGATCATCGACGGCATCCCGCAACTGCTCCCTTCCTCCGGCGAGCCCCTCGTCGAGCCCGCTGTCGAGCCCGCCGTCGAGCAGGAACACGACGCACTGCCGGCCGGACTGCCCGACTCCGCCTGAACGCAGAAGTGAGCGTCTGTACCCACCCGCACGATTGACCGTCATGCGCCCCGAAGCGATCCCGTGCTCCGGCACACCTATGCGTCGATCATCCTCGAAGCGGGTGAGTCCGTGGTCACGCTGGCACGCCGGCAAGGCCACCCCAGCCCGACGATCACGCTGGACCACTACGCCACTTCATGCCCGAGGCCGGCAACAAGCGGCGCAAGGCCATCGACGCGTTGCCCAACCGGGCCTCCGCAAAGACCAGCCTTGCGGACACTCCCTGGGGCGAGGGCGTAGTGCGCGGCTGGCGGTGCGTCGGCGTTCGCCCGCGCCTCACGAGGCCGAAGTCACGGGTGGTGTACGTCAGGCGGCCTTGTCGCAGCGCACGTCGCCCGCATCGGGTTCGCGCGTCACGGGGCCAGCGACCGCCAGATCCGGTCCGGCAGGATCCGGGCAGCCTCGTCGAGGTCGACGTCGTCGATGCCCGAGAGCCAGCGGCGGGCGACGCCGACGACCGGGCCGAGGGCCAGGGACTCGATCAACGGCAGCGGGAGCGGGGCGAGTTCGCCGGACTCGACGCGGGGCTGGATCCACTGGGCGAAGGCCGAGAGCCGGGCCTCCTGGGCGTCGCGGAGTTCTTTGCCCTGGGCCATGCCGTATCGGTCGGCCGTAGAGGAGTGCAGGAGCAGGGCGGCGTCCCGGTGCTCCTGGATGAACGCCAGGTAGGTCCGGACCAGGGCGCGGATACCAGTACGGGCGGTACGGGCGCCCTGCAGAGCCATGGCCAGCTCGCCCAGCAGCCGGCCCAGCCAGCGCTGCGTCAGCGCGGCGACGAGCCCGTCGACGCTGCCGAAGTGGTGGTAGAGGCTCCCCTGACTGACCCCGCTGGCCCGGGTGACCGCGCCGACCGTGATGCCGCGCTCGCCCTCGGCGGCGTAGACGCGCAGCGCGGCGCCGAGGAGCAAGTCGACGGTCACCTCGCCGCGTTGCTGCTTCGGGCTCATGGGGTTCCTTCTCTGGTACTAGAGTACATTTCTAGAAACTGATTCCAATTCTAACGGGGCTGACGTGTTAGAGCTGTGGGGGAGCGGGGCCGAGCCGCTGGAGGCGGGGGATCCGCGCAGGATCGGGCCGATTCCGCTGGCGGGTCGGCTCGGGGCCGGCGGTATGGGGCGGGTGTACCTCGGGGTCCACGAGGGCCGGTACGTCGCTGTCAAGCAATTGCTGGCCTCCGTCGTCGGCGAGGACAAGGACTTCCTGCGCCGTTTCGGGCATGAACTGGACAACCTTGCGCGGCTACCCGCGGAGGCCACCGCACCACTGCTCGCGGGCGACCGCACCGCACGGCCGCCGTGGTTCGCCACGGCGTACGTCCCCGGGCTCACCCTGAGGGAAGCCGTCGAGCTGCACGGCAGCCCCCTGCCCGCGCCCGCGCTGTGGCTGCTGCTGCGGGAGGCGGCGGCGGGCCTCGCGTCGGTGCACGCGCTGGACATGGTGCACCGGGACCTCAAGCCGTCCAACGTCATGCTGACCCTCGACGGTCTCACCCTCATCGACTTCGGCATCGCACGGGCCGCCGAACAGAGCCAGCTGACCAGGACCGGCATGGTCGTGGGCACGCCCGCCTTCATGGCGCCCGAACAGGCATCGGCCTCACGGCGGTTGAGCGGCGCCACCGACGTCTTCGCGCTGGGCTCGGTAATCGCGTACGCGGCTTGTGGCCGGCCGCCCTTCGGCGACGAGTCGGGGCACGGCGTGCTGTACCGCATCGTCCACGAAAAGCCCGACCTGGAGCCGTTGCGGGAGCTGGAGCCGGACCTCGCCGAGGTCGTCGCGGCCTGCCTCGACAAGGATCCCGAGGGCCGCCCCACCGCCGCCGAGCTCCTCGAACGCGCCTCGCAGCACGGCCCGTTCGCCGTCCCGCTGTGGCCGGCGGCCATCACCGAGCGGCTGTCCGAGCGGACCGCCTTCGCCGCGGACGTGCAGGAGATCGACGTACCGACGGTTCCGCTCACCGGCGGAAAGACGGAACCGGAGAAGGTCCCCGAACCCGAACCCGAACCCGAACCCGAACCGGAACCGGAACCGGAACCGGAGCCGAAGCCCGAGGCCGAGTCCCGTCCGGAACGACCCGAGCGGCCTGAACGCCGCCGCCGTACCCGCGTCCTCTTCGCCCTCGTCCCCGTCGTCGTGGTCGTGGGCGGTACGACCCTCGCCATCCGGCACCTGCCGTACGTGTCTTCGCCGCAGGCCGAGGCGCAGGCCACCCCGTCCGCCTCGGTCTCGGCACCGGCCGACCCGACGCCGCCGACCGCGGGTGGGAGCCCGTCGGGTACGGCGTCACCGGCGAAGTCACCGGCGAAGTCGCCGACCGAGGAGAAGGCTGAGGAGAACGACGAGGACAAGGGGCAGGAAGAGACGGGCGGGTCCCAGGTCGCGGTCGCCGGGGGCGCCGGGACCGGCACAGAGGACGGCACGGGCGGCGGCGGCCCCGGCAGCTCCGGCAGTTCGGGCGGCTCGGGCGGTTCCGGCAGTTCGGGCGGCGCCGGCACCTCCGGCGGCGGGACGTCCACGGCCACCACGCCCCCGACCTCCGGCACCCACCGCTACCGCAATGGCGACAACGGCGCATGCATCACTCAGGTCTACGGCGCCGCGGACCACGGGAGCTGCTCGGACTCGACCGCCCGGTGGACCGTAAAGAGCAGGTCGGACGGCAGCTTCAAGCTCGTCAACCAGCAGACCGGCCAGTGCCTGTACTCCAACGGGCTCGGCCAGGCCGTCTTCGTGGGCGACTGTGCCCAGGACACCGGCCGGCTGTGGCGTACAGGTTCAGGCGGCAGCCTCCGGAGCGACTACGGCCGAGGCTGCCTCGACCTGGGCATGAGCAGCGGCCTGGTGACGAAGACGTGCGCCGGGGAGGCGTCGCAGCGGTGGACGAGGCAGACCTAGTGCGCTCGGGGCGGCCTCTGCCTGGACGCCCCGAGGTTCTGCCCGCTCGGTCTCGGCAGGTGACTGGGACATCGGAACGTATCAATCCTGCTCTCTGCGCCGGTGCGGGGACGGGGTGGGGTGCGTGGTCAGCGGTGCGAGGCCGGCTGGAGAGTCTGCTGTCCGGGCGGCCGCGGGGTCGACGAGCCCGCCTCTGGGAACAGGAGCTCACCCAGTGGTGCGGCGGGGAGTCGTCGACCAGCAGCCACTGTCCCGGGTCTGCGGCGCCGTCGGCCGCGAGGAGCGCCGCGCAGGTGTCCGGATCGGCCTTGGAGGCTTGATCCCCTTTCTTGGGCGCAG
>NZ_JAGGPB010000092.1 GCF_018614055.1 Streptomyces sp. ISL-98
TGGTCCTTACCTTGTCCTGATCAGGAATCGGTTCTGGCGCTGCGGCCACCCCTGCGTGCACAGCGTGGTGCTCGTGGAGCCGTTCCGGCTCTTCGAGCTATGACTCGGTGCCGACTTCCTTCTTTCCGGTCGGCCTGCTCGTGCCCGTGGGAGCCTCCTATCAGGCGCCCTCGTACACCCAGGCTCGGCCGGTCTGCCGGTACTCCTCCACCGGGATCGGATCGACGCCAGTTCGCATCCGGGCGGTGTACAGCAGCCCGTCGAGGTGGTCGATCTCGTGGTGGATGAGGCGGGCGAGGCCGCGTTCGTACACGGCGGCCACGGTCTCGCCGGTCAGAGCCGTGGTCTCCACCGTCATCTTCAGCGGGCGGGGGACGAGGCCGCGGACGTCGAAGAAGCTCAGGCAGCCCTCGTACTGCTCGTCCATCTCCTCGGAGCGGGTGGTGATCCGCGGGTTGAGCAGGATGATGGCGGGGGCGTCGCCGGGCGGCTGGACGACGGCGGCGGTGCGTGCGATGCCGATCTGCGGGGCCGCGATGCCCATGCCCTTGGCGAAGGGGTGGACCTGGCCGATCCGCTCCATGGCGGCGAACAGCTCGTCCACGACGCGCTCGGCCTCGTCGCGCTCGGCGGGCAGATCAAAGGCGCGGGCCGGTTCGGCGAGGATGCCGGCACCGTGCTGGACGACGCCGAGGTCTCGCATTCGCTGGCTGGGCCGCACGTCAATCACCTGAACTCCCCTTGATCCGTGTCGCGTTCGGGCCGTGCCCGAAACCGCCACTCCAGACGGTACCGAGCGTGTAGGGCGGGTGTGGTCGTGATCCACGTGAATTGCCGTAGCTCACCGTCGTCGCTGCGGACGGGAGGGGTCCGCAGTGGGGAGGCTTCGGCGGTCATGGAAGTCTCTGTGCCCCATACAACGGGGTCACCCGTGCTGCGGTCCTGCGGAAGGGCGGCAGTCACTCGTATACCTCCTTCGACAGAGGCACGGGGGCGGTGCCGGCAGAGGAGTGCTCGGCAAGGAAGGCGGCGACGCGGCCGAGCTGGTCGGCGGCGCGGCCGGTGAGCTGGTTAAGGGGGAGGGCTCCGGCGTTCGCGTGGGCGGCCTGCTCCAGCGCGCTGACTTTCTGAGGGCGGGTCTGAGCGGCGAAGACCGCGTCGAGATGCGGCCCGCGCAACTGCACCGGCCCGACACGCCGCCCGTGCACGTTCATGGAGGCGTAGTGCTCGAAACGCTCCATCGTGGCGACCCGTTCGGGGCTGGGGTCATCGCCCCACTCGGCGGTGATCGGTGCGATCGCGGACTTGGACCCGGCGGTGGTGGCCAGCGTGGAGGCGTTCTGCACCAGTGACAGCCGCACCGGAGCGGGCAGGCGGGCCAGTAGCTGTGTCATGCCGTGGACCTGGCACTGGTACTTGCGGAAGTCCTCGAACATGCTCGCGATCGACTCCGGGGCTGCCCCGGTCAGGGTGATCAGCTCGTCGAAGTACGGGCGGAACGGCACCCGCTGGCGCTCGGGGGTATCGCGGCGCGAGCGCACCGCCCGCAGCAGATCGCGGGCGAGCAGTGCCGTCAGCAGCCGGTCGGTGGGCCCGTTGCCGCCCGGGCACACCCACACGATCATCCGGGAGTCCATCGCCGCACGGATGTTGTAGATCCCGACCGGCTGGCCGAGGAACGCGCGGGTCACCGGGTTGGCGGCCAGCCGGGTGATTGGGTTGAGGACCACGGAGAATGCGTCCGGCGGCAAGGTGGGGAACACCGTCTGCCACCAGCAGCGGGTCTCCTCATCCAGCCGACCCGCCACCGCCGCGAGCGCTGCCTTGCGGAAGGCGGCATCGGTGAGCAGCGCCCGCACATGGAAGATCGTGGCCTGGTCCTCAGGACGCCCGGCCTGACACGCGGCCCCGTTGATGGCCACCAGGACCGACAGCGCCGCGGTCAGGATTGTGATCGCGCGCGGGGCGGTCACATCGTCCCAGCCCAGCGCGGAGGCGTAGGCGTCAGCGATCGCCTCGACGACTGTCGGGTGTCTCCCCAGGGCCCAGCAGGATAGACACGACCAGGCTGGCCATCTTGCCCTCGCCGGGGTGCCTCCGCAGCGCCCGGCCTACGGCTTGGACCAGGTCGGGCATCGAGCCGCGCACATCCGCCCAGTACACGGAGTCGCAGTTCTTGGTATCCACGCCCTCCCCGAGGACCTTCGACGAGCTCAGGTAGCCCTTCTCCACCACGGTGCCGTCCGTGGCGATCCCGTCGGCGAACTCACCAAGTACGCGCCGGCGGTGGAGTCTCAATGGGTGAGTCAAGGCCTGTCTTCTTGCCCTGGGTCTTGCGAGCGATCTTGGCGACCTGGGTTTTCACTGGTCCGGGCGCTGGTCGGCTGCGGCTGAGTGGCCGTCATTGGTCATCGTTGGCGGCTGCCGATCGGCCTCGGACGGCCCAGAGACGGCCCAGCCCCTCGTTATGCGACCCATATGTCTTGCACGACAAGGGGGTTCACTGGTGTGCTCGTTTCCCGGTTGACCGTGGCTGTCTGCTCGTTCTGGCACGCACCGGAACCGGTTTCTCTGGAGCGACGTCCAACGCCAGGGAAGGGGGCGGTGTGAAAGGTCAGAGCAGAGCCCATTGTCTCTATGTGACGGCTGTTTTGGTCCGTGAGCGGCTCGTCGCGGTGGCGGCCATGTCCTTGCTGGCTGCGGGGTGCGGGGTGCTGAACGATTCGGTCGACCCGGTCAAGGAACGCTGGGAGTCCAGAACCGGGTTTTCCAGTTGTGGCAAGGTGAGCCTGGATCAGGGTGAGGAGATGCAGAAGCAGGCGGTACGGGAAATCGTCTGCCTCCGGCGAGCCCTCAAGAGCGGCGAGAGCGCAGAACTGAAGGTGACCTATCCCACTGTGGAGGGTGACCTGATTCGTGAGTACTACCGCTTGACGCCACAAGGCAGGCTTGAGGTGTACACGAACAGCACGGACGACCGCTACTCAGACCAGAAGTGGTCGTTCGCAGAGTGCTACACCCCAGAATGGTTGGCTGAGATTTCATGTGATTAATGAGCCCTTTCCAACCTGACGGCGGCGGTTCCAAGTTGGTCTGCTGTACAACACGACGAAGCTCCTGGTAGACGGGTTCTCGACCAAGATCACCCGTGTCCGCCAGGAGCTTCGCGTGCTTGTCTACCCCTCGTCGATCGATCTGTCCAGCCACACCCTGCGCTACCTGACCACGCAGCTCCGTGCCCGGCAGCGAGAGATCGGGACCCGGTGGCGACGCCTGCCCGTCGGCCGTCAGGCCCTGCTCGCCCTCGCCCACCTGCGGTGCGGGGACACCTACGCCCAGCTCGCCGCCGGATTTCGCATCGGCGTCGCGACCGCGTACCGCTACATACGTGAGGTGATCGACGTCCTGGCCGCCGCCGCGCCGACCCTGACCGAGGCGATGAAGACCGTGCAGGCGAAAGCCTTCGTGATCCTGGACGGCACCCTGCTGCCGATCGACCGGATCGCCACCGACACCCCCTACTACTCGGGGAAACACAAACGACACGGCATGAACATCCAGGTCCTCACCGACCCGTTCGGCCGACTGCTGTGGGCCTCCCCGGCGCTGCCCGGCTCGACCCACGACCTGACCGCCGCGCGGCACCACGGCATCATCAACGCGCTCGCCGAAGACAACGTGAAGTGCTGGGCGGACAAGGCGTACCAGGGCGCCGGCCGCCCCGTCCGGGTGCCGTTCAGGGGCCGTCGGCTCAAACGCTGGAAGCGGCGACACAACAGCACCCACGCCAAGATCCGCTGTCTCGGCGAACAGGCCATGGCCACCCTGAAGGGCTGGCGCCTCCTGCGGAAGCTCCGCTGCAGCACCAACCGAATCACCGACATCGTGAAGGCCGTCGTCGTCCTTCACCACGCCTCAACCTGAGGTTGGAAAAGGCTCAGTGGACGATCATGGTGAACGAAGCTCGCGGCGAACGCTGGGAGCACTACTGCACCACCTGCACTCAGTTCCTGGCAGATGTTCTCCAGGGAGAACTCCGCTCCAACATCCTCTCTTCTCGATTCCCGCTCAGCACACACGAGTTCCGTCAGCTCCAGCCGGTATGACGCATCTCGAAGAGTGAGCCTTCCAACCTCACGTTGAGGCGTGGTGAAGGACGAGGACAGCCTTCGCGATGTCGGTGATCTGGTTCGTACTGCAGCAAAGTTTCAGCAGCAGGCGCCAGCCTTTGAGGGTGGCCATGGCCTGTTCGCCGAGGCAGCGGATCTTGGCGTGGGTGCTGTTGTGCCGCCCCTTCCAGCGCTTGAGCGTCGCCCCCTGAAGAGGGACGCGGATGTGGCGGCCGACACCTTGGTATGCCTTGTCCGCCTACCATTTCAGCCCTCAGGCGGCGAGTGGGAGCTCTCCCCAGGCGCAGCCGCACCCGTACGGCAGGACACCGACCTCGCCACGCTCCAGCGGAGCGAGAAGCGCATCGCCGAGGTCGCCGCCCGCACGAAGGACATCGCCTGGGAGATCCAGGAACGGAGCGTCAGGCGTGCAGATGCGGCTCCTGGTCCAGCAGCTCAAGGCCACCAAAGCCGTCGCCGAACTGCTGGGCATCGCTCAGCGGACGGTCGAGCGCTACGTCAAGGGCCAGATCACGAAGCTGCGCACGAACCTCGCGGCGAGGCTCACTGGTGAGGTACGCAACCGGTGGCAGCCACGGGTGCAGGAGAAGGCGAAGAGGAACGCGGAACCTCCACCGGCATCGTGGCGGGAGACGCGCGCCGGGTTCGGGTTTACCGCGGCGCCGGGCACAACGGACGACCGGCGGGCCCGGCTGATCAACCAGCACTTCCCGCCGGAGTACGACCCGGCTGTTCGAGGCGCAAGGCGCCGGTGTTGCATGCGGACGCGCGTGATGGATACCCCCCCGACTCTGGCAGGTTGTTCCTGTGCAGGCACCGCCGGGCCGGGCTTGCCGGAGTCGCGGTTGGCACACCCGGTCTTCAGAAACCAACGGCACCGGCCGCAGATCCACCACGGCGACGCCATCGGCATGGCGACCAACGGCCGGTTCAGCTCCCGCGCCCTGCCTGACGCAGAACGCGGCTCGTCGGGTTGAACGGGGCTGTTCGGCGAGGGATGCGGACGGCAGTTCCAATGCTGAGGAGTCGTAACCGGCGGCTCGTGTCCTCTGTAGGCTTCTGCCTCTCATCAGCACTATTGAGGGGGGACCTCACGTGCGTAAGCACCTTGTCGCTGCATCGGCCATCGCTGCCGGAACGCTAGCTGGTTTGGCCGCCGTCCCGGCCCAGGCCACCGAGTACTCCTCGGCACTGAAGGTTCGCGGCATCCAGTACGACGCGCCCGGCCGTGACTCCAACAGCTGTTCCTCCGGCAACACCCGCGAGGAATACCTGACGCTCAAGAACTACGCGTCCTCAGCGACCATCAACCTCAAGGGTTACGTCGTCAAGGACGCCGCCGGCAACCGCTTCACGTTCACGGTCAACCACTACCTGCAGCCCGGCGACTATGTGAAGCTCCGCGGCGGCAACGGCACCGACTCCGACAGCAGCAACGTGGTCTACCGCGACAACTGCAACTTCATGTGGAACAACGACAAGGACACGATCTACCTCTACAAGCCCTCCGGCAGCCGCGCAGACGTCCACGCCTACACCAAGAGCGCGAACGACCGCGACGGCAACGGTTACATCAGCTACCACGCCTAATAAGACCCATTGTCAGCCGAGGGGTGGGGCATCGTTTCTGCGGTGAACCGCACCACCCGGGCGGGTGAGCAACCTGTCGTCTTGGACAGTCGGCGGCTCATGCGGCGCTATTCCTATATTCGTGATCAAGCACCTGAAGCGCGCCGCTACAGCCGCCGCACTCGCCCTCCTGCCCCTCACCGTCTCCTCACCGGCGCACGCCGCAGAGACGCTCCCGCTCCCGGTTGCCGTCGACCAGCTCAACACGGCCGATGAATCACGCGAGGGGTACACGCGCGATAAGTTCCGCCACTGGAACAGCGGACAGAACCCAACTGACGGCTGCAACACCCGCAATGAGGTACTGATTGCGGAGGCAGTCGAGCCGCCGATTGTCGGCCCCGGGTGCAAGCTGACCGGCGGCACCTGGTGGTCCTATTACGACGCGACGACGGTGTCGGGACCCTCCGGCCTCGACATCGACCACATGGTGCCCCTGGCCGAAGCGTGGGATTCCGGCGCGTCGGCCTGGACCGCGCAGCGCCGCGAGGCTTACGCCAACGACCTCGGAGCCCCCACCTCGCTGGTCGGCGTCACCGCCCGATCGAACCGCAGCAAGTCCGACCAGGACCCCGGCACCTGGATGCCGCCCAGCGGCGAAGTCCACTGCCAGTACGCCGCGGAATGGACCGCAACCAAGCTCCGCTGGAACCTGACCATCGACCCACAGGAACAAGCCGAACTGCTCGACCTTGCCGAGCAGTGCCCGACCACCGAAGTCCACTTCGAACCCGCCCCGTAGCCGAAACGCCGACGCCCTCGCCGGCCTTGACGTGTCTGGACTACCCGGCGGTGCGGAGGAGGGCTCGGCGGTCCTCTACGAGCTGGTGCCAGCGAGCGCGGACCGAGTCCTGTCCGTCGAGCCAGGTCGTAGGGGACGGATCGGGTAGGGGGAGGCCGGCCATGAAGTGGTGATCTCGACGAAGCAGGCGTAGCCGCCGGTCGGGGCGAGTTGGCGCAGCCGCTGGATGACCGTGCGGACTTCGTCGCGCTCGGCCGCCTTGCACGGCGTGGTGGAGGACGAGGGCGAGTTCGAGGTCGGCTTGGCGGCGGTTATACCGGCGTCGCGGACGAGCGCGGCGATCTGGGTGGTGAAGCCGGTGGCGCGCAGGTCGAGCCCGGTCAGGAGCTGTTCGGCGAGGTGGATCTCGTCGTCCGCGACGGCGGGTTGGTGAAGGCGAGTACGAGAGCGCGCTGGGCCTGGCTGGTTGGCGCGTTCGCCGGCGGCGCCGTGCTGCTCGGCTTCGTCGCGGGAGGCGGCGTAGGCGGCGGCACCGTCGGTGTCGCCGTGCGGGAGGTGGATGTCGCCGAGGACGCGGTGCTGGCGGCCGGACCAGCCGAGGGTCTGGGCGGTGGCGTACGCGGTAGGAAACCGGAGCCGGCCCGGCCTGGATCGCGTACCTGTGCCCCGCGTACACCCAGGCCCTGACCTCGTGGCCCGGCTCACTAAGGACCTCGCACCGAGAGTTGGACGAAGCGGCCTTAGAACTCCTAACGGAATGACTTTTTGGGTTCGGCTCCTCGTCGTGAGGTGTCGTCGGGCAGCATGGGACGATGCACTTCGAGCAGCCCCTGCCTCGCGAGCTGAAAGCCATCGATTCGGCCTCGCTGTTCAGGCTGGAGAAGCGGGCATGTGACCTCGGTCTGAGCCAGCGTTTGGAGCCAGCGTGGGTGCAAGCCCATGCGGCGCCCGACGGAACCCACTACCTGTGGCCGGCCCTGTGGCACTCCCTGTCCCACCGCCCGGACGTTCCACGTCAGCTGCGGTGCGAACTGTTGATCACTCTGCGTGCGGGAGAGCGCGTGGTGAGCCTGCTGGACGTACTTCCTGACGACTTCACCCCGCTGCCGCGGGTGACCTCACGAGAAGAAGGCATGCAGGTCAGTCAGCTCCTTGACCGTGCTCCTTCAGTCAGGGAATGGCTACTGCGGGAGAGTGAGGGCTCGGGTCGGCTGTGACAGGCGTCGCCAGCAGATGAGTGCGCATCCCAGGGTGAGGAAGGCTTCGTGGATGTCGTCGCGGACCTCCCAGCGGATCCGCAGGCGGCGGAACCAGTGCAGGTGAGCGAAGGCGCGCTCGACAACCCAGCGTTGGGTGCCCAGTCCGGAACCGTGCTCGGTGCCGCGTCGCGCAATCAGTGGTTTCACTCCGAGCGCGCGGACGAGCCGGCGGTACTTGTCGTGGTCGTAGCCGCGGTCACCGAGCACGACGTCGGGGCGGCGCCGGGGTCGGCCACGCTTGCCCCGCACAGGCGGCACCGCTTCGAGGAGCGGGATGAGCTCGGTGACGTCGTTGCGGTTGCCGCCGGTCAGGGTGACGGCAAGCGGGATGCCGGTGGCATCGGTGATCAAGTGGTGCTTGCTGCCCGCCCTGCCCCGGTCGACAGGGCTTCGTCCCGTCTTGGGCCCCCTTTTAACGCCCGGATGTGGGAGCCGTCGACCGCCGCCAGGGAGAAGTCCAGGGCGTCCACGCTGCGGAGCTTGGCCAAGAGCGCTTCATGGAGCCGGGGCCATACCCCGGCCTCGGTCCACTCGGCCAGGCGCCGCCAGCACGTCATGCCCGAGCCGAAGCCCAGCTCCTGCGGCAGGTGTTCCCAGGCAATCCCGGTATGCAGCACGAACAGGATGCCCTGAAACACCAATCGGTCCGGATGCCGCTTCCGTCCCGGATGCCGGACACGACGCTCGACTTTCGGCAGCAGCGGTTCGATCACCGCCCACAGTTCGTCCTCGACATGCCACGGCTTCGGCCGAGCCACCACACACCCCCGGATCAACGCTCTCGGAGTGATCCAACCACCCCGAAGATCATTTCGTTAGGGGTTCTTAGCCTGTTTTGGCACGATGACGGCTATGAGTCCCCAACGGCATCCCGATGCGGGAATGGCAGTCCACCGGCTCGGTTCCGACCAGACAGCCGCAGACGTCTGTGCAGCCAGCCGACTTGTTTCCGCGCGCTATCCGGAAACGATCGGCGCGGTGCTGGGCGGTTCCGCCGCACGCGGTCAGTCCACTCCCAGCAGTGACCTCGACATCACAGTCCTTCTCCCTGATCACGGCATGAGACGTCGTGAGGTGCTTCGTCACAATGATCGTCTGGCTGAGGTCTTCCTCAACAGTCGCTCCGACCTGCGAACTGCCTTCGCGGAAAGCCGCACGACGCGCAGGGCAACGGCTCTCTTCCTCTTCGCCGATTCCATCGTTCTCCACGACCCCGACGGCCATGTCGAGGCGCTTCGCCAAGAGGCGAAAGCCCAGTTGGCAGCAGGCCCAGATCCCCTAACCGGGCACGAATACGATGCCCAACGAGCCCTACTCACGGACCTCTTGGACGATCTCACTGACACTGGCCCCAACAGCGACCCTCATGAACAGCTAGTGCCGTGACCGCGTAGG
>NZ_JAGGPB010000093.1 GCF_018614055.1 Streptomyces sp. ISL-98
ACCATGCGGCAACAGGACCAACCGACCACCGCGTACCAACGGCACCCACAACTCATACGTCGACGCATCAAAAGCATGGTTGGCCTGCACCAACACCCGCTCCACCACGTCATCACGCCAACTACGGTCAGCGACAAAACTCGCCACATTCCCGTGCGTCACCGCCACACCCTTAGGCTTACCGGTCGAACCCGACGTGTACATCACATACGCCAGGCTGTCCGGCGACAGGAGCCGCCCCGGATCCACCGGCTCAGCGTCAAACAGCCCCGCCACAGCAGTCGTCTGGAGACCGTCAAGATCACGGTCGGCCACCACTACAGAGACCCCGGCCTCCGCCACCACCGCACGCAACCGCTCCACCGGATGATCGCCATCCAGCGGCACATACGCCGCCCCCGCCTTCACCACACCCAACAACACAGCCACCAGATCCACCGACCGGTCCATCACCACACCGACCCGGCACTCCGGACCCACACCCCGGCCGACCAACGCCTGCGCCACCCGGTTCGCCCGCTCGTCCAACTCCGCATACGTCAGCGACACACCGCCACCAACAACCGCAACCACACCCGGAGTCCGCGCCACCTGCGCCCCGAACAACTCCGTCAACGTCACCGCAGAAATCGGCCGAGCAGTGTCGTTCCACTCCTCGACGACCTGCCGCTCCTCACCCGCATCCAGCACGTCGAGCCGACTGATCCGTACCCCCGGGTCGGCGGCGATCTGCTCCAGGACATGCCGGAGGCGGTCGGACAGAGCTCGGACGGTGTGCTCGTCGAACAGGTCTGTGGCGTACTGCACGGTGCCGCGCAGTCCTGCCGGGACGCCCTGTTCGTCGCGCAGCTCGTTCAGTCCGACGGACAGGTCGAAGCGGCTTACGACCGTCTCGTCCGCCGGCATCGGCCGCACCCGCAGACCGGGCAGCTCCCACGAGGCGTCCGCCTGGGCGTCGTTCTGGACCGCGAGCATGATCTGGAAGAGCGGGTGCCGGGACAACGAGCGCGCCGGATTGAGGTCCTCCACGAGACGCTCGAACGGCACGTCCTGGTGGGCGTAGGCCGACAGGTCCGTCTCCCGGACGCGGGCCAGGAGCTCGGTGAATGTCGGGTCGCCGCTCGCGTCGGTGCGCAGGACCAGGGTGTTGATGAAGAACCCGGCCAGGTCCTCCAGGGCACTGTCGGGACGGCCCGCGATAGCGGTGCCGACAGGGATGTCGGTACCCGCACCGAGCCGGGCCAGCAGCATCGCCAACGCGGCCTGGACCACCATGAACATCGTCGCCGAACCCTGCTGCGCCGCCTCGACCAGCCCGGCGTGCGCGTCCGAGTCGACTTCGACCGTGACCGTCCCGCCGACGAACGAGGAGACCGCCGGTCTCGTGCGGTCCACCGGCAGGACCAGCTCTTCGGGCAGCTCGGCCAACACCTCGCGCCAGTAACCGACTTGTGCACTGACCAGGCTGTCGGGGTCGTCCAGGTCGCCGAGGACCTCGCGCTGCCAGAGCGCGTAATCGGCGTACTGCACCGGCAACGGTGACCAGTCCGCCGTCGCACCCTGCAGACGGGCCCTGAAGGCCGCCCGCACGTCGCGCGCCAGGACGCCCATCGACCAGCCGTCCACCGCGATGTGGTGTGCCACCAGCACCAGTACGTGTTCGGTCTCGGACAGGACCAGCAACTCGGTCCGCCACGGCAGGTCGTGCGTCAGGTCGAAGGTCCTGCCCGCCACCTCGGCGACGGTCGCCGGGAGATCGTCGTGCGCGATCTCGCGGATCCGCAGGGCCGTCCGGCCGACGGCGCCCTCCAGGACCTGCTGCCGCGGAACACCCCCGGTCTCGGGAAACGTGGTGCGCAGCGTCTCGTGCCGGTCGGCCACATCGTGCAGAGCCGCCTGCAACGCCTCCACGTCCAGCTCACCGGACAGGCGCAGCGCCAACGGCACGTTGTAACCCGCGCCCGCGCCCGCCTCTTCCATCCGGTTCAAGAACCACATCCGCTGCTGACCGAACGACAGCGGCAGCACCTCGGGCCGCTCCCGCACACCCACACCTGCCCGTACGACGCCCCGGTCGCTCTCCACCAGCCGGGCGATCCCCGCCACCGTCGGCGCACCGAACAGCGCGGAAATAGTGATCTCCGCGTCCAGGACCGAGCGAATCTTGGCTATCAGGCGCATCGCCAGCAGCGAGTCACCGCCGAGGTCGAAGAACGAATCCTCCGCGCCCACCCGCTCCAGGCCCAGGAGCTGGCCGAACAGCCCGCACAGCACCTCTTCCGTCGGCGTCTCCGGACCCCGGCTCACCATTTCGCCCAGACCCGGAGCGGGCAGTGCGGCCCGGTCCAGCTTCCCGTTCACCGTTACCGGCAGGGACTCCAACGCAAGGACAGCGGACGGGACCATGTAGTCCGGCAGCACACCCGCCGCGAACTCCCGCAGCACGTCCCCGTCGAACTCCTCACCGACCGGGACGACATAGGCAACCAGCCGCTTAGCACCCGGCTGGTCCTCACGCACGATCACCGCGACCTGACCGACACCCCCGTGCCCGGCCAGCACCGCCTCTACCTCACCCGGCTCGATCCGGAAACCACGAATCTTCACCTGATCATCGACACGACCCGCGAAGAGCAACTGGCCGTCGGACGACCAACGCGCCAGGTCACCCGTCCGGTACATACGACCACCGAACGGGCACGCCACGAACCGCTCCGCCGTCAGCCCCGACCGCCCCGCATAACCGCGAGCCAGCCCGGCACCGGCGACGTACAGCTCCCCGACGACTCCGGGCGGCAGCGGACGCAGGAACTCGTCCAGCACGTACGCGCGGCTGTTGTCCATCGGGTACCCGATCGGCGTACTCGCGGGAACCGTGTCACCCGTGGTGTAGGAGATCTGTGTGGTGAAGGCCGTCGTCTCCGTCGGCCCGTAGGTCGTACGGACCACCAGTCCCGGATGTTCCTCCACGAGGGTCCGGATCGCCGATGCCGACACCAGGTCACCACCGGTCGACACCTCACGCACACCCGCAAAGATCTCCGGCGACTCCTCCGCGAGCACCCGGAACAGACCGGCCGTCGCGTGCACGTTCGTCACCTCGTGCTCGGCGATCGACTGCCCGCGCTCGGCCACTGAGACGTCACCCGAGCGCAGCAGGACCAGGCGGCCGCCCCGCACCAGGGGCACCCACAGTTCGTACGTCGAGGCGTCGAACGCGTGATTGGCCTGTACGAGCACCCGCTCGGCCACGTCCTCGCGCCAGGAGCGGTCGAGGGCGAAGGCGACCACGTTGGCGTGGGTCACCGCGACGCCCTTGGGGACACCGGTGGATCCGGAGGTGTACATCACGTAGGCAAGGTTCTCCGGTGACGCCAGGTCCTGCGGGTCTTCCGTGCCGTCCGGCTCCGGCAGCCCCTTCACCATGACCGCGCCGAGTTCGTCCAGCGGACGGTCGGCCAGCACCACCGAGACCCCGGCCTCGGCGACCACCGCGCGCAGCCGCTCTACGGGGTGACCGGCATCCAGCGGCACATAGGCCGCGCCCGCCTTGAGCACGCCGAGCAGTACGGCGATCAGGTCCGCCGAGCGGTCCATCACCACGCCGACCCGGTCCTCGGGGCCTACACCACGGCCGATCAGCCAGTGCGCGACGCGGTTCGCCCGGTCGTTCAACTCAGCGTAGGTCAGGGTGACTTCGTCGCTGACGACGGCAATCGCGTCCGGGGTCCGCTCGGCCTGTTCCCGGAACAGCGAGGGCAGCGTCGTCTCGGGGACCGCACGGGCGGTGTCGTTCCAGCCGTCGACGACCGTGTGCTCTTCCACTCCGTCGAGGACGTCGAGCCTGCTGATCCGCAACTGCGGGTCGGCGGCCACCTGCTCCAGCACGCGTACCAGTCGCCCGGCCAGCGCCTCGGCCGTGGCCTCGTCGAAGAGGTCCGTCGCGTACTGGAGTTCGCCGCCCATACCGGCGGGAGCGCCCTGGTCGTCGCGCTGTTCGGCGAGGCTGACGGTGAGGTCGACGCGCGCCGCGACCGTCTCGCCCGCACGCATCGGCTCCACGCGCAGCCCTGGCATCTCCCATTGGCCGGCAGCCCGGGGGATGTTCTGCAGGACCAGCATGATCTGGAACAGCGGGTTACGGGACAGCGAGCGCACCGGGTTGAGGTCGTCCACCAGGCGCTCGAACGGCAGATCCTGGTGCGTGTAGGCGGCCAGGTCGGTCTCGCGGACCCGGGCCAGCAGTTCGGCGAAGGTGGGGTCGCCGCTCGCGTCCGTACGCAGGACCAAGGTGTTGACGAAGAATCCGGCCAGGTCGTCGAGAGCGCTGTCCCCTCGTCCGGCGACCGTGGTGCCCAGGGGGATGTCGGTGCCCGTGCCGAGCCGGGCCAGCAGCATCGCCAGCGCGGCCTGTACGACCATGAACATCGTCGCCGAGCCCTGCTGCGCCACCTCGACCAGCTCGGCATGTGTGTGCGCCCCCAGCCGTACCGGGAGCGAACCGCCCTGGAACGAAGACGTCGCGGGCCGGGTCCGGTCCACCGGGAGCGGCAGTTCCTCGGGGAGGCCGGCCAGGGTCTCCCGCCAGTAGCCGAGCTGGGCGCTGATGAGGCTGTCGGGGTCGTTCAGGTCGCCGAGGACCTCGCGCTGCCAGAGAGCGTAGTCGGCGTACTGCACCGGCAACGGCGACCAGTCCACCGCCGATCCCGCGCGCCGCGCCGCGTAAGCGGTCTGAAGGTCCCTGGCCAGGACGCCCATGGACCAGCCGTCCACCGCGATGTGATGCGCCACCAGCAGCATGGCGTGCTCGGTGGACGACAAAGCGAGCAGGTCGATCCGCCACGGCAGGTCCCGCGCGAGATCGAAGCCCCGCGCGATGCCCTCTTCCAGCAGGCCGGGCAGGCTCTCCTCGGTGACCTCGCGGACCTGGACGGACGGGTGCCCGGCCGGGCCGAGCAGGATTTCCTGTGCGGGTACGCCCTCGCTCTCCGAGTAGACGGTACGGAGCGACTCGTGCCGGTCGGCCACATCCGCGAGGGCCGCTTCCAGCGCTGCCAGGTCCAGCTCACCGGACAGTCTCAGGACGAGCGACACGTTGTATCCGGCGCCGGATCCTTGCTCTTCCAGCTGGTTGAGGAACCACATCCGCTGCTGGCCGTACGACAGCGGCAGTACGTCGGGGCGTTCGCGTGCGACGAGGCCCGCCCGTACGACCCCTTGATGGCTCGTCACAAGCCGGGCCATCCCGGCCGCGGACGGCGCCCCGAACAGCTCACGGACCGTGACCTCGGCGTTCAGCACCGCCCGGATGCGGGCGATCAGCCGCATCGCGAGGAGCGAGTCACCGCCGAGGTCGAAGAAGGAGTCCTCGGCGCCGACCCAGTCCAGGCCCAGTACCTCGCCGAACAGCCCGCAGAGCACCTCTTCGAGCGGCGTCGCGGGACCGCGCCCGAGCGCGCCGCCGAAGTCGGGGGCGGGCAGCGCGGCCCGGTCGAGCTTGCCGTTGACGGTCACCGGCAGCGATTCCACGCTCACCACGGCGGCGGGGACCATGTAGTCGGGGAGCCGGCCCGCGACGTGGTCGAGCAGCACTTTCACGTCCGCGCCCGCGCCCGCGTCTTCGGCGACCACGTAGGCGACGAGCCGCTTCACGCCAGGCTGGTCCTCACGGACGATCACCGCGACCTGGCCCACACTCTCGTGCCCGGCCAGGACCGACTCGATCTCGCCCGGCTCGATCCGGAAACCACGGATCTTCACCTGGTCGTCGGCCCGCCCCGCGAACACCAGTTGACCCTCGGACGACCAGCGCGCCAGGTCACCGGTCCGGTACATCCGCTCCCCCGAGCCGGAGAACGGGCACGCAACGAACCGCTCCGCCGTCAGCCCGGGCCGGCCGTCGTAACCACGGGCCAGACCAGAACCAGCGACATACAGCTCCCCGGTCATGCCGGGTGCCGCCGGACGCAGGAACTCGTCCAGCACGTACACCTGGGCGTTGTCCATCGGTCGCCCGATGGGCACGCTCGCCGGAACAACGTCATCGGCGGCGTACGGGATCTGGGTGGTGAACGCGGTCGTCTCCGTCGGCCCGTACGTCGACCGGACGGTCAGATCCGGATGGGCGTCCAGCAGCGCCCGTATCGCCGAGGCAGAGACCACGTCGCCGCCGGTCGACACCTCACGCACACCCGCGAAGATCTCCGGCGACTCCTCCGCCAGCACCCCGAACAGACCGGCCGTGGCATGGACGTTCGTCACCCCGTGCTCGGCGATCAACCGGCCGCGCTCGGCCGCGTCGACATCGCCGGGACGCATGACGACCAGCCGGCCGCCGCGCGTGAGCGGCACCCACAGCTCATACGTCGACGCATCGAAAGCGTGGTTCGCCTGAACCAGCACCCGCTCGACCACGTCATCACGCCAACTACGGTCCGCGACAAAGCTCGCCACGTTCCCGTGCGTCACGGCAACGCCCTTCGGCGTACCGGTCGAGCCGGACGTATATATGACATACGCCAGCGCGTCCGGCGACACGAGTGTCGAGACGGGTCCGTCCAGCGCCGCGACCTCATCGGTCACCGCCGGATCGTCCCAGCTCACAGCCCCGGCAAGCCCGATCCTGTCCGCATGTGCGGTCGTGCTCAACACGAGCGCGGGCTGCGCGTCGGCCAGCATGAAACTGATGCGCTCGGCTGGATACTCCGGGTCCACCGGCACGTACGCCGCGCCCGCCTTCACCACGCCCAGCAGCACCACGATCAGCTCGGCCGACCGGTCCATCACCACGCCGACCCGGCTCTCCGGGCCCACTCCCCGGCCCGCCAGCCAGCGCGCCACCCGGTCGGCCCGGGCGTCCAGCTCGGCATAGGTCAGCGTCAGGTCCTCGCCGGCCACCGCGACCGCGTCCGGCGTGCGTGCCGCCTGGGCCTCGAACAGCTCCGGCAGCGTACGGGCGGACAGCGGCTGAGCGGTGTCGTTCCAGTCCTGGACGACGGCGCTCCGCTCAACGGGGTCCAGAAGATCGAGTCGGCCGACGGGCAACGCGGGGTCGGCGGCGATCTGCTCCAGGAGCCTGACGAGCCGGTCCCCCAGCGCCTGGATGGCGACCGGGTCGAAGAGGTCGGACTGGTAGTCGAAGCGCAGTTCCAGCCGGTCGCCCGGGACGACGCCCAGGATCAGCGGGTAGTGGGCGGTGTCCGAGCTGGCCGACCCGGTGATCTGCAGTCCGCCGGACGGTACGAGGCCGCCCTCGGCGGGCACCGGGTAGTTCTGGTAGACGAGGAGTGAGTCGAAGGTCGCACCGGAGCCCGCTGTCCGCTGGATCTCCGCGAGCCCCAGATGCTGGTGGTCGAAGAGTTCGGCCTGCTGGACCTGGAGTTCGGTCAGCAGTTCCGCAACCGTGCGATACGGATCGAGACGCACCCGCACCGGCACCGTATTGATGAACAGACCCAGCATCCGCTCAACACCGGGCAGGTCAGCCGGACGACCGGCCACCACTGCACCGAAGACCACGTCACTCCGGCCGGTCAACATACCGACCAGAACACCCCACACCCCCTGCACCACAGTGTTCAATGTCAGCCCGTGCTCACGCGCGATCTCGCGTAACGCCTCAGTCAGCCCGGCGCCGACCCGCACCATCGCGTGCTCGGGCAGAGCCAGGTCGCCGCCGCGGTCGGCCGGGCGTACCAGCGTCGGGTCGACGGTCCCGGCCAGCGCATCCCGCCAGGCTTCACGTGCCGCATCCTTGTCCTGACGGCCCAACCACGCCAAGTACTCCCGATACGACGTCACCGGCGGCAACACCGACACATCGCCACCCGCCGCATACAACTCAGACAACTCACCGAACAAAACCGGCAGCGACCAACCATCCATCAAAATGTGATGCATCGTCATGACCAGTTGATAACGCGACTCGTCCAGCTTCAGCAGCAACAACCGCAGCAGCGGCGGAACCGCCAGATCGAACCGGCGCTCGTGCTCGGCTTCCATGAGCCGCACGGCCTCTGCTTCGGCCTCCGCGGCGGGCAGCCCGGAAAGGTCGAACTCACGCCAGGGCAGAGTCACCCCCTGGAGCACCACCTGCACGACCTGCTGCATTCCCGCGGGCTGCTGGAAGCTCGCACGGAGGCTGGCGTGCCGGTCCAGCAGCGCCTCCCAGGATGCCCGCAGTACTCCGGTGTCCAACGGCGCGGCCAGATCGGTGACGCGCTGCTCCACGTAGACGTCACGGGCCTGCTCGTCGTACTGGGCGTGGAAGAGCAGCCCTTCCTGGAGCGGCGACAGCGGCCACACATCTTCGATACGCACCTGGGTCACTGCGGTCACTCCTTTTCGCCGGAGAGCTTGATCTGAAGCGCATCGATCTGGTTCTGGGCCAGTGCGACGAGCGGGAAGTCCGAGGGTGTGTGCTGGTCGCCGTCCGCTTCGGGGATGTGTGAGGCAAGGCCGGTGAGCATCGCGACCCAGCCGTCAGCCAGATCGTGGAGCGCCGCCTCCTCGAAGGGGCCGACCGGGCAGACCAGGGTCACGGTCAGTTCGGGGCCCTCGGGCAGGTCCCGGACGAGGCCCCCCGCCTCCAGCAGGTGGGAGGCGGGCATGTCGGCGTCGGCGGTCCCGCCCAGAACCGTGTCCCCCACCGGCTGCCAGGCTCCTCCGGTCGCCGGCGTCGCCGGACCGGAGGCGAAACGGCCCAGGTAGTTGAACCCGATCTGGGGCGTCGGCAGTCCGGCCAGAGCCTCGGCCGTCTTCGGGTTCAAATGGCGCAACAGCCCGAAGCCGAGCCCGTCTCCGGGCACCGCCCGCAGCTGTTCCCTGACCCGCCTGATCAGGCCGCCCGCCGCCGGACCGCCGGAACGGATCCGCGCGTACTCGGTGGTGCCCGGGTCCAGCCGTACCGGGTACGAGCCGGTGAACCAGCCGACGGTACGGGTGAGATCCATGTCCTCGGTGAGCGGGGTACGACCGTGGCTCTCGACCTCGATCAGGACACCGCCCGCGAGGTTGCGGCCCTGGCGGCGTCGCCATTCGCCGACCGCGGCGACCAGCCCGGCCAGGAGTACGTCGTCGATGCCGGCGTCGAAGGCCGCCGGGACGCGGGTCAGGAGCTCCGTCGTCACCGAGACCGGGACCTTGACCTCCACCTGGCGTACGCCCCGGGCGACGGTGTCCACGGCCGGATCGAGCGCCCTCTTCCCGAGCAGCGGGTTCGGGCCGCCCAGCAGCCGGGTCCACGCGGGCACTTCGACGGTCCGCTCGGTGCTGAGCGCCTGGTACTCCAGCGTCTCGGCCCAGCGCCGGTACGACGTCCCGCGCTCGAAGAGCGGTTCGCGTCCTTCTTGCAGGGCCGTGCACGCGGCAGCCAGGTCCGGGACGAGCACCCGCCACGAGACGCCGTCGACCACGAGGTGATGGGCCACCATCAACAGCCGGCCGGGAACACCGGGTCCGGCATCGAACCACACGAGCTGGACCATCGCCCCGGCTCGTGGGTCCAGCCGGTCCACCGCACGGCGGCCCTCGTCCCGGATCAGCTCGGCCAGGCTCTCGGCGGTGAGCCCCGCCGTGTCGACGCGGACGACACGGTCGCCGACCGCCGGGCCCGCCTCCGGGACCACCAAGTGGGCATTGTCTTCTGCGAGTTCAAGCCTGGCGCGCAGGATGTCGTGGTGCTCCAGCAGCGCCTGAACGGCCGCCACCAGGTGGGGCAGGGCAAGGTCGGCGGGGGTCTCGACGAGCATGGACTGGGAGAGGACCCCGGTCAGCGCGCTCGGGCCCGCCCGCTCGACGAGATCGAGCATGACCGGGGTCAGCGGGGCCCGTCCGATGCCCGTGTCCTGTTCCGCCGGTTCCACCGGGGCAGCGTCGTCCGCACTGGTGCTTACGGCAACCGCGGCGAGCCCGGCCGGGGACTTGTGCTCGAACACCTGCCGAGCCGTGATCACGATCCCGGCGCGACGGGCCCGGGACACGACCAGCATCGACATGATCGAATCGCCGCCCAACGCGAAGAAGGAATCCTCCGCGCCGACCCACTCCAGGCCCAGCACCTCACGGAACAGCGCACAGAGCAGTTCCTCGACGGGGGTCTCGGGACCACGGCCTTCGCTGCCGCCGAACTCGGGGGCGGGGAGGGCGGCCCGGTCGAGCTTGCCGTTCACCGTGACGGGCAGGGTTTCAAGCTGCATGATCGCGGCGGGGACCATGTAGTCCGGCAGCTTGCCCGCGACGTACTGCCGCAGCAGGTCGGCGTCGACCTCCTGATCGGCGGGGACAACGTACGCAACCAGCCGCTTGGTCCCCGGCTGGTCCTCGCGGACGATCACTGCGACCTGGCCGACGCTCTCGTGCGCGGCCAGCACCGCCTCGACCTCGCCCAACTCGATCCGGAAGCCACGGATCTTCACCTGGTCATCGGCACGGCCCTCGAACAGCAACAGGCCGTCCTTCGACCAGCGGACCAGGTCGCCGGTGCGGTACATGCGGCCGCCGTGCGGGCAGGCGACGAACCGCTCCGCCGTCAGGGCGGCGCGGCCGTCGTAGCCTCGGGCCAGACCGGAACCCGCGACATACAACTCCCCCGTCACGCCCGGTGCTACCGGACGCAGGAATTCATCCAGTACGTACGTCCGGGCGTTGTCCATCGGTTGGCCAATGGGCACGCTTGACGGAACTACATCACCGGCGCGGTACGGGATCTGGGTGGTAAATGCGGTCGTCTCTGTCGGCCCATACGTCGACCGGACAATCAGATCCGGGTGAGCGTCCAGCAGCACCCGTATCGCCGAGGCAGAGACCACATCACCACCGGTCGACACCTCACGCACACCCGCGAAAATCTGCGGAGACTCCTCCGCCAACACCCGGAACAGACCAGCCGTCGCATGCACATTGGTGATCCCATGCTCGGCTATAAGCCGGCCCCGTACAGCCGCGTCCTTCTCACCATGCGGCAACAGGACCAACCGACCACCGCGTACCAACGGCACCCACAACTCATACGTCGACGCATCAAAAGCATGGTTGGCCTGCACCAACACCCGCTCCACCACGTCATCACGCCAACTACGGTCAGCGACAAAACTCGCCACATTCCCGTGCGTCACCGCCACACCCTTAGGCTTACCGGTCGAACCCGACGTGTACATCACGTACGCCAGGCTGTCCGGAGAAAGACCGACCACCGGCCGGGCCGCTCCGGCCTCGAACAGCTCCGCCACTGCTGTCGTCTGGAGGCCAACGAGCTCACGGTCGGCCACCACCACAGAGACTCCGGCTTCGGCCACCACCGCACGCAACCGCTCCACCGGATGATCGCCATCCAGCGGCACATACGCCGCCCCCGCCTTCACCACACCCAACAACACAGCCACCAGATCCACCGACCGGTCCAGCACCACACCGACCCGGCTCTCCAGACCCACACCCCGGCCGACCAGCGCATGCGCCACCCGGTTCGCCCGCTCGTCCAACTCCGCATACGTCAGCGTCGCGTCTTCGGACACGACCGCCGTCGCATCCGGAGTCCGAGCCACCTGGGCCTCGAACAGCGCGGGCAGCGTCAGGGCGGGGATGGGGTGGACTGTGTCGTTCCAGGCTTCGACGACCGACTGCTCCTCGGTGGCGTCGAGGACCTCCACCTGGCTGATGCGCAGCCTGGGATCGGCGGCCACCTGCTCCAGTACCCGCACCAGCCGGTCGGCCAGTGCCCTGGCCGTGGAGCCGTCGAACAGGTCGGTGGAGTACTGGACACCACCGCCGATGCCTGCGGGATCGCCCTGCTCGTCGCGGTGTTCGGTGAGGTTGATGGACAGATCGAAGCGGGAGGGTAGCGCCGCGTCGGGGAGCGTCTCGGACCGCTGCTGGTGCATGGTGAGGCCGGGCAGGTCCCATTCCGCGGCGGGGATGTTCTGCAGTACGAGCATGATCTGGAACAGCGGGTGCCGGGAGAGCGAGCGCTCGGTGCTGATGTCGTCGACCAGCCGCTCGAACGGCACGTCCTGGTGGGCGTATGCGGCGAGGTCCGTCTCACGGACGCGGGCCAGCAGCTCCGCGAAGGTCGGGTTCCCCGCGGCGTCGGTGCGCAGTACCAGGGTGTTGACGAAGAAACCTGCCAGGTCCTCCAGGGCCGAGTCGCCGCGGCCGGCGATCGCCGTGCCGACGGGCAGGTCGGTGCCCGCGCCTAGCCGGGCCAGCAACATCGCCAACGCCGCCTGGACGACCATGAACATGGTGGCCGAACCCTGCCGGGCGACCTCCAGGAGCGCGGCGTGCGCTTCCGGGTCGAGCTGGAGCGGGACGGATCCGCCCTGGAAGGACGAGGTCGCGGGCCGGGTCCGGTCCGCCGGGAGCGCGAGTTCCTCCGGAAGGTCCGCCAACACGTCCCGCCAGTAGGCGAGTTGGGCGCTGATCAGGCTGTCCGGGTCCTCGGGGTTGCCGAGGACCTCGCGCTGCCAGAGCGCGTAGTCGGCGTACTGCACGGGCAGCGGCGGCCACACGGGGACCGAGCCCGCACTGCGCGCACCGTAGGCCTGCCGGAGGTCGCGGGCGAGGACGCCCATCGACCAGCCGTCCACCGCGATGTGATGCGCCACCAGCATCAGCACGAACTCGGCGTCGGAGGGGTCGGGGGCATCGGAGGCGTCGGAGCGGTGGTCGCCGGGATCCGAGGGGTCCGGCTCCGTGCCTGCCACGACCAGCAGCTCCGTCCGCCACGGCAGGTCGCGTGACAGATCGAAGCCCTTCGACGCGACCTCGGCCATGGCGTCGGCCAGATCGCCCGGGGCGACTTCCCGGACGTGGAGCGGCGGCGGACCGTCGATGAGCTGCTGCCGGGGTGTGCCGTCGGTCGAGGGGAACACCGTACGGAGCATCTCGTGCCGGGCCGCCACGTCGCCGAGCGCCGCCGCCAGGGCCTCGACATCCAGCGCACCGGAGAGCCTGAGCGCCAGCGGTACGTTGTAGGCCGCCTCCGCTCCGGTCTCGTCGAGCTGGTTGAGGAACCACATCCGCTGCTGACCGAACGACAGCGGCAGTACCTCGGGCCGCTCCTGTGCGACGAGGCCGATCCGTACGTCGCCCCGGTTGCTCTCCACCAGCCGGGCCAGCCCGGCGACGGTCGGCGCCCCGAAGAGCTCCCGTACGTTGATCTCGGCGTCCAGCACCGAGCGGACCCGGACGATCAGCCGCATCGCCAGCAGCGAGTCACCGCCCAGTTCGAAGAACGACTCCTCGGCGCCGACCAGTTCAAGGCCCAGCACATCACCGAACAGGCCGCACAGCACCTCTTCCACCGGCGTGGCGGGGCCACGGCCCGCCGTACCGCCGAACTCGGGGGCGGGCAGCGCGGCCCGGTCCAGCTTGCCGTTCACCGTCACCGGCAGCGCGTCCAGGGCCACCACCGCGGCGGGCACCATGTACTCCGGCAGAGCGCGCGCGGCGTACTCTCGCAGTGCTTCGCCGTCAGCGCCGCCGTCCGCCGGTACGACGTAGGCGACCAGGCGCTTCACGCCGGGCTGGTCCTCGCGGACCACCACTGCGATCTGGGCGACGGTGTCGTGCTCGGCCAGTACGTTCTCGATCTCACCCGGCTCGATCCGGAAGCCGCGGATCTTCACCTGGTCGTCCACACGGCCCGCATAGAGCAGCTCGCCGTCCGACGACCAGCGCGCGAGGTCCCCCGTCCGGTACATCCGGCCCGATCCCGGGAACGGGCAGGCGACGAACCGTTCCG
>NZ_JAGGPB010000094.1 GCF_018614055.1 Streptomyces sp. ISL-98
GTGCTAACTCACCGGCATTGCTGGTCAGAGGCACTTTCCGTCGTTCTGATCACCTGCCGGACAACCCGCTTCACGAAAGCGCGAGGCTAAGCCGTTCCTGTCCTGGGTGCCAATGGGTCACTGCGGGCGTTGTCAGTGGGCGCGGGCACACTGACGGCATGAGCGTCTCTTCATCTACTGCAGCCGATGCGTCCCACACCTCCCCTGTTTGGGTGGAGTCGATGGGTGGGCCTTTGATCGTCATCCCGGTCTCCGCGTTGGCTGCATGGCGTGGGTGTACGGAGACCGGCGTCATGGCGGGAGACGCCACCACTCCAGACGACTACGACCGGGCCTGCGCGGTGGATGATCTGGCCGGTGTGATCGCCGTTGGCGATAACGGTGCACAGGCACTGGTGCTGGCGGACGAGCCAGCCACCAGCTGTTATCTACCCGAGCATCGAGCCTTCCTGCGGTGGCTTGCCGCCGACTCCGAGGCCGAGTTGAAGGCTGCGGCCAGGGCCGTCCTCGCAGACCCGGCCACCCAGTGGGAGGAGTGCGGCACGTGGGTGTCGGACGGCCCAGCCACGCTCATGGACTCCGCCGAAGCAGGCTCTGAACTGAACATCGGGTATCCCGGGGGCGGGATGCCCGCCCAGGCATCGGTCCCGCTGCCCGCCAGCCGCTGGAGGGTCCGCGCCACTCACACCAAGGCGGACGAGGAGAACTGGGTCGGCCTGGTCCAGATCCTGCCCATCGAATCTTGAACGGGCAGGCGCTTCGGTTGAGTGTGATCACGCGCTGCGCGCAAGGTTGTGCAGATGGGCGATGCCTAGCATTGCGTGGTGGACGCCTTCGCCCTTCAGCCGGCAGTCGCGGAGGATCTTCCAAGTTTTCATCCGTGCGAAGGCATGCTCGACGCGGGCGCGGACCTGCTTGTGTGAGCGGTTGTGTTCCTGCTTCCAGGCGGGCAGTTCCTCGCCCACCCGGCGTCGGTGGGGCATGACGAGTCCGGTGCCGGGATAGCCGCCGTCGGCGATCGTCATGGTCCGGCCGACGGCGGCTTTGGCACCGGATTCCTCCCACGCCTTGCAGTCGTTGCGGTTCCCGGGCAGGGGCCGGCCCACCACGACGACCAGGCGGGTGTCGGCGTCGATGACGACCTGGTGATTGGTGGAGTACCTGTAGTTCTTGGACTGCGCGGACACCGTGTGGTCTCGAGTCGGGACCAGGGTGCCGTCCACAATGAGCACGGTGTCCTTGGCGAAGCGGAGCCGGGGCCGCAGCGCGAGGAGTGGGCTGACCTGATCGATGATGCGGTCAGCCGCAGACTTCGAGATCCCAAACAGCGGGGCCAGTTGGCGCATCGTCAAGTTCGTGCGCCAGTAGGCCGTGACCAGCAACACCCGATCTTCCAACGGCAGGCTCCACGGCCGTCCCCGACGCACGGCATCAGCCCCTTCGCGGCGCAACGCAGTGACCAACGCACGGAAACAGCGCGGGCTCAGGCCGGTGAACGGTCCTATCCATGACGGCTCCGACGCCGTGATCACACCAGCCACATCAAGATCATCTCACCTGCGGCCAGCAGTTACGGGACAGCCCTTAGGCTGTTTCCTGCGGATCAATCTGATCGTTGGTTGATGTGTGTAGTTGGCTGATGCGCAGTGGGCGCGGATCGAGCCGTTGTTGCCGGACCGGACGCCGCAGCGGGGTGGGCGGTGGCGTGATCACCGGCAGGTGATCGACGCGATCGCGTTCAAGTACCGCACTGGGACTCCGTGGATGGACTTGCCTGAGCGATTCGGGTCGTGGAAGGGCGCCCACAGTCGTCTGCGGATGTGGGCGATCGACGGCACCTGGGAACGCGTCTTCGCCGCCCTGCTCGCCCAGGCCGATGTCGAAGAGGACCGCTCGCCAACGACGGGGCCGTGGGCGCCGTCGTCATCAACTCCGCTCGCGAGGCCGTTTGGGCCTGCTACTTCAACGACGGCACGTGGGCCCCGGAAGAGATCGCTCTCCCCGAGGACCTGCAGACCGCGCCCGCCCCGGGCAGCCCCGAGCACACGGAATGGCTGTACCGGTGGGAGCAGCACATCACCAGCAGGCTCTGAACGCGGCCGATCTCAGCGCTCGCTCCCGACGGCCGTTGGAGCGCCGACTCAGCGGGTCTCGGTGTCGCCCTGCGGCCGCACCGCCTTGTTGAGCGTGGGGTTGGTGTCGCTCTTCTTGTCGGTCCCGATCAGCGCCGGGTTGGCGAAGACGTCCACGAAGTCCGGCTCAGGGCCCGGGGCGGGAGGGGCCGGGGCGGGGGCGGGCTGGCCGCTCCCCTGGTTCTGTTCGTTGCTCATGGGACTCAAATGTGCAACAGCAGTGCGACAGTCGCCAGGCCAAGCCCCACGACCAGAGACCAGAGGCTGACTACCCAGTACCGGGCCTTCAGCTCGTGACGCCGCTTGTTCTTCTCGAAGACCAACGCCCGGGACGCCGCCAGCTCAGCCAGCACTCGGCTCTTCGGCGAGCGGACATAGGCCACGAGCATCGGGCTCAGTTCCAGGTCTTTGTGCTCAGCCACCCGGATCGTCTGCACTCCCGTGAGCAGGGTGACGGCGTACGCAGCGAAGGCGAGGACGTCGTGGTGCTTATGCGTCGCCAGGAACTGGGCAGCAGTGGCCGCGAACCCGATCAGGAACACCGCCTTGGTGTCGATCTTCGCCAGCGAGTCCGACTGGCGTGCCAGGCGCGATGACGCCTCGCTGTTGAGGAGCTCCAGCGTGGATTTCTGCGCTTCCAGTTCAGCCGGTGTCATCGTCATGCCGAGAGCCTAGGGCCTGTGTGATGTCGTGATCAATCGGCTGCTCGCAGGAGATCTTCGAGCCAGATCATCGAGGCACGGAGTTCGAGGCCGGCGAGGTAGCTTTCGGGCGTCTTGTCGAAGCGTGTAGCGATGCCGCGCCAGTCCTTCAGCCGGTTGATCAGGCGCTCGACGGCGTTCCGTTCCTTGTAGAGGTCGGCGTCGTGGCTGACGGGCCGCCCGCCTCGGCTGCCTTTCTTCTTCCGGTTGGCGGCCTGGTCCTTCTTCTCCGGGATGACCGCCTTGATGTGGCGTTTGCGCAGGTAGGCGCGGTTGGCGCGGGACGAGTAGGCCTTGTCCGCGGCGACCGCGTCCGGCAGGGTGCGGGGCCGGCCGACCGGCAGGCGGACGCGGATCTTCTTCAGCACCGGGATGAACTGAGGGCTGTCCGCGGCCTGCCCGGCGGTCAGGACGAAGGACAGCGGCCGGCGTTTGCGGTCGGCGGCGAGGTGAATCTTGCTGGTGAGTCCGCCGCGGGACCTGCCGAGCAGGGCTTCCTTCAGGCGGAGCCTTCGTCGGCGGCGGACGCGCCGGCGTTCTTCCCGCTCAGGCTCGTTTCCGCCGTCCTGCCCGTTCTGTTCTGCCTCGCCGCCCCCTTTTGCCGGGCCGTCTCCTGCTCGGCGGCGGCTTCCTCGAGAGCCTCCATGACGTCCTTGCCGACGAGCATCCCGGCGGCGTCGTGGTGAGCGCGGGCGGTCGTGGAGTCCACGCTGCCGAGTAGCCGAGGGGAATCTCACCCCTCGGCTCTCACAGAACGGAGCGTGACAATCTCTCGTCACTCCGCTCTTGTCGCTCTGATCATCAGGCCAGCACGGCGTCCGCGGTCAGGCGCCAGTGCGCGAACATGCGGGGGTATCGCTGGGCGATCTCCTGCATCTTCGCGATGGCCTTCCGCTTGCCCGCGAGCCGTTTGTACTTCTGGCGGATCCAACGCACCAAGTAGGCATTGATGCGCATCACGAGGGAGCGCAACTCCCAGGGCCTGAAACGGCCGTAGTAGTTGAGCCAGCCCGCCACCACGGGATTGATCCGGCGGGCGAGCTCGTTGAAGGACAGATCCGAGCGGGTGTGCAGGTGCCAGGAACGCACCCCCCGCCCCATCTTCTTCAGGGCGTCCTTGCTGACCGCCGGATTGAACGACAGGAACTGTGTTCCGTGCCGGTTCCGGCTTCGCCTGGCGCGGAACGTGTATCCGAGGAACGTGAACGACGTGTGCTCGTAGGAGTCTCGGCGTTGCCCGTCTCGGCAGTACACGATCCTGGTCTTGGCCGGGTGCAGTTGCAGTCCGACCTCGGCCATCCTGTCCGTGAGCGCGGCCAGCACCTGCCGGGCCTCACGCTCGGAGACGCAGTGCACGACCGCGTCGTCCGCATACCGTTCGAACCAGACGGCCGGGAACTCCCGGGCCATCCAGGTGTCAAACGCGTAGTGCAGGAACAGGTTCGCCAAAACGGGAGATACCGGGGCCCCTTGGGGCGTCCCGCACTCCCGCTCCAGCAGGGAACCGTCGGGCATGGCGAGCGGGGCAGCGAGCCACCGCCGCACATACAACCTCACCCAAACGGCATCAGTGTGCGCTTCCACCGCCTTGACCAGCAGGTCCCAGGGCACGCTGTCGAAGAACTTGGCGATGTCGAACTCCACCACCCAGTCCCGCTTCCAGCAACGCTCCCGGCATTTCTCCACCGCATCCAAGGCAGACCGCCCCGGCCGGTATCCGAAACTGTCCGGATGGAAAACAGGCTCCACCCGTCGCATCAGGTGCCGGGCCACCACGGTTTGCGCCACCCGGTCGGCGACAGCGGGAATGCCGAGCATTCTCGTGCCACCACCGTTCGGCTTCGGAATGGGCACTGCGCGCACCGGAGGCGGAAAGTACGAGCCCGACGACATACGGTTCCAGACCCTATAAAGGTTGTTCTTCAGGTCTTTCTCGAAGTCGACGAGACTCTGTCCATCCACCCCTGGGGCACCTCTGTTCGCCCTGACTTCCTCCCACGCCTCCTTGACTTCCCACTTCGAGATATCAAACGACTTGGCCTGTGACTTCAACTGGCCCATCGGACTCCTCCCGGACACCGTCCGGTTGATGCGATCAACACAGTCACGAACAACCCGGCCCCTTCGCTCCGCCCCCATTACAGGGGCTTCGCCACTACTACGAGCCGGTCCGCCAGCACGCCCCGCGTCGGTACTCGACCCCTCACAGTGTCCGCTGCTTGGGGCACTCCCTCTCGCTCACCGATACCGGTGGGCAGTGTCGGGACCTGCCTTCTCCTGTTCCGTGCGGAAGCGGCAGACCGGACTCACGTCGCCTACATGCCGGACACCACCTGGCCAATAGACGGGCACCCGCCAGGTTCATCCCGGGATTCTGGTCACACCCCGGTTTTGATGTCGTCTGGTTGTCTTTCGACACGTCAGCAGCGATTCACTTGCGTTCGTCTTTCCGGTCCCCACCTGACGCCTCTCACGACGCCTTTTCCTCATCGCTCACCACGACAGTCGTCAGCTAACGCAGCATGAGGCAGTTTGGAGCCTCCCCCCGCAGGGCGACTCCGAAGGGCCACAAAACCTTCATCTCCCGCACAGCACCATTTCCAGAAGCTGCCCTACAACCAACTCCTATTCATGTTCAGGACACAAGACCAGGGACAAGTCCGTGTTGCCCTGGCGGGCGGCTTCAGCGATCAAACTCTCCAGCAGGGCGGTGAAGACACCGGCGTTCCGCCAGACCCGGAAGCGCCCATAGACGGTTGGCCAGGGCCCGAACTCGCCCGGCATCTCACGCCACTGCGCGCCTGTCCTGAACCGCCAGATCACTCCCTCGAACTGATCCCGCAGCCGCCCGGGGTACGGGCCGTACTCGCCTATCGGCAGATACGGCTCGATCAACTTCCATTGCTCGTCGGTGAGTTGCCTACGCGTCACGATCGTCTTCCTACCGGATCCGCCTTCCAGACGGGTCCGGATCAGCAAGATTGATCACGACATCACACAGGCCCTAGTACTCCAGCAGGACTTCGCGCGGCTTCTTCCAGGACGGGGCCACAACGCTCCGCGCCCGGATGGAATCCACGCTGGTCAGCACCGTATGGTCGCCTACCGCAACTGACGGGACATCAGCTATTGAGCTGTGCTGTCACGTCGCTGACCTGCGGAAACACGGAAGTACTGCTGGAGTACTAGTA
>NZ_JAGGPB010000095.1 GCF_018614055.1 Streptomyces sp. ISL-98
GGCCGGCCGCCCGCCTTCGACAAGGAGGTCTACCGCGACCGCAACGTGGTCGAACGATGCTTCGCACGCCTCAAGCAGTTCCGCGCGATCGCGACCAGGTTCGACAAGCTCGCCGACCGCTACCGCGCCGGAGTCGCCCTGGCCTCACTGATCCTCTGGCTCCGCGAACCAGTCCGTGATCATTTGTCAGACACTGCCTAGTGCCGTAAGACTTCCGTCATCGGATCGGCCGAGGTCGGCGCACCCTTCCTGGCGTTGAATGAGCGCATGAGACACATACTCGGCAAGCCGGTGGTCATCGGGGTGCTGCTCGTCGGAATGCTGGCGGTCGGCGTGGGCCTGTACTGGTTCCAGCCGTGGAAGCTCTGGCAGGACGAGACGGTGAAAGAGGAAGTCCCCTCGGCGGCCCCCGTTTCGGAGCCCTCGGACGCGGCCGGGCCGGAGAAAACCCCCACCGCCCCGCCCGCCCTGCGCACACTCGCCTCCGGCACCCTGATCAGCCACGAACACTCGACCAGCGGCACGGCGAAAATCCTCCAGCACCCCGACGGCACCCGCACCCTCCGCCTGGAGAACCTCGACACCAGCAACGGCCCCGACCTGCGCGTCTGGCTCACCGACGCCCCGGTGAAGGAGGGCAAGGCCGGCTGGCACGTCTTCGACGACGGCAAGTACGTCAGCCTCGGCAAGCTCAAGGGCAACAAGGGCGACCAGAATTACGCCCTGCCCGCCGACGCCGACCTGGCCGCCCTCACCAGCCTGACCATCTGGTGCGACCGCTTCGACGTCTCCTTCGGCGCGGCGAAGCTCGCGCGGGCCTGACCGGCGTACGTCTCCGGCTCCTCAGCAGTCTCCGGGTCCTCAGCCGAGGTCGTACGCCACCGGGTGCTTGGGCTCGTACAGCGGCAGCTCGGTCCCGCTCGGCAGCTTTACGGCGGCGAGCAGCCCCCAGCCCTGGTCGCGCACGGGTCCCGAGATCTCCGCCCCGCGCTGCGCGAGGTCCGCGAGCGTCTGCTCGATGTCGTCGCACATCAGGTAGAACTCGTGCTTGGGGCGCCCGCCCGTGGGGTGTACGGCGACCTCGGCCGGCGGCAGTTTGAAGATCAGCCAGCCGCCGCCCGAGTCCACCCCGGGAAAGCCGAGGACGTCGCGGATGAAGGTCCGGTCCGCGTCGGCGGCGGTGCTGTAGAGGATGACGTGGGAGCCGTTGATCATGTCTGTCTGCCTCGCTCGGGAGTCGATGTGCGCATCCGAGCACCGATGCCCGCCCCCGGGCCCGCACTGAACCGGCCGGGAGTACGGGTCACCCGTCCGGCCCGGCCCAGGTCGCCCGTACGGCCCCCGGACCGGATCCTCGAAACATGTCTGGGCAGAACCCAACCCCACCCGCTGAGCCGGCAGCGTCGGCAGCCGATGCCTATGTGTACGGCTACCCGTTGGTCTCAGGCCTGTCGGCGGTCGATGCCGCCCTGCACAAGGGATTCGGCACGCTGGGCCCCGCCCCTTTCAACCATTTCTCGCACGCCGGCCGACTGGCCTCCCCGGACGACCACTTCGTGTCCGTCAACAACGACACGGTGTACTCGGTCGCACAGCTCGACCTCTCCGGCGGGCCGCTGCTGCTCGATGTGCCGGACACCGACGGGGCGTACTGCGTGCTGCAGTTCGTCGACGCGTGGACCAACAACTTCGCCTACCTCGGCAGCAGGGCGACCGGCACCGCGAAGAGCCGCTGGCTGATCGCGCCGCCCGGCTGGCCGGGCAGCGAACCGGACGACGTGACCGGCGTGATCGATGCCCCGACGTCCGTCGTCACGCTCGTCGGCCGCAATGCGTGCGGCGGTCCGGACGACATGCCACGTGTCGCGGCGATCCAGCAGGATCTCGTACTGACGCCGCAGGACGGGGCGGAACACCGGACCGGGTTGCCCGCTGTCGACCCCGACGTGCCGGACGAGCTGCGCTTCTTCGAGCGGCTGCGGGTATGGATGGCGGACTTCCCGCCGTCGGCGGCGGACCAGGCGTACCAGGACCGCTTCCAGCCGCTGGGTCTCCTGGAGGAGGGCCCTTCGCCGTACGTGAACGCGGAACCCGCGCTCGTACGGGCGCTCAGGGAGGGGCTGGCCGCGGGCAAGGAGCGCATCGAGAACGCGTCCAAGGCGGCGGCACCGGATCAGTACTCGCAAGCGCAGGCGCGGCCCGGCGAATGGGGGATGAACCCGCACCTCTTCGACTACAACCTCGACCACCTCGGCATCGGCACGATCGACTCCACGCAGTGGCGCATCGACGACCGCGAGGCGTCGTACCTGACCCGCGCGGTCGCGGCGCGCACCGCGCTGTGGGGCAGCCACGGCTACGAGGCGGTGTCCGCGTCCACCTCCACGGACGCGGAAGGCAGGCCGCTCACGGGCGCCACGTCGTATACCGTGCGCTTCGAACAGCCGCCACCGGTCGGGTCGTTCTGGTCGATGACCATGTACGACACCCCGGACCAGCAGCTCGTCGACAACCCGATCGGCTGCTACTCGATAGGGGACCGCACACCGGGTCTGGTGTACGCCGACGACGGCTCGCTGACGATCTGCATCGGCAGGGAGCGCCCGTCCCACCCGGTCGAGGCGGCGAACTGGCTTCCGGCGCCGGAAGGCGGATTCCGTCCGATGATCCGCCTCTATACGCCCAACGATGCAGTGACCGATGGCAGTTACCGCCTGCCGACGATCCGGCCGCGCGCCGCACAACCGGGGTGACAACCCCGGCGAACGCGACCTAGGATCACCGCACGGCATCGCGTGCTGGTCACCGCCCGGGTGAGGCATGGAGGTGCCGGTGAGTTTGCCTTACGGAGGCATTCCACAGTGTCAGTCGAGTTGAATCACACCATCATTCATGCCAAGGACAACCGTGAATCCGCCGAGTTCTTCGCGCGCATCATGGGCCTTGAGACCGGGACCGAGTGGGGCCCGTTCATCCCCGTCGAACTGAGCAACGGCGTAACCCTGGACTTCGCGGCCATTCCGGCGGAGTCGATCGTCATGCAGCATTACGCGTTCCTCGTCACCGAGGACGAGTTCGACGGCATCTACCAGCGGATTCAGGACGAGGGCGTCGAGCATTACGCCGATCCGCACTTCAAGAAGCCCGGCGAGATCAACCACAATGACGGCGGGCGCGGCGTGTACTTCATGGACCCGGCCGGCCACGGCCTGGAAGCGATCACACGCCCGTACGGCGGCTTCAAAAGCTAAGCGCCTGTGTCTGAAACTGGGCCGGATCAGCTCGCGGCGTCTGGTGCGTGCGATCGCAAGGCGGCTGGAAGTCCTCGTAGCGGAGCTACTAGGGCTTTCGGCCAACGCGGCGAGCGTGCGTGCCAGGCGTCGCGAGCCCGGCCCCGGTTCAGACACAGGCACTAAGCGCCGTAGCGGCTCAGGAACATGTCCACGCCGCCCGTGACAAGGCGGTCGGTGAGGTCGTCGTCGATGTGGGTCCCGTAGGCGCCGAAGACCAGGTGCGGGAAGATCAGGAGCGCGTACAGCTGGATGATCGCGACCTCCAGGTCGGGGATCACCAGGCGCCCCTGATCGGCGAGTGCGCGCAGCGCGCCCGCGATCGCGGGGTGGTGGCCCTCGGGGCCGTGGCCCTTCCAGGCCCGGCCTAGCTCGGGGAAGCGGTGCAGTTCGGCGGCGACGAGGTTGCGCAGGGCGATGACGTCCTGGTTGCCGGTGACGGCGCTCACCCAGGTGCGGGCGGCGTCGATGAGTGCCGTACGCAGGTCGTCGGTCTCGGCGAGCCCTTCGAGCGCCGTCATTGAGGCGGTGCCGAGGGGCTCGTCGAGTGCCTCGGTGATGACCGCGGTGAACAGCGCTTCTTTGCTGCCGAAGTGGTTGTAGACGGTCACCTTGGACACGCCTGCCTCGGCGGCGATGGCGTCCATGCCGACGCCGAAGCCGTCCCGCAGGAAGAGTTCGCGGGCCGCCCGGACGATGGCCTGCCGCTTGAGTTCGGCCCGGGGGCCGCTGGGGGGCTGCTTGACGCTGTCCACGCTCATGGCCCGATCCTAACATTTGAACTGAACTGAACAGTTGAGTTCATGTGTACTGGGCCGTACAGTTCAGGTGAAGGAATCGACCGCTGCTCCTCCCGCTGCCCTGGAAGTGATCCATGTCTTCGACAACTCATCCGGCGGAACACCACCACCACCACCACGACCACCCACCCGCCACCCCGCGCCGCTGGGCGATGCTCGTACTCGTCTGCGTCGCGCAGTTCATGCTCATCCTCGACGTCACCGTCGTGAACGTCGCTCTGCCCGACATGGCGGCCGACCTCGACCTCGGGCGCGCGACCCTGACCTGGGTCGTCACGGCGTACACCCTCTGCTTCGGCGGGCTCATGCTCCTCGGCGGCCGACTCGCCGACGCGCTCGGTGCCCGCCGCACGCTCGTCGCCGGGCTCGCGGTCTTCACCGCCGCCTCGCTCGCCACCGGGCTCGCCGAAACCGCCCCCATGCTGCTCGGCGGGCGTATCGCCCAGGGCGTCGGCGCCGCGCTGCTGTCCCCGGCCGCCCTCTCCCTCGTCACCACCACCTTCCACGGCGCCGAGCGCAACAAGGCCCTCGGCGCATGGGCCGCGATCGGCGGCATCGGTTCGGCGGCAGGCGTCCTGCTCGGCGGCGCGCTGACCGACGGGCCCGGCTGGCAGTGGGTCTTCTACGTCAACGTGCCGGTCGGCGTCCTGCTTCTGGCCGCCGTCCCCACCCTCGTCCCGGCGCGCACCCCGCAACCCGCCCGCCTCGACGTCCCCGGCGCACTCCTGGTCACCGCGGGCACCGCCTCGCTCATCTACGGGCTGGTCGAGGCGGGCGACGCCGGATGGGGCGCCGGCGCGACCCTGCTGCCGCTCGTCGGCGCGGTGGCGCTGTACGCGGCCTTCGCGGCGGTCGAACGGGCGAGCAGCGCACCGCTGATGGACCTGCGGATGTTCACCCGGCGGCCGGTGCTGGCGGGCGCGTTCCTGATGCTGATCGCCACCGCGCTGCTGATCGCGTTCTTCTTCCTCGGGTCGGTCTACCTGCAGCACGCACGCGGCTTCAGTCCCCTGCGGACCGGCCTGGTGTTCCTGCCGGTGGCCGTCGCCGTCGGCATCGGCGCGCATCTCGGGTCGCAGCTCGTCGGGCGGATCGGCAGCCGTACGACCGCAGTCGGCGGCATGGTGATCGCGGCCGCCGGAACCGTCCCCCTGACCCGGCTCTCCGCCGACAGCAGCGTGTACGCCGGGCTGCTCCCCGGATTCGTCGTCGCGTCCCTGGGCATCGGCGCGGTGTTCGTCACGGCCACCACGACCGCGCTCGGCATGATCGACCCCCATGAGTCGGGCCTCGCCTCCGGAGTCGTCAACACCTTCCACGAGGTGGGCGGTTCGATCGGCGTGGCGGTCGTGTCCACGGTCGCCGCGTCCGGCATCGAGGGCGGGTTCGGGGGCGGCGGATCCGGTGGCGGCTTCACCGACGCATTCACCGTCTGCGCCGTCGCCGCGGCCGCAAGCGCGCTGGTCGCCCTCGCGCTCGTACCCCGCGGCACACCACACATGAGCGGCGGCCCGCACGTGCATTGATCGCATGAGCCGACTGAATGCACGGAACGCGCCGAACACGCTCATTCCCGTACGCACGCGCTAAGCCTCATTACATTGAGCGAACGTTGTAAGGGCCCTTCCGGGCGGGCGCGTATAAAGGTGGGCGAACATCGTGTACGAACTCGGAGGCGACACGTGACGAGTACGGCGAGTACGAGCGCGACAGAAGTGGTCAGCGCGCTGATGGTGCAGAAATTCGGGGTTGATCCTGCTGCCGTTCGCCCCGAAATCCCACTCTATGAATTGCGTATGGATTCGCTCGCCCTGGAAGAATTCCGCATCCTCATTGAGGATCAACTGGAAATCGACCTGGAGGACGCCGCGCTGACCTCGCGGAACACCGTCGGTCAGCTGGTGGACCTCGTACACAGCAAGACTCTCGGGTGACGCGGCCGACGCAGACGCCCTTCACCGCGGCGGTGACGGGCCTCGGCCTGGTCACCGCCGCAGGTGTCGGAGCCGCCGAGGCATGGCGCGGAGTCACCGAGAGCGCCGCCCCCACATCTGTGCGTCGCCAGCCGGAACTCGACGGTCTGGCCTGCGACTTCATGTACTCCATCGACGGTCTGGACACCGCGCTTCTCCTCGGTGTGGCGACCCAGCGGCTGATGGACCGGTTCTCCCAACTCGCCGTGCTGGCCGCCCGCGAAGCTGTCGCGGACGCGGGCCTCGACACCTCGGTCTGGGACGGCAGCAGGGTCGCCGTCATCATCGGGTCCGCCCATGGAGGCCTGCCCTTCTACGACGAGCAGCACGCTGTCCTGGCGGCGAAGGGCCCGCGCCGGGTCTCCCCCAAACTCGCCCCGCTGACCGTCGTCAACGGCGCGGCCAGCAGCGTCTGCATGGACCTCGGCGCCCGCGGACCGAGCTTCGCGGTCTCCACCGCGTGCTCGTCGGGCACCCTCGCCATCGGCACCGCACATCAGTTGCTGCGAGCCGGGGTCTGCGACATCGCCATCGCGGGCGGCGCCGAGTCGGTCTGTTCGAGGCTGATCATCGCCAGCGCCTGCCAAATGAGGGCGGTGTCCACGCGCCGGGAGAACCCCGCCGCGGCCTGCCGCCCGTTCGACGCCGACCGGGACGGCTTCGTCGTGGGCGAAGGCTCGGGCCTCCTCGTCATGGAGCGGCCGGAGCACGCCAGGGCGCGCGGCGCCCGCATCCGGGCGGGCATCGCGGGCTACGGGGCGTCCAGTGACGCGTACGCCGCCGTCGCACCCGACCCCGAGGGCAGGGGCATCGAGAGTGCGCTGCGTACCGCGATGTCGGACGCGGACGTCAGCGCGTCCGACATCGGCCACGTCAACGCACATGGCACATCCACCGTGGTCAACGACCTGATCGAGGCAACGGTCCTGCACAGGACGCTCGGCTCCCACCCCCTCGTCACGTCGACCAAGGCCATGACGGGCCACACCCTGGGTGCGGCCGGGGGAATCGAGACAGCCCTCACCGTCCTCGCCCTCCAGCACCAACTTGTCCCACCGACAGCCAACTTGGATTCACTCGACCCGCAGATCCCGGTCGAGGTGGTCAGCAAGGCCGCGCGGCCTGCGACGTTCGACTGCGCTGTCAAGACATCGCTCGGCTTCGGCGGCCACAACGCGGCTCTCGTCCTCACCCGTACGTAGCTAGCGAGAAGGAATGGCGCATGCCTGAGGAAACCATCCGATCCCTGTCGGTGCACGGGTTGCGCTACGCCTATCGGGTGTTGCGGAATACCGACCCCGTCACCGAACCGGTCGTGGTCCTCGGCGGCGCCCTGCAAGGAATGCTCGGCTGGCCCCAGGTGGAGGGCCGGCTGGGCCCCGTGGCGGCCGTCGTGACCGCGGACCTGCCGGGCATGGGCAGCGGGGCGCCGCTGCCGCCGGGCCCGAGCGCGGAGATCCTGTGCGACGCCGTCACCCGGATCATCGACGATCTCGACGTACCGCGCGTCAACCTCTTCGGCTTCTCGTACGGCGCCGCGCTCGCCTTCCACTGCGCGCAGAACGACCCCCGGCGGATCGCCCGGCTGATCCTCGGCGGCGTACCCACGCACATCTCGGACGAGCAGCGGGCCCATTGGCGGCGGGCCACCGACCGGCTGGACGCCGGTGACACCGACGGCTTCGCGACGATGGTGACGGACGCGCTGATGTGCCTCGATCCGCAGCGGTACGTGGCCCGGAGGGAGCTCGCCTACCGGTACGTCAAGCGGTCCATGGCCCACGCGGTCGTGCACTCGCCGCACGCGGCGGACTCCGTGTACCGCTCGCTCGGCGACCGGCCGGACTTCTCCGGCGGCCTGTCCGGGGTGCCTGCGCTGGTCTTCACCGGGGAGCACGACACGGTGACGTCGGCGGAGCGGCAACGGGCCTTCGCGGCGACCATCCAGGGGAGCCGCTTCACCACCATCCGGGACGCCGACCACTGGGTCGTGCTGGAAAAGGCCGAGGAGGTGGCAGACCTGGCTCTGCGGTTCTTCACCGACCGGCCGCTGACGCCGGCCGACTACCTGAGCCCGGTTCCGCAGCAGAGCCAGGCGCTCACCGCACCCGCCTTCGACTGATTCACCTGATTCGCCCGATTCGCCGTCGGCGGTGCCCGGACGGCGTGACCGGTGTCGGAGCCGCCTCGTTGCGTCTTTGTCCGTCACATTTCACCCAAAGGCTGGAGAAACATGCGCAACCGCAGCAACGCCTCAGTCGCCGCCTTCACCGCTGTGCTGAGCGGTGCCGTGCTCGCTGCCACCGGCGCTGCTCACGCGGTCGGCCCCGGCCACCCGAATGCGCCGGCGCACCCGCAGTCCAACCTCCGTTCGGCGGTCGAGGCGCTGGGCGATCTGGTGCAGGATCTGCCCGTTTCGGCGGACCTGACCGGCCGGGTCGGCGGACTCCCCATCGGCTGAGCCCGAGCCCCGGCGACGTACCGCACGAGGTGCTCCTGCGATCCCGCAGGAGCACTTCTCATCTCCCTCATTCACTCCAACCACTTCATTCACTACTTCTACGGACGGAGCAGTCCATGCCGAGGCAGAAGCGCCGTAAGCAGAAAGGCCGACGGCACCGCCAGGTCAACCGCACTCCGCGCCCGGTCACCAGGTCGGTCACGGCCCCGGCCGCCGCCGTACCCGACACCGGGACCGCATTCAGGTCCGTCTCCGAGGGTGGCATCGGCCGCCCCGCCGAACGCACGTGGCAGCAGCTCAAATCCCGTGCGGACACCGGCATGAGCATCGACGAGCTGAGCGCCGTCGTGGGCTACCAGCCGGCCACCATCTCCCGGCACGTGGACGGGCTGGCCGCCCACCGTCTGGCCCACCAGCGCGACGGCCGCTGGTACCCCGAGTCGGCCGGTGCACGCTGAGGGCTGACACGCACGGCGGGCGTGACGGTACGTGGCGGAAAAGTTGCGGAGGGTGGGCGACGGCGGCACGGTGGCGGTGTCCCAGTCCCCTCAGGACCCTCACGTAAGGATCTTCGTATGCGTGTTTCCCGGTCAGTCGGCCTCGTCGTTTCCTCGGTGATATGCGGGGCTCTGGCGTTCGGCCCGACCAGTGCCGCAGCGGCGGCACCGGCAGCGCTTCACCCGGAAGGCTCTTCGGCCGAAGAGGCTCCGATTCCGAACGCCGATGCGCTCACGGCCCAGACGGGCGCGGTGCAGACCATCGCCACGGTGCTGAAGCCGGTCACGGACCTGCTCAAGGCCGTCCTGACGCACGGCGAGAAGCTGCCGGAGGCAGATGCCGCCACCCACAAGAAGGCGATAGACGAGGCCCTGAAGAGCCTGGAGAAGGCCGCGCCGGCCGACAGTTCCGCGGACGCGGGTGCGGACCTCAAGGCGAAGGCGATCACCGACCTGAAGGTCAGGGCCGACGGGCTGCTGAAGTCGGCGACGGCCGGTGACGCGGCGGTCGTGGCGTCGGACATCAAGTCCGTGCTCACCGGCCTCGTCAACGTGATCTTGAGTGGCCTCCTGGGCAGCGGCCTCCCGGCCGCGGACCTCGACGGGCTGCCCAAGATGCCGAACCAGCCGAACCAGCCGAAGCAGCCCGCGGTGCAGCCCAAGCTGCCGGACGCGTAGCCGCCCACGGTGTGCGCGTCGCCTGTCTGACAAGACGACAGAAGAATTGCCCGGTCCTCCCCATGGGCGAGGACCGGGCATATTTACTTGAATTCCCCTAGGGCATTCGGGTGATGGTGAAAAGGCAACCTCATTTCCCTCGTTTCCTCGGTGGAATCAGATCGTTACCGATTCCGACGCCGACGCTATGGGTGTGAAGAACGGACTCGTGCAGCGCGAAGGACGTGGCTGTTCCCAGTCTGAACCGCTCAGCAATGGGACCCCAATTGGACCCCAGTTGGCTCTGGGCGCACGCCATGCGCATTCCTCCGAGCATGAAAGACAGGGAACGGCAAGATGCGACAGGTTTTGAACAGAAGCGTGCTCGCTGCGGCGGCTGCATCCGGGATCCTCGCCCTGACCGGCGGTTACGCCCACGCGGATGCCGGGACCGGCGGTGAGGCCTCGACCGCGCCTGCGGGCCTGCTGTCCGGCGACGAGGTCAAGGTTCCGGTCGAGGTGCCGGTGAAGGGCTGCGGCCCCCTCGACTTGGGTGGCAACAACTGCGCCGTCGACACCGACGACGCCGAGGCGAAGCCCGAGAAGCAGCCGGCGACCGGCCAGAAGCCCGCGGCCAAGCCGGAGAAGAAGCCGGCGACCGGTCAGAAGCCTGTGGCCAAGCCGGAGAAGAAGCAGCCGAAGGGCGGAACTCCGGGCGGCGAGAGGCCGGCGGACGAGGTGCCGAGCGGCGAGTGGCCGGACGAGGAGTGGCCGGCCGAGGACTGGATGGGCGACGACTGGCTGGACGACGACGAGCCGAAGGACAACAAGAACGAAGAAGAGCCGTGTGACGAGGACAAGCCCAAGCCCAAGCCCAAGCCCAAGGCCAAGCCGAAGCCGGTAGAGCCCAAGACCGAGATGCCCGCGGAGGTCCCGGCCGAGATGCCGGTCGCGGAGGTCCCGGCCGAGGCGCCTCGGGCCGCCCAGCCGCCCGCGGCCCAGCCCCAGATGGCGGACACCGGCTCCGACGAGCTCGCTGCCGCCGGTGCGGTCAGTGTGGCCCTCGTGGCCGGTGGTGTGCTGATGGCCCGTCGCGGCCGGTCGAAGCGGACCTGAGCGACCAGGGCCGGCTGACGCATTTCGATGGAGCGGGGTCTTCGGATCCCGCTCCATCGGTGCTGCGACGAGCCCTGAATTTAAACCCGGCATCCGAGTGAATCGCCAAGAAGGACGTACGGTCTCAGTTTCCCGGCGCCCAGCTTTTCGTTAGGCCTGATGTCGGTGACATCGAAGAACAGCGCCAAAGTGTCACGGAATTCGTCGGTCGAGGATTACGCCAGCCTGAAGAGGGATTATTAGGATGAAGTACAAGAACGCAGCCTCAGCCCTTGCCGTTTCGATGATTGCTGCGGGTGCGGCCGCGGGGGCGGTGTCTCCGGCCGTGGCTTCCGGCGACTCGGTCAGCCTGAGCACGCAGGGCGTCAAGCAACTGGCCGGCAACCTGAGCGCTCAGCCCCTCAACAGCCCCGTCGCGAACCCGCTCCTGCACACCGCGACCGGAACCGCCCAGAACGTCAATCAAGCCAAGGCCAAGCCGGTGAAGGGCAAGTCGGCGAAGGGCAAGCCGGCGAAGCCCGTGAAAGGCACTGTGGGCGCCAGCAAGGCCGTTCCGATGGTCGGCGGGCTGCCCATCGGACGCTGAGGGAGCCGGCCCGGCAGGGCGCCCGCAGTACGGTCGGAAGGCCGGTGTGCACGCAACGCGGCGTGCACACCGGCCTTCCGCGTGTGCAGTCCGGCTTCGCATCATGAAGATCATTCTTCCTGTGGGCCGTGCACCTGAATGGATAGACCGGAAAGCTTTCTAATGCCTGCCGATCCATTTCCGGCGCCAAATGGGTGAGACGGGATAACCAACGCCGCGGCGAGAAGTTGTTCATAGCGGCTGACACAATCTCGGCGGCCTCTCGGATCACCGCAGTTCCTCCTTGCGTTGACCCCGGGCCCGCTCGCCGATCAGCCGGGGAGACCAGCCGCTCCCGCGCATGTGAAACCCTCAGGCCCCGCAGAAGGAATTCCTGCTGCGGGGCCTGAGGGTTGTTGCCGGTGCCGCGGGCGGCCGCTGATGCAACGTGGTCACGTGCGCGGAGTGCTCACCGGCAGCAGGCAGTGCGCGGAGGCGGAGATGGTCGCCTCGTCGCAGAGGAAGGCCTTCAGATCCTCTTCGGCGACGGCCACACCCGGCGCTCCTTGCGGCCACGGGCGGGTCGTGAACATGAAGTACACGTGATCGCGCTTGCGCGCCGCGGTGGTCCACTGCTCGGGGACGAGGCACCGCGCATTGAGGTACGGCGTGGACAGGGACGCGCTGCCGTCCTCGACGAGGACCGTCATCGGCAGGCTGGACCGGGAGCCGTCGACCACGCCGCCGCCGATGGGCAGGCCGGACTGCGTGAGGAGGTGACGGACCGCTTCCTCGGCGGCCTCGGGGCCGGCCGCTCCGTCGCCGAGGGAATAGGCGAGCAGGAAAGCCATGTCGCGTCCGTCATCGACGTGTTCGCCGGCCCAGGCCATCACGGAAATGGTGCCCAAGTTGCTTTGATCAAGACGGCTTTCGCTGCTCTGGGGTGAGGTCATAGACCGGGACCTTAAGTGCCAGGAGATTGCGCGCGGCCCAGCAGTCACCCGGTCGGCCCAATCGGGAGACTCGTCAATAGCCCTTACGTGGACAGCCCATTGGGGCGTGCTTCCCGCGCGGGGCGGCCGGTGACTGGCTAGCGTGACAAACCGGACCAATCGTCGAGCAGGAGAGAGCGAAGCCATGGCCGTGCAACCAGAGGGCACACCGTGCTGGGCCGATGCGATGTTCACCGATGTGGAGAGGGCCAAGAGCTTCTACGGCGACGTACTCGGCTGGACCTTCGGTGAGAGCGCGCCGGAGTTCGGCGACTACACACAGGCGTACTCGGGCGGCAAGGCGGTGGCCGCGGTCACCCCGCCGATGCCGGGGCAGGACGCCCCGGCGGCGTGGTGCCTGTACTTCGCCTCGCCGGACGTCGCCGCCACGGCCGCGAAGATCCGTGACAGCGGGGGGCAGGTGCTGATGGATCCGATGCAGGTCGGCGACTTCGGCTCCATGCTGCTCGCGAAGGACCCGGGCGGTGCCACATTCGGCATCTGGCAGGCCGCGCAGCACGAGGGCTTCGAGAAGCGCGGCGAGCCGGGCGCGTACGCCTGGGCAGAGGTCTTCACGCGCGACCCGGACAAGGTCGACAGGTTCTTCCCCGCTGTCTTCCCGTACCGCGCGCAGCGGATGGCGGACGACGCCATCGACTTCAAGGTCTTCAACGTCGGCGACGACACCGTCCTGGGACGGATGACGATGACGGACGAATTCCCGCCGGAGATCCCGTCGTACATCCAGGTCTACTTCACCGTCGACAACTGCGACGACGCGGTGGCCAAGGCGACCGCGCGCGGCGGGGCGCTGCAGTTCGGGCCGATGGACAGCCCGTTCGGCCGGTTCGCGGCGCTCACGGACCCGGAGGGCGCCGCGTTCGCGGTGATCGACATGAAGACGACGGTGGGCGACATGCCCGAGATGGCTGACGCCTGACTGGCGGCGCGCGTAGTAGGGGAGGCGGCGGTCACGGTCGGGCCGCCACCCTCCCGCTGCCGCCTCGACTGCCGTTGACCGCCGTTGTGACCGACCGCAGAATGTTCCGATGGCGACTTCCGCGGCGGATCAGAACGTGACCCTGCGGGGCGAGCGGGAGCTGGTGCGCCGGGCCGGGCACCTGTTCGCCGGCGCGCGGCACGAGTTCATGTGCGCCGCCGCGGACCTGCTGACCTGGTCGGGCGGAGTGAACGCCGCCTTCGCCGAGGGCAATCGGCCACGTGCGACGCCCGGACTGTCGATGCGCAAGCTGTACACCCCGCAGGCGCTGGCCGACCCCGAATCCGAGCGCCGGCTCGTCAGGATCGCCGCCAGTCACGCGCAGGTACGGATCTCGGTCGCGCCGCTCGCCCACGAGGCGATCGTCATCGACCAGCGGGTCGCGATCCTCGCCGGAGCGCCGGTGCGTGGGACACGTACGTACACGGTCGTCACGTCGCCGGACGTCGTCGAGGGGATCAGGTCGCTGGTGTGCGCGGCCTGGGAGACCGCCACCGACCTGGCCGAATTCCGCCGCACGCGGCCGCCCGTACTCAACGAACAGGCCCGCGAGATCCTCCGGATGCTGAGCGCCGGGCACACCGACGAGACGGCGTCGCGGCAGCTCGGCATGTCGCTTCGCACCTACCGCAGGCGGGTCGCCGAGCTGATGACGATGCTCGGGGCCACGTCGCGCTTCCAGGCCGGGATGCGGGCCCGCGAGTTCGGCATCGGTGTCTGACGCGGGCTTTCACCAGCCGGTGTGCAGCAGGTGGTTGGTCAGGATGGCCACGGCGGCCTGCGCCGTCAGCCAGGCCCGGCGGCTGTCCGTGGGCAGCAGGGCCGCGGCGGGGAGCAGCCAGAGGGTGAAGGGCAGCCAGATCCGTTCCGTCTCGGCCTTGCTCATGCCGGACAGGTCGGCGACGGCCACGGCCAGGAGTGCGGCCAGGGTGAGGACGACCAGGCGGTGGGTGGGCCACGCCGTTGTGGTGCGCAGTCCGCGTACGGAGGCGGGCGCTGCGGCCAGGGCGCGGCGCAGGCCGGCGACTGTGGCGAGGCCGACGGCGAACGTGGTGGCGGCGAGGTTCGCCCAGATCCAGTAGGAGTACGGGCGCACGCCGCCGGCGCCTTGGTGGTAGCGCTCGACCAGCAGCCGGTACGCCTCCCACCAGTTGAACCCCGCGAGCGTGAAGGCCACCGGCACGACGAGGGCGCCCGCCAGCAGCAGCGGGAGCGGGCGGGCGGTGCGGGCGATCAGGAGTACGGCGAGGAGCGGGATCGCGACGAGGGTCAGACCGTACGAGAGGTAACAGGCGAGGCCGAAGAGGAGCCCGGCGATGAAGGCGGCGGGGGGCCGCGCTGTCCGGGTCGCCGCCAGGGCCAGGAACGCGACGGACCAGGCGGCGACCGCGGCGAAGTAGCCGTCCGCCGACGTGCCGGTCCACACCGCGGCCGGGGCCAGGACAAGGAAGGGGGCGGCGCGGCGCGCGGTGCCTTCGTCGGTGAGTGCCCGGAGCGTGACCAGAACGGCGGCCACGGCGGAGGCGGCGAGCACGATGCACCACACGCCCGCCCAGGCGCCGCCGCCCAGGCCGATGCGGTCGAGACCGACGAAGGTGAGGACGGCGGCCGGCGGGTGGCCTGCGACGTGGGTGGGCCAGTTGTCCGGAGAATCGATCAGGATGTGCTGGCCGAAGCCGGTCAGGGCCGCGCCGATGTCGTCGAATCTGTCGATGACCCGGAGGTACTCGTGCCGGGTGACGAGCCTGCCCGCGACGCCCCGCTGCCAGCCGTCGACGAGCGCCAGCGAGAAGGCCCAGGCGAGGGACGCCCCCCATGCGGTGAGCAGCAGTGCCCGCCAGGGCAGGCGCGTGGCGAGGGCCGGTCCGTACGCGACGACGGCGACGGCGACGGCGAGCGCGGCCGGGGTGCCGGGGCCGAGGTGGGGGTCCCAGGAGGCGAGCAGGGGCGGCCAGTTGACGAAGAGGGTGCGGTCGGTGTTCTGGATCGCGCGGCCTACGAGCACCGCCGCCGTGACGAGCAGGACAGCGGTGGCGGCCGCGGCCAGATCCCGGCGGCGGCCGGTGCGTTGTCCGTCGGATTCTCGGGGGTCCGGGGGGCGGACCCCGGGGAAACTCAGCACGCGGGCACGGTATGCAGGCCGCAGGCGTTTCGGGCTGTCCGGCGGTACGACGTCAGCGTTTCGTCATGGGTCGTACGCCGTTCCGGCCGGGGGTGCGGGCATAACGTCGGGCCATGGGCGACAGACGCTTCCTGGAACACCTCCCCTCGGCACCCGGTTTCTGGCGCAGCCCTGTGCGCGGGACCCGGTTCACGGCCGTGCTCGGCATCGTCCTGCTGGTCGGGCTCACGCTGATGTTCGTGACCGGCCTGCTGTCGTACGCCGCGTACAACCCGGACCTCTCACCCGCCAACGACAAGACCCCCGACAAGGGCCTGCTGGGCTTCTACCTCTTCGCCTGGCCGACCGATCCTCACTGGCTGTACCGCCTGACGCAGTGCCTGCACGTCACCGTCGGCATCGCGCTCGTGCCTGTGCTGCTGGCGAAGCTGTGGTCGGTGATCCCGAAGCTGTACGCGCTGCCGCCCGCGCGTTCGGTGGGGCGCGCGCTGGAGCGGGTGTCGTTGCTGTTGCTGGTGGGCGGCGCGCTGTTCCAGTTCATTACGGGCCTGCTCAACATCCAGCTGGAGTACATCTTTCCCGGCTCCTTCTACCGGTTGCACTTCTACGGGGCCTGGGTGTTCTTCGCCGCGGTCATCACCCATGTGGGTCTGCGCCTGCCGAAGGCCGTACGGGTCCTGCGCAAACGCGGCATCACCAAGGACGACGAGAGGGACGACGAGCTCGTGTCCCAGAACCCCGCCGCCCCGACCATCTCCCGGCGCGGCGCACTCGCCGTCGTGGGCGCCGGGTCGCTCCTCCTGCTGGCCACATCCGCCGGACGGAGCTTCGACGGGCCGCTGCGCCGGACCGCGCTGCTCACGCCGCACGGCGGTGGCGATCCCGCGTCCGGGCCGAACGGGTTCCAGATCAACAAGACGGCCGCCGCCGTGGGCATCTCGTCGGCCGACCTGGGCGACGACTGGCGGCTGACCGTCACCGGACCCGCCGGTACCGTCCGTCTCTCCCGGGCGCAGCTCCTCGCAATGGCCCAGCAGAGCGCGGCGCTGCCGATCGCCTGCGTCGAGGGCTGGTCGACCTCGGACCAGTGGTGGCGCGGTGTGCGCCTGAAGGATCTCGCCGTCCTCGCGGGTTACCGCGAGGACCGGCCGCCCGGTGTCCTGGTGCAGTCCTTTCAGCGCCAGGGGGCCTTTCGCGTGGGGGCACTGCGCGACAACCAGGTGCACGATCCGCGGTCGTTGCTGGCGCTCGCGGTCAACGGCGAGGACCTGTCGCCCGATCACGGGTATCCGGCGCGGATCATCGTCCCGGCCGCGCCCGGGGTGCTCAACACCAAGTGGGTCGAGCGGCTGAGCTTCGGAGAAGTGTCATGAGGCTGATGAGGCGCATGAGGCGCTGGTACGGGGAAGGGCCGCTGCAACTCCTGCTCCTGGTCATCACCTTCGCCCTGGCCGCATACGCGGGCGTACGGCTGCTGGACGGCGACACGCTCGCGATCGCCGCGTGGTTCGTCGGTGCGGCGCTGGTGCACGACGTGGTTCTGCTGCCGCTCTATGCGTCGGCGGATCTGGCCGTACGCAGGTCCCTGGGGGCGGAGCCGCATCTGATCAACTTCGTTCGTGTACCGGCCCTGCTGTCCGGGCTGCTCCTGCTGGTGTGGTTTCCCCTGATCACCCGTCAGGCAGAGCGCTACCGGCCCGCCTCCGGACTGTCCGCCGATCCGTTCCTGGGGCACTGGCTGCTCATCACGGCCGCGTTGTTCGCGGTGTCGGCCGCGTGGCTGTTCGGCAGGGCGCTGAGGTCTCGGCGCAGAGCTGAGCGCTGAGCTGGGGGCCGAGGCTTCGGCGCAGTGCCACGAAGGGCCGCCCGCCCGCCTCCCACTGATCGACCGGGTACCAGCCGAGCGGACGGGCGTACCGCAGCAGCGCACGGGTGCCGAGGCGGGCCCACGGGAAGGGTGCCGCGCCGGCTGTGCCGTCCGCCGTGCCGTCGGCCGTGACGCGCCCGTCGTCCACCTGGACCCGTACGCGCTCGTCGATGTCCAGCGGTGCGGTCTCCGCGATGAGCAGCCCGCCGTGGGCGAGCAGGGCCGCGGTCCGCAGGAGGAGTGCCCGCGGGTCGCCGCCTATGCCGATGTTGCCGTCGACGAGCAGCGCCGTATCCCAACTGCCCTCCTCCGGCAGCGGATCGAAGACGGAGCGCCGCAGGGCCGTGCCGCCGAGCCGCCGTGTCCGCTCGACGGCCGCGTCGCTGACGTCGATGCCGAGTGCGCGCTGCCCCCGGGCGGCCAGTGCCGCGACCAGCCGGCCCGGGCCGCACCCGATGTCCAGTACGGCTCCTTCGCAGCGGCGCAGCGCCGACAGGTCGGCGGCGTCGGCGCCCGCGCACCAGCGCTCGACGTCCAGGGGCAGCAGCCAGCCGTCCGTACGGCGCAGGAACAGCGGGCCGTGGCCGTTGCGCAGGGCGTTGGCGTACGGGCCCGTGCCCCAGGCGGCGGCGTTGCCCCCGGCGGGCGGCGGCAGGGTCGTACTCACCGGTCCGCCCGGTCGGCCGCGGTCCGGGTCAGCCGGGCGTAGGTCGCGGCGAACAGCCCGTGCGGTGCGGCGGCTGCGACGTACGCGGCATCGGCCGCCGTGTCCACGTCGCGCAGCGGCGGCAGGTCGCGCACGGTCAGCCCGGCGTCGACCAGGCGCCCGCGCTGTAGGGCGCCGGTCTCGGGCACGGACATGGGTACGCCGCGCAGGAGGCCGGGGTCCGGTGCGGCCAGGCCGAGCGCCCAGAACCCGCCGTCGTCGGCGGGGCCGAACCACGCGTCGCAACCCTGCCAGGCGGACGGGCCGAGGGCGGCGGCGAGGAGCGCGTGGCTGACCTGCGGGGTGTCCATGCCGATGAGGAGTACGGGGCCTTCGCAGGCGCCGATCGCCTCGGCGAGCCGTTCGTCGAGGCCGCCCGCGCTCTGCCGTACGACGTCGATGCCGGGCGGCAGCCAGGGCCCCGGCTGCCCGTCGAGGACGATGGCGCGGCGCAGAGCGGGCAGGGTGAGCACGGTCCGCAGCGTGTCGCTGAGCGCGGCTTCGGCCAGGAGGGCGGCCTGGGCGGGGTCGAAGGGCGGCGTCAGGCGAGTCTTGACCCGGCCGGGGACCGGTTCCTTGGCGATGACCAGCAGGGTCGTCGGCCCGTCGGGGGAGCTGCGGGCGGCGGTCATCGGGGCACCCGCGTCCGCGGCGCCGATGGCTGCCGCAGTACCGCCCGCATGTCGCGCACGGCGTGCCAGGTGCCGCGCCAGGTACCCGTGACCTTGGACTTTCCGGTGCGCGGCCGGTACGGGACGTCGGTTTCCGTGACCCGCAGTCCGGCGTCCGACGCGCGTACGACCATCTCCAGCGGGTAGCCGCTGCGGCGGTCGGTGAGGCCGAGCGCCAGCAGGTCCGCGCGGCGGGCGGCCCGCATCGGGCCGAGGTCGTGCAGGCGCAGCCCGGTGCGGTGGCGCAGCATGCGCGCGAGGGCGAGATTCCCGGCGCGGGCGTGCAGCGGCCAGGCGCCGCGTCCCTGCGGGCGGCGTCGGCCGAGCACCAAGTCGCTCTGTCCGTCGGCTACTTGGCGTACGAAATCGGGAAGCTGCGCAGGGTCGAGCGAGCCGTCGCAGTCGCAGAAACACACGTACTCGGCGTCGGCGGCGAGCAGCCCCGTGTGACAAGCCGCGCCGAATCCCCGCCGGGGCTCGTGCACGACGGCCGCTCCGAGCGAGCGGGCGAGCTCCGCGGAGCCGTCCGTGGAGCCGTTGTCGACGACGATCGCGCGCCAGCCGTCCGGGATGCGGGCCAGGACGCGGGGCAGCGCCGCGACCTCGTCCAGACAGGGGAGGACGACGTCGGCGCGAGGACCGTGGGTTGGTGTCACGCCGTTCACCCTACGGAGCTGAATCCGGCATTTCGGACTTCCAATCCTTACGAAATATGGACACCTACGAAAGCTGGACATCGCCCTGCCCTCCGGCGGCGGGGCGGGACCGGTCTCGTAGCGGCGCCGTCGCGAACTCCGCCATGCCCTCGGCGAATCCGACCTCCGGCTGCCAGCCCAGCTCGTTGCGCAGCCTGCGGGAGTCCGCCGTGACGTGCCGTACGTCCCCGAGCCGGTACTCACCCGTGACCACCGGCGCCGGGCCCCCGTGCGCGGCGGCCAGCGCGGCGGCCATCTCGCCGATGGTGTGCGGCTCGCCGCTCCCGGTGTTGTACGCCGCGTAGCCGCCGGGCTCGCGCCCCGGCAGCGCCTCCAGAACCGCCGTATTGGCCGCCGCCACGTCCCGTACGTGTACGAAGTCCCGCCGCTGGCCCCCGTCTTCGAAGACCCGGGGCGCTTCGCCGCGGGCCAGGGCGGAGCGGAAGAAGGAGGCGACGCCGGCGTACGGGGTGTCGCGGGGCATCCCGGGGCCGTACACGTTGTGGTAGCGCAGCGACACCGCGTGCCCGCCCGTCGCACGTGCCCAGGCGGAGGCGAGATACTCCTGGGCGAGTTTGGTGGCGGCGTACACATTGCGAGGGTCGGCGGGCGCGTCCTCGGCGACGAGACCCGGCGTCAACTCCGCGCTGCAGGACGGGCATTGGGGCTCGAACCGGCCCGCGTCCAGATCGGCCACCGCGCGGGGGCCCGGCCGGACCTGCCCGTGACGGGGGCAGTCGTAGTGGCCCTCGCCGTAGACCACCATCGAACCGGCGAGCGCCAGTTCGCGCACCCCGGCGTCGGCCATCGCGGCCAGGAGTACTGCGGTCCCGAGGTCGTTGCAGCCGACGTACTCCGGCGCGTCCGCGAAGTCCTTGCCCAGGCCGACCATCGCCGCCTGGTGGCAGACGGCGTCGACGCCGCGCAGGACCCCGGTCACCGCGTCCCGGTCCCGTACGTCCGCGACGACCAGCCGTGCGCCCGCCGGGGACGGGGGATGAGCCCCGCCGTGGGCCGAGGGCAGCAGCGCGTCGAGCACGACGACCTCGTGGCGGCGGGAGGTGAGTGCGTCGACGATGTGTGACCCGATGAACCCGGCTCCGCCGGTGACCAGTACGCGCATGGGCGTCACGCTAGGTGCGGGGGAGGGGTTGGATCCGCTGCCGGGGCACCGCGTCACAGGACCGTAAGGCCGGCGCGGTGCGTCACAGGACCGCAGGCAAGCGCCACACGTCACGCGTCCGCAAGGCAAGCGCGACCCGGAGGGCTGAGAGACCATGGGAGGCACCGGGCATCAAGCGGTGGGGGCGCGCGGAAGGAGGTCCTGGGATGGGTGCTGTCGAACCCGCCGCGACCGACCCCGAGCGGCCCGGGGGCAGCAGCGCGTCCGAGCCGGGTGGCCTGTTGGACGTACTCAACGTGGCCGCTGTGGTGCTGGATGCGGACGGGCGGATCGTGCTGTGGAGCCCGCAGGCCGAGCAATTGTTCGGTTACGCCGCCGAGGAAGCGCTCGGCCGGTACGCGGGGCGGGTTCTCGTACACGAACAGCACCTCGATCTGGTGCGCCGGATGTTCGCCAAGGTCATGGCCGGGCAGGACGGAAGCTGGGCGGGGGTCTTTCCCGCGCGCCACAAGGACGGCAGCACGTTGCTGGTGGAATTCCGCAACATGCGGCTGGAGGACGACCGGCGGGACCTCTACGCCCTGGGGCTGGCCACCGACCGGGCGACTCTGCGGCGGGTGGAGCGGGATCTGGCCCTGTCCACCCGGCTGATCTCGCAGTCCCCGATCGGGCTGGCGGTCGTCGACACCGACCTGCGGTTCGTCACCGTGAATCCGGCGCTGGAGCGCATCAACGGCCTGCCCGCCCGCGAGCATGTCGGACGGCGTGTCCGGGACGCTCTGCCGTTCCTGGACACCGAGGCCATCGAGGCGGCGATGGGCGAGGTGCTGGCCACCGGCATTCCGATCGTCGACAGGGAGTCCGTCGGGCGCACCCCGGCCGACCCGGACCGGGAGCGTGCCTGGTCGGTGTCCTTCTACCGGCTGGAGGCGCCGAACGGAAGGGTGCTCGGGGTGGCCACGTCGGTCGTGGACATCACCGAGCGGTACCGCGCCGCGACGGAGGCCGCCCAGGCCCGGCAACGCCTGGCGCTCGTCGCCGACGCCTCCATCCGCATCGGCACCACGCTCGACCTCGACGAGACCGCGCGCGAACTGGCCGGCGTGTCCGTACCGGAGCTGGCCGACGTGGCCGCGGTGGACGTGCTCGACAGCATCCTGAACGGCCGTTCGGGCGTCATGACCCACGAGGGGCCCGGAGTGTTCCGTGCTCTGGCCGTGGCCGCCGCGTACCCCACGGACGCCGTACGGGCGGCCGATCAGCCCGGCGAGGTCGCCATGTACGACGCCGACCGGCTGGTCACCCAGTGCGTGAACACCGGCCGCCCGGTCCGGGTGTCCCATGTGAGCGACGACGACCTGCAGTGCATCGCCCGCAGCCCAGCGGCGGCGGAACTCCTGGCCGCCGCGGGCGTGCACTCGTACCTGGCCGTACCGCTGATCGCGCGCGGCGAGGTCCTCGGCGCCCTGGACCTCAAGCGCACGCACAACCCGGAGCCCTTCAACGCCGACGACGAGCTCCTGGCGGGCGAGCTGGCCGCGCGGGCGGCCGTATGCATCGACAACGCCCGCTGGTACCAGCAGGTGCGCAGCACCGCCCTCACGCTCCAGCGCAGCCTGCTCCCCCAGCACCCGCCGGTCCGGCCCGGCCTGGAGGTCGCCTACCGCTATCTGCCCGCCCAGGCGGCCAGCGAGGTGGGCGGCGACTGGTTCGACGTCGTCTCGCTGACCAGCGACAAGACCGCGCTCGTCGTCGGCGACGTCATGGGCAGCGGCATCGGCGCTGCCGCGACGATGGGGCAGTTGCGCACCGCCACCCGCACGCTGGCCGGACTCGACCTCGACCCCGCCAAGGTCCTCCACCAGCTCGACCGCATCGCCGACGGGATGGGGCAGACCATCACCACCTGCATCTACGCCGTGTACGACCCCCACCGCGGCCAGTGCCGCATCTCCAGCGCCGGGCACCTGCCCCCCGCCCTGGTACGCCCCGGCCTGCCCCCCGAACTGCTCGAACTGCCCACCGGCGCCCCTCTCGGTGTCGGCGACGTCGCCTTCCACACCAGCACCTTCACGTTGCGCCACGGCGACCAGCTGGTCCTCTACACCGATGGCCTCGTCGAAACCCGCGACCAGGCCATCGACGAACGCCTGGCCGAGCTCCTGGCCCTCCTCGCGGTGCCCCGGGAATCCCTGGAAGAGACGTGTGACGTGCTGCTGCACTCCCTGCGCCAGCCCGGGGACCACGACGACGTGGCGCTGCTCATCGCCCGCGCCGGGGCGACGGATTCCTGACCGGGCCGTCGTTCACAGGCCGAGGCCGCCGTTCAGGTGTACGCCCGCCGCCCCCGGAGCGCCGCGCGATGATCCGGTACGCAGACCCTCACCATGATCACCGCGGAGCCGTGATCACCCGCGGAGCCGCACCAGGTGACCAGGAGAGGACCGCTGCGATGACCGGCAGACGAGATGTACTGCGGATGGGAGCCGGGGCCACAGCCGCCGGGCTGGCAGTGGGCCTGACCGGAGGGCACACCGCGGCAGCGGCCGTACGAACGCCCACGGCGGCCCGCCCCACCGGCGGGGCCGGGCCCGACCGCGCGGCCTGGCACGAGCTGCGCCGCGGTCTGAGCCGGGCGGCGGGCCTGTACGGGCCCGGCAGCAACGACTTCCACACCCTGGCGACGCCGGACAACCTGCGCTACGCCCACGTACGGCCCGCCGGCATCGTGGCGTGTGCGACGGCGAAGGACGTACAGGCAGCCGTACGGTGGGCGGCCGAGCACGGCCTGCCCCTCGCACCCCGCTCCGGCGGCCACAACTACGCCGGCTACTCCACGACCAGCGGCCTCCTCATCACCCTGCGCCGCATGAAGTCCCTGGCCGTCCGCGGCACCCGGCTGCACCTCGGGGGCGGTGCCACCAACTCCGACGTCTACGAAGCCAGATCGGCCAACCTGTACTTCCCCGGCGGCCGCTGCGGCGGCGTGGGCGTGGCCGGTCTGACGCTGGGCGGCGGCCTCGGCTTCAACGACCGCAAGTGGGGCCTGACCTGCGACCGGCTGGTGGAGACCCGCGTGGTGCTGGCCGACGGCTCACTGGTGCGGGCCGCCGACGACGAGAACCCGGACCTCTTCTGGGCCTGCCGCGGCGGCGCGGGCGGCAACTTCGGCATCAACACCGCCTTCGTCTTCGACGCCGCCCGCGTCGACGACCAGGCCGCCACGGTCTTCGACCTGTCCTTCGAGCTCAAGGCGGGCGTCCGGCTGGTGGCACTGCTCCAGGAGATCCTCGAAGCCGACCGCGCGGGCGACTTCGACGTGCGGATCGGCTTCAAGAACACGGGTGAGGGAACGGCGGCCGTCGCGCTGCTGGGCCAGCGGCTGGGCGGCGAGGACGGCCTGAGGGAGGCTCTCGCCCCGGTCCTGGAGCTCGGTCCGGTCAGGGAGTTCATCGAGCAGCGCCACTTCTGGTCCGCGCAGGACCACCTCATGGAAAAGCCCGGGGCCGGCGGAGCATCGGCGTCCAAGTCCCTTGTCCCGAACCGGTGGTTGAGACCCGGGACAGTCGAGTCCGTCATCGAATGGGTACGTCACTGGCGGCCGGGCACGACCGGCAATTCCGGTTACGTCACGCTCTTCGCCATGGGCGGGCACAGCGCGGCCCCGGGCGCGGGCGAGACGGCGTACCGGCACCGCGACGCCACGTTCGTCATCGACATCGGCACGCACTGGAAGCCGGACACGCCGCGCACGGTCGTCGAGGACCTGCTGGCCCAGACGCGCAGCATGCACCGCACGCTGAGCCGGGACCTGAAGACGTCGGCGGCGTACGTCAACTTCCCCGACCCGGATCTGGCGGACTGGCGGTCTGCGTATTACGGCGACAACTACGAACGCCTCGTCGGCGTCAAGCGGCGTTACGACCCCAGCGGCCTGTTCCACTACGACCAGGCCGTCGGCACGTAGCCGGACCGAGCCGCGCGTTACGCACACAACGCCCGCATGCAGCCGATCCGCCGGGTGACCGGCGGATCGGGGAGGGCGGGGCGGGGTACGTCAGAACGAGGCCTTGATCCGACGCGGGGCGTCGAAGATGCGGCTGATCGCCTCGACGGCGGCGGGCGGCTGGGTCATCTCAGCCTTGCCGGACGAGAGGACGTACCAGACCTGCTCCATGGACGGCGGGCCCACCGCGAGGGTGTTCAGCGCGGCCTGCATGGAGGTCGCTTCCCCGGTGCGCACCGCGTATGCGGCGGTGATGGAGCCGGTACGTCCGACACCGGCGCCGCAGTGCACGAACACCGGGCCGTCCGCCGTCTTCACGGTGTTCAGGAAGGCGGCGACCTGCTCGTTGGTGGGCGTCTGGCCGTCCCGGATCGGCATGCGCACGACCTTCAGGCCCGCCTTCTGCGGAACGGCCAGTTGCTCGGCGGTCAGCTTCTCCGCACGCAGGTCGACGACCGTCTTCACACCACGGGCCGCGAGCTCGCGGTACCCGTCCTCACCAGGGGCGGAACCCCGCCACAGCCGCTCGTCGACCGCCTTGAAGTGCTTGATCCCGGACATCTGGATGCCGGACGACTCCTTCTGGGATGCCAGTGCGTGAGCGCCGATCATGCCGAGTGTGGAGACGAGCCACAACGCCACGTAGCCGAGTACGGAGATGATCACGATCTTCGCCGTCCTGCGAATCAGCGGGCTGGTACGGGAGAGGGGGGAGATCGGGGCAAGCAGCACGAAGGGAGCAACACCTTGGGTAGGGAATGTCTGAGATGTTCCTGTGACCGTATCCCGCGCTCACCCCTCCTGGCTTCTCTTTGTGACCTAATACACAAAGCTAGCAAATCGGTCTATTAGGGCACCGGGGGTGCCTGGCCCTCGCCGAGGACCTCGGCCTGCGCCCGGTTCGCGCTGGCGTCCATCAGGCAGCCGCGCAGCCGCAGCAGGTCGTGGTCGGGCAGCGCGGGCCTGACCACGCCCGCGTACACCCCGTGTTCCAGCTTGGTCAGCTGCGCGTGCTCCGATGCGGCCGCAGTGGACCGGCGGCACGTCTCCCAGAAGTCGCGTGCGGCCAGGTCCCTGGCGACCCCGGTGTCGGCGCTGCGCACCTCGACGCGGAACACGACCGTGCTGGCCGCGGAGTCGGGCACCGGCACCTGGCGGGTCTGGACTGCGTCGGCCAGGACGAAGGTGAGCACGGTGATCATTACCGCGCCGACCAGTCCCAAGGCCGCTCTTGTGAGCGTGCGCACCGGCCGGCTGGGGGGAACGGCGGGGCGCTCGTCGATGCCGGGGATGTCCGCCCGTACGCCGCCGGGCGGGGCGGCCAGCCTCACGAGGCGGCCCGCCAGCCGCCGCTCGGCCCCGGCCCGGCCTGTCGCGCCCGCGATCTTCTGGATGAGCAGCGCGGCGGCGGAGAGAGCGACGCCTGTCGCCATAAGGACGGGTACGAAGACAAAGGTGTCGTTGGCGTTGTTCCTGTCGCCGAGGTGCCGGGTGTCCAGCCAGCGGAAGCGCTCGGGGGCGCCTTCGCGGCTCTGCTCCAGTCGCCGCTGCACCTCTTCGGCGCGTGCCTCGGTCTCGTCGAGCCGCCGTTCCAGGCGGCTGAGGCGGGACACCAGAACGGTGGCCACAAGGAAGACCTCGACGACGAGCAGCAGCAGTCCGCTGGTCACGGCGCGCTGCCACTCCCAGCGGTAGAGGTAGACGAAAAGGTAGACGGCCGTCCCTGTCGCGGCCGTGCCACCGAGGATGTAACTGACGTACTTCATGCCGCGTCCTTCGCGTCCTGTTCCGCTCCCGCGCGCACAGGTTCGACGGAGCCGTTCGTGCCGTCCACCGTCAGCTCGGTGCCCTGCGGGAACCGCTCGACCGCGTCCGGCACGCCGACGACGGTGGGCACCTTGTGCTCGCGGGCGAGCACCGCGAGGTGGGACAGCACGCTGCCGGTCTCGGCGACCAGTCCGGCCAGGTCGGGGAGCTCGGTGGCCAGCGCGGGATCGAGGGCCCGTACGACCAGCACCGGCTGTTCGGGCCGGGGGCCGTGGCCGTGCCAGGCGGTGCCGTAGCCGTACCCGCCGCCCGCGCCCTGGCCGCCGCCGCGCCCGCGGTGGCGGCCGCGGCCGACGAGACGCTCGGCGATCGGGCGGCCCTCCGGCGAGAGCCGGAAGGCGGCGGGCAGCGGTGGCGAGTCGGGCCGGGGCAGGCGCGCGTCGAGATCGGTCGGCGCCGGGGCCCCGTCCAGCAGGGCGGTCAGCTCGTGCCAGCGCAGCATGGACAGCTTCCGCAGCGCGTCGGGCCGGCCGGCGGCCTCCACCCGGGCCGCCAGTTCGCGTACCAGGCTCGCCTGCATCTCATGGACCCAGCGAATGCGCAGCCGCAGCCCTTCACGCACCGGCAGAGCCCCGACGCCGCGCGGGGCCCCGGTCCAGCCGGTACGTTCCGGCGGCCGGGCGGGGCGTTCCAGGGACGGCGGCAGCAGGGACAGCAGGACGGGGTGGCGGGCCAGCAGCTCCGCGTCCGGGATGCCGTTGGTGCGCCCCTCGGCGAGCACGGCCAGCGCCTCGCCGACGGCCGTGGCCCCGCTCCCCTGGCCGAGCAGCGACCCGGCCAGCGACTCCTGGGCGTGCAGCGACGACAGGACGTTACGGCCCCAGGTCAGGGCGGTCACGATCTGGCCGGAGAGCATCGCGCGCGGCGCGGGCAGCTGCGCCAGCTCGCGGTCGACATCGGCCATCAGATCCACCGCGAGCAGCGGCAGTGCCGTGCCGAGGCGCCCCACCCGCCAGGCCGCGGATGCCCGCCTGGCCCCGGGGACGGGGTTGATGAAGTCGAGGACGGGGTGGGCGGAGGGGATGGCGCCCAGCAGCCGCAGATCGGCCGCCGCCCGTCCGTCGACCGTCGTGACCACCGGCAGCTCCCGCAGACGGCGGCGCGACGCGGTGCCCGCGATGTCCAGCGCGAGCGTCAGCCCGTGGGACATCGGCGCCACCCACAGGTCCTCCTCCAGCGGCTGGAGCACCTCGGGGAAGGTCTCGGCGACCGGGCCGGGCCCGAGCAGCCGGGTGCCGCGCGCGGCGCGCAGGGTCATGGCGGTGATGGGGCGGGCCTGAAAGAGCCACAGACTGTTGTCGGTGTCGAAGCCGAACTCCATGTCCTGAGGACCGCCGAACACCCGCTCCGCGCGCCGGGCCAGCCGCACCAGGTGGCAGATCCGGCGGCGTCCGAGGAGCCGGTCGCGGCGGGGTTCGCGCGGTTCGGTGCCGGCCAGCCTGCCGTGGCGCGTCAGCTGGTACCGCACGCCCTGCGCCGAACCGGCCAGCAGTTGATCGGGTCCGCCCTGGACGACGCTGACCAGCATCCGGTCCTCGCGGCCCGCCACCGGGTCCGCACCGAACATCACTCCGCCCACGGCCGTGCGCAGCATGGGCTGGACCAGCACGGCCATGCCGCCGGCCGGTTCACCGACGCCGCCGGCTTCCGCGGGCGGACCGCTCCGCCGGGCGGCGGAGTCCAGGACCGTGCTCACCGCGGCCGTGAAGTTCTCCCAGCCGTGCACGTCCAGTACGGAGGCGAAAAGGCCCGCCATCGAGGAGTCGGTGGTGTCCTCGTGCGCCGAGGAGGACCGTACGACCAGGGGCCGCCCCTCCTCGCCGGCCAGCTCCCGCCACGCCGCGTGCAGCGCGCTCTCGCCGTGCGGCACGGCGGCCGTCGGCTGTGCCGCCGAGCCTGCGGGGACGATGGCGAAGCCGGGCAGCACGGGCAGCCCGGCAGCGGCGGCGCGGGCGAGGTTGGCTGCCTTGGCGCCGGTCAGCGCCGGGTTCCGGGCCTCTGCGGCCTCCAGCGGGATGACCGCCAGCCGCTCCAGGCCGCTGACCACGGCGGATCTCCTTCGGTCACTTCGAAATACGTCCTGTGCACCCACTCTGTATGCCTCGCCCCCTCTGCGCGATCGCAGAAAAGCCGCATATCTGATCTTTCTGTCCCAATGGTAGGCAATTCAAGGAACCGTGGAACTGCTCCGGGCATGCCAAGGCCAGGCAGATCGAGCGGACCGGCTGACTCAGCGGTGCTCGGGGTTGGGGAAGTCGAAGCGGCAGCCCGCGTCCCACTGCGAACGCTGATTGCCGTGGGCGGGGATGCCGCCGGAGCGCTTGATCATGGCTGCCAGGTGCATCAGGTTCCACGCCATGAAGGTGCTGTTGCGGTTGGTGAAGTCGTTCTCCGGGCCGCCCGAGCCGGCGTCCAGGTAGGACGGACCGGGCCCGGCCTCGCCGATCCAGCCCGCGTCGGCCTGCGGGGGGATGGTGTAGCCGAGGTGCTGGAGGCTGTAGAGGACGTTCATCGCGCAGTGCTTGACACCGTCCTCGTTGCCGGTGATCAGACAGCCGCCGACCCGCCCGTAATAGGCGTACTGCCCCTGCTCGTTGAGGAGAGAGGAGCACGCGTACAGCCGCTCGACGACCTGCTTCATCACGGAGCTGTTGTCGCCCAGCCAGATGGGCCCGGCGAGGACGAGGATGTCGGCCGCCATCACCTTCTCGTAGAGCGCGGGCCAGGCGTCGGTGCTCCAGCCGTGTTCGGTCATGTCCGGCCAGACGCCGGTGGCGATGTCGTGGTCGACGGCGCGGACGAGTTCGGTGGTGACGCCGTTCGCCTCCATCACCGCGCGGCTCTTGTCGATCAGGCCCTGGGTGTTGCTGACCTCCGGGGAGCGCTTGAGCGTGCAGTTGACGAACATGGCGCGCAGGTCGTCGTAGCGCGGGGCGTTGTGGGAGGCGGGGGCAGCCGTCATGCGAGCGCTCCAGGGGTGCGGATCTGGCCGGGAGCCTAGTGCCGGTGACGGGTGCGGGGCGGGAGGACGATGCGCGAGCGCGGGTGGTGTCGGCGCTGTTGGCGGTGTCCGGCCGTTACAGAGGTACGACGGTGGTTTCGGTCGCCTTCACGCTGGTCCAGACGTCCGTCCCGTCGGCGAGGCCCAGTTCGGCCGCGGCCTGCGGCGTGATCTCCGCGACGAGATCCGGTGCCCGGGCGGAGGTGATCAGGATGCGCAGGCGGCTGCCGCTGGCGGTGATCTCGCGGACCGTGCCGGGCCAGACGTTGCGGGGGCTGCCGGTGGGCTTGTCCCGGTGTACGGAGACGGCTTCCGGGGCGATGATCGCCAGCGCATCGGTGCCGGCGGGCAGCGGGAGCGGGTCCGCTACGACGAGCCTCTCGCCGCCGGGGAGTCGGAGACCGTACGCCGTGGACGTGCCGGGCCAGGCGTTGCGGCCGAGCATCCGGGCGACCCAGGGCGAACGCGGGTGGCGGGTGACCTCGGTGGGCGGGGCGTCCTGGATCGCGCGGCCGTCGTCGAGTACGAGCACGCGGTCCGCCAACGACACGGCCTCGACCGGGTCGTGAGTGACGATCAGGCAGACGCCGCCGAAGCCGGCGAGGTGCGTACGCAGGGTGTGGCGTACATGTGCGCGGGTGGTCTGGTCGAGCGCGGCCAGCGGTTCGTCGAGCAGCAGGAGGCGGGGCCGGGCGGCCAGGGCGCGGGCGAGGGCGACGCGCTGCGCCTGGCCGCCGGACACCTGGGCGGGCTTGCGGTGGGCCAGGTGTCCGACGCCGAGCCGGTCGAGCCACTGCTGGGCGCTGCGGCGGGCCTCGGCGCGGGGCACGCCGTGGGCGCGCAGGCCGTACGCGGTGTTGGCGAGGGCGGTCAGGTGCGGGAACAGCGCGCCGTCCTGCGGAACCCAGGCGACGCCGCGCCGGTGCGGCGGCAGGCCGGTGACGTCGGTGTCGCCGAGGCGGAGCGTGGCGTGGGCGCGCGGGGTGAGGCCGAGGAGGGCGCGCAGCAGGGTGGTTTTCCCGGCGCCGTTGGGGCCGACGACGGCGACGGTGGTGCCCGGTTCGGCGTCCAGGGTGAGCCGGTTGAAGCCGGTGACGTCGGCGTGCAGGGCCCACCGCTCCTGCTCGCGTGCGCCCGTGGGGCCTGTGGCCGGGGCGGTAGGGCGGCCGGGTTCCGTATCGCCCGCCGGGGGCCGGGGAGCGTACGGGCGCCCGGCCGGGACGCCTGTCCAGCGGCCGCGCAGTGCGACCAGGACGACCATGGCGATGGCGAGCAGCAGCAGCGATACGGAGGTCGCGGCCTCCGGCTGCTCCTGGAGCAGCAGGTACACCTGCAGCGGCAACGTCTGGGTGGTTCCCGGGAGGTTGCCCGCGAAGGTGATGGTCGCGCCGAACTCGCCCAGCGCCCGCGCCCAGGTGAGGGCGGCCCCGGCGACGAGACCAGGGGCGACCATCGGCATCGTCACGGTGAAGAAGACCCGCACCGGGGACGCCCCGAGAGAGGCGGCCGTCTCCTCGTAACTCGGCCGCAGTCCGCCCAGCGCCCCTTCGAGGCTGACGACGAGGAACGGCATCGAGACGAACGTCGCCGCGAGCACCGCCCCCGAGGTGTGGAACGGCAGAGTGACACCGAAGGTGTTCTCCAGCCACGGTCCGAGCAGTCCCCGGCGGCCGAACGCCAGCAGCAGCGCCACGCCGCCGACGGTCGGCGGAAGCACCATCGGCAGCAGGACGAGCGAGCGTACGAGCGCCTTGCCGGGGAAGTCCACGCGCGCCAGCAGCCAGGCGAGCGGCACCCCGAGCAGCAGCGAAAGCCCCAGCGCCCAGAAGGAGACGACGAGCGAGAGCCTCAGCGCCTCGGTCGTGCCGGGGCTGGTCAGATGGCCGCCGAGGTCGGCCCATGACGTGCGGGCGAGGACACCGATCAGCGGGAGCAGCAGAAACGCGACGGCGAGCAGCGCGGGGATCGCCAGGGCGATGGGGGTGCGGGGTCCCGGTGCGCGGCTGCGGAGGCGTTTCATCGTCTGAGTCCTGGGGCTTGTTGCACTGACGTTGTACGGACGCGGGCTTTGTACGGACGCGGGCCGGCTACGGCTGCTGGAAGTCCGCGTCCTTGAAGATCTTCTGTGCCTCGGCGGAGGACAGCCACTTCACGAACGCTTCGGCCGCGGCAGAGTTCTTGGACGTCTTCAGCGTTGCGGCCGGGTATTCGGCGATCGCGTTCTGCGCGTCGGGGATCTCGATTGCGTCGACCTTGTCGGTCGCGGTGGCGGCGTCCGTCTTGTAGACGAGCCCGGCGTCGGCCTCGCCCAGCTCGACCTTGCTGAGCACGGCGCGGACGTTCGGCTCCTGAGAGACCGGCTTCACGGTGATCTTCTGGGCGTCCAGGATCTTCTGGCTGTAGCGGCCGACCGGGACCTCGGGTGCGGCCAGCACGACCTTGAGCTTGGTGTCCGCGAGGTCCTTCAGACTGCCGACCTTCTGCGGGTTTCCCTCGCCGGTGGCGATGACCAGCCGGTTCTTGGCGATGACCGTGGGGGCGCCGGTGTCGGCCTTCAGCGCGTCCATGGTCTTGGTGTCGGCGGTGACCAGGGCGTCGGCGGGGGCGCCCTGCTTGACCTGCGCGGCGAGTTCCTGCGATCCGGCGAAGGAGAAGGTGATCTTCGTACCCGGGTGGGACTTCTCGTACGCCGCGCCTGCCGTCTTGAAGACGTCGGTCAGCGAGGCGGCGGCCAGCACGGTCAGCCCGGCCTTCGGCGTATTGGTCGCCCCAGAGTCCGTCTTGCTCCCGCTGTCGCTTTCGGTGTCGCTGCCACAGGCGGCGAGCGGAACGAGGAGGGCGGCGGTGACGGCGGCAGCGGCGGCGCGGCGCCCGGTGAAGGTGAGGGGCATGAGGGTGGGACTCCTTGGGACTGCGGCGGGCGGATGCCGCCCGAGCGGATGGTGTGAGCCGCGCCGGTGACGGGCGACGCCGCTTGACTGAGCAAGGGGTCGGGGCGGGAGGTGTGTGTCAGGTGCGGTCGATGTGCACACTGGTCGACTTCACGCGGGCGGTGGCCTGCATGCCGACCTCCAGCCCCAGTTCCTCGACGGCCTCCCGGGTCAGCAGGGACACGAGCCGGTGCGGACCGGCCTGGATCTCCACCTGGGCAGCGACGTCGCCGAGCTTCACGGCGGTGACGATGCCCGGGAAGGCGTTCCGGGCCGACGTGTACGGGGCGTCTTCCTCGCCGGGGCCGCTCTGGCCGACCTCGATGGAGAACGCGGCCAGATCACGGCCGTCGATGAGGCGCCGCCCGCTCTCGTCGCGATGGGTCGCGACACGGCCGGCGTCCGCCCAGCGGCGCGCGGTGTCGGGGCTGACGCCGAGCAGACGTGCCGCCTGTCCGATGGTGTAGGACTGCATACGCGGGAGGATAGGCGCATTTTCCTAGCACCTGCAATGTTTCGGGCGATGCTCCATGGCAGATGCGAAGCTACGTGGAGGAAGGTCCAATGGGCCCGTGCCGGGCAAAGCGCAGGACCCGGAAGACGTACGCAGGCGTAAGCAGCGACTCCGGCCGTCGTACCAGCCCGGCCACCGCGTTGGAGCGGATGCCGACCGCGTCGTCGTGCTGCGCGGCCACGGCCACCCGCTCCGTGTAGCGGTTGACGAGGTCGGTCCCGGCGGGCTTCTTCCCCGTTGTGCCGTCGTACGCGAAGTCCCGGCCCACCGCGATCGACCACGGCACACTCACCGACCGGCCGGCCGCCCGCAGGTAGTGGTGGCTGAAGGAGCGGTTGGTGGCGCCCGTCCGGTCGAGGCACGTGCCGAGGATCGCCGCCTGCTGCGCGGCGGTCGTCATGCCCTGGCCGTAGATGGGGTTGAAGCTGCAGACGGCGTCGCCGACCGGCACCCACCCGAGGGGGAAGCGGCGCATCCGCTCCATGTGGCGGCGCTGGTCGGCGGCGAACCGGTAGGCGACCGTTTCGCCGATCGGCTCCGACGCCGCCATGATGTCGGCGATCACCGGTGACTCGAAGGACTCGGCGTACGCCAGCCTCTCGGCCTCGTCGGTCGGCGGTGATTCGCCGCCCAGCCCCACCAGCGTCACGATCCACCGCTCGCCCTCCGTCGGAAGCGCGAGCGCCAGACGCTTCGAGTCCGGATTGCCGATCACCGCCGCCGCCTTCCAGTCGCGCACGGGCAGCTCGGTGCGCCGGTAGACGCGGGTCGCGTACCGGGTGTCGACCGTGACGACGGACTCCGACGGCGCTTCGTACCCCAGCGTTTTAAGCCAGCCCAGGCTCCGGGCCTGCCGGCCCGTGGCGTCGACCGTCAGCCCGCTCGCGATCGTGGAGCCGTCGTCGAGCCGGACGCCGGTGATGCGTGTGCCGGACGCGTCGGTTTCGAGTCCCTCGGCCACGGTCTCGTCGAGAAGGGTGACGTTGGGCAGCGCTTCGACCCGCCGCCGTACCGTCGCTTCGAGGAACGGGCGCGACATCGCCGGGCCGTGGAGCTCCGACGCAGGTCTGCGCATCACGCCGCCGCTCTCGTACCAGTACAGGTCGCGGCAGACATCGACGTCGACGGCTCCGCCCGCTTCGAGCTCCTCGACGATGCCGGGAAACCACCACTCCAGGTGCTGGGCACCCGCACGCAGGAGGAAATGGGGGTGTCTGCCCTGTGGTACCTGGTGGCGCCACTCGGGGCCGTTCGGCAGCTTGTCGCGGTCGATGACGACGACGTGGTCGAACCGCTCCGACAGAACCCGGGCGGCACACAGCCCGGCCATGCTCGCACCGACCACGACCGACGGCCCGCCGACCGGGCGGACGTGGGTCCGGCCCAGGTGGTGATGGCTCATGGCCGCACTGTGCCCTGTACGGGCGTTTTCATGTCGTATCGGACGCCGGGGTGGGCGGCAGGGCGGGAGGTGTGCGGCTCACCGTCCGGCCCAGCGCGGCCGCCGCCCGCGCGAACTTCATGGCGTCCACGACGGCCGCGCCGCCCAGGTCGTTGTTGAAGTAGACGTACACCTCGGCCTCGTCCGGCCAGGCGTCGGTGATGCGCCCGGCCCAGGACTTCAGCGCCTGGCGTCCGTAGCGCGGCGGCGGCTCCGTGATGCCGCCGTGGAACCGTACGTACCCCCAGGACGCCGTACGCCACAGGGGCGTCACCGGGCGGGACCACCGGTCCGCCCAGCACAGCGCGCTGCCGTGCCGCTCCAGCACCGCCCGGAGTTCGCTCTCCGCCTCCCACCACGAGGGGTGGCGCAGTTCGACGGCGACCCGGACCGTGCCGGGAAAGCAGCGCAGGCAGGTGTCCAGGCTGTCGGTGTCCTGCCGGAAGTTCGGCGGGAGTTGCAGCAGGACGGGCCCCAGCCGGTCGGCGAGGCCCTCGGCGCGGCCCATCAGCCGGCCGACCGGCTCCTCGGGGTCGCGCAGCCGCTTGAGGTGGGTGAGGTAGCGGCTGGCTTTGACGGCCATGACGAAACCCTCCGGCGTCCGCTGCCGCCAGGAGGCGAAGACTTCCGTACTGGGGAGGCGGTAGAAGGCGTTGTTGTTCTCCACAGTGGCGAACTGCCGGGCGTACTCCTCCAGCCAGAGCCGCTGCGGTTGCTTGGGCGGATAGAGGACGCCGCGCCAGTCCTTGTACTGCCACCCCGAGGTTCCGACGAGCATGGGCATGCTCCGATCTTTGCCCCAAAAAGGTAAAAAATGTCACGAAAGGTCTTCCATCTGGTGTATGGAGCGTTACTCTGATAACAGACCTGCGGGATGAGCGAGGGAGTCCAACCGGAGTAGCCGACTTTGGCGGAAGCTGTTACGCCGCTGAGGCCGACGTCGACGGTCGGGCTGAGAGGCCGGAAAGTCGCAAGACTGGAAGGCGACCCCCACTACCTGATCCGGGTAATGCCGGCGCAGGGAGCCCGTCTCGTAGGTCGTTCATGTGCAGCCCCAGGTCCTTGACCTGGGGCTTTTGCCTTGAAGAGGGCAAGGAGAGGCGAGACGCTTCGATGGCGTACGTAACAGTCACCGCCCTGAGCCATCCCGGCCTGATCCGCGACCACAACGAGGACAGCCTCGTGGCCGGCCCGTGGACGCTGTGCGGCACCGTGACCGAGAACCCGCAGACGCTTGTGTTCCCCCTCGGCACACCGCTCGTCGTGGCGGTGGCCGACGGCATGGGCGGGCAACCGGCCGGCGAGGTGGCCAGTGCGCTGGTCGTCCGCGAACTGGCGTTGCTCGGCCCGTCGCTGGACAGCGAGGAAGCCGTTCGTGACGCCCTCAAGCTGTGCAACCAGGCGGTGTACGCGTCCGCCGACCGCGATACGGCGCTGAGGACCATGGGCACCACGGTCGCGGGTGTCGTCGTACTGGCGGATTCGCTGCTCGTGTTCAACGTGGGCGACAGCAGGGTGCTCAACGCGATTCCGGACGGACTTCGCCGGGTGAGCGAGGACGACAGCCCGCCGTTGCCGCCGGGGCAGCGCACCACGTCAATCGTCACGCAGGCGCTCGGCGGCTCCCACCGGTTCAGCGCCATCACGCCGCACATCGCGACATCGCCGCTTTACCCGGGCGACCGCTACCTGGTGTGCACCGACGGCCTGACCGATCCCGTGCCGGAGAACGCGATCGACGACCTGCTGAGCCTCCACGACGAGGACGCCAGGGCCGCTTTCGAGCTGTGGAAGTCCGCGATCGAGGCGGGAGGGCCCGACAACGTCACGCTCGCGTTGATCGGTGTCGGCGATCAGTGAAAGACGCAGCCGCCGGCTTCTGCTCGGGAGCCATCCTCGTCACCGAGGCAGTCCAGTGACCGTTACGGGCACCGAAGGCGGTCAGTCCTCATCCGGGCCTTTCAGCTCCTGGAGCCGTTCGGCGATGTCGTCGGCCCACTCCTGGGCCCAGCGGCGGAGCTCGGTGACGGCGCGTTCGTCGAGACCGTACGCGGCGAACTCTCTGTCGTCGATCCACTCGGCCCCGGTGAGGCGGGCCTGAAGGTCCGTGAGATCGAACGTATCGATGGCGTGGCGGCGGCCCAGCTCTTCGAGTTCGGTACGACTCCAGCGGTCGGCGGCGGCACGTACGTCGATCAGGTCGCGGGCGAGTCCCCGGTCGTACAGCGCGCGGACCGTGGTGCCGACGACGTCCTCAAGGGAAAGGACCAGCCCGTGCTCGGTCTGCACAAGCGGCCGCCAGAGCGCTTCCTTGAGGACGTCGACCACGTACTCCCCACTGCTGTCGGCGCTGTCGGAATCGGTGACGATCAGCCGGGCGGACAGCGGATCAGCCTCCACTGCCTTTACGTGCCAACCGCGCGCCTCCAGGCCGGCACGCAGGGTGGCGGCGATGTTCTCCATCCGTTCCGGGTGCTCGGTGGCAACTTCGAGGTCATGGCCGACCCGGTCCACCAGGCCGTGGGCGTAGACGGCGTATTCGCCTGCGAGCGCCAGCGGGTAGGAAGCACCCACGGCGAGAACGTCGGCGAGCAGGCGCCGGTGCGGTTCGGCTGGCACGGTCAGCGGATGGGCCGGCCGGCACGCCGGGACCATCGCACGGCGCCGAAGGCCACATCGATCACGAAGAGCACGATGCCGATGATCAGCAGGTAGCCCAGACCTTCTGCCACCGCGCCGATGATTCCCAGTACGACGGCCACCAGGATGAGCGCCAGGAAGAGTGCTACCACCCGAAAGCCTCCTTCGTGCCGAGCTGTGCCGAGCTGTACGGGGCGCGGGCAGTCAGCGGCGCGCGAGTTGCCGTTCGCCGTTGGGCCCCGGCTTGTAGGTCATGCCGTAGTGCTGGAAGATCGACTCCTCCTGCTCGGCGGGCAGGACGTCGTCCGTGCCGATCGAAGGGGCCTTTTTCACCAGTCCCTTGGCGTAGGCGACTTTGACGTAGCCCGGCCCGAGGATTGCCTCGCCGAGAGGTACGAAGGTCAGGTGCTGCCGGGTGACCAGCCCGGTCCGGACGGTGGCCATGGCCGGCTCGTCGGTGGTGGTGTCCACATAGACCGCTTCGAGTACGCCGATCTTGTGCCCCTTTGGGTCGACGACATCGTGGTTGCGCCACTCGCGGATATCGGCTGCCTGGATCATGCCCTCTCCCTCTTGCGCGCCCTCGGCGTTTCAAGTGTGCCCCCGCCGACCGCCCACGTCGCGGTCAGTCACCCGGACGGGGCCGCGCCTGGGTGTCCCAGTCCCTGTGCGGCTGTGACAACGGCCCCGGCGTATACACACCGGGGCCGCCCTTCCGGGCGGTTGCACGTGAGAGTGAACCAACCCAAATCAATGCTACTGCCCATGGTGCGCGTCGGACGTGGCCCGAGCATCGCGTCAACCGCGTTCTTCTTCGGCCTCCATGCGCCGAATTCCTTGGTGTGTCAGCGTGACCATGGCGGGCGTATTGCCCGTGGCCCAGTCGACCGAGATCAGGTCCTCGCCCACCAGATAGGTGCAGGCGGCAGCCAGATCCTCTTGGCGGATCCCGAGATCGTGAAGCAGCTGGGCCCCCGTGACCCCCAGAAGGCGGTTGCCTTCAGTGGCCTCGTACAGAGCCTGCATGATCTTCTCGCGGTACGCCTTCCGCTCCGCCAGTGATGCCATGACTACCCCCTCTGGGGGAGAATTTCGCATTGCTCAATGCGGCGGTGAAATGCCGGGCGCCGAATGGAGCCCGCATTGATTATCGCGGAGGCCGCCGTGTTCATCCCAGACCGCTTCTACCGGCGTCTGGAAAAGTTTCCCCCTTTTAGGCGTCATCCTCGGCAATCGCCCAGCCCGGGCGGTTGGGTGAAGCCTGTCGGTGCCGTTTCGGGCGCGTCATGCTGCTGTCGGATGTGCCAATGGCGGGTCCTGGTCGCTGACGCTTCGGTGCGCTCGGCATGGACAGGGGGCCGAGGCGCCATGGACGTGAGTCGGCGGAGCCGCGGGGGGCGGTCGAGAGCTGAGACACCTCCTGGTGGGACACACCGAGCAGTCGGCAGGCGTCGCCCTGGCTTACCCGCAAATCCTCGACCAGGGTGCGAGCAGCATCCGCGACTGCCTGCTGTTCGGCGCCGTCGGCCGCCGCACGGCGGCTCCTTGCCTCCGACACGGCCTGCAGCACTGACGCGAACTCCGGAACTACCAGCTCCACTGCGATCGTGTCCGCCTGAACGCCACGCGCTTCGGCGATGGCCTCGCGCGCCAGGTCCTCGGCCTCGTCGAGGGTGCGGCACTGGGTGTGGAGGGCGGCATCCGGAATGTCGACGGCCCACCACCGGCCGATTCTGTGCAGGTGGGCCTCGTAGCCATGGCTCACGGGGACTCGGCCTCCTTGATGTCTCACAACTCGACAGCCTGCGAACGGAGCGATCAGCCGACGCACACGCCGATCAGGCACACGTGCGCCGACGATGTCGGCTCGGTCGTCGGTGTGCTGGGGAAAAGGTCCGCAAGCGGTGTGTCCGCGTCGTCGGGGCGTTCGGTGGAAGCGGGCGGCGCGGTCGTCTCGGGGGCCGGGACCGGGGGCGCGGCCGGGGCGTCGGAGGTGGTGTCGGGGCTGTCGACGGCCGTCCCCTTCGCCGACTCGGGCTTGGTGTCCGGCTTCGCGCTCAGGGGCGCTTGGGGCTGGGCCGTGGCGGCGGCCTTCGGCTGCCGGTTCGTCGTCGCGGAGGGAGTTGTGGCGTCGGCGGTGTTCTGCTGCCGGTTGGTGGTCACGGGTGGGCGAGTGCCGGGATGCCGCGAACCCCGGGTGTCCGGCTGCTCCGTCGACGAGTCGGTGTTCGCCGTACGGGGCGTGGACGTGGACGTGTTCACCGGCTCCGGCGGCGACCCCGCGTGTGTGTGGCTGGTGGACGGCCTGCTGGTCGGCAGCACGGCAACGGTCAGGGCGCCACCGACAATCGCAACCGCCGTCGCCGCAACGGCCCGACGCCGGTGCTTCTTCCACCGCGCCAGCTGCCGACGCCGCGCCGCCCGGCCCTGCCCGGTGGCGGAGGCGCCCTCGAAGCCGTCGGACGAAGCGCTGCCGGACGCATCCGCCGTCGCTTCTGTCCCGTCTGTCGCGGCTTCGGATACGCCGCTGCCGACTGGTACCGCCTCGTCCGGGAACCACGTCTCCACCGTCGTTGCGGCAGAGGCGACCGCGCCGTCGGGGCGGTGGGCAGGCGGGGCTATGTCGGGAGCGTAGGCGCCGCAGCCCGGGCACACGAGTGCCCCGTTGAGAGTCCGGCGGCACGAGGAGCAGTAGTCCATATGCGATCTTTCTGCTGACTGCGCCGCCAGGGACGCCGGCGACCTGTTCAAGTCCGCACGCGGGATCGAGCGGCCGTAACGCTAACCGCCCCCGCCGAAGGTGGTGCGCAGCCCTTGTGACGCTGCTGCGAAGATTTGCTGACGCCTCGGTACGTCGTGATGCCCCGCCGTACGTCATGCCCAGCCGTGCTCCGCGACCTCCCGCGCGCGCCGCTTTCCCGGGGCGCTGCCCAGCCGGCCCAGCAGGAAGGCGGCGGGCATCGACACGAGGACGACCGTCTGAAGTGGGAACCAGTCCAGGTGCCAGTCCGGGAAGAGAGCCAAGGGCGTGCCGGAGAAGACCGGGCCGGAGATCTGCAGACCGACGGCGCAGCCCAGGCCTCCGTACAGCGTCCAGAGCAGCCCTTTTCGCGTATAGCCGGTCCAGAAGAGGGAGTAGACCAGTGCCGGCAGCAAGCAGGAGGCCGCCACTGCCAGGGAGAGGGCCGACAGGAACAGGACGTTCCATCCCTGGACCCAGACGGCCAGTCCGATGCTCAGTGCTCCGACCCCTGCGGACGCCCAGCGTGCGGCGGCCACCTCGCGGCCCTCGCTCGTGCGCCCACGGCGCAGTACATGTGTGTACAGGTCGTGGGCGATCGCGCCCGCCGCCGCCAGGGTGATGCTCGCTACGACGGCCAGCGTGGTGAGGAAAACCGCGGAGGAGACCAGGACGACGAGCAGTGCCCCGTTCGCGTGGGTCGACGGGCCGCCCGCCAGTTCGCCGGTGAGCATCAGCAGGGTGCTGTTGCCTCCCGGATCCGCGGCCATGATCGCCGGTGCGCCGACCAACGCGGCGGCCCCGAGGCCCAACAGCCCTGTGGCGAGGCAGAAGGCGCCGACGATGGCGATGGTGTGGCGCACCGTACGGCGTGCGGCGGGTGCGTCGGGAGCCGCGCTGAGCTGCATGGCGACGTGCGGCAGGCACGCCACCCCCAGCACGATGGTGATCACCAGGCCGATGAAGTCGAGCGTGCCTTCGGGATCGGCACTGCCGGCGAACCGGAGGCCGGGACGCATATGGCCGGCGGGACGGCCGCTGCCCTGTCCGGCGGCGTTGATCAGGGCGTCGGTGCTCCAGTGGAAGCGATGGAGGAGCACCGCTGTCACAGCCACGGCCGCGCCGAGCAGCACGACCGTTTTGATCATCTGAATCACGATCGTGCCGCGCATGCCGCCGAACACCGTGGCGCAGACGACCAATATGCCGATCATGACGATGGCTGCCTGTTCGACGCCCGGACCGGGCAGTCCCAGCAGCGCTGCGGTGGTCACGCCCGCACCGGAGAGCTGTACGACGAGATAGGGGACGCAGATGCTCAAGGTCACGACGGCGACCGCGATCCTCACCGCGGGCCCGGGAGCCACCAGGGCGAATGTGTCGCCCAGGGTGTAGCCGCCGCGCTCGCGCAGGGGGTGGGCCAGCAGGAGCAGTACACCGAGCGACAGCACCGTACACAGGGCGATGAACAGGCCGTCGTAACCGAAGACAGCGACGCTTCCGGTGGTGCCGAGCACTGTGGCCGCCGACAGGTAGACACCGGCCAGTACGAAGGCCCCGCGCACGGGCGGCAGCCTGCGACCTGCTGTGTAGAAGTCGTTGACCCGGTCTCTCTCGGGGCCACTGAGGACGCAAATGAACAAGATGGGGACGATGAAGGCCAGGAAGCCCACAAGAACCAGGGCACGCGTGTCCTTGTCCAGGGCGCCGGGCGCGGCGGCGAGCAGGATCTCCGGACTCATCGGTACTCCCCCTGCCCCTGCCCGTGCTCCTGCAGGGCTTCGCCGTGTCCGTACGCACTGCCGCCTTCCGCATGGCGGTCGTACCGAGCCGCCGTCCACACCAGCAGGGAGCCCTGGAGGAGGAGTGCCGGTACGCCGATGCTGGTCTCTCCCCAGATACGGGTGGCCATGAAGTCGGCGGCGGAGCAGGCGAGGAGCAGGTGTACGACGAAGGTCGAGCCGTTGACCACGGCGAAGGACAGGCCGGGGCGAGGAGGGCGTGGGCGGTGATGGAGCCGAGGGGCGTGCGGGTGGGCCATAACGTCTCCTGCGGGCGTGGATGCGGACGGATCGCCAATGACGAATCGCCAATGACGGGTCGCCTGTGATGGATCGCCTCTTATGCGAGGCTCACCAGAGCAGCACCGGCGCCCCGGTCCGTCCATGCGCTGTGCCCGTGGTTGTTGTCCGCTCCCAACGCCCTGCGTGTGTGACTGTGCTGATGCCTATTCAGCCGTGCCGTCGGCTTCGTGGGCGGTGCCGAGTGCGGCGGCCGGTCCGAGCAGGCGGTGGGCGTCGAGCGCGAGGGTGAGTTGCACCAGATCGCGCGGGCGGGTCAGCGCGAGGCCGGTGATCTGTTCGAGGCGGCGCAGACGGTTGAGCACGGTGTTGCGATGGCAGAACATGCGCCGGGCGGCCTGGACGGCGGAGCCACCGTTCTCGATCCAGATGCCAATGGTGTCGAACAGCGTGTCGCGGTCGGCGGGTTCCAGGTCGTACAGGGGCCGGAGTACCCCGTGGGCCAGTTCGGCGGACAGGTCGGGCCGCGAGATCAGGAGACCGTCGGGCAGGCGGGAGTCGAGCCGGGCGATCTCCCCGTCGGCCCGGCAGGTACGAAGGGCGAGTCCGGCCATGTCGTGTGCTCGGGCCAGGCTTCCCAGACCCTGTACGACCGGGCTGATCCCGATGCGGAACCCGGGACCGGCATCCAGGCCGGAGGCGAGCACGTCCAGGGGGCGGTCGCCCAGGTGGGCGACGAGCACATCACGGGGCCCGCAGGTGTGCCGCAGGATCCGTATGCCGGGAACCTCCGGAGCGGTACGGGGCGCGCGGCCGTACGGCGGTGTCGCTCCGACCACCGCGACCGCGTAACGCCCGTCGAGCGGCAGATCGAGGATCGCCGCCGCGCTCCGGGCGAACCCGGGTTCGTTACGGGTCTCCAGCAGCGCGGCGAGGACCAGGCGGACGCGTTCACCGTGCCGGCTGGCGACGCCCTCGACGGCCTGCCGGTAGGCGTCGGCGACCAGGACGGCGTCGCGGTCGTTGCTCTTCCACACCAGCTCGGCGACGCGTACCAGCTGGCGCGTGTCGCCGAGTCCGTCCCCCTCCACCACGTTGATGATCCCGCTCCAGACCTCGGAGCCGGCTACACGGAAGGCGTGCAGCACTTCGTCGAGGGGGCGGCCCTGTTCCGCACGCCTGATGCCCAGCTCTCTGGTGTACCGCTCGACGTCCACGATTCTGCTCGGATCGACGCCGGCTTCCAGCCCGTGGCGGATGCCGGTGCTCACGGTCTGCCGCACGTCGGGCGGCGCGAGCACCGGGTCGGCGTAGTACGGCACCTCGGCGCGGATCTTCGCCACGACGGTGTCCGTGAATTCCGTGAATTTCGGGCCCTGCCCAAGAAGGCGTCGGCAGGCGCGGTCGAAGAGCTGGAGGGGAGTGGGATCTGCGGCGCCGACGGCTACGCCGTGACCGCGGGGGCGAACGCTGCCGGGGACGGAACTGTTGTGCATGGACCCTCCAGCTGGACGGGACGTGCGAGATCACCACGCGAGTTGCCATGTCGTACCTGCGCGGAGCGCGGCGAAGTTCCTCGACCGCCATGCTAAGCAGTTGCTTATGCAAGGGCGAGGTTTCAGTCAAACCGTGATGTTTCCGCCACGTAGGGGAAGGGCCCTGTGAACGAACCAGGCCCTGTCCGCCGGCCTAGGGAAGATCGGCAGTGATGAGCCAGGCGGCCGATTCGTACAGCACGCCGCTCGGCGTCTCGTGGGAGTCGAGGGTCGCGCGCAGGTCGGTCAGGGCGCGGTGGCGGCCGTTTTCGTCGAGGCCGTCGAGCATCCAGCCACGGAGCCCGGAGACGAACGCATACGCCTGCTCGGCGTCCGGCCCGAAGTACAAGGGGACGGACAGGTCCTCGAAGCGCGGCTCGTTGAAGCCCGCCGCCGTGAGCCGGGCCCGTACGTCGTCGGGGTCGGCCATGGAGAACGGACCCGGCGCACCGGGCGGCGGTGTGGGCAGGGTCCGGCCCGCGGCCAGAGCCGTGGTGAAGGCCAGGAACCATTCGTTGCGGGACAGCGCCTGCCACACCAGCAGCACCAGGCGGCCGCCGGGGCGCAGAGCCCGTGCGATGTGTCGGAACGCGGTCACCGGTTCGGCGAAGAACATCGCCCCGCTGCGACTGATCGCCGCGTCGGACTCCCCTTCGGGGAATGGATACGTCTGGGCGTCGGCCTGCTCGAAGCGGACGTTGCGCAGCCCTTCCCCGGCGGCCTTCTGCCGTGCCACGCGTAGCATCTCGCCCGACAGATCGACGCCGAGCACCGAGCCGCCGACAGCCAGGCGCGCGGCGGCACGGGCCGATTCGCCGGTGCCGCAGCCGATGTCGAGCACCCGCTCGCCGGCGCCGATGGCCGCGGCCTCGAGGAAACGTGGCTGGTAGCCGCGGACAGCGCGGTCGAACTGGTCGGCGTGTGCGGCCCAGTAGGCCCCTTCCTCGCCGTCCCAGGCCCGCGCCTGCTCGGCGTTCGAGGGATCGGCCCGCAAGGTCTTGCTGCTCACCACGACCACCCGCTTGTACTGCTTCAGGGACTATTTCCTCCCGGTTTACCACCTGGCCACGGTCCCGCCCTAGCCCTGCGTCACCTTCGCCAGAAAAGCGTCCAGGTTGCAGAGCATGCGGGTGATCCGCTCCTCCACGCTCAGGCTCTCCTCGTAGCGGCCGCTGCGCAGCTTGGGCTGCCGCTTGCCCCGTACGTACAGGGAGCAGGCGAGGTCGGCGCACACGTAGATGCCGACGGTATTGCCCGCGCGCCCCCGGGCGCCCGCCAGCGGGGCCACGAGGAGGGTGACGCCGGAGGAGGCGTGGCCGGTGAGGCAGAGCTGGCAGAGGCTGGACTTCACCGCGCTGGTACGGGACGCGCCGGGCACCCGCAGCGTGATCCCGAGCGGCCCGTCCGGCCGCGCCAGCACGAGGTGCGCGCGCAGTGGTGCGCCCGGGTCGACCCAGCCGAGGAAGTCCAGGTCCTGCCAGGGGAGTTCGGCGAAGTCGAGGGGGAGTTTCAGGCGGGACGCGTCGCCCTTGGTGCAGTTCACGAAGGACGAGCGGATCTGTTTGTCACTGAGCGCTTCCACGGGCGTCGACCGTACGGGCCGTACACACTGCCCGCATCCGAATATTCGCCCGGTTCGTCGCGTTCCGACGATTCACGCAGCGCGCCCCGAATCGAGTGCACGCCCAGCTGCCGGCCTTCTCCGGCCGATGAAAACGTCGCCAGGCGAAGGAACAAGCCATTGAACTGGAGCTCTGGCCGGGCCGAGTCCGAGGCCGCACACCGGGAGCACACGGTGGCGATGAACATCCGGGTCCGGCACGACACTCTCCAAACCCCTTAGCCCTAACTTGATCGATTGGGTGGTGGTCAAGCCGAATGGAGGAACGCTGGCCCTGCAATGGGCCGTCGTGATTTCCGCATTGCATCGAAGACGTCACCTCAGAGAGCAACAGTGTAGTATTCGCCCCTGCACGATTCCAGACAGGCAACCAGCGACGTCCTTTAGGAACACCATGTAGTTCTGGACCTCGACTGGCGTTGGCTTCTCCGATCTATCACCGTGCGCGATTTTATTCCTCCTGTTGACGATTTCTGCCAACTTCACGCCTACCTTTATTCGTGTCGCCTCATCACCGCGTTCGGCAATTGCCTGGTTTACGTGGACATCTATTTTCGCGATTACGTCTTCGACATCCAGAGTGGCGAACACGCTTTCCAGAACTTCGGGCTTTGCGTTAGTGAGCTGTCGAGTGAGAACCTTGGCGGACAAAACTTGCGGATTAATGGATCGATCTGCATCCCAAAGCGAAGCGTAGGCAGAGAAGAGCTTTCTTGTTTTATGAATTCTATCGCGCCCTTCCGTTCCGAAGATTTCTTCTATCCTGCCTCTAGTGTGCAGCTCAAGCAGACCTTCGGGGATTCTCCGAGTGGGAGGTTTGGCCTCGCAGATCTGGTCGATTAGCTCCGTCAATGCCGCTTTTACGAACCCCTCGAAATGCGCAACGAGCATCACCGTGCAGGATCGTGTAATTGCGTTAACGAGCTCCCTGTCATGTGCCTGCGCCGCAGCTCCTCCTGCTCCTAGTGGTTGAATCGGGGCTATGACCAGAAGGGTCTCAACTTCTCGCAGGCTATCGATGAATTCTGAGAGGGACTCGAGGTCGGAAGCAGCCATCGGCCCTCGCTATTCGGGAAGGGTGGGGAGGTCGCAGCGCACCCCTAGCTTTACGAGTCCAGCAGCAAAGGCCCGGATTCGTCCATGCATTCGACTCCGGTCGGCGGTTGCTCGGCCGATCGCTGTTTGGAAACTCTCCCTGTCGAGGAGCTCCGTCCTCAACTCGCGAATCTCTGCAGATTTACTTAGGACTGCTCCCCTGTCCGCAAATGCAAGAGGCAGCATGATCGAATCAAAGAGCGCCTTGTTGAAAGCGCCCAACTTTCCATCCTTGGACAACCTGAATGCGGACGAAGCGAAGACTTCAAAAACAGTATCGCAAGTCTCGAGGAACACGCGAATCGATTCGTCGCTAGGTTCGCCCTTGCGGTGCTTACGCATGTACGTATTGAGGAGCTGACGCAGGGGAGGCCTGTATGAACTCAAGTCTTCGTGCAGCGAGAAGAACCGGAGTGCCAACTCCTCGTAGGACATTCGGTTATTTTTGAGCCCCCCGAGGATGCGCGCGAACCTTACCTCTTCTGCCAGCTCTTTGAGGTAGGAGTTCAGCGGGCCGCGGTAGATGCAATTTCTTAGCTCTTGCGCGGCGAGCATGGCGGAACCTGTATTCAACCGCTCGAATACATCAAACTTAATGTCCGGGTGAGAATCATCGGTGATGACGATGCAGCGGACGGTCCTATTCCCAAGACGCCTTTGTTCCTTTAGTGGAAGGTCCGTATAGAACATCCCTTCAAATTCGCTAACAACTGACACACCTCTAAGTGCGAACTCGCCGTTAAGGAAGTCTTTGATGGTCTGGATGCGCTGCAATCCATCGATGACCTCATATGACCCGTCCTCATTCTCTGCGAAATAGCAAACCGGCACGGGAATGTTAAGGAGAAAGCTTTCGATTAGCCGGCTGGCCTTTGACCTGTCCCAGACGTATTTCCGTTGGTACTCGATGCTGAGGAGAAGTCGCTCACGTTGAATGTCGTCCACAAGGGTGGCCAGCGACAAGTCGTAAGGTTGGGTAACTAGGCGGCGCTCTTCAATCGGTACCTCGAGCGGCTCGGCTTGCTCGGCGGTAACGTCTTGGTCTTCCTCATCGAAGAGGGGGTCCTGATCTGATTGGGTAGACACTCGGCGCCTTCGCTCTCATCGTCTAGTGCAACTACTTAACCCTAGAACGTGTCCAGCCGCGTGTCTTCTTATTGGCTGGATTCCCGACGCAACGCCGGCTGAAGAGTCGGTGGAGCGGGTTTGGCCAGTGGCTTGCCCGGTTTGGGCTCGAGCATTATCAGGGCCCTACGCTAAGGGCTGTCCCGTAAATG
>NZ_JAGGPB010000096.1 GCF_018614055.1 Streptomyces sp. ISL-98
GCGTCGAGGTCCGCTCGGCGGGATCCAACCCCGGCAACGCCGTGAACCCGGCCGCCGTCGAGGCGATGGCCGAGGTCGGCATCGACATCTCCGCCGAGACCCCGAAGATCCTCACCGTCGACGCCGTCAAGGAGTCCGACGTCTGCATCACGATGGGCTGCGGCGACACCTGCCCCGTCTTCCCGGGCAAGCGCTACCTCGACTGGAAGCTCGAAGACCCGGCCGGTCAGGGCGTTGAGGCCGTACGCCCGATCCGCGACGAGATCAAGACGCTCGTCGAGGGCCTGATCAAGGAGATCGCTCCGGAGCCCTCCAAGTGAGCGCCGGCACGGATGTGCGGAACGTCATCGTCATAGGCTCCGGGCCCGCGGGCTACACCGCAGCCCTCTACACGGCCCGAGCCGACCTCAAGCCCCTGGTCTTCGGCGGCGCGATCTTTGTGGGCGGCTCGCTGACGACGACGACCGAGGTCGAGAACTTCCCCGGCTTCCCCGAGGGTGTCCAGGGCCCTCAGCTCATGGAGGACATGCGGGCGCAAGCCGAGCGCTTCGGCGCCGAGATGATCGACGACGACATCGTCTCTGTCGACCTGACCGGCGACATCAAGGAAGTCACGGACTCCGCGGGCACCGTTCACCGCGCGAAGGCCGTGATCGTGGCGACCGGCTCCGGCTATCGCAAGCTGGGCCTGCCGCGTGAGGACGAGCTCTCCGGGCGCGGAGTGTCGTGGTGCGCCACCTGTGACGGGTTCTTCTTCCGCGAGCGCGACATTGTCGTGGTCGGCGGCGGCGACACCGCGATGGAGGAGGCGACTTTCCTCACCCGCTTCGCGAAGTCGGTCACCGTCGTCCACCGGCGCTCCACCCTGCGGGCCTCGCAGGTCATGCAGAACCGCGCCTTCGCCGACGACAAGATCTCCTTCGCCTTCGACAGTGAGATCGCCGAGATCAAGGAGGAGGGCGGCATGCTCTCCGGCCTGACCCTTCGCGACGTCATCACCGGCGAGACGCGCGACCTCGATGCGACCGGGCTGTTCATCGCGATCGGCCACGATCCGCGCAGCGAGCTCTTCAAGGGCCAGCTGGAGCTGGACGACGAGGGCTATCTCCAGGTCGAGGCTCCCTCGACCCGTACGAACATCCCGGGCGTCTTCGCCGCCGGCGACGTCGTCGACCACACCTACCGCCAGGCGATCACCGCGGCAGGCTCCGGCTGCGCGGCCGCCCTGGACGCCGAGCGCTACCTCGCCGCCCTCGCCGACACGGGGAACACGGCTGAGCCGGACAAGACCCCGGCCACCGTCTGACACGCAGCACCCAAGAGGAGGTCTCCCATGGCCCTCAAGAACACCACCGACGACTCCTTCGAGCAGGACGTCCTCAAGAGCGACAAGCCTGTGCTTGTCGACTTCTGGGCCGCCTGGTGCGGCCCGTGCCGCCAGCTCCCCCTCGAAGCGATCGCGGCCGCGCACGGCGAGAAGATCGAGATCGTCAAGCTCAACATCGACGAGAACCCCGAGACGGCCGCCAAGTACGGCGTCATGTCGATCCCGACCATGAACGTGTACGTCGGCGGGGAAGTCACCAAGACCATCGTCGGCGCCAAGCCCAAGGCCGCCCTCGAGCGCGACCTCGCGGACTTCATCGCCTGATCACACCCGCCGCCCGGCAGCGGTCGCGCGCTGCCGGGGCGCGTGCTGTCCTATCCCTGACCTCGTACGCACCCTCCCCCGGAGGCCCACGGTGACCAGCAAGCGCATCGTCGCGATCGGCGGAAGCGACGCGGGCATCAGCGCCGCGCTCCGCGCCCGCGAACTCGATCCCGACAGCGACGTCACCGTGGTCGTGGCAGACAAGTACCCCAACTTTTCCATCTGCGGCATCCCGTACTACGTGTCCGGCGAGGTGGCGCACTGGACGCACCTCGCCCACCGCACCGCCGAGGGCCTCAAAGCCACCGGCATGCAAGTGCGTACGAACACACGGGCCACCTCCATCGACGTGGCCGGGCGGCGGCTCGTCGTACGCGACGAGGACGGCCGGGCCGAACTGCTGTCGTACGACGCTCTGATCGTGGGGACGGGCGCGGTCAGCATCCGCCCGCCTATCGAAGGGCTGACGGGCCCGCAGGCTCTGGGCGCGCGGGACGGTGTTCATCTGCTGCCCAGCATGGGCGACACCTTCGAGGTGATGCGCAGCATCGAAGAGCGTCGGCCGGCCAAGGCGGTGGTGATCGGCGCCGGTTACATCGGCCTGGAGATGGCCGAAGCACTCACCACCCGCGGCATCGCCGTCACCCAGATCGAAGCCCTGCCCGAGGTCCTGCCGACTGTCGACCCCGAACTGGGCGCCCTGGTCCACGCCGAACTCACTGACCACGGTGTGGAGGTCGTCACCGGGACCACCGTCTCCTCAGTCTCACGTGAAGGCGACAGGCTGCGGATCCGGGCAGCCGGACCCGGCGGCGAGTCCCTGAGCCGGGACGTCGACCTGGTTCTGGTCGTGGTCGGCGTCCGGCCGGATACGGCACTCGCGGTCGACGCCGGGGCGCGTACCGGGGCCAAGGGTGCGATCGACGTCGACGAACACATGCGCACCTCGCTGCCGGACGTGTACGCCGCCGGGGACTGCGTCATCACCCACCATCGGCTGCTCGGCCCGACCTGGGTGCCGCTGGGCACCACCGCACACAAGCAGGGCCGCGTTGCCGGTGAGAACGCGCTCGGCGGAAACCGCCGCTTCGCGGGGAGCCTGGGCACGCAGGTGGTGAAGGTCTTCGACCTCGTCGCCGCCCGTACGGGGCTGCGTGAACACGAGGCACTTTGGTGGAGCGCGGCTGGAATCCAGTGACGACCGCGTCCAGCCCGGACGACCACAAGGCGTACTACCCGGGAGCCACGCCGATCTCGGTACGGGTCACCGGCGATGCCACCAGCGGTTTGCTCTTGGGCGCTCAGCTTGTCGGGCGGCGAGGCGCGGAAATCTCCAAGCGCGTCGACGTATTCGCGACGGCGCTGTTCCACGGGATGGAGGTCGACGGCATCAGCGACCTTGACCTGTCCTACACCCCGCCGCTCGGCTCCCCGTGGGACGCCGTCCAGGTCGCCGCCCAAGCGTGGGTGCGGGAGACCAGCCTCAGCTGAGCGGGTCCAGGATGTCCCGGACGCGGCGCAGACCGTCGTTGTTGACCGAGAACCAGGACCAGGTGCCCCGGCGTTCACGGTTCAGCAGACCCGCCTCGGTCATTATCTTCAGGTGGTGGCTGACGGTGGGCTGGCGAAGGCCGAGGCATTCGGTCAGGTCACACACGCACGCTTCTCCGGCGGGGGCCCGCTCGATGATGCGGAGCAGTTGCAGACGGGTGGGGTCGGCGATGGCCTTGAGCATGTCGGCGAGGCGCTGGGCTTCTTCGCGTTCGATGAGCAGGCAGGCAAGCCCTGACGTACAGGACTGCGTCTCCGCCTCGTCCACTGCCGCCTCGGCTGCTCCGTATGCAGTGATAGCCATCTATTCACCATAAGGGCGTTCGAGTGAGGCCCCGGGGCCCCGAGGGCCCCTCGGGCGTGTGTTCACTTAGCGTTCACTTTCATTGCAGCCTATCCCGTACATAGATGATTACCTATGCTTACGGGTGGGCGGCAGCACGCCTCCCTCCTCGGAAGGGATGCGCGATGGACGAGCAAGCTCCCGTCGGACCGCCCACACCACCGCTGCGAGACAGCCGCGCCGTCCTCGAACGCATCACCATCAGGCTCTCCGCGCGCCACAGCCGGGCCTACTCCCGCGAGACGGTGTCCCGCTACGTCGACGAGTGCGCCGAGCTCCTGTCCGCCCGGGCCCGGGTGGGCAAGCACCTCCCCGTACTGGTCGAACGCTTCGCCGACCAGCGGCTCGGAGCGCTCGCACGGGGCATGGGCCTCTCGCCGAAGCCGGTCCCGGAGGTCCTCTTCGTCTGCACGGAGAACGCCGGCCGCTCGCAGCTGGCCGCCGCCTTGCTGCGGCACGAGGCGGGCGGGGCGGTCCGAGTGCTGAGCGCCGGATCGGAGCCCGGCGCCGACATCGCACCAGTCGTACGCCAGCTCCTTGCCGAGGACGGACTGGACGTCGACGGGGAGTTCCCCAAGCCGCTGACCCCCGAGGTGGTCACCACCGCCGACATCGTCGTCACGCTGGGCTGTGGCGATGCGTGTCCCATACGTGCGGGCCGTCGCTACCTGGACTGGGACCTGCCCGACCTGAGCGGCCTGGACATCGAGAGCGCGCGAGCGGTACGCGACGGACTGCGCGTACGAGTCGACCACCTCGCCCAGGAACTCCTCGACCCGGGCAGTTCTGACCAGGGCCCGGGGCGGGGTTCTGGCTCTGCGTCCATTCGAAGCGCGTGATCAACCACCTTGCGAGGGGGCGACGGTGCCCGACCTAACCTCCGCTTCGTCGACGGGCATATCACCGACCTCGAATCCCACTCGTCGACACCCCACCGTTCGTGATCATTCGCCGGGTTCGCTCTCCTCCAGGAGAAGCGAGACGAGCAAGCACTCAGCAGCCATCAGAAGCGACCTCACCTTCGTGATGTCGCCCTGCGACGCGTGCTTGATGCCCTGGAGCGTCCCGCGGATACGCCGGTGCATTGCGGCGAACGCATCCGACTGGGCCTCAACGAGTTTGCGGTCGCCGGCGAGATTGCGCGCAAGATACTTGGCCCGCAGCGCATGGGGCGGCCGGGTCTCGCCTTCCCACTCCTGCTTCGGGCGTTTCTCGGCTTCGTGCCAGGCGCGGACCTTCTCGTCCGGGGCAGCCGCACGAAACGTCCGGTCCACCGCCTCGATGACGCAGTTGGCAGCCTTCACAGCGGCGGCCGGCCCGGCCCGGCGGATGTCGTCCCATGCACCGTCCAGCAGCTCGGGCACGTGCTTGTCGAACGAACCCAGCACCGCATAGAGATCGGCGAATGCGTCAAAGCGAGCGGCTTGCCAGGGAGCGAGGATTTCCTCCTCGACCAACTCGGCCGCCTCGGTGAAATCACCGTCAGTGTCCTCGGCGACGAGGGCGTCCGTACTGACCAGCGCGAGGTTCGTACGACCGGTGACCGCCGACGCCCACAGCCCGGGCTCCTCCGGAAATTCCAGCGACTGGGCCAGGGAATTCGCCCAGCGCAGCACCGGACGACCGCTGAGCTCTCCCAGGAGCCGCCGACCGCGGTCGCGTTCCACCATCCAGTCGGTCAGACGAACCTGGGTGCCGGCCAACCGGGCCAGCTCCGTGAGCGCAGAGGAGGGGACAGCAACGTTCTTCAAGGCCGCTTCAAGCCGACTGTTCGCCTCCAACGAGATCCGCCAGCTCGCCAGGGCCCCCGGCCCCGTGGCGACTTCCGCCAGCCGGGCCGTTGCCGAAAACTGCGCCAACCGGCCAAGCCCGGGAGTCAGCTCGTCCAGTCCCCGCAGATTCGCCGCCGCCGCGGCCAGCCCACCCGCCGCGAGCCCCAAGCGCTGAGATCTCTCGCTGCCCAAGGTCTCGAAAGCACTCTGCGCGCGCGAAGCCCAGGTCGCGTAGTCCCGCGCTGCAGCGGCAACAGTGAAGGCCCCGCCCGCCACGGCGGGTCGGACCCGGGCAGCAAGTTCCGACAGGACCTTTCCTCTGGAGGTCTCCAGCTGCTGAGCGACTTCTGCCATCAACCCTGCCCGCCCCGATGCCCCGGCCCGGCTGGCGATCTCCATGAGCGAGCTGATGGCATTGGCCTGCCGGGCAATCTCGGCCGCATAGCCACTCGCACCAATCGTGCGGGCGATGTCGGCGGCAAGAGGCCCGGACTGCCGAGAGCTCAACCGGGCGGCAGTCTGAGCGAGACCGCTGGAATGCGTGGCGCCGGCCTGGCGGACGATCTCGGCAAGCGCATTGCCGACCTTGGGTTGCGGGGCTGTCGCGGCTGCCCGACGTGCTGCGTCGGCGAGCGAACCGGCATGCGCCGCACCCGCCCGGCGGGCGGCTTCGGCGAGCGCATCCGACCGCCCGGCGCCCCGGCTGCTGGCGCTCTCCGTGAGCGATGGAGTGGACGACGCGAGTATCTCGTCACGAGCCGGACGGGCGGGGTCCGATGTCGGCGTTGCCTCTGTTGTCGGTTCCGTTGGCTCGTCATCGTGGCCGTCTTCTGCACGTTCCATGTGTGCGGCTCCTCGCCCTATCGACCGGGGTACCGTCTGCGCCGTAGGCCAGAAGGGCTACCCAACGTCACGATAGCTGCGGCCACTGACAACACCCCAGGATTTCGGTCGAGGGATCAACGAGACGCTGAGCCGGACACCAACACTCGTCGATCAGGGCACGGGCGCAACGATGATCGCGAGCCGGGCCCCCACTACACCGTGGGTGTGGGGTGAGAGGAGCCGACCGTGGCTTGTCGACGGTCCTTGGTGCTGCATTCCAGGCGGTAGCCCATGCCGCGGATGGCGTCGATCGTGCAGCAGCTTCCGGAGTCTTCCCGCAGGCGGTTGCGTACGCGGCGGACGTGGACCGTGAGGCTGTTGCTCCCCAATGACTGGACACCCCAGATCGCCTGGGTCAGTTCGCTGCGGCTGACGACCCGGTTGGCATGCTCCATCAGGTAGCGCAGCAGCATGAATTCACGTACCGGCAACTGCAGCGAGCGGCCGCGTACGTAGACGTGAAAGCCTGCCGCATCAAGCTCGATATCACCGACGACCAGGGTGGGCGCGGAGCCGTCGCCCGCTGTACGGCCGCCCATCAGCAGCGGCAGGATCTCCCCGGCCCGGTACGGGCGGGCCACGACGGCGACCGCGCCGGCCGCCAGCGCCTCGGTGGCCTCGGCCGTGCCGTCGGGGCCCGCGCCGACCATGACCGGGACGGGGTGCAGGCGTGAGATCAGCTCGGTGACCGCCGCCGCGCCGACGACCGGCAGCGGGGCGCCGAGAAGCACCGCCCGGGGGTGGTGGGCGCCGACCTGGAGGAGGGCTTCGGCGCCGTCGTGGCAGACGATGGTGCGTATGCCCGCTCCCGAGAAGCGTTCGACCGTCGCGTCGGCCAGCTGTACGTCGGGCTCGGCCAGCAGCAGGTCGGGGGTCTTGCCGTCTTCTGCGCCACTGTGACCGCCGGTCGTGGCGGTCACAGGTGGCCGTTGTGCGTCGGGTGTCACCCGGGTACTCCTTCACGGGAAATGCGCAAAGGGGCGGACGTCAGACAGTTCTGTCAGCCGAAACGGCCGGAGATGTAGTCCTCGGTGCGCTGGTCGGAGGGGTTGGAGAAGAGGCGGGCGGTCTCGTCGTACTCGACCAGCCGTCCGTGGCGCTCGCCCTTGTCGTCGACGTCCGCGGTGAAGAAGGCGGTGCGGTGCGAGACGCGCGCGGCCTGCTGCATGTTGTGGGTGACGACGATGATCGTGAACTCCTGGGACAGGTGCTCCATGAGGTCTTCGATCCTGGCGGTGGCGATCGGGTCCAGCGCCGAGCAGGGCTCGTCCATGAGGATCACTTCGGGCTTGACCGCGATGGTGCGGGCGATGCACAGGCGCTGCTGCTGGCCGCCGGAGAGGGCCAGCGCCGAGGTCTTGAGCTTGCCCTTGACCTCGTCCCACAGCGCCGCATGCGTGAGCGTCTCCTCGACAAGGTCGTCGAGATTGCCCTTGAAGCCGCCGACCCGCGGTCCGTAGGCGATGTTGTCGTAGATCGACTTGGGGAACGGGTTGGGCTTCTGGAAGACCATGCCGATACGGCGGCGGACCTCGATGGGGTCGACGTCCCGCCCGTACAGGTCTTCCTGGTGGTAGTGGACCTTGCCCTGCACGCGCGCCGTGGGCACCAGGTCGTTCATGCGGTTGAAGCACCGCAAGACGGTGGACTTGCCACAGCCCGAGGGGCCGATCATCGCGGTGATCTGGCGGTGGCCGATGTTCATGTTGACGTCGCGGACGGCCTCGTGGTCTCCGTAGAAGACCGACAGGCCGCCGACCTCGAAGACCGGGCCGTCCAGGGACGGGGCATCGCGGAAGGCGACTTGCGGGGTCCGGGTGCCGCCGGTGGTGTCGGAAGGAGGGGTCATCGCGGTCTCCTGCGGAGAGTCAACTTCGGTTGTGGTGAGGTCGGTTGTGGAGGTTGCGGAGTCCATGGCGGTCACCAGCGGCGGGAGTAGCGGTTGCGGAGCCAGATCGCCACGGAGTTCATCGCCAGCAGGATCACCAGCAGGATCACGATCGCTGCGGACGCCAGCGCGGTGAACTCGGCACGGGACTGGCTGATCCAGTTGAAGATCTGGATCGGCAGGACGGTGAAGGAGCTCTGCGCGCCGGTCGGGTTGAACGTGATGAACGTCAGCCCGCCCAGGAGCAGCAGCGGGGCCGCCTCACCGATGGCGCGGGACAGGGCCAGGATCGAGCCCGTCGCCATGCCGGGTACGGCAGCCGGCAGCACCTGGCGGCGGATGGTCTGCCACTGGGTCGCACCCAGCGCCAGGGACGCCTGGCGGATCGACTGCGGTACCGCGCGGATCGCCTCGCGGGAGGAGATGATCACCACCGGCAGGACCAGTAGCGACAGGGTCAGCGAGGCCGTCATGACGGTCTGGCCGAAGCCCAGGCCACGGGAGATGACGCCGAGTCCGAGGATGCCGTAGACGATGGAGGGCACTGCGGCGAGGTTCTGGATGTTGATCTCGATCGCGCGGTTCCACCACCGGTTGGGGTCGGCGTACTCCTCCAGGTAGATCGCGGTGAGGATGCCGGTCGGCAGGCAGTACAGCGCGGTGAACGCGATCACCCAGACCGTGCCCATGATCGCCGACTGGGCGCCGGCGTTGGACGGGTCGATGATGTCGGGGAAGTTCGACCAGATCCGCGAGTCCAGGCGGGGCCAGCCCTCGACGATCACATAGGTGAGCAACGAGGCGAGGAAGACGGCGGCGACAGCCAGCGACGCCCACAGGCTGAGGTGGAAGAACCGCTCGCGCCACGGAGTGCCGCGGCCCTTCAGCCGGGGGACCTCGGGCATGCCGGTGGTGGCGGGTCGTTCGATGACGGGAGAACTCATTCGTACACCTCGCGGTACTTGCGCACGAGACGGATGCTGAGCAGGTTCATCACCAGTGTCATGACGAACAGCAGGGAGCCCACCGCGAAGATCGTCTGGTAGCCGATGGAGCCGGTGGGCAGGTCGCCGATGCCGGCCGCGGCGATGAACGCCGTCATGGTCTGCATGCCTTCGAGCGGGTCGAAGGACAGGTTCGGACGGCCGCCCGCGGCGATGGCGACGATCATCGTCTCGCCGAGCGCGCGGGAGATGCCCAGCACGACGGCGGCGACGATGCCCGACAGCGCGGCGGGCACGACGACGCGGGTGGAGACCTGCATGCGCGAGGATCCGAGGGCGAACGCGCCGTCGCGCAGGGCGCGCGGCACCGCGCTCATGGAGTCCTCGGCGAGTGAGGCGATCGTGGGGATGATCATGATGCCCATGACGAAGCCGGCGGCCAGCGCGTTGAAGACCTGCGGGCCCTCGCCGCCTGGCCAGATGTCCTGCAGCAGCGGCGTGATGGCCTTGAGCGCGAAGAAGCCGTAGACGACGGTGGGGATGCCCGCGAGCACCTCCAGCAGCGGCTTGAAGACCTTGCGCACCCGCGGGTTGGAGTACTCGCTCAGGTAGATGGCCGCGCCCAGCCCCAGCGGCACAGCGACCAGCAGGGCGATGAACGTGACCATCAGTGTGCCGCCGACGAGTGGCAGGACACCGAAGTGCGGCGGCTTGAACAGCGGCGACCAGTTCGTGCCGCTGATGAAGTCTCCGAAGTCGACCTTGCCGAAGAACGTGATCGCCGGCGGGATCAGGGCGATGACGATGCCGATCGTGGTCAGCACCGAGACCAGGGAGGCGGCCACCAGGAGGACCTTGATGACCTTCTCGCCGTAGCGCGGCTGGGACCGCTTCAGGAAGCCCAGGCTTCCTGAAGCGGTCCGCTGCCCCAGGGAAGGCGAACTCATGACTTGTGCTGCTCCCGCAGCGTCTCGAGGTCCTTCTTCAGCTCGGTCTCCTGCTCGGAGTTCAGCGGTACGAACTGGGCCTTCTCGGCGATGTCGGCGTTGTTCTCGACGTAGAACTCGACGAACGCCTCCACCTCCTTCTTCTCCAGCGAGGTGGCCTTCGGGTAGATGAACAGCGGCCGGGACAGCGGCTTGTAGGTTCCGTCCTGCACGGTCTTGACGCTCGGCGCGACGCAGCCGTCGCCGCCGTCGATCTTCAGGGCCTTGAGCTTGTCCTTGTTCTCCTCGAAGTAGGAGAGGCCGAAGTAGCCCATGCCGCCCTTGGATCCGGAGACACCCTGGACGGTGACGTTGTCGTCCTCGCTCGGGCTGTAGTCCGTACGGGACGCGCCTTCTTCACCGTTGATCGCGTCGGTGAAGTAGTCGAAGGTGCCCGAGTCGGTGCCGGCGCCGAACAGCTCCAGCTTCTGGTTCGGGAACTTCTTGTCGACCTGGTTCCAGTTGGTGACCTTGGAGCCGGGCTCCCAGATCTTCTTCAGCTGCTCGACGGTCAGGCACTCCGCGAAGTCGTTGTCCTTGCTCACCACGACGGACAGACCGTCGTTGGCGACCGTGAACTCCTCGTACTTGACGCCCTTCTTGTCGCAGGCAGCCTTTTCCTCGTCCTTGATCGCACGCGAGGCGTTGGAGATGTCGGTCTCACCGGCGCAGAACTTCTCGAAGCCGCCACCGGTGCCCGAGGTGCCGACAGTGACCTTCACGCCCGCGTTCTCGGCCTGGAACAGCTGGGCCGCCGCCGTGGACAGCGGCGCCACCGTGCTGGATCCGTCCACCTTGATGGTTCCGGACAGTTTGTCGCCACTGCCGCCCTCCGAGCCCGCGTCGGCACCGCCGCACGCGCTCGCGGCCAGCATCACGGCCGCCGTCAGAGCCAGGGGAGCCTTGGCTCGGCGCAACGAAGTGGGAATGTTCACGTGACTCTCGATCCTCGTGTCTGCCGGGTTTCCCGGCGGTGTGGATGAGGGGCGCAGTGAGCGCCGGTCGGACACTTGGATCGAAGCGCGTCTATATGAACAGGCGGTGTATGAGAGGCCCCACAGCGATGAACGATAGCCGTTCATCTATATAGATAGATCATGATGAAAGGTGACGGGAGAAGGGTCCCTCAATGGCCGCACCCGGAGGTCTCGCGCCTCCAAGTGGCCAAAGTTTGAGCGGTGTTCACCATTCGGCTGTCTCGCTCCGCGCTGCCCGCGCCTACCGTCTCAGATCGACGACCGCCTATCTATAGGCCGGACGTTCCCACCTTTACCCCTCGCGTGGAGGCAAACGTGCTCGACCAGCCCGGCGACGGCGCCGCCAGAAAAAGGGAGCTTCCCCTGCTTCCCTCTCACAACACCGCCCGCTCCGCACTGACCTGTCGCTACCGCTGCGGAGACGCGTGCTCCCACGACGCACCCAACCGCTCCCTCAACACCTACTTCGGCGACATCGCCCGCCAGGCGCTCTCCCGCAGAGGCGTCCTCAAGGGCGGCGCCGTCCTGGCAGTGGGGACGGCGGTCGTCACGGCGCCCCTCACGCCGGCCGTGGCCGGCCCGGACTCCAGCAGCAGCCACCTCCCGCGCGGCCTGCGCTTCGAACCGGTACCGCCGAACACCGCGGACGCCATCACCGTGCCGCCCGGCTACGCGCACCAGGTCGTCATCCGCTGGGGTGACCCGGTCCTGCCGGGCGCCCCGCGCTTCGACGCCCGCAAGCAGAGCCCGAAGGCCCAGGCCCTCCAGTTCGGCTACAACTGCGACTACATGGCGCTCCTCGACCTGCCGCACCGGCGCAGGCACCAGCTGCTGGTCGTCAATCACGAGTACACCAACGAAGAGATCATGTTCTTCGGGTACGACCCCGCCAGCCCGACCCGCGAGCAGGTCGAGACAGCGTGGGCGGCCCACGGGCTGAGTGTCCTGGTCGTCGACGCTGACCGCGACTCCGGACGCATGTGGCCGGTCGCCGGGGACGCCCTCAACCGGCGTATCACCGCGACCACGCCGTTCAGGCTCACCGGGCCGGCCGCGGGCAGCGACCTGCTCAAGACCAGCGCCGACCCGACGGGCCGCACCGTCCTGGGCACCCTGAACAACTGCGGCGGTGGCATCACCCCGTGGGGCACCGTGCTCTCCGGCGAGGAGAACTTCAACCAGTACTTCGCCAACGCCGTCACCGTCACCGAGCCCGTCGCCAAGCAGCGCCTGGCCCGCTACGGCCTGCCCGCCGGAGCCAGCGGCCGCAAGTGGGAACGCTTCGACGCCCGCTTCGACATAGCCAAGGAGCCCAACGAGCCCAACCGGCACGGCTGGATAGTCGAGATCGACCCGTACGACCCCGACTCCGTCCCGCGCAAGCGCACCGCCCTGGGCCGCTTCAAGCACGAGGCCGCCGAGCCCCGCCTGACCGACGACGGCCGGGTGGCGCTCTACATGGGCGACGACGAACGCTTCGACTACCTCTACAAGTACGTCTCCACCCACGCGTACAAGAAGGGCATCAGCCGCGCGGCACGCGAGCACAACCTGCGCCTGCTCGACGAGGGCACGCTGTACGTCGCCATGTTCACCGGCGACTCCCCGGCCGCCGAGATCGACGGCACCGGCAAGCTCCCCGAGGACGGGACCTTCGACGGCGGCGGCGAATGGATCCCGCTGGCCAGCGGAAACAAGTCCTTCGTCACGGGCATGACGGCCGAAGAGGTGTACGTATTCACGCGCCTGGCCGCCGACAAGGCGGGCGCCACCAAGATGGACCGCCCCGAGGACGTCGAGCCGCACCCGCACACGGGCCGCCTCTACGTCGCACTGACCAACAACTCCGACCGCGGCAAGGCGGGCAAGGCCGACCCGGACGAGGCCAACCCCCGCACCGGCAACAAGCACGGCCACATCCTGGAACTGGACGAGCGCCACTCCGACGCGGGCGCGAAGTCCTTCCGCTGGCGCCTCATGCTGGTCTGCGGCGACCCGGCCGACCCGTCGACGTACTTCGCCGGATACGACAAGTCCGAGGTCAGCCCGATCTCCTGCCCGGACAACATCGCCTTCGACGAGCACGGCAACCTGTGGCTCGCCACCGACGGCAGTGCGCTCGGCTCCAACGACGGCCTGTTCGTCGTCCCGGTCAAGGGCCCGCACCGCGGACACGTCAAGCAGTTCCTGACCGTCCCCAAGGCCGCCGAGACCTGCGGCCCGATCATCACCGAGGACCGCATCCTCATCGCCGCCCAGCACCCGGGCGAGGCCGACGGCGCCACCACCGAGAAGCCCGCCTCCGTCTGGCCCGACGGACCGGGCAGCATCCCGCGCCCCTCGGTGATCACAGTGTGGGCCGAGAGGGACCGCCGTTCCTGACACCGCTTGCCGGCCCGAGCCCGCGACCGCGCGGCCCGGGCCGACCCGCTACCCGGCCAGCCTCTTGATGACGTACGCCGCATCACGCCCCACGCCCCACGCCCCGCAGCGATGCGGAGGCGTTCTTGTGCTGGTACTCCAGGCCGACGTATCCAAGTCGTGAGCTGTACGCCGAAGAACGCAGAACCGCACCGCTGAAGCCGTCCAGGCCGGGCAGCGCAGGTATGTGCGGGTTGCCGAACTCACCGGACGCGGCGATCACATGCGTGGCACCGAGTTCGAGGCCGCCCTCGGTGAGCACGGCGAATCCACCGCAGCGAGCGCATGGAGGGCGAACTCTTCGCACCCGTACGGCTGGAGGCTGCCTGCCACCTGGCCCGGTGCACCGACGCGGCCGGTGCGGAGGCACTCAACCGCTCCCGGCACTCCAGAGTGAGGCTCTGACCAGGGTCCTCGACAAGGCCCAGCTCGCCCACTTCCCGGACCGCTGGCGGCCAACTCCTTCGAACGTGAATTCCCTGACGCCCCTCTCGCCCCTCTCCTCGCCGCACACGAGTAAGCCCCGACCTGGGACGCCTCTTCCTGGACCCGGGTGGAGCCGCCCGGACGAGGCGTGGCAGCTTGTCCGTCAGTAGCCGCACAACTTCACCTTGTGGCAGGGTTTGGAGGTGCGGTTCGGCGGCCAGGAGGCTCGGTCTGTCGTCTCGGGCCTCCCGGGATCGGTCGCCCCCCCGGGCATTGCGATGCTGCGGCTCCGCGCTCATGCGTTGCGTAAAGCACAAGTAAAGTGCCTGGTAGAGTCCATGTTGTGAGGGTCGTCGCTCCCTTGCCGAGCATCGGTGAGGCGTTTCCTCAGCGCCCGTTCCTGCTGTCTGGGCCCTCCGCGACCATCGCATCTAAACGGCTTGCGAAGCGAAATTTACTGAAGCATCCCTACTGTTACGCGAAAGTAGAGATTTCTTGAACGACGTGCCTCGGTCCGACGGATTCGGTCTCAAACTCGGCAAGGCTGCGGTCGGCGGGCCGGCGGTGGCGGAGTCGGCGCTCCGGCGCAACGAGCCCCAAGCGGACGTGTCGTCCTCGGCCGCCGTGGCCGTACAGCAGCCGCCGCAGCCGCAAAGAGGGCAGCCGGCTGCGGCCGGTAAACGGGATGCGTTCTTCGACAACGCGAAGTACCTGCTGATCGTGCTGGTGGCCGTGGCGCACTCCTGGGAGGCGCTGGAGGGCAGCCGCGCCACCAAGGCCATCTACATCTTCATCTACACGTTCCACATGCCGGCCTTCATCGTCATCTCCGGCTATCTCTCGCGCAGTTTCGCCGCCCGTCCCCACCAGATCAAACGTCTGGTGACCGGCATCGCCGTGCCATACGTCGTCTTCGAGGTGGCGTACTCGCTGTTCAAGCGGTACGTCGATGACGCACCCGATCACGCGATCAGCCTGCTGGACCCGTTCTTTCTCACCTGGTTCTTGGCCGCGCTGTTCATCTGGCGGCTGACGACTCCGCTGTGGCGCCTTCTGCGCCACCCGATGCCGGTAGCGCTCGGCCTCGCCGCGCTCGGGTCGGTCACCCCTGACGTGGGCGCCGACCTCAACCTTCAGCGGGTGTTGCAGTTCCTGCCGTTCTTTGTGCTGGGGCTGTGCCTCAAGCCCGAGCACTTGCAGATCGTGCGGCGGCGTGAGGTCCGGTTGCTGGCTGTGCCGCTCTTCGTCGGTGCCTTGCTGTTCGCGTACTGGGCCGCGACCCGGATGAAGACCAGCTGGTTCTTCCGTACCAACAGCGCCCAGGAGCTCGACGGCCCGTGGTGGCTCGGCCCGGTCATGACCTTCGCGCTCTTCGGCTGTTCCCTGCTGCTGACGGCCGCTTTCTTGTCCTGGGTGCCTCGTCGGCACATGTGGTTCACGGTCCTCGGCGCGGGAACGATCTGCGGCTATCTGCTCCACGGATTCGTGATCAAGGGAGCCAAGTACGTAGGGATCTTCGACACGTACACATGGCTGAGCCACCCCCTCGGCAAGGTCGCCGTCTCGCTGATGGCCGCGGTCGCCGTCACCCTGATGTGCACCCCGCCGGTGCGCCGGATCCTCCGGAGCGTGACCGAACCGGAGATGGCTTGGGCCTTCCGTCAGGACGTGTCCGGGCGGACCGCCATCCGTCCTCCAGCCGGCTCCCCGGGGCGGTCACGAAGCGCCGGAGTTGCAGGCGATCGCCGCCCGTCCACTCTCACGTAGGGCAACGGTATGCGGCTCGCTGCAGACCGGCTGGTCCGTAAAGGCATGTGAAAAAAGGGCGGTTGTGCGTGCGGATCAGGGGCGACTCGGCCCACCACTCTACTGTTTCGTTAGAGTAGTGTTGCTCGCCGACCATGCGGTGCCGGCTTGCTGACGCGTACGCACAACACGGAGTGCACCGACCAGCGCGGCAAACCCGAGCGGGTGCGCACCTACCGGGCGGATGCGCTGACGGTGGCCTTTCCGCGCGGCCCCGCCGACGGCGGCACGTACAGCTGGATTCAGCAGCCGAGCGACGGCACCTGCTGGTGTTACTGAAGCAGCCCTACGCCTTGGTGAGGCAACGGGCTGTCCGGGCGCAGCGCAGAGCGTCGCCCGGAAGCGAGCACTCGCCTGTCGTGCACGTCGTCACCTCCGTGTCCCCAGCCTCCGGCGGAGCGTGCTGGCGAAGTCCTCGGCTGCCATCAGCTGCGCGCGCAGCGTCTCGCAGCGGGCGTCAGCGACCCTGCGGTAGGTGTCCAGGCGCTCGCGCAGCCGGTCCCGCTCTTCGCCCGTCGGAGGGTCGTCGACCGCGGCGATGCGGTCAGTGATCTCCAGCAGGTCGCGCATCTCCTCCAGGGAGAAGTCCAGCGGCTTCATCCTGCGGATCACCATCAGGCGATCGACGTCGGCCTCGGTGTAGAGGCGGAAGCCGCCCTTGCTGCGCGCGGAGGGGATGACGAGGCCGACTTCCTCGTAGTGCCGGATCGTGCGCAGCGACAAGCCCGTCCGCTCGGCCACCTCGCCGATCTGCATCTGCCGCTCAGTCATTCTCCGTGCCTTCACCTTCTGCGTTCCGCCGGACTACGAACACTTGAAGTGCGCCAGCATACGTGTCTGGAATCACACGGTCCGAGGGCCTGTTTACCTGCATTTCACAAGCCGCAACTCGCACTCTGCCCTCACGTCAGAGTAGAGTCTTTGGCGAGGGTGCCCGCGCTGTGCAGGTGCGGCAAGGGCAGCCCCGCCAGAGGGGGCCCTGATCGGGCCCGTCTCCACCCGCAGACTTCCGGGCAATGATGCCCGACCGGCAGCCACAGCGGCTGCTCTTCCATCCGGCAGGGCCCCCATCGAGGCCGGGCCGCCGGGGATTCCGCCCCTTGGTGTGGAGTCGAGTACGACGCGTGGGCATCCAGCGGATGGGTGTGTGCGCCCGAACAGGAACGGTTGCATGTCTTCACCGCTGTCCGTAGTTCCCAAGCTGCGCATGTCAAGGCCCGACTGGCTCGCCTCCCCGAAGGTCTTCCGCACCGAGGTGCTGGCCGGCCTCGTGGTCGCCCTGGCTCTGATCCCCGAGGCGATCTCCTTCTCGATCATCGCCGGGGTCGACCCGGCCGTCGGTCTGTTCGCGTCCTTCACCATGGCCGTGGTGATCTCGATCGTGGGCGGGCGCAAGGCCATGATCTCCGCCGCGACCGGCGCGATTGCCTTGGTCATCGCCCCGCTCAACCACGAGTACGGGCTCGGGTACCTGATCGCCGCGGTCATCCTCGGCGGCATCATCCAGATCGTTCTCGGGGCCCTGGGCGTCGCCAAGCTGATGCGCTTCGTACCGCGCAGCGTCATGGTGGGCTTCGTCAACGCCCTCGCCATCCTGATCTTCATGGCCCAGGTGCCCGAGATGCGGGACGTGCCGTGGGCCGTCTACCCGCTGATCGCCGCCGGCCTCGCGCTCATGATCTTCTTCCCCAAGGTCACCACCGTCATCCCGGCCCCCCTGGTCTCCATCGTCATCCTGACCGTGATCACTGTTGCCGCCGGCATCGCGGTGCCGAACGTCGGTGACAAGGGCGACCTGCCCTCGTCCCTGCCGGTTCCGGGCCTGCCGGACGTGCCGTTCACGATGGACACGCTGACCACCATCGCCCCGTACGCCCTCGCTTTCGCGCTGGTCGGGCTCATGGAGTCGCTGATGACCGCCAAGCTCGTGGACGACATCACCGACACGCACTCCAACAAGACCCGCGAGTCCATCGGTCAGGGCATCGCCAACATCGTCACCGGCTTCTTCGGCGGCATGGGCGGCTGCGCCATGATCGGCCAGACCATGATCAACGTGAAGACGTCCGGCGCCCGCACCCGGCTCTCCACTTTCCTCGCCGGCGTCTTCCTGATGGTTCTGGTCGTCGTGTTCGGGCCGGTCGTCTCGACCATCCCGATGGCGGCGCTGGTCGCGGTGATGATCCTGGTTTCCATGGCGACCTTCGACTGGCACTCCATCCAGCCCAAGACGCTGGGGCGCATGCCCGTCGGCGAGACCACCGTCATGGTCGTCACCGTCGCCGCTGTGGTCGCCACCCACAACCTCGCCATCGGCGTCGTTCTCGGCTCGATCACCGCCATGGTCATCTTCGCCAAGCGCGTCGCCCACCTCGCCGAGGTCTCCGGGGTCGTCGACCCCGACGGCAAGCAGGTCGTCTACGCGGTCACCGGCGAACTCTTCTTCGCCTCCTCCAACGACCTCGTCTACCAGTTCAACTACAAGGACGACCCGGACGACGTCGTCATCGACCTCACCGACGCCCACATCTGGGACGCCTCATCGGTCGCCGCCCTGGACGCCATAGAGACCAAGTACGCCCAGCGCGGCAAGAAAGTCACCATCGTCGGCCTGAACAAGCCCAGCGCCGAGATGCACGACAAACTCGCAGGCCAGCTCACCGCCGGCCACTGAGCACCGACCGCCCTTGTCCGCCGTCCACGGATGGCGGACAAGGGCGGTTCTCTGTGCGCGAGCCGGCGACGACTCGCGCCCTGATCACTTGCCCCCGGTCGGGTATGTATCGCTTTCGCTGCGTACAACTGCGAACCGCCAATGGTCAGGTGGCTCACCTGGGTGGACGGGGCCGGCTCCCTTCCAGGTCTCCGGAAAGCCGCCTGCCCCAGAAGTCTTGCCACGCTCACCACTCACGCTCATCGACCGCTCATGAGTCACGCTCGGCGTCCTACCGGTTGTGATCCCCGGAAAGGCGTTTCGCTGATCTCCGGGCTACCGCCGCCAGACGGCGGCGCAACGCGCCGCGCAGCCGAAGCCGGTCTACCCGCAGGGCGAGCTGCCCGCCGTGCGCCTCCGGCTTCACGCATCTCGTCAGGTCTCGATGCACTGGCGGCAGGGGCGTCGTGGCCGGGACCTCGATCGACCAGGCTCTGGTGTCTCGTCCGCTGACCGCAAGCCGGACGGCCATCCGCCACGTGCCGTGTGCGAGCCCAGTCACGGGAATGGAGACGGCGAAACCTGTGGCGGTCGGAACACCGGATCCCAGGAATTCGACGCTTTCGCCGTCTTGATTCTCCAGTCGTACGCCGAGCGCAGAAGCAGGGAACGCTGCGAGCGTCCAGTCTCCCCGGACGTGCAGTTCGTCTGCCGGCATCCACGTGACTTCGGTCTTGAGGAGCCGGCGGGGCACGCGGTGCTTGTTTTCACCGACATCGACGGTCAAGTTGCCGTACGGCTGGGTGTAGTACAGGGCCGCTGCGAAGATGCCGTCAGCACCTGCGACGACATGAACTTCTGGCTTGGTGCTGACTGCGGGCAGCCGTTGATGACCGATGCGGAATTCTTTGCAGACCCCTGCGGCATCGAGAGCGAGGAGGACGTCCCAGAGCCCCTTCCGCGGGCGCCCACCGTCGGCAACTGAAGCAAGATCGACGGTCACAGTGAAGCCTCCAGGAGGCGCAGCCTGCTGCCCACTCCCGGCTGTGTCATCAGGAGGGGGAGTGGCCACAGCCTCAGCCGGGACTCGGTACTCGACCCCCGAGTTCCGCTCACGCAGCACGAGTTCCGTGCTGTAGGGCACGGCGAGGACGTCCTGCAGAAAGGCGTGACCGGTCAGGGTCAGTCGGCTGTCCTCCAGGCTCACTGAATCGAGCCGATGACGGACCGAAAGGTCCCGCGTCACGTCATACACATGGTCGGGAATGTCCAGCACGCCATCCCGGAAATGTGGCAGCCGGGCATACGCGCGCCCGCTCTCCACGAGGATGTCGGGGTGCTTGCCTGCGGAACGGATACCGAGCCCGAGCCGCTCCATGGCGACCAGCTCATCGAGATGGCCCCGCAGGATCAGCTCGCACCGCAACCGCGTAATCGCGTTGACTCGATCCCGGAGAGAGCCGGGGTAGCAGCGCGTCAGCAGCTCACGCAGCTCGTGGAATCCTAACTCCTGAACCTGCCGGTCGCTCTCCTCGGCCAGATGGATCAGGGCGTGGTGCAAGTCGATGGTCAGATGCCGGTTCATCAACCTGTCACGGTCAGGGCCCGCAGGCACGTTCTCCTCGACCACATCGACCATCATCCCAAGCGTCCGGATGCGCTGCTCCGCACCCCGCGTGGTCACAGTGATGTTCTGACCGTCGTCGCGCTTGACGATGAACAAGCACTCGTAGTCGGCCACGACCGAGATGCCGTCGGCGCGCAGATAGGCGAGGGCCGTGAAGAGCTGGTCCTCGCAGACCTTGTAGCCGACGGGGAAACGCAGCTTGTGCCGCTCGACGAGCTCCCGGCGAATCAACTTGAGCGGGTTGAGAGCCCAGTACACCCGCGAATTGAAGACGTCGGTACGCGGCTGATTACGGGCGAACATCGACGCCGGCGCGCCACGTCCGTTGACCCCGACCATCTTGCCCAGAACCACATCGGTGCCGTTGGCCTCGGCCATCTGGAACATGCGCTCCAGTGCTTCCTCGCCGAGATAGTCGTCAGCGTCGAGGAAGAAGACATACCGTCCACGCGCCTGATCCAGACCCGCGTTGCGTGGAGCGGAAGGGCCACCGGAGTTCTCTTGGTGGAACACCTGGAACAAACCCGGGTAGAGCTCGGCGAACCGCTCAAGTTCCTTACCTGTGCCGTCCGTCGAGCCGTCATTGACCGCGATGACCTCCAGCCGGTCGCGGCCGATGCTCTGCCCGACCACTGAAGTCAGGGTCTCAGTCAGGTACGGCATCGCATTGTATGCACCGATAATCACTGAAATATCGGGTGTAGGCATGAACGTGCATCCACTCCGTCTAGCCAAATGGTTCGCCGCAGGGCGCGACTGATCGCGGGATGGACCCCCCGAGCCGGACGGGGCACGCGAACGCGGGCCAGCCAGCGTCGAGTAAATATACTCTAACGAGAGAGCAAAGTCGGTAAAGCTTCTTATGATCAGAACCTGCTGGCCAGAGCCATGGACAGGCGGCGACTAGCCGTACGCCCTTGCTGCAACCTTGACGTCTCTGGAGAGTGCTACCGCCTGTGCCGAACTGGTCGTAGTCCGCTGGGTGCGGGTGAGGGCATCCTCGGCGTTCAGCGCGCGTTCGCGGACGATGGTTGCGAACCGCAATACTCCTGGCTGAAATCCGAGGCTTGCCACCCAGCTGCTCGTTTGACGGATGGCGGGGATCTCCCTGTAAGCAACACAAATCCACCCTGCGTGCGTAAGGAGCGGTGGGCGAAATTGAGCCGACAATCCCACCCGTCGGACTCGGCTCGCGGAACGGCACGCCCCGCAGCTACTCACGGTGGTCGGTATCGATCCAGATGCGGCCGTTGCTTTGAGCATTCAGCCACGGCCCCGCGCTGTGCCGCCAGCCCTGTGCCTCCCCCGACCGGCGGGCAGCCTCTACTGGCGCCGCCCCGTCCTGGATGCGCCCAGCGCTGCGGAGACCAGCTGGTCCGCACGTCCTTGCCCCGGGCTACTGCGGCGCGTGGTGTTCGACTGGGGTGCTGCTGTACTCCGGCTCGCCGCTTTCGAGCACCCGAAGCAGAGACGTGGTGACGATCCGCGTGCTGCGGCCGATGCGGAGTACGCGGCACGGGAACTTTCCCTGGCGAACCAGGTCGTAGCCCTTCGCCCTGGAGAATCCGAACGCCTTGGATGCTTCCTCCACGCTCCCTGTCCCGCCCCAGGTGGCACGGATGTGCGTGGGACTGTACCGGGCATCCTGTATTGCGCTGTTCTGTGTGTGCATGTCTGGGTGTTGAGTCCTTTTCAATACGGGTTTCGGCGGCGGAAATATCCCTGGGCCCTGTGACGTTCTCTTCTGGCGTCGTGGTCGTGCAGGGGGAGTGGTGGGCCTGAAACTGTTCAATGTGACGGGTAGCGTGACCGAGGTCGTGCCGCGTCTTGCTGAGGTCGAGGCGGACGTGCAGGACCTCGTCGAGGCGCATATGGAGACGATGCTGGGTGTGCGATTTCTGGCGAGCGAGTTCGTCATCGGCTGTGTCGACGGCGGGCGGATCGACTCGTTGGGGATCGACGAGAACGGCGCACCCGTGGTCGTCGAGTACAAGCGCGGCACCGACGCTGGGGTGATCAATCAGGGCCTGTACTACATGTCCTGGCTCATGGCCCATAAGGACGCCTTCCGGAACCTGGTCCGCGATCGGCTCGGGGCGACGGCCGCTTCCCAGATCCTGTGGAGCGCACCGCGGCTGATCTGTGTCGCCGGCGACTTCACCCGCTATGACGCGCATGCCGTACGCGAGCACCGGCGCAGCATCGACCTGGTCCGCTACCGGTACTACGGCAACGACCACATCGGCCTTCAGACCGTGGCATCGGTCACCGGACAGTCGGTCGCTGCCAGACGAGTTCGTCGGCGTGCGGCCGGGCTGCCGACTGCCCGAAGGCAGGACGGCGCGATGAGCGAGCTGGCCGTGGCGGTCGACGAGGCTCTGCTTGGTCTCGGGGACGGCGTCACCCGGGTCCAGCGCAAGCAGTACCGCGCCTACCAGAGACTGCGGAACTTCGCGTGTGTCTGCCCGCCGCAGCAGACCAAGCTCCTCGTCTATCTCAAGGCTGACCCGAAGGAGGTCGACCTTGTTCCGGGCTTGACCCGGGATGTGACGGGGCTTGGTCACCACGGCACCGGCGATTCGGAGCTGCAGCTGCGTACGGAGCGGGACCTGGAGCGCGCCCAGGACCTGTTCCGCCTCAGCTATGCCGCGGCGTAGCGGGCCGGTGGCCGGCGCGGTCGTGTGCGGCCGGGATGTGTAGTTGTGGGCTGCTGTCGTGGCGCGGCCTTTCGACGTGGCGGTCAGGGAATGGCGGTGGATCTACAAGGATGCGGCGGATCGCCGGTTTGGCTAACCGGTGATCCCCCGCTATGTTGCGCGCCGGCTCACCCTCGCTACGCGAGGCCCAGAGCGACATGGTCGCCCTGGGGCCACTCGCAGGTCTGGCGGGGCCTGGTTCATGCGAGCTCTCTCAGCGGGCGGCCGAACGTGGGGAGGCGCCGTGGCGCGCGTACCGGGCTTGCGAGTTCGGCCGGCTGTTGAAGGGAACGCCCAGTACCTCGCTGGCTGCCGATGGGGCGCTACTTCGTCGCGATGACGTAGACGCTGCCCCAGCGGTGCTTCGGGTTGGCCATGGTGGGGTCGAACGTCCAGGGTTCGACGGTGGTGAAGCCGGCCTCGGTGAAGAATTGCACCAGCTTCTCGTGGTCGTAGGCCCACAGATGCGGAGTGTACTTGGGGTTGTCGTCCTGGTCCCGGAAGACGAAGTTGACGAGGTCGAGGCGGGTGTTGATGTCGCCGAGGCAGTCGCGCTTGGCGTACCAGCGCTCGATCGTCCCGTCGGAGGCATCCAGGGGGCCGGGGTACTGGCTCAGGGCAAAGGCGGCGTCGGGGACGCCGGTGATGATCCGGCCATCCGGTTCGAGGACCCGGCACGCCTCTCGGACGTAGTGCTTGGCGGACCGCGGGTAGTCGATGTGCTCCAGGAAGTGCTCGGAGAAGATTTCGGCGACGCTGTCGTCCTGGAGGGGTATGCCTTCGCGGATGTCCCAGAGGAGGTCGGCCGACGGAACGGCGTCGATGTTGAAGAAGCCGTCGATGCGACCACTGGGCCAGGCGAGTCGGCTGGCGCGCTGGTAGCGGTGGAGTTCGATCTCCTTGGCGGCGGCCCGCAGGGTGCGGGCGAGGCCGTGGGTGGTGGCGGGTTCGGCGAGAAGGGCGGTGATCTGCTCGCCGAGGAGGTCGACGGAGGGCATGCCGGAGGGACGCATCACGGATCTCCTGCGTGTGAGGTTGCTCGGGGGTGGGGTGGGGGCCGCAGGTGGCGGCGGTGCATCAGGCGATGCTGGGCGCGGGGGCGGTCCACTGGTTGTTGCGCATGAGGGTGTACTTGATGTCCACCAGCCGCGGGGCGATGGTCAGCGAGAGCTCCTCGGCTGGCTGGAGGTGTCCGGCGTCGTCCTGCTCGGCGCGCCACACGCGGTAGTCCAGGTTGGGGTAGGCCGGGTTGATGCCGATCTCGCCCTTGGGCATCGTGCCGTGGAACGGTGCGACGATGTCCATGTGGTTGCAGTAGTTCCAGGCTTGCAGCGCCTTGTGCTGGTCGAAGTAGAAGTCGGGGTAGCGGCCGAAGGTGCGCAGTTCCCGGTGGATCAGGTGCCCGAGGAGCGGTGCGAGCTGGGTGGAGAGGGAGTCGAACTGCCAGGCTTCCGGGGCGTCAGAGGGGCGAAGAGGCGGGCGGCGACGAGGTAGCTGATCCGCTCGACCAGGTACGCGCTCGCGTGACTGGTGTCGATGGTCGGGTCGACCTGGTGGATGAGCGCGGCCAGCTGCTTCGGTCGGGGACGGAAGCTCGCGAGGTCGAACTTGCCGGCCATGGCGGGGAAGGAGGCGAACAGCATCTCCTTGTACAGCCAGTTGTTCAGTTCCCCGAGCTCGGCCAGACGCCGCGTGTGGTGCGAGGTCGAGTGGAGCATCAGGTACTCGGCGACCGCTTCGAGGTACAGGTAGCCGAGAATCGGCAGGCGGGGGATCGTCTCGTCGAGCAGCCGGAGGAACGGCTCGGCGTTGACCGGGGCGCCCTGGTGGGCCACGGCGGCGGCTGTGGCGAGGAACGCTGCCGAGTTCTTGACCCGGCTGACGACGGTTTCGCGCAGGTGATGCCGTTCGTTCTTGCTCAGCAGGTATTCGAGGTGGCTGTAGATCTGCAGGTGGATGAGGCCCAGCCGCAGGTAGTCCACTCCGGCGAGTCCGCGGTATGCCTGTGGCGGGGTGTCGATCTCAAAGATCAGCGGGGTCGGGACACGGTCAACGACGCCGAGCTTGGCCAGGAAGGCCGGTGCTTCTTTGGCCAGGACGTACGAGCCCAGGTTGTGCATGCGGAAGCCCTCGTTGGTCGCGGTGAGAGCGGCGCGCAGTAGATGCTTCCGACGAGGCAGCCGCCCGACGGGCAGAGCACTCCCTGCTGGCTGATCTCCTCCAGGGCGTGGGTGACGTGTAGCAGGTGGAGCTTGCCGTTGCCGCTTAGGGCCTCGAAGAGGGCGTTGTGCCGCAGCAGATGGCCGTTCGGGGTCTCCTCGGCGAGCCGTCTGTCCCAGGCCGCGGTCTGGGTAGCGAGGGGGCCGGTGTGGTCGGCGGGGCTGGGGATGAGGGTGGAGTCGAAGAAGGCGTGGGCGTCGGACGAGACAGGTGTCCACTGCGCGGTCCGGCAGCACCTCGGGAACCGGCTGCACCCCGTGACCGGAGTGCTGTGCGAGTACTTCCTTTGCGAGTATCTGGCGGGCGAAGCCAGCAACACCGACGCGGTCGAGAACATCGATGTCATGTGGGTCCCCAGAAACGCGGTGCCCCGCTTCATCCCCGTCGATACGATCTTCCCACCCATCCTGGCCGTCCTGGAGGAGTAGACGTGACGCAGCAGAACGCGGAGGAGCGACCGGGCATCGCCGCGGCCATCGTCGTCTACGAGGAGCGAGTACTCATGGTTCGGCGCCGAGTCAGCGAAGGCCAGCTCTCGTGGCAGTTCCCGGCCGGTGAAGTCGAGCCGGGCGAGGCCCGCGAAGACGCCGCCGTACGGGAGACCCAGGAGGAGACCGGGCTGGAGGTGGCCGCCGTGAAGCTGCTCGGCGAGCGGATCCACCCGAAGACGGGCCGACTGATGTCGTACACGGCCTGCGAGGTGATGGGCGGTACCGCCCATGTCGCTGACACCGAGGAGCTGGCCGAGCTCGCTTGGGTCGCCCATGGCTCGACCGCTTGTTGGCGAGCGGCGGCAGTTCGCCGGGCCCCAGCATCGTGTGCTGGGTGACGAGGTAGCGCACTGCTTCGTCGGCGACCGGGCCGACCCCGTGGGGGACCAGCTCGGCGTCCACGACGTCCAGATCCGTGATGTCCAGATCCGTGCTCACTGCCCCTCCGGCGGAACGTACTCGGGGTGCTCGGGGTGGCCGATGAACGGTGCGGCGAACCTCTGCACGGCCTGGAGGAGCGCGTTGGTCAGCACGTTGCCGGTCTGCTCGCTGTGCTCCAGGAGGTTGAGGAGCATGAGCTTGGCGACCAGGTCGTCACTGGTGCGGCCGGGCTGATTGCGGACGATGTGCAGAGTGACTTCGCGATCGGGCCAGTGGCCGCGGCCGGTGAGCACAGGCGCGATGACCCGGCCGCCGGCCTGGACGCCGAAGCGGCGCGCCCCGGGCTCGGTCAGCTCCCACCATCCGTCTGTGGATGCCGAGTTGGCGGCCTGCTGCTCATCCTCGACACGGGCGCGCAGGAACCGCGCCCAGTCCGCGGCCGTGACCACTCCATCGCCGCTCGGTCGCTTGGGTCGCTCGTCGGTCATCGAGCCTCGCCCTCATCAAGCCGTGCAAGGTGCTCCTTGCAGTTGGTGCACCGCATGACTGGAAGTCGGGGGTGCCGCTCCAGTTCGGCAGGGCCGCAGGTGGGGCAGCGGGCGGGCTCGTACTCGATGCTGACGAGCGTTGCTTCGGTGATCTCTACTTCGGCATCAGGGTCTGGAGGGGTGGGTTGCCGCTGCGCCCAGCCCTCCAGGTGTGCGCGAAGGTTGCCCTGTGTCGCTCTACTCTCGGTCATCGAGCGGCCCCGGCGGCGGGGAAGTCTGGGTGGGCCTCCCAGCGCTTCGCCTCGATACGCATCCACTCCAGCTTGCGCACGGCGCCGACGATGTCCCGCTTCTCCATGCACGCTTCGACGTACCCCATCGCGTAGCTCAGGGACTCGTGGAAGAGCGGTGTCACGACGGGTGTCTCTGCCGCCCGCGCCCGCAAGAAGGTGTGCAGGGCCGCGAGTTGAGCGCTGATGTCCGCGTACGCGTCGATGTTGTGGCTCTCGGCCGGCGAGATCGGGGAGCCGGTGGAGGGGGCCGCTGTCGGCTCCGGTCGGCTGCCCTGCGGGCTGTATCCACGGCCGTTCACGGGCGGACCCCGCAATTCCGCAGAAAGTCTTCGTCGTAGAGGCGGCGCACGGTCTGCCACAGCCAGACGGACGTCTTGGAACCGTGAGGGGCTTCTTCGGCGGACCCGCACGAAGACCGCCTGCGCCAAATCCTCGGCCGCGGGCAAGTCGCTCGTGAGCGTGAAGCAGAAGCGGACCAACGGCTCGTGGTAGTCCGCGAAGAGCTGCTTCAGCTCGATCTCGACCGCCGCGCGGGTGAAGGACTGCATCCACTCGTCCGCGTCGGCCGGTACGGGCATAGTGTTCGAAACGGTTTTCATGATCGCGTACATCTGGGCGGGACGCTCGACGTGGCCGAGGTGTGCCAGGCGGTCTTGCGGCGGCACTCCGCCCGACCCGACCTCGTCCGGTCCGTGCGCGCGCTCGTCCTCGCTCATCCGTTCTCCTCCCAGCGGTTACCGGTTATTCCAGGGAGAAGCTCCGTTGCCCGTTCACGTTTACTTGTACTCCCCTGCCGTACGCGGTCCCTGCCCGCACTCTATTGGCCGCAATCTTGTGGCGAGAGTGCTTCGTGGAGTGAATGCAGGAGCGTCCGGTGGCTCGGACCGGAAGGGGCTGCGCACCGCGTCGGCTCTGCGCGGCGGAAGCCTCTATGAAGTCGCATGCACGCGGTACGGTGCGGGTACAGCCCCGCGGCATCCCCCGTCCGCGGGGCTGTACCTATGTTCGCTTGCTCTCGGAATGTGAGGATGCCGGTCAGCGTGTGCGGCTGACCGTGGGAACGGCCTTGGCAGCCGGGATGGCCAGCGGCGTGGTGCCGAGGCTCGTCCTGCGTTCTCGGGCAGTGGCCTGCGGCTGGCGGGTGCCGATTCCGTGGGCGAGGTTTTCAGAGAGGTCGGCCAGCAGCGAGCTGGGGGTGTGCGGGGACGCTGTGAGGGTCCAGGTGGCGCGGTCGAGGCTCGGACCGGCCCAGACGGTCCAGGTGGCGAGGCTTTGGTTCGGATGTTGGGCGACGAAGGCGTCGAACTGGACTCCCGCATCTCCGGCGGCGGACGTCCAGCGGATCCAGCGCCCGTCCACGGTGTGCTTCCATCCGGCGTCGGCGAGGGGCTTCGTGGCGGCGGTGACTGTCTTCTCATCCACTGGAGCACCGACGGCCGTGTCCCACCCGTCGCCGTCGGCAAGGTGAACCAGCAGCTCCTGCAGCACGGGGGCAGGGGTTGCGCCGGTCGCGGTGAGATGCCACATGCGGTCCGAGACGGGCGTCTCGTACGCGGCCACGACCCAGGCAGTTTCGTGGGCGGGGGCTTCGTGGACGCGCTCGATGCGCAGGGTCTGGGATTCGTGGATGGCGTGGGTGGTGTCGTCTGACCAGGTGCGCCACTTCTCCCAGTCGCCGTGTGTGTCGAGGAATTCGTTGAGCAAGGCGTCGTGGTCGCCGGCGTCGGCGGCGTAGGCGGGCACGGTCTCCGGTGCCGGGCTGGGCGGCTCGGGCACGGCGGTCGGTGCGCCGAGTGATGTCCGGGCTTCGGCAGCGGTGCGCTCGGTGTCGGTCATCGGGGCGGGGCCCGGACGCATGGTGTCGCAGTGGAACCGCTCGAAGGACACAAGAGCTTGGGCGGGCGAGTCGAAGGTGTCGGCGACCTGCCGCAGGTGGTTCTCGCCGTGAAGGTAGACGCTCTTGCCGCTGTTGAGGTAGGTCCCGACCGCGACGGTGGTGTGGCTGTCCTCGGCGTGGGCGTGGATGAGGAGGCGACCGTGACGGATGTCGTCGTAGATCTTCTGGGCCTCGTCGGAGACCTCCCGGATCTCGGTGCGGGTGCACCAGGGCATCGGGTAGTCGGCCCACGTCCATTCCTCGTCGATCGCTTCTCGGAGCCGGGACGTGATCTCGACGGTGATCCCGTCGGCGGTCAGTTGCTGCGCGGCCTTCTCAGCCCAGTAGGGCTCCTCGTGATCGATGCGGGCCAGGACCAGAGTGTTCTCGGCCACGACGTTCCAGTCGGCGGCCTCCAGGCCCAGGTGGGGGATGTGAGCCTGGGCGCCGGTGAGGGTGGCGGTCACGGCGCTGGGGTGGATGGGGTGGGTGTCGAGGCGGACGTGCGCGTCGATGGAGGGGGGTGTCACTAAGAGGTGCTCTCTTCTGGCGGCGGCGGAACCATGGGGCCGACCGCCCGGCGGGGCTTGGGGTCAGCGGGAGATGCGTGCGGCAGATGGAGCCGTGGTCCGCGGCGGACCTGCCCGGGATGCAGCTGTGGCCCTGGTGCGCGCGGGCCTCCTATTCGGCTCGGGCGAGGTCGCGTGCTGCCACCGGGTACGCACAGCGGACAGGTCGGCGAGAGCGCGGCGGCTGCCGACGACGAGCTGGTACGGCGTGGTGGCCGGGTCGTCGGTGAATGCCTCGATGCGCCAGCCGATGTGGTGGGCGGTCCCGAGGACGGAGCGCTGGAGGATGCGCTCGCCCCAGTGCTCCGGGGAGCCGGCCGGTCCGGCGAGGAGAGCAAGCAGCTCCCTCGGCTCGGTCCCGGCGTCGAGGAGGCCGCGGTGCTGTGCCTCCCACAGGGCCGTCACGGGGTCGACGGGGGTGCCGCGCCGCGTCAGGGTGGTCAGGCACTGCCACAGCCCGGCGTGCAGCGGGTGCGTGAAGTCGCCGGGGGTCAGCCACCTCATCTGTTCGACGCTGCTGGGGTACGCGGTCGCGGTCGCGAGTAGCAGCCGCTCCTCGTCGACCGCTTCCTCGTCCTGGGGTTGGGTCGGCGGAGGAACAGTGGTACGGGGCAGGGAGCCGGCGTGTGGAGGGAACCGGGCAGCGATGTCGTCCACCACGGTGGCGAGAGCATCGGCCTCATCGAGGACGGTGGCCACGCGCTGCGGAAGCGAGGTGTCCCGAGCGGTGTGCATGAGGCGCTGGGCGGCGGCGGCCATACGGCGCCGGCAGTGCTCTGCCTCGATCATCCGTGCGTACGCGGGAGCGTGCCGGGTCCAGGGGCAGACCTGGATCAGGGTGTGGAGGTAGGGGGCGGACAGGCCGCGCGCGTGCTCGCGGGCGGCGGTGAGCACGGCGTCGAGCCACTGCGTGTTCTTGGCGTGCTCGGCCGGGTCGGGTGCCGGCAGGGAGCGGATCGCGGCGAATAGGGCGGCGTGTGCGGCGGTGGAGAACGCGTCGGGGTCGATCCCGGTCACGTCGCGAAGGCGCTGCGGTTCGAGCAGGAGAGCGCCGAGGAGGGCCTGCTCGACGTGGAACACCGGGTGCGGTGGCGGGATCGCGTCGAGGTCGTCCTCGTCGGGTTCGGGTATGTGCGGCATCAAGCGGCCAGGGTGAAGTCGTCGGGGTTGAGCGCAACGTTCAGGTGCGGGGCGAGCAGATGGGCCGCGAGCAATGGGGGTACGGCGTTGCCGATCTGCGAGAACTGCTGGCCCTTGTTGCCGGCCCAGGGGTAGCCGGCGGGGAAGGTTTGCAGGATGCCGGCCTCGCGGGCGGTGATCCGGATTGGTTCCGGGACGGGCGCCGACCCTGTTTCCTCCCCCTGGTGGGTGGGGGGTTCGGCGATCCAAGTGCATTCATTGGCGCGGTGCCCGAAGAACAGTGTCCCGGCCGGTTCGGACAGGGGCCGGACGGTGGCGTTGGCCTGGTTGTTGCTGCGCAGGGACCATGACCAGCGGTGCGCCTCGGCGGTGAATGTCGGCGCCGGAGCGGTCCCGGCGCGGTTCTCGCAGGTTCCGTGCCGGGCCGCCCAGCCCGCGCCTTCGCGGCGGGATTGCAAGACGACGCCGTCCGGCCGCGGCGTCCAGGTGCCGCGCTCACGGGCGTCGGACAGGGTCTTGCGGGAGCCGGAGGGGAACGGTTCGGGGCCACCGCCGGGCCCGCCGCCGGCGCAGACGGTGGGCACGGGCCGGTCAGTGGCGCCCCACCCCAATGCCTCGGCCATGCTGACCCAGCGGGTGCGGCCCGGACCGAACAGCGAGTCGGGTTCGCCGACTCGGGCATGCGTCGGTGCGGGGGGCTGGGCCGTGCGGACCCGCGAGGCGAGCAGGATCGCCCTCTTCCGCGTCTGGGGTACTCCGTAGTCGGCGGCGTTGAGGATGCCCGTCCACACGGAGAATCCCCAACGGCGCAGCACGGCCGCGTACTGCTTCCACAGCGGGAGGACGTCGGGTACCTCCTCCATGGCGATCCACTCGGGCTCGCCGACCGTGTTCAGGGCGTGGAGGTAGCGCATCGGCTCCGCCGCGAGCAGGGAGCGTTCGTCGCGGCAGGCGGTGAGGAGGCGTTCGCGGGTGTCGCGTCCGGCGGCGAGATTCTCGACGGCCTCGTGCACGAGCGGCTGGTCCACCAGGCCGAGGCGTTTGCCGGCCATGCTCCACGCCTGGCACGGAGGGGACGCGATCAGTCCGTGTGTCCGGCCGACCCAGGGCCATGTCGGATACATCGCCACGTCGGTCCGGACTGTCAACTGCCCAGCAGCAACCCGGGTCTTGCAGGCCCACTCGTCGCATTCCAGGCCGATATCCTGCACACCGAGCACGCCCAGGGCCCTGCTCCAGCCACCCGGCCCCGCAAAGAGATCAAGTATCAAGTGGCCAGCCCGAAGTCGTCCTGCGCCAGCGCGTCCGCGTCTCCGCGGCACGCCCAGGGCGAGCAGCCGTCCACGACCCCGTTCTCCAGCTCGTCCGCCTCGCCCGCCCCAGCCTGGAGGGCGGCCCGTTCGGCGGCGGTGACATGATCGATCGGCGCCTCGCTCAAAGGGACACGGGAGCGGTGCAAGAACGCCTCACCGAGAAGCCGGTTGCCCGAAGCGTTCGCGCGAGCATTTCCCTGACGGATGGCCGCATCGAATTCGACCACGTCCGCCCACTCAGACGGCGACGAATCCCTGATGTGCCTCCACTGGGCATTTCCGTGGAACGGGCAACCAAGGCAACTCGATTTCGGTGTCTCGGTCAGCCCGAGTGAGGTCAGATAGCGGATGCAGTCCGCTCTGCTCCAGCCCAGGTCCAGAAGGGGATTCCGATTGCGCATGTACTTGACGTCAGCGTCCTTTGCCCGATGGAATTCATCGGTGGAGATACCGACCCACTGCTCGACGAACACTCCCTTGGGGATCCGTGTCGGGTAGGGGTATCCGAGCAGTTCGCGAACCTTCTGCTTTATTGGCTTAATCTTATATTCGCCCGTGCATTGCCTGCGAGTCATCCCAGGTCGGCCGTCCTTATTGAGGATGTTGTTCCTTGTCCCTTGGGTTCGTTGACCCCGCCGGGTGCCTCTACCCGCCCCTTCCGTTGCTGGCCTGGGGCGTTGCGTGGTCGACCCGCATGCAGGGCAGAGTTGACGGATCATCGGGATTCCTGAAATATTTGCCTCCTTGTTGATCGATGTGCCGTATTGGTGAAGGCGAGGTTGGCGGTGTCGCTGGCGCTGGTACGCGACCTCCGCTCGGTCCGGCCGACGCCGACGGATGAGGACCTCGACGCCTTCGAGCAGGACCTGGTCGCCGGCTTCGTGCTGGCACGATCCGCAGCGGGAGTGGAAGACGGATCGATCCAGGCAGAGATCAGGGCCGTATCGGAGTTCCGCGACTCGATGGGGCGTCATCTGTGGACGGCCCGCCCGGACGACGCGGACCGGTTCCTCGGCGAGCGGTGCCGGGGCCAGTCCCACAGCACGCTCAGCGGCAAAGCCTTCGGCGTCTCGGTCTTCTTCGAGTACCTGGAACTGCGACACCACGCAGAGATCCACACGCTGACCGGCGACCTCGTGCAGTGTCCGATCGACGAGATGAACAGGCCGCGGGACGGCTGGAAGCTGAACATCCGCATCCCGCCCAGCGACGCCGAAATCGCCAAGTTCTTCGACGGCTGGCGCGACCACGTCGCCACGACCCGCAAGTTCCTGCCCGCTGCCCGCAACTACACCGCCGCGAAGCTGTGGTCCCAGGTGGGCCTGCGCATCGGGGAATCGACCCGGCTCGACATGGCCGACCTGAAATGGGAGTTGGGGCCGCTCGGCAAGGTTCACGTGCGCTTCGGCAAGGGTTCGCGACGCCGCGGTCCCAAGCAGCGCATCGTGCCGCTGATCAACGGGGCCCGCGACCAGGCGGTGTGGTTCGTCGAGGAGGTCCGCGGGCAGTTCGACGACGCCTGGGACCAGCCGGGCGCCCCCTTTCTCGTCTCCGAGCGCCGCGCGGCCGACGGATCGTGCGGCCGGGTCAGCACCGAGACGCTGAGGGCTGGCCTGGCCAGGGCCGTCGAGCGGCATCTGCCGTCCTGGCAGGGGCGCTTGAGCCCACACGTTCTGCGGCACTACTGCGCGTCGTCGCTGTATCGCAACGGCGTGGATATCGTCGCGATCCAGGAACTCCTCGGCCACGAATGGGTCGCCACCACGATGGGGTACATACACGTGCATAACAGTCATATCGAAGACTCCTGGGAGAGGGCGGCGGACCGATCGGCGGCCCGGCTGGGTGGGGTGAGGCCATGAAGTGGGACCTGCGGATGGCGGCGGCTCGCCGCGAGATCTGGAAGGCCAGCGACATGCGCAGGCTGCTGGCCGAACGGGGACTGGAGATCAGCGTCGGGAAGATGTCGTCCCTGTGGTCCGGGCAGCCGACCTCGATCCGGCTCGATGACCTGGAGGTCATCTGCGACGCGCTCGGCTGCGGCCCTGAGGAGTTGCTGTTGCGCGAGCCCGGAAAAGTGCAGGCTCACCCAGTCGCCGATGTCGACACGCAGGATGTCGCGGTCGGGCAGTCGCCCGCCGTCAGGCCGGTCCGACGCAGTGGCCGTACGGCACCGCCGTGAACAATCGCGAGGCGTTCACCGCTGCCCTGCGAGGCGAGTTGGTCTGTTCCGGCTGCGGCGTTCGACCGCCCCGGACCCCCAAGCACCTACGGTGCTGGGAATGTGCGCGCGACGGCGGGGTGGCTCCGCCCTGCAAGGGGTGCGGCGGAACGTTCTGGATGTCGGGCTGGTGCCGGAGTTGCCATCCTGGTCTGGTGCCACTGTCTGAGCACCCGCGCTCGTGCCGGACGTGTTTCGCCTGGGGCCCGATGAATGCCTTGACCTGCAAGGCGTGCCGCAGCTTCAGCCGTGCGCACTCCACGGGCTCCTGTGGAACCTGCGCACGCCAGGTTCCGCTCTCGGACGGTCACTGCAGGCTCTGCCGTCACCAGGCCCGGATACTGGCCGGTCAGAGCGGCGACTACGGACCGGCTGCCCTCCACCTCGTACGGGCCTCCGGCCAGCAGCTGTTCATCGGAGACACCCAGCGCAGCATCACGCGCCACAACCCGGGCCGCGCGGCGCGTGCGGCGGCGAGAGCCCAAATAGCCCAGCCCGTCTCCAAGTTGCACATGTGGCGTCCGGTGAGCTGGCCTGTCCAGCATGAACTCTTCAGCCTGCCCATCGACGAGCTGCCCCACCGGATACTGCGCGATGACGCTCCGCGTATGGCCTGGTTCGCGCACCTGGAACCCGCCGTCGCCCGGATCGGCGGGGCCAAGGGATGGAGCCACGATGTGCGTGACAGCGTCACACTCACCCTGGAAGGCGTAGTCGCCACCCACGAAGCCGGAACCCCCAGATACTCGGCGTCCCGCGTCGCCCTTCTGGCCGACGGCTGCAAGCGGAATGTCACCCGGACCATCGAGCTGCTGGCCGAGCTCGGGCGGCTCGACGACGACCGCGCCGATCCCCTCGATCAATGGCTGGAGCGCAACCTGGCCTGTCTGCCGGCCGGCATCCACACCGACGTCGCCGACTGGATGGACGTCCTGAGGAACGGCAGCTCCCGCCGCCGCCCCAAGGCCGAACTCACCTGGAAAAACTACCTGTTGCAGGTCCGACCGACCCTGCTGTCCTGGTCGACAGAACATGGAATGCTCCGTGAGATATCCAAGGCCGAGGTCGTCACTGCCCTCGAAGCGCCAACGCCGTTCGGCGGCGACGGGCACACCCGGCTGACTGCACTGCGATCGCTCTTCGCCTACCTCAAGGCCCAGCAGAAGGTATTCGCTGATCCCACGCGACGACTGGACCGGAGAGTCACACGCAGACCGGGACAGAGAATCCCGACCCGGCTCCCGGCCTCCGTCCTGGAAGAGATCGGAGTAATTACGCACACTCCCGCAACGTGGCTGGTGACGGTGCTGACCGGCCATCATGCGCTCGGAGCCGTACACCTCCAGACTCTCGCTCTGGAGGATGCCGATCTGCCCAACCGTCGATTCACCATCCAGGGCCAGTCCCGTCCCCTCGACGACCTCACCCACCAAGCCATCCAGCGCTATCTCGACCACCGAAACCGCAGGTGGCCGAGCACGGCCAACCCCCATCTGCTGATCACCCAGCAGACCGCCCATCACGACAGCCCGGTCAGCCGGTGGTGGCTCAGAACTGCTCTGCGTGGACAGGAAGCCAGCCTCGACCTCCTGCGGCAGGACCGAATCCTCGACGAAGTCGAAGCCGTGGGCGTCCGCGATCCTCTGCACATCGCGGCAGTCTTCGGACTGCGACCCGATACCGCCCAGCGGTATGTCGACGCGGTCTACGGACGCTCCGGAACCGATCTGAGGTGAGGGGCCCGAGGTCCGCCGACATGGTTCAGCGGGACGACTCCCCGGCCGCTGGTGGCCTGGGTCGGCAGCAGGCTCGGCGCTGGAGTCCTCGCTGACGCGCGATGCTCCTCAACCCCGCGTGGTTCCGAGCGCGAGGGGCCTCACGCTGCCTCACGGACCTCCCCGTA
>NZ_JAGGPB010000097.1 GCF_018614055.1 Streptomyces sp. ISL-98
GCCGTCTCGTCCAGAGACAAGAACTCCGCACGCGTGATGCTGGTCCGGGCTGGTCTCAACCCGGCTGGTGCTGAGGGCGTAAGACCATCTGGGGCGCTGCCCCAGATGGCTGCCTGAGCCAGAAATCCCCGATCAGCCCTGAAGGGTGAGGAATCCCCTCCCTTCAGGGAGGGGAGGTTTCAATCCGCACGTCCGGTCGCGGCGACCGTCACACCCAGCCCGATCATCGCGAAGCCGCCCGCGCCCCCGATGAGCGAAAGCCGCCGCTCGGAGCGCGCGAACCACGTGCGGGCCGCGGCCGCTCCGAGACCCCAGAGCGTGTCGGTGACCAGCCCGATGCCGATCGGCACGAGACCGAGCAACAGCATCTGTACGGGCAGACCGCCTGCCGAGTGGTCCACGAACTGGGGGAGTACGGCGGCGAAGAAGACGATGGCCTTGGGATTGGTCATCCCGACGACGACCCCGTCGAGCACGGTACGCACATCACCGCGCGCGGGTTGGCCGGGCGCGGCCTCGGCCCCCATCCTCAGCTCTTTGCGGTGCCGGAAGGCCTGTACGCCGAGATACACGAGGTAGGCGGCGCCCGCGAGTTTGACCGCCATGAACACGGCCACCGAACGCTCGACAAGCGTCCCTACGCCGAGCGCAACGGCCACGACCAGGACGTAAGAACCGAGGACGCTGCCCAGGACGGTCGCCAATGCTGTACGGCGGCCGTGCGCGAGGGCGCGGCCGATCACGAACAGGACGCTCGGCCCCGGGATCACGATGACCAGCAGGGACATCAGCGCAAACGCGAGTACACGGTCGGTCGACACCATGTCCGCCCCCCCTGGGTCCGTACCCCCTGGCCGTCATTGAAGCAGGTGCGGGTGGGAGGGGGCGTGGGGTGTGTGCATCTCCACCGGGCCGAGCGCATCCCCCACGAACGTCGCGAGGGTGCCCGCCGGCGGGAGGCCGGGGCTGGCCCGAAGTACGGGCTGGTCTTCGTCGACCGGCTGTTGGTGACGCTGGTCCACCTGCGGACCGGACTCACCTACCAGGCCCTGGGGGTGATCTACGAGGCTCGTCCACCGTCGGCCGGGGTGACGGGCAGGCCGCCAAGACCACCACCGTCAGCGAAGAGCAGGGCCGGGTCGGGAGCCGAACGGCCGGGCCGACTCGTTCTCTCAACGCATCGCGCGTCTTGAGGACAGCCTTCTGCGGGAGCCTTTAAAGGTCCAGGCGGACCTGAGAGCCCGGCCGCACGACGGTGTATTCGGAGCGGCCCTGGTCGCACTCCTTACCCGATCACGCGAGGTGAACGACGCTTTTTTCAGAAGATTGCCGGGCCCGCCAGCGCAGGAATGCGGCGGCACCGGTAAGGACGACGGCAAGGCTTGCCAGCACGCAGACAAGCACGTTGATCGTCATGGAGACGTACTCCACCGTTGGGCCATCGGAGTAGATGCAGGCGTTGCGAAGAGGCCAGTACTCCTGTTTCATGCTTGCCAATTCGGCACCGGAGGCGTTCCGGTCTTCGCACAACTCCGGGAACGGACCCCCCATGGTGACGGAGTACCAGCCGTAGCAGTACACGGCTGCTGCCGAAGAAGAGAAGATCAGAACGAGAACCGCACAGAATTTGGACAGAGGCTGGGGTGGGTTGTTCAGCAGGAGAAAGACGGTCACGATGCCCGCTCCCGCCGTAGCCACACTGAGGAGCAGCAGCATGCCCATCAACGGCACCGGCACTGTGTCACCTTCTCTTCGTTCATCTCCGCGGCTGCACGGGACTGTCTACCCTTTGGCATTCAGCGGAATTGGGTGATCTCATGCCCTGGTAGCAGAAAGGTGCCGTTGACCTGCAAGGATGCGGGTGTCTAAGCCGTATCTGCTGCAGAAGTCAGGGCACCTTTCTGGTGGTTGAGCGTACAGGTTGGGACCGTCGGCTGTCGGTGGTGGCTGACGGGAAGAGGCTGGTCGGGCATGCCGGGGCGGTGCTGCTGCGCCGGTGCGCTGACGGTACGGGGCTGACTGACGCGCTGGCCGGGGTGCTGCCGTGCAGCACAGCGGCCGGCTGGCGGGAACGTGCCGGGGTACTGGTGCATCTGGCGATCGCGATCGTGCTCGGGGCGACGAACCTGTTGGAGGCCGGCAGCTCCAACGGCATCACGGGCCGCTGTTCGGGCTTGGGGCCTCGGACTCCACTGCCCGCCGCACGCTGGCTGTGCTCGACGAAGCAGCCCTTGCGAAGATCGCCAAGGTCCGGGCGCGGGTGCGCCGACATGTGTGGAGCCTGCTGCATCTGCGGCCGGGCGGCTTCCCGTGGGTGATGGTGGCGGGCAAGCGGCTGACCGGCTGGATCGTCATCGATCTGGACGCCACCGTCATCACCGCGGCGTCCAAGAAGGCCGGGGCAGCGGTCACGTTCAAGAAGACGTTCGGGTTTCATCCGCTGGCCGCGTGGTGCGCGAACACCACCGAGTCGCTGGCCATGCTCCTGCGGCCCGGCAATGCCGGAGCCAACACAGTGGCCGACCACATCGCCGTGTTCACCGACGCGCTCGCGCAGATTCCTGACTCCTCGGCCGCGAAGATCCTGGTCAGGGTGGACGGTGCCGGAGCTACCCACGGGCTGCTCGAACACCTGCAAGCCCTGAGCACCACGCGGCGCACGGTCCGCTACACCGTCGGCTGGAAAATCACCGAAGACGACGAGAGGGCCATCGCGCAACTGCCCGAGGCCGCCTGGGAGACCTCCCTGCACCAGGACGGCAGCCTGCAGGAGGGCTACTTCGTCGCGGAACTGACGGGGCTGAACACCCGTGCCGGCTGGCCGACGGGAATGCGGCTGATCGTGCGCCGGGTACGCCCGACCCGGCGGCACCTGAAGAAGCTGACCGGGTTCGAGACCAGGACCGGCTGGCGTTACTGCATCACCGCGACCAACATCCACAATATGTGGGGAATCTTCGGCTCGGGCCACAGCCAGTTCCTCGACGTACTGCACTGCTCGCACGCCGGGGTGGAAGACCGGGTGCGCACCAACAAGGCCATGGGCCTGGACAATCTTCCGTCCGCCTCGTGGGAGGTCAACCGGGGCTGGATGCTTGCCGCGAACCTCGCCGCCGATCTCGACGCCTGGCTGCGACTGCTGGCCCTGCACGACACCGATGGCCTGGCCGACGCCGAGCCGGACACCATGCGCTTCCGCCTTTACCACCTTCCCGCCCGCCTCGCCGACCACGCACGCCGTCGTCGGCTGCGGATCGACGCCACCTGGCCTTGGGCAGAAGCGTTCACCACCTGCTGGTAGCGGCTTACCTCTCTCCCAGCCCTCACCTGACGGCGGGCGCCGCCCCGTCAAGGGCCAGGAAGGAGAAGACCGGCAGTACTCCGGGCCAGTGGAACCCGGCGCGCCCGCGGCGTCACGCGACGGCCCACCCCGAACGGATGGGGACATTACGGGCAAGCTGCCGAGCAGGTCAGCGGCCGAGCCCCGCTGACGAATCGAGGTCAACAATGGATATGAACAAGCTCTGGCTCCCGGCATTCGGCGGGGAGCCAGAGCTTGTTCATGAGCGGTGTCAGCTGTGTGCGTCCGCCGGAGCATGACGGAAGAAGGCGCGGATCTCAGTGGCGCATGCGAGAGCGATGAATACGCACATGGCGATGGCGGCTGTTCCAACCAGCGTGTCCGGACCGAAGGTCTCCCTGGTGATCGAGGTCAGGAAGGCAGTGGCGATGGCGAGTTCTCCCAGGGCGAGGACTACCAGCCAGGCGGTGCGTACGGCACGGGGGGTGCCTGCCCGTGCCTTGTCCAGTCCCAGGAGTGCGGCTCCACCGGCCATGGTGACTACGGCCGCGACGATGACCGCGGTGTACAAGATCCCGCTGGAGCCCGAAGGGTTGGTGTGGTCCAGCTCTGCGGTGTCGGGGCCGAGACTGAACGCGATTTCGAGCAGGGCGATGTACGCGACCTGAACGAGGATCAGGATCGGTGCAATGCGTCGGCTGAGCATGTGCGTCATGCGTTGCTCCTCACGAGGTTCCCACTCTTGATTTTCCACAGCTTCCCCGTCGAAACTGCACTCTTGCACGAACTCTTGGCCTTCTTCCAAGCGTCCCTTTTGCCCTCGTAGTAGCGGCCGATTTCGCGGCCCTTCTTGTTGTTTCTGAGGTCCATCGTCTTATCGTCACCCCGCGACTGGGACTCGTGACGAGTGGCTACCTCGTACGCCGTCTCATGGTTGGAGTGGATCTCCATCATGGCGTTCCAGTAGCAGTGCCTGAAGGCGTCGCCCGTGCCCTGGAAAAGAGTCGAATCGGCATACAGCTTCTTGGACCAGTACAGCGCCACGTCCGCTTGATCGCGGGCGATGGAGCAGTCGTACGGGTTCCAGTAACAGTATTCCCGCTCAGCGGGCGTGACAGTGTAGCCGCCTCCGCTGGGGTCAAGCAGGACCGGATAGTGCACGCTCTGGCCGGCGGCCGGGGCGAGTGCGATCACGATGTCGTTGCCGGATGCCGTCATGGAGACCGGAACCGTGTTGCCCTTGGCGTCGAGTGCGAGCGGAGCGGAGATGAAGGTGGCGAGACCGCCCTGGCTGTCCGAGATCATCAAGGTGTTGTCCGCAACGGCAGTGAGTTCCTGCCCTGCCTGGACGTTGGCCTTGTAGGTGAAGGACTTGGGGGCGTCGGCGCTGCGCAGCAGGTGGAAGATCTCCACCTGGCTGGTACTGGAGCGGGTCGCGATGGTGTCGGCGTTGGTTTGGGTGTTGGGGTATATGACCAGGCCGGTGCTGCTCAGTTCGGCGGCAGAGGCGTCGGCTGCCGGCATGTCCAGCAGGGTCTGGGCGGTGCCGTCGGCGCTGGTGCTGGTGAGGGTGCTGCCGGCGTTGTCCGGCAGTTCCGTGACCGGGGCAGCCGTCGCGGTTTCTTCGGTCTCCTGCTTCTCGGGGTCGATCTGTTCGACGTAGCCGGGCGGGGCGTCGTCGCCTTCCTCGGGGATGTCCTCCTCGGGGAACTCTTCATCGGTCTCCACGGTCTCGTTGAGGGGGTGGAGGGTGTCGGCGAAGTGAGTCTCGGCTATCTCGTTGATGTACGGCGTGGCGAGCTTGCCGGTGATAGCGCCGGCGTGGAAGGTGTGCTGGCCCCACTCGGACCAGGTGCCTGCCGCATTCTTCACTCTCGCGCTGAGCGTGTGCGTGCCACGGGCAGCAGGGGTCCAGGAAATGCTTGTGGCCCCGTCGGCGAGGGAGGCACTCGCAGCAGTTCCGCCATCGAACGCGTATTCAACGGAAACGGCCTTGCCAGCCGGGTCGGTGATCTTGAAGGTTCCGGGCTGGCCAGCGTCTCCGTGCCACAGGCCGTCGGCGGGATAGCCGGTGGAAGTGAACGTCGGCGCAGTCGGCACGGAGGTGTCGACGGTCAGGGTGCGCCATGGCGACCAGTTGCCGTTCCAATCGGTGCCGTCGTAGGTGGATATTCGCCACTTGTACGACCCGGCAGTCAGTGCCGGTGCCGTCCATGCGCCCGTCGCGCCCGGCGCGACGTACGGAGAGACACCGGAGGCCAGTTTGGTGGTTCCGGCGGCGTTCCACACTTCGAAGGTGAAGCGCACGTTGTTCCCGTCGGCATCGGCAGCCTTGGCCTGAAGCGTCGGGGTGGTGTCGGCTGTAACCGCACCGTCAGCCGGGTTGACCGGGGCGGCGACGCCCGGCTTGGTGTTGTACGTGACGGACAGGGCCGGCTCGGTCGGTCCCTGAGAGCCGTCGACATAGTTGGCGGACCGGAAACGGCGCCAGCTCAGCGAATCAGTTTCGTCCACGGCCTTGATCTGGAAGCCGTAGTTGGGCTGTCCATCCGCCCACGCCTGGGCGGCGTTGTTGACGTCCCAACGCATGAAGTTCGCTGGGCACGCGGAGCTGTAGCCGTATGCACCCTTGGCGACGGCGGCGCCGGTCGCGGTGGTCGCCGGCTGCGCGCCCCACGTCACGCCGCTGGGGTCCCAGTTTCCGGTGATCCGGCGGGCTTCGACACCTGACCCGGTGGTGGAGCAGGTGGAGGACCAGTACGAGTGCAGGCGCAGTTCGGCACTGAGAATGTGCTTGCCCGTGTACTTGGACACGTCGAACTTCACATACGAGCGGGCCTTGGTGGTGCCCCCGTCGTAGGTGCCGGCTTTCAGCTCGGTAGAGCCGCGCTGCGAGTCCGGGTAGTTCGTGGCGACCCAGGTGTCCGTGGATGCGGCCAGGGTCGTCGTCGGGTCGATGGTGAGCGGATAGGTCACGCTCGGGTCCGACAGGAACGACTGGCTCGGCTTGAGCACGAGCACGGTTCCGTCGGGGGTGTCCTCCACCGTGGTGGCGATTTCCGCGGACCGCAGGGGGTCACCGGACTTGGGGTCCGTTCCGGTTCCCCACATACGGGGTGCCGGCGCGCTGGCCACGAGTGCACCCTTGCTGTCCTCCAGGCGCAGGTGGCCCTCGGCGGTCTTCTCCAGCTCGACACCGTCCAAGGTGACTGGCAGACGCAGCTCAACCGGCTCGCTGGGTCGCTTCTTGAGGATCAGCGACTCGGAGAACCCGTTCGGCAGCGCGGTGACGTGAAGGTCACCGTCTGGGACGACCGACGAGTAGACGGCGGTGTCACCGTTCAGCCGCGGCGCCGGCAGAGCCTTGCCCCAGTCCAGCCCGAAGGCGCGCCCCCCGCGCTCTACCGTGGCGAAGTCCTCGGAGCCTCCATCGGACAGGGCGACGTCGGCAACAGCAGTCTTCGGCTCCAGACGCTGTCCAGTGTCGATGAGCGTGGTGTCGAGGCGCTTCCACTTACCGTCCTCCTGCACCCGTACGGGCCCGGAAGAGATGTCAGTGGTGAGGGTGCCGTCGGGGTTGGCGAATGTGGTCGAATCCGCCGCGCGTTCCGAAACGGCTTCCACCCGGTGTCCGCTCAGTTTGGCTGCGAGCTGAGCTGAGGCGACATCGGGTGCCTCGGTGACCCGCTTGAGGGCGTCGGCCGATGCGAGTGCCTGGCTCCCTGAGGAGGATGCCTCCACTGCTTGAGCGGTGCCTGCTGTATGGACAGCGAGCGTGGTGGACAGCGCCAATGACATGGCGGCCGCCGTGAACCGTCGGTTCATGTTCCCCCTTAACTGCTTCAGTGATCACGGAAACGTGATCAAGGTGGGGGGATTCTATGAACGGTCAGTGTGGGCGAGTGACCGCCCGAGCGCTGCCAACCAGGCCATATGCTGCCAAGTCAGCAACAAGGGTTGGTGATCTCGGTCACTGGCGGGAGAGATGCCGTTCGCGCGCACCAAATGCCACGCCTCCAAGCTGCACGGGGACACGGCGAACGTTCATGATCACGTACGTGCATCGAATCGCAGGACGTCTTGTACGTGGCGATCTGCGTGAAGATCATGCTCATGACCTCCTCGAGTAGAGGGAGCTGTGAAGGTAGAGGCAGATGACTCGTTACGACGACACCTCCGTGCCGGTTTTGGTGACGGAGGACTGTGCGTCCAGGAAACGGGCGACGGGGAGACAGGCGGTCCTGACTCCCAAGCGTTTCGCGCTGGTCTGTGGGACAGCCTTGGTGGTGGCCGCTGTTGCGGTCGGCATCTGGATGACCTGGTTCCGGCTGCCCTACGCTCTGGCCGACTCACCGTCGGTCGACGTCACGGTTAAGGCAGAGAAGTCTGAGTACCCGGATGTCGCAGAGACGGCGGAGGACGTGACCCCGCTCCTGCGGGTGTACGTGCAGCGGCTCAAGGCTAATGACGCCGAAGGGCTGGCGAAACTAGCCGGCCCCGCCTTTGACCAGCCCGACGCAGAAGCCCGCAAGTTCGTCCAGGAGTACGCCGCGGGCGCACAAGGCCATGTGGAAGCCACAGTTGTAGAAGGCGTGGTGGATTACTTCAACCGGGTGGACCTGGTGTACGAGAAGACGGGACAGCGGCAGAAAATCCTTCTCGTCCACGACGACGGGCACTGGTGGGTCGCCCTGGGCGACGGCGATTCGGCGGCGGGCAATGTAAACAGCACCGACTGACCCGATAGGCCCCTCTCAGGCTCACAAAGACAGTGGCCTGCACACCCATTCAAGGGTTGCGCAGGCCACTGTCGCGTGAGGAGAAGGGGTGAGCGGAAGCCGGACCGGTCGCGGACGGCGAGCGCGTCTCCTTTGTGTATCCGTCATGACCCTCTTGGCGCGTTTCAGGGTGGCTGTGGGTCGAGCCTGGTGAGGTCGTCCGAATCTTCATGGACACCAAGAGGGGCCAGCGCGATACGACCGTCAAGTCTGACGGGACATTCCAAACCGAGGTTGTGATCCCCGGATCGGTCTACAGTCCGGGGAGCGTCGGCGAGGTAAGGGCTGTTGGGCTCACCCGCGAGATTACGGCGGATAGGCCGATCCGCGTCACCGGCTGACGGTCGGGGGCCGTTGCTCAGCTCCCCAACAGCGGGCACGCCGTGTGCCGTTCACCGCTTGAAGCCCAGGGGCCTTAAGCCATGGCTCTGTCGGCGAGTGGTGAACAAAGCCACGTAACGCTCGTCCCTTGCTCCCGTGTCGGCGTACTCGCCGTTCACGTGTACGCCGACAAACGGGGCCAGTTGCCGATGTCGCGATTCGCTCACGGGGCACGGATATTTCCCGACCATCGGCCAGGGTGGTGAGGATGCCCCGAATTCGGCGCGCCGCAGGGTGTTGTGAGCATATTTCTTATTAGCCTCCCGTAACTCGACGAAGTCGATCTATTGCAGATCGCATTCACCTCACTCCACCGGAGATGACATGCACAAGCTCCGCAAGGCCGCCGTTCTGGTCGCTGCCCTCGGCAGCCTCGGACTCCTGGGCGCCGGCACTGCCCACGCCGACGGGGGTGGGTACGGCCACGGCGGCAAGGGTGGCGACCACTTCAACATCAAGCAGAGCTCCAACTGCAAGTCGCACGACCTGAACCTCGACATCCTCGGCCAGGTCGGGCTGCTCAACGGCGCGCTGGGCAACCTGCTTGGCGGCGAGGGCAACCCGGGCGCACAGAACACCCACATCGGTTCGACCATGGGCTGCAACAACAGCGCCTTCTAGGCGTGTGATGGTCGCATAGACGGCCGAGAGCGGGAAAGTGGTCCCGGCACCGAGCCCCAGGCCCGGCGCCGGGGCCCCCTTTTGTGTCGAAAAGGCCATCCGGTCGGCATCGTCGGCGGCGCCGAACACAGAGTGGCCGCCAGCAAGAGCTGACGGCCAATCACGAAAGGTCGAGGCTAAGGCCAATACCAGTGACTTAGTGGT
>NZ_JAGGPB010000098.1 GCF_018614055.1 Streptomyces sp. ISL-98
CCGTTCGGGATGTCCGCAGCGACCAGGTATGAGTACAAGACTCACTCATGGTCACTTAATTGGAACGGTCGGTCAGGACCTGGACGTTCATGCCGTCGCGCTTGTGTCCCCCGGGACGTGCGCTGTGAGGTGCTTGCTGTTCGAGTGGAGGTGAAAGACCACCACCACCGCCGTCCTGTCGCAGCAGGGCGGTTGAAGCTGGAGGCAGCCTGATCCGGGAGGTGCCGGGGAGTGCGGAAGCGGCCCCGACGAAGCCGGGACGTGTCAGGACTGCCAGATGGTGCGGGTCCGGCGAGCGAGATGGAAAGGAGTACGCGAGGAGCCGGCGTCTACGCCTCCTTAGGGCACGCCAGCTCGAACCTGGTGGATTGAGGTTCCCCCGAGATGCGGCGGGAGGTGACAGCGGGTCAGATGGGTCTCATGAGAGGACCTTTGGCCATGGCTGCTCCGAGGAAGTATCCGCTGGAGTTGCGGGAGCGTGCGGTGTGGATGTAGCGCACGACCGAGCCGAGGCCGGTGATCAAGCGGCTGGCCGTCGAGTTGGGTGTGCATCCCGAGGCCCTGCGCGGCTGGATCCGCCAGGCCGAGGCCGATGCTGGTGAGAGCGATGACCGGCTGACCACCGCCGAACGTGAGGAGCTCGCGGCCCTGCGTAGGGAGAACGCGCAGCTCTAGCGGGCGAATGAAGTGCTGCGGACGGCGTCGGCTTTTTTCGCCGCGCAGCTCGCCCCGACCCGGCTCAGGTGACGGCGCTCCTCGACGAGCACCCGTATCTGGGGGCGAGCCGGTCCTGCGGGAACTGCACATCGCTTCGTCCACCTACTACCGCTGGCGCCAGCAGGAGCAGGAGCCGTGCGAGCGGCGGCGCCGTGACGCGGAGCTGACCGCGCAGATCCAGCGGATCGCCGATTCCGGCGGCATCTACGGTTCCCCACGCGTGCATGCCGTCCTGAGGCGCGAGGGTGTCCACGTGGGCCGCAAGCGGGTCGAGCGATTGATGCGCGAGGCCGATCCGGGCGTCAGTGCCCGTCGTAAGGGTTTCACCCGCCGGGATCCGAAGGCCACCCTCGCCCCGGACCTGGTGAACAGAGACTTCACCGCGCCCGGTCCGATACGCGCGGCTCGACGACGACGCTGCGTTCACCGACGGGCAGATCGGCCAGCCGCCGCAGGTGGTAGCCGTGCACACGCTCTGAGGGCGAGCCGCGGCCCGGACACGCTGCCTCCAATGCCCGAGTACCGGCCCGCACGCGTATGACCTGGCCCTCCACCAGCACGTGATCGACTACCGCTGGATCCATTTGCGGGAACAGCGTCTTCACGACGTTTGGGGCACACGACCACTACCCTGCCAACACTGACGCTCCGTCATCACCGCTTTCGTGCCAGAGCCAAGGGAAAGACACTCCCTTCTCATAGCAAAGCCAGCGTCTCCTTCAACAAGCTGAACCTGACAGGGAACCCGCTGGACAGGTGCTGGCCCTGGCGATGAGCAGCGCGACGTCGTCGTGGTCGCCGGGGTGGCGCAGGGTGTGCAGGAGCAGCTCGCAGGTTTCGTCCAGGGAGCGATGGGGGTCGTCTAGGAGGGCGAGCAGGGTGTCCAGGCATGCGTCGATGGGCCGGTCGCGCCTCTCGACCAGCCCATCGGTGTACAGGATGAGCTGATCGCCCGGGTCCAGGGCGAGCGTGGTGGTGTGGAAGGCGACCTTGCCGACGCCAAGCGGTGCCCCGGTGGGCAGGTCGAGCAGTTCGTGCTGTCCGTCAAGGCGGAGGAGTACTGGGGGCAGGTGGCCGGCGAGGGAGATGTGGCACTGCGCCCTGTGCGGGTCGTAGACGGCGTAGACGCAGGTGGCGATGGTGTCCTGCTCCAGGCGCTCGGTGGTGTGGTCGAGGTGCTGGAGGACCTGGGCGGGGTCGAGGTCGAGGCCGGCCAGGGTGCGGGTGGCGGTGCGGAGCTGGCCCATGGTGGCGGCGGCGCTGACGCCGCTGCCCATGACGTCTCCGACGACGAGGGCAGTCTTGTCGCCGCCGAGCGCAATGACGTCGAACCAGTCGCCGCCGATCTCGCTGGCCGCGTTGGCGGGCTGGTACCGGGAGGCGACAGCCAGCCCCGGCCGTTGCGGTGGCGGGTGGGGTAGCAGGCTGCGCTGGAGGGTGAGCACGGTGCGTCGTTGCTCCTGGACGGCACGGTGCCGCTCGGTGACGTCCACGCTGGAGGTCACCACCCCCAGTACCTTCCCGTTGGGCGCTTCCAGCCGGTGGAAAGAAATCGACCAGGCATGCTCGTTGTCCGGGTCGGCCGGGGTGCGGCCTCCGATGTATTGGTCCAGCACAGGGGTGCCCGTAGCCAAGACCTCGCGCATCGTCGCTTCGAAGGACTTGTCCAAGAACGGCAGCACCTCGTGGACGTGCCGGCCCACATGCTCGGCGGCAGGTACACCGTTCATCCGCTCCTCCGCCGGATTGACCGAGACGTACCGAAGGTCGGTGTCCAGCACACCTAGTCCGGTTGGCGACTGGGACACCAGTCGGGCGGACAATGCCAGATCCCGTTCGACCTGCCGTAGCGTTGCTTGATCCGCGGCAAGACCCAGGGCGTAGTAGTCCCCCTCGTCGTCCAGCAACCGCATGTTGCGGAACTCCACCAGCCGCGTGCTGCCGTCCTTGTGCCGGACGGGGAAGACTCCGGCCCAGCTGCCCCCGCCTTCCATGACCTGAGCGAACATGTCCAGCACCAGCCCCTGGTGCTCCTCATGGACCAGCAAGCGGCCCGCGAACTCGCCCAGGGCCTCCTCGGCGCTGTAGCCGAACAGGTCCTCGGCCTGCGGGCTCCAGAGATCGATCCTGCCCTCGGCATCGAGGAGAACGGCCGCCACGCTCAGCACGTCGAGGAGGCCACCTGACGCGGCGGGGACGGTCCCAGCCTGGCCGGGTTCGTCCCGGAAGGAGTTGGTTGGGCTCATCCCCGGCACTCCTTCCGACCGCCGCCGCAGCTTGCTGCCTGCTGTCGACTCGGGCCCGCGCCTCGTCGCCCGTCCCTCAGGCTCCTCCATCGTCTCCCCGCACCCCCTGACCATGCACCCCCCAGCCTCCGCTGCCGCGCGCTATCCGATGGGCGAGCAGATGCGTGGACTCCCAACGGAGCCGCCGCAGAATACGGTGCTCATTAGCGGCTGACCTGGGAAGACGCTCCACGGCTCCACCCTCGGGCGAAGAGGGCGGGGCCCTTTTCATCGGTAAGGCACTCCGCTGCTCGCCTCTTCAAATCCCTCGGCGCTCCAGACCGCAGCCTGCATCGATGCTCTCGACCAGGTCTTTGTGGGGTTCGCGGAAGGGCGCGCGTGGACCCGTAGTGGACACGGAGGGGACGGAAGGATCAGGAAAGACCAGGAAGCCCACGGGCGAGACCGGCAACGTGTAGCCCTCTGACCTGGGAAAATGGGAAAATCAAGGCAGGGTCGGGAAGATCACGGACGATCCTCAAAGGACTCATAATCCGTCGGCCCGTGAGTTCGAGTCCCACCCGTCGCGCTGGCTCGCAGGTCAGAAGAGTTGTTCTGACCTGCGCTTTTGTCGTTCTGTCCGCTTGTGCTCGCCGGTCTCTCGGAAGCTTTTGGTGGTCGGTAGTGGCCCAGGGGGCAAAGTAGGGGACAAGTCCCGCCCGATATCGCCGATTTGACTCATGATGGTCCAGGGTCGAATCGGAACGAGATGTGGGCGTGGTGAAACAGCCCGTACTGGAACGGACCATGCCGACGTCTGATGGACTTGGGTAGGCGTGGGGCGCCGCGCGGACTGACTTGGGTCGTGCGGCGCCCGGCGCGATTACCGCTACCGCCGAGGCGTGAGCGTCAGCGATGGCTTCGAGGAAGCGGAACCGGGCGCAGGCCGTCGAGGGTGACGGCGACCAGGCGGGTCACCGCGGCCTGGGAGGTCAGCGCGGCTGCGGCGGTCAGGGCGTGGAGGCAGTACTGCGCGAGTTCGGCGGGCGGTACGTCGGAGCGCAGCTCACCGGCCTCGGCGGCCTCAGAAACCAGGTGCTGGAGCATGGCGTGCAGGTGCCGCTCGGTATGCGTGATGTGCTCGCCCTGGTGCAGGAGGGCCGCGAGTTCGCCGCCGTGCCGCTGCCGGGCGATGCCCGCGTACGCCTCCAGCACCGCCTTCAGGCGCTCCCTGGCGGTGCCGGTCTGGTCGCGGATGCCCGCGAGCTCCTGGAGATGGCCGGCAACCTGGCGCTCGTGCCAGGCCAGCAGGACGGCTTCGACGTCGGAGAAGTACTTGTAGAGCGTCGCGCGGCCGATGCCGGTCTGCTCGGCGACCTGGGACATGGTCACCGACCGCAGGCCCCCCTGGGCCACCAGCTTCGCGGTGGTGTCCAGGATCGCCTCACGCACAGCGGCGCGGTGCGCGTCGATCGTCTCGTTCCACAGCTTCGGCACCCACTCAGGATACGGGCGTCCACGGGCGATACACTCAGTTTTAAGTAGAGACAGAGTGTATCGATAAAGTGGACGGCGTGGTTCTCTCTGGGCCCACACCCGGACCCGTGGAGGGCGTCATGGCAGGCTCACCGAATCGTCACGATGATGACGGCGAGGGGGCGCCGCGCTGGGTGAAGGTGTCCGCGGCGATCGCCGTCGTCCTGGTCGCGGTGTTCGTGATAGTGCACTTGGCCGGCGGCGGCATGGCGGGGCACACGTCGTGACCCTGTTCCCGCCGCGGCTACGGAAGCTGACCCTTACCCTTCACGTCACCGCCTCGGTCGGCTGGCTGGGCGCGGTCGCAGCCTTCCTCGCCCTCGCCGTCGCCGGGCTGACCAGCACCTCACCCCAGACCGTGCGGGGCGCCTACCTGGCCATGGACGTGGTGGGCTGGTACGTGATCGTCCCGTTCAGCGTCGCCTCCCTGCTGACCGGCCTCGTGCAGTCACTCGGCACGGTGTGGGGGCTGCTGCGGCACTACTTGGTCATCGCGAAACTTCTGATCACCGTGATCGCGACCCTTCTGCTGCTGGTCCACATGCAGCCAGTCGGCCACCTCGCCGATGCGGCCGCCCGGGCCGCCCTCGCCGGCGGCGAGCTTCAGGGCATGCGCATCCAGCTGGTCGCGGACGCGGCCGCCGCTCTGCTGGTGCTCCCCGCGGCGGCCGCTCTGTCGGTGTTCAAGCCGCGCGGGGTAACCCGCTACGGGCGCCGACGCCCGCGCGAGCAGATCCCGCAGCCGCGCTGAATCCCTCACGCGGAGGGACACAACCAGCAGGGACCCGCGCGTGCCCACCTAGCCGCTCACCGCGGACAGGCTGGCCGTCCCTTGCCTGGCCGCGCAGCCTCAGACTGCCGGTGTTCGCCTGACTGTCTTATCACGGAAGCAGGTCGGCTCAATGCTGGTGTCCGTCGTCGTGCCCGGGCTCCTTGCTGGGGTGGGTGTCTTTCGGAGAGGCGGTGGGCTTGGAGGCCGGTTTGGTGGTGTCGCTGCCGTGGTCATCGTCTTGGCCTTCGTCGCTTCCCTTCTCGGGAACGACATCGCTGTGGCTGTGTCCACCTCCAGGCCCCTCGGCCATGGTGGGAGCGATGTGGCGCAGGCCCAGGAAGGTGAGGGCCGCGACTACAAGGACGGCAAGACCCATGAGGCCGAAGATACGCCGCCACGGCCTCTTGTCTTCCTTCAGGAAGAAGGCGACGAAGGACAGGACGATGCCCAGCGGTATCAGCACGGCACAGCGTTCTGGGAGGTCTGCGAAATGCTGCATACCGCCGCTGAGCATGCCCAGGCCGAACGAGAGCATCGTCGAGGTGCCGAGCACGCGCAGTATGCGTGACAGGGGCTGCCTCTCGGACGCGAGCACGATGTCGTTGAGGACGGTCGCGAGCAGGAAGACCAGCACGCCGGACGCGGCGATCATCGAGTAGCGGGTGGGGGCCATGGGGTGGTGGACGACGGCTCCGCTGATGAGGCCGGCGCCCACGTAGTAGCCGACGTAGCCGAGGTAGCGCCACGGCAGGGAGGCTTCCCGCTTCCTTTTGGAGCGGCGGTGGCCTGGGGTTGGCTGTGAGGGGGTTGAGGGCGGGGTCGTCGTGGCGAGATTGGGCGAGGAGGACAAAACGGACCTACAAGGGAAGTTCAGTGGGGCCTGGGGCTCTCAACGAGACAGGCGGGCAGGACGGGGCCGAAGATCGGACTCGTTGGGACAGCGCAACTTGAGCCGGCCATGGCTCCTCGCCGCACGCCACCGCATGGCAGCAGAGGCGCATGACGGCAGGGCGCATGGCAAGGCATTGCCGAGCCGCTGCTGGTGCACCGGCGTGGCTCACGGGTGTGGCTCAACAGGTCGTCGACCGGTTGGCTGGCGTGAAGGCTTAGATCCGTAGGACCGCTGAGTCCGGCACGGGGGCAGAGGCCAAGAGGGCCGTGACAGGTCGAGCGGCGCCGAATGCATACGCGTACGGAGGCCGATGAACGGCATGGGCCTCGCACGGGACGGGTAGCGCAGCGCCCTGTTGGGGCTGACCGGACACACACTGGTGAGCCGCGTGATCGGGCTCCGGAGCATCCTGGTGGTCGGTGTGCCCCTGGCCGGAGTGCGGGTCGGGTGCCTCGTGGCTGTGTCCGGCGGGATCGGGGTCCTGAACGTTCAGGGCTGCCGTGTTGGTCGGCGCCCCGAGATGGGCGTGGCCTGCGGCGCTCTCCGCGCTGACACCGTGGGTGTACAGCAGGGTGAGGAGAAGCGCGGCCAGCACCCACGTTCGCCACGGGCCCGCTGCACGAGAGCGGGACCGCGGCGCGCTACGGGTCGCCCGGGCCACAACCATGCCGGGGAGCATAGCGTCACGTCGGCCGTGGACCTCCTATGGGGCGTGTGTTCTCTCGGACGATTGGGTCCGTGGCTCCCGAACTGCCGGGCAGGGTTTCGGTTTTCAGCCGGGACAGATGACGGGCGAGCGTCAGCCGAGTGAGGTGATGAGGTCGTTGCACGCTTGCTCGCAGCTTCGACAGGCTTCAGCGCAGATACGGCAGTGTTCGTGCATGTCGGCATGCCCGGCGCATTCGTCACCGCAGGCTTTGCAGGCGGTGGCGCAGGCGGTCAGGATCGCGCGGGTGATGTTGGCGTCGTAGCCGGTGTGCCGCGAGAGGACTGCCGCGGTGGCGGTGCAGATGTCGGCGCAGTCCATGTCAGTGCGGATGCACTTGGCGAGATCGCCCACCATGCCCTCGGACAGACAGGCGTCCGCACACGCCGTACACGCCTGCGCGCAGGTAACGCACGCCTCGATGCAGGAGGTGAGCTTGGCCTGGTCAATGTCACCGAGGTCAGCGGGGTAGGTGGCGAGCATGTCCTTGACGGTGCTGGACATCAGAATGCCTCCCTCTCCACGGGGCCGGCAGCCCTGGGCGGCCGCCTGGAACCCCCGGGTACATCTCCAGCTAACGCCCCTGATTACGAAAGCGCCCGGCCGTACCTTCACGGTGCGGCCGGGCGTGGCGTCGAGCGGCTGTGGTCAGTGGTAGGCATTGAGGTGCCCCCCGGAGTGTGG